>NZ_JABBNB010000001.1 GCF_012933505.1 Gordonia asplenii
CTAGATTAGAGCGACGAGCTCGTCACGAGTCGCGCCGCGATCAGATCAGACGTAAGGTTCTTTGGGCCGAGTGATTGTGCAAGTCTGCGATTACAGCTGTGCCCAGGTATCCGATGGAGAGTCCGACACTCTCCGGAGCCAGACTCGCGGGTACGGCAAAGAATGAAGCATGCCGTATGCAGTCGAAGCGACGGCAGTTCCGCCCATATTGCGGTATTTGGAGCGGTAGTCGTCTAAGCGCAAGATCTGGCGACCTTCTACATCGCGACACCGGCGAGTTCCTTAGCGATCAACCACTCAGCAAAGAACTCGGGTGGTGATCCGTCTGGGTCTCCGTGACCCCGGAGGTCTTCTGCGGTGATGACACCGTCGTCGCGTGGTTGACAAGTGAGCCACGAGTCGGTGTCCCACTCGCGGTTGATCCGGCAGCCGAAGCCGACGGCAAGCCCACGAGTAAACGCCTGACCCGCGCATTGCAGGTCAGGCGCTACTTCATATCGGGGTGGATGACGGGACTCGAACCCGCGACAGCCAGGATCACAACCTGGTGCTCTACCAACTGAACTACATCCACCATGGCGTCGTTCGGGAGACTTCCCGGCGAGCCAGGAACATACTCTAGCGGGTTTGCCCGCTAGAACGCCAATCGGTTTCCTACCTGCGTGTTCACCGTCGATCTACCGCGAGTTCACGCAGGTCCGAGCCGCTCGACGATCGCCGCGATGGCATCGGTGTCAGGGCCAGGAGCGTCGATGAACACAGCCTCGCGGTAGTAGCGCAGTTCGCGGATCGACTCGCGGATGTCGGCGAGCGCACGATGCGAAAGCCCCTTCTGCGGCTGGCCGTAGTAGATCCGCGGGAACCAGCGTCGGCACAGTTCCTTGATCGAACTCACGTCGACCATTCGATAGTGCAGATAGGCGTCCAGTTCCGGCATGTCGCGCGCGATGAAGGAGCGGTCGGTGGCGATTGAGTTGCCCGCCAAGGGAACTGAGCCAGCAGTCGGCACATGCTTGCGGATGTAGGCGAGCACTTCTGCCTGTGCCTGCTCGATCGTTACCGACGACGCACGCACCTCCTCGGTCAACCCCGACGTCGCGTGCATCGTTTGCACCACCTCGGGCATGTTGGCTAGCGCTTCGTCCGAAGCCCCGATGACGATGTCGACGCCGTCGCCGAGGATGTTGAGGTCGCTGTCGGTCACCAGCGCGGCGATCTCGATCAGCTTGTCGTTGACCGTGTCGAGGCCGGTCATTTCGCAGTCGATCCATACCAATTTGTCCTGCACGGCCTCAACAGTAGGCCATCGGAGCGGAGTTTCCGGTGTCGATACTCGGTGCGCGAGAGTTTGTCAGTGGTCGAATGTATGTTCGTGTCATGGAGAATGCAGAGGGCACGGCGACCGTGGCGGGCGGGTACCGCTGGCTGCTGTCGACGCCGTCTGCGTGGCCCGACGCCGAACCTTCGGCACTCGGGTTGACCGAGCCGGAATCGTCGGACATCGGTGATCTGCTGGCCGGCGCCCTGCATGACTGGCGCGGCGAGGGATTCCTGGTCTATCACCGCTACCAGCTGCTCGCGGCGATGCACCGCGAGCGAGTTCGTCCCTTCGAACAGCGCGCCCTGCGCGACTACGACCACGCAAGTCACAAGGCTGCGCGCACGGCCTTCTTGGACTGCGCGAGCCAGATCGGCATGGTGTTGGGAATCAGCCGGGGCAGAGCCGAGGGCATGCTGCAGGAGGCCACCGATCTGCTCACGCGATTGCCCCAGGTCGCAGAACGGTTACGCGATGGGGTAATCAGCGAGGACCTCGCCCGCAAAATCATCGAGCGGACCGATCTCATCATCGACGACGATGACGACGATGACGACGATGACGACGGTGCGGACGAGCGGCATGAGTCGTCAGTCCTGGGGGAGGTGGATGCCGCGATCGCCGCGGAACTCGACCGCGGGGCGGGCGCCTGGTCGCTGCATCTGGTCCGTGATCTCGCCGACCGGATCGTGTTCCGCAGTGCGCCCGATGCGGTCCGTGCCCGTCGTGAGGCCGCGAAGAGTGAACGCCGAGTGTGGACGGCGAACACGGGCGACGACATGGGCCTGATCGCCGCGACGATGTCCGGTGAACGGATCCGGCTGTCGATGGAGTCGGTGCGGGCGTTGGCTAACGCGGTGTGCCCCAATGATCCGCGGACCACCGCGCAGCGCAACTCGGACGCGGTGTTCGCCCTGCTGAATCAGCTGTCCTTCGAATGCTCGTGCGATGACCCGCAGTCGTGCTCGGCGACCGTCGTGAACACGGCTGACGCGCCAGGCAGCGCGGTGGTGCCGGTGAAGACGAAAACGGTCGTACACGTGGTAGCCGACAAGGCCACCGTGGATGGTCGAGAGTCGAACCCGGGATTCATGGACGGGCACGGGGTGATTTCCGGCGACTATGTTCGTGACTTGCTCGACGACCCGACAACGCTAGTTCGCCCGCTGGGACCCGACGACGAGCTCGCGGTGTTTCTCGACGCCCTCAACAACGACGACACCCTCAGCAACGACGATGTCGCGGGCGACGTCGGTGAGGCCGACGATGCGGCAACGGGGGTCTACGAGGGAAGCACCGGCGACGTCGAGTCCCCGCGCAGCGGTGAGGCTTCCGCCCGAGCGGGTGACGGCACCGGCACCCGTGAACACGAGGCTGACTCCGATTCCCCCTCGCACACCACTACGCGCCCGCAGCGGATGGCTCAGCCGACCCGCAGCGAACACTCCGGATCGTCAGAGCCCGAACCCGAGCCGGAGCCGGTCGAGTTCGAGGTCACCGAGCCCGAGCCGACCGAAACCGTACCCACCGAACCGGAGCCGACCGAACCCGAGGCCACCGAACCCGAGGTCACCGAACAGGAGCCGGTCGAGTCCGAGGCCACTGAACCCGAACCCACCGAACCCGAGCCCACCGAACCCGAACCCACCGCTACCGGCGGCGAGATCGTGTTGCCGGCGACGCAGCCGCACAATCCGTATCGGCCGTCGACCGCGCTGGACACGTTCATCCGCATCCGCGACGGCTACACGTTGATCCCTGGTAACGCTCACTCGGCGTTCCACTGCGACCTGGACCATTGGACCGAATACCGCCATCACGATCCCACCGCGGGCGGACAGACCGAGCCGGGCAACCTCGGAGCTAAGGACCGCTTCGGGCACAACCGAAAGACCCACGGCGACTGGGTGGACGATCTGATCGTCGACCCGGACGGCAGGGCGTGCCCGATCTTCATCACACCCGACGCGATCGTGATCGAAGGCCGGGCAGGACCCGGGATCGATCTCTTCCCCGGGCTCGCCCGCTATCGGTTCACTCAGCCTGCCGCATCAGACAGGCGAAAACCCGGCCAGCCCCGCCCATCGTGCGACCCGCCCCGAGCCCGCACGGCAGACAAGCACGCCCAACGCCTGGCCGAGCGGGAACGCATACGCGCCGCCAGAAAGGAAGGCACGTGCGTCGAACCGCCCGCGGTGCGCAAACTCATCGCCGCTACACTCGCCGACATCGCACTCGGCGACCCGCCCTTCTGAGCGCCTGGCGCGTGCGACGTAACGCCGATCGCTATTGTTCTGTGCTGTATGCACGTGCCGCTGTATGCACTCGCCACACCCGCGAGGACGAACCTTCCCGATGAGAGGACGCGCTGTGACCGACGCCGCAACGCCTGCCCAGAAGATCGCCGCCGGATACGACTTCACCGGCGCAGCACTCGAACTCGGCACCGTCTCCGTCGACGGCACCGTCGATTCCGCGGCAAAGGTGCGCATCCCGCTGTCGATGATGAACCGGCACGGACTCGTCGCAGGCGCGACCGGTACCGGCAAGACGAAAACCCTGCAGCTGATCGCAGAGCAGTTGTCGGCCAACGGTGTTCCCGTGATCATGGCCGACATCAAAGGCGACCTGTCGGGCTTGAGCGTCGCGGGGACGTCGAATGACCGCATCGTCGAACGTGCCGGCCAGACCGCCGACGACTGGCAGGCCAGCGCGTACCCGACGGAGTTCGTATCGTTGGGGGACAAGGGAATCGGTGTCCCGATCCGCGCGACGATCACCTCGTTCGGCCCGGTCCTGCTATCGAAGGTGTTGGGCCTCAACGACACTCAGGAGTCGACGCTCGGGCTGATCTTCCACTGGGCCGATCAGCGGGGCCTGGCGCTCCTCGATCTCAAGGATCTCCGGCAGGTCATCGCCTACCTGACCAGCGACGAGGGTAAACCCGATCTCAAGGGAATCGGTGGCGTCTCGGCCGCGACGGCCGGCGTCATCCTGCGCGCGCTGTCCAACCTCGAGGCCGACGGCGGCGACACATTCTTCGGCGAACCCGAGATCGATCCGGCCGATCTGCTCCGCGTCGGCGCCGACGGCCGGGGCATCATCACGCTGTTCGAATTGGGCGATCAGGCCGCCCGACCAGCACTGTTCTCGACATTCCTGATGTGGATCCTGGCGGACCTGTTCGAGTACCTGCCCGAGGTCGGCGACCTGGACAAACCCAAGGTCGTATTCATCTTCGACGAGTCGCACCTGCTGTTCAACGACGCGTCCAAGGCGTTCAAAGAGCAGGTGGTGCAAACCGTCAAGTTGATCCGGTCCAAGGGCGTCGGCGTGTTCTTCTGCTCGCAGCTGCCCACCGACATCCCCAACGAGGTTCTGTCGCAGCTCGGCGCACGTATCCAGCACGCGATCCGCGCTTTCACCCCCGACGACCAGAAGGCACTCACGCAGACCGTCAAGACCTACCCCGTCTCCGACGTCTACAAGCTCGACGCCGTGCTCACCTCCCTGGGCACGGGCGAAGCCGTCGTCACCGTACTGTCCGAGCGCGGCGCGCCGACACCGGTCGCCTGGACGGTCATGCGCGCTCCCCGCTCGGCGATGGCCGCGGTCGGCGCCGACGGCATCAAGGCCGCAGCCGGCGCGAGCCCGCTGTACTCCAAGTACGGCACCGCCATCGATCGCGAGTCGGCCTACGAGATCCTGACCGCGAAAGTCGCGCCACCGGTACCCGCACCGACCGGCGGCGGCGTCGGTGCGCATGGGCAGGCGCATACCGAAGAGTCGCCCAAACCGGCCAAGCAAGAGCCGAGCATGATCACCGAGGTACTCAACAGCCCGGCGATGAAAAGCTTCCTGCGGTCGGCCGCGTCGGCAGCCGGCCGCGAGATCAGCCGCTCGATCTTCGGCACCGCCAAGCGCCGACGCTAGGACCAGGCCAGGACCTGTAGGGAGGATTGCCGCTCTATTCGGCCATCTTGCCGTAGAACGCCCCGACGATCGGCGCCACGATCTTGCGGGGCGAATACCCGCCGGCCACCGACATCGCCTTCGACAACATGCCGGGCACCACACGCATCTTGTTGCGGCCCAACGCATCCAAGCTCATCTCGGCGACCTTGTCGGACGAGTGCCAGAGGAAGTCGGGGACGGCTGCGTCGACGTTGCTGGCCTCCCCGGCGCTCGGTGTCTCGGTCCGGACGGGGCCGGGCGCGAGCAGCGTGACGTGCACGCCGTGGTCGGCGACCTCGCCGCGCAGCGATTCGCTGAAGGTGTTCACAAACGCTTTCGACGCCGCGTACGTTGCGTTGTTCGGGATCGGCATGTTTCCGGCCGCCGACCCGACCATCAGAATCCCGCCCGAATGCCGTTCGACCATGTGCGGCAGGACGGCGAGCGTCAGATCGTGCACCGCGTTGACGTTGAGCCGCGTCTGCGCCCGTTCGTAGTCGGGGTCGAGTTCATGCAGCGCGCCGAAGGTTGCGATGCCCGCGTTGTTGCAGAGAATCGAGATGTCCCGACCGGCGAGTTCGGCCGCGAGAATTTCAACCGACGTCGGATCGGACAGGTCGATGGCCCGCACCTCGACGGTCACGTCATGCTCGGTACGCAGTTCCTCGGCGAGTTCTTCGAGGATCTCGCCGCGTCGCGCGACGATGATCAGCGAGTATCCCCGCGACGCCAGAACTCGCGCCAACGCCATGCCGATGCCCGACGACGCGCCGGTGACTACTGCTCGACCGTCTTCCGACGGGGTGGGAACTGGCATGAAGCTACTCCTTGCGAGGGCCGGTGCGCTGAGAAGGTCCCCCGCGCGGCTCGACGCACGCACGGGGGACCGTTCAGAGAGGGTCGCGGTGCAGTCTAGTCACTCACCGCCCGATCACTGTCAATCGATGCTTGCGGCCACCTCGGTGCCCTGCCGGATGGCGCGCTTGGCGTCGAGTTCGGCCGCCAGGTCGGCGCCGCCGATGACGTGCGTGGTCACCCCGGCGACGGTCAGCGGGTCGACGAGCTCACGCACCGACTCCTGCCCGGCGCAGATGATCACGTTGTCGACTTCGAGGACGCGAGACGGAGTTTCCGGATCTGCGAACGACAGGTGCAGACCAGCGTCGTCGATCTTGTCGTAGTTCGCGCCCGAAATCTGTTCCACTCCTTTCATCTTCACCGTGGCGCGGTGTACCCAGCCGCTGGTCTTGCCCAGGCCCTTGCCCTGGCTCCCGGGCTTGCGCTGCACCATGTAGACGGTGCGGACCGCGGGCAGTGGGCGTGGTTTGGTGACGAAGCCGGGCTTCGACAGATCCTCACTGACGCCCCATTCCTGTTCCCATTCCTTGAGATTCAGGGTCGGGGACTCGTCGACGGTGAGGAACTCGGTCACGTCGAAGCCGATTCCGCCCGCGCCGATGACGGCGACGCGCTTGCCGATCTCGCGATGTCCGAGCACGGCGTCGGCGTAGGACATCACCATCGGGTGGTCGATGCCGTCGATGTCGGGGATCCGCGGCACCACGCCGGTCGCGACGATCACGTCGTCGAACGTGCCGGCGTCGGTGCCGGAGATCAGTTCGTCGGCGCTCACGCGTTTACCCAAATGCACTGTGACGTTGTTGATTTCGAGCTGACGCGTGTAATAGCGGATGGTCTCGTTGAACTCTTCTTTGCCGGGGATCTTCGCGGCGATCGAGAACTGCCCGCCGATCGAGTCGCCGCCCTCGAACAGTTCGACGCGGTGCCCCCGCTGCGCCGCCGAGACCGCCGCGGACAGTCCCGCGGGTCCGGCGCCGATGACGGCGATGTGCTTCGCGCGTCGCGTGGCACCGAGGGTGAGCACGGTTTCGCGGCCGGCCCGCGGGTTCAGCAGGCAGGAGACCTTCTTGCCGACGAAGGCGTGATCGAGGCAGGCCTGGTTGCAGCCGATGCAGGTGTTGATCTCGTCGCCGCGCCCGGTCATCGCCTTGTTGGCGAAGTCGGGGTCGGCGAGTAGCGGCCGGGCCATGGACACGGCGTCGACGCGGCCGCGTTCGAGGATCTCCTCGGCCACTTCAGGGGTGTTGATGCGGTTGGACGCGATGAGGGGGATCGACACCTCGTCGCGCAGCCGCTCGGTGAACTTCACGAACGCCGCACGCGGCACCGACGTCACGATGGTCGGGATGCCCGCCTCATGCCAGCCGATGTCGGTGTTGATCGCGTCGACGCCGTGTTCTTGGGCTTTGCGGGCCATCAGTGCGATCTCGTCCCAGGTCTGGCCGTTACGGACGAAGTCGGCGATCGACTGGCGCAGGATGATCGGGAAGTCGCGCGGCACCTGCTTGCGCACTTCCTTGATGATCTCGACGAGGAAGCGCTGGCGGTTCTCGGTGGAGCCGCCCCACTTGTCGGTGCGATCGTTGGTGTGCGGGCACAGGAACTGGTTGATCAGGTAGCCCTCGCCGCCCATCAGCTCTACGGCGTCGTAACCGGCCCGACGGGCGAGCGTCGCGCCCTGACCGAACGAGCGGATGACGTGCCAGATCATCTGTTCGTTCATCTTGAAGTGCTTGAACGGGTGGATCGGCGACGGCTCGGACCCCGCCGCGACCTTCAACGGGGTGTAGCCGTAGCGACCGGCGTGGATCAGCTGGATCGCGATCTTGCCGTTCTCCTTGTGCACCGCTTTGGTCAGCTGGCTGTGGCGCACCACGTCGACCGTATTGGTCAACTTGCCGGCGAACGGCAGCAGCAGGCCGGTCCGGCTCGGGGCGAATCCGCCGGTGATGATCAGTCCTACGCCCCCGCGAGCGCGTTCGGCGTAGTAGGCGGCGAGTTTGTCGGTATCCCAGATCCGGTCCTCGAGCCCGGTGTGCATCGAGCCCATCACGATGCGGTTGCGCAGGGTGGTGCCGCCGATCTGCAGCGGCTCGAACAACCGCGGGTAGTGGGGGTTGGGTGCTGTCGTCATTGCGACTCCTCTTGGTGGGCCGCCGGGGGCTGTCCGGCGATTCGGATGGGATGGCTATGGCTTGGTCAGCGAGTCGATCACTTCATCGCACCAGTCGATGAACGCCTCTTCGCCGCGAATTCCGCCGCGCAGCACCAGGTATTGGTACAGCCTGCGGCCCGACAATCCATCCGGATCGGGATAGTCGTCCTTCTGAAACCGCTGATACAGGTCGAGGCGCGCGGCATGCAGGTCACGCTGCCTGCGCATCTCGGTGATCATGTCGTTGAGGTCGCCGTGCTCGGTGGCACGGAGTTTGACGCCGAGTTCGTCGCGCAGATGGGTGATGGGCGTGGGGGTGGACACCCATTCGCGCAGAGCCGCGCGCCCGGCGTCGGAGAGTGAATAGACCTTCTTGTCCGGCCTGCCCTCCTGTGCGACGGGCTCGAAACTCACCAACCCGTCGGTGTGGAGCTTCTTGAGTGTGCGATAGATCTGCTGGTGCGTCGCCGACCAGAAATAGCCGATGGAGCGTTCGAATTGGCGCCCGAGCTCGTATCCGGTGCCGGGTCGCTCGGCGAGCGACACCATGATCGCGTGTTCGAGAGCCATGTCACCACGGTAGCAGTGCAACAACGCACTATGCAACGATGTGCATAGTCTGCGGGCGAGATACCCAGACATGACGAAACCCCGCCCAGACCTGAAGTCCGAACGGGGTTCCTTCGAGTGAGACCGTGTCGGTCTCGGTGGATCAGCGCTCTTCCCAGACCCACTGACGACGGCGGCGGTCCCACACGCGCCGACGCTCGCGGCGACGGCGACGGGGCTCCGGACCGGGGCGGTAAGGCTGAGGCATATTTCAATCTCCTATGTTGGGGATTCTGCTGTGCGGCAACGTTTGCCGAACACAACTGAGGCTAGGTGACCGAATTTGGGATGGGCTGCGGTGAAGCTGTCAACGGCCTGTCAGCCGTGCATCAGCAATCCGACGGTTCCGACGATCAGTGCGATCACCTTCAACACCTCGAACCCGACGTAGTAGAAGTGCGCGTGACTGCGACTGTCCTGAGCCTGGGTCCCGTCACCGGCGAGGACCTCGTTCGAGCGCTTGGTGAGTCCCGGCCGCACCGCGACGAGTTGGATGATCAGTGCGAGGATGGCGATGCCCGACGCGACCCACACCGCGAGGGGAGTGTGGTTCGACATCGATCCATCGAGCGCCAGTGCCACCACGAGTACGACCGCAAGCGCCGCCTCGATCGAGTTCAGTGCACGAAAGACCTTGCGGCCGATGGCAAGTCCGATGGGCAGGGTCACCCCGGGAGCGGTGAATTTCAGTGGCGCTTCGAGGAATGAGATCGCGACGACCATGCCGAGCCAGATCAGTGTGACGGCGGTGGCGAGGGCCGCGCCCAGGGTACTCATGACGGTTGTGCCTTTCTCTGGTGTTCTCGGAGATCTCGATCACCGAACAGCCGGCGTGGTTTCGCCGCGTCGACGCGGGAGGAGCAGTGCGACGGTTCGCGGGGTGACGAGGTCGTTGACGGTGTGCCGGTCGAGATCGTCGTAGAACGCCGACTGCGCTTGTGCGAGAGCGCTTTTCAGTATGCACGAGGCGCGCAGCGGGCAGGGCTGCGGATGGTCGCAGTCGACGACGGGTGCGGTGCCCTCGAGTTCGCGGGCCAGCCATCCGACCCGTACGGTGCGGCCCAGCGCGGTGATCGCCAGGCCGCCGGTCCGGCCGCGTCGGGCGTGTACTACGCCCAATTCGGCGAGTCGCGCGACGACTTTCGCGACATGCGAATAGGGAACCGCGAGCTGCTCGGAGATCGTGCGCGACGTCACCGGCTCATCGTCTGCGGCCAGACGCATGACGATGCGCAGGCCGACGTCGGTGAACCGGGTGAGTTCCATGCGGCCAGTCAACCATAAGTTGCATCTGAGATGAAAGATTAAGGCGCTGCGCCGTGTTGGTCAGTACGCAGCCACCAAGACGTCCGTGTGCGTGAAGTCATCTCCCACGAACAGCAACGGTTCATCCTTGTCGACCGCCAACGCGTATGAAAAGCAATCGCCGAAGTCAAGCGCGGCCCGATGGCCGGATCCTTTGCCGAAGAGTTGATAGGCCCGTCGGGCAATCGCGGCTTGTTCTGCTGTGACCGGCTCGATCTGGATTCGCGCTGCCTTGATCAGCGTCTCGACGTGCCGTGACACCGTCGGATTCGGGTGCCGGTCGGCGACGAGAAAGGTCTCCACGTGAGTGGGCGCCGACATCAGCAAGATCGCCCCCGATCGGAGTACATCGGCGATGGCGGGCGCTGCCGGCTCGTTTCGCGCGATCGCGATCAACGCCGACGCGTCGACGATCACGCCGGAAGGCCGTTCTCGTCATACAGGTCGTCGACGCTGGGGACGTCGGGGGGATCTGCGAGCGACCAGGCGCGCTGGTAGAAAGCAGACGCTGCGCGCCCTCAGCAACCCGGTGCCTGCCATCCCGCCGCGCCGTCGGCGTAGGTCTCGAACTTCCAGATCGGCACCTGCCGCTTGATCTCGTCGATCACGGTGGCGCACACCGTGAAAGCGTCGGCGCGATGCGGTGATGCCACCGCGACCACGACGGCGAGGTCGCCGACGCCGAGCTGCCCGACCCGATGCTGCGCGGCCACCCGCACGTCCTCGCGTCGATGCCGCGCGCACACCTGTTCCAGGAACTCGGCGGCTCGCGGGTGCGCCTCATACCGCAGCGCGGTCACACCGCGGCCGTCGTGATGATCACGCACGACGCCGGTGAAAGTCACCACGGCGCCGTCGGCGTCGGTGCGCACCGCGTCCTCACACGCGCGCGGGTCGAGCGGCTCGTCGACGACGCCGGGCAGCGTCGACGACATCAGTGTCCGCCCCCGTCGGCGAGGTGAAACAGATGCGAGATGAGCGGATCGAGTACCGCGATGCCGTCTTTCACACCGCCCTTCGACCCGGGCAGGTTCACGACCAGGGTGCGTCCGGCGAACCCGGCCAGCCCGCGACTCAACGACGAATACGGCGTCGACGCCCGCCCGGTCTCCCGCATGGCTTCGGCGATGCCGGGCAACTCGGTGGTCAGATGCGGGGCGGTCGCCTCCGGCGTGTGATCGTCGGAGGTGGGACCGGTGCCGCCGGTGGTGATCAGGAGTGCGGGATGGCGGGCCAGCGCGTCGCGCACCCCCGCGGCGATGTCGGCGTCGGCGCAGATGATCGGCTCCTCGACGTCGAATCCCTTGCCGGACAACCAGTCCCGAAGGACCGGTCCGGTGGCGTCGGACCGCTCGCCGGTAGCGATACGAGTCGATGAGACGAGCACCAGTGCCCGACGTCCCGGATGGATGTCGACGGTGCCGGGTGCGACGCCGGACGCGGTGTCGACGCTCGACTCCTCGCGGCGCCACTCGCCGCGCCGTCCACCGTCTTTCGCCCATAGCGCGACGTCGGTCATCGACGCCGCCGGGTCGACGGCCTTGACCATGTCGTGCAGCGTCAGTCCGGCGACGCTGACCGCCGTCAGTGCCTCCATCTCGACGCCGGTGCGCCCGGTCGTCGACGCCGTCGCGGTCACGACGACCGTGTCGGCGGTCAGTTCGAAGTTCACGTCGACGGCGTTCAACGGCAGTTGATGGCACAGCGGAATCAGGTCGGAGGTCCGTTTGGCGCCCATGATTCCGGCGATCCGCGCGACGGCGAGCACGTCGCCCTTCGCGTGAGCGCCGCTGCTGATCAACGAGATCACGTGCGGCGTCGTGCGGAACACTCCGCGCGCTGTCGCGGTTCGGTCGGTGACCTCCTTGGCCGACACGTCCACCATGTGCGCGCTGCCGTCTGCGGCGACGTGGCTCAGCGTCGTCGACGCAGCCGGGTCTACGGGGTCAGCGGCCACGTGGGCACCTCCTGGCCTGCGGCGAGATGCACTGCCGCAGAATCGATTTCGATGAGAACGTTGGCATTGGCGGCGGTCGCGACAAGGTGACTGCCCGGGCCGCCGACCACCTCGACGACCCCGTCGGCACGCAGGAATCCACGCAGAAACTGGGTGCGCCCGGCGATCGAGGTCACCGCACTCGCCAGCGGCGCCGACGTCGGGTCGATCGGCGCGAGTCCGCCCGCGGCCCGTAAACCGTTGCGCACCAACACTTCGAAGGACACCATCACGCTCACCGGGTTGCCCGGCAGGCTGACGACGGGCACACCGCGCCACACCGTGAAGCCCTGCGGTCCGCCGGGTTGCATCGCTATCGGGCCGAACCATCCGGCGTCGGACAGCAGGTCGCGCACCGGTTCCCGCTCGCCCATCGACACCCCGCCGGAGGTCAGGACGATGTCGGCGTGTTCGACGGCGGCGTCCAGCGTCGCCGCGAAGTCGCCGCCGTCGCCGCTGCTGCCGGAGAAGGTCACTTCGGCGCCGTGTGCCGCGCACAAGGTCGCAAGGATGATCGAATTCGATTCGTACACTTGGCCGTACGCCAGCGGCGCGCCGGGTGGGACCAGTTCTGACCCGGTGGAGACGACGGCCACGCGGGGGCGTCGGAACACCTCGACGGTGCCGGTGCCGGTGGCGGCTAGCGCAGCCAGATGGCGTGGAGTCAGCACCGTCGCGCCGGCGACGACGAGTGCCCCGGCCGCGACGTCGGCGGCCCGGCGTCGAACAAACGCCCCGACGTCGGGTTGGACCTGTAACCGCACGTGGCCGTCGCGCTCGACCGACTGCTCCACGGGCACCACGGCATCGGCGCCGGCGGGCACCGGGGCCCCCGTCATGATCGCGGCGGCGGATCCGGATGGCAGGGGAGTGGGATCGGTGTCGCCGGCGAAGATCCGGGTGGCCACTGGAAGCGGGACGTCGACCTCGACGTCGGCCGCGCGGACCGCGAAGCCGTCCATCGCCGAGTTGTCGAAGGCGGGCATCGGCGCACTTGCCAGGACGTCGCTGGTCAGCACCCTGCGATGGGCCTCGGTGAGCGGAACGGTCTCGGTGCCGACGAGCTCGGCGAAGGCATGGGTGATCGCCCTGCGATGGTCGGAGACGGGCCTGCGGGTCACCGCCACGAGTCTAGGGCACCCGCGTTGCGGGTAGCGTTGAACACTATGGCCTTGCAAGACCGATTCGGGCGTCGGGCGCGTGATCTGCGCATCTCGCTGACCCAGGCGTGCACCCTGAGGTGCCGGTATTGCATGCCCGCCGAAGGGCTTCCGCTGCTGCCGCGCGAGGAACTGCTGACCGTCGCGGAGGTGGCCCGCCTCGTCGACGTCGCGGTCGACGACCTCGGCATCGAGGAGGTCCGACTCACCGGTGGTGAGCCGCTTGTGCGGCGCGACCTCGAACAGATCGTCGCGACCATCCGCACCCGGCACCCCGACGTGCCGATTGCGTTGACCACCAATGCAATCGGGCTCGCGCGCCGCGCGCATGAGCTCCGTGCGGCAGGCCTGACCAGGCTCAACATCTCGCTGGACACCATCGATGCCGAACTGTTCGCGCAAGTCACCCGGCGAGACCGGCTCGCCGACGTCGTCGCGGGTATCGACGCTGCCCTATCGGCGGGCTTTTCGATCAAGGTGAACGCCGTCGCCCTGCGATCCACGCTGGAGCGGGCGTCGGAGCTGCTCGACTGGTGCCTCGCGCGCGGACTCGAGCTGCGCTTCATCGAGAACATGCCGCTCGACGCCGAGGAGACGTGGTCGGCGTCGGATCTCGTCACCGCCGCCGACGTCCTCGACGAACTGTCTCGCCATCATCGCCTCGCGCCGATCGGACGGGTCGACGCCGGTGCGCCAGCCGAGCGCTGGCTCGTCGACGACGGCCCCGCGACCGTCGGCGTCATCGCGTCGATGACACGCTCGTTCTGCCGCAGCTGTGACCGCACCCGGATCACCGCCGAAGGTCGGGTCCGACCCTGCCTGTTCTCCGACGACGAGATCGACCTGCGGACCGCAATGCGCAGCGGCGCAACGGATTCCGACATCGCCGCGCTGTGGAAGACGGTCACCTGGCGCAAGTCGGCCGGTCATGCCGCACTCGGGGTGCTCACCCATCCCCGCCGCACGATGGGCGCCATCGGTGGCTGACCCGACCGGGACGCACGTCACCGTCAGCTACTTCGCGGCCATCGCCGACGCCGTCGGGTGCCGCACCGAATCCTTCGACCTCGCCGACGCCACCGTCGCCGCTCTGCGCACGGCGATCGAGCAGCGCCACGGTGCCCGGGCGGGGGCCCTCGCGCAGTTGTGCACGGTCCTCAGCGGCGACGACATGTTGCGCGAGTCACATGCCCGCATCGGTGCGACGGTCGACCTGCTGCCGCCGTTCGCCGGGGGATAGTCGCAGGTCACGCCGCCGTCGGCGTCGTCTCACGGGCTACCGCCCGGCGCGGTGAGATCCCGGTTACCCGTCGGACACCGCACGACGCTGCAAGGCAACAAACGCTTCCTAACGTCGCTGTCAGTCGGCACGGTGCCGAATCGACAAGCTTGGGAAGGCGCAGCGTATGAGTCGCTCACACACCATCACCCACTGGGATCCGGAGGACGTGCAAGCGTGGGAAGCAGGTGGCAAGAAGATCGCACGCCGAAATCTCATCTGGTCGGTGGCCGCCGAGCACGTCGGATTCTCGGTGTGGTCGCTGTGGTCGGTCATGGTGCTGTTCATGCCGTCGGACGTCTACGGGCTGTCCGCCGGTGACAAGTTCCTGATCGGCGCGATCGCGACGCTCACCGGCGCACTGCTGCGATTCCCGTACACGATGGCCACCGCCACGTTCGGCGGCCGCAATTGGACGGTGTTCTCCGCGTTCGTGCTGTTGATTCCGGTGGTCGCGACGATCGTGCTGCTCGCGAATCCGGGTCAGCCGCTGTGGATGTATCTCCTCTGTGCGGCGATGACCGGACTCGGCGGCGGCAACTTCGCGTCGTCGATGACCAATATCAACGCCTTCTTCCCCCAGCGGCTCAAGGGCTGGGCGCTGGGACTCAACGCGGGCGGCGGCAACCTGGGCGTCCCGGCGGTGCAGTTGATCGGCCTGCTGGTGATCGCTGTCGCAGGCAACCGCCAGCCGTACTGGGTGTGTGCGGTCTACCTGGTCCTGTTGGCCGTCGCGGGTATCGGCGCCGCACTGTTCATGGACAACCTGGCCACTCCCAGCGTCGACATGAGTTCGATGCGTGCTGCCTTGCGCAACCGCCACACCTGGGTCATCGCGCTGCTCTACATCGGTACCTTCGGATCGTTCATCGGCTTCTCTTTCGCATTCGGCCAGGTGCTGTTGCTGACGTTCAAGGCGAACGGTCAGTCGGCGTCGGACGCCGCGCTGCACGCCGCGCAGATCGCGTTCATCGGCCCGCTGCTGGGGTCGATCGCACGCGTCTACGGCGGCAAGCTGTCCGACCGCATCGGCGGCGGCCGCGTCACACTGTTCGCGTTCGTCATGATGACGCTGTTCGCCGGAGTCATCATCGCGGCGTCGACCAGTGCCGGATCGGGCGCGGCGTCGGGAATGGCGATGGCCGGATACATCGTCGGGTTCATCGCGCTGTTCCTGTTGTCCGGCATGGGAAATGGATCGGTGTACAAGATGATTCCGTCGATCTTCGACGCCGCGTCACGCTCGCTCGACGCCGATGAGGCCACCCGTGCGCACTACTCCCGCGCGATGTCGGGCGCCGTGATCGGTATCGCCGGTGCGATCGGCGGACTCGGCGGCGTCGGAATCAACCTGGTGCTGCGCCAGTCGTATCTGACCCAGGGGAGCGCGACCGCGGCGTTCTGGGTCTTCGGGGTGTTCTACGTCGTCGCCGCGCTGATCACCTGGCGCGTGTACGTCGCCGTCCCGCAGTTGCCCGTCGACGACGCCGATTCGGCCGTCGAGGCCGAACCGGTGCGTGGGACAATCGAGTCCACGGTGTGAAGTCGGGAACTAACGAAAGTGGGTTGATGGGCGGAGCAGAGACGCCTCTGTCGGGGTTCTCGGTGGCACTCACCGCGGCGCGGCGCGCGGACGAATTCGAGACATTGCTTCGACGCCGGGGCGCGTCGGTGGTGTCGGCGGCGGCGATCGCGATGGTTCCGCTGGCCGACGACGATCGGCTGCGTGAGGTCACCGACGACCTCATCGCGCATCCGCCGGACCTGTTGATCGCGACCACCGGCATCGGTTTCCGCGGATGGATCGAGGCGGCCGACGGGTGGGGTCAGGCCGAGTCGTTGCTCGACGCATTGGGCCGCGGACGCGTCATCTCCCGGGGGCCCAAGGCGACCGGGGCACTGCGGGCCGCAGGGCTGCGGGAGGAGTGGTCGCCGGTATCGGAATCGTCGGCCGAGGTCCTCACGCATCTGACCGAAGCGGACCTCGCGGGCAAACGGGTCGCGGTGCAGTTGCACGGCGCGACCGACGATTGGGATCCGGTTCCGGGTTTCCTGTCGGGGCTTTCCGCACGCGGTGCCGACGTCGTCGGAGTTCCCGTCTACCGGTGGGAGCCGCCGTCGGACACCGCGGCGTTCGACGGCCTGATCGAGACCATCGCACTCGCGCAGGTCGACGCCGTGACGTTCACGTCGGCGCCGGCCGCGGCGTCGACGCTGATGCGCGCCGACGAACTCGGCCTCCTCGGCGGTGTGCGCCGCGCATTGACGGGTCCGGTCGTGTCGTACTGCGTCGGTCCGGTCACCGCCGGGCCGCTGGCCCGCATCGGCGTCGAAAGCGTTGAGCCGGAACGAATGCGGCTCGGCGCGCTGGCCCGATTGGTGGCTGACGACCTGCCGGTCCGTCGACCGACGCTGCGCGTGGCCGGACACGATCTCGGTGTTCGTGCATCCACCGCCGTCGTCGACGGAGCGGTACGTGAGTTGTCGCCGTCTGGGCTGTCGTTGCTGAAGATGCTGGCCCGACGCCCGGGCGACGTCGTATCGCGGGAAGAGTTGCTGGGAGTGCTGCCCGCGGCCGGCGACGACACGCACGCCGTCGAAGCGGCGATAGCCAGGCTGCGAGCGAGCCTGGGAGCCAAGGAGATCGTGGCGACGGTGGTCAAGAGGGGATACCGGCTCGCGGTGGATTGAGGGGGTGGGTCGGGAATGCGATGGATAAACTCTGCTCCCCGAGTGCCGAAGCGAGCTTGCGAGCTTCGGTGTAACGAGGGGTCAGTGAGATCAATGGCCACCATGACCGACACCACCGCGTAACGCGGAGATCCCGATGCAAATTGTTGTTCGCTCCCGTCCCTGGTAGGTGAGGCCGTTGGGAGTGTGGTCGATATGGTTGCGCTGGAATGTAAAGTCGCCAGCCCCTCGTTACACCGAAGCTCGTTCCTCGCTTCGGCACTCGGGGAGCGGGGACGGCGTTGCCGAGCGGGAGCGCACCGCGACCTACACCAGTGTCGGGGACGGCGTTGCCGAGCGGGAACGCACCCCCGACCTACACCAACACCGCGGCCCTTCTCCGGGCGCACACCAGTTTTGTCACGCTCAGGTGCAGACCCAGCGGCGCACCCACGACGTCGGCTCCGCACTCCTCCAAGCGGCCTTGGAAGAGCCCGTCCGCCAACAGATACGACGCCACCGCGACCCGACGTCGGGACTGCCCGCGCATCGACGACACCACGTCGCGCACCGCCGGATAGCCGCCCGATGTCGGCGGTGCCGCGAAGCCGATCCGGACTCGTGTCCCCACCAGCGACGACAACATCGTCGCCATGGTGCGGACCTCGCTCTGCGCGTGCGGATCCGACGACCCCGCCGCCGCGAGGACCACTTGGTCGCCGGGACGCCAGCCCGCGTCGATCAGGCGATCGAGCATGACTCGGGCGAGCAGCGGCGACGGTCCCAGCGCCGACGTCACCGTCACATCCGAATGGTTCACTGCGGCAACGTGTTCGGGGATGTCGACGCGCACGTGATAGCCGCTGGACAGGAACGCCGGGATGAGTGTCACTCGGCGGCCGTCGAGCATCCGCAACACGTCCGACGGTGTCGGGCCCAGCACGTCGACGAACGCGACCCGCACCTCTTCATTCAATGCTGCGGCCACCGAAGCGGCCAGATCGCCGATCATGGCCACGCCGTGCGCGTTTCGCGTGCCGTGCGCCACCAACAGTGTGCAAGCCTCGCCCATCACGCGCTCTTCGGTGCGAGTCCCGCGACGGCGCCCGTACGTGGCCGGTAACCGAACCGAATGTCCGGGGTGTTCGCCACGAACACCGTGCCGTCGAGCCCGATCCTGGTGGCGTACACCGGAATCGACACGCCGTCCGCATCGAGGCACCGACCGTCGAGCAGGCTGAACGCCTGCTTCTTCAGCGGGGACTGCACCACCGGGAATCCGCCGCGGTCGCCGACGATCCCGCGGGACAACACCGCGGCCCGCCCGATCGGATCGATGTTGCCGACGGCACGGATGCTGTCGTCGGCGAGCCGGAACAGCGCGACCTGCGCGCCGTCCGGCAGCAGAACCGCTACCCCTCGAAGCGGTTCGAGCCTCGACGCCGGGCAGGCGGGCGTCCAGTCGCGGGTCCAACGGTGCAGATCGAAATTGATGGTCATCGTGACATGTCTTTCTCAAGAAGGAAGCGAGCTGAGATCAGGCCGGATCAGGACTGGGGGATCAGGACTGTCGAAAGGCGGGCGTACCGATCAGCACGGGCACCTTGCGACCGTTCTTCTCGCCGAATTCGACGGTGGGGTCGGGTGCTCCGGGGGCGTTGACGAAGGACACGAACCGGGACAGCTTCTCGGGGTCGTCGAGCACCCCCTTCCACTCACACGAGTAGCCCTCGACGTGGCGCGCCATGCTCGCCTCGAAGTCGTCGGCGAGGCCCAGACTGTCCTCTACGACAACGGCTTTCAGGTGGTCGAGCCCGCCGTCGAGGCTGTCCAGCCAGGGCGCGGTGCGCTGCAGGCGGTCTGCGGTTCGGATGTAATACATCAGGAATCGGTCGATGTAGCGGACGAGGGTCGCACCGTCGAGGTCCGACGCCAGCAGCTGAGCGTGCTTCGGCGTCATGCCGCCGTTGCCCGCGACGTAGAGATTCCAGCCCTTCTCGGTCGCGATCACGCCGACGTCCTTGCCGCGTGCCTCGGCGCATTCGCGCGCGCAGCCCGACACCCCCATCTTGATCTTGTGCGGGGAGCGCAAACCGCGGTAGCGCAGCTCCAGGTCGATAGCCATCTGTACGGAATCCTGCTGGCCGTACCGGCACCAGTCGGTACCCACGCAGCTCTTCACAGTCCGCAACGACTTTCCGTACGCCTGCCCGGACTCCATGCCGCCGTCGACGAGCCGTCGCCAGATCTCCGGCAACTGGTCGACGGTGGCGCCGAACATGTCGATGCGCTGACCGCCGGTGATCTTGGTGTACAAACCGAAGTCGCGGGCGATCTCGCCGATGAGGATGAGGTGCTCGGGCGTGATGTCGCCGCCGGGGACGCGTGGCACCACCGAGTAGGTGCCGTTGCGCTGAATATTTGCCAGGAAGTGATCGTTGCTGTCCTGCAACGACGCCTGCTCGCCGTCGAGGATGTGCTCGGAACTCGTCGACGCCAGGATCGATGCGACGGTCGGTTTGCACAGGTCGCAGCCGGTGCCGGTGCCGAAGCGCTCGATGAGCCCGCTGAACGTGCGAATTCCGCTGGCCTGCACGAGTTCGAACAACTCGGCGCGGGATTGACCGAAGTGCTCGCACAACGACTTCGACACTTCGACGCCTTCGGCCGCCAGCAGCTGCGAGAGCAGCGGAACACACGACCCGCACGACGTTCCCGCGTTGGTGCATCCCTTCAGCGCGGCGACGTCGCACGCGCCGTCGGCGATGGCGGCGCACAGCGTGCCCTTGGAGACGTCGTTGCAGGAGCAGACCTGCGCCTCGTCGGGCAGTGCACCGACGCCGAGGGCGGGCGCGTCGGAGCTGGCCGGGGAGATCAGGCTGACCGGGTCACCGGGCACCGTCGACCCGACGAGGGGACGCAGGATGCCGTAGGCGCTCGCGTCCCCGACCAGCACGCCGCCCAGCAGAGTCGAAGCATCGTCGGACAGAACTAGTTTCGCGTAGGTCCCGTTGATGGGGTCGCTCACGACGACGTCGAGCGCTCCCGGCGTCGTTCCCAATGCGTCGCCGAAGCTGGCGACGTCGACGCCGAGCAGTTTGAGCTTGGTGGACATGTCCGCGCCGGGGAAGACGGCCTCGCCGCCGAGCAGCCGGTCGACGACGACCTCGGCGGTGGCGTAGCCCGGACCGACGAGCCCGTAGCAGCGCCCCTGCACGGCCGCGACCTCACCGATCGCGTAGATGTCGGGATCCGATGTGCGGCAAGACATGTCGGTGAGCACGCCGCCTCGCTCGGCCAACTCGATGCCCGCTGTGCGCGCGAGTTCGTCGCGCGGCCGGACGCCCGCGGAGAAGACCAGCAGCCCGGCGTCGACGACGGTGTCGTCCGCCAACGTGACCCGTAGGCCGGCACCGATGCGTTCGATGGAGGTGGTGCCTGAGCTCAACGAGATGTCGATGCCCAGCGCGCCGATCATCCGGGCGAGGTGCTCGCCTCCGCCGGCGTCGATCTGCTGTGGCATCAGGCGCGGATTGACCTCCACCACATGGGCTTTGAGGCCCAGGCTGCGCAGCGCGTTGGCTGCTTCCAGGCCCAGCAGGCCACCACCGACGACGACGCCGACCGCGTTCGGATCGGCCGCGAGGGCCCTCTGCGCGTCGGCGCGGATGTCGTCGAGGTCGTCGAGCGTGCGGTACACGTGGCAGCCTTCGCTGTCGTGGCCGGGCACCGGCGGAACGAAAGCATATGAGCCGGTGGCCAATACGAGTGCGTCATAGTCGAACTGGCGGCCGTCGGCGGTCATCACGCGATGTCCGGACCGGTCGACATCGGTGACGCGGGCGTCGAGATGGAGTTCGACGTTGTCGTCGCCCACGTAGTCGTTGCCCGGCAGCGCGAGTTGCGCGCGGTCCCACACCCCGACGTAGGACGACAGGCCGACGCGGTCGTAAGCGCGGTCGGCTTCTTCGGCCAGCACGACGACCCGCCACTGCGCTGCCTCGTCGCGGGTGCGCAGCGCCTCGATGAAGCGGTGACCGACCATGCCGTGGCCGACGACGACGACCGTGCGTTGCGTGCTCGCTGTACTCATGGCATTGACGGTAGAAAACGGGTGTTGCGGAGACGTCGCGGTGCGTTGCCGCATCGTCACGTAGTTCTCACATGGTGACGGCGAGGTCCGTGAGAGCTCTCAGAGATAGAGTTCGACCAGGTCAGCGCCGTGCGCCCGGGGCGGGATGAGCGCAAAGCCGCGTGCGGAGACCAGTGCGTTGAGGTGGGCCGTCGGCATCGAATGTGGCGCGCGCCACAGGCCGTGACCAGTGGGTGTGACCGGTGCCATCCGCCAACCGTCGGGCCGCGCCAGAGCATCGAGATCCTCGACGCCGCCCAGCACCCCGGGGCGCGGTTGGACGGCCAGCAAGGTGTCGGTGATCACCGGGATGAGCAGCGCGATGCCGGCGACGGCGGCGAGCGGATTGCCGCCGAGTCCGACGATCACCGGCCCGCCGGACACCGCCGCGACGACCAGCGAGCCGCCCGGGCGCATGTCGATACCGTCGACGAGAATCCGTGCACCGACGTCGTCGAGTGCATCCCGCAGATGGTCGGCGACGCCGCGCCCGGTGGCCCCGATCAGCACGACGACGTCGGCGTCGGGAGCGCCAAGCGCGGCGACGAACGCTTCGCGACGATCGCCGAGATGTTCGCCGTGGGCGACGTGAGCACCGTTGCGCCGCACCAGATTGCCGACCGCGTCCGACGCCGTGTCCACTATCGTTCCGGCCCGTGCGGCGTCGTCGGCGATCTCGTCACCCGTGGAATGCACGACGACGCGCAGTGGACCCCGGACGTCCACTTCTGCGACTCCCGCGGAGCGCGCGACGGAGACCACCGCATCGTCGACCCGCGTTCGGGCCGCGATCAATTCGTCGCCGCGGTTCCACTCCGATCCGCGGCGCCGGGTGTCGTCGCGATCGAAGGTGCTTGTCAGACAATGAGTCTCGTCGTCGAGGGTGATCTCCTCGTCGCGGATCACCCGGTCGGCGCCGGTCGGGAGCATCGCACCGGTCGCGATGCGGGCCGCGAAGCCGGTGCGCAGTGCGCTGCGGGCGTGACTCCCGGCCGCGACGGCGTCGCCCGATACCAGCCACGGACCGCCGCCGGCGACCGCGTAGCCGTCCATGGCGGATGCGTCGAAGCTCGGAAAGGGTTGCGCGGCAACAAGTCCGGTGGCGAGGCCGGCGCCGAGTGCGTCGGCGATCCGGCGTCGGACCACCGGCAACCCGGCCAATTCAGCGGACAGCACCGCCGCTGCCTGCGGTGGCGTGAGGCGCACGGGCGCCGCTGCCCGACGTCGGGCCCGGTCGAGATCGGCATCGGTGTCGACGTCGGCGACGACCTCGTCGGGCAGGACCACGCCGATCGAATCCGTTGGGATCAACGCACGCATCGCGGGTCCGCTTGCGCCGGCGAGTGATTCGCGCAGAGTCGCCATATCCCACACGCCGACCAAGTACTGCATCTGTCCGGTCGAGTCCAGCGCGAAGGCCGCCGGAGCCGCCGCGCCCCGGCGAGCGCGCGACAAGTCGGCCAGTGCCGCGGCGGTCAGCGACGGAACGTCGGCGGCGAGGACGGCGACTTCTCCGTCGGTCGCGTGCGGGCAGCCGGTCGACGACCGAAACGCATCCAACGCCGCCAGTCCCGCCGCCACCGCGACGGCCGGTCCAGACCCCGCGGGTTCCTCCCGGGTCTGCAGGATCGTCGGATCGAGGTCACGCGGCGGCCCGACGACCACGACCCGGGTCGCACCGGACACGGCCTCGAGAGCGACGTCGAGCAGACGCCGCCCGCCCACCCGAAGGGTCGGCTTGTCGATGCCGCCCATGCGGCTGCCGCGCCCGCCGGCGAGGATGATCGCGAACGTCGGATCGGCCATGACCTCACCGTATCTCGCGACCGACAGCGTCAGTACACGTCCCGTACGTAGCGCTTCTCGGCCGACAGCGCCGACACGAACGAATCCGCACTGTGCGGTGCCAGCCGGCCCTGTTGCGCGACGATCTGCCGCAGTGCGTCGTCGACGTCGCGGGCCATCGCTCCGGCGTCGCCGCACACGTAGAGGTACGCGCCCGCGCGCAGCCACGTCCACAGTTCGGCGGCATGTTCGTGCATGCGGTCCTGGACGTAGATCTTGCGCTCCTGATCGCGGGAGAAGGCGACGTCGAGGCGGGTGAGCACGCCCTGGTCGCGGAGTTCTTCGAGTTCCTCTCGGTAGTAGAAGTCGGTCGATTCGTGGCGTTCGCCGAAGAACAGCCAGTTCTTGCCGGTGGCTCCCTGTGCCGCGCGGTCGGCGAGGAACGCTCGGAACGGGGCCACGCCGGTGCCCGGTCCGATCATGATCGCCGCCGCGTCGGGGTCCTCGGGCGGACGAAAGTACTTGTTGGGCGCGATGAACAGCCGCACCTCGGTGTCGTCGACGATGGTTCGGTCGGCGAGGAACGTGGAGCACACGCCGTGCCGGATGACGTCGCGGTTGCCGGTGGTCGCGGTGTAGCGGACCGTGGACATGGTGATCTCGACCGATTGCGGATCTTCACGCGGCGTCGACGAGATCGAGTACAAGCGCGGCTGAAGGGGTCGCAGTGCCGACACCCAGTCTTGAGCACTCGCCCGAATCGCCCTGCCGCTCAGGACGTCGGCGCACTGTTTGCCCCACGTCCAGTGCGTGACGCCGGCGTGGTCGGCGAGCACGGCGTCGAGTTCGGTGTCGTCGGGTGCGGTGCGCGCGGCGACGAAATGCAGGAAATCCGGTGTGATGCGGGCGATTTCGAGTCGCTCGGTCAACGCTTCGGCGAAGGTGACCGTGTCTCCGCCGGGGAGCGTGACCGGCTCGATCCCGACCAGATCGGTGTGTTTGAGCCACTCGGCGACGAGCGCCGGGTCATTGCGCGGCCATACGCCGAGAGCATCTCCGGCCGAGTACGTGAGAGTCTGCGGGGGCAGTGCGAAGGCGACCCGGCGGACTTCTTTGTCGGATCCGTCACCGCTGAGTTTGGTATTGGCGCGAACCGTGGTGGTCAGCGGATTCTTTCGCGAATACGACGCCGGGACAGCGGCTTTCGGCTCTGGTGCGGCGGAGGGCGCGGGCGTGTCGTTGACGTGTGCGACGACGCGGTCCAGCCAGCCCCGCGCGGACTCCTCGTAATCGGGCTCGCAGGACACCCGCTCGGTGATGCGATGTGCACCCAAATCATGCAGTCGCGCATCGAGTTTGCGGCCGAAGCCGCAGAAGTCGGCGTAGCTGGAATCACCGAAGCCGAGCACCGAGTAGCCGAGGCCGGCGAGGTCACCGGCGTCGAGGGCGGTCAGCGTGTCCCACAGTGCGAGACCGTTGTCGGGGGCGTCTCCGTCGCCGGTGGTACTGGTCAAGAACAGCACGGTGCCCGCCAGGTCGGTCGCGCCGATCTCATCGGCGCAGCGCAGTGTGACGGTCACGCCCGCCGCGGCGAGGGCGTCGCGGGTGACCTCTGCGAACTCCTCGGTGGTTCCGGTCTGCGAAGCCCATACGACGGTCGCGCTCGTCGCCGTATCCGCCGCCGAGTCACCCGGCGTCGACGACGTCGCAGAACCGAATGGTTGAGCGCCGGGCAGCGGGACGCGCGCGAACAGTCCGGCCAATACACCGTCGAGCCAGCCGCGACTGTCCGCGCTGAGTGGGGCGGTCGCGGGCACCGTCGGGACCGCGCCGGACGGCGGCAGGGCGCGTAGTCCGACCAACAGGCCGTCCACGTAGTGGGCGTCGGCGCCGGCGAACCGGTCCGATGCGCGGATCGCGTCGGTGAGAGCGTCGAGGGTGGCCAAGATGTCGCCTCCGGTGTCGGGAACGGTGAGGGAGAGTTCAGTCGTCGGAGCTGCGGCGACGGCGTCGACCGGCGCCGGGCGCACCGCCACGGCGCACGCCTTGAACTCCGGTTGCAGCGAGTCGGCGTCGACGGCGTCGTTGGTGACCGCGTTGATGGCGAGGTCGGGGCCCTGGGCGTCGTTGAAATGCATCGGCGCGAAACAGGTTCCCGGGCGGATCGCGGTGCTCACCGCCGCGGGGAGGTATGCGGTCCCGCGGCGCGAGGTCACCTCGACCCGGTCGCCGTCACCGATGCCGAGCGGCTTCGCGTCGACGGGATGGATCTGCAGAAACGACGCCGGGTTGAGCTTGTTCAACTTGGCGACCTTGCCGGTCTTGGTCATCGTGTGCCACTGATGTGCCAGGCGCCCGGTGGTCAGGGTCATCGGGAAGTCGTCGTCGGGCAGTTCCGCACGCGGCAGGTAGGGTCGCGGCAGGAACTGTGCCCGTCGCGTCGGCGTCGGAAAGGCAAGGCGCGCAACGGTTCCGTCGTCGTCGACGTGCTGTGTCGCGCTGACTCCGTCGTTGAGGTAGCGGATCGGATTACGATCGCCGCCATCGGGTGCCGCCGGCCACTGGACCGGTCCGCGACGCAGCCGGGCGTAGTCGACGCCGCGGATGTCCCAGCCTGTCATTGGATTCCAGAAGCGGGTGATCTCGTCGAAAACCTCTGCGGCGGTGGTGAAGTCGAAGCCGTCGCGAAAGCCCATCGCCTGCGCGACGCGGCAGATGATCGCCCAGTCCGGCAGGGCGTCACCGGGTGCGGCCAGTGCCGGTGCGGTCAGCGTCAGGTTGCGTTCGGAGTTGATCATCACTCCTTCGCTCTCCGCCCACAGTGCTGCCGGCAACGTGACGTCGGCGTACTCGCCGGTCTCGGTCCCGGTGAAGGCATCCTGGACGATCACCAGCTCGGCGTTCTGCAGCGCATCGATCACCGTCTGCCGATTGGCAACGGATGCAACGGGATTAGTACAGATGATCCACGCGGCCTTGATCTCGCCCGCGGCCATCCGCTCGAACATGTCGATGGTGCCCGCCCCGGCGTCGGGGCGGATGGTGCCGCTGGGCAGGTGCCACCGGTCTTCGACGAAGGCGCGGTCGGCCGGGTTGAGGGCCGAGCGTTGCCCGGGCAGACCCGGTCCCATATAGCCCATTTCGCGTCCGCCCATGGCGTTGGGCTGCCCGGTCAGCGAGAACGGGCCGGACCCGGTGCGGCAGATGGCGCCGGTCGCCAGGTGCAGATTGCACAGGGCGTTGGTCTGCCAGGTGCCGTGCGTGGATTGGTTGAGGCCCATCGTCCACAGGCTCACCCAGTTCTCGGCGGTGCCGATCAAGTCTGCCGCCGCGGCGATGTCGGCGGCGTCGAGGCCGGTCAACTCGGCCACCTTGTCGAGCGGGTAGTCGTCGAGCAGCGGCCCCATGGCGTCGAATCCGTCGGTGAACTCGGCGATGAAGTCTGCGTCGACGTTCCCGGCGTCGACGATCAGCTTCAGCAGCCCGTTGAGCAGGGCGAGGTCGGTGCCGGGTGCGATGGGCAGGTAGAGGTCGGCTTTGGCCGCGGTCGCGGTGCGGCGCGGGTCGACCACGATCAGTTTCGCGCCCGCTTTGACGCGATCCATCATCCGCAGGAACAGGATGGGGTGGCAATCTGCCATGTTGGCGCCGATGACGAAGAAGACGTCGGCGTGGTCGAGATCGTCGTAACTGCCGGGCGGGCCGTCTGCGCCCAGGGACTGCTTGTAGCCGGTGCCCGCGCTGGCCATGCACAGCCGTGAATTGGACTCGATCTGATTGGTGCCCAGATAGCCCTTGGTCAGTTTGTTCGACAGGTACTGAGCCTCGAGACTCATCTGCCCGGAGACGTAGAGGGCCAGCGCGTCGGGGCCGTGGTCGTCGAGGATCCGGCGCAGCGCGTTCGCGGCGGTCGCGATGGCGTCGTCGATCGGGGTGGGGACAGGTTCGTCCGCGCGGTCGGTGCGCACCATCGCGTACGCCTGCCGGCCGCCCGCGTTGAGCATGTCGGCGGTGGTGGCGCCCTTGGTGCACAGGCGTCCCCGATTGGCCGGGTGACCTGCGGTTCCACTGCTCTTGGTGACAGTTCCGTCGACGACGCGCAGGTCCATGCCGCAGCCGACGCCGCAGTAGCCGCACACCGTCGAGAAGTCCATGGCTCGATCCTGCGTGGGGCGTGTTTCTCGACGCGCAGTCCGGTGTTACCGGAAGATCAACTCGGTCTCAGGGGACGGCGGAGTAGACCGTGAGAGGTGTAAGCGGGGCCACAATCCGTGCGGGGTAAGGTGAGAAAGCAACCGAGCGCTTGCTCGGTTACGGCCATCGGCCAGCCAACGACTTTGAGGAGCAACCATGCGGGATGCCGTAATCGTCGACGCCGTACGCACACCCATCGGAAAGCGCAACGGCGCTCTGGCCGACGTGCACCCCGGCGACATGACCGCACACGTGCTCACGGCCCTGCAGGCGCGCGTCGGCTTCGATCCGGCGATCGTCGACGACGTGATCTGGGGGTGCGTGAGCCAGGTCGGCGATCAGTCGGGCAGCGTCGGACGCGTGGGAGTCCTGGCCGCCGGCTGGCCCGAGTCGGTCCCGTCGACGGTCGTCGACCGGCGCTGCGGATCGGCACAGCAAGCCGTGCATTTCGCCGCGGCAGGTGTCATTGCCGGACAGTACGACTACGTGATCGCCGGCGGCGTCGAATCGATGTCACGCGTCCCGATGGGCTCCGCGCGTGCCGGTGGAGCGCCGTATCCCGCGTCGGTTCTCGACCGCTACGGCGTCGACGGGTTCAATCAGGGGCTGGGCGCGGAGATGATGGCCCGCAAGTGGGGGATGAGCCGCGCGCAGGTCGACGAGTATTCCGCCCGCTCCCATGAGCGCACCGCTACGGCGATCGATTCGGGTGCGTTCGACGGGCAACTGGCGCCGTTCGACGGCGGCCTGAGCCAGGACGAAGGCTTGCGGCGCGCGACGACCGTCGAGAAGCTCGCCGGCCTGCGCACGGCGTTCGACGACAACGGTGTGATCACCGCGGGCAACTCGTCGCAGATCTCCGACGGTTGCGGCGGATTGCTGATCACCACCGGCGAACTCGCCGCCCAGCGGGGGTGGACGCCGATGGCCCGCATCCACACCGCGGTACTCGCCGGCGACGACCCGGTCATCATGCTCAGCGCGCCGATCGCGGCGACGGCCAAGGCGCTCGAGCGGTCCGGATTGACCGTCGCCGACATCGGGGCCTACGAGGTGAACGAGGCGTTCGCGCCGGTGCCGCTGGCCTGGCAGGCCGAGACCGGAGCGAGCGACGACGTGCTCAATCCGCTCGGCGGCGCGATCGCCGTCGGACATCCGCTCGGTGCGTCCGGCGCGATCCTGATGACGCGCCTGGTGCATCACATGCGGGACAACGGAATTCGCTACGGCTTGCAGACCATGTGTGAGGCGGGCGGCCAGGCGAATGCGACCATTCTGGAATTGCTGTAGCGGCGTGGTCGTGCGGCGGCGGGGGCGCGGCGCGGCCGGTGGCGTCCGGCGGGTAAAGGTATACCTATGACCGACACCACGCCCACCGCTTCGCCCCTGTCCGTGACCCGCGAGGGGAACATCGAAATCTGGACGCTCAACTCGCCGGAGACGCGCAATGCCATCTCCAGCGACGAGATGGTCGACGCGCTGGTCGGTGCCGCAGACCGGGTGAATCGCGATACGTCGGTGCGCGTGATCGTGTTGACCGGTGCGGGCTCGGCATTCTCGGCGGGCGGCAACGTCAAGGACATGGCCGCCGGCGTCGGATTGTTCGGCGGGGCATCGCATGAGCAGCGCAACGGATACCGCGACGGCATCCAGCGCATCCCGCGTGCCCTCTACGCGTGCGAGGTGCCGATCGTCGCCGCCGTCAACGGCCCGGCGGTCGGCGCGGGATGTGACCTGTCGCTGATGTGCGACATGCGTATCGCCTCGACCAACGCGTTCTTCGCCGAGAGCTTCGTGAAGCTGGGCATCATCCCGGGCGACGGCGGGGCGTGGCTGCTGCCGCGCGTCGTCGGACCGGCTCGGGCAGCGGAGATGGCGCTGACCGGTGATCGTGTCGACGCCGCGACCGCGCTGGAGTGGGGAATCGTGTCGCGCGTCGTCGAACCCGACGAATTGCTGCCGCAGGCAATGGAATTGGCGCGCCGCGTCGCGGTCAACCCGCCGGTGGCGGTGCGGATGGCCAAGAAGCTGCTGCGTGAGTCGCAGCACCAGAGCTTGGATCAGTTGCTGGAGATGTCGGCGGCGATGCAGGCCATCGCGCATCACACGCAGGACCATCGGGAAGCGGTCACCGCGTTCGTCGAACGCCGCGACGGCAACTACACGGGCAACTGATCGTGGCACTGGTACCGGCCTACGAGCCGGAAAGCGCCCAGCTGCAACAGCTTCGGCGCGACGTGCGGGGGTTCCTCGCCGAGCAGCTGGCGGCCGCGAAATTCGTCCCGGAAGTCGACACCTGGTTGCGCGGTTGGGATCTGGAGTTCACCGCGGCGCTGGCGGAGCGCGGTTGGCTGGGCATGACCATTCCGCGCGAGTACGGCGGCCACGGACGGTCGTTCGCCGAACGGTTCGTCGTGACCGAGGAACTGCTCGCCGCCGGAGCGCCGGTGGCGGCGCACTGGATCGCCGATCGACAGGCGGCGCCGTCGCTGCTGAAGTTCGGCACCGAAGCCCAGAAGCAGCGCTATCTCCCCGGAATCACCGCGGGACAGGTCTTTTGGGCCATCGGAATGAGCGAGCCCGACGCCGGGTCGGATCTGGCCTCGGTACGCACCCGCGCAACACGCGTCGACGGCGGCTGGCGGGTGTCGGGCACCAAGGTGTGGACGTCGGGCGCGCATCTGGCGCACGCGTTCTTCATGCTGGCGCGCACCGAACCGGCGTCGAGCGAGAACCGCCACGCCGGGCTGAGCCAGTTCATCGTGCCGCTCGATTCGCGCGGCATCACGGTGTCGCCGATCCTGTCGATGGACGGTGCGCATCATTTCAACGAGGTGCACTTCGACGAGGTCTTCGTGCCCGACGAGATGGTGCTCGGCACCGTCGGCGACGGCTGGCACCAGGTGACGTCGGAGCTGTCCTATGAGCGCAGCGGACCCGAACGGTTCCTGTCGACCTATCAGCTGCTGGCGGGGCTGGTCGACGCCGCGAAGTCGGGCGAGGTGGTGCGGCACAGTGATCTCGGCGCGCATATCGCCCGGGTGGCCGGGTTGCATCGGATGTCGTCGGCGGTGGCGAGTGCCCTCGAACGCGGCGAGCAGGTCGCTTCGGCCGCGGCGGTGGTCAAGGTGATCGGGACGTCGGGCGAAGGCGACATCGCCGAACTGGCCGACCGGATCGTCGGGCGCGACGGTCCAGAAGCGTTGCGCGCGTTGGCCGATCGCGCGGTCGTGCAACGGCCGGGCTTCACCCTGCGGGGCGGGACCAGTGAAGTGCTGCGTGGCGTGATCGCCCGAGAGATGGGACTGCGATGAGCGCGTTGGATCCGGTTTTCACCTCGACCGTCCGCGATGTGTTCGACGGTTTCGCCGACGACACGTCGGTGGCGGCGGTGTGGCGCCAGCTCGACGAGATCGGGTTGGCCCGGCTGCTCGCGCCGGAAACGTCGGGCGGCAGTGAGGCGAGCTGGCGTGAGCTGGCATTCGTGCTGGAAACGGCTGCGCGACAGGCGATTTCGACCGGGATCGTCGGGAGCGACGTATTGGCGGGCTGGCTGCAGCGGCAGGCCGGGGCGCCCGACGACGGTGGGCTGCGCGGTGCCGTTCTGGTTGACGTGTCCGGCCGGGAGGTCGCGGGGACGCGGCCAGACGGAGCGGAAAGTGTTGTGACACTTGCGGAGTCGGCTGACGGGTGGTCCGTGGGCGATGTTGTCGTCGGTGCCGACGTGGTTGAGCTCTTCCGGCTGCGCGGCGCGCTGGCGCGTGCCGTGCAGGTCGCCGGTGCGTTGACGGAGATCGGCGAGATCACTGCCGAGCATGTCACCACGCGGATTCAGTTCGGTCGGCCGCTGGCGAAATTCCAAGCGCTGCAACAGATGCTGGCCGAGTCGGCCGCACAGACCGCGCTGACCGTGACGGCCGTCGATGCCGCGGTGGGAACGATGGACGCCTTCGAGTCGGGCGACGTCGGGCTCGACCGCGTGCGATTCGACGTCGCCGTCGCGCGCTCGTGCGCCGGCCACGCGGCGTCGACCGTAGTGCGTAACGCCCACCAGGCGCTGGGGGCGATCGGCACCACCGTCGAACATCGGCTGCACAAATACACGTTGCCCGCGCTGCGCTGGTGTTCGGAGTTCGGCTCCACGCAGTACTGGGACGACGTGGTCGCCGACGCGGCACTCGAAGTCGGCGGGGACGGGTTGTGGGAGTTGATCGTCGGGTAGTGGTGGTGTCGCGCGGCGCATTCCCGCGGGACGCAGCCAACCCGCTCCCTGAGTGCCGTAGCGAGTTTGGGTGTTGTCTCCGCTCCCCGAGTGCCGCAGCGAGCTTGGGTGTTGTCTCCGCTCCCCGAGTGCCGTAGCGAGCTTCGGTGTTGTCTCCGCTCCCCGAGTGCCGTAGCGAGCTTGCGAGCTTCGGTGTAACGAGCCTCGACACCGCTTCGCTGGTGGACGCGATAATGCAAGATGCCATGTCCAGTCAAACCTCTGAACTGCGGAGACATGGCATCTTCCTTACAGGGGCGGCGAGACGAACTCGATACGCGACCACCTCCGCTGTGATGTGAAAGCCACACCGCTTGACGCGACACCCACCTACAGGCTTCCCGACACCACCAGATCTGCCCGCGTCCGCGTCTGTTCGATCAGCACCGCGTTCGTTCCGTCGACGGTCCGGGCCCAAGTCCGGGCGGCTTCGGGGGAGCGACCGTGTCGGATGTGCCGGTCGATCAGCCGGTCTAGTCGGTCCGACTCGGGTGTCGCGCAGAACCACGTCTGTGCGAGTAGTCCGGGAATCTGCGACCACGGCTCGGCGTCGAGCAGCAGATAGTTCCCTTCGACGACGACGAGCGTTGTGCGGCTGGGGATCTCGATCTCGCCGGCGATCGGCTCGTCGATGGTCCGCTCGAAACTCGGTGCGTAGACCGGATGGTCGGTCTCGACGAGGATCCGGCGCAGTAGGCCGACGAACCCCCAGCCGTCGAACGTGTCGACCGCGCCTTTGCGGTCGCGGATGCGCCTGCGGTCCAGCTTCGAATTGGCAAGGTGGAAGCCGTCCATCGGCAGGTAGCCCACGTGCGCGCCGGAGTCGTTGAGGCGCTTCACGATTCGGCCCGCGAGCGTCGTCTTGCCGGCCCCGGGACTGCCGGTGATACCGAGGATGCGTCGTTCGCCGGGGACGATCAACGACGCCGCGCGTGCGGCCAGCTCGTCGAAATCGCTGATCGGAGTAGAGGTTTCAGCGGGCATCGGTTACGCGCCGCATTCCGATGCCGAATCACGGAACGACGGATCGTCGCGCGGGCACAACGTCACGTCGCCCGATCCGGAATTGATGGTCGCGTATCCGCCCGATGTCAGAGCGAAGTTGAACACTTCGCCGGAATAGAGCGATTGGCCGTCGAGTGTGCCGTCGTAGCTGAGCTGCCCGACGAGTGTGACCGTCGCGGTCGTGGTGGATGTGGCCGTCCAAGTGGCCGACCAGGTCTGCGAATTCGACGCGCCTTGGCTGACGATGTAAGTCGCCGAACCGTCGGATGACAGGGTGAGCAGAATGGAGTGCTGTCCCCACTTGCCGACGAGTTTAGCGATGGAGTAGCTCGCCGGTGTCGACGTGGTGGCCGTGGTCGTCGGTGGCGAAGAGGGCATGCTGGTCAGGGGTGAGGTCAGCGACGGAGTCTGCTCCGGAGCCGCTGCGATCGAGGCCGGCGAACTGGTGGCCGCCGTCGTGGTGGAGGCGGTGCGATCGCGTATCAACAGGTAACCGAGCGCGCCGATGCCGACGATGAGTGCCGCGATGACGCCGGCAAGAACTATGGTCGCCCACGAGCGGCGAGCGTTGCGCTGCGTCGGTTCGGCAGGCGCTCGGCGCGCGGTTGTGGGCGTCTGCCAGGCTGCGATTGCAGGGGAGGGCCCGGTCGGAGCGGGTTCGGTCAACATGTGTGCCGCGCCTGTGAGGTGAGCTCGCATCGCGGCGTCGAGCGCCTCGACGAAGGCCCCGCACGTCGGATAACGGTCACGGGGATCTTTCGCCAGCACTCGGAAGAAGACCGGATCCACCGACGTCGGCAGGTTCGCACGCTCGGATATCGGCGGCGGGGTGTGTGTCAGGTGCGCTGACATCAGCCCGGACATCGAGGTGGCGACGTACGGCGGCTGCCCCGACAGCAGATGAAATGCGGTGCAGCCGAGCGAGTAGATGTCGGCGCGGTTGTCGAGGTCGGCACCGTCGATTGCCTCAGGCGAGATGTATTGCATCGTCCCGACCGTGATGCCGGTGGACGTGAGCGAGGTTACCGCCCCGGCGGCCTTGGCGATGCCGAAGTCGGCCAGTTTGACCGACTCGATCGACTGCGGCCCCGACCCGGTGCTGGGTGAATCCAGCCCGACGAGGATGTTGGCGGGCTTGACGTCGCGATGCGTGATCTTCTGCTTGCGCCAGGCGTAGTCGAGGGCCGCGCCCGCCGAGCCGACCAGGGCAATCGCGAGTTGCGGGCTCAGCGGCCCGGTCTTGATCAGCTCGGCCGCGTCGGTTCCGGCGATGTATTCCATCGTGATCCACAGCCGGCCGTCGAACTCGCCGCGGTCGTACAGCGTGACGATATTCGGGTGCGAGAGCGTCGCCAGCACATCCGCCTCGCGCACAAATCGGGCCCGGAAATCGCCCGTACTGGACACGGCTGGGTCAAGCAGTTTGAGCGCATCCTCGCGCGGCAGTCGTGGATGCCGAACCAGATACACCTGCCCCATCCCGCCCGCCCCCAGCAGGCGAATCACCCGGTAGCCGGCAATCTCGGTAATGGTCACCGCGTGATTGTCCCAGGCACGCCCGATGCTTCGGAGCATGATGGCGAAGATGTCCGTTGCGGCTGTTGGCACTGGTGAACCCAACAGGATCATGTCAACCCGAACGAAAGAATCGTTAGGGTTGACGGAATTGAGTTGGGTTTGTACCCGACTAAGCTGAGCTTGGCTTAGATTGCGCCCCCGGCAGGAATCGAACCTGCGACCTAGGGATTAGAAGGCCCTTGCTCTATCCAACTGAGCTACGGAGGCTTGGCGCGGCCAGCAGAGTATACGACAGTGGGGCAGGCCGCCGTCCAATCCGGGCCGTCGAAGCCTCTCAGGCAGCGCACGAACTGTCCCGAATACAGTGAACTCATGACAACTGAGGTACCCGTGCGCGACGCGATGGACTCTCAACGCGGCGTCGTGGGCGCGCTGACCTGGGTATTTGGGTGGATCGGCGCAATTGTCGCGATCGTGGTCACGGCGCTGTCGGCGTCGTCGGCGATCCAACTGGCCGGTGTCCCAGATCCGGGCGCCATCACCACTTACGGGTTGCCCGCGCTCACCGCGCTCGGCCAGCTGAGCGCATCGATTGCGCTGGGGTCGACCGTGTTCGCCGCCTTCTTCGTGCCGCCGCAAGCCGACGGCACCCTGGACATCGGCGGGTACCGGGCGATCAGAGTCGCGTCCACGACGTCGCTCATCTGGGCGGTCAGCGCGATACTGCTCATTCCTCTGTCGATTTCGAACGTCAGCGGTCAATCCCTGTCGAAGACGCTGAACATGAACAATCTGCTGACCGCGTACGGCCAGGTCGCCGACGCCCGGACCTGGGGCTGGACGGCGCTGCTGGCAATCCTCACCGCGGTGGCCGCCCGCCTCACCATGCGGTGGGGATGGGTATTCGCGGTACTCCTGTTGGCATCGGCTTCGCTGCTGCCGGTGGCCCTAGCCGGGCATTCGTCGGCGGGCGGCAACCACGACCTCGGCACCAACAGTCTGATCCTGCACATCGGCGCGGCCGCGATCTGGATGGGCGGACTGTGCGCCGTCGTCACCTATGCCTTCGCCGGGGGACACTGGCGAGCGCTCGCCGTTCGACGCTTCTCCCGCGTCGCGTTCTGGTGCATCATCGTCGTCGGCCTGAGCGGTGTGGTGAACGCACTGATCCGCGTTCCCCTCGGAGAACTCTTCACCGACCTCTACGGCCGCATCATCCTTGCCAAGGTTGTGGCGCTGGTCGTCCTCGGGGCGTTCGGCGCCTGGCACCGGCGTCGAACCATCGCGTCGCTCGACGCCGATGACGCCCCGGGAGCCGACCCGCGCCGCGGCCTCTTCGTCCGCTTCGGTCTGGTCGAATCATTGGTGTTCGCAGTCACCTTCGGCATCGCGGTCGGGCTCTCCCGCACTCCGCCACCGCCGATCGACACCGCACAGCTCACCCCGGCCGAGACGGTCATCGGCTACCGCATCGACGCGCCCCCGACGTTGGGCCGCATCATCGGCGACTGGCGCTTCGACCTCATCTTCGGCACCGCCGCCATCGTGTTGTGTGCGGTCTACCTGCGTGGGGTGGTCCGGCTGCGCAAGCGCGGCGACGACTGGCCGATCGGACGCACCATCTCGTGGGTTCTGGGCTGCCTGAGCCTGCTGTTCGCCTCTTCGTCGGGGATGGGACTCTATGGCCCGGCGATGTTCAGCATCCACATGATCGCGCACATGGCGATGTCGATGTTGATTCCGGTCCTGCTGGTTCTCGGCGGCCCGATCACCCTCGCGCTCCGTGCCCTGCCGGTCGCCGGGCGCGGCAATCCGCCTGGTCCGCGTGAATGGATCCAGTCGGCCATTCACAGCAAGGTCTCGCGGCTCGTCGCCAATCCCGTTGTGGCGGTGGTGCTTTTCGTCGGCAGCTTCTACGTCCTCTACCTCGGTGGGTTGTTCGCCCTGGCCGCCGATTATCACGCCGCGCACGTGGCGATGAACGCTCACTTTCTGATCAGCGGGTACGTCTTCTACTGGCTCGTGATCGGGATCGACCCGGCACCGCGTCAACTGTCCCCGGTCGCGAAGCTGGCAATGGTGCTCGGCACCTTGCCGTTTCACGCGTTCTTCGGCGTCGCGCTGATGATGAGCAACACCGTAATCGCCGAAACCTACTATCGAAGTCTGCACCTGCCGTGGGCCTACAACCTGTACGACGATCAGCGAGTGGGCGGTGGAATCGCTTGGGCCGCAGGCGAAGTCCCGCTTGTTATCGTGATGCTCGCGCTTCTCGTGCAATGGAGCAGGCAGGACCGCAAGCAGGCCAAACGATTCGACCGCAACGCCGAGCGCGACCACGACGCAGAACTCGACAGCTACAACGCGATGCTCAAAGAACTCAACAAGGGCAGGTAGCCCGTCACACGCGAATAGCGAGTTATCCACATACCCCGACTATCCCCAGGTTCGGCCCGAAACCGTGCTTTCGACGCTGATCCCGTCGCCGACGACGGCGATGCTGTAACGACCACGCCGAGCGTGGTCACCAGTCAGAACTGTTGTCACAGTGGAGGAGTCGAGCTATGTATGAGACCTACACCACCGTCATCGGGACGGTCGTCTCAGATCCCCGGCGCAGAAGCACCGGGTCCGGGGAGGAAGTCATCTCCTTCCGCGTCGCGTGCAATTCGCGTCGCCACGACCGGCAGAACAACACGTGGTCGGACGGACCGACGCTGTATCTGACCATCAGTTGCTGGCGCAAACTGCTGGCCGGCGTCGGACTGGCGGTCGCCAAGGGCCGCCCGATTATCGCCCACGGCCAGATCAAGACCAACGAGTACGTCTCCGCAGACGGCGGCAGACGGCAGGATCTGGAGATGAACGCCTCGTCGGTGGGACTCGATCTGAGCCGGTGCGTCGTCACCTATCGGGGCACCCCGGCACACGAACCGCCCGCTCAACCGAACGAGCGTGCAGGTGAATACAGTTCCGCTGCCCCGACGTCGGTCCATCCGGTCGATCCGACGTCCCCGTTCGCACCGACTCCCGACCAGGAGACCGCCGCCTGAGGGCCACCACCCGCTCCGGCATCGATGCCGTGAGACGACGCGGAGTGCGCGAGATCAGGCGCTGACGACGATGGACCGAGTCGACGTCGCAGCCGCTCGCCGGCAGGTCTGTCTGTGCACTCCGTCCGCTCGTCCGTAGGATAGACGACCGGGCCATCTGCGGGTTCGCCACGACGCGGCGTCCAGTGCGGCACCGGCAGACGCGACAATCACGTAACAGCAGGTCAGAGGAGTTTGGTGTGGCAGAGTTCATTTATACGATGAAGAAGGTGCGCAAGGCGCACGGCGACAAGGTGATCCTCGACGATGTCACGATGTCGTTCTACCCGGGCGCCAAGATCGGCGTCGTCGGTCCCAACGGCGCGGGTAAGTCGTCGATCCTCAAGATCATGGCCGGCATCGATCAGCCGTCCAACGGCGAAGCCTTCCTCGACCCGCAGGCGACCGTCGGCATCCTGCTGCAGGAGCCGCCGCTCAACGAAGAGAAGACGGTCAAGCAGAACGTCGAAGAGGGCATGGGCGAGATCAAGGTGAAGCTGGACCGCTTCAACGAGGTCGCCGAGCTGATGGCCACCGACTACTCCGACGAGCTCATGGAGGAGATGGGCAAGCTCCAGGAAGATCTGGACAACGCCGACGCCTGGGATCTCGACTCGCAGCTCGAACAGGCCATGGATGCGCTGCGCTGCCCGCCCGGCGACTCACCGGTCACGCACCTCTCCGGTGGTGAACGACGCCGCGTCGCACTGTGCAAGCTGCTGCTGCAGAAGCCCGACCTGCTTCTCCTCGACGAGCCCACCAACCACCTCGACGCCGAGTCGGTGCTGTGGCTGGAGCAGTTCCTGGCCAGCTACCCGGGTGCTGTCCTCGCCGTCACCCACGACCGCTACTTCCTCGACCACGTCGCCGGCTGGATCTGCGAGGTCGACCGCGGCAAGCTGCACCCGTACGAGGGCAACTACTCCACCTACCTGGAGAAGAAGGCCGAGCGCCTCGAAGTGCAGGGCAAGAAGGATCAGAAGCTCCAGAAGCGCCTGAAGGAAGAGCTCGCCTGGGTCCGGTCGGGCGCCAAGGCCCGGCAGACAAAAAACAAGGCTCGCCTCGCCCGCTACGACGAGATGGTCGCCGAAGCGGAGAAGACGAGGAAGCTCGACTTCGAGGAGATCCAGATCCCGACGCCACCGCGCCTGGGCGACGTCGTCGTGGAGGTGTCGCATCTGGACAAGGGCTTCGACGGTCGCGTCCTCATCAAGGACCTGTCATTCACGTTGCCGCGCAACGGAATCGTCGGCGTCATCGGCCCCAACGGTGTGGGTAAGACCACGCTGTTCAAGACCATCGTCGGCCTGGAGGATCCGGACTCGGGCACCGTCAAGGTCGGCGACACCGTCAAACTCAGCTACGTCGACCAGTCTCGTGCCAACATCGACCCGAAGAAGACGGTGTGGGAGGTCGTGTCCGACGGCCTGGATTACATCGAGGTCGGCCAGAACGAGATGCCCTCGCGCGCCTACGTCAGCGCCTTCGGGTTCAAGGGGCCGGATCAGCAGAAGCGGTCGGAGGTGCTCTCCGGCGGTGAGCGCAACCGACTCAACCTGGCGCTCACCCTCAAAGAGGGCGGCAACCTCATCCTGCTCGACGAACCGACCAACGACCTCGACGTCGAGACCCTCGGTTCGCTGGAGAACGCGCTTGAGCAGTTCCCCGGCTGCGCCGTCGTGATCAGCCACGACCGGTGGTTCCTCGACCGCACCTGTACCCACATCCTCGCGTGGGAAGGCAACGTCGAAGAGGGACAGTGGTTCTGGTTCGAGGGCAACTTCGAGGCCTATGAGGCGAACAAGGTGGAACGCCTCGGCGCCGACGCCGCGCGTCCGCACCGCGTCACCCACCGCAAGCTGACCCGCGACTGATCGCGACCGGCCACTACCCGACGAGCCGGGTGCGCAGCGTCTGGGCGAATGCCCGCGCCGCCGCACCCGGCTCGATCCGTGTGGCCAGCGAGAGCGAGGTGTGTGCGGCACCGTCGACGTCGACGCGAATCAGCGGCTCGCCGATCATCGACGCCGACAGCACCGCTACTCCGGCCCCCTGGGCCGCCAACGCCAGCGCGGCGTCCGGGGAGTAGACCTCGACTGCCGGAGTGATCGCTATTCCCGTTGCGGCGCAAGTCTTTTCGAGGGCGGTGCGGACACCCGTGCCCGACGGCAGGGTCAGTACGTGCTCGTCTGCCAGCTCGGCCGCGGTGATCGACGCCCGGCGTGCCCAGGCGTGATCACCGGCCACTGCGACGGCGAGCGGCTCGTCGACGACGGTGCTGACATCGAACGAGGCCGACAGCGGATCGGCATGGGCCACCAACGCGACGTCGAGCGTGCCCGCGGTGAGGGCGGCGATCAGGTCGACCGAGTTGCCCTCACTCGCGGTCACGACGACGCCGGGGTGCGCCCGCCGGAACTCGGCGAACGCATTGAGATAGCCGGGGATGGTGCACCCGATGACCGTTCCGATTCGAACCTGTCCGCGCGTGACTCCCACCAGGTCGTCGGCGACGGTTCTGATTCGCGCTACCGCGTCGAGCGCCGATTGCACGTGTCCGAGCAGGGCGTCGCCCTCCGGCGTGGGTGTCGCGATGCGTGATCCGCGCTCGAACAAGCGCACACCGAGCTCTCGCTCCAGCTTCGCCACCTGCGCCGACACTCCCGACTGGCTGATATGCAGGATGTCCGCCGCAGCGGTGAACGACCCCTGTCGCGCCACCTCCGTCGCGTAGCGCAGCTGGTGGATTTCCATAACTGATGATTCTACATTCCAGAATAACCAGCTGTTAGACATATGGACTGCGAGTGACCACGATGGAGACATGACAACAACAGCAACGCTCACTCCGCGTCAGATCGCCGAACTCTACTTCGCCAGCTGGGCCGCCGGCGACCCCGAACCCCTGCGCCCCCACCTCGCCCCCGACGTCACTTTCGACGGCGTCCTCGGTTCCACTCGCGGTCCCGACGAATTCCTCGCCGGACTCGCCGGCATGTTCGCCGCGACGACCGGCAACGACGTCCTGCTGCGCCTCGCCGACGACACCGATGTCATCACCTGGTCGCAATTGCGCATCGCCGACAAGCCGCCGATGCAGGTGGCCAACTGGACCCATATCGACGCCGGGCTGATCACGGCGGTGCGAGTCACGTTCGATCCGCGCCCCATGTTCGAGGGCTGAGGCCGCACCCCGATCCGTCGGGTCGGTGTTCGACGGCGCCGCGCCGTCGACACCGCGCCAAACGTCCCACCCAACCCGTCGGTAGTCACTACGATCGCATCAAGAGGACGACCGTTCGCGGTCTGCTGTCCACACAACGACGTGATTGGCGGTAGCGGGTTTGACTTCTATTGTGCCACAAGTGATTTCGCGGTACTTCTCGGCATCGCACGGTGCTGCGGCGCCGTCGTCGGCGGATGCCGACCGGGTGCGCAGACACGTGGAGATAGCCCGTTCGCGAGTCCCCGGCGAACATCTCGTCGCCGTCGACGCACCAGGCGGCCCGCTGAACGTCTTCCTCGTCAACGACGACATGCCGTTGCTCGTCGAGGCGGTACTGACCACCGTCGAATCCCTGGGTCTGACCGTCGGGCGCGTCGACCATCCGATCTTCACCGTGTCGCGTGATTCCGACGGCGACCTCATCGATGTGGACTCCGAGTCGGGCGTGGCCGAGTCGTGGATCTCGCTCGTCGTCACTCGGGGCGGCGCGACGCTGTCGGAAGCGCAGATCGTCGACGAGCTCGCCACCGTGGTGCGCCGCGTGGCCGACGTCAACCGCGACACCCCACAGATCGTCGCGACCTTCACCGACCTCGCCGAGGGCTGCGTCGGCGGCGAGATCCGCGGCGTCGGCGACGATCAGGCCGCCCGACTCGAAGCCGCAGCGCTCATCAACTGGCTGGTCGACGGGAACTTCGTACCGCTCGGGCATCTCGAAGTCGATGCGGCCGGCGAGGAGGTCGGCACCGGCGACGGCGTCTGGTGCACCGACGCCGTCGATCACCTGCGCGACTTCACCGGTCTGTGCGGCGCCGGTCGTACCGAATTCCCGGAAGTGTCGACGGTATACCTGCCGACCGGAATCTCGCGGTCCAACTACGTGATCATGGTGCGGATCCCGGTCATCGGGTCCGCCCAGCCCGACGGCGGCCCGGGATTGGGCGGTGAGCATCACTTCGTCGGAATGCTGACCACCTTCGCCCGCCACCAGCCGCTGGTCGACATTCCCGTTCTTCGACGTCGTGCGTCGGCGGTCCTCGACAAAGCCGGCGTCGACCTCGATTCCTATGTCGGGCACAGCATGGAGGGGCACCTGGAGTCGTACCCCCTCGACGAGTTGTTCGCGACCTCGGCCGAGGAACTGTCCCGGCGGGTCGGCGGACTGCTCGATGCCGTCGCCACTCGCTCGGTGCGGGTCTTCGTCCGGGCAGATCGGGCTGGGCAGATGGTCTCGGCGATGGTCTACCTGCCGCGTGAGCGCTACACCACCGACATGCGCCTACGCGTGCAGCGCATCATCGTCGACGAATTCAGCGGCAGCGACGTCGAATACATCGGCCTCGTCACCCGATCACCGCTCGCCGCGCTGCAGGTCATGATTCACGTCCGCGCCGACTCCGACCTCGCCGAGTACGCGACCGGGGAACCCGCGCAGCGCGCGCTGCAGGATCGCCTCTCCGACGCCGTGCGCACCTGGGACGACCGGGTCATGGAGCTGTCGGTCGACGGCATCGACGCCGAACCGTGGCTGGCCGGTCTGCCGGAGAGTTATAAGGAGCAGCGCACCCCGGCCGAGGCGATCAAAGACTATGCGCACGTGGCCGGGCTGCGGCCGGGGGACATCGCAGTCGAACTCGAAGATCCGGAGAAGGTCGAGGGACGCTACACCTTCATCCTGTACCTGTGCGGTCAGTCGGCCAGTCTGACCGACATGTTGCCGCTCCTCGGCAGTATGGGGCTCGACGTCGAGGACGAATACCCGTACCACATCGTGCGGCCCGACGGCGAAGAGTGCTGGGCCTATGAATTCGGGGTACGACTCGCTCCCGGGGTCACCATCGGTCGGCGCAACCGCGACGACGTGCGGGAACGGTTCACCGCGGCCTTCGCCGCGATCTGGCGTGGCGAAGCGAGCGTCGACCCGTTCAATTCCCTTGTCCTGCAAAGCGGTCTGCAATGGCGCGGCGTCGTGATGCTGCGCGCCTATCACGCCTACCTGCGGCAATGCGGATTCGCTTACGGCGCAGCGTATGTCGCCACGGTGCTCGGTGAGCACGCCGAGCTGACCGGGCTCCTCGGCGATCTGTTCAAGGCGTCGTTCAAGCCGGACGAGGCCGACGACGACGCGCGCCGCACGGTACTCGCGCGGGTGAAGACCGAACTGAAGAAGGTGATCAGCCTCGACGCCGACCGGGTGATCTCGGCGCTGCTGTCGACGATGACGGCGACGTCACGGACCAACTTCTACGTCGAGTCCGCGCCGGTGGACCCTGACGTACAGGGCCGGGCGCTCGCATTCAAGTTGCGGCCCAGGGAGATTCCGCAGACGCCGCAGCCACGGCCGCAACATGAGATCTTCGTCTACTCGCCGCGCGTCGAGGGTGTGCACCTACGCTTCGGTGCGGTCGCGCGTGGTGGCCTGCGCTGGTCGGATCGGCCGGCCGACTTCCGCACCGAGATCCTCGGGTTGGTGAAGGCACAGGCGGTCAAGAACGCGGTCATCGTGCCGGTCGGCGCGAAAGGCGGCTTCGTGGTCAAGCGGCCGCGCGGGGCGCTGGTCGCGCCGGACGGCGTCGTCTGTTACCGCGAATTCATCGCCGCGCTGCTCTCGGTCACCGACAACATCGATCGTCGCACCGGCAGGGTGATTCCGGCGCCGTCGGTGGTGCGCCACGACGGTGACGACTCCTACCTCGTCGTCGCCGCGGACAAGGGCACCGCGCGATTCTCCGATACCGCGAATTCCGTTGCGGCACTGTATGATTTCTGGCTCGGCGATGCATTCGCATCGGGCGGCTCGGCGGGGTACGACCACAAGGCGATGGGTATCACCGCCAAGGGCGCGTGGGAATCGGTGAAACGACACTTCCGCGAGATGGGCGTCGACACACAGACCCAGGACTTCACCGTCGTCGGAGTCGGCGACATGAGCGGCGATGTCTTCGGCAACGGCATGCTGTTGTCCGAACACATTCGGCTGGTGGCGGCGTTCGACCATCGACATGTGTTCGTGGACCCGAATCCTGTTGCGGCACCGTCGTTCGCCGAGCGCAAGCGGATGTTCGCACTGCCGCGGTCGTCGTGGGCCGACTACGACACGTCGCTGATCAGCGCGGGCGGCGGCGTGTGGTCGCGCGAGCTCAAGTCGATCGAGATCTCCCCGCAGATGCGGGTGGCACTGGGTCTCGACGACGCTGTGACCGAGCTGTCGCCGCCCGACTTGATTCACGCAATCCTGTTGTCGCCCAACGACCTTCTCTGGAACGGTGGTATCGGAACCTATGTGAAGGCGTCGTTCGAGGCGAATGTCGACGTCGGCGACAAGGCCAACGATGCCATCCGCGTCAACGGAGATCAGTTGCGTGTCAAGGTCGTCGGCGAGGGAGGCAACCTCGGCGTCACCGAGCGGGGCCGCATCGAATACGACCTTTCCGGCGGCCGGATCAACACCGACGCGATGGACAACTCGGCAGGCGTCGACTGCTCCGACCACGAAGTCAACATCAAGATTCTGCTCGACTCACAGGTATCCGGCGGGCAACTGGCCGCCGCCGACCGAAATCCATTGCTGGAATCGATGACCGACGAGGTGGCGGCGTTGGTGCTCGCCGACAACGTCGCGCAGAACACCGAACTCGGCTTCTCCCGAACCCACTCGGAAACCTATGTCGAAGTGCACGCGCGGCTCCTGAAAACCCTTGCAACCGACTACGACGTGGACCTCGAACTCGAAGCGCTACCGACTCCGCTGCAACTACGACGACGGTTCGCCTCGGAGTTGCATCGTGGACTCACCTCGCCGGAGTTGGCGACCCTGATGGCGCAGGTGAAGTTGACGACGAAGGGGGAAGTGCTGGCCAGCGACGTCCCCGACAGCGATGTATTCCTCGAGCGGGTCACCCGGTACTTCCCCGAACCGTTGCAGCAGCGTTTCGCCGAGGGCATCGAGAACCATCGGCTGCGCCGCGAGATCATCACGACCACCCTCGTCAACGACGTCGTCGACCTCGCCGGCGCCACCCACGTCTTCCGGTTGGGGGAGGGGACCGGTGCGTCGACGTCGGACGGCGTGCGTGCCTACGTGGTCACCACCGAGGTGTTCGCGCTGCCCGAGCTGTGGCGACGGATCACCACCTGCGATGTCGGAACCACTGCGATCGACGAAATGCTTTTGTACTCAAGGCGATTGGTGTTCCGCGGCTCGCGGTGGATGCTTGCCTACCGTCCGCAGCCGCTGGCCATGGCGGCCGAGATCAAGCGCTATGCCGGGCGGATCGAGCGTGCGTGGAACCTGCTGCCGACCTGGCTCGGGGAGTCGTCGAAGGCCGACTTCGTGCAACGGTCGACGCGCTATCAGAACCTCGGTGTGCCACCGGAACTCGCCGACGACGTCGCGATCAGCCTGCATCGGTTCCTGCTGCTCGACATCATCGACGCCGCCGACATCGCCGAACGCGAACTCGGCGAGACAGGCGAGCTCTACTGCGCGGTGATGGAGCATCTCGGCGTCGAAGGAATGTTGACGGCGGTGTCTGATCTAGAGCACGGCGACCGTTGGCATTCGTTGGCGCGCTTGGCGTTACGCGACGACCTGCATTCGGCGCTGCGCTCGCTGACGCTGAAGATCCTGGAGCTCGGCGAGCCGTCGGAGTCGGCGGAGGAGAAGATCGCCGAGTGGGAGCTGTCGAACGCGTCGAGGTTGACCCGCGTGCGGTCGACGCTCGACGAGGTGCTGTCGTCGGGGACGCTCGACCTGGCCACCCTGTCGGTCATCACCAGGCAACTCCGTAGTGTGATCAGGTAGGTCCGCGCGATTCGCGCGCGGCCGACCGAGACACGATTCGACGAGGAGGCGCCGTGGCCGCGCTGGGGACGACCGATGAGCTCGACGACGGAGTGGTGACCGACCGCGGATACGTGGTCGCGGTCCCGGTTCGTTGGTCGGACATGGACGTTTTTCAGCACATCAACCATGCACGGATGGTGACGCTGCTGGAAGAGGCACGTATCCCGTGGCTCTTCTACGACGAGCGGCCGACGGCGTCGATGCGCGCGGGCTGTCTCGTCGCCGACCTGCACGTCAAGTACCAGGGGCAGTTGCGTCACGACGAGGGACCGATCGAGGTCACGATGAGCGTCGACAAGGTCCGTGCGGTGGACTTCGTCGTCAGCTACGAGGTGCGGGCGCGAGGAGCCGATCCGGCGTCGAAGCCCGCGGTGGTGGCGTCGACGCAGTTGGTGTCCTTCGACATCGACACGCAGCGCCCGCGCCGGATGACGGCCGAGGAGAAGGACTACCTGAGCTCGTTCATCCGCAATGACTGAGGCCCCCGAGCGGTTCATCGCGATTCCCGGTGACGAACGCGCCGACGCGGCAGCGTTTCTGGCCCGAGCACTGCGTCAGGACGAGGCAGCGGTGGTCCGGCTCAAAGAACGGGCGGACGGTCGGATCGGGTTGTGGGTGAGCACCGGCTTCGAGGTGCTGGCCACCCGGTCGGTCATCGGCTCATGCCGGCCCGGCGATCTGGTGTGCGACGCATCATCGTTGCGTGCCTCGCTGGAAAGCGCTGTGACGTTCATCGATCCGGGCTTCGCGATGGACAGCGCGTGGCGCGGCGCGTTGCCGGCGACGTCGGGGTTCGGACACGTCGACGACGTACCCGTGCGCGCGATAGTCGAATTGTCGCGCCGCGGAGCGGTATTGGCGCGAACCGAGGGGAGCGGCCACGGTCCGGCGACCGGTCTCCTCGATCAGGTGGTGCTCGAGGTGTCGGCGTCGGGCGATGCCGAATCGGTTGGGGTGCAACTGCGTTCGCTGTTCGCGTTGACGGCGATGGGCTTCGTGCGCGACCGCGACCATCGCGAGATCACCGACGTCTCACCGCTCGACGCCATCGCCGAGCGAGAGCCACTACGCGTACGCGCCAGCGCCACCTGGGTGCGGCTGGACGCGCGGTTCGGGTCGGTGTACCAACGTCGGGCCGACCAGTTCTCAGTGATGGTGTTGTAGGCGGCGGCGTGCTGTGGTGTTGGCTCGCTCCCCGAGTGTCGGGCGGGTCGTGCTGTGGTATTGCCTCCCTCGGGGAGCCGAGGGATGGCGCCTACCCCGCCAACCACGCCGCCGCGTTCGGCGCGAGTTCGCCGTTGATCAGCGGGGCACTCGACAACAACACCTCGCCCGGGGGCAGCGCCACCGGATGGTCGTTGGTGTTCAGCGCGCACACCAGGTGGCCGCCGGTGCGACGGAATGCCAGGCAGCCCTCCGGTGCGCCGTACCATTCGATCGCGTCGCCGTCGGATTGCTTGCGCTCGTACCGCAGTTCGATGGCACGGCGGTAGAGCGACAACGTCGAGTCGACGTTCTCCAACTGCGCTTCGACGGTCAACGACGCCCAGTCCTGCGGAATCGGCAGCCACGTCATCGAGCCGGTCGTGAAGCCGAACGGCGCGGCGCTGCCCTCCCACGGCAACGGCACACGGCATCCGTCGCGCCCGCGCTCGGTGTGTCCGGACCGTTCCCACACCGGGTCTTGGAGCACCTCGTCGGGCAGGTCGACGTTGGGCAGTCCCAACTCCTCGCCGTTGTAGATGAAGATCGACCCGGGCAGGGCGAATTCGACGAGTGCCATCGCGCGCGCACGTTCGATGCCCACGCGCAGATCGCCGCTCTCGCCGGCGTAGCGGGTCACCTCGCGCTCGACGTCGTGATTCGACAGCGTCCACGTCGGAGCGCCCTGGACCGACGCCACCGAGGCCAGCGAATTGTCGATCGCCGTGCGGATCTCGTCGACGTCGAACTCCGCCTTGGCGAGCCGGAAGTTGAAGCCCAGGTGGAGCTCGTCGTGCCGGATGTAGTCGGCGAACGCCACGTTGTCGTCCACCCAGATCTCGCCGACGTTGCCGGCCGACGGGTAGTCGTTCATCACCTCCCGGATCTTGCGGTGGATGGCGTGGACACCCGGGTTGTTGAAGCGCAGATCGTTGTCGTCGTTGACGAGCAGGCCGACCGTCGAGAGATCCATGTCGGGCAGGCCGTCCGGCTTGGCCATGCCGTGCGCGACGTCGATGCGGAATCCGTCGACGCCGCGGTCCAGCCAGAAGCGCAACGTGCGGGCGAGGTCGTCGAAGACCTCCGGGTTGTCCCAGTTCAAATCGGGCTGCTCGCGGGCGAAGATGTGCAGGTACCACTGGCCGGGTGTGCCGTCGGCCTCGGTGACCCTGGTCCACGCGGGTCCGCCGAAGACGCTCGGCCAGTTGTTCGGCGGCTGCGACCCGCCGGGACCGCGGCCCTCGCGGAAGATGTAGCGGGCGCGCGCGGCCGAACCGGGTGGGGACGCGAGAGCCTCGACGAACCACGGATGCTGATCACTCGTGTGATTGGGGACCAAGTCCATGGTCACCCGGATCTCCCGCTCATGCGCCGCGGCGACGAGCGCATCGAAGGTTGCGAGGTCACCGAAGAGCGGGTCGATGTCGCGGGGATTCGACACGTCGTAGCCGTGGTCGGCCATCGGCGACGCCATTACCGGGCTCAGCCAGATGGCGTCGACGCCGAGCAATTCCAGATAGCCGAGCCGGTTGATCACGCCGCCGAGATCGCCGACACCGTCGCCGTTGCTGTCGGCGAACGAGCGGGGATAGATCTGGTAGAAGACGGCATTGCGCCACCACGAGGTGCTGTCGTCGAGTTGGCCGATTCGGGCAGCAAGGTCACTCGGGTCGGTGTTCTTGCTGGGGACCACGTTGCTCATGGGACTCAACTATAAGGGGCTGTTCACCAGTGAGTTGGCCGCCATCTCCATGTAGTCGAGCAGTGCCGTACGGTGCTTGTCGTCGAGCGTGGCCGCGTCGATCGACGCGATCGCGATGTGCATGCAGCGCAGCCAGGCGTCGCGTTCGAGCGGTCCGACGTGGTACGGGACGTGCCTCATTCGCAGGCGCGGATGGCCGCGTTCGTCGGAATAGGTGTGCGGGCCACCCCAATACTGTTCGAGGAACATCCGCAGGCGCCGCTCGGCGGGCCCGAGATCTTCTTCCGGGTAGAGCGGGCGCAGCAGCTCGTCCTTGGCGACTTCTTCATAGAATCGGGCGGTGAGCTGGGCAAAGGTCGGTGCACCGCCGACCTCGTCGTAGAAGGTCGCGGGCGACTTTGCGGGCTGGATTCCGCTGGGCTGGCTCACAGCAGCCATTGTGTCACTGCGGCCGCCGCGGGGTCGGAGGGCAGGTGGGTCGCGGCGTCGACGCCGAGGACTGGCAACCCCGTGTTCACGCAATCGACCTGCGACGACACGAAGAATTGTCGTGCCCGGTGCGCTGAGATGTGTTTCGATGGATTGCGTCCAACAGTTTGGGATCTGGAATTTCCCGACTTGAACAAACGTGGAGGACGAAACGTGCGAAGTGCTTCTTGGGAACGGAGCGCGTGGGGGCGGCAGAAGGTCTTACTGCTCAACGCCACCTACGAACCGTTGACCGTCGTCACCATTCGGCGTGCCGTCGTGCTCGTATTGCGCGACCGGGCCGAGATCATCCACGGTGATTACGGCGCACACGGCGTACTGCACTCGGCCGACGTATCGCTTCCGACGCCGTCGGTGATTCGCCTGACCAGTTACGTCCGGGTGCCCTATCGCGCGGTCATTCCGATGACGCGGGCGGCGTTGATGTATCGCGACAGCTCCCGGTGTGGATATTGCGGCGCCAAGGCGACAACCATCGACCATGTCATCCCGCGCAGCCGGGGCGGGCGTAACACGTGGGACAACTGTGTCGCCTGCTGCACCGGCTGCAACCATCGCAAGGCCGACAAACTTCTCAGCGAACTGGGCTGGCGGCTGGCCGTCACGCCGGCCGCGCCGCGGGGCCGACACTGGCGGCTCATCGCCTCGATCAAGGACATCGACCCTGCCTGGGAGCCCTATATCGACGCCGGTGCGGCCTGATCTTTCGACGACGCCACGCGAGAGCACCCTTCGTGAGTCGTGGCCGCGACTTTGCGATAGATTGACTACGATGTTCTGTCGTAGACAGGACCGTTACTGACGACCGGAAGGGTGGACGATGGACGACCTCATTGTTCCCATCGGATTACCGATCACCATCGCGGTGCTCGTGTCCGTCGCGCTGTGCGTGATCTCAATGGCTTTCTCCCGTGGGGTGAAGTACCCGGCGGTGCAGCAGTACACCCTCGGCGAGACGTGGACGCACAGCCCGTTGCTGTTCAGCGCGACCGCGATTGCGCCGATGGCGTTGGCGTCGCACGCCGAGGCGACCGATGTGGATGGAGGTTCGGCAAGTGGCAAGTGGTGACCATCACGACGTCGTAGCGGTCGACCCGGCGTCGCTGCCGTTGGGAGCCGTCGTGACCAACAGCGGCCGCATCTCAGCCGCGCGTACCCCGGGCCAGTCCCCGACGACCCCGCCGTTCAGCAAGGACGAGCTCATCGGCCTCGACGACGCGCTCAAGGACGCGAGCGAGAAGGCCGAGGTGCGCTTCTCGGTATACATCGGCGACCTCGGCGCCGACCCGGTAGCCGGTGCGCGCGCCCAGCTCGCCAACGCCCCCGAGCCCGCCCACGGAGCACTCATCGCCGTGTCGCCCAACTCCAAGGACATCGCGATCGTGTCCGGCAGCAACGTCGCCGGCCGCGTCAACGACCGCGTCGCCCAGCTCGGGGTGACCGCGGCGGTACCCTCGTTCCGCAACGGTGACCTGATCGACGGCATCATCGCCGCGCTGCGGGTGATGGCCACTGCGGCCGTCGCGCCGTAACTCCGCGTACCCGAACAGCTCAGCCCCGACCATCGGTCGGGGCTGAGCCGTTTTCATCCGGTTCTCAGTGAGCTGCGACGACCGGTGGCGCCTCGTCGGCGGTCTCCTCGTCGACCATGTCGGTCTCGTCGAACGGCAGCCGGCCCGACAGCACCTCCTCGACACGGGCCTTGTCGACGGTGTGCGTCCACGATCCGACGAGCAGCGTGGCGACGGCGTTGCCGGAGAAGTTGGTCAGGGCGCGTGCCTCGGACATGAACCGGTCGATGCCGACGATCAGTCCGACGCCGTCGAGCATTTCCGGTCGATGCGCCTGCAGCCCGCCGGCGAGGGTCGCGAGGCCGGCGCCGCTGACGCCCGCGGCGCCCTTGGACGCGATGATCATGAACGCCAGCAGGCCGATCTGTTCGCCGATCGACAGCGGATCACCCATCGCATCGGCGATGAAGATCGAGGCCATGGTCAGGTAGATGGCGGTGCCGTCGAGGTTGAACGAATATCCGGTCGGCACCACGACGCCGACGGTGGTCTTCTCCACGCCGAGGTGTTCCATCTTGGCGATGAGCCGCGGCAGCGCCGACTCCGACGACGACGTCGCGACGATCAACAGGTACTCCCGCGCCAGGTAGCGGGCCAGTTTGAAGATCGACACCCCGGTCGAGGTCTTCAAGATCACGCCGAGCACGCCGAACACGAAGATCAGGCAGGTGATGTAGAACGCCATCATCAGCACCAGAAGCTGTTGTACCGCAGCCCATCCCGTCTGTCCGACGACGCCGGCGATCGCGCCGAAGGCGCCGATCGGAGCCACCCAGAGCACCATCGTCAGGACCTTGAAGACCAGTTTCTGGAAGTACGACACGGCGGTGAGGATCGGTTCGCCGGTGCGGCCCATCGCCTGGATCGCGAAGCCGACGAGCAATGCGACGAACAGCGCCTGCAGCACGTTGCCCTCGGTGAGCGCGGACACCATCGTCTCGGGCACGATGTGCTGCACGAAATCCATGGTGCCGCCGGCCTCGTGAGCCTTCTCCGCGTATTCGGCGCCCTTACCCGCGGTGGCCGAGATGTTCAGTCCGTCACCGGGTTTGATGATGTTGCCGACGACGAGTCCGATCGCCAGCGCGATGGTCGACATGACCAGGAAGTACACGAAGGCCAGGCCGCCGACTTTGCCGACGGTGGCGGCTTTGCGCACCGAGCCGATGCCGAGCACGATGGTGCAGAAGATGACCGGTGCGATCATCATCTTGATCAGGCTGACGAAGATGGTGCCCAGAACGCTCAGGTCTTTGCCGGCTTGTGGGAAGACCAACCCCACGATCACGCCGGCGACGACGGCGACGATCACGGCGATGTACAGGAAATGAGTGCGGTCGCGGCGCTTGGCAGGTGGTGTCTGCTCGCTGCCTGCCGTGTGTTGCGCGGTCATGGGGGATACCTCTCGCGTCGGTGAACTGTCTCTGACAGGTATGAATTGTGGGGGACCGACGTGATGCGGGTCACCATTACGTTCATTAAGTTCGCAGCGGAGGTGAGTGATGCGCAGGCTGGTGCCGACGAGTCTGGCCGGGCAGGCGATGGCGCTCGCGGTGCTGGTCGTCGCGGTGCTGGTGATCGCCGCGGGCGTTCTCGCCACGCTCGACGCCCGGGCCGACGGTCAACGGGCGGCGCGGGAGGAGGTGGGTGCGGTGGCGGCGAGCATCGCCGCGGCGCCGTCGACCGCGCAGGCACTGTCGACGAGCAACCCGACGTCGGTGCTGCAGCCGATGACCGAGCGGATCAGGGCGCAGACCCAGGTCGCATTCATCACGATCATGAACCGCGATGGAATCCGCTTCACGCACACCAACCCGGCGCTGATCGGGCAACGCTATCTGGGGACCATCGACGCCCCGTTGCGCGGCGAGACGTTCACCGAGACCTATCGCGGCACGCTGGGCCCATCGATCAGGACAGTGGTGCCGATCCGCGACGCGCGCGGATCGATCGTCGGGCTGGTGTCGGTGGGGATCACCACCGACAGCCTGGCGCGCAGTTGGGAGTCGCAGATACCGCTGATCGCCGGTCTGGGCGCGGCGGCGCTGTGCTGCGCGCTCGGCGGATTGTGGCTGCTACGGCGGCGTATCAGCCGCGACACCGGAGGTCTTGCGCCACAAGAACTTCGACGCATGTACGAGCATCACGACGCCGTGCTGAGGTCGGTGCGCGAGGGGCTCGTCGTCGTCGAAGGTGGGCGTCCAGTGCTGTTCAACGACGAGGCGCGCCGACTGCTGGAGTCCGACGCCGACGACCCGCCGGACTTCCTGACCGGTGCCGATCCCATCGAGGACCGGCTCTACGTCGACGGTGCGCGAGTGCTCGTCGTCAATCGGATGCCGGTGGCGACGCGGCGCGATTCGGCGGTCGTCACCATCCGCGATCGAACCGAATTGTCGTCCACCATCGGCGAATTGGACTCGATGACGAGGTTCGCCGAAGCTCTGCGGTCGCAGGCGCACGAGTCGGCCAACCGTCTGCACACCATCATCACTCTCGTCGAGATGGGCCGGGCCGACGACGCGGTCGCGTTGGCGACCGATTCGCTCGATCTGTCGCAGCAGCTGATCGACCAGCTGGCCGAGTCGGTCGCCGAGCCCGCGCTGGTGGCACTGCTGCTGGGCAAAGTCGCGCAGGCGGGTGAACGCGGCATCGAACTACGGCTGACCGAGGATTCGCAGTTGTCCGACACCGCAACACAATTGCTGAGCACACCGGAGCTGATCACCGTGATCGGCAACCTCGTCGACAACGCGCTCGACGCCGCCGACCCGGAGGATCCGTGGGTGGAGCTGACGATCATCGGCGACGACGGGCGACTGGAAGTGGTGGTCGCCGACAGCGGCGCGGGCATGGACCCGGCGATGTTCGCTCGGGCGCAGCAACGGGGCTATTCCACCAAGTCGGGTGGTGACGAAGCGGGTCGCGGTATCGGGCTGGCGCTGGTGGCCCGCGTGGTGCGACGACACGCCGGAGCGATCGTCGCAGAGAGCACCTACGGCTCGGTGGTGCGCGTGAGAATCGATGCGGCAGGACATGTTTCGACGACGTCGAGCGGAAGGTCGGAGAAATGATCCGGGTGCTGATCGTGGAGGACGACCCGCTGATCGCTGCGGCGCACCGGGCGTATCTCGGTCGCCTCGGCGGCTTCGACGTCGTCGCGGAGGCGAACACGGCTCAGCGGGGTCTGCGGGTCGCGTCTGAGGCGTCGGCCACGTCGGCGCCCGTCGACCTGGTGCTGTTGGATCTCGGTCTGCCCGATGCACGCGGAATCGACCTGGCGTCGGCGCTGTCGGGTATCGACCCGATTCCTGACATCATCGCGATCACGGCGCAGCGTGACCTGGCGTCGGTGCGTGACGCGATGTCGCGCGGTGTGTTGCTCTACCTGCTCAAACCGTTCACCTTCGCCGCCTTCAAAGACAAGCTGGAGCAGTATCAGCGCTACCGCGACGCGACGGGCGGCGGCGGTGACGCGGTGAGCCAGCGCGACGTCGACCGAGCGCTGGCGCAATTGCGTACCGCCGACGAGAAGCGGACGGCGAAGAAGGGCGCGTCGGCCGCCACCGAAGACGCCGTCGCCCGTGCGATCCGCGACAGCGACGACGGGCTGACAGCATCGGAAGTGGCTGCGGCACTGGGCAGCTCACGCGTCACCGCGTGGCGCTACCTGGAGCGTCTGGCCGACGAGCAGACGGTCACGCGACTGACCGAATACGGCCACGCCGGCCGCCCCCAGGTGCGCTACCGGTGGGGGCGGTGAGGCGGGGTCGTGCCTATCCCGCGTCGAACGTCCGCGCCCGCAACGACCGCGCCACGCCGTCGCGGCCCTCGAGTACCAATCGGTGCAGCGCCGGCGGAATGTCGGTCGCCAGGAAGGCGTCCGCCGCGGCGAGGCCTTCGTCGGAGATCTCCCAGTGCGGGTAGAGCCCGATGACGACGGTCTGCGCGACCTCCGACGATCGGCGGGTCCACACCTGCGGTGCCGCCTGGAAATACTTCGGCAGGTACTCGCCGAGCAACCCGCCCTGACCGGGTCGGGCGAACCCTTCGACGATCGACCGGGTCGTGACGTTGGCGATGGAATCGTCGTCGACGGCCAGCGCCCACGCCGCGGCCTTCGCCGCTGCCAGCGGCCGCGACGCGCGCGCCGCAGCCGCGTGGCGAGCACCCGTGGCGGTGTTGTCGGCGGCGAGGGTGGCGTCGATGACCGGCGTCAGCTCGGGAGCCTCCGCCGACGAGTCGACGGCCCCCGCGGTCGCCAGTGCCCGCAACAACCGCCACTTGAGGTCGGTGTCGACGACCAATCCGGCCAGGCCGTGATCGGCCGGGTCGGCGCCGGAGAACAGCGCAGTGACGACCTCGGTCTCGGCATCGCCCAGCACACCGCCGAGCAGCGTGTTGACGAACGCGAGTTGATGGTCGGAACCGGCGTCGGCGCCGCGTGCCAGTTCGAGCAGCCGCGCCGAGAACGTCGGCCAGCCCTGCGACGACGCCCACGCGGGGTCGGCATAGCTTTCCAGGGCGGTGGCCGCCTGCATCAGAACTCGTTGCACCACACCGATTTCGGACTCCGCGGCGATACCGCGGCCGACCAGCTCGACGAAGTCGCGGGCCCGCATCTGGGCCTGCCGCGTCATCTCCCACGCGGCCGACCAGACGAGTGTGCGCGGCATCGGGTCGGCGATGTCGCCGATGCGCGTCGTAGCGACGGCGAGCGACTCGGCGTCGAGACGCACCGATGCATAGGTGAGGTCGTCGTCGTTGAGGAGGATCAACTGGCCGCGGTTGACGCCGACGAGGTCGGCGACGTCGGTGCGCTCGCCCTCGACGTCGAGCTCGACGCTGTGCACACGGGTCAACGCACCGTCTGCGTCGTCGTAGATGCCGATCCGCATCCGGTGCACGCGGGTCTCGCCCGCGCCGGGGGCCGCGCCCTCCTGCACGACGGTGAAGCGCGTGAAATCGCCGTTCGCGTCGAGCGTGAAGTCGGGGCGGATGACGTTGATGCCGGTGGTCTTGAGCCACTGCGCACCCCAGTCCGACAGGTCGCGCCCCGATGACTTCTCCAGTGCCGCAAGAAGATCCGCGAACGTCGCATTGCCGAACTTGTGCGTCACGAAGTAGTCGCGCAGGCCGGCCAGGAAGGGCTCCAGCCCGACGTAGGCAACGAGTTGCTTGAGCACCGAGGCACCCTTGGCGTAGGTGATGCCGTCGAAGTTGACTTCGACGGCGGCGATGTCGGGAATGTCGGCGGCGACCGGGTGCGTCGAGGGCAGCTGGTCCTGACGGTACGCCCACGACTTCTCGACGTTGGCGAAGGTGGTCCACGCGTTCTTGTACTCGGTGGCCTCGGCCTGTGAGAGCACCGAGGCGAAGGTGGCGAAGGATTCGTTGAGCCACAGGTCATCCCACCACTTCATGGTGACCAGGTCGCCGAACCACATGTGCGCCATCTCGTGCAGAACCGTCTCGGCGCGCCGCTCGTAGAGGTAGTTGGTCACGCGTGAGCGGAAGACGTAGTCCTCCAGGAAGGTCACCGCGCCCGCGTTCTCCATCGCGCCCGCGTTGAACTCGGGGACGAACAGCTGGTCGTACTTGCCGAACGCGTAGGGGATGCCGAAATTCTTGTGGTAGAACGCGAATCCCTGCTTGGTCTCGGTGAACAACCGGTCGGCGTCCATGTGCTCGGCCAGTGAGGAACGGCAGAAGATACCGAGGTCGATGGTGCCGTGCTCGTCGGTGTAGGCGTCGGTCCACTTGGTGTACGGACCGGCGATCAGCGCGATGAGGTAGGTGCTGAGCACTTCGGTGGTGGCGAAGACGTGCTGCGCGGTGCCGTCGCCGTTGTCGGTGGTCGACGCGGTGGCGCCGTTGGAGATGACCTGCCAGTCGGCGGGGGCTTTGACGGTGACGTCGAAGATCGCCTTCAGGTCGGGCTGGTCGAAGCAGGCGAACATCCGCTTGGCGTCCGCGGTCTCGAATTGCGAGTACAGGTAGACGGCGTCGTCGGTGGGGTCGACGAACCGGTGCAGGCCCTCGCCGGTGTTCGAGTAGGCGCAATCGGCAACGACGACAAGGACATTCGACTCGGCGAGACCGGGCAGCGCCAGTCCCTTCTCCTCGTCGAAGCCGCTGACGTCCAGTGCGGTGCCGTTCAGCGTCGCCGACCGCAGTGCGGGTGCGACGAGGTCGATGAAAGTATCGGTGCCGGTCGCGGAGAATTCGACGGTGGTCGTGGACCGAAACGTCTCGGGACCGGTGGTGAGGTCCAGATCGATCTGGTATCGGGCGACGTTCACGCTCGCGGCGCGTTCGGCGGCTTGGACTCGAGTCAGGTTGGGTGCGCTCACCACCGCCACTGTAGTCGGAGCGTTTGCCGTCCGGCTGCCGACTATTGTCAGTGGATGCTCAGTGTTTTGACCGGTTGGTGGGCCCGGGTCGATCCGGCGGACGTGCGCGCACGACTCACCGACGTCAATGACGGCATCATCGCCGTCGGCGGCATGGGGTTGGGGCTGGCCGGTGCGGAAGTCGCCCGACACACCGCGATCGCGGTGATCGTTCTCAGCACCGTCGTCGGTGCGATGGCGGTCTTCGGCATGCAGTTGGGCGAGGCTTTCGCCGAGCGTGAAGCCGTCGAAGAGATCGCGGCCCGTGAGCGGCGCCTCCTCGAACTGAGCCCCGACGACGAACTCGCCGAGTTGGCGGGCGTCTTCGAGGCGAAAGGCGTCTCGACGGCGACGGCCCGAGCGGTCGCCGAGGAACTGTCGGCCTCCGACGCACTGTCGGCTCAGCTCGAAATGGAGTACGGCATAAGGGAATTCATCAGCGCGCGACATGCCTGGCTGGAAGGGGCGCTGGCCGGGCTGGCATTCCTGGGCGGGGCGTCGATGCCCTTGCTGATCACCCTGCTGGTGCCGTGGAACGCCCGGGAGGGCAGTGTGGTGGCGATCGCGGCGCTGTCGTTGGTCGCCACGTCGGTGGTGCTGTCGCGGCGGGGACTGTCGCATATGTGGCTCACCGTGGGGCGGTCGGTGGTCGTCGGGCTGTCGTCGCTCGGGCTGGCCTTTCTGCTGGGGGATTGGCTGATTTAGACCCGATCGAGGAGCGGCGTCGACACACTCTCGGCGGATCGGCGCTAGGGTCGGACATAGGACGGCGTGTCGAGTGTCGAGGAGGTTGTCGTGTACGCCGAGTGGCCCGAAATGGTGGCCGACGCCATCGAGATCCGACATGACCTGCATCGACGCCCGGAAATCGCCTGGGCGGAGTTCGACACCGTCCGTACCGTCCGCCAATTGTTGACCGACTGGCGGATATCGCAGCGTCCGTGCGCGGGCACCGGGTTGATCGCGCAGTTCGCCCCCGACGCCGACGGACGTCATATCGCGCTGCGTGCCGATCTCGACGCGATGCCCATCGTCGAAGACACCGACCTCGGGTATGCGTCACAGCGCCCCGGCTTGATGCATGCCTGCGGTCACGACGGACACACCGCCACACTGCTGGTGGTGGCGAGATGGATGGCGGCACACGAAGCCGAACTGCCTGGGCCGGTGACGCTGCTGTTTCAACCCGCCGAAGAGGGCGGGCACGGGGCTCGCGAGATGATCGACGACGGCGCACTGGCCGGGGTCGACGTCGTGTTCGGCTGGCATAACTGGCCGGGTCTGCCGGTGGGTCGGGCGATCTGTCCGGACGGACCGGTCATGGCGGCCAACGGAACGTTCGAAGTTCGGCTGACCGGACGTGGCGGTCATGCCTCGCAGCCCGAAGCGACTCGCGATCCGGTGCTGGCCGCGGCGGCCGCCGTCGTCGCACTCCAGCAAGTGGTCGCCCGACGACTCGCCCCGCACACCGCGGCCGTCGTAGCGGTCACCTGGATTGCCGCGGACTCCGCGCCGACCGTCACGCCCGACGTCGCGGCGCTCGGCGGTAGCGTTCGGGTGGGGAGTACCGCCGATCGCGACCGGGTGTTCGAGCTGATCGCCGACGTCGCGCACGGAATCGCCGCGGCGCACGGCGTCGAAGCGACGGTGGAGGTGACCGCGCGGTACGGCACGACGGTGAATCACCCGTCTGCCGCCGCCGACTATCGTCGGACGCTCGCCGGTCGTCTGGGTGAGGACTGGGCCCGCCACGACGGTTTCGCGCCGGTCATGGCTTCGGAAGACTTCAGCTACTACCTTCAGCAGATTCCGGGTGCATTCGCGCTGATCGGAGCGGGCACCGACGCAGCGCCCCTGCACAACGCGCAGTACGACTTCAACGACGATCTGATCGACCCGGTCGCGCGCCTGATGGTCGACTTGGCCGGCGCCCCGGCGCCGGACTGATCGGAACTCATCCGAACCTGACGGCCGACAACATAAACCATCAATTTAGTTAGGAGAAGTATTAAATGGATTTCACCGCGTTCGACCAATGGGAGTCGGAGGTGCGCGCCTACTGCCGCGCATTCCCGACGGTGTTCTCATCCGCCTCCAATGCGCGTCAGACCGACGAGGAGGGTCGGACCTATATCGACTTCTTCGCCGGGGCGGGGGTCCTGAACTTCGGCCACAACAACCCGCGGATGAAACGCGCCATGATCGACTTCCTCGCCGCCGACGGCGTCGCGCACAGCCTCGACATGTACACCACCACCAAACGTGACTTCATCACCCGATTCCACGACGTGATCTTGGCGCCGCGCGGTATGGACCATCGGATGCAGTTCACCGGGCCCACCGGAACCAACGCCGTCGAAGCGGCACTCAAGCTGGCACGACTGGTGACCGGACGACGCGAGATCGTCGCCTTCAGTCACGGTTTCCACGGGATGACGCTCGGGTCTCTCGCCGCCACGGCGAACGAGGCGTTTCGCAAGTGGGCGGGCGTGCCGCTGCGCGACGTCGTGCGGCTGCCCTACGAGACGGCGCCCGGCGGCAAGACGGCACTGACCGATTACGCTGCCGCGCTTGCTGATTCGTCGAGCGGCGTCACCGCTCCGGCCGCCTTCCTCGTCGAGGCGGTACAGGCCGAAGGCGGGGTCAACGTGGCGAGCGCGCAATGGCTGCGCGACGTGGCGGCACTGGCCCACGACGTCGGGGCGTTGTTCATCGTCGACGACATCCAGGCCGGTTGCGGCCGCACCGGAAGTTACTTCAGCTTCGACGGATTCGGGCTGGATCCCGATGTGATCACCCTGGCCAAGGGCCTCGGCGGATACGGCACGCCGATCGCGATGAATCTGAACAAGCCTGAGGTGGACCGGCACTGGAGCCCGGGAGCGCACACCGGCACGTTCCGCGGTCAAGGGCTGTCGCTGGTGGCCGGCGCCGCGGCACTCGACTACTTCGTCGACGACACGCTCATGAACGAGGTCGCCGCGAAGGGCGCGGTGATGGCTCAGCGGCTCTCCGCCATCGCGGCCGAACACCCCGATCGCGACTGGGAGGTCCGCGGACGCGGCATGATGCAGGCGCTCGACGTCGGCGACGGTGCACTGGCCAAGCGGGTGCAGGCGCTCGCATTCGAGAGCGGACTGCTGATCGGACCGTGCGGCCCCGACGGTCGTGTCCTCAAACTCATTCCGCCGCTGACCATCGGTGACGCCGACCTCGCCGAGGGCCTCGACATCCTCGCCGCCGCGGTCGAAGGAGCCGCCGCATGAGGCTACGCGACGACATGACCTTTCCGATCGCCGAATACGAGCGCCGGATCGGCGAACTGCGGATGCGGATGGACAACCGCGGCCTCGACGCCGTGGTCATCACCGACCCCGAGAATCTGATGTATCTCACCGACTATCAGACCACCGGCTATTCGTTCTTCCAGGCGCTCATCGTGCCGATCGACGACGAACCGGTGATGATCACCCGGGCGATGGAGGAGTCCAACGTCGTCGCTCGTACCTGGGTGGAGCGGACCCGGCCCTATCCCGACACCGGTGACGCCATCCAGGAGCTCGTGCTCGCCCTCAATCAGTCGGGGCTGGGCACCAAACGCGTCGGCTACGAACGTAATAGCTACTTCTTCCCGGCCTATCAACAGGACCGCGTGCACACGTCGTTTCAGCAGGGCCTGCTGATGGACTGTTTCGGCATCGTCGAAGCCGGGCGGGCGAGGAAGTCCGACGTCGAGATCGAGGTGATGCGCAAGGCCGCCGCAGCGGCAGAGGCCGGCATGGCCGCCGGACTGGCCGCGGCGGTGCCGGGCAACACCGAGAACGACGTCGCCGCGGCGATCTCCGCGGCGATGTTCCGGGCGGGCGGGGAGTTCCCCGCGGTGATGCCCTATGTCGCGTCCGGACCGCGCAGCATGATCGGCCATGCGACCTGGGAGGGCCGCACCATCGAGCCCGGTGAGCACGTCTTCCTCGAGGTGGGTGGTTGCTACCGCCGCTATCACACCGCGCTGATGCGGACCGCCGTCAACGGGGAACTGTCGACGTCGATGCGGCTCGCGCAGGATCGGATGAAACTCGCGCTGGCCGAACTGCGGGCGGTGATGCGACCCGGGTTGACCGTATCCGACGCCGATTCTCTGGTGCGCCGGATCATTTCGGACAACACCGTCGACGCCCGGCTGGTGACGCGGTCCGGCTACTCGATCGGTATCGCGTTCCCGCCGTCGTGGGACGAGGGCTACATCCTGAGTCTGAACCCCGGCGATGCCCATGTCCTGGAATCCGGTATGACCTTTCATGTGATCCCGTGGATGTGGGGTGTCGACGGTGACAAGACCGTCGGCATCTCCGACACCATCCGCGTCACCGACGACGGCTGCGAATCCTTCTTCACCCTCGACGAGGACTTCACCGTGCACGAGTCCACGCAGAGCGCGCTTGCGCTGACGCGCGCCGACACCGAGGAGGATGCGTTGTGAGCACCCTGATCGCCACCGACCCGACGTCGGGCGAGATCGTCCGCGAGATCCCGGCCGCCACGGCGTCGGATATCGACAGCGTCATCGCGCGTGCGGAGGCTGCCTACATTCGTTGGGGCCGTGAGACTTTCGAACGGCGAGCACAACTCCTGCGCGACGTCGCCGCCCGGCTGCGCGCCGACGTCGACGAGCACGCGATGCTGATGACGGAGGAGATGGGCAAGCCGATCGTCGAGGCCCGGGCCGAAGTGGGGAAGGCCGCCTGGGCGGCGGATCACTACGCCGACAACGCCGAGCGGTATCTCGCGTCCGACGTCATCGAATCCGATGCCACCCGCAGCTACGTGCAGTACCTGCCGCTGGGGCCGGTGCTGGGCGTCCTCCCGTGGAACGCGCCCTACTGGTTGGCGTTTCGGTTCGCCGCTCCGGCGTTGATGGCCGGGAACACCACGGTGCTCAAGCATGATCCGCATGTCCCCGGTTGTGCCGCGGCCATCGATCGCGTCTTCCGCGAGGCCGGTGCCCCCGACGGTGTGTTCACGACCCTCCCGGCCGCGACCGCCGACGTCGAGCGGGTGATCCGCGATCGGCGGATCAAGGCGGTCTCGTTCACCGGCTCTGATCGTGCCGGTGCCGCGGTGGCGTCGATCGCGGGGAGCGAGATCAAGCCGTCGGTGCTGGAGTTGGGCGGATCCGATCCGTGCATCGTCCTGCGGGACGCCGATCTGGAGGCGGCCGCCGACGTCGTGGCACTGTCGCGGATCATCAACGCGGGACAGTCGTGCATCGCGGCGAAGCGCATCATCGTCGAACGGTCGGTCCACGACGAGTTCGTCGAGTTGTTACGGAAGCGATTGGCGGCGTTGGTCGTCGGCGATCCGCGCGAGGAGGCGACCCAGGTGGGTCCGATCGCCCGCGCCGACCTGCGCGACAATCTGCATCGGCAGGTCGCCGAGTCGGTGGCCGCCGGTGCCCGCTGCCTGCTCGGCGGTGAGATCCCCACCGGCGCGGGGTTCTTCTATCCGGTGACGTTGCTGACCGACGTCCGGCTGGGGATGGCGGCATGCGCCGAGGAGACGTTCGGCCCGGTTGCCGCGGTGCTCGTCGCCGTCGATGCCGAACACGCCGTCGACCTCGCCAATGCGACTCCCTACGGGCTCGCCGCGAGTGTGTGGTCCACGGCCGAGCGCGGTGAGGCGCTCGCGCGGGAGATCGTCGCTGGGCAGGTCGCGGTGAACGGCATCGTCAAGACCGATCCGCGCCTGCCCAGTGGAGGCGTCAAACGGTCCGGATACGGACGCGAACTGGGCAAGGCGGGCATTCACGAGTTCGTGAACGCGCAGCAGGTGTGGGTCGGCCCCAAACGTGACTGATTTGCGGTCACCGACGGGAATGATTCACCCGGCGACAACGGTTGACTCCGATGTCGTGGCGTCGAAATGTCGAAGGGAAGCCCTAAGTGTCTGAGAAGAATCGTGTCGATTTCTGGTTCGATCCGCTGTGTCCGTGGTGCTGGATCACCTCGCGCTGGATCCTGGAAGCCGAGCAGGTGCGCGATATCGACGTGAATTTCCACATCATGAGTCTGTCGGTTCTCAACGAGGACAAGGACATTCCCGACAGCTACCGCGAGATGCTCGCACCCGCGATGCGTCCGGTGCGGGTGCTCGCCGCCGCGGCAGCGCAGAAGGGCGACGAGATCCTCGCCCCGCTGTACGCGGCGATGGGCACGCGAATCCACAACCAGGGCAACAAGGATTTCGACGACGTCATCGCCGGCGCGCTCGCCGACGTCGGCCTCGACGCGTCGCTGGCCGAGGCGGCCGACTCCGAGGAGTTCGACGCCGCGATCCGCACCAGCCATCACGAGGGCATGGACAAGGTCGGGCCCGACGTCGGCACCCCGACCATCCACATCAACGGCATCGCGTTCTTCGGCCCCGTGCTCTCGCGGATCCCGCGCGGTGAGGAGGCGGGCACCCTCTGGGACGGCGTCGTCGCGGTGGCCGCCAACCCGCATTTCTTCGAGCTGAAGCGGACCCGCACCGAGGATCCCGAGTTCGACTGAGCCGGTAGATCCGATAGAACCGGCCCAGGTCCGACCCTCACGGAAGGTGTCGGAGCTGGGCCGTTGCGTCGGAACTGCGGGCTACGGTCTGGTCTGCGACTCCAGACCGTTCGGCAACGCACCGGGCGGCTGCGCGGCCGGATGCGGCGTGGGGACCACGGGCATCGCGTTGCCGTTGCCGATGCCGCGCTTGAGGACGCGGGGTCGTAGCAGAATCGACCCGCCGCGGGTGCGGTCGCGCAGCGCCGCGGCACGCCAGGTGAGGACCGGATGCGACGACATCGCGTTCACGATGAATACGAACAGACCCTTCTCGCGCGTCGCCCGGTCGGCGAACTCGTCGAAGTCGACGGCGGAGAGCATGTACTTGCCCGCCGAGAGGACGCCGATGGCGCCGGGTGCGCCGGACGGCTGGGTGTAGTAGCCGAAGTTGTCGGCGGTGTACTCCTGGGTACGCGACAGCAGCGACCCGAGGAACGGCACCTGCATGATGAGTCCGGTCGTCACCTGTCGCCAATACGACGTGTGCCCGGCGGCGATGTGTCCCACCTCGTGGCCGATGATGAACCGCAGCGCCTCCGGGCTGCGCGCCTGGCCACCGATCTCGAACAGATCGGAGTACACGACGATGAACCGGCGGAACCCGTGGCCCGACGCCATCGCGTTGATGGTGCCGTTGCCGCTCATGACATACGCATCAGGCACGTACTCGAGGCCGTAGCGCGCGGCGGCGTCGACGACCATCTGATACCCCTCGGGAAACTGCGTCGGTGTCATCTGGACACCGTTGACGCGCATCGACGCGAGCGTGGTCCCACGGATGAAGACGTACAGGATCGGCAGCAGCAGCGCGGACAGATACCACCCGCTGAGGTCGCCCAGCATCACCATCAGGATGGCGAAGGCGTAGACCGCGGCCGTCAGCAGCAGAATGACGACGAGCGTCGGGATCTCCCATGGATGCCGGTGCGGACCGTCCGCGTACTTGGCCGGCGGCAACCACTGCGACGGATAACCGGGCACCTGCGGTGGTGTCGCGGTTGCGGCGGCAGGCGATCCGGCCGTGCCGGGTACGACGCCGGGTACCGAGGGGATGGGGGTGACGGTGCTGGGATCGGGCGCCGACGTCGGCTCGCCGCCGGCAGCCGCAGCACCGCCCGACGACGCCTGGTGGGGGAGCGAAGGTTGTGGGTCCACGCCTCCAAACTATAGTGACGCCATGCGTGTCTATCTGGGTGCCGACCATGCCGGTTTCGAATTGAAGAATCAGATCGCCGAACATCTGACTGCCGCGGGTCATGACGTCGTCGACTGTGGAGCGCACGAATACGACGCGCTCGACGACTACCCCGCGTTCTGCATCGCGGCTGCTCAGCGCACTGTCGCCGACCCGGGAAGCCTGGGAATCGTGTTGGGCGGCAGCGGAAACGGCGAGCAGATCGCCGCCAACAAGGTGCCCGGCGCGCGCTGTGCGTTGGCCTGGAGCGTCGAGACGGCGCAGTTGGCACGTCAGCACAACAACGCGCAACTGGTCGGCATCGGCGGACGTATGCACTCGAAAGAAGAGGCGCTGGCCATCGTCGACGCATTCGTGTCGACGCCGTGGTCGGAGGAGCCGCGGCATCAGAATCGTATCGACATCATCGGCGAGTACGAGCGCACCGGCGTCGCGCCGGCGTTGCCGGAGTAGATGCCCGAAGGGCATACCCTGCACCGCCTCGCGCGGCGGCAGCAGCGGTTGTTGGGCGGGCAGGTCGTCGCGGTCACCAGCCCCCAGGGTCGATTCGCGAACGAGGCGGCGATCCTCGACGGGATGGTGTTCGCCGGCGCGCAGGCGTGGGGTAAGCATCTGGTGCAGTCCTACCGGCCGGCCGGCTCACGTAAGCGCGCGGACGAGCGTCTGGTACACATCCATCTCGGGCTCTACGGCGCGTTCACCGAGGAACCGACGCCGATGCCCGACCCCGTCGGGCAGATCCGGATGCGGGTCGTCGGGCGCGACGTGGGGATCGATCTGCGCGGACCCAACCAGTGTGAGTTGATGACGCCCGATCAGCTCGACGCCCTCGTCGGGCGGTTGGGGCCCGACCCGCTGCGGGACGACGCCGACCCGGCCGCCGCGTTCCGGGCGATCGCCCGATCGTCGAGGCCGGTCGGCGCACTGCTGATGGATCAGAAAGTGCTCGCCGGCGTCGGGAACGTGTATCGCGCCGAGGTTCTCTTCCGAGCCGGCATCGATCCGATGCGGATGGGAAAGTCGTTGTCGCGCAATGAGTTCGATGGAATCTGGCACGACCTTCTCGACCTGATGCCGATCGGTGTGCGGCGCGGCAAGATGCACGTGGTGCGCGCCGAACACGATCGTGGCGCGCCGTCGTACGCGCCGGACCGACCCCGCACCTACGTCTACCGGCGCGCCGGTGAACCGTGCCGGATCTGCTCGACGCCGGTGCTCACGTCGGTGCTGGAGGGGCGCAACCTGTTCTGGTGCCCGACGTGCCAGGGGTAGTGCGGGGGTCACGTCTGATCGGGCTCCCGTTTGGGCATTCGCAAACTCGTTGATTGGCGGATGCCGCCGATTCGTCGTGGGGCTGGGATCCCCTGTCACGCAATGGCTTCAGTGATTAGACGTGGCGGTTCGCGACGACGAAACAGCTGGCCTGTGGCAGCAGGCGGGGGTGAATCGGGGAATGCCTTGACACTCGACTTGGCGTAATGGCAACATTATGTTGGCAAACGCAAAGTGAGTGCGGTCACACCGTGACCGACTCTCGGCGAACGGAGAGTGTCATCGGCACCGTCGAACGACAGGCGCGGATCGTCGCAATGGTTCGGGCACAGGAGTCAGTTGAGATAGGTGAACTGACCAAGACGCTCGATGTCAGCCGCGAAACGGTGCGCAAGGATCTGTACCAGCTAGACCGTGCGGGTCTGTTGACCAAAGTACGCGGTGGTGCGGTGCTGACCTCGGGAAACCATGAGACGGCCTATGTGGCGCGGCGAACCAGCCACGCGGCGGCCAAGCGGGCGATCGCGCGCGCGGCGGCCCAGTTGGTCGGGCCCGCCGACACGGTGTTCCTCGACTACGGCACAACGACGTACGCGATCGCCGAGGAGTTGGTGCAGCTCGAAGGCATCACCGTCGTGACGAATGCATTGCCAATTGCCAACTTGCTGGTGCCAAATGTTGGGATCACCGTCATCCTGCCCGGTGGCGTCGTGCGCGCGAACGAGGGTTCCGTCTACGGTCCGCTGACCGAGAACAATCTCGCGCAACTGCACATGGACTGGGGCTTCTTCGGGTGCGGCGGTGTCCATCGAACCAACGGCGTGACGAACCACGACATGTTCGAGACAGCGATCTCGAGGTTGGCGATTGCCCATTCGACCAAGGTCATTCTGGTCGCCGATCACACCAAGTTCGGAGTTGCGGCGCAGAACAAGACCGCTGAACTCAACACCTTCGATCTGGTGATCACCGATTCACAGGCGCCCGCAGACATCCTCGGGCACCTTCGCGACATCGGAGTGCCGACCGACGTCGTCGATCCGTCAACGTCGGATCCAGAACCCGCTCAAACCGAAAGAGGAGAAGATTCCCAATGAGTATCGGCGAAAGAGACTCGCGCGCAGCGATTCTCGATGCTGCCCGGTTGCGTATCGAGGCCGAGGCGCAAGCGGTGGCCGCCGTGGCCGAATCGTTGACGGGTTTTGTCGATGCTGTGGCGCTGATCACCGCGGCGTCCGGCAAGGTCGTCACCGTCGGCGTAGGGACCTCCGGTCCGATCGCAGCGCGTCTCGCGCACCTGCTCTCGACGACCGGGACTCCGGCGATGTACCTCCACCCCGGTGACGCGCTGCATGGCGGACTCGGTGCGGTGACCTCCGGCGAGGTGGTGTTGGCGGTCTCCAAGGGCGGCAACTCCGCGGAGCTCAATTCGTTTGTCTCACTGGCGAAATCACGTGGCGCACAGATCCTTGCGGTCACCGCGTCGCCGGAGGCGGCACTCGCGCGTCAATCCGACGTGGTCGCGGTGATTCCGCAGACTGACCTTGCTGATCCCGGCGGCATCGCTGCGATGGGTTCGAGCATCGCGGTCGCCGCGTGGGGTGATGCACTGGCAACCGTTCTGATGCAGATCAGTGGTTACAGCTGGTCTCAGGTACTTGCGGCACACCCGTCGGGCGCCGTCGGCGAGAAGAGTGAACTGCCGGCCGCATTGCCTACTCTGTCGGACCCGGCATGAGCGGTTCAACTCACACGCGTCTCGTCGCCGGCGTGGATTCGTCGACGCAATCGTGCACGGTGGTGCTGCGCGATGCGGTCAGCGGCGCGACGGTCGCGTCTGGGTCGAGTGCACATCCGCCGACGACACCCCCGGTCAGTGAGCAGGATCCGTCCGACTGGTGGACGGCTCTGACACGAGCCATGTCGGCGGCACTCACCTCGGGAGAGATCGATGGATCCGCAGTCGTGGCGATGTCGGTGGCCGCTCAAGCACACGGATTGGTAGTCGTCGACGAAGCCGGACAGGTCATTCGGCCGGCGAAACTGTGGAACGACACCACCTCGGCGGAACAGGCGAGTCGTCTTGTCGACCGTCTTGGTCGTGATCAATGGGTTCAGCGGTGCGGCAGTGTTCCGCCGGCCGCATTCACGATAGCCAAGCTGGCCTGGCTGGCCGAGCACGAGCCCGACGCACTCGCACGAACGGCGCAGGTGATGGTGCCGGCCGACTGGCTCACGTGGCGACTCACCGGCGCGGCGGTCACCGATGCCGGGGACGCGTCGGGAACGGGCTACTTCGATCCGGTCCGACGTCGTTGGGATTTCGGGCTGCTCGATCTCGTCGACGAGACCCGGAACTGGACGTCGATGCTGCCCAAGGTGCTGGCGCACGACGAACCCGCCGGAACGCTCACTCCGTCGACCGCACAAACCTTGGGGTTGTCGCCGGCCACGGTTGTCGGGCCGGGCACTGCCGACAATCAGGCGGCAGCATTGGGAATGGGAGTGCTCCCGGGCGATGTTGTTGTGTCCCTGGGTACTTCAGGCGTGGTCTACGCCTGCACCACAGTTCCAGTCGTCGACCTCGCGGGGAGAATCAACGGCAATGCCGATGCCGCCGGCGGCTACCTTCCGGTGTTCTGCACGTTGAATGCGGCAAAGGTCACCGACATGTTCGCGCGTCTCCTGAACGTCAGCCATCAGGAGCTGAGCGACCTCGCCCTCGCAGCACCCGCCGACGATCCGGAGCGGCCCGTGCTCGCGGCGTTCCTCGACGGTGAGCGTGTCCCCGACCGACCCTCCGCCGTCGGGACGCTGTCTGGGCTGCGGTCGGGAACCACTCGCGAGCAGGTTGCGCGGGCTGCATACGAAGGAGTGGTTGCCGGGCTCGTCGGCGGCATCGACGCGTTCACCGGGCTCGGCATCCGAGTTGACGGTCGGTTGGCCGTCACGGGTGGAGGTGCCGCGTCGCCGGCCTATCGCCAGTTGCTGGCCGACTTGGCTGGGCGCCCGGTGTACGTCGTCGACGAACCCCAGACCGCGGCGGCCGGAGCCGCAGTGCAGGCCGCGGCCATCGTGGACGGAGTCGAGGTTCATGACCTCGCCCGTCGATGGGCGCCCTCCTGGAGGGTCGCAGCGACCCCGCGCAGCGGGGCTAATCGTGACGAACTACTGGACCGGTTCAGTCGTGTCGTGTCGTGGTCGGGGCTGGAGAACTGACTGCCACGAAGCGCCGTCCCACGACGTCGAGCGTGTCAAATCCAACAATGAAAGGTCGTGCGCGACATGAGAGCGGTCATCTACGAGGAGCCGGGCGTGATGCGGGTCGGCGAGAAAGCCGATCCTACGCCGTTGGCCGGTGAGGCAGTAGTCAAGGTTGGTGCGGTGGGAATCTGCGGATCCGATCTCAATATCGCCGCGGGCCTATTTCCGCCGACCCCGTTTCCCATCACCCCTGGTCATGAATTCGCGGGCGAAATCGTCGCGCTGGGCGCGCAAGTGGATTACCTGCGGATAGGCGATCGCGTTGCAGTCGATCCATCGCTGTTCTGCGGCCATTGTCGCTGGTGCCGGGTCGGGCGAGGCAACCTCTGTGAGAACTGGGGTGCCATCGGCGACACCGTCGACGGCGCCGCGGCCGAATTCGTCGTCGTGCCCGCGCGGAATTGCCACCATATTCCGGAGTCGATGTCGTTCGCGCAGGCTGCCGCGATCGAGCCGTTGTCATGTGCCGTACACGCAACTGCGATGGCGCCGCCACGTGTCGGCGAGTCAATTCTCGTAGTCGGCGGCGGAACAATGGGCCTACTGACCGGGCAGTTGTACCTTCGTGGGGGCGCAAGACGCCTCGCGCTGGTCGAACGCAAAGCGGACCGTCGTCCGATCGGCGCCCAGGTAGGTTTCACCGACACGTTCGCGGCCATCTCAGACGCACTCAGCGTGGAACCGGCTGGATTCGACCTCGTCATCGATGCCACCGGCGTACCCGCGGCAATCGAAGAGGCATTCGGTGCAATCGCCAAGGGCGGCAGGTTCGTTCAGGTCGGCGTCGCGCCGCCGGAGGCGAGCGTTCAGATTTCGCCCTACCGCCTCTACTACGAGGAGATCACCGTCGTCGGGTCGATGGCGGTCCTCGATTCCTATGCGCCGGCGCTCGACCTGATCGCGGGCGGCTTGGTGAATGTCGATGCGTTGTTGACGCATTGCGAAGACTTGGACGATTATCCGGCCGCGTTCGAGACGCTTCGCCGGGGGGAGGGGTTGAAAATCCAGCTGACTCCCTAGCCGTGCGGTGCGGGGCGTCGAGGTACGACTCGACGCCCCGCGATGCCGCGACATAACTCCCGTACGAATCCCTGTAGCAAGGAGCGATGCGTGACTACAGACGATAATAGAGGACGCCCGAAATCGGGTGACGTCGCTTATCGGGCGATCGATGTGAAGAAGCACTATCCGGGTGTGCGAGCACTCGACGGGGTCAGTTTGGAAGGCTACGCGGGCGAAGTGCTCGCCGTGTGTGGCGCGAATGGGGCGGGTAAGTCGACATTCGCCAAACTTCTGGCCGGCGTCGAGACTCCGACGGCCGGCGAAATCCACGTGACCGGATACGACCGTCCGGTGCGCAATGCAGCTGAAGCGGAGCAGGCGGGTGTCCTGATGATGCACCAGGAGCCGCTGATCATCGACGACTTCACCGTCGGCGAGAACGTCTGGCTGTACAAACTCCGGGCCGGATCTGATATTCGACCGTGGGCCCGCAAGACGGACACCAATAGCGCGCGAACCCGTGAAGTTCTGGCGACGGTCGGGTTGTCGAATCTGCGGACGCGCGATCGAGCGGGCGAGCTGGGCCCCGGTCAGCGGCAGATGTTGTCGCTGAGTCGGGCGGAGGTGAGCGCGCACAAGATCATGATCCTGGACGAGACGACCGCGTCTACCAGTGAGGAACATTTCAAGGACATTCTGGACTTGGTCGCGCGAGAGAAGGCGGCGGGAACTGCGATTGTGTTCGTGTCGCATCGCATGAACGAAGTGTTCGCGATGTCCGATCGGATTGCCGTGTTCCGGACGGGCAGACTCGTCGGGATCAAACAGACCGCGCAGACCGACCCGGATGAGATCACCACAATGATGATCGGCCGAGCACTCAAGGCGCTCGACAGGCCGAAACCCGTTGTCGTCGATGGTAGGCCGCCGTTGGTGAAAGTCCGTCAGCTGTGGGGCGGCAGCGCCCGCGGAGTGTCCTTCGACATCGCACGTGGCGAAATCGTCGGACTCTACGGTTTGGTGGGCAGTGGCCGTTCCTCGGTGGCACGGTCGGTCACCGGCCAGCGTTCTGCGGCGAGCGGCACGATCGAGCTCAACGCAGTCGCTGAACGGTTGAGTTCGCCGGGCGATGCTTTGAAGCGTCGAATCGTCTACGTGACCGAAGACCGACGATTGGAAGGCTTCGTCAAGGATTTCGACAACGGAAAGAATATGACTCTCGCCGCCCTGCCCGCGATGTCGCCGGGCGGGATCATCCGGGTAGCGGCCGAACGACGTCGGGCCGACGAGCTCATCGGGGAATTTCAAGTGAAGGGCGGTCGTACGACGCTGACGTCGACGCTGAGCGGGGGAAATCAACAAAAAGTGGTCGTGTCGAAATGGCTGGAGACCCAGCCTGACTTCATCGTCCTCGATGAGCCGACGAAAGGGATCGATGTCGGCGCACGCGCCAATATCTACGAGATCATTCACTCCGTCGCCGCACAGGGCTGTGCGGTTCTCGTGGTGTCGAGCGAAGCCGACGAACTGTTGTCGCTGTGCCATCGAATACTCGTGATGAGAAATGGCGAGGTCGTCGGCGAGTTCGATCCGACCGAGGCCGATACCGACGACTTGATTAGAACCGCGCTGGTCGGTCCCAAATCCAGCTCAGCAAATTCTTCCGCCGCGGGTGTCGAGCCCGCCGGCAATTCCCACGGAGGTAACTGATCATGGTCGCTAGTTCAACCGAGGCCATCGACGTCAACCGACCGCCCGATGAACTCAGTCGCGGCGGTGCGGCGCTTGCCTGGCTGAAGCAGCAGTACGCACTGTATATCTTGCTCGCACTTGTGATCATCGCATCCGTGTCGAGTTCGGCCTTTCTCACCGGAACGAACTTGACGAACCTGTTTCTGCAGGTGTCGATTATCGGCGTGGTGGTGCTCGCAGAGCTGATCGTGGTACTCACCGGAGGGATCGACATCAGCGTCGGGTCGAATCTCGGACTCGCCGCAGTGCTCGCGGCCGGTATGTTCGGCGGAAGTTCGATGTTCCTGGCGCTGCTCGTGGCACTGGTCGTCGGCGGTGTGGTCGGGTTCGTCAACGGATGGCTGGTCGCCTACCGAGGTCTCGAGCCGTTCATCGTCACCCTGGGTATGCTCGCCTTGGCTCGCGGACTCGTGTACGCCTACGGCGAGGGAATCCCGATAGTGCCTGGCGCCGCGGAATCCTTCGCACGCTTCGGTCAGTCCACACTTCTCGGCGTGCCGGTGCTGGCGTTGATCTGGGTGGCGATGATTGCCGTCATCGCCGTCCTTCTCTATCGCACGGTGTGGGGTCGACGGGTATACGCGATCGGAAGCAACAAGGCCGCCGCGCAGAGCTCGGGTGTGCCCGTGAAATCGACGCTGTTGTCGGTGTATGTTCTCGCCGGATTGCTGTGCGGACTGGGCGGCTGGCTGTTCCTGGGACGCTTCGCGAGTGGTACCGCGTTGGCCGGCAATCTGATGGAACTGGAGGCCATCGCAGCAGTGGTCATCGGCGGTGCCGCACTGTCCGGTGGGCGAGGAACTGTGTTCGGAGCAGTCGTCGGCACGTTCATCTTCCAAGTGATCGCCAACTTGCTCTCGCTGCTCAATGTGTCGTCATTCCTTCAGGACGCTTTCCGGGGTGGACTGATCCTCGTCGCTGTGACCCTGGCGACCGTACAGTTCCGTCGACGTAAGAAGCAGGTGCCCAGTACCGAGAGTGCAGCGTCATGAGGCGTCGATCTGATCGGCTACGCCGGCGCGTGGCAGGCACGATCGGTGCGGTAGGTCTCGTCGCAGTTCTCAGCGCCTGCGGCAGCATCTATCCCGATCTCACGCCGACCAATCAACCATTCGGCGGTGTACGTTCAAATGTGCGCGAGGTGACGATCGGTTTCGCGCAGCAACAAGTTCAGGCCCCATATTTCGCCGCGATGAAACAACTCGCCGATGAGATCGCGCGTAAGAAGGGATTCAAGCTCCTATTCCAGAGCGCCAACAAGGATCCGGCGATTCAACTCAACCAGATGCAGGCGATGCTGGCGCAAGGCGCAAGCGTGCTGATAGTGAATGCTACGAGCGTCAAGGGGCAGGTGTGGAACATGAAGCAGATCGGTTCGCAAGTTCCAGTGATTTACGTCGACACGGCGGTCCCCGGAACCGGTACGACTGCGGTCCAATCCAATTCCTTCGCCATCGGCCAGGGTGCGGGAAAACTTGCCGCAGAACGTTTCAAGGCAATGGGCAAATCGCAGATTTCGATGGTCGTCATCACCGGCTCGCCGACCGATGAATTCGTGGGTCCGGCCAGGCGCAAGGGGTTCCTGCAGGGATTGACCGACGGCGGTGTCAAGTACACGATCGAATCGGAACAAGACGGCCTTTACCAGCAGGACACCGGTCAGGTGGCCGCGGAAACGATGCTGGCCGCGCATCCGAATGTCGATCTGGTGATGGGACTCAATGATGCGATGGTGCTTGGCGCGTACAACGTGGTATCGGGGAACCCCAAGTATAGGAATGTGTATGTCGCTGCGGCTGCCGACGGGCAACGCGAAGCGCTCGCGCTGATCAAACGTGACGGGTGCCGCGGACGCTATCTGTCGACCGGGTTGAATTCGCCGAATCTTGCCACCGAGCAAGCACTGACCATAGCGATCGACATTGCGCTGGGGCACAAGAAGCCGTCGGACTATCCGCCGAATTCCTACACCCTGGCAGTCGGCATCGGCTGCAACAACGTCGACAAGTTCTATGATCCCAACAGCGTGTTCTGACGAGCACCACCACCAGCCCAGAGCGTGGGCGCGAGACCAGCGATACCGCCTCGCTCCCGCGTCTCTGTGCCGGTCCGTGGCCGGTCGACTCCGGAGTCTGATCGAGTGACCTGACCCGTTTGACTCGTGGCGCGATTGCTCGTGGGCCACAATGGGGCGGTCCGTACAGTCCCGGCGTCGAACGCCGACCCGATCAGGCTTTGGAGTAGAGCAGTGGATCATTACGACCTCGTCGTCATCGGCTCTGGCCCGGCTGGGCAGAAGGCGGCGATCGCCGCGGCGAAACTCGGGAAGCGTGCGGCCGTCGTCGAGCGGCGCGACATGGTCGGCGGCGTGTGCATCAACACCGGCACCATCCCGTCGAAGACGATGCGCGAGGCGGTGCTCTACCTCACCGGTCTCAACCAGCGTGAACTCTACGGTCAGTCGTACCGGCTCAAGAATGAGATCACCGTCGCCGACCTTTCCGCGCGCACGATGCACGTCGTCGGCAAAGAGATCGACGTAATCCAGAACCAGTTGTCGCGCAACCGGGTCAACCTCATCCTGGGCAGCGCGACGTTCGTGAGTCCGCACGAGATCGACGTCGAGGGTGCGAGCGGGGACCTCAAGAAGGTGACCGCCGACAAGGTCGTCATCGCCGTCGGGACCAGGCCGGCGCGCCCGTCCGGTGTCGACTTCGACGGTGCCACCATCGTCGACTCCGATCAGATCCTCGGCATGGACCACGTGCCGCCGTCGATGGTGGTCGTCGGGGCGGGCGTCATCGGCATCGAGTACGCCTCGATGTTCGCGGCCCTCGGCACCAAGGTCACCGTCATCGAGAAGCGTCCGTCGATGCTCGACTTCTGCGATCGCGAGATCATCGAGGCGCTGCAGTATCAGCTGCGTGAACGCGGCGTGACCTTCCGGTTCGGTGAATCCGTGCTCAGCGTCGAACGCCATCCGTCGGGCACACTCACCGTCCTCGAATCCGGCAAGAAGATCCCCGCCGACACCGTTCTCTACTCGGCCGGGCGGCAGGGCGTGACCGACGAACTCAAGGTCGACGCCGCCGGACTCACGCCCGACTCCCGCGGCCGACTCACCGTCGACGCCGACTGCCGCACCGAGGTGGGACACATCTACGCCGTCGGCGACGTCATCGGATTTCCGGCACTGGCCGCGACGTCGATGGAGCAGGGGCGTCGAGCGGCGTACCACGCGTTCGGGGAGCCGGTCGGTCAGACGCGCGCCGAACTGCAGCCGATCGGTATCTACTCGATTCCCGAGATCAGCTACGTCGGGCGCACCGAAGACGAACTGACGAAAGACAACGTGCCGTTCGAGGTTGGCATCGCACGCTACCGCGAACTCGCCCGCGGTGCGATCATGGGCGATTCCTTCGGCATGCTCAAACTGCTCGTCCACGCCGACCGGCGAACCTTGCTCGGCGTACACGCATTCGGTTCCAACGCAACGGAATTGGTCCACATCGGGCAGACCGTGATGGGGTGCGACGGCACCGTCGACTACCTCGTCGACAGCGTTTTCAACTACCCGACGCTGGCCGAGGGGTACAAGGTGGCTGCGCTCGACGCCGTGAACAAGATGCGCGCCATCGAACGGGTCCGCGCCGAGGGACACTCGGGCGATCTGGATCTCGACGTCGGGTAGCTGAGGCGCTCAGTCGGGCTGCTGGGCAGTGGTCTCCCGGAGCACGTCGATGGTGTGCTGCGCCTGCGTCGCCGGGTTCACGATGGCCAGTCGCAGCGCGGTCTGGCCCTTCCAGCGGGTGGGCACGCACAGCAGCAGTCCCTCGCGTGCGAGTCGGCTCGACCAGCGGTTGTAGTCGTCGTCCGACCAGCCGGGACGGTCGAAAACGAGCACCGACAGTTCCGGCGCGAGCAGCAGTCGCAACCAGTCGCACTCGTCGATGGCGTGGGCGATCGCGCGCGCGGTCGCGACCGTTCGCTCGATCGCCTCGGTGTACCGATCGGTTCCGTACACCGCCAGACTGAACCACAGCGGCAGGCCCCTGGCCCGACGGCTCAGGTGAATCGCGAGGTCGGCCGGATTCCAGGCCTCCCGATCGATGAGGTCCAGGTAGCTGGCGTGCTGCGCGTGCGCCGCGCGCGCCAGGGTGACGTCACGGTAGAGCAGTGCGCAGCAGTCGTACGGCGCGAACAGCCACTTGTGCGGATCGACGACGAAGCTGTGTGCCCGCTCGATCCCGTCGAACCGGTCGCGAACCGACGGCGCCGCGAGCCCCGCACCGCCGTAGGCGCCGTCGACGTGCAGCCAGATCTGGAATTCCTCGCAGACATCGGCGAGGTCGGCGATGTCGTCGACGACGCCGCCATTGGTCGTACCCGACGACGCGACCACGGCGAAGACCTCCGGATGCTCGGCCAATGCCGCGCGCGTCGCGGTGCCGGTCAGGTGCCCGCGATCGTCCTCGTCGACGAGAACCACCTCGACGTCCATCACCCGCGCCGCCGCCGAAATGGACGAATGGGCGTCGACCGTGCACAAGATGGCTCCCGCGGCGTCGCGGCCACGCAGGTGGCGGACATGGCTGCGCGCGGCGACCAGCGCGGACAAATTGCCCATGGTGCCGCCCGACACGAAGCAGCCGCCCGCGGTCGACGGCCAGCCGAGCAGGTCGATCAGCCACCCCAACGCCTCGTTCTCGGCGAAGATCGCCCCGGCTCCCGCCTCCCAGGTGCCCGCGAAGATGTTGAAACTGCTCACCGCCGCGTCGAACGCGCGAGCCGCCTGGGTGGGAGCCGCCGGAATGTAGGCGAGATTGTAGGGGTCGTCCTGCGCCCGGGTGGCGGGCGCGAGGACGTCTTCGAAGATGCGCAGCGCCTGCGCGCTGCCCAATCCCGCGGCGGTGATCGTCGTGCCCGCGTCCGCGGCCAGTTCGGACGCGGTGCGCGCGGTGGTCTTGGGATCCGACGATCGGGTGATCCGCCGCGAGATCAGCCCGACGACGTCGGCGACGATGGGGGCTTCGTCGCCCCACACGGGGCTGACGTGAGTATCCGGGACATGCGATGTCATCGTCCTATTGTCGACCCTGTATCGGTGCGGCAGACGGCTTTTCGCTCAGTCCGCCTGCACCTGTTTGATGGGACCGGTGAACCATTTCTTCACGCTGACGTGCCAGTAGATGTACAGCGCGATGAGCACCCCGCCGACCAGCAGCGGCGTGTAGTTCACATACTTCCATTCGAAACTCGGATCCCACGGCATGCCGCCGAGGCTGGTCGGGAACATCGCGATGATCGAGGTCAGGATGATCTCGACGATGGCGACCGGGGCCATCCAGCGGTGATGGCCGCGCAGATTCCACGAACCGATCTCGAAGTCGTCACCCTGCCGCCAGCGGTAGTAGATCGGCACCGCGAAGGCGAGATACAGCCCGACGACGCCGATCGACACGACCGCGAAGAAGGCGACCGGCACCGGGGCGCCGTTGATGTCGACGGCGACCAGTGCGGGCAATGTGATGATGGCCGCGATGATCGCGGTGATCATGACGGCGTTCGCCGGCACCCGCTTCGAGTTGACGGCCGACCACAACTGGTGACCGGGGACCGCGCGGTCGCGGCTGAACGCGAACAGCATGCGCGAGGCACTCGTCTGGCAGGCCATCGTGCAGAAGAACTGCCCCGCGGTGGAGATGAACAGGACGATCACCACCCAGTTGGTGCTCATCGCCTGCGAGAAGATGGTCGCAACGCTGCCGCCGCTCTTGGACACCGCGTCGGGGTCGTTGACGGCGAACAGGAAGGCCAGCAACAGAATCCAGCCGCCGATGGCCGAGTAGAAGATCGACTGCCAGATGCCTTTCGCCGCGGCGTCGGCGGCGCTCTTGGTCTCCTCGGACAGGTGCGCGGAGGCGTCGTAGCCGGTGATCGTGTACTGCGTGAGAATCGCGGCGATCGGCAGGACGAAGATCACCCAGCCGACTCCCTTTGCGCCACCGAAGATTCCACTGTTGTTGATCGTCTGCGTGAAGACGTCGGCGAAGCTCGCATGCTGCTTGGGGACGAAGAACAGAATCAGGATCACCGCCGCCGCGCCCGCGACATGCCACCACACCGAGATGTTGTTGATGATCGCCAGCAGGTGTGCGGAGAAGATGTTCACCACCGCGGCGATGACGAGCAGTGCGATGAAGATCAGGAAGGTCCGGGTGAGGCTGTAGCCGTCGAGCCAACTCTGACTGAAGGTGCCGATGGTCAGATCGAGAAAGGTCGCGCATCCGTAGGCGACCGACGCCAGGATCGCGATCAGCCCGATGAGATTGAGCCACCCCGTGTAGAAGCCCGCCTTGGCTCCGCCGAGTTTGGCTGCCCACCAATAGATTCCGCCCGACGTCGGGTACGCCGACACCAACTCGGCCAAGCACAGGCCGATGATCAGAATGAAGACCGAGACGATCGGCCAGCCCCAGGCGATGGCCGCGGGACCGCCGTTGTTCCAGCCGAGGCCGAACGAGGTGAAACATCCGGCGAGGATCGAGATGATGGAGAACGAGATCGCGAAGTTGGAGAAGCCGGACCAGGATCGTTGAAGTTCTTGGGTGTAGCCGAGTTTCGCCAAGTGCGCTTCGTCGGCGTTCGCCGGCGCTTCGACTTGTTCATGAGCTTCGGGCAAGGTGGGACTCCTTCGCGGGCGGACCGGGGGAAGGTCGGATGAAGTGCTCGACGAATGCGACATTAGGCGGTTAAAGGTCTGTTGTCCTACCTTTGGAGATGAAAGTCGTGTAAATCTAGTGGCGGCCCGTTCGGGTTCGGCCGCCAATGGTTGGCTTCTCGGCATTAGAGAGGACTTGTATGTCTCACGATTCGGCCCGCCCCGGTGATATGTCCCGTCGTCCCGGTCCGCTGGCCCTGCCCGAACTGGAACGTCTGATCGCCGCGGGCGATGTCGACACGGTGATCGTGGCGTTCGCCGACATGCAGGGGCGGCTTACCGGTAAACGTGTGTCCGCCCGACTGTTCTCCGAAGACGTTGCGGCGCACGGCTGCGAGTGCTGCAACTACCTGCTGGCCGTCGACGTGGACATGAACACCGTCAGCGGCTACGCGGCGTCGAGCTGGGAATCGGGCTACGGCGACATGGTGATGACCCCCGACTTCTCGACGCTGCGGCTGATCCCCTGGCTGCCGGGGACCGCGCTGGTGATGGCCGATCTGTCCTGGGTCGGCGAGTCCGGTCCGGGTGACCCGGTCGCGGTGTCGCCGCGCGCCATTCTCCGCCGGCAGCTCGATCGGCTCGCCGAGCGCGGCCTGCAGGCCTTCGTCGGGACCGAACTGGAGTTCATGGTCTTCGAAGACAGCTACCGCAAGGCCTGGGCCGACGGTTACCGCGGACTCACGCCGGCGACCGACTACAACGTCGACTACGCCATCCACGCGTCGACCCGAATGGAGCCGCTGCTGCGCGACATCCGCCGCGGCATGGACGGCGCGGGTATGTACTGCGAAGGCGTCAAAGGCGAGTGCAACCTCGGCCAGCAGGAGATCGCGTTCCGCTACGACGACGCCCTGGTCACCTGCGACAACCACACCATCTACCGCAACGGCGCCAAAGAGATCGCCGACCAGCACGGCAAGAGCCTCACCTTCATGGCGAAATACGATGAGCGCGAAGGCAATAGCTGTCACATCCACATCTCGCTGCGCAGCACCGACGGTGCCGCCGTCTTTGCCGACGACGCCGCGCCGAACGGCATGTCGACGATGTTCCGCCAATTCGTCGCCGGACAGCTCGCGACGCTGCGGGAGCTCACGCTGTTCTACGCGCCGAACATCAACTCCTACAAGCGCTTCGTGGACGGAAGCTTCGCTCCGACCGCCGTCGAATGGGGACTCGACAACCGCACCTGCGCGATGCGCGTCGTCGGGCACGGGCACGGCATGCGCGTCGAATGTCGTGCACCCGGCGGAGACGTCAACCAGTACTTGGCCGTCGCAGCGCTCATCGCAGGCGGTCTGCACGGCATCGACCAGCAACTCGAGCTCGGCGAGCCGTGCGCCGGGAACGCGTACACCGCTGGTGCACAACGGCTTCCGACGACGCTCGCCGAAGCGTCGGACCTGTTCGGCGGGTCCGCGGTGGCCCAGGCGGCATTCGGCGACGACGTCGTTGCACACTATTTGAACAACGCGCGCATCGAACTGGACGCGTTCAACAGTGCAGTCACCGATTGGGAGAGGGTCCGCGGATTTGAACGACTTTGATGAGGCGGGTCCGCTCATCGGAATGACGACCTACCGGCAGCGATCGCAGACCGGCGTGTGGGACGTGAACGCGAGCTTCCTGCCCGCGGTGTACATCGACGGTCTGACGAACGCGGGTGGCACGGTGCTGCTGCTGCCGCCGCAGCCGGTGACCACCGCCGTCGTCGAGCGGGTGCTCGACAGTCTGGACGGCTTGGTCATCACCGGCGGCTCCGACATCGATCCGGCTCGCTACGGCCAGGAAGCGTTGCCGACGACGGAGAAGCCGCGGGCCGACCGGGACGCGTGGGAGTTCGCGCTGCTCGACGCGGCGCTGCGGCGCAAACTGCCGGTGCTCGGAATCTGCCGTGGCGCACAGGTATTGAACGTCGCACTCGGCGGAACCCTGATTCAGCACCTGCCCGACGCGGTGGGGCACTCGGACCATCGGATCGGCAACGCGCAGTTCGCGCAGACGCCGGTCGCGACCGTGCCCGGTACCCGCGTCGCGGAGATGATGGGGCCGTCGAGCGTTGTGCGCTGCTATCACCACCAGGCCATCGACCGGATCGGCGACGGGCTGATCGCCAGCGCCCACGATTCCGGCGACGGCCTCGTGGAAGCGGTCGAACTCGATCCGGCCCGAGCGGGAGACCAATTCGCCGTCGCGGTGCAATGGCATCCCGAAGAGACCCTCGATCACCCCGCGCTGTTCGAAGGCATCGTCGCCGCCGCGACGCGCTCGCGAGATCTCAACGACTTGCACGACCTGCAGGAAAGGGCCGCCACGTCATGACCACCACGGTGATCAACCCCGCGACCGAGGAGGTGCTGCGGACCGTCGAGTTGCTCGACGCCGCAGCCGTCGACGACGCCGTCGCGCGCGCGTCGAGTGCCCAGCGCCGCTGGGCGGCCCGGCCTCCCGCCGAACGTGCGGCGGCGCTGCGGGCGTTCGCCGTCGTCGTCGACGCGCACATCGATGAACTCGCCGCGCTGGAAGTCGCCAACTCGGGTCACCCCATCGGGCAGGCCGAGTGGGAGGCCGGGCATGTCCGCGACGTCCTGCAGTACTATTCCGCGAGCCCGGAACGGTTGAGCGGCAAGCAGATTCCCGTCGCCGGCGGACTCGACGTGACCTTCCACGAGCCACTCGGCGTGATCGGCGTGATCACGCCGTGGAACTTCCCGATGACCATCGCCGCGTGGGGTTTCGCCCCCGCGCTCGCCGCGGGGAACGCGGTGCTGCTCAAGCCCGCCGAATGGACGCCGCTGACCTCGATCCGGCTCGGTGAGCTGGCCGTGGAATCCGGACTCGATCCCGACCTGTTCCAGGTGCTGCCGGGGCGCGGATCGGTGGTCGGGGAGCGGTTCGTGACGCATCCCGACGTGGCCAAGGTCGTGTTCACCGGCTCCACCGAGGTCGGTACCCGGGTGATGGCGGGCGCGGCGGACAAGATCAAGCGGGTCACGCTGGAGTTGGGCGGCAAGAGCGCCAACATCGTGTTCGACGACTGCGATCTGGAGCGTGCCGCGGCGACCGCGCCCTACGGGGTCTTCGACAACGCCGGCCAGGACTGCTGTGCGCGGAGCCGAATCCTGGTGCAGCGCAGCGTCTTCGACAGATTCATGGAGCTGCTGGAACCGGCGGTGGCCGGGGTGGTCGTCGGCGACCCGACCGATCGCGCCACCGAGATGGGCCCGCTCGTCTCCAAACCGCACTGGGAGTCGGTGCGCGGATACGTGCCCGACGACGCTCCCGTAGCGTTCCGCGGCACCGCGCCGTCGGGCGCCGGATTCTGGTTCCCGCCAACGGTTCTCACCCCCGAGCGGGCCGACCGCACGGTCCGCGAAGAGATCTTCGGGCCGGTCGTCGCGGTGCTGCCGTTCGACGACGAGGCCGACGCCATCGGTCTCGCCAACGACACCGCATACGGATTGTCGGGGTCGATCTGGACGGAGAATCTGTCCCGGGCGATGCGGGTGTCGCGGGCCGTCGACGCCGGGAATCTCAGCGTCAACTCGCACTCGTCGGTCCGGTACAACACGCCGTTCGGCGGTTTCAAACAGTCGGGGCTGGGCCGTGAGCTGGGTCCCGACGCACCGCTGGCCTTCACCGACACCAAGAATGTGTTCTTCGCCGTCGATCCGGCGTGATCACCCGAGACATCAACGGCCACCGGCCGATTCAGCACGTTCATCTTTGACAGGAGTGGTACATGGATCTGACTCAGCGACTGGCCGGCCGCGTCGCCGTCATCACCGGCGGCGGTGGCGGCATCGGCCTGGCGACCGCCCGGCGCATGCGTGCCGAGGGAGCGACGATCGTCATCGGCGACCTCGATCCGGTCACCGGCGGTGCCGCAGCCGATGAACTCGGCGGGCTGTTCGTCCAGGTCGACGTCTCCGACGAAGATGCCGTCAACCATCTCTTCGACACCGCTGCGTCGACCTACGGGTCGGTCGACATCGCCTTCAACAACGCGGGCATCAGCCCGCCCGACGACGACCTCATCGAGAACACCGAGCTGCCCGCCTGGCAGAAGGTGCAGGACGTGAATCTGAAGTCGGTGTACCTGTGCTGCCGGGCCGCGCTGCGGCACATGGTGCCCGCACAACGCGGGTCGATCATCAATACGGCGTCGTTCGTCGCGGTGATGGGTTCGGCGACGTCGCAGATCTCCTACACGGCCTCGAAGGGCGGCGTGTTGGCGATGTCGCGGGAGCTCGGCGTCCAGTTCGCGCGGCAGGGGATCCGGGTCAACGCGTTGTGCCCCGGACCGGTGAATACGCCTCTGCTGCAAGAACTTTTCGCCAAGGACCCCGAGCGAGCCGCGCGTCGTCTGATCCACGTGCCGGTGGGCCGGTTCGCCGAGCCGGAGGAGCTGGCCGCGGCGGTCGCGTTCCTCGCCTCCGACGACGCGTCGTTCATCACCGGGTCGAGTTTCCTCGTCGACGGCGGCATCAGCTCCGCGTATGTGACGCCGCTGTAGGCCACGATGTCCGCCGACGCCGTCGATCCTCGCCCGCGCACCTCGCCGCGCGAGGCGCTGCTGCGTCCCGTGCGCCTGGGAAATGCGTTCGAGGACACGGTCGGGCGGCTGTTGGCGATGATTCGCCTGGGCGTGCTGGCGCCCGGCGAATCGTTGCCGCCCGAGCGGGAGTTGGCGGCGCGACTGGGGGTGAGCCGGGACACGGTACGTGAGGCCATCCGGTCGTTGACCGGCGCCGGCTACCTCGTGTCGCGGCGCGGACGCTACGGTGGGACCTTCCTCACCGACGAATTGCCCACGCACACAGCCGAACTCGCGGGAATCACCCGCGCGGAGATCGACGACGCGGTGCGGTTGCGGGAGATCCTCGAAGTGGGCGCGGCGCGCATGGCGGCCGGGCGGACGCTGTCGGCGGCCGAGCGAGAAGTGTTGTGGGCCAGGCTCGGCGACGTCCGGGGCTGTGACGTCGTCGACTATCGCCGACTCGACTCCCGCCTGCATCTGGCCATCGTGGAGGCGGCCGGCGTGCCCTCACTGGTCCCGCTGGTCGCCGAGAACAGACTCGTCATCAACGGCTTCCTCGACCAGATTCCCTTGCTGGAGCGCAACATCGCGCACTCGGACGAGCAGCACGAGGCCGTGGTCCTGGCCATTCTCGCCGGCGACGGCGAGGCGGCTGCGGCCGCGATGGCCGACCACGTGGCGGGGTCGGCGGTGCTGCTGCACGGGTTCCTGGATTGAGGCGGCGCGATCGCCGCGTCTGTCGCACCTCACAGCGCCCTCTCAGCAAGGGCTCCCACTGCTCTCACCTCACATCGGCACGATCGATGGGGTGAATCCCTTACAGCAACAGCGTATTTCCGTGCTCGTGGTCGGCGGTACCGGTGAGTCGGGCCCCGACGACCGGCGATCCGGAGTCTCGGGCATGCTCGCGCATGTGACCGACAATCTCGATGAGCGATTCGACGCCGTGTGGGTCGGGTACCCGGCGAGCTACGGCCCGGCGCCGTCGTGGCAGGGGATGGCCTACGAGGACAGCGTCGCCATCGGCTGCGAGAACCTCGCCGCGGCCTTCGCCGCCACCGGCGGCCGAGTGATGATGCTCGGCTATTCGCAAGGGGCGGTGGTGGTTCGGCGGTTCGTCGCTCGGCTGGCCCGGACCGAACCGGCGGCTGTGCGGCGGATAGTCGGCGTCGGCCTGGTGGCCGATCCGCACCAGCCGTCGGGCGTCGTCGAGGGTTGTCACGGGTCGGGGGTGGCCGGGCCGGATGACGCGTCGGTGTCCGGCGCCGACGCCGTGCCCGCGTACTGGGTTGGAGCCGCCGACGATGTGATCTGCAATGCCAGTGCCGACTCGCTGATCCGCGACATCGCCGATCTCACCGGCAACCTGGGCGTGAACGGGACCGCGGCACTGGGAAGCTGGGTGACGTCGATGTGGGCGACGCTGCGCCGGAACGGATTTCAGAACGCGGCCCGCACCGCGGTGTCACCCGCGCAGTGGCGGCGCGACGGACGACGGCTCGTCGTCGCCGCCCGGGAGGTGGCGGGATATCTGCCGACGGTGATCAGCTGGCGCGGTATCAGATTCGACAACGACCGGGGTGGACGGCATACCTCCTACGGCGTCGAACCGTATCGGCGGCACTCGCTGACCGACCGGGACGCGACCGGTTGCGAGATCCTCGCGCGCTGGCTACAAGTGCAGGCCACCTTCGTCGAATATGTTGTACCGGTGGACGATTCGGCCAGGGCCGCGGCTTGAGCCGATTGCGGGACGGACGGAGAAACGGCTAGGGCCAGACCTCCGCGTGGAGGTCTGGCCCTAGAGCGCTGATTCGTGGGGAATCAGTTGCCGTCGTACTGTCCGCCGACGGTGCCGCGAACGACGATCGGGGTGCCACGGGGGATGTTGTCGAACACCCACTTGCCGTTGGCGGTCGAGACGTTGATGCAGCCGTGGCTGGCATTGCTCTTGCCCTGCTGGGCGACCGACCACGGAGCGGCGTGGATGAAGATGCCGTCGTTGGACATGCGGGTCGCGTACTCGACGTAGGTGCGGTAGCCCTCAGCCGAGTCGACCGGCACGCCGTAGGTCGACGAGTCCATGTACATGTCCCGGTAGTGCTCGCGGGTGTGGTACACGCCGTTGGGCGTCGGGTGCGCATTGGTGCCCATGGAGATCGGCATGGTCTTGACGACCTCGCCGTTGTGCCACCAGGTGATGGTGTGGGTCGAGTCCTCCGCGAGTGCGATCCAGCCGGTCGACGTCTTCACGTTCGGGATGCCGGGGGTTCCGGGGGTGTCCTCGGTCGTCGGAGCCGGCTTCGGCTTCGGCGTGGGCTTGGGAGTGGTCGGCGCACCGGGAATCTCGATCGGGGGCAGCCCCGGGATCACGGTGACCGGCGCTGCGGAGGCGAGTGCGGGCAGCGATACGATCACGGCGAGAACACCGACAATGGTGGTCAGAAGTCGTGTGAACAGGCGTGTGCGGCCTGATCGTTTGTTAGTCAGCACTGAGTCGAACCCTTACGTTTCGTTTGCAAAGTCGGACTCCGCGGACGGAGCCAGGCGCCTTTCCCCACAAATGCGCCTTTCTATCGTTACACAACTGTTGCCGATGGGCCAAAGTGTTAGTGGTAATTCGCTGTAGTGAATCGCCTCGAATCGAGGTTTGTCCTGCATACGGGGCGTGACCTGGGGTAACGGTGTGAGGCAAGCCACACCTTCTTTTGGCTAGTTAACTTGTTCTCGGTGTCACCAAACCGTTGTCGAAGGCGAACACGATCGCCGCGGCGCGGTCGCGAACACCCAATTTGGCGAAGATCGCACTGATGTGGCTTTTGACCGTGACGACCGAAATGACCAGCTCGCCCGCGATCTCGTCGTTGGACAGTCCGCGGCCGAGATGAGTCAGCACCGTCGTCTCGCGGGCCGTCAACCGGGTCAACCGCGCGTTGGTGGTATCCGGTGCGCCCTGGGGCGCGTCGGCGCATCGGTAGGTGTCGAGCACGCGGGCGGTGACCGCCGGATCGAGCACCGCGTCGCCCGCGGCGACGAGTCGGACCGCGCGAATCAGCTCTTCGGCCGACGAGTCCTTCAGGACGAAGCCGGCGGTACCCGCGCGCAGCGCCTCCGACAGCAATGCGTCGTCCCGGAAGGTGGTCAGCGCGAGAACCGGCGGCGGGTTCGGCGTCGAACGCAGCAAGCGGGTCGCCTCCATGCCGCTGACGCGCTTCATCCGCAGATCCATCACCACGACGTCGGGCCGGTGCGCCGCAACCGCGTCGAGTACCTCGTCGCCGTCGCCGCACTCGGCGACGACGTCGAAGCCGTCCTTGCGGCGCAGGATCCGGCGCAGCCCCGACCGGACGAGCTCCTGGTCGTCGACCAGCAGCGTGCGGATGAAGACGTCATCCATCGCTGGTCACCCGTGCGGTGTGGCGTTGTGTCACTCCGTCACCGTAGTCGTCGTCGAACAGGGGCAGGAATGCCTCGACTCGCCAGCGACCGCCGTGTCGCCCGGCCGAGACGTGCCCGCCGAGGAGTTCGGCCCGCGAACGCATCCCGCCGAGCCCGGATCCGCCCGGGTGGCGGCGCGCGCTGTCGGGGATGTCGTTGACGATGACGACCGTGACTCCGCTGCTCGTCGGCCCGATACTCACTTCGATCACCGAACCCGGTGCGTGGCGGCTGGCGTTCGACAGGGACTCCTGCACGATGCGATAGATCGTCAGTTCGGTGGTGCTGGTCAACGGTGTGGTGAAGGCACGTGCGCTGAACGCGACCGACGTTCCCGCGCGTCGGAAGGTGCTGACCAGCGCATCGAGGTCGGCGATGCCGGGTTGCGCGGACTCCGACTCCCCGTCGGTGCGCAACAGTTCGATCGTGCGCCGGACGTCGGTCATCGCCGCCCGACCTTGAGCTTCGGCGTCTTTGAGGGCGTCCAGCGCTTCGGAGGTGTCGCCGTCCTCCTGCAGGGCCCGGCGCGCGCCGGTGACGTTGAGCAGCACGATGCTCAAGGAGTGTGCGACGACGTCGTGGATCTCGCGCGCCATCCCGGCCCGGTCGAGTACCGCCTGCGACGCGCGGGCCTGCCGCTCGCGGCGCAGCAGGAGCAGCTGAGCCTGCAACAACCGTCCCACGGCGACGCCGAAGCACAGCATCGCGGCGATCAACCAGCCCTGTTCGACCCGTCCGGTCACCACTCCGGCGCCGAGAACCCCGGACAGCACCACGGCGTCGAAGACATTGGCGCGGACCGTCGCCACCGCCGACGACATGGTGATGGAGATGACCAGAAGCAGCGGGGCGGCGTCGGCGTGAATGGGTACGACCCAGAACAGGCCCACCGTCACCGACGTCATGATGGTCAACATCGGTTTCCAGATGTGCCGCTTGTGGAGCAGTCCGCCGATCATCGGCAGCCATCCCGTCCCGGTGGCCACCGCAACGGCGAGCCACTGCAGTCCGGAGGGTGCGATCGTCTGGGACAGGTGCGCGAATCGGTCGATAGCCGCGGTGACGACAGTGATGACGTATCCGCCGTAGGCGATGAGCAGATACGACGGCGGGTACTCGTAGCCCAACAGGGCCAGGGTCCGCCGGGTCCGCATCAGAAGCCAATGCACCCGCGTATTTTATCGCTGTTCACTCGGGCGCGAATCCGACCACGGGCGGAGCCCGACTCCGTCCGGCGGCGGGCGTCGTATTCCGTCCGTGGGTCGCTGACCTGCGCGTCGTCGACGACTACCGTCGAATCATGGAGATCACGGTGATGGCAATCGTTTTGACGGTGGTGAGCCTGATTCTGATGCACGATGGATCCGGGCTCGACTGGCAGGCGCGGGCGACGCGCATTGCGATGGATCGGCGCGACGCTATTCGCGACCGGCCGCTGCATCGGCGGCGACGTTTGCATTCGACACTGGGAGGTCTGCGATGACATCGACCATCGTGCGGGCGGGGCTGTCCGGCGAACACTGGTACCTCGCCGACCCCGACGCGATGAGCGGGATCATCGTCGGGAACTCGACGGCTCGTCCGCTCAGCGACGTCCCGACCGCGGCTGCCCGGCCGCTGACGGCGCTCACGCCCCGCTCGCTGCGCGAGTCGTTGCGGTTGGTGCTGCGGCAGGGTGACACGCTGTTCCACGACGCCGCGCAGACGTCGCTGTTGCGCTATCGGGTGATCGGAGCGGCGGGCCGCACCGTCGTGCTGTCCGACCCGGGGCACATCAAGTCGATCATGACCGTCGACCCGGCGATTGCGCCGTCGGCGACCAGGACCTCGCCGTTGCGGCCGATCATCGGTTCGCAGTCGGTCCTGACCTCCATCGGCGAGCGGCATAAGCGACAGCGCGCGATGCTGATGCCGCACTTTCACGGGCGCGCCGCGGCGAGCTATCGCGAGGCGATCGAGCGAGCGACCAGCCGGGCCATCGACGGGTGGCCGGTGGGGGAGGTGATCGAACTCGCCGACCTCGGGCAGCAGATCACCCTCGACGTCATCATGACCGCGATCTTCGGGATCGGCGACGACCGCGCGTCGACGCCGGCCGAAGCGGACCTGCGCTTTCAGGTGGTGCGGCTGCTGCGACGTTCGACGTGGCCGGTGGCCACCGCCGCGCAGTTGGTCAACGCGCGCAATCCCGAACCCGTCGGCTTCACCCGGTGGGCGCTCAAGCCGGTGGACGCCGCGATGTACCGGGTGATCACCGAACGCCGAAAGAGCTTGGGCGGCAACGATATTCTGTCCGTACTGCTCGACGCCCGGGACTCGTCGGGAGCGGCTCTGTCCGACGACGAGATCCGCGACGAACTGATGACGCTGGTCCTGGCCGGGCATGAGACGACGTCGAACACCGTCGCCTGGACCTTCGAACGGCTGACCCGACACCGCGAGCAGTATCTGCGCGTTCGGGAGCAGGTCCGCGCCGACGGTGGCGCCGACGTCGTGGAGTCGCTGATCAACGAGTCCATGCGCTCGCGGCCGGTGGTGCCGATCGTGGCGCGAGAGTTGTTGGCGCCCTGGGACTTCGGTGGCCAACGTATCGATGCCGGCACCGTCGCGCTGGTCAGTATCCTGCTGCTGCATCACCGCGACGAGATCTATTCTCGGCCGTTCGCGTTCGACAGCGAGCGGTTTCTGCAGACGCGGCCGTCGCCGACGACGTTGATGCCTTTCGGGGGCGGGAATCGCCGCTGCCTCGGTTCGGCGCTGGCGATGGCGGAACTGCGCACCGTCGTGACCGAGATTCTGCGGCGCGTCGACTTGGAGACCCATGAGCGCCCCGGCGAACGGCCGAGGCATCGCAATGTGACGATGATCCCCAACGACGGCGGCAAGGTGCGTGCGGTCGCGAAGGTGTGAGGCGGTTAGCGCGCGCCCTGCGCGCTGGCGGCCGCCGCGATGAGCAACGTGCGCAGTTGATTACGTTGTGCCGCAGTCAGATCGGCGAGGAGGGCGTCTTCGGCCGCGCGGACGCGACGCTGTGTGGACACGGCCAGGGCGGCGCCGTCGTCGGTCACCACGATCACGTTGGCCCGCCGATCGCGCGGGTCGGGTTCGCGCGCGACCAGACCGAGTTCGACGAGGCGGTCCAGATCGCCGACGATCCGATTCTTGTTGTAGCGCAGGGCGGTCGCGAGTTCCAGTTGGTTGTAGCGGGTCGAACGAGCGGTGATCAGGATCGCGTACTGCCACATGGTGAGGCCGGCCTCGGCCGCCGCGGCGTCCTCGGCGTCGCGCAGTGCGCCGGCGAGAGGTGCGAGGGTGGCGAGAAGGTCGGGCTGCTCGGGCATTCGAGTACGGTATCAGCTTGAAATAATCACCGTGCGGTGATTATCATCGTGTTATGACTACTATCTCAGAATTGACCATCGATCAACTGGCGCAGATGCACGCCCGGGTGTGCGCGGACGTCGCCGCGCTGCTAACACCCGACGTCGACCTGCGACGTTCGACGCCGTGTGCCGACTGGGATGTCGGCGCGTTGTTGGCGCATCAGATCGGACAGAACCGGGGCTTCACGCGAGCGGTGTCGACGGGAACGTCGGAGCCGAAAGACTTTGCGCCGGTGAAGTATTCGGCTGACGTATGGACCGAGTCGGTGCGGGCGTTAACCGACGCCTTCGCCGCGGCGACGGCATCGGAGCTCGTGGTGCTCGCCGAATTCGGTCCCGATCCGCTGCCTGTGACCTTCGCCGTCGCGGCTCAGCTTCTCGATATCGCCGTGCACGGCTGGGACCTCGCGCGCGGACTCGGGACCGACTACGAGCCCGCGCCCGACATCGTCGACGCGGTCGCGCAGATCGCGACCGTGGTGCCCGATGGCCAGGCGCGCCTGGCCGACGACGCCCAGTTCGCGCCCGTCGTCGAGTCGGCGACGGTCGGGACGTGGGCGGAGGCGCTCGCCCGGCTGGGTCGAGACCCGCAATGGGGGAGCTGAAACGAAATCAGGGCCGCTTCACTGAGGGAAAGCGGCCCTGACCTGGTTGAGCGGGTGACGGGAATCGAACCCGCGTAGCTAGTTTGGAAGACTAGGGCTCTACCATTGAGCTACACCCGCGAGCATGCGGTGTCTGGGATCGCCAGGCTCCGCGTGCGGAACAGAACCTTACAACGTCGCGCGCCGATTGCGAAATCGACCCCTCCGATTGGGAAACTCGGTGCCGGGCACCGTAGTATGACCACTTGGTTCTCAGCGTGATCGGCTTCGATCGGCTGGGAGACCGGGATGTGGCGCAGCTTGGTAGCGCATCCGCTTTGGGAGCGGAGGGTCGCAGGTTCAAATCCTGTCATCCCGACAACGCAGGACCGATCCGCGGCGTGCACGCGCCGCGTCGCGGCATCTTCTTTGTTTCTCTCAACAGTGTTTCTCTCAACACCCTCATCGACGTCCGGCGTCGATGACAGGATTGACCCGATCCTGCATCCCGGCACCTTTCCGCGCGCCGCGATCGATGCGCTCGCCGACGCGGGCGTGCTCGGACTGACGGTGCCGCTCGCACACGGCGGGCCGGGCGCCGGACTGCGGGTGGCGGCCGAGGTGGTCCGCCGACTCTCGGTGGAATGCGGATCGACGGCGATGATCGTCGCGATGCACTACAGCGCGGTCGCCCTGCTCGCCCATGTGGGGCACGGCGAATCACTGAAAGCCGTTGCGGCAGGGGAACATCTGACGACGCTCGCCTTCTCTGAGGCCGGCTCGCGCCGCCACTTCTGGACTCCGGTGAGCTCCGCAACGGCCGAGTCCGACGGGCGGGTGCGGCTCGACGCACGCAAGAGTTGGGTCACCGCCGCTCACGAGGCCGACAGTTACGTGTGGTCGTCACGACCGGCGTCGGAGCCTGGACCGATGACGCTGTGGTACGTCCCGACGACGACCGATGGACTGCACGTCGACGGCACCTTCGACGGACTCGGGTTGCGCGGCAACGATTCCTGCCCGGTCACCGCCGACGGCGTCGTGATCCCCGCCGCCGCGCGACTCGGCGACGACGGGGTGGGGCTCGACCTCGCCCTGTCGGTGGTGCTGCCGTGGTTCCTCACGCTCAATGCGGCGGCGAGCATCGGCCTCATGGAGGCGGTGACCGCGAGCACGGCTCAGCACCTCACCGGAACGCGTCTGACTCACCTCAATCAGTCACTGGCACAACAGCTTCCCGGGCGCACCCGCCTCGCGCAGGCGCGGATCGAGAGCGATCGCAACCGGGCTCTGCTCGAGGAGGCGGTCGCGGCGGTCGAGTCCGAACGCGACGACGCGCCGTTGCTGGTGCTGGAGGTCAAGGCATCGGCCGACGCCGGGTCGTCGTCGGTGACCGACCTGGCCATGGTGGCGTGCGGCGGCGCGGCATTCCGGCGCGAGTCGCCGGTGGAGCGCCGCTTCCGCGACTCGCGCGCCGCCCGGGTGATGGCGCCGACGACCGACGCGCTGCACGACTTCATCGGCCGCGCGCTGACCGGACTGCCGCTGCTCGACCCGCCCGCCGACACCGGTACCGACGCCCCCGGGGAGGCGGGCGCGTGAGCGAACTGCTGATCGGCTCGGTCGCCTACGATCCCAAGGTCGTCACCATCTGGGAGGGCTTTCGCGCGTACCTGCGCGCCGTCGACGGACCCGCGATCGACTACCTCCTGTACTCGAACTACGAACGACAGGTCGATGACCTGCTGTCCGGGCACATCGACCTCGCGTGGAACTCTTCGCTGGCGTGGGTGCGCGCCGAGCGTGCCGCCCGCGCCGCGGGCACCGAGGTACTGCCGGTCTTCATGCGTGACACCGATCGGGACCTGCGCTCGGCCGTCGTCGTACGCGCCGATTCCGAACTGACCGATGTCACCGACCTGCGCGGACGTCGAATCGCCGTCGGAGCGGTCGATTCGCCGCAGTCGACGCTGCTGCCGCTGTCGTACCTGCGTTCGGTCGGCGTCGAACCGGGCGTCGACGTGGAGGTGGTCCGCATCGACGTCGGAGTCGGTCTGCACGGCGATCACGTCGGCGGCGAACGCGACGCGATCGTCGCGCTGCGTGACGGCACCGTCGACGCCGCGTGCGTACTGGATGCCAACCTCCTCATGTTCGCGCGGGAGGGGACGGTCGCGTCCGGAGCGCTGCGGGTGCTCGGCCAGACGCCGAGTTTCGACCACTGCATGATGACCGCGGGGCCCGGCGTCGACGCGACTGCGCTCGCGCAGTTGACCGAGGCGTTCCTCGCGATGTCCTACGCGGACGCGCAGGTGCGACCACTGCTCGATCTGGAGGGACTCACCGCCTGGTTGCCCGGCCGGACCGACGGCTTCGGCCCGCTGCAACGGGCCGTCGACGAGAGCGGCTTCTACGACGAACAGGGGCGGGTGCGTGCCCGCGACTATCGACCTTGAGGACCTGTCGTTCGACGAGGGCGCGCATCTGCTGATCGCCCGTGGTCTCGCCGGGCTTTGTCCCGGTGACGTCCTGACGGTGTGGGGTGTCGGCGCGGCATTCGACCTGATGCTCGGTGCCTGGTGCCGCACCGCGGGGCATCGCGTCGACTCGCCGGACCCCGACCCGACCGTCGGGCGTCACCCGGTGCACATCATCAAGGGACTAAAGGAAGACCATCGATGGGCGCGAGCGGTGCGTGCCGGGCGGTCCGGTCAGCCGAGTGCCGGCGCCGACCGTAGGTGGGGACTGGCCGCGCGCGGTGCGCTGGTGGGGTCCGGCGGGCCCGAGCTCGACGTGCGCTGGGTCGAGCGCGACCTGGTGTGGGCCGACGTCGCGCCCACCCTCTACGCACGGGCGGCAGCCAACCAGTGGAACCCAGACACGGCCGTCGACTGGAACCGCGGGCCCACGTTGCCCGACGACGTCGAGGACGCGGTGGTGCAGGTGATGACGTATCTCGTCGAGAACGAGCAGGCCGCACTGATGATCCCCGCGCGCCTGCTGGGGTCGCTGCACCCGCAGTTCCGCGAGGTGATGCAGTTGCTGGCCGCGCAGATAGCCGACGAGGCCCGACACGTCGAGATCTTCACCCGCCGGGCATTGCTGACCCGCGACGAAATGGGCCGCTCCGGCGTCGAGGGACGGGCATCGCTGCAATCGTTGCTCGACGAGCCGGATTTCACTCTCGCGTCGTTTCTGCTGTCGGTGCTGGGTGAGGGCACCTTCGTCGATCTTCTCGGCTTCCTGCACGAGCATGCCCCCGACCCGGTGACCGCGCAGGTCACCGCTCTGGCCGCGCGTGACGAAGCCCGACACGTCGCCTTCGGCGTGGCGCACGCCGCGCACGTCGTCGACGTCGATCCGACGTTTCGCGGCCGGCTGCGCGGAGCCGTCGAACGTCGCCACGACGCACTGCGCGACACGGCGGGACTGTCGTCGGCGGTCTACGACTCGCTCGTCCTGCTCGCCGCCGGGTCGTGGGAGCCCGCCGCCGTCCGCCGCGGCTGGCGAGCGGTTCAGGCGCTGCAGGCGCGGATGGACGACGGCAGGCGCCGACGACTGTCGGTGATCGGATTCCCCGACGACGAGGCCGCCGAATTATCCGCGCTGCACACTCGCAATTTCATGTAAGTCGACGTCAGGTGGCTCCGCCGTCGATGACGTCGGGGAGTTGTGGCACGATGTAACCCCGAAGGGACAGGTGTCGTCCCCTGTCGTCGCACGGTCGTGCCGCCGGTCCCGGCGTCGGCGATCACGTAGCAGAGAATGAAGCCAAGGAGTTTACAGGCGTGAAAAGCACCGTCGAGCAGTTGAGCCCGACCCGAGTAAAGCTCAATGTCGAAGTTCCGTTCGAGGAACTCTCCGGAGACTTCGAGCGGGCCTACGCCGCGCTCGCACAGCAGATCCGCATCCCCGGCTTCCGCCCGGGTAAGGCCCCGGCCAAGCTCATCGAGGCCCGTGTCGGGCGCGATTCGGTGCTGGCTCAGGTCGTCAACGACGCCCTGCCGGTCAAGTACACCGAGGCCGTCTCCGAAGCAGGCGTCAACGCGCTCGGCCAGCCCGACATCGATATCGACGAGCTGAAGTACGGCGAGTCGATCACCTTCACCGCGGAGGTCGACGTCCGCCCCGAGATCGAGCTGCCCGACTACTCGACCCTCGCCGTCACCGTCGACGCCATCGAGGCCGACGACGACGCCGTCGCCGAACAGCTGGAGAACCTGCGCGCCCGGTTCGGCACCCTCAAGGGCGTCGATCGTCCGGTCGAGACCGGCGACTTCGTGTCGATCGATCTCGAAGCCACCGTCGACGGTGAGAAGGTCGACGAAGCGTCCACCGAGGGACTGTCGCACGAGGTCGGCAACGGCGAGCTGGTCGACGGCCTCGACGAGGCGCTCGTCGGCGTCGCCAACGGCGAGACCAAGGAGTTCACCACGACGCTCGTCGCCGGTGAGCACGCGGACAAGCAAGCTCAGGTGACCGTCAAGGTCAATTCGATCAAGGTGCGTGAGCTGCCCGCGGTCGATGACGAATTCGCCCAGATGGCAAGCGAATTCGACACCGTCGACGAGCTCAAGGCCGATCTGGCCAAGCGCGTCGAGCAGTCGAAGAAGACCGGACAGGCCAACGCGATCCGCGACGCCGTCCTCGACGAGCTCCTGGAGAAGGCGCCCTTCCCGCTGCCGGAGAAGGTCGTCGCAGCCGAGGTCGACGGACAGCTCGAGCAGGTGTTGCACAGCATCGGTCACGACGAGAACCTCTTCGCGCAGCTCCTCGAGGCTCAGGGCACCAGCCGTGAGAAGTTCGAAGAAGACGCCCGCGAGTCGGCGGAGAAGTCGGTGCGCACCCAGCTGCTGCTCGACGCCGTCGCCGAGAAGGCCGAGACCGAGGTCAGCCAGGACGAGCTGACCCAGCAGATCATCTTCCAGGCGCAGCGCTACGGCATGGCTCCGCAGGAGTTCATCGGCCAGCTCCAGCAGGCCGGCCAGATCGGCGCCGTCTACGCCGACGCCCGCCGCGGCAAGGCACTCGCCGAGATCGTCCGCGACGTCACCGTCACCGACAGCAACGGCAACGTCGTCGACACGAAGGAATTCTTCGGGCCGTTCGACGAGGAGACCGAAGCCGGCGAGGACGAATAAGTCGCCGCATCGCCGTTGACGCGCCGTCGTCCCGCGGCCACCTGATCGCAGGTGTGTCCCGGGGTGGCGGCGCGTTTGTCGTCGATGCCGTGCGGGTGGCGCCGCGTTCTGCTGTGAGCGAATAGCGGTGTCTTCGGGAGGGTTTCGTCGGTGGGATTGGTTAACCTCGGTGACAACGACGCAACACCTCGGCGGCGCATCCGCGTCGAAGCCAACGCCGAGCAGATATCCAACACGTAGTCGAAGGTAGGACCTTGTGAGCGAAACACGGCTGACCATGAGTTCGGGAGTTGCCGGACTGAACCTCACCGATTCGGTGTTCGAGCGCCTGCTGCGCGAGCGCATCATCTTCCTCGGAACGCAGGTCGACGATGACATCGCCAACCGTCTGTGCGCGCAGATCCTGCTGCTCACCGCAGAGGACCCGACCAAGGACATCAACCTCTACATCAACTCGCCCGGCGGCTCGGTCACCGCGGGCATGGCGATCTTCGACACCATGCAACTGTCCGAGTGCGACATCGCCACCTACGCGATGGGCATGGCCGCCTCGATGGGGCAGTTCCTGCTGACCGCGGGCACCAAGGGCAAGCGCCACGCCCTGCCGCACGCGCGCGTCATGATGCACCAGCCGTCGGCGGGCATCGGCGGCACCGCGGCCGACATCGCCATCCAGGCCGAGCAGTTCGCCCTGACCAAGCAGGAGATGAACCGGCTCAACGCCGAGCACACCGGCCAGCCGTTGGAGAAGATCGAGGCCGACGCCGACCGGGACAAGTGGTTCCGAGCCGAAGAGGCCAAGGAATACGGCCTGGTCGACCACGTCGTGACCCGCCTGAGCTCGAACTGACATCGGCATCGAAAGACAAGGAACAGACCCTCATGACTAAGTCCCTCCCGGATGCCGTTGCCGCCGGAATCGCCGATTCGACGCGGTTCATGCAGAGCATCGAGATGCGCTACATCCTGCCGCAGTTCATCGAGCACACTCCCAACGGGCAGCGCCAGTACGACCCCTACGCGAAGCTCTTCGAGGAGCGCATCGTGTTCGTCGGCACCCCGATCGATCAGACCGTCGCCAACGACGTCATGGCACAGCTGCTGGTGCTGGAGTCCCAGGACCCCGACCGCGACATCACCATGTACATCAACTCGCCCGGCGGCAGCGTGCCGGACATGCTGGCCATCTACGACACGATGCAGTACGTGCACTGCGACATCGTGACCGTGTGCCTCGGTGAGGCGGCGTCGGCCGCCGCGATCCTGTTGGCCGGCGGCACCCCCGGCAAGCGCGCGGCCCTGCCCAACGCGACCATCTTGATCCACCAGCCGCGTACCGGCGGCGCCTACCAGGGCCAGGTCTCCGACCTGGAGATCCAGGCCGCCGAGATCGAGCGGATCCGCAACCGCCTCGACGAGATCCTGTCGGGTCACACCGGCCAGCCGGCCGAGAAGATCCGCAAGGACACCGACCGGGACAACATCCTCACCGCCGCTCAGGCGAAGGAATACGGCATCGTCGACGAGGTTTTCGAGTACCGCAAGAAGTCCCTCAAGAAGTAGCAGCGTGTAGAACCGCCCGTTGCCGCCCGATCGGTGCGAGAATTGTTCTCCACCCCGACACGGGCGGCAATTGGCTTTAACGATCGAAGATCACCAGCAAGTAGGGGTACCGTCGAGGTACCGGCGACATATCGGTGGCGGCGTCGCGTGCGTCGCATCGAGTTCTTTGGAAGTAGGTACAACAGGCGATGGCTCGAATCGGAGACGGTGGCGACCTCCTGAAGTGCTCTTTCTGTGGAAAGAGTCAAAAACAGGTCAAGAAGTTGATTGCCGGACCCGGCGTATACATCTGCGATGAATGCATCGACCTGTGCAACGAGATCATCGAAGAGGAGCTCGCCGAGAACGGCGACGTGAAACTCGACGAGCTGCCCAAGCCGGCGGAGATCCGAGACTTCCTGAACAACTACGTGATCGGCCAGGACACCGCCAAGCGGACCCTCGCCGTCGCGGTGTACAACCACTACAAGCGCATCCAGGCCGGTGAGAAGAAGGACGCCCGCACCGGCGAGACCGTCGAGCTGATGAAGTCCAACATCCTGATGCTCGGGCCCACCGGCTGCGGCAAGACCTACCTCGCCCAGACCCTCGCCAAGATGCTCAACGTGCCGTTCGCCATCGCCGACGCCACCGCACTCACCGAGGCGGGCTACGTCGGTGAGGACGTCGAGAACATTCTGCTGAAGCTGATCCAGGCCGCCGACTACGACGTCAAGCGCGCCGAGACCGGCATCATCTACATCGATGAGGTCGACAAGATCGCCCGCAAGAGCGAGAACCCGTCGATCACCCGCGACGTCTCCGGCGAGGGCGTGCAGCAGGCGCTGCTGAAGATCCTCGAAGGAACCCAGGCGTCGGTGCCGCCGCAGGGTGGACGCAAGCATCCGCATCAGGAATTCATCCAGATCGACACCACCAACGTCCTGTTCATCGTCGCGGGTGCGTTCGCCGGGCTGGAGAAGATCGTCTCCGACCGAATCGGTAAGCGCGGCATCGGATTCGGCAACGCGGTCTCCACCAAGGACGAGGTGGACACCACCGATCACTTCGCCGAGGTGATGCCCGAGGATCTGATCAAGTTCGGTCTGATCCCCGAGTTCATCGGCCGCCTCCCGATGGTGGCGTCGGTGACCAATCTCGACAAGGCGTCGCTGGTCAACATCCTGTCGGAACCGAAGAACGCATTGGTGAAGCAGTACGCGAAGCTGTTCGACATGGACAACGTCGAGCTCGAGTTCACCGACGAAGCCCTCGAAGCCGTCGCAGACCAGGCGATCCACCGTGGCACCGGCGCACGCGGTCTGCGCGCCATCATGGAGGAAGTCCTCCTGCCGGTGATGTACGACATCCCCAGCCGCGACGACGTCGAAAAGGTCGTCGTGACCGGAGAAACCGTGCGCGACAACGTACTTCCGACGATCGTGCCGCGGAAGAATCGTCGTAGCGAACGTCGCGACAAGAGCGCGTAGGTCTGACGGCGACGCAGACGACGGTGTGAACCCAATACAAATCGGTCAACCCGAACGGAAAGTTCGTTCGGGTTGACCGATTTCTGTTGGGTTCATGCGGCGATGGATCCAAACGGACTTCTCGTGCGTCTAAGGATCATGTTCCCCTCAGACGAAACGGCGTGATCCGTCGCGAAGAGTTGCTGTCACTCGGCGGCACCGACAACGACATCAAGACGGCCCTCAAGACTGGGCTGCTCGAGCCTCTCGGCTGGGGCGTCTATGCGTTCGCCGACGACACACGGACGAAGGAACGCAAGTATCGCTTGATGGTCGACGCCGCGACGGTCACCGACGGCGCGGTGTTCTCCTATGAGTCGGCAGCAGCGATGCACGACCTGCCAATGCTGAAGCCTCCGCTCGACAGAGTGAGCATGACGTCGCTCACCACCGACACCGGCTATGTTCGGCCCCGACGGCACCTGCACCCGGGGCCTCTCGCGGACTCAGAGGTCACGACCCACGGCGCACGTCCCGTGACGACTCTGGAGCGGACCGTCTTCGATGTCGCACGTACCTCGCGCATGCGTCTTCCCGGTGCCCTAGCCGTCGTCGACGCCGGGTTGCGGATGGGGGCCGACGTCGACATCCTCACCGAGATGTCGCATCGCCGCGTCCGCGGGGTGGCGCTGTTCCGCAAGGCCCTCGAGTTCGCCGATCCGCTGTCCGAGAATCCCGGTGAATCGTGGGGACGGGCACAGATGATCGCCGCGGGTCTTCCGGTACCACGGTTGCAGCACACCTACCGGGATTCCCAGGGCTTCGTCGGGCGCACCGACTACGATTGGCGCGATCTCCTGGTCGGCGAGTTCGACGGTCTGGTCAAGTACCTCAACCATCGCCGCGAGGGAGAGTCGATCGAGCAGGCAGTCATTCGAGAGAAGCAACGCGAGGACCGATTGCGCGCGCTGGGCATCATGGTTATCCGCTGGGTCTGGGCTGACCTCGAAAATGAGCGCGTCGTGCCGAAGCTGTTTGTGTCGGGTTCTACTCCACGATCACCAACTCCTGTGTCGCGCGGGTCATCGACACATACCGGTCGACGGCGCCGAACCTTTCCGGTGACACCAGCACCACGAGGTCGAACTCCAGACCCTTCGACGTCTCCGGCGTCAGCGACGACACCCGGTCCCGGGCGCGGAACGTGGGATCGCCGATGACACAGGCGATTCCGTCGTCGTGGGTGTCGAGCCACTCGGTGAGCACCGCGTCGAGCTCCGACGTCGGGCGGTGACGTACCGGAAGTCCGTTGCTGCGGATCGACGTCGGGATGTTGGCGTCGGGCAGTGCCGCACGGATGATCGGAGCGGCCGCATCCATGATCTCCTGCGGCGTGCGATAGTTGACGCGCAGCTGCGCGACGTCGACGTTGCGTAAACCGTTGCGCTCCAGCCGATCCCGCCACGATTCGGAGAACCCGAGCCGGGCCTGCGCGCGGTCCCCGACGACGGTGAAGCTGCCCGACGGACACCGCGCCCGCAGCATCTGCCACTGCGCATCGGTCAGCTCCTGAGCCTCGTCGACGACGATGTGCGCAAAAGTCTCGGCGAAGCGGTCGACTCCCTGTTCCGGCAGCGCCGCGTCGTCGACGAGTGCGTCACTGAGACCGCCGCGGACGAACTGAGTGAGCAGACTCTCGCGGTCCCCCTCGGCGGCGATCATCTCGTCGATCACCTCCGACTTACGGCGCTGCTCGGCCGCCGCCGCAGCGGTGCGCTCTGCGGCGATACGTGCCGCCTCGCGGTCACCGAGTCGACGTCGCGCGGCGTCGAGCAGCGGGAGGTCGGCCAGCGTCCACGCCGCACCCGATGGGCGGTGCAGCAGCCGACGCTCCTCGGCACTCAGCCACGGCGCGCACATTCGCAGATACGCGGGCACGCTCCACAGGTCGCCGACGACATTTGCGGCGTCGAGCATCGGCCAGGCCCGATTGAGCGCTTCGCGCAGGTCATCGTCGGCGCGCACGATCGAACTCAGCGCCGCCGTCGGGATGTCGGAATGGCGGGAACCGAGGACGTCGAGCAGCTCGGACCGGATGATCTCGCGGGACTCGTTGTGCGGCGTCGACGATTCGGGAGCGGCGAAGGCCTGCGCCCAGTCCGCTGCGGTGATCTCCACCTCGCCCCAATCGGTGTCGAGTGTCAGGGGCGCAGTCGGCGGCTCCTCGTAGAAGGCGATGGCACGCTCGACGGCCCCCATCCATTGCGACGACGACTTCAGCTGCGCCACACTGGGATTCGACTCAGCGACGGCGTCGCCGCCCTCGGGAACCAGATCACGCAGCGTGCACATCGCAGCTCCCTCGGCGCCGAGGTCGGGCAGGATGTCGGCGACATAGGCCAGATAGGGGTCGTGCGGCCCGACGACGAGCACGCCACCGCGACGCGCCGACACCCGAGGATCGGAATACAGCAGATACGCCGCGCGGTGCAGCGCGACGACAGTCTTGCCAGTGCCCGGCCCGCCGTCGACGACGAGTGCTCCCTGCGACCCGGACCGGATGATCGCGTCCTGGTCGGACGCGATGGTCGCCAGGACATCGCGCATCCGCGGCGAGCGCCCGGCGTCGAGGCTGGCGAGGAACGCGGAATTGTCGTCGGGGACCAGGCCGGGACCGATGTCGGCGGTGAACACCTCGTCCCAGTAGTCGACGACCCGGAAGTCGTCTCCGTCGCGGCCCCAGCGGTAACGGCGCCTGCTCGACAGACCCATCGGATCGTCATGGGTGGCGCCGAAGAACGGCGCGGCAGCCGGTGTGCGCCAGTCGAGCAACAGCGCCCGACCATCCGGCGCGATGAGGCCGGTGCGGCCCAGGTAGGTGACCGTACCGTCGTCGCCGACCATGCGGCCCAAACACAGGTCGAGGCCGAATCGGCGCAACGTGCGCAGCTGCGCCGACAACTGGCGGATCTCGGCGTCGCGCTCGACGGCTTCCTTCGCCGCGCGCGTCGGCGCGCGACGCGCGGTGTCGAGGCGGTCGCCGACGGTGGCGATCGTCGACGCCAAGCCGGCCGCGATGGAACGGAAGTGGATGTCGTCGTCGCCGACGAGCTCGGGTGCGGCCTTGTCGGCGAGCCGCTGCGGTAGCCGGAAAGTGCTGGTGGTGGGTCTGCTCACATAACCTCCGTACGACGTGGCGACCGTCGGTCGAGCGCCACGACCTGCGATTGTGCGCCATCACCCGGGCCTTGCCGCAAGCCCCGGGGTGCGATATATGTTGATAGTGGCGGGGGATTCTTTTCGCTTCCTCAGCTGTCCCGGCTCCGCTGTCAGTGGCCCGAACCGCCTTCCCTAGAATTGACGGGTGACCAATGAAGCGCTGCCCAAGTCCTGGATTCCTGCTGACCATGAGGACGGGCTGTACCAAGGCTGGGTAGACGCGGGATACTTCAGCGCCGACGCCGCGAGCGAGAAGCCGCCGTTCTCGATCGTGATCCCGCCGCCCAACGTCAACGGTTCGTTGCACATGGGCCACGCCTACGAGCACGTGCTGATGGACGCACTGTCCCGCCGCCGCCGCATGCAAGGGTACGAGGTGCTGTGGCTGCCCGGAATGGACCACGCCGCCATCGCCATGCAGACGATGGTCGAGCGCAAACTCGCCGACGAGGGGGTCACCCGCGACGACCTCGGTCGGGAGGCTTTCATCGAACGCGTGTGGCAGGAGAAGGAAGCCATCGGCGGCACCATCGGCTCGCAGATGCGCAAACTCGGCGACGGCGTCGACTGGAGCCGCGAGCGATTCACCATGGACGACGGTCTCTCCAAGGCCGTGCACACCATCTTCAAGCAGCTCTTCGACGACGGGCTGATCTACCAGGCCGAGCGGCTCGTCAACTGGTCGCCGGTGCTCAAGACCGCCATCAGCGACATCGAGGTCAACTACGCCGACGTCGAGGGTGAACTTGTCAGCTTCCGGTACGGCTCGATGTCCGACGACGAACCGCACATCATCGTCGCGACCACACGGATGGAGACGATGCTGGGCGACACCGCGATCGCCGTGCACCCCGACGACGAGCGTTACCGCCACCTCGTCGGCGTCGAGTTGGCTCATCCGTTCCTCGACCGCACCATCCCCGTCGTCGCAGACGATTACGTCGACCCCGAATTCGGTTCCGGCGCAGTCAAAATCACGCCCGCCCACGATCCCAACGACTTCGCGCTCGGGCAGCGGCACAACCTGCCGATGCCGTCGATCATGGACGAGACCGCCGTGATCACCGGCACCGGAACGCAATTCGACGGCATGGATCGATTCGAAGCCCGCGTGAAGGTGCGCGAGGCGCTCGCCGAACAGGGCCGCATCGTCAAAGAAGTGCGGCCCTACCTGCACAGCGTCGGACATTCCGAGCGCACCGGTGAACCGATCGAACCGCGGCTGTCGATGCAGTGGTGGGTCAATGTCTCCTCGCTGGCCAAGTCGGCGGGCGACGCGGTTCGCAATGGCGAGACCGTGATCGCACCCAAGTCGATGGAGTCGCGCTGGTTCGGCTGGGTCGACGACATGCACGACTGGTGCATCTCCCGCCAGCTCTGGTGGGGGCATCGCATCCCGATCTGGTACGGCCCCGACGGCGAAGTGGTCTGTCCCGCCCCGGGGGAACAAGCACCTGCGGGCTACACCCAGGAGACCGACGTCCTCGACACGTGGTTCTCGTCGGGCCTGTGGCCGTTCTCGACGCTGGGCTGGCCGGCCGACACCGCCGACCTGCGCAAGTTCTACCCGACGTCGGTCCTGGTGACCGGTTACGACATCCTGTTCTTCTGGGTCGCCCGGATGATGATGTTCGGCACCTACGTCGGCGCGAAAGACACTGCGGGACTTGGCGATCGGGATGCGCGAGTCCCGTTCACGAGCCTGTTCATGCACGGTCTGGTGCGCGATGAACACGGCCGCAAGATGAGTAAGTCCAAGGGCAACGGCATCGACCCGCTGGACTGGGTGGAACGCTTCGGCGCCGATGCGCTGCGGTTCACCCTGGCCCGCGGCGCCAATCCGGGCAGCGACATCTCCGTCGGCGAGGACCACGCGTCGTCGTCGCGCAACTTCGCGACGAAGCTGTTCAACGCCACCAAGTTCGCGCTGATGAACGGCGCCCAGGTGGGCGAGCTGCCCGCTCGCTCCGAGCTGACCGACGCCGACCGCTGGATCCTCGACCGGCTCGATGAGGTTCTCGCAGAGGCGGATTCGGGTTTCGAGTCCTACGAGTTCGCCAAGGCCTGCGAGGCGCTGTACCACTTCGCCTGGGACGAGGTGTGCGACTGGTATCTCGAATTGGCGAAGGTGCAGATCAACTCGGGCGATCAGGCCCGAGCCGATGCCACCGCGCTGGTGCTCGGCAATGTGCTCGAGCCGCTGCTGCGCGCGCTGTCACCGGTCATCCCGTTCGTCACCGAGACGCTGTGGAAGGCACTGACCGGCGGGGAGTCCGTGGTGATCGCGCCGTGGCCGGTGGCCACCGGCGCCGCCGTCGACGCCGAGGCCCGCACCCGCATCGAAGACCTGCAGAAACTGATCACCGAGGTCCGCCGGTTCCGCAGTGACCAGGGCCTCGCCCCGAGTCAGCGGGTGGCGGCGCAGATCGACGGCCTCGACCGCGCGGGACTCGCCGATTCACGGTCGTACCTCGATTCGCTGGCCCGGCTGAACGTCGCCGGCGACGACTTCACCGCGACCGCCACCATTGAGGTGCGACTGTCGTCGACCACCGTCGTCGTGCGGATCGACACCTCCGGCAGCGTCGACGTCGAGGCCGAGAAGCGGCGTGCCGCAAAGGATCTCGCCGTCGCCGAGAAGGAGCTGGCGCAGACGTCGGGCAAGCTGGGCAACGAACAGTTCCTGGCGAAGGCGCCCGACGCCGTCGTCGAGAAGATCAAGGCCCGCCAGCAGTTGGCGCAGGAGGAGATCGTGCGGCTGACCGCGAAGCTGGAGTCGCTGGGCGAGCGAAGCGACGGGGAGTAACTGATGTCTCAGTCACCCACTCCCGAGGACCTCGACGAACTCAGTGTCGTCGAGGCGGAACTCGACACCCGGTGGCCGGAGACGAAGATCGAGCCGTCCTTGACCCGGATCAACGCATTGCTCGACCTTCTCGGGTCGCCGCAGCGGAACTATCCGGCGATCCACATCGCGGGCACCAACGGCAAGACGTCGGTGACCAGGATGATCGACGCGCTGCTCACCGCACTGCATCGTCGCACCGGACGCATCACCAGTCCGCACCTGCAGTTGGCGACCGAGCGGATCTCCATCGACGGACAACCGGTTTCACCGCGAACCTACGTCGACACCTACCGCGAACTGGAGCCGTACATCACGATGGTCGACGACTCGTCGATCGCGAGCGGCGGACCGCGGATGAGCAAGTTCGAAGTGCTCACCGCCATGGCGTATGCGGCGTTCGCCGAGGCGCCGGTCGATGTCGCCGTCGTCGAGACCGGCATGGGTGGGCGGTGGGACGCGACGAATGTCATCGATGCCACGGTCGCGGTGATCACTCCGATCGCGATGGATCACGCCGACTACCTCGGCGACACGCTGACCGCGATCGCCGGGGAGAAGGCAGGCATCATCAAGAAGGGCGACGCCGAGGCGCTCGTGCCGGTCGATCCGGTCACGATCATCGCCCAGCAGGCCTCGCCCGAGGTGATGGACGTGCTGTTGCGGGCCACCGTCGACGCGGAAACCATTGTGGCGCGACAGAATTCCGAATTCGCGGTGCTGGAGTCGAAGACCGCCGTCGGCGGACAGCTGCTGCGGCTGCAGGGACTCGGCGGCGAATATCCGGAGGTCTTCCTGCCGCTGCACGGCGCCCACCAGGCGTCGAACGCCGTCGTGGCGCTGGCCGCCGTCGAGGCGTTCTTCGGTGCGGGCGCCGACCGCCAGCTCGACGCGGAGGCGATTGCGGCCGGATTCGCCTCGGTCAGCAGCCCGGGACGGCTGGAGCGGGTGCGCAGTGCGCCGACGGTGTACCTCGACGCCGCGCACAATCCGCATGGGGCACAAGCGCTTGCGCGGGCGTTGACCGACGAGTTCGACTTCCGGCGGATCGTCGGCGTGATCGGTGTGCTCGGCGACAAGGACGTCGAAGGTGTGTTGGAAGCGCTGGAGCCGGTGTTCGACGGCGTCGTGCTGACCAACAACGGATCGCCGCGAGCCCTCGACACCGACAGCCTCGCCGACATCGCCCACCGGGTGTTCGGCGAGGAGCGCGTGCGCGTCGAGCCGTTCCTGCCCGACGCCGTCGAAGCGGCGATCGCCTGGGCGGAGGAGGCCGACGACGGCTCACCGGTCGCCGGGGCCGGCGTGGTGATCACCGGGTCGGTGGTCACAGCCGGTGCCGCACGGACATTGTTTGGAAAGGACCCGGCATGATGGCGACCACGGAGCAGCCGAAGTTCACCGCACCCGCGAACGATCCGTGGAAGGGTCTGCGCGGGGTGATGGCTGGCACGCTGATTCTCGAAGTGATCGTGTTGCTGCTGGCGATTCCGATCGTGGCGAACATCGGTCCGGGACTGAGCGCCGGGTCGGTGGTGTTCTTCGTCGTGCTCGCGGTGGCGATGATTCTGGGAGCCGGGATGCAGGGCCGCCCGTGGGCCCTCAAATTCGATCTGGCGCTGCAGATCGTGACGATCGCCGGCGCGTTCTTTCACTGGTCCATCGCCGCGGTGGGCATCATCTTCGGTTGCGTGTGGGTCTATATCGCCTACATCAAGCGCGACGTCGAGAAGCGTATCGAGCGCGGCGAACTGTACGGGCAGGAACCGATCGAGGAGTAGCAACTCGACCGGTCACTCTTCGTCGTATCGGTCGGCTTCCTCCGTGCGGGCCCGCGCGATCTCAGGTGCGCGGGCGGCGGTCGCCTCGTCGGGAAACGGTCCGAGACGATCGGGCGTGCCGCATTCGTTGCCCAGCTCCGGCTTCTGATGCCGCACGCAGAACCACCAGTGGTCTCCTTTAGCCATGCATCGAGCGTGGCACACCCAGGCCGCGAAACCGGGCGAATCCGAGAATCGACGCGACGTCGTGGGCGGGTGCGGTCGGTCGACGGGCGAAACCGACTCCGCACGCTCACCCATCGTGGGCCACCGCTACGATCTGACGCGTGACCGAACGCACCCTCGTCCTCGCCAAGCCCGACGCCGTCGCCCGTGGTCTCGTCGGGGAGATCATCCGACGCATCGAAGCCAAAGGCCTCACGATCGTCGCCCTCGACCTGCGCACCGCCACCGAAGAGGTCGCCGCGGGTCACTACGCCGAACACGACAGCAAGCCGTTCTACGGATCGCTGATCGAGTTCATCACTTCCGGCCCGCTGGTCGCCGCCGTCGTCGAAGGCCCGCGCGCGATCGCCGCCTGGCGCCAGCTCGCCGGCGGAACGGACCCCGTGGACAAGGCCACCCCGGGAACAATTCGCGGTGATTTTGCGCTGGAAACACAGAACAACTTGGTGCACGGCTCGGACTCGCCGGAGTCGGCGGCCCGCGAGATCGCGTTGTGGTTCCCCGGCCTGGAAGGCTGACCAGCGCGTTTCTGAGCGCCCACGGATTTTCTCGTCGTCGATTTCGCCGACCTGAATTCTTGAAATACGTGTGGTGTGGGATACTTGCGTAGCTGTCGTCGACATGCTGACCCGCCCGCGATGCGAGCGAGCCGGTACACCCAGTCGACACCGGCACAGGTGGCAGCCCCACCGCCGCGGTTCTCGTTGAAGAACACAGCGTGCGGGCGAGCCGAACGTCGTAGATTACTGCGAGGGACGGACGCATCGTCACCAGCAAGGCGTCAGCCGCGTGAAGAAGCCAGTCACCTCTGGCGAACGCGACGACAAGACGCGAAGACCACTTACCGGTCGATACCGACCGGCACAACCACACATAGGCAGCCCTCGCGCGGCCGCGTCAGCACTGGTTCGCCAGAAGTGACGCGCCCGGGGGCGCAAGGAGACGACGTGACCGATAATGGGTCGCCGACTGACGCGAACGCCGCGTCGGAGTCGGCGGAAGAATTTCCCGCCAAGCTGCGCGTTCACGCGCTGGCCCGGGCGCTCGGCCTGACCAGCCGCAAGGTGCTCGAACACCTCGCCGAGCTGGGGCACGCGGCGCGCAGCCCGCAGTCGAGCATCGACCGCGACATCGCCAACACCGTGCGGGACCGCGTGGTCGGCGAACAGCAACCCGCGCCGGAGACCGCCGATGTGTCGGCGCCGGCTGAACTACCAGGTACGACGGCCGCGGTGCAGGAAGCGCTGCCGATCGCCGACGACGCGCAGGCGCCGGAACCTGCTGCTGCGCCGGAACCTGTTGCTGAGCCGGAGCCTGTTGCTGCCCCCGAGCCCGCCGTCGACCCGACGCCGACGCTGTTCTCCGCTGCGCAGGAGCAGCGTCACGAGCCGCTGTTCGCGGCGCCGACGACGCCGGAACCCGCGACGTTCTCCGTGTCGCCGTTGTTCCTCCCGCCGGAGCCGCAGCAGTACGTCCCGGTGAAGCCGCGGCCCGAGGTCGTCGAACCCGAGGCGGCGCAACCGGCCGTCGAGCCTGAGGCCGACGAGGACGCCGAGACCGGCGACGATGCCAAGAACCTCGACGACGACTCGACCGACAACAATCGCAACCGGCGTCGCAGGCGGGGGCGTCGTGGACGTGGCCGCGGGCGTGGCGAGCAGGCCGCCGACGGGGACAACGAGTCCGACTCGGACGCCGAGGACACCGACACCTCCGACGAGTCGTCGGAGGCCGCCGCCACCGCCGAGGACGCCGACACCGCGCAGGACGCCGAGGACGGGGCGTCCGACGACGCAGACGATACCGACACTGACAGCGACGACGCGGAAGACAATGAGCCGACGTCGAAGCGCAGGCGTCGTCGTCGGCGCCGCAAGGGCGGTGGCGAGGATGCCGAGGACACGGCGTCGCCCGACGATCCGCCGAACACCGTGGTGCACGAACGCGAACCGCGCAGCAAGCGCGCGCGTGACGAGGTGCAGGGCATTTCCGGATCGACGCGCCTGGAAGCCAAGCGCCAACGACGCCGGGACGGCCGCGACGCCGGTCGGCGCCGCCCGCCGATCCTGAGCGAGTCGGAATTCCTGGCCCGCCGCGAGGCCGTCGACCGGGTGATGGTGGTCCGCGAACGAGGGCCGCTGGGTGCCGAGCAGCAGGGCGCGGTCGAGGACTACACCCAGGTCGCCGTGCTCGAAGACGGAGTTCTGGTCGAGCATTTCGTGACGACCGAGACGTCGTCGTCGATGGTCGGCAACATCTACCTGGGTCGAGTGCAGAACGTGCTGCCCGGCATGGAGGCGGCCTTCGTCGACATCGGCCGTGGCCGCAACGGCGTGCTGTACGCGGGTGAGGTCAACTGGGACGCCGCGGGACTCGACGGCGGATCGCGCAAGATCGAGCAGGCGCTCAAGCCGGGTGACAGCGTGTTGGTGCAGGTCAGCAAGGATCCAGTGGGGCACAAGGGTGCCCGGCTGACCACGCAGATCTCGCTGGCGGGTCGCTACCTGGTGTACGTGCCGGGCGGGTCGTCGACGGGTATCAGCCGCAAGCTGCCCGACACCGAGCGCAAACGATTGCGTTCGATTCTCGGCAAGCTCGTTCCCGAAGACGCCGGTGTGATCATCCGCACCGCCTCGGAGGGTGTCAGCGCGGAGGAACTCGGCGCCGACATCGAGCGGCTGGAGTCGCAGTGGAAGACCATCTCGTCGGCGGTATCCGACGCCGAGGGCAAGAAGGGGGTCGGCCCCAAGGCCCTGTACGAAGAGCCTGACCTGCTGGTTCGCGTGGTGCGCGATCTCTTCAACGAGGACTTCCGCAAGCTCGTCGTCGAAGGTCCCAAAGCCTGGAATCTCGTCGAACGTTACATCTCCGACGTCGCCCCCGACCTGATGGAACGCGTCGAGCAGTTCCAGAAGACCAGTCCCGACGGCCCCGACTCATTTGTGGTGCACCGCATCGACGAACAGCTCGCCAAGGCCCTCGACCGCAAGGTGTGGCTGCCGTCGGGCGGCACGCTGATCATCGAGCACACCGAGGCGATGACGGTCGTCGACGTCAACACCGGCAAGTTCACCGGGTCGGGCGGCAATCTCGAGGAGACCGTCACCCGCAACAACTTGGAGGCGGCCGAGGAGATCGTGCGTCAGATGCGCCTGCGCGACATCGGCGGCATGATCATCGTCGACTTCATCGACATGGTCCTCGAATCCAACCGTGACCTGGTGTTGCGCCGGCTCACCGAGGCGCTCGCCCGGGACCGGACCCGACACCAGGTCTCCGAGGTCACCTCGCTGGGCCTGGTCCAGATGACGCGTAAACGGCTGGGGACCGGGCTGCTCGAAGCGTTCTCCACCACGTGCACCTCGTGCGGTGGCCGTGGTGTCATCGTGCACGCCAACCCGGTGGAAGTTCGTCCCACCGACGACGCCGCAGCGCGCGGCGGCGACAGCGGTGCGTCCAAGCGGTCCCGCCGAAAGGGACGCAAGGGCGACGCCGCCCAGGACGCCGACGTCGCCAAGCCGGCGATCGTCGCCGGTCACCACCCGGCGGGGGAGCACCCGATGTTCCGGGCGATGGCGGCCCACGCACATGATCACGACATCGAGCACGTCGACCCCGCAGCGGCGAACGACGACCACGACATCGAGATGATCAGCCACACCGAGATCACCGCGGTGGCATCGGACGGCGTCGTCGTGGAGACGGTGATCGACGAGGTCGCCGGCGCGAGTGCGCCGACGGGGCGGGTCACCGTCGAATCGGCTGCGGCCGAGCAGGCCGCGGAGTCACAGCACGCGCCCGCTGCCGAGGAGCCCGCTGCCGAGAAACCTGTCGTCGAGAAGCCCGTGAATGAACCCGCCGTCGACGCGTCGCCGGCTGAGCCGGTCGCCGTCGAGTCGGCACCGGTCGTCGAAGCGCAACCCGTCGTCGAGGCCGAGCCGGTCGAGACTCCCGCACCACGTAGGCGGCGTCGGGCGGCTCGACGCCCGGCGTCGTCGACGGGAACGTCGACGACGATCGTGATCAGCGACGACGATCCGGTGGAGGCACCAGGCGCCCGGGTCACGACCTCGGGACCGATCGCCGGCGCGCCCGCACCGGTGGTCGCGCCGCAGCGTCGTCCCCGACGTCGTGCGGCGGGACGCCCCGCGGGCCCGCCGGTGGGTGACTGACATCACTGGAATCGAGGTGCGTCGGTTTGACCCAAATGGTCACGCTCCCGTAACCTTGACAAGTCGCCTCCCGCGTGCGGTCCATGCTGTGTCATGAACCAGACGTGGACCGTAGTAGGTATGAGGCAATGACGATGATCCGCTGATCTGATCATCCATTCGTGGATGTGAGTTCAGTGCGGCCCGAAATGGCCGGCATCGTCGCACGACCACATTGAACGAATAAGTAGTAACGACGTTAAGAGGAACGCTCCGATGGCAACGTACGCGATCGTCAAGACCGGCGGTAAGCAGTACAAGGTCGCGCAAGGCGACACTGTGAAGGTCGAGAAGATCGACAGCGAGCCCGGCGCCACGGTGGAACTGCCGGTCGCGCTCGTTGTCGACGGTGCAGAGCTGACCACCGATGCCGACGCGCTGGCCGCGCGTGCGGTCATCACCGAGGTGGTCGAGCACACCAAGGGTCCGAAGATCCGCATCCACAAGTTCAAGAACAAGACCGGCTACCACAAGCGCCAGGGTCACCGTCAGAAGCTGACGGTCCTCAAGGTCACCGGAATCAAGTAAGGAGACCCAGTCAGATGGCACATAAGAAGGGTGCATCCAGCTCGCGCAACGGTCGCGACTCGAATGCTCAGCGACTCGGTGTGAAGCGCTTCGGTGGCCAGCAGGTCAACGCGGGCGAGATCCTGGTCCGCCAGCGCGGCACGCACTTCCATCCCGGCGTCAACGTCGGCCGTGGCGGCGACGACACGCTGTTCGCTCTGGCCGCGGGTGCGGTGGAGTTCGGCAGCAAGCGCGGCCGCAAGACCGTGAACATCGTCCCGGAAACCGCGTCGGTCTAAGCGGATCCGCTGCACGAAGTTCGGCAATAAGCTCTGCGAACAGGGCGGGTAGGGTCCACGTGATCCGACCCGCCCTGTTTGTTTTTTCATCGGCAAGGAAAGAGGTGACCTGCGATGTCGCGGTTCGTCGACCGGGTAACCATTCACGTGTCCGCGGGTAACGGTGGGCACGGGTGCTCGTCGGTGCACCGGGAGAAGTTCAAGCCGCTCGGCGGACCCGACGGCGGCAATGGCGGCAACGGCGGCAATGTGCTGCTCGTCGTCGACCCGCAGGTGCATACGCTGCTCGACTTCCATTTCCGTCCGCACGCCAAGGCGGGCAACGGAAGTCCGGGGCAGGGCGACAATCGGGACGGCGCGACGGGTGAGGATCTCGTGCTCAAGGTGCCCGACGGCACCGTCGTGCTCGACGCCGACGGATCGATCCTGGCCGACTTGGTCGGTGCCGGAACGACTTTCGAGGCAGCTCAGGGGGGCCGCGGCGGTCTGGGCAATGCGTCGTTGGCCTCGCGCGCCCGAAAGGCACCCGGCTTCGCGCTGCTCGGCGAGGAGGGGAAGGAACGCGACCTCGTCCTCGAGCTCAAATCGGTCGCCGACGTCGGGCTGGTCGGGTTCCCGTCGGCCGGCAAGTCGTCGCTGGTCTCGGTGCTGTCCGCCGCGAAGCCGAAGATCGCCGACTATCCGTTCACCACCTTGGCGCCCAACCTCGGCGTGGTGCAGTCGGCCGGTGACGTCTTCACCATCGCCGACGTCCCGGGCCTGATTCCCGGCGCATCCACCGGGCGCGGTCTGGGCCTGGACTTTCTGCGCCACCTCGAGCGCTGCGCGGTGCTGGCACACGTAGTCGATTGCGCCACACTGGAATCCGACCGCGACCCGATCTCCGACATCGACGCGCTGGAAGCCGAGCTGGCAGCCTATCAGCCTGCCCTCGATGCCGATCACGGCCTGGGCGACCTCGCCGAACGACCACGCATCATCATTCTCAACAAGATCGACGTCCCCGAAGGCGCGGAACTCGCCGACATCGTCGAACCGGAACTGGCCAAGCGCGGTTGGCCGATCTTCCGGATCTCCGCGGTGTCGCGAGAAGGATTGCGCGAGTTGACATTTGCGCTCGCGAAGATGGTTCGGGAGTATCGCGAGGCACATCCGAAACAACAGGCACGCCGTGCCGTCATCCGCCCGAAGGCCGTCGACGAGACCGGCTTCACCGTGATTCCCGACCCCGATGAGCCCGGTGGCTTCATCGTGCGCGGCACCCGCCCGGAACGGTGGATCGCGCAGACCGCCTTCGACAACGACGAGGCCGTCGGTTACCTCGCCGACCGGCTCAACCGGCTCGGCGTCGAAGACGAACTGGTCAAGCAGGGCGCCCAGCCCGGTGCGCCCGTCACCATCGGTGCGGTGACCTTCGACTGGGAGCCGATGACCCCGATGGGCGACGACGTCCCGATCACGGGACGCGGCACCGACATTCGGTTGGATCGCAACGATCGAGCGGGTGCGGCGGAGCGCAAGGAGCAGCGTCGGCTGCGTCGTGCCGAACGGCACGGTGACGTCGAGTGAAGTCAGAGGTGCGTTCATTCATCGCCTCGGCCCGCAGCATCGTCGTGAAGATCGGGTCGTCGGCGCTGACTGATCTCCGGGAGGGCCTCGACACCGGGCGCCTCGATCAACTCGCCGACGCGCTCGAGGCGCGGATGCGGGCTGGGACCGACGTCATCGTCGTGTCGTCGGGTGCGGTGAGTGCGGGAATCGCTCCGCTCGGCCTGAAGAAGCGCCCCACCGACCTCGCGACCAAACAGGCCGCTGCCAGCGTCGGTCAGTTGGCGCTCGCGCATGCGTGGGGAACGTCGTTCGCGCGCTTCGGCCGGACCGTCGGGCAGGTGCTGCTCACCGCCGACGACATCTCCAACCGCGCGCATCACGCGAATGCCCAACGGACACTTGACCGATTGCGGAGCCTGCACGCGGTCGCCGTCGTCAACGAGAACGACACGGTGGCCACCAACGAGATCCGCTTCGGCGACAACGACCGTCTCGCCGCGCTGGTCGCGCACCTCGCGGGTGCGGACGCGCTGGTCCTGCTGTCCGACGTCGACGGACTCTACGACGGAGACCCGCGACGCGTGCTAGCGGGGCGTCCGCCGGCGAAACCAGTACCCGAGGTGGCCGGACCGGAGGATCTGGACGGCGTGATCGCCGGCGCCGGTGGAGCACTCGGCACCGGTGGGATGGCGTCGAAGCTGGCCGCGGCCCGGTTGGCCGCGGACTCGGGTGTGCCGGTGCTGCTGGCCGCGGCTGCCGACGCCGACCGCGCGCTATCGGACGCGTCGGTGGGCACAGCCTTCGCCGCGCGGGCCGAACGATTGTCGGCCCGCAAGTTCTGGGTGCGCCACGCGGCCGAGACGTCGGGCCGGCTGATGCTCGACGACGGTGCGGTACAAGCGGTTTCGCGGCGACGCTCCCTGCTGTCGGCGGGCATCGTGGCGACGTCGGGGCACTACTTCGACGGCGACGTCGTCGAACTGGTCGACAAGCGCGGCGTCATTCACGCCCGCGGAGTGAGCTCATATGGCGCCGACGACGTCGCCACCATGTTGGGCCATTCGACCTCGCAGCTGCCGGCTGAGCTACGACGCCCCGTGGTGCACGCCGACGACCTGGTGCTGGTGCACTGAGGGTCAATCGAGTGCCCGGCGGTGTCTACTCGGCGCACGCCAACCGGGGCAGTACCTCTTCGCAGAAATGATCCACCTTGTGCGTCGCGAACTCGTCGCCGCGAGTGGCTCCGCGGTTGATGATGATGACCGGCTTGCCGTCGCGGTGAGCGGCCCGGACGAAACGCAGGCCCGACTGAACGGTCAGCGACGACCCCGCCACCAGCAGCGCCGCAGACTCGTGGACTAGTGAGAATGCCTCGGAGACAACGGATTTCGAGGCGTTCTCGCCGAAGTAGATGATGTCGGGCTTGATGATGCCGCCGCATCGCGGGCAGTCGATCATGCGGAATTCGGCGGTGTCGGAGACCACCACGTCGGCGTCGGGTGCGACTTCGATCGCACCGCGGCCGGCCACTCGCGCGGCGAAGCCCGGATTGAGCGTCTCCAACTGGTCGGCCAGCCGATGCCGCGTCGTCCGCCAGTCACACGACATGCACCGAACGCGTCCGTAACAGCCGTGCAATTCGACGACGCGCCGGGTTCCGGCCTTCAGATGCAGCATGTCGACGTTCTGCGTGATCACACCGGTGAGCTGTCCGGCACGCTGCAGTCGAGCCAGGGCATGATGCGCCGCGTTGGGCTGGGCGGCGTCCATGTGCCGCCAGCCGAGGTGATTGCGCGCCCAGTAGTGGCGCCGGAAGTCGGGGGAGGACATGAACTGTTCGATGGTCATCGGCGTGCGCGGCGGAGCGTCAGGGCTGCGATAGTCGGGGATGCCCGACGCCGTCGAGATGCCCGCGCCGGTCAGCGCGACGACGCGGCGCCCGTCGATGATCGAGGTGATCCTGGTGATCGCCGACGCGAGGTCGTCGTCGGGATCGGTGGGGAGGGCCCGTTCACCGAGCTGCAACCGCATACGCACGCACTCCAGCGTAGCGCTGGAGTGCGTGCGGGCAGGCCGCGTCGTCTTCTAGCCAGCTCACCGCGTCGACGTCAGATAATGGCCGCGACTAGCTACTAACTCTGCGCCTCGGCGCGATGCTTGCCCAGTGCCGCCTCCGGCACCGGCACCGCGACCAACGGGTAGACGCCGTTCTCGTCATGGACCTCGGTACCTACCACCGGAGGATTGAACACGCACAGCATGCGCAGTTGAGTGGTTGCGACGACGGTGTGTCGTTCGTGACCGTTGAGCAGGTACATGGTGCCTGGGGCGAGCGGATACTCCTCGCCGGTTTCTCGGTCGGTCAACGTGCCTTCGCCTTCGACGAGCCATACCGCCTCGATGTGGTTGGCGTAGTGGAACTCGTTGACCGAGCCCGCCTTGATGGTCGTCTCGTGGAAGGAGAATCCGACGCCGTCGCCGCCCAAGACGATGCGCTTGGACACCCAATTGCCCTTGGGATCGGCGACGTCGCGATCGGTGCCGGTGATCTTGGCGGTCGTGCGAACGATCACGAGCGCACCTCCCGCACCGCACCGGCCAGGATGGCCAGTCCCGCGTCGAGGTCAGAGGTGTCAATCGTCAACGGCGGCAACAGTTTCACCACTTCGTCGGTCGGTCCCGACGTCTCTGCGAGCAGACCCGCGCCGAAGGCGATCGAACAGACCTTGCCCGCCTCGGATGCCTCGTCGAAGACCAGTCCCTGGACCATGCCGCGTCCGCGGTGGCTCAGGCCGTCGTAGCGCTCACAGAGCTCGGTGAAGGCCGTGGCGATCCGGTCGCCCTTGGAGACCACTTCGCGCGACAGCGTGTCGTCGGTCCAGTAGGTCTGCAAAGCTGTTGCGGCAGTGACGAATGCGGGATTGTTGCCACGGAAGGTGCCATTGTGCTCGCCGGGTGCCCAGACGTCGAGTTCGGGGCGAATCAACGTCAGCGCGAGCGGAAGTCCGTACCCGCCGATCGACTTGGAGAGGGTGACGATGTCGGGGGTGATACCCGCCTCTTCGAACGAGAAGAAGGTTCCGGTACGGCCGCAGCCCATCTGCACATCGTCGACGATGAGCAGGATGTCGCGGCGCTTGCAGAGATCGGCCAGCGCTCGAAGCCATTCCGTGCGTGCGACATTCACGCCACCCTCACCCTGAACGGTCTCGACGATGACTGCCGCCGGGCGATTCAGACCGCTGCCGGAGTCGTCGAGCACACGCTCGAACCAGGCGAAGTCCTCGACGACGCCGCCGAAGTAGTTGTCGAACGGCATCGGCGTGGCATGAACCAGCGGGATGCCCGCACCGGCGCGCTTCATCGAGTTGCCGGTCACCGACAGCGACCCGAGGGTCATGCCGTGAAAGGCATTGGTGAAGTTGATGATCGACTCGCGGCCGGTGACCTTACGGGCGAGTTTGAGGGCCGATTCGACGGCGTTGGTGCCGGTCGGGCCGGGGAACTGCACTTTGTAGTCGAGTCCACGCGGCGCGAGGATCACGTCCTGGAACGTCTGCAGGAAGTCCCCTTTGGCGACGGTGGACATGTCCAGGCCGTGGGTGATGCCGTCGTCGGCGATGTAGTCGATCAGCGCCTTCTTGAGGATCGGATTGTTGTGTCCGTAGTTCAATGCGCCGGCTCCGGCGAAGAAGTCCAGGTAGCTGCGGCCTTCGGTGTCGCTGATCCACGAGCCGCTGGCGCGGGTGAACACGGTCGGCCAGTTGCGGCAGTAGCTGCGCACCTCCGACTCGAGTTCGGTGAATACCGATTCGTTCACATGTGCATCAAGAAGTTTCATGGGTTTCTCCGTTATCTGCTTTCTCATTGGTTTCGTATCTTCACAATTTCCGAAGTGCGAGGGGGTGCGCGATCTACGGTGCGAGGGTGTAGAGGTCCTCGGGCTGATGGTCGCAGGCAGCGTCGCCGAGGGTGAAATCCGACGCGGCGAACAGGGAGGCGCGGGAGAAGGTCATCCCGCGGTCGGTGGCGACCGAGGCGAAAAGGCGTTGCGACGCTTCGTTATCCGGACTGATGGTGGTCTGCAGCGTATGCGCGCCCGCCGGTGCGACGGCGTCGAGCAGACTATGCAGCAGTCCCGCGGCGACGCCTGCGCCGCGGGCCGCCGCATCGACGGCGACCTGCCATACCATGACCACGCCCGGCTCGTCGGGCCGTAGGTAACCGGTGACGAAACCGACTGTGGCACCGTCGATGTCGGCGACGATCGACGTCTCGGCGAAGTCGTGACACCACAGCACATAAGCGTACGGGGTGTTGGTGTCGAGCACCTTGCTGTCGGCGGCGATCCGATGAATCCGCGCGCCGTCGGATATCCGCGGATGTCGGAAGACAACCTGGGACTGTGAACCTGGGGTCGTGCTTTGGGGGAACGGCCTCATACTGTTTTCGACGCTAACAATCTGGCCGAGTGGTGTCACTAGCGTTGCCGAATCGAGACACAATTACCCATTCTTCGCACTGTTCAGCGCTGAATGTGAAGTGGATCACATATTGGCCACTGCGGCGTCCGACTCGGGGCGATGGGACAATGGATGCCCTATGACCAGAATCATTGCCGGAACCCTCGGCGGGCGCAGATTGACCGTCGGTGGCGACAACACCCGGCCCACCTCGGATCGGGTCCGGGAGGCGCTGTTCTCGATGCTCGACGCGCGGATGGACCTCGACGACGCCGCTGTCCTCGACCTGTACGCGGGTTCCGGCGCGCTCGGTCTCGAGGCGCTCTCACGGGGTGCCCGACATGTGGTGTTCGTCGAGTCCGACCGCAAGGCCGTCGCCGCGATCCGAGCCAACATCGCGACCTGTGACGCGGGCGACCGCACGACGCTCGCCGGGCGGTCGGTCGCCGATTTTCTCGGCGGGCCGCGCCAGACGTTCGACCTGATTCTCGCGGACCCGCCCTACGCGATCGACGACGCGCTTCTGGCGCAGGTCTTGGCCGACGTATCCGATTTGCTCACCGACGACGGACTGCTCGTCGTCGAACGGGCCAAGCGCGCCCCGCAGACCTCGTGGCCGGGCGGGCTGGACGTCGTCGTGACGAAGAATTACGGCGACACCCGCGTCGAAGTGGCGGCGCGCCGGGCGGATCGGCCCGGGGCGAGCGGAGCGACGGGGGATCGTCCGGGGCGAGCGGAGCGACGGGGGAATCGTCCAGCCCGGTAGGTTGATCGGCATGAGCAAAGCGGTTGTGCCGGGTTCCTACGATCCATTCACCCTCGGTCATCGGTATGTCGTGCGGCGCGCGGCGTCGAGGTTCGACGAAGTGGTGGTGACCGTCGTCGTCAACCCCAACAAGCAGGGAATGTTCGGCATCGCCGAGCGCCTCGAACTGATCGCCGGCGACTGCGCCGACCTGCCCAACGTGCGCGTCGATCAGTGGACCGGACTGCTCGTCGACTATCTGGTGCGCGAATCCATCACGACCATCGTCAAGGGCCTGCGGTCGGAGACGGACTTCGCCTACGAGGTCCCGATGGCGCAGATGAACCGAGATCTCGCCGACGTCGAGACGATGTTCATGCTGACCGACCCCAAGTTCTCGCATGTGTCGAGTTCGTTGGTCAAGGAGGTCGCCAAGCTCGGCGGCGACGTGACGCCGTTCCTGTCGTCGCACATCTTCGATCGTGTGCAGGCGAAGCTGACCGGGGAGCGCACCGCCTAACTCCCAAACCCTCAAGTACAACTCGACACGCCGACCACTCTCGCCTCCCAGATCACATGAGTCACATTGGGCACAATGAACCCATCAATCACATCGCCAGATTGGGGTAGCTGTGTACCGCGTATTTGAAGCTCTGGACGAGCTCGTCGCCATCGTCGAGGAGGCCCGAGGTGTGCCGATGACGGCCAACTGCGTCGTGCCGCGCGGTGACGTCCTCGAACTGCTCGACGACATCAAAGACTCGATTCCCGGTGAACTCGACGACGCTCAGGACGTCCTCGATCAGCGGGACTCGATGATCGGCAACGCCCGCGATCACGCGGACAAGACCATCACGACCGCCGAGACCGAGTCGTCGGACATGATCGCGCACGCCCGCGCGGAAGCCGACCGGATGCTGGCCGACGCCAAGTCGCAGGCCGACCGGATGGTCAATGAGGCTGCCGCGCATGGCAAGTCGCTCGTCGACAATGCCACCGAGGAGGCTCGTCGACTCGGTCAGTCCGCGGCCCGCGAGTTCGAAGCGGTCACCGGGCGCGCCCGTGCGGAGGCGGCGCGCACCATCGACGCGGCCAACAACACCTACGACAAGTCGGTCGCCGACGGCATCGCCGAGCAACAGCGTCTGGTCGCCGAATCAGCCGTGGTCACGGCGTCGAAGTCGGAAGCCGATCGCATCATCGACGCCGCACACGCCGAAGCCGACCGGCTGCGTGGCGACTGCGACGTGTACGTCGACGAGAAGCTCGCCGACTTCGAGGAAGTGCTCACCGGGACACTGCGTTCGGTCAACCGTGGTCGTCACCAGCTGCGCACCGGCGCGGGCATGCACGACTACGTCGAGTACCCGCGCAGCGTCGACAACGATGAAGCGGAGCGCTCTGTACTCGCCGGCTGATCGCGGCGCGTATCCTCTCCTTCGTGGCTGATCACAAGGTATCCCCGAAAAAGGGGTGTTTCTCGATCGACATCCGGTCGCTCGGACGCCGCCCCGGAAGCATGAACGAAGTGCACCGGACGGTGTCGTCGCCGGAGCGAATCGGCGCCGAGATGATCGGCATCCCCGCCGACAGTGACATCGACCTAGACCTTCGGCTGGAGTCGGTGTCGGAGGGTGTGCTGGTCACCGGGACCGTCAGCGGTGACACCGAGGGCCAGTGCTCGCGGTGTCTGGAACCCGTCGAAGACACCGTCACCGTCTTCCTCACCGAGCTGTTCGCCTACCCCAACAGCGAGACCGAGCAGACGACCGACGCCGACGAGATCGCCCGGATCGTCGACGATCGGATCGACTTGGAACAGGCCGTGATCGACGCCGTCGGGCTCGAATTGCCGCTGTCCCCACTGTGTTCGGAGGATTGTGAAGGGCTGTGCACCGAGTGCGGCGTGCGGTTGGCCACCGCCGAGCCGGGCCACCATCACGACATCATCGACCCGCGATGGGCGGGTCTGGCCGGGAAGCTATCCGATCTGAACAACCCAGAGAAGTGAGGTCGACGCGATCGTGACGGGGGGAGACACGCCGAGAGCGACGATTCCGAGCGCCACCACCAAGGGGCGTGACACCGACGCCCTGCTTGCCGCGGTGGGGGCGGCGGTGTCCGACGATTTGTTGACCCTCGCGCTCACGCACCGGTCCTATGCGTACGAGCACGGTGGTCTCCCGACGAACGAACGCCTCGAGTTCCTCGGCGACTCGGTGCTCGGCGTCGTCATCACCGAGAAGCTGTATCTGGACTTTCCCGATCGGCCCGAGGGGGAGCTCGCGAAGATTCGTGCGAGTGTCGTCAACGGTCACGCGTTGGCCGCAATCGCCCGCGAACTCGGCGAAGGCGGCCTGGGGCGGCACCTCTACCTGGGCAAGGGCGAGGAGCAGACCGGTGGGCGCGACAAGGATTCGATCCTCGCCGACGGCCTCGAATCCCTTTTCGGCGCAATCTTTCTCGACCACGGCATCGCCGAGGTGAAGCGCGTGATCCTCGCCCTGTTCGACGACATCGTAGAGCGTTCCGGTGAACTGGGCGCCGGGCTGGACTGGAAGACCTCGCTGCAAGAACTGGCCGCGGAGAAGTCGCTCGGGCCGCCCCAGTACCAGGTCTCGTCGTCGGGGCCCGACCACGACAAGGAGTTCACCGCGGTCGCCGTCGTCGGCGGCGACGCCTTCGGGCGCGGCGTCGGGCGGACGAAGAAGGAAGCCGAACAGCGCGCCGCCGAGACCGCCTGGCAGGAGATCACCGGGCGCAGCGGGCAGGCCTGAGTCCTCGATGCCCGAACTTCCCGAAGTGGAGACCATCCGCCGCGGCGTGCAGATGCACGTCGTCGGGCGGACGGTCACAGATGTCGAAGTACTTCATCCGCGTGCCATCCGGCGTCATCTCGCCGGTCCCGTCGACTTCGCTGCGCGCTTGCAGGGCAAGACATTCACTGCTGCGCGACGTCGGGGCAAGTACCTCTGGCTCGACGCCGCCGGGCCGGGCGACGCCGTCGCCGCGGTGGTCCACCTGGGCATGAGCGGGCAGTTGATCATCGCCGCCGACGGCGCCGACGACCCTATCCATCTGCGCGTACGCGTGCACCTCGACGGCGACCAGTCGTCGGGCGAGTTGCGGTTCATCGACCAGCGCACCTTCGGTGGCTGGCATCTCGACGACTACGACCGCGACATCACCGGCGGCGTCGATGATGCGCTGCCCGCCAGCGTCGCGCACATCGCGCCGGACCCGTTCGACCCATTGTTCGACCGAAAAGCATTGCTGCGCAACATCTCCCGGCGTCATACCGAGATCAAGCGCGCGCTGCTCGACCAGACGCTGATCTCCGGCGTCGGAAACATCTACGCCGACGAATCGCTGTGGCGGGCCAAGCTGCACGGCACCCGCGCGACCGACAAGATCAGTCGGGCCAAACTCGACGAACTCGTCGGGCACGTCACCGACGTGATGGCCGAGGCGATCGACGTCGGCGGAACGTCGTTCGACGAGCTGTATGTGAACGTGAACGGGGAGTCGGGGTATTTCGACCGATCGTTGAATGCCTATGGGAGAGAAGGAGAACCGTGTCGGCGCTGCGGCCGCCCGATGCGGCGGGAGGCGTTCATGAACCGCTCGAGTTACTCTTGTCCGTCGTGTCAGCGGAAGCCGCGGTAAGGGAACGCGACCCGGCCGACGCCGGATGTGCGCCTGCGGAGTCCTGGGCGACGGCGAAGTGGCCGTCGTCGGTTGGGCTCCCGAGTTTCGGCTGAGACGTAGCCTCGATGCTCGAGCGGACAGTAAGGCACAACCGTGAGCCCGTATTCGATGGGGGAACCGCTCCGCAGTATGGATGCGATGGGCAAGACACAGTTAACCTTGATGCATGCCGAAGCCCGTCGCTACGCCCGAGACACTCGCTTTGCGCGAGCTCATTGAGGCGCGTAGAGGCGAATTCCAGGCACTGCTGGTCAAGTACGGTGCGACCAACCCGAAGCTCTTCGGCTCGGTCGCGCGCGGTACCGCTCACTCCGGCTCCGACATCGACATTCTCGTCGAGATGGACCCGAAAGACGGCAATCTACTCATGCGTGCTTCCGGGCTGATGGAGGAGACACGAGCACTGTTTGGTCGCGACGACATAGATGTGTTCCCGCTGCAGTTGCTCAAGCGTCCGATCTCGGCTTCGGCCCTCGTCGACGCAGTCGGGCTGTGAGTCGCGACGCCGGTCAGCGCATCGCGGACGTTCTGGTGGCCGTCGAGCGGTGCCGGCGGTATGTCGTTGCTCTGAACTTCTCGTTCATCAGTACTTCGGGGTCGATGTCGATGTTGTCCGCGATGTCGTCGATAACTACCTCCCACCGCTCGCCGAGGCGCTGCGGAGCCACGTCCCCGATGACTGATCCGATTCGGACCAGCCGCGGAGCGAACGTGACGCAATCTCGCAGCCGGTCGCTCGCGACGGGCGGACATGTGCCTGCTGCGGCGAGAGCATATCGACGTGTCCAACGTAAGTAGTCCGGGTATTTCGACCGATCGTTGAATGCCTATGGGAGAGAAGGAGAACCGTGTCGGCGCTGCGGCAGCCCGATGCGGCGTGAGGCGTTCATGAACCGCTCGAGTTACTCCTGCCCGTCGGACGCGGTAGGCCGACACCAATTGGGGGAGTCCGACGAGTGTGCCGTGATCGGTAAGAGCGCAGTCGTCAAGTCGTGACTCTGACGACGGACCGAGCCGTCGCGGACCGTCGCCCTTGACCAGCGCCGTTACATGGGGCTACTTCGTCTCGTTCGGGTGGCTCGTGTGCACCTGCTCGAGGAGTACCGTGCGCCCGTCGATGTAGAACCAGATGCGCGCGGTACCCCTCATCGTCGGTTTGTGTTGCCAGCGCTCATAGCTCTTCCCGCCACGCTGGATCGTGCCGAGCTCACCCTTCAGGCGGTAGTTCGTCGGCGTCGTGGATAGCGGCGTTCGGGTGAGAAAGTCCCAGGCGTCGGTCATCGGGTTGCGGATCGTCGCGACAAGATCCCGCCAGCCCTTCTGTGCATCCGTGGTGGCGAAGCGGATCTCGTACTCGACCCTCTTCGGAGGTCTGGGGACGAGCTCCCTTTTCATCGCGGCCACGGTCAGGGACGCTCCACGGTCCGGGTGGCATCTTCTTCGTCGAGCCACTCGACATCCGTTCTCCCCAGACCTGCCGCAACGGCGGTTGCCGTCTCCTTCCAGGATGTCAGCTCGGCGATGGCTATGTGCGGTTGATTGGTCGCGAACGACGCTCTCGCGGCATCGACGAGGTCCTGGGCGCAGGTCTCGCGGTCGGTCGGGGTGAGAGCCAGCATCCACGGGAAGGCCTTCGTCATGCGCTCGGCGAGCGTGCCCGCGTCATCCAGGGTCACGGTGATCAGCTGCGCGGCGAAGGTAAGCAGGCGCGCGCGTCCTTCGGCCTCGCGCTGCGACATCAATACCAGTGCCTCGCCGTCTCGGCGGGTCACCGTGACGGGATGGTCCTCGGCCTCGGCGAAGACTTCGGCGGAGTGTTTGCTCAGGTCCGAGGAGCGTCGCGTGGCGGCAGGGAGGCCAGTTGCAATGGTCATGACCACATGGTATTCGGAACGTGTTCGGAAGTCTAGCGAAGTGGGCTCCCTCGATAGCGGCGTCTGACCGGCTATTGTTGCTGGCAGCAGCGAGGAAGGGAGGCTGGGATCCAAGACGCCTCAACCAACGCGGCACGCGATCCTCATATCGGTTTCGCGCTATTGCGAGCCGCGCGAGAATTCGGTGGAATCGACCTCCCCGAGCCTGAGCGCACTGATATCGCCCGGGTCGTGGACTTCGAGTGTCCTAGACATGAATGCGGCCTCGGAGGTTTCGGGCTGAGTTGGCTGCGCGAGTGAGATGACCGACGTGACGGCGTCGCCGCGATGGCATGGATCGCACTCTCCGCGTACCCACCCCCAGGAACAAACCCACACCCTCCGTGTTGAATAGTCCCATGACGGAATTGTGGGTGGAGCGCACCGGAACTCGCCGATATACCGGACAGAGCTCGCGGGGCGCGCAGGTGTTGATCGGGTCGGAGGACGTCGAGGGCGTTTTCACACCGGGCGAATTGCTGAAGATCGCGTTGGCCGCCTGCACCGGGATGTCATCGGATCTTCCGCTGTCGCGTCGCCTCGGCGACGACTACGACGCCACCGTCCGGGTCAGTGGCGCCGCCGATCGCGACAACGAGTTGTACCCGCAGCTCGACGAGATACTGCAGGTCGACATGTCCGAACTCGACCCCGAGGCCGTGCAACGGCTGCTGGTCGTCGTCGAACGGGCCGTCGATCGCGTGTGCACGGTCGGCCGCACACTCAAGGCGGGAACGAAGGTCACGCTCGCGATCGAGACGGAGTAGCGCGTGACGGCGTCGCAGATCCGTATGACGGCATTCGTGCACGGCTACGTACAGGGTGTCGGTTTCCGCTGGTGGACACGATCGCGGGCGCTGGAACTCGGCCTCGTCGGCTACGCGTCGAATCAGGCCGACGGGCGGGTGCTGGTCGTCGCCGAAGGTGAGCGGGCGGCGGTCGACGCGCTCCTGGTAGCGCTGCGTTCGGGTCAGACGCCTGGCAAGGTCGACGCCGTCGTCGAACGATTCGACGACGCGCGTGGTGATCTGACCGGTTTCGTCGAGAAGTAGCTGGCGGCGGGGCAGAGCGACCGATGGTGTTGGGTTGGGTGTTTTGTCTCACCAGACCCCTCGTTACACCGAAGCTCGCGAGCTCGCTTCGGCACTCGGGGAGCGAGTGGTTGCGTCGGCACTCGGGGAGCAGGCTCGCTTCAGCGCTCGGGGCGGATGGTCGCCTGGGCGCTCGGGGGCGAGTGGTTGCTTGGGCAGTCGGGGAGCGGGTTGTCACCTCGGGTACGGCTGATGGCTTGAGTGTGTGATCCAGTCGTATGCAGACCAGCGGGTATTCTGTACGGTCGTGCACCTCAAGAGCCTGACCCTGAAGGGATTCAAGTCGTTTGCGTCGTCGACGACGCTGCGCTTCGAACCCGGCATCACCGCGGTGGTGGGTCCGAACGGCTCGGGCAAGTCGAACGTCGTCGACGCGCTCACCTGGGTGATGGGGGAGCAGGGGGCCAAAGCGCTGCGCGGCGGCAAGATGGAAGACGTCATCTTCGCCGGGACGTCGGGCCGGCCACCGCTGGGCCGCGCCGAGGTGACCCTCACGATCGACAACTCCGACGGCGCCCTGCCCATCGAGTACTCCGAAGTGTCGGTGACGCGGCGCATGTTCCGCGACGGAGCCGGCGAATACGAGATCAACGGCAACTCGTGTCGCCTGATGGACGTGCAGGAACTCCTCAGCGACTCCGGCATCGGGCGGGAAATGCACGTCATCGTCGGGCAGGGGCGGCTGGCGGCCATCCTGGAATCGAGGCCCGAAGACCGGCGCGCGTTCATCGAAGAGGCGGCGGGTGTCCTCAAACACCGCAAGCGTAAAGAGAAGGCCGTTCGCAAGCTCGACGGTATGCAGGCCAACCTCGCGCGCCTGACCGACCTCACCACCGAACTTCGACGCCAACTCAAGCCGCTGGGCCGACAGGCCGAGGTCGCTCGCCGCGCCCAGACGGTTCAGGCCGATCTGCGTGATGCGAAACTGCGTCTGGCCGCCGACGACCTGGTGAACCGGCGCACCGAGATGGCCGAACAGACCGCCGAAGAAGACATGCTCCGCGCCCAGCAGGACGAGGTGATGGCCCACCTCGACGCGTTCACGGCCGAACTCACCGAGCACGAGACGCACCTCGCCCAGGTCACCCCGGCGGCGGCCGCGGCGAGCCAAGGCTGGTTCCGGCTCTCGGCACTGGCCGAGCGCGTCGACGCCACCGTGCGCATCGCCACCGACCGCAGCCGCTACCTCAACGAGCCCAGCACCCGATCGTCGGGCACCGACCCCGAACGTCTCGACCAGCAGGCCGATGAGGCCGCGCTGCACGAGGCGGAACTCGGCGCCGCCGTCGAGATGGCGATGGAGGGCCTGGAAGTAGCGAAACTTGAACTGGCAGAACGGGAATCGGAGGCATCAGCGGCCGAGCGGGCACACCACGCGGCCGTCGCCGCGGTCGCCGACCGCCGAGAAGGCTTGGCACGCTTGGAAGGTCGGCTCGCAACCCTGCGCACTCGCGCGGATTCGGTTGGCGCAGAAGTCGATCGGTTGACGACGGCGATCGTCGCCGCTCGTGATCGCGCGGCCGCGGCGCAGCACGAGCTGGACGCCGTCGTCGCACGCGTCGGCGAATTCGAGAGTTCGGAGCAGGGCCTCGACGAACACCATGAGCGCTCGGTCCGTGCGCTGGAACACGCCGACGAACGCGTCTCGACGCTGCAGACCGACGAACGTGAGACCGAGCAGCGGATCGCATCTCTGTCCGCACGGATCGACGCCCTCGCCGTCGGCCTGGAACGCGGCGACGGCGGCGCCTGGCTGATCGAGAACGACGCCGATGGACTGATGGCACCACTGAGTGACCTGATCACCGTCGCGGCGGGTTACGAGACCGCGATCGCAGCTGCTCTGGGGCCGGCGGTGGATGCCGTCGCGACAGTCGACGCGCTTGCGGCGGTCCGGGCTCTCGAGGTTCTCAAAGCGGGCGACGGCGGTCGAGCGGCACTGATCGTCGGCGGTCTGAGCGCATCCGCGCGCAGCTATCCGGCGCTGCCAGGCGGCGGGCGGTGGGCTCGTGAACTCGTGACGTGCCCCGACGCCGTCGCCGGTGCCATCGACGTACTCCTCGGTGCGGTCGCCGTCGTCGAGACCGCTGAACAGGCGCTCGCCGTCGTCGACGCGCATCCGGGTGTCGTCGCGGTGACCGGCGACGGTGACCGTGTCGGGGCGGCAACTGTCGACGGCGGGTCATCGCACCGGCAGTCCAGCCTCGAAGTTCAGTCCGCGATCGACACCGCCACAGCAGAACTCGCGCACGCGCGCCACCACGTCGAAGAGGTGCGAGCGGCACTGTCGGGCGCACTCACCGAACAGCGAGAACGCGCCGACGTCGCCGAAGAGGCCCTCGCGGCACTTCATGAATCCGATTCGACGCTGGGCGCCGCATACGAGCAGCTCGCGCGTCTGGGCCATGACGTGCGTGCCGCCGCCGACGAGGCCGCGCGCTTGAATCGTCAGCGGGACAAGGCGTCCGAGGGGCGGTCGGAGACGATCGCCGAGATCGAGGCGGCCGAGGAGGAAGTCCTGATGGCCCAGGCCGTCGCCGACGACCCCGACGCCGTCGAACTGCCCGGCGCGGCCGACCGTGAGACGACGGCCGCCGCGGTCAACATCGCCCGTGGCACCGACATGGAATCTCGACTGACGTTGCGGACCGCCGAAGAACGGCTCGCGTCGGTACGCGGCAAGGCCGATTCACTGCGTCGCGCCGCGCGCAACGAGCGAGAAGCACGCGAGCGTGCGCGTCGAGCCGACGAAGCCCGACGCCGCGGCGCGGCCGTCGCGGCAGCGGTGGCGACGTCGGGAGCGCAGGTCGCCACCAGACTCGCTGCCGCTGTGGCCGACGCTCAGACCACCCGCGATCACCTGGAACGCGTGCGGTCACAGCGGACCGAGGCGCTCAACATCGTCAAAGAACGCGTCACTCAGCTGACCGCGCAGCTCGACTCGCTCCGCGACACCGTTCACCGCGACGAAGTCGCCAAGGCTCAGGCGGCACTGCGCATCGAACAACTCGAGGAACAGATCCTGGAGACGTTCGCGATCGCGCCCGACGATCTGATCGCCGAGTACGGCCCCGACGTCGCGATGCCGCCGTCGGCGCTAGAGATCCAGGAGTACGAAGACGCGAAGGCGCGCGGCGAACTCGTCGTCGCGCCCGCGCCGATACCCTTCGACCGCGCAACGCAGGAAGCCCGCGCGAAGAAGGCACAGAAGGACCTCAACACACTCGGCAAGGTGAACCCGCTCGCGCTCGAGGAGTTCGCGGCGTTGGAGGAACGGTACAACTTCCTCTCCGCGCAGCTCGAGGACGTCAAGGCGGCCCGCGCCGACCTGCTCGCCGTCGTCGAAGACGTCGACGCCCGCATTCTGCAGGTCTTCACCGACGCCTACGCCGACGTCGAGCAGGAATTCACCCAGGTGTTCGCGACACTGTTCCCCGGCGGCGAGGGACGCCTGCTGCTGACCGATCCGAGCGACATGCTCACCACCGGCATCGAAGTGGAAGCGCGGCCGCCGGGCAAGAAGGTCAAGCGGCTCTCGCTGCTCTCCGGCGGCGAGAAGTCGCTGACCGCGGTGGCGATGCTGGTGGCCATCTTCCGCGCGCGTCCGTCACCCTTCTACGTCATGGACGAAGTGGAGGCCGCGCTCGACGACACCAACTTGCGGCGCCTGATCACCCTGTTCGAGCAATTGCGGGAGCGGTCACAGCTGATCGTCATCACCCACCAGAAGCCGACCATGCAGGTCGCCGACGCTCTCTACGGCGTCAGCATGCGCGGCGACGGTATCACCACCGTGATCTCGCAGCGGCTGCGCGGCGTCGACCTCGACGTCCCCGTCACCGAGTAGCGGGTCGCCGGCACCACACCTTCCAGAGGCGACACTCGCCGAGCAGCTTCGTCGGCGGGTCCAACCCGCCCTGCCGCACCGTCGCCGCGACGAATCAGCGAGGATTGACCTATGAACAGCTCCATCATCATCGGCATCGTGGTCGCCGTCGTCCTGCTGATCGCACTGGTCTCGCTCGGCCTCGTGCTGTCCCGGCGTCGACGTATCTCGTTGTCGGACATCACGGCACCGACGGTCACCGACGAGAAGAAGGGCAAGCTCGACAAATCCGGTGGCTACGAGACCAACACCGGGTTCAGTTTCAGCCAGGGGCCCGCAACTACCGTCGCCGAACCGCCGAAGAAGCCGGTGCCCGAACCGAAGGTCGTGGTCAAGCCGCTGCCGGAGGTCGAGGAGCCGGCTGTCGGGGAGCCGGTAGAGGAGAAGCCGGCCGTCGAGAAGCCGGTGGAGGCGAAGCCGGTCGAAGAGATGCCGGTAGAGGAGAAGCCGGTCGCTGAGCCGACGGTCGCGGAGGAACCCGCCGCCGCAGAACCGGTCGTCGACGAGGTCGTCGCAGAACCCACCGTCGCAGAACCGGAGACCGTCGAAGAAGTCGAGGCCGAACCGGAAGCTGAACCGGAACCCACGGCGCCCACCGTCGAACTCGATGAGATCGCGCCCACCGCGGGTCGGCTCTCCCGCCTGCGCGGCCGCCTCTCCCGGTCGCAGGGAGCCATCGGCAAGGGCGTCCTCGGACTCCTCGGCGGCGGCGACCTCGACGAAGACTCCTGGGAGGAAATCGAAGACACCCTCCTGATGGCCGACCTCGGCACCACCTCCACGCTGGCCGTCGTCGAGAAGCTGCGTACCGAACTCGCCGCCAACAGCGTCCGCACCGCCGCCGACGCCCGGGCGATCTTCAAACGCGTGCTCGTCGAACAACTCCACCCCGAACTCGACCGGTCGGTGCGTGCCCTCCCGCACAACGACCACCCCGCCGTCATCCTCGTCGTCGGCGTCAACGGCACCGGTAAGACCACCACCACCGGCAAACTCGCCCGCGTCCTGGTCGCCGACGGTCGCCGCGTCCTGCTCGGCGCCGCCGACACCTTCCGCGCAGCCGCCGCCGACCAACTCCAGACCTGGGGCGAACGCGTCGGTGCCGACATCGTCCGCGGCAAAGAACAAGCCGACCCCGCCTCCGTCGCCTTCGACGCCGTCGCCACCGGCATCGACCGCGGCGTCGACGTCGTCATGGTCGACACCGCGGGCCGCCTGCACACCAAGACCGGCCTCATGGACGAACTCGACAAGGTCAAGCGTGTCGTCGAAAAGAAGGCCAAGGTCGACGAGGTGCTGCTCGTCCTCGATGCCACCGTCGGACAGAACGGCCTCATCCAGGCCCGTGTCTTCGCCGACGTCGTCGACATCACCGGCGTGGTCCTCACCAAACTCGACGGAACCGCCAAGGGCGGCATCGTCTTCCACGTTCAAGAGGAACTCGGCGTACCGGTCAAACTCGTCGGACTGGGGGAGGGCGCCGACGATCTGGCGCCCTTCGAGCCAGAGGCATTCGTAGACGCGCTGCTGTAATCGGCTCGCCTGTCGGGCGGCGCCGATCCCGCGCCGCCTCACACATGCCGACTCATCTCTTTGCCGACTCACCCCTTGTCATCAACTCCTGAATCATGGTTCAATTCTTCGTGGGAAGTTCTGAACTCGAATTCACTTCTTCGACGACAACAGGAGAACCATGCCGTACCGGCCCACCGACGCCACCCGCGCCACCGCGGCGGCCAAGCGCGTCGCGGTGCTGCGGGCCGCTCGCGCGCTGGTGGCCGAACAAGGATTCACCGGCACCACGGTGGCAGCCATCGCCGCGCGCAGCGGTGTCGCCGTCGGGTCGGTGTACTCGCATTTCGACAAGCGCGAGGCGCTGCTCGCCGAAGTCTTCCGCGATGCCGCGCGTTATGAACTCGCGCAGGTGAAGTCGGCGGTCGACGGGCAGTCCGATCCCGTCCGTCGACTCGACGCGTTGATCGAAGTGTTCGCCGAGCGCGCGCTGCGCGGCAGGCAACTGGCGTGGGCGCTGCTGTTCGAGCCGGTGATCCCCGCCGTCGAAACGGAGCGAATGGCGCTGCGGCAGTCCTACCGAGATCTCGGCACCGAAATCATCGCGGCGGGCGTGGCGTCCGGTGACTTCGACCAGCAGGACGCGCCCGTCGTCTCCTCGGCCGTCATGGGCGCGATCTCCGAAGCCCTCGTGGGAGCGCTGAATCCCTCTGCGGCGATGTCGGAGCCGACCGACGACGCCGCCCTCCTCGACACCATTCGCACGTTCTGTTTCCGTGCCCTCGGTGCGGAGAAACGACGTTGGAACGAAAATCCCACGGACACAACACTATTCGCGCCGACACCAAGGAATCGCCGATGACCCCCACCCACCTCGTGACCAACCAGGCCGCACCGCGCGCCGACGTCAACGAGTACCTCGTCAACCCGGCCCTGCGGGAGGCGGTCGCGTCCTACGGTGGCGACTGGGCGAGTGGTGAACTCACCGCGGTCGGCGCACTCGTCGGCCAGGCCGACTTCATCCACGACGCCGAACTCGCCAACCGCTTCACTCCCGAACTGTCCACCCACGACCGCTGGGGCAACCGCGTCGACGCCGTCGAATTCCATCCGGCCTACCATCGCATCTTCGGCGCGGCGATCGCCCACGGCGCTCACACCAGCTGCTGGGCGCAACCGCGCGCCGGTGCGCACGTCGCACGCGCGGCGTCGTTCATGATGTTCGCGCAGGTCGAGCCCGGACACTCCTGCCCGATCAGCATGACCCACGCCGTCGTGCCGTCGCTGCGCTCCGATCGCGACCTCGCGCAGCGGTGGCTCCCTCGCGTCTACTCGCGCGACTACACACCCGACCTCTCCGACCCCGCCAAGACGTCAGCCGTCTTCGGCATGGCGATGACCGAGAAGCAGGGCGGCTCCGACGTCCGCGCCAATACGACCACCGCCGTCGACGCCGGGGACGGCACCTACCGGATCGTCGGGCATAAGTGGTTCTGCTCGGCCCCGCAGTCCGACGCCTTCCTCGTCCTCGCGCAGGCTCCCGGCGGCATCACCTGTTTCCTGGTACCGCGCACGCTGCCCGACGGCACACGCAACGTCTTCAACATCCAGCGGCTCAAAGACAAGCTGGGCAACAAATCCAACGCGTCGTCGGAGGTCGAATTCGACCAGACCGTCGGCTGGCGACTCGGCGACGAGGGCGCGGGTGTCAAGACCATCATCGAGATGGTCAACCAGACCCGCCTCGACTGCGTCCTCGGTTCGGCGGCGGGAATGCGCCAAGCGGTTGCCGAGGCGGCCTGGCACACCCGGCACCGGTCGGCATTCGGTGCGCTCCTGATCGATCAACCGGCCATGACCTCGGTCATCGCCGACCTGCACCTCGAAGCCGAAGCCGCGACCTGGACCGGCCTGCGGCTCGCATCGGCCTACGACTCCGACGATGCGGCGTCGGTCGCATTCCGCCGCCTCGCGGGCGCGGTCACCAAGTACTGGGTCTGCAAGCGCGGCCCCGGGCACGCCTACGAGGCGCTCGAATGCCTCGGCGGCAACGGCTACACCGAAGGATTCCCGCTGGCCCGACGTTTCCGCGAGCAGCCGGTGATGGCCGTCTGGGAGGGGTCGGGCAATGTGATCGCGCTCGACGTCCTGCGCGCGATGGCCCGTGACCCCGAGTCGGTGCAGGCGGTCGACGACGAGATCGCCGCCGCACTCGGCGTGCACGCCGACTTCGACGCGCACGTGGCCAAGACCCGCGCACTCGTCGCACGGGCCACCGCCGACCCCGCCGCCGCACCCGCGCTGGCCCGGCGGCTCGTCGCCGCGCTCGCACTCGCGCTGCAGGCCTCGATCCTCATCCGGCAGGCCCCCACGGCGATCTCCGACGGGTTCGTCTCGGCCCGAATCGGCGCCGACGGCCCGGCGATGTACGGCGAGCTCGACGCCGGACTGAACCTCGCCGGCATCGTCGCGCGCGCCTGAACCCACTCGGGCGTTACATCACCGAAATACAAACCCGCGATTGGTTCACACGGCAGAAACGCTGGTGCACCATCGCCGAAACCCCACGACGACAGTCTTTTTGACAGGCGCCGACCCCATCCGGTGCGTTCGCTCAAGGAGGTTTCCACCGTGGTAGTGACTCAAACCGTGCTGGCGTTGCCAGACAGTGCATTCGGCGTGCCGGACTCCGGCGACACCGCTTGGATGCTCGCCAGTGCAGCGCTCGTGCTGTTGATGACGCCGGCACTGGCGTTCTTCTACGGCGGTCTGTCGCGCAGCAAGTCCGTTCTGAACATGATGATGATGTCGTTCGGCTCCATCGGCACCGTCAGTGTCGTCTACGTGCTGTGGGGCTTCTCGATGTCCTTCGGCAACGGGATCACCGGCGACGACGACATCTGGGGCATCTTCTCCAATCCGTTCGGGCTCTTCGGCTCCGATCAGCTCGCCGAGACGAGAGACGTCGTCAAGGGCGGCGCGACCGTCACCGAGGCGGTCACCGGCGGTCTGACGATTCCGTCGACGGTGTTCCTGGCCTTCCAGCTCACCTTCGCGGTGATCACGGTCGCGCTGATCTCGGGAGCCATCGCCGAACGTGTCAAGTTCTCCACCTGGCTGGTGTTCACCGTGCTGTGGGCCACCGTCGTCTACTTCCCGCTCGCCCACATGGTGTGGGGCGGCGGCATCATGTCCGGCTCGGAGCACGGTTTCGCGTCCTGGCTGTTCGGAACCGTGAAAGACGCGACCGGTAAGGTCAGCGCGGCCGTTCCGCCGATCGACTTCGCCGGTGGAACCGTCGTCCACATCAACGCCGGTATGGCCGGACTGGTTCTGGTACTCGTCGTCGGCAAGCGTCTCGGCTTCGGCAAGACGGCGTTCCGCCCGCACAACATCCCGTTCGTCATGCTCGGCGCCGCGCTCCTGTGGTTCGGGTGGTTCGGGTTCAACGCCGGGTCGGAGCTCAAGGCCGACACCAACGCCGGCATGGTCTGGATCAACACCACCGCCGCCACCGCTGCGGCGATGATCGGCTGGCTGGCGGTGGAATGGGTCCGCGACCGTCACCCCACCAGCGTCGGCGCGGCGTCGGGCGTGGTCGCCGGGCTGGTCGCCATCACCCCCGCCTGTGGTGCCTTGACGCCGGTCGGTTCGCTCGGTCTCGGCGTGATCGCCGGAGCGCTGGCCGCCGTCGCCGTCGGACTGAAGAACAAGTTCGGCTACGACGATTCGCTCGACGTCGTCGGTGTGCACCTGGTCGCCGGCCTGTGGGGCACGGTCGCCATCGGACTGTTCGCCAAGGAAACCGGCCTCCTCTACGGACACGACTACAAGCAGCTCGTCGTGCAGCTCGTGATCGCGGCCTTCGCGCTGACCTTCACCGGCATCCTCACCGCGATCATCGCGGTGGTCCTCAAGCCGCTCGGCTGGCGAGTCAGCACCGACGAAGAGGCACAGGGTATCGATGAGACCGAGCACGCCGAAACCGCCTACGAATATGCCTAGTGCCCCGTGTCGGAAATTCATTGGACGGTATGCCGCGGCCACCTGAACGCCTGGCAGCGTTGTCGTCGGTCGCGATACCTACCGGTATCGCTCCCTCCTCCGCCTTGCCAGCCGTCCAGCTGACTCACGGCAACCGGCCAACAATTTCCGACACGAGACACTAGGGCGCGTCTTCGACAGGGGATGCACCCGGGCATCGGCGCACTGACTACGCTAATTCGTATGGAGAGGACCAATTAACTCATGAAACTCATCACCGCAATTGTCAAGCCGTTCACCCTAGAGGATGTCAAAGCGGGACTCGAACAGGCCGGCATCGTCGGCATGACGGTCAGCGAAGTCCAGGGCTACGGCCGCCAGAAGGGCCACACCGAGGTCTACCGCGGCGCGGAGTACTCGGTCGACTTCGTTCCGAAGGTCCGCGTGGAGGTCGTCGTCGACGACACCGCGGTGGACCGGGTGGTCGAGGTCATCGTCGAGGCGGCCCGCACCGGAAAGATCGGTGACGGAAAGGTCTGGGTGTCGCCGGTCGACTCGGTGGTGCGGGTCCGTACCGGCGAGCGCGGCGCCGAGGCACTCTAGGGTGTGTCTCCCAATTCCCTTTGCGGTCCTCGGCGGCCCGCTGACCGCCTGGCCGCGTTGTCGTCGGTCGCGATAGCTGCCGCTATCGCTCCCTCCTCCGCCTTGCCAGATCGGCCATCGGATCCACCGATGCCTCGCAGAAGAATTGGGAGACACACCCTAGGAGCCCCGCACTCACCACCGCCAAGCCGAGAAAGGGCAACTTCGACAATGAGTACCTCCCCGATCGGCTCGGCCAAAGATCTGACGATCGCCCGCCGTAATCTGTTGGAGCGCAACGCGAGTGGCAAACTCGACGCCCCTGGGCTACGGCGGGCGCTCGGCGATCTGTTCGAATTCTGGCTGGCCACCAAGGCCACCGAACTCGGCATCACCGAACGCAGCGGATTCGCCATCGTCGCCGTCGGCGGCCTCGGGCGGCGTGAAGTGGTGCCGTACTCGGATCTCGATCTGATCCTGCTGCACGACGAGATGAACCCCGACCGCGTCTCCGACGTCGCCGACGGACTCTGGTATCCGCTGTGGGACGCCAACATCGCCCTCGACCACAGCGTCCGGACGGTACCGCAGGCACTCGCGGTGGCCCGCGACGACGTCAGCGCGGCTCTCGGCATGACCGAGGCCCGCCACATCGTGGGCGACGAGGATCTCTCGTCGTTGTTGATCGGTGGAATCCGGCAGCAGTGGCGCACCGATATCCGACGCCGACTGCCCGACGTACTGACTCATGCCCAAGCGCGGTGGCAGCGGGCCGGCGACATCGCCCACCGCACCGAACCCGACCTCAAGAACGGTCGCGGCGGCCTGCGCGACGTGCAGCTCCTCTCGGCGCTGGCCCTCGGCCAGCTCACCGACGGGATGGGGTCGCTGCGGGCCGACTCACCCGGTGCCGCACCGCAATTGGCCTACGCGCGGCTGCTCGACATCCGCACCGAACTGCATCGCATCGCCGGACGGGCGCGTGAGCAGGTGCGCGCGCAAGACGCCGACGAGATCGGAGCCGCGCTGCGCGTCGGCGACCGCTTCGACCTGTCTCGGGTCATCAGCGATGCGTCGCGCACGATCTCCTATGCCGTGGAGGTCGGCATCCGCACGGCGTCGAACTCGGTGCCCCGACGTAGCCTCGCCGCCTTGCGGCGCACCCCGGTCCGCCGCCCCCTGGATGAGGGCGTCGTCGAACATCAAGGGGAGATCGTGTTGGCGCGCAACGCAATTCCCAGCCGGGATGCCGGCCTGGTGTTGCGCGTGGCATCGGCGTCGGCGCGCACCGGCCTGCCCATCGGCGCGTCGACGCTCAACCGCCTCGCCGACTTCGCACCCGAACTGCGTGCGCCGTGGTCGACCGAGGCACGCGACGACCTGATCGGCCTGCTCTCGACCGGGCATCGCATTCTCGGTCCGATCGAAGCACTCGACCGGACCGGATTGTGGGGGCGCCTGCTACCCGAGTGGGGAGCGGTCCGCGACCTGCCGCCGCGCGACGCGATCCACACCTGGACCGTCGACCGGCACCTTGTGGAGACCGTCGCCTACGCCGCGACGATGACCACGCGGGTCGCGCGCCCGGACTTGTTGCTGCTCGGCGCGCTCATCCACGACCTCGGCAAGGGGCGCGACGCCGACCACAGCGTCGTCGGGGCCGAACTCGCGGTGGCCATCGGCCAGCGGATGGGCCTGTGGCCGCAGGACACCGAGACACTCGCGGCGATGGTCCGTCATCATCTGCTGTTGCCGCAGATCGCGACCCGCCGCGACCTCGGTGACCCGGCCACCGCGGCCGAGGTCGCTTACAAACTCGGCCATGACCGGCAGCTCCTCGAATTGTTGGCGGTTCTGGCCGAGGCCGACTCCAAGGCCACCGGACCCGGCGTGTGGGGCGACTGGAAGGCCTCGCTGATCGCCGAACTGGTCCGCCGGACCAGCGCGCTGATCGAAGGGGACGAGCCGCCCGCGCCCGAACCGTTGTCCGACGAGCTCAAGGCGCTGGCCGAAGCGGGCGGTTTCGCCGTCACCTTGACCCACACCCCCGACGGCCCGCACACCCATCTGGTGACCATGGTCGCGCCGGACCGCCCCGGATTGCTTGCGAAGATGGCGGGTGTGCTGGCACTGGCCGGACTACGGGTGCAGGCCGCCACCGTCAACGGGCACGCGGGCAGCGCCGTGAACACCTTCCGGGTGGTCCCACGGTTCGGCGAGCCACCACAGGATGTGCTCCTGCGCCAGCAGTTGATCGCCGCCGTCGACGGCAAACTCGACGTCGGGACGAAACTCGCCGAGCGCGCCGCCGCCGAGGAGACGTCGCGGCCGGTCGGGCTGAGCAAAGAAGAAGGCTTGCCGGCCCTGTTCGGCGTGGCACCGCCGAGGACGACGTGGACCCACCCCCGCGCCGACGTCTCCGTCCTGGAACTGCGCGCCCCCGACGCCGTCGGACTGCTCAGCAAGGTGACCGGAATCATCGAACGGCGTGGCGGGGAAGTGGTGTGGGCCACCGCGACCACGCTGGGCGGAACCGTCGTGGACAACTTCGGGCTGCGCCTGACCGGCGACGCCGAGCGGGCCAGGCAGCGCATCGAGGCCGAGGTCGTCGCGGCTACGTCGCCGCCTCGGGTGAACACCGACACTGACGACGTCGCAGATCAAGCGCTCACGTAGCCTAGAGGAATGTTTGATTCGCTCTCCGATCGCTTGACCGGTGTACTTTCCGACCTGCGCGGAAAGGGGCGCCTGTCCGACGCCGACATCGACCGGACCTGCCGGGAGATCCGCCTCGCACTGCTCGAAGCGGACGTCTCGCTGCCCGTGGTGCGCACGTTCATCGCCAAGATCAAAGAACGCGCCAAGGGCGCCGAGGTCTCCGGTGCCCTCAACCCGGCGCAGCAGGTCGTCAAGATCGTCAACGAAGAACTCATCGGCATCCTCGGCGGTGAGACCCGGCGGATCAGCCTCGCCAAGACACCGCCGACGGTCATCATGCTCGCCGGTCTGCAGGGCGCCGGTAAGACCACGCTGGCCGGCAAGCTGGGCAACTGGCTGATCAAGCAGGGCCACACCCCGATGCTCGTCGCCTGCGACCTTCAGCGCCCCGGTGCGGTGTCGCAGCTGCAGATCGTGGGTGAGCGCGCGGGCGTGCCGGTGTTCGCACCGCACGCCGGAACCGGCGTCGGCGGCGAGGGTGCCCTCGGAGTCAGCGCGGGCGATCCGGTCGCCGTCGCGCGGGCGGGCGTCGAGCAGGCCCGCACCGAGCAGCGCGACGTCGTGATCATCGACACCGCGGGCCGCCTCGGCCTCGACGACGAGTTGATGCAGCAGGCCTCCGACATCCGCGCCGCCACCGACCCCGACGAAGTCCTGTTCGTCGTCGACGCCATGATCGGCCAGGACGCGGTGACCACCGCCCAGGCCTTCGCCGACGGCGTCGGATTCACCGGCGTGGTCCTCACCAAGCTCGACGGCGACGCGCGCGGCGGCGCGGCACTGTCGGTGCGTGAGGTCACCGGCCAACCGATCATGTTCGCGTCGTCGGGGGAGAAGCTCGACGACTTCGACGTCTTCCACCCGGACCGGATGGCCAGCCGCATCCTCGGCATGGGCGACGTGCTGTCGCTCATCGAGCAGGCCGAATCCCATTGGGACGCACAGCAAGCCGAGGAAGCCGCGGCCAAGATCGTCGGCGGCGAACTGACCCTCGAGGACTTCCTCGAACAGATGTTGATGATCCGCAAGATGGGGCCGATCGGCAACATCCTGGGCATGCTGCCCGGCGCCGGGCAGATGAAGGACGCGATCGCCGCGGTCGACGACAAGCAGCTCGACCGCGTCCAGGCGATCATCCGCGGCATGACGCCCGCCGAGCGCGCCAACCCGAAGATCATCAACGCGTCGCGCCGCCTGCGTATCGCCAACGGTTCGGGCGTCACCGTCACCGACGTCAACCAGCTCGTCGACCGCTTCTTCGAAGCCCGCAAGATGATGGCGCAGATGTCCGGCCGGATGGGCATGGGCGGGATCAACCGCCGCTCCAAGAACAAGAACAAGGGCAAGGGCGGCAAGAAGGGCCGCGGCAAGGGACGTGGACCCACACCGCCGAAGGCGCGGGGAGGCTTCCCCGGAATGCCGGGGATGCCCGCGGGGTTCCCCGATCTGTCGGGCATGCCGGCCGGCCTCGACGAACTGCCGCCGGGCCTGCAGGGCATCGACTTCGACGCTATCGACGTCTCGAAATTCCAGCAGCCCAAGAACAAGTAGCGTCGCGACGATGAGTGACACCGCGGTCCGGCACTACGGCGGACGAGATCCTTTCACCGGTGAGCGCCTCGACCTGTGGGTGCACGACGGCATCATCGCCCGCGAACCGGTGCCCGGCGCGGTCACCGTCGTCGACGACGCCTGGCTGATCCCGGGGCTGGTCGATGCCCACAACCACGTCGGCATCGCCCCCGGACTCGGTGTGACCGTCGAGCAGGCGCGGGTCTCGGCCTACGCCGACGCGCGGGCGGGCACGTTGCTCATCCGCGAGGTGGGGTCACCGCTGGACACCCATCCGCTCGATGCAGATCCGTTGTGCCCCAGGTTCATCCGGTCCGGCAAACACATCGCGCGAACCAAGCGGTACCTGCGTGACTACGGCATCGACCTCGACGACCCCGACGAATTGGCCGCCGAGGTCACCCGGCAGGCCGCCGACGGCGACGGGTGGGTCAAGATCGTCGGCGACTGGATCGACCGCGACCTCGGCGATCTGGCCCCGCTGTGGACGTCGACCCAGCTGCGGGCCGCGGTGGCCGCCGCGCATGACGCGGGTGTCAAGATCACCGCGCACGTGTTCGGGACGGACGCGCTCGACGATCTGATCGACGCGGGCGTCGACTGCATCGAACACGGAACCGGGCTGCGGCCCGATCACCTCGACAAACTCGTTGAGCGCTCAATCGCCCTGGTGCCCACCATGATTCAGGTCGACAACTTCCCGGCGATCGCCGCCGGCGCCGACCGCTTCCCGACCTACCGGGCGAATATGCTCGCGCTGCACGACAATGCGAGCGAGGTGTTCGCGGCTGCCCGGGAGGCCGGGGTGGCGATGTTCGCCGGCACCGACGCGGGCGGCTTCGTCGAACACGGCCGCATCGTCGACGAGATCGAAGCCATGGCCGCACTCGGCTTCGGGCCGCGCGAGGCGCTGTGGCAGGCGTCGGTCGCGCCGCGGCAGTGGCTCGGTGCCGGGCTGCTCGACGACGGCGACCGTGCCGACTTCCTGGTGCTCGACGCCGATCCGACCGTCGACCCGAGTACCCTGCGCCGTCCGAAAGCGGTGGTGAGCTCCGGCGTCGAATTGACGTAGCGGGCAAATCCGATGTGAAGGCCCGGTTTCGACCCTCGATGAGCGTCGGAACCGGGCCTTCGCGTCGGAAATACAGATCCGGTGACAAATGTGACCAGGCGGGCTGGACGTTGATATTACTAGTTGGTAAGATAGCTCCAGCGTTGCGCGACCTGGTGTGAAGTTCTGGGGGTCGCCACGAGGTCGCCGGGGTCGCAGGCCCCGGCGATCGCCGTTGAAGTCGGTGTCAACGTCGGTGTGGTTACCCCGCGCGGGGTGGGGTAACCACACACACTTTCCGTCTCGCCCGCTCGGGGCGATTTCTCTTTCCGCCGGCAGATCTGGCAGAATTACCCGCTGGTTCGTCGGTCGCGGTTACGCACCGCCCGACGGTCACACCACAAGCACCGCAAAACCGGGCCCGCCATCCGGCGGCGTCGCTGAATTGCGCCGTGACCATCGAAGGAATACACATGGCTGTCAAGATCAAGCTCACCCGCCTGGGCAAGATTCGCAACCCGCAGTACCGCATCGTCGTCGCCGACTCGCGCACCCGCCGCGACGGCCGCGTGATCGAGACCATCGGCAAGTACCACCCGAAGGAAGAGCCGAGCCTCATCGAGGTCGACTCCGAGCGCGCACAGTACTGGCTGGGCGTCGGCGCACAGCCGACCGATCCGGTAGCCGCCATCCTCAAGGTGACCGGTGACTGGCAGAAGTTCAAGGGCCTGCCGGGCGCTGAAGGCACCCTGAAGGTCGCCGCGCCGAAGGCCAGCAAGCTCGACCTGTTCAACGCCGCACTCGCGGCCGCCGACAACGAGCCGGTCGCCGCCGCGACCACCCCGAAGAAGAAGGCCGCCAAGAAGGACGAGGCTGCCGACGAGGCCAAGGCCGACGACGCTGCCGCCGAGGGTGACAAGGCCGACGCGTGAGCGCAGTCGTCGCTGATGCCGTCGAACACCTCGTTCGCGGCATCGTGTCCAACCCCGACGACGTCCGGGTCGAGATGATCACCGGCCGTCGGGGCCGGATGGTCGAGGTGCACGTGCACCCCGACGATCTCGGCAAGGTCATCGGTCGCAACGGCCGCACCGCGACCGCCCTGCGCACCCTCGTCGGTGGCATCGGCGGCCGGGGCGTCCGCGTCGACATCGTCGACACCGACCGCTGACCGGCAGTACTTCAGGCGCGCACGTGGATCTCGTCGTCGGCCGAGTGGTCAAATCACACGGTATTCGTGGAGAGCTCGTCGTCGATGTGCGCACCGACGACCCCGATGTGCGCTTCGCGCCGGGGGTCACCCTGCGTGGGCGCGCCCCGCGCGGTGGTGGCGAGAACATCTATACGGTGGCAGCCGCCCGGAGTCATTCCGGGCGGCTGTTGCTGTCGCTTACGCAGGTCACCGACCGCACCACCGCCGACGCGATGCGCGGGGTGCTCTTCCTGATCGACGCCGCCGACGTCTCCTCCGGCGACGACCCGGACGAGTTCTACGACCACGAACTCGAGGGCGTGCAAGTGGTCACCGTCGACGGCGATCCGGTCGGCGTCGTCGAAGAAATTCTGCATCTCGGGGCGTCGGATCTGTTGTCGGTGCGTTCCGCCGACGGTCGGGAACTGTTGATTCCGTTCGTCGCGGAAATCGTGCCGGAGTGCTCCACCGAGCAGATCGTCATCGATCCGCCGGACGGCTTGCTCACTCCCGAGCAGTGGTGATGTCGGACCCCGCGCCGTCGACGATGCGCATCGACGTCGTGTCGATCTTCCCCGACTACCTCGAACCGCTGCGAGTTGCCTTGTTGGGCAAGGCGATCGACAAGGGACTGCTCAGCGTCGCAGTGCACGATCTGCGTGACTGGGCCACCGACGTACACCGCAGCGTCGACGACTCGCCCTACGGCGGCGGGCCCGGAATGGTCATGAAACCGCAGGTGTGGGGCCCGTGCCTCGACGACGTCTGCCCCGATGACGCGCTCCTCGTCGTCCCCACGCCGGCGGGCGTGCCGTTCACCCAGGCCACCGCGCAGCGCTGGAGTACCGAGCGCCACCTCGTCTTCGCGTGCGGCCGCTACGAGGGCATCGACCAGCGCGTCTTCGACGACGCCGCACGGCGGGTCCGCGTGGAAGAGGTGTCGATTGGCGACTTCGTGCTGATCGGCGGGGAGGTTGCGGTACTCGCAATGGTGGAGGCGACCGTGCGCCTGGTGCCCGGCGTCCTCGGCAACCCGGCGTCGCACCAGGAGGATTCATTCTCCGACGGACTGCTCGAAGGGCCGTCGTACACCCGCCCGGAGACTTGGCGGGAATTGTCGGTGCCGCCCGTGCTGCTTAGCGGCGACCACGCGAAAGTGGCCGCGTGGCGGCGGGAACAGTCTCTGCTGCGGACTGCTCAGCGACGTCCAGACCTGTTGTAACGCAACGTCTTCCGTCGATCGGTGACCCTTTTGTCCGACCCGTGGCATAAGGTGCGGGGAGGGTGGAGCCGGGGAGGCGTGATGAACGGGGAACAACTGCGGACCGAATTGGCGGGTCGGCGCGCGGAATTCGACAGACTCGCCGAGGCGACGTCGCGGCTGACCGCCGATGCGGCCAGTCGCGATCAGTTGGTGTCGGTGCAGATCAATGCCCGCGGGTTGCTGAGGAGTCTGCGAATCGAACCGGCGGCACTGCGACGGTATCGGGCCGACCAACTGGCTGCCGAAATCCTCGCGCTGGTACAGGCCGCCGACGAGAAGATCGCCGCGGTCCGGAACCGAATGATCGCCGCCACCGTCCAAGAAGGCAACGATTATTCGCAGCAGCCGGGAGGACAGTCACAATGACCGCCGAATCGACGATGATCCACGACGCCGAGTCGTGGCGCGGCACCGCAGCGCGACTGACGGTGTTGCGCGACGACGTCGCGGCGTTGGCACGCCAGGTCGCCGGCCTCGACTACGGTCCCGCGCTCGGCGGCGACGCGGGAGGCAGGAGCGCGCACGGCGACGTCGCCGCCATGCACGCGCACGTCGTCGATTCGCTGCGACGGTGTGCGGCACAGTTGGGTGCGTATGCCCACGACGTCACGCAGGGCAGTCGGCGGATCATCGACGCCGACGGCGGGTCGGGCGTTACGTCGGACGTGGGCGTTACGGTACCGATGTCCAACGAGTCCTGGAGAACTCTTGCGGTGCAGCAGGATTCGTATAGTCACGCCACGGTGCCGCCGATTGTCGATGAACTCGCGCCCGGCCGGTGGCCCACCGCCGACAGCGCCGGTCTCCTGCGCGCGGCCGCTGCGTTGCGAGGCGACGCACGGCAGTTGACCAACGTCGACCTGCTCGGTCCCGGACTCTCGCGCGGGCGCGCGGTCGACGCCATGTCCGACACCGTCGGATCGATCGTTCAAAGTCCCGACGGTGTCGTCGCATACGCGGCACGGTCGATGGTCGGTCTCGCCGATGCGCTGCAGTCCTACGCCGACGCGGCGTCGACGACCCGTGACCACATGTCCACGATCGCCGCGCGCGTCGACCTCGATCGAGCCCGCGGACGGCTGCTCGCTCAGCTCGGCGGCGAGTCGGCGCTCGTCGAACCGGCCGCGGCCGGACGGCTCGCGCTGTCGGAGTCGGCCGAGCACTACCGCAGTCGCGTCGAGGACATCGGTCGGCGGCATGAGCCGAGCGCATCGCCGGGTGGCGGTAGCCCGTCGGGCCTCGGCGCGGTGGTCGCCGGCGTGGGCGGGGCGATGGCCGGTGCCGGTGGCTCGGCGATCCGTCGTCGGGCGGCACGATCGCGGCCCGACGTCGACGTCGAGTACCTTCGACGCCGTGCCGAGCATCTCGCGCAGCGGTTGCCCGCGACGCTCGGTGTCGCGATGTCGGTCGGGATCGCGCTCACCGAAGCCGACGAACAGATCGTGGTCGTCACGACCAGCGACGACCACGACTACCTCCGTCCCGGTGTGACGCTGGAGTCCGACGAGACATTCGCCGGGTGCGGCCGCGCGCCGGAGCTGACGCTGTTGCACCTGTGTGCGCAACTTCGCGTCGACCTGGCCGCCGTCGCGTCGACCACCCCCGCGCCCGAACAGATCGCCGAGACCCTGGCGGCGCGGAGGGTGCGCGTCGTGGCACCACGGGGTGATTTCGTCCTGACCGGGTAGATCTGGCACAATAGACGGGTTGCTCGTCGCCGGTTGCCCATGTGGTCGCACGCGGCGGGTTGCGCCATGACATAGAGCATGAACCGGCTCGGCCCACTGCGCAGGCAGATCGCGGACGCCAGGTTCCTCTACTCACGCTAACGCAAGAACAGGACCGACACTTCAATGCAGACTCTGGATTTTCTCGACAAGCAGTCGCTGCGCGACGACATCCCCCACTTCTCCGCGGGTGACACCCTCGACGTTCACGTCAAGGTCATCGAAGGCTCGAAAGAGCGCGTGCAGGTGTTCAAGGGCATCGTGATCCGCCGTCAGGGCGGCGGCGTCCGCGAGACGTTCACCGTCCGCAAGGTCTCGTTCGGCGTCGGCGTGGAGCGCACCTTCCCGGTGCACAGCCCCAACATCGCCAAGATCGACGTGCTGACCCGCGGTGACGTGCGTCGCGCCAAGCTGTACTACGTCCGCGACCTGCGCGGCAAGGCAGCCAAGATCAAAGAGAAGCGCTGACCCGACTACTCTGGCGTCGTGGCTAATTCACCCGGCAGACACGCTTCAGACGACCAACACCCCGAGGCGAGCGAACCGCTCGCCCGGGGTGTTGTCGATGAAGGGGACCAGTCAGACAGTGCCCGCAAGCCGTGGCACACCAAGGACGATTCCGGCGACGGCAAGCGCGGCAAGGGCGGCAAGAACAAGAGCAGTTCGTTCCTGCGCGAGACGGCCATCATCGTCGGGTCGGTGCTCGCGGTCATGTTCGTCCTGACGACCTTCATCGGACGTCAGTACGTCATTCCGTCGGAGTCGATGGAGTCGACGCTGCACGGATGCGAGGGCTGCACCAACGACCGCATCGTGACCGACAAGCTGACCTACCGGTTCGGCGATCCGCAACCCGGCGACGTCGTGGTGTTCAAGGTGCCCGACTCGTGGGACGAGGCGTACGCGTCGACTCGGTCATCGAACGTGGTGATCCACAAGATTCAAGATGCGTTGTCGTGGTTCGGTTTTGCGCCGCCGGACGAGAACGACTACGTCAAGCGCGTGATCGCGGTCGGCGGGCAGACCGTCGAGTGCCGCAACGCTGCCGGAGTCGGCGTGACCGTCAACGGCAAGGCGCTGCACGAGCCCTACGTCGACATGGCGCTGCAACGCAAGGTCGGCGGCGACCAGTTGAACAGCTGCCTGGGACCGGACTTCGGCCCCGTCAAGATTCCCGACGGACAGGTGTGGGTGATGGGCGACAACCGGATGCAGTCGTCGGACTCGCGCTACCACATGGACTACCTGCCCGGCAGCACCGAGGCCCGCGGCTACAGCACCGGCGGCTGGGTCCCGGTGGGCAATATCCGCGGTAAGGTCCGCACCATCATCTTCCCGTTCTCCCGGATGGGCGGTGTCGGCGCGATCAATCCGCAGCAATGAGCGGTCGATGACCTCGAAAACCGGCGTCGTGCGCGCCGATCGATGGCCGCCGCGGTCGCCGGTGCGACGGGCGGCGAGCTTGCGCACTTTTGAATTCGCGTTGCACCGCAACGGGTTAGGGCCGGTCGCCGGCGTCGACGAAGCGGGGCGGGGCGCGTGTGCGGGACCCCTCGTCGTGGCGGCGTGCGTGCTCAAGCCGACGCAGCTGGTGTCACTCGCCGAGCTCGACGACTCGAAGAAACTGACCGAGAAGATGCGTGAAGCGCTCTACCGGTCGGTGACGAAGTATGCGTTGTCATATGCCGCGGTGGTCATTCCGGCCGCCGAGATCGACCGGATCGGCATCCACGTCGCCAACATCGAGGGCATGCGGCGGGCGATCAGCGGTCTGGACGTCACTCCCGGGTACGTCCTGTCCGACGGATTCGCGGTGCCGGGGCTCACCGTGCCGTCCTTGCCGGTGATCGGCGGCGACGGTGCCGCGGCGTGCATCGCGGGCGCCAGCATCATCGCGAAGGTGACCCGCGATCGCATCATGACAGCCCTCGACGACGACTATCCCGGGTACTCCTTCGCAGTTCACAAGGGGTACAGCACCAGCGTGCACATGGACAGCCTGGACCGGCTCGGCCCCTGCGCCCAGCATCGGATGTCCTACCGGAACGTCGCCGCACGGGCGCTCAACGCGGGAAGTAGGCTAGACGGATGAGCGCTGAGGACCTCGAAAAGTACGAAACCGAGATGGAACTCTCGCTATACCGTGAGTACAAGGACATCGTCGGGCAGTTCACCTACGTGGTGGAGACGGAACGTCGCTTCTACCTGGCGAATTCGGTCGAGTTGGTGCCCCGCAACGCCGACGGCGAAGTGTATTTCGAACTGCGGATGAGCGATGCCTGGGTGTGGGACATGTACCGGCCGGCCCGGTTCGTCAAGCAGGTGCGCGTGGTCACCTTCAAGGACGTGAACATCGAGGAGCTGGAGAAGCCGGAACTGCGGCTGCCGGACAACTGAGTGTTGCGACAGTGCCTGTGCGCGAGCCGTTTCCGAGTCTGCTGTTCGCGGCCGACCCGGGCGGACTCGTGGGCTGGCAACCGTATTTCGACGATCTGAACCTGCAGCCGGTGCTGTCCGCGGTGACCACCGACACCGTCCTGTGGCCGCTGTACTGCAGCGTGGTCGATCGGATGTCGATACGACTGCGGCACAGTGTGTTTCGTGACTTCGACGCCAATGCGGCGCTGGTCCGGGCGGTGGATGCGTTCGTCGCCGACATGGCCGAGGTGCGGCGCTTGTCGGCGCTCTCGCACCGCGTCCACAACCCGTACGAGGCGATGGGCTGGCATCTCGACGCCGGCGAGCACTACGTCGGCGCGGTGCGCCGACTCCTCGCGGGACTCATTGCGGCACAACCACAGTCGCCGCCGATGACCCAGTTGGCGGCCCGGCTGAGCGTGTTCGTCACCGAACCCGCGCACGCCGACATGGCCGACGCCGCCGCACGGATCCGGGCCGCCCTGGCGGGGCTGCGCTACAACATCGCGGTGTCGCGGGACAACGTGAGCGTCACCGGATTTCACAGCGAACCCGATTTCACCATCCGAACCAGGGCGATGCTGGACCGCTTTCTCGGCGATGGGATCGACGAGTTCTCCGCGCGGTTGCGCGCACCCGACGCCGGCGCGGAGGCCGTGCGGCACGCGGACCTCAGCGCCGTCGAATCGCAGATCCTCACCGGAGTGGGACGGCTGTTTCCGCAGGAGTTCGCCGATCTCGCCGCCTTCTGCGCCGACACCGCAGACATCGTGGATCCGCGTATCGCGGCAATGGAGGCCGAGCTGAGGTTCTTCACCTCCTACCGGGCGTTCATCGCGATGCTCACCGCGCACGACGAGCGCATCGAGTTCTGTTATCCGCAGATCGACGACGTTCCGCGGGCGTCGACCTGGATCGACGACGCCTACGACGTCGCCCTGCTGCTCAGCAACGTGCGTTCGGCGGATCCGGAACCGTTGGTGCGCAACGATTTCGGGTTGGAACCCGACGAGTGGGCGGCCATCGTATCCGGGCCCAATCAAGCCGGGAAGACAACCTTCGCGCGGATGATCGGCCAGGTGCATCACCTCGCCGCGATCGGTGTTCCGGTCCCGGCGCGACGGGCCCGCCTGCGCCCGATCGTCACGATCTTCACACACTTCGAACGTGCTCAGTCGGCGGTCAGCGATCGGGGCAGGCTCGCCGAGGAGTTGACGCGACTGGCCGACATCGTGCACCACAGCGACGCCGGGGCACTGGTGATCTTGAACGACAGCCTCGCCTCGACGTCGCGCGCGGATGCGGCGGCGCTGAGCAGCGCCGTGCTGGACAAGCTCAGCGGAAGCTGTGCGGCCTGCGTCTATGTGACGGCGGTCGGGGCGCCGGCGTCGTCGCGGGCGCCCGGAACGGTGAGTCTGGTCAGCGCGGTCGATCCCGACGACCCCGCGCGGCGAACGTTTCGGATCGAGCGCAGCTCGGCGCCCGGCACCGCGTATGCGACGGCGATCGCCGCGAAGTACCGGTTGACGTACGACGGCGTGCGCAACAGGCTTGCACCATGAGGGTCCGGCTGATGTTCGTCGATCGGGACTCCGACGTCACCGCCCGCGCCCCCGACGGCGCACACGAAGTGATCGCCGACCTCGGTTTGGCGCCGGTGATCGGTGCGATGGGCGGCGACGACCCGTATCTGTGCAAGGTCGCGACGGTTGCGCTGTTCGACGTGACCACCCCGGCGTCGATCATCTACCGGCAGCAGGCGGTGGCAGACGCGGCGTCGAATGTGCAGACCGTCCGCGCGGCGTATCGGTTGGCCGTCACAGCGGGCGATGAACTGAGCAAACACGTGCGGATCGCGATCGGCCGAACCTCGCCGGAGCGGTTCATGTACCGCTCGCGCGCCGCGGTGGAAATTCTCACCCGGCGGCTGGGCGAATTGGTCGCACTGGCGCGGGCACAGCGTCGGGGATTCACCTCACCGGCGTTCGTGGGGTTGTGGTCGTATCTGCTCGACACCTTCGACGACCGGTACCTGGCGCAGGTGCGCAGCCACCTCGGCGAACTGGAATTCCGGCGGGGGATCCTGATGAGTGCAGGGCTGGGGCGGGGGAACGCGCCGACCGACTACCTGGTGCGGGAACCACGGCGCGCCCTGGGGCGAGGCGTGATCGGGGGCGGATACGGATTTCGCGTCGATCGCCACGACGCGACCGCCAGCGAATTGCTCGGCGACGTGCGCGGCCGAGGACTGCACGAGGTGGCTGGAGTGCTCGCCGAGGCGGCGGACAACCTGGAACGGTTCTTCGCGATTCTGCAGTGGGAACTCGGCTTCTACCTCGGCGCGGTGCGGCTGTATTCGACCCTGGACGAACTCGGCGGACCGGTGTGCTTCCCGATACCGGGTGAGGCGGAGTCGACCCGGTGGCGATGCCGTGGCCTGTACGACGCCGGGCCGGTGCTGCGCAGGGTCGGGCCGATGGTCGGCAACGACGTCGACGCGTCGGGCACGAGTCTGATGATGGTCACCGGTGCCAATCAGGGCGGAAAGTCGATGTTCCTGCGCAGCGTCGGCGTCGCGCAGCTGATGATGCAGGCCGGACTGCCTGTTGCCGCAACGGAATTCATCGCGCCTGTCCGGTCGGGTGTGCATACGCATTTTCCTCGTGCGGAGGATCCGACGATGACGAAGGGACACCTCGACGAGGAACTGGAACGGATGAGCAGGATCGTCGACCGGCTGAGGCCGGGAGCGCTGATCCTGCTCGACGAATCGTTCGCGTCGACCAACGAACACGAGGCGACCGGCCTCGCGGCGGAGATCGTCGCCGCACTGATCGCATCGGGCCATCACGTCTGCTATGTGACGCATATGTACGAATTGGCGCGCCGATTCTACGACGCGCGCGTCGGGCATTTCCTACGGGCGCAACGACGCGACGACGAGTCGCGAACGTTCCGGCTGGTCGAATCGGGACCGATCGAAACGAGCTACGGGGCCGACCTGTACCGGGCGGCGTTCGGCGAGGAGTTGGGGGAATAGGACAGTTGTCTTACATTTTGTGAGACAGCTGCGCGACATGGAGTCACGGCGTGCGTGGTGACGCTCGGTCTCTGACAAGCCAACAGGTCGCCACCGTAAGTCGGTTATCCACAGGTCCGACTTGCGCGCTCCGATTCTCCAGCGGTCGTGTCGCCTCGTCATGTCATCGTCGACGCCATGGGGAGCAACAGCGCGCCGGCGTCGAATCGGCGGGGACCGATCGGGCAACTCGGCGAGCAGATGGCCGCGGCACACTGTGAGAAACTCGGCTGGGTTGTGCTGGAACGCAATTGGCGCAATCGGTACGGCGAACTGGACATCATCGCGGCCGACGGCGCCAAACTCGTCGTCGTCGAGGTGAAGACCCGCTCGACCGACAAGTTCAGTGACGCGGCGCAAGCGGTGACACCGGCCAAACTGGCCCGGATGCGCAGGTTGACCCGAATGTGGTTGGCCGCGCAGGAACGGCATTGGTCGGGAATCCGATTCGACGTGATCGCGGTGCATTTGAACCTGTCGGCGCCGCCCGGCGGTCAGCTGGTCGACCTCCGTCATCATCGCGGTGTGTACGCGTAGGAGCGGGCGATGTCGTTGGGGAAGGTGTATGCGATTGGCCTGAACGCGTTTTCGGCGTCGGTGGTCGAGGTACAGGCCAACGTCGGGCAGGGCCTGCCGGGGGTGACGGTCGGCGGCAACGTCGACGCCGGAATCCGCGAGTCGCGCGAACGGATCAGGGCCGCGGTGTCGAACACCGGGCACCGGGTGCCGGATCAGAAGATCACCATCATGCTGTTTCCGGCAGACCTGCCGAAGTCGGGGTCGCGGTTCGATCTGGCGATGGCACTGGCGATCATCGTCGCGGGCGGCGAGGTGGGCCAGGCGAAGCTGGCGACCACGATCTTCATCGGCGAGCTGGCGCTCGACGGGCGCATACGTCCGGTGCGCGGCGTTCTGCCGTCGGTGATCGAGGCACGTCGCGCGGGATTCGCGCGGGTCGTCGTACCGCGGGCGAATGTGGCTGAGGCGGCGCTGATTTCGGACATCGACGTCGGAGGTGCGGAGTCGTTGTTCGAGGTGCTGAGCTGGTTGGCGGGCGAGTGCGCACTGGATGTCGTCGCCGACGCCGAGCCGCCCGAGCCGCCACCGATTCCGGATCTGGCCGACGTCGTCGGGCAGTCGGAGGCGCGGTACGCGCTGGAGATAGCGGCGGCCGGCTTCCATCATTTGCTGATGACCGGACCGCCCGGGATCGGGAAGACGATGCTCGCGCGTCGGCTGCCCGGGATTCTGCCGTCGCTGGGAACCGAAGAGTCGTTGGAGGTCACCGCGATTCACTCGATCGCGGGCACACTGCCCACCAAGCATCCGCTCATCACCGAGCCGCCGTTCATCGCGCCGCACCACTCGACGTCGATCGCGGCGCTGCTCGGCGGAGGCACCGGAATGGCGGGGCCGGGCGCGGTGTCGCGGGCCCACCGGGGAATCTTGTTCCTGGACGAATGTGCCGAGATGGGGGCGAAAGTCCTTGACTCCCTGCGGCAGCCGATCGAAGAGGGGGAGGTGCGGATCGCGCGGCGTGACGGTGAGGCGCACTACCCGTCGCGTTTCCAGCTCGTACTGGCCGCTAACCCGTGCGCGTGTGCGCCGCCTCACGACGTGGACTGCATCTGCTCGGCGATCAGTCGACGCCGCTACCTGGGAAAACTGTCGGGGCCGCTGATGGATCGGGTCGATATCCGGGTGCGGATGGAGCCGCCGGGCAATATGGCGTTGGTGTCGGCCACGGGGGAGCCGAGCGACGTGGTGCGGGCGCGCGTCGTCGAGGCACGCGCCGCCGCGGCGCAGCGATGGTCGGAGTTCGGGTGGTTGACCAACGGAGAAGTGCCGGGATCGGCTCTGCGACAACACTTTCGATTGCCGCCGGCGGTGTTGCGGCCGATCGAGTTGTTTCTGCGGGACGGTCGGGTCACGGCCCGCGGGGCCGATCGTGCTCTGCGACTGGCGTGGACGCTGAACGATCTGCGCGGTGGTGCCGAGCCCACCGAAGACGATGTGGCACAAGCACTTCTGTTCCGTGATCGGGGAGGATATCGATGAGCACCTACACTGCCGAACAGCGCGCGTGGGCGTATCTGGCGCGCGTCGCCGAACCACCGTGTGGCTCAGTGCGTTTGCTCGTCGAAGAGATCGGCGTCGTCGACGCCGCGCGGGCTGTTTGTGCACAGATGCTCCCGCCCGGCTACGACGAGGTGACCGAGCTGACGCGCGCGCGGGCCGGATCTGATTTCACGACGAGCGATTTGGACGCCGCCGCGCGGATCGGCGCGCGATTGGTGACGCCCGACGACGCCGAGTGGCCGGGTTGGGCGCTGATGGCGCTGGCGCAGGCCGATACCGCGGAGCGCGGCGGACCTCCGCTGGTGTTGTGGGCGCGCGGCCCGGCGACACTCGATGCGATCTCGGATTCCGCTGTGGCACTTGTCGGTTCGCGAGCGGCCACTAGCTACGGCGAGTACGTGGCGTCGTCGCTCTCGGCTGGCATCGTCGGCGCGGATCGTGCGGTGATCTCCGGGGGAGCCTATGGGATCGACGGCGTCGCTCATCGGTCGGCGCTGGCGTCGGGCGGGACGACAGCCGCGGTGCTGGCGTGCGGCATCGACCGCGACTACCCGGCGGGGCACGCCCAGCTGCTTGCGCAGATCGCGACGTCGGGGGTGATCATCAGTGAATACCCGCCTGGCACAACGGCTGCCAAACACCGGTTCCTGACCCGCAATCGTCTGGTCGCGGCGTTGTCGTCGGGGGTGGTCGTGGTCGAGGCGGGACGTCGTAGCGGGGCGGCCAACACCGCGGCGTGGGCGCGCAAGCTGGGGCGACCGCTGGGCGCGGTGCCCGGACCGGTGACCTCGGCGATGTCGGTGGGGTGCCATCGGATGATCGGCGATGGGCTGGCGACGCTGGTGACCACCGCCTCGGAGGTGCTGTCGCTGGTCACGCCCGACGGTGCGGGTGGGCCCAACGACAGTCCAACGAGGTCGACGGATGCGCTGACACCCCTGCAGAAGCGGGTGCACGACGCGATCCCCGGGCGCGGCACGGCGACCGTCGAAGAGATCGCATTCTCATCGGCCGTCGACCTGTCCGCGGTCCGCTCTGCCCTTGCGGCGATGGATGTGGCGGGCCTGGTAACTCCGCACGACGGTGGTTGGAAGTTGTTGTGAGAGAAGGGCTCGCGCGTCCCGCTCGCCGAGTGCCGGGCATCGGTGTAACGAGGGGGCGCCCATCCCGCTCCCCGAGGGTCGGGTTGGGTTCTTCGTCTCACCGGACCCCTCGTTACACCGAAGCTCGCGAGCTCGCTTTCGGCACTCGGGGAGCGGGGAAGTTACCTCTCGGTACACCGTGATGGGTGCTCAACCGGCGGCAGCGACACCCGCGAGTTGCGCGCGCAGATCGTCGACGACGGCGCCGATCTGCTCGGCGCTCTCTGCGACGCCGAACAGGTAGTGATCGGGGCGGACCAGGGCCGAAAGATGATTGACCTCGGTCATGTGCGGCAGATACGTGCCGTCGAGATCGACGACATCGTCGTCGGTCTCGACGTCGGCCTCAGTCGCCACGAATCGGACGATCTTGGTTCCCAGACTGTCGAGGAACTGCAGCTGCTCGGCGCTCAGGTGCGCCCGTGCGTCGACGATCGAGGCCAGCACGAAGCCGGTGCCGACGACGTCGTCGAGCAGCCCGGTTCGACCGCGGAACGTCACCGAACCCTGGCCGCTGAGGCGACCGGCGCCGGTGCCCGCGGACCCGTCGGGGAGACGGTGCACCAGACCGTCGGTGAGTGTCGCCGGTGGAATCGGCGGCAGGATCTTCTCGGGGTCGCCGCCCTGTCCGGTCATGAATGCGTCCCGTTCGGCCACGGCAGCGGGATCGGTGACGCAGATGACCTTGCCCAGTTCGATCGAGAGTCCGACCGCATGCTGTACATGCCCGGCCCGTTCGGGGCCGTACGTGTCGAGGACGGACGCATCAGCCAGACCGCGCAGCACGAGGTCGAGTTTGAAGGCGACGTTCGCCGCATCCCGAATGCCCGAGCACATCCCCTGGCCGGCGAACGGCGGCATCTGATGCGCGGCGTCGCCTGCCAACAGCAGTCTGCCGGACCGCCATACGTCCGCCCACCGCGCTTGGAAGGTATACACGGCGTGCCGCTCGAGCTGCGAGTTCTCCGGTGTCAGCTGCCACGGCTCGAGCAGCTTCCACGCCATCTCCTCGGTGTTGAGCTCCTCGATGGTTTCGCCGGGCATCCGCATGAATTCCCACCGGCGTCGCCCGGGACCGCCGGACACGACACTGGTCGGCCGCTGCGGGTCGCAGATCTGCAGGTTCACCGGGTTCCAGTCGCGGTCCTCCTGCGGGATCACGTCGACGATCAGCCAGTCGAAGAAGAAGCCGAGGTCGGTCATCTGGGTGGGCATGTGTGAGCGCACGAAGCTGTTCGCGCCGTCGCAGCCGATGACATACGACGCGGTGAAGTTGGACTGTTTGATGACCGGACCGCGCGCGGTCACGACGACGGAATCGTCGTGCTGGGTCAGTTGAACGGCTTCATAACCACGGAGGATCCTGATGTTGTCATTCGCCTGTGCCGCCGCGACGAGTTCTGATTCCAGCGCGGGCTGGTTGAACATCGATGCGCGGGGCCAGCCCGACTCGCCCACACCGCCCCAGTCGAAGCACAGCAGGGTCTCACCGGTGGCGTTCTGCCATTCGTAGGTGGTCGCCGGTTCGGACAGGGTGCCGATCTGCTCTGCGAGGCCGGCACGGGCGAGCAGGCGAGCGACCTCGTCGTCGAAGTGAACGGCCCGCGGTTGGGGGTAGGCCTCGGGCCAGCGCTCGAGGACGGTCACCGACCATCCGTATCGGGCGAGGAACAGTGCGGTGGTCACACCGACCGGGCCGGCCCCGATGATGAGGACGTCGGAGGTGTTGCGGGTGGTGGCGTGAGTATCGGTGGAAGTCATAGTTTCTTGCCTAATTCGCGTTGGAGGGATGGTCGTAGAAGCCTTCGCCGGTCTTGGCGCCGAGTTTTCCGGCGTCGACGTACTGCCGCAGCAAGGTCCGGGGGCCGATGGGCAGGTGCGGGAACTCCTGCGCGTAGTGCTCTTCGATGTCGAGGACGACGTCGAGTCCGACTGCGTCCATCAGGGCGAACGGACCGACGCCCGCACCCATGTTGAGACGGAACATCGCGTCGACGTCGGCCGGATCGGCCACCCCTTCGGCGACCACCGCGAGCGATTCCCGCTTGATCGCCGCCCAGATCCGATTGAAGATGAATCCGGTACATTCCCGGCGCGCTTCGAAGGGGTGAATTCCGAACTCCGGCAACACCGTTCGCAGAGTGTCCAAGACCGCGGGGTCGGTTACGCCGTCGGACATGATGTCGGCGGCATTGGCCGTGGGCGGCATGTAGAAATGCAGATTGCACAGTCGGGTCGGGTCGCTGACCGAGTCGGCCATCAACCGGGACGGATACGACGACGAGTTCGTCGTGAAGATGGTGTCCGGCCCGGCCGCGGCGTCGATCTGCGCCCACATCGAGTGCTTGACGTCGAGCCGCTCGGGCACGGACTCGATGGCCAGCCAGGCGTTGTCGAGGGTCGATTCGACGTCGGAGCAGGCGGTGACGGTGCCGATGGTGCCGTAGCCGCGCTCCTCGACGACTCCGGGCAAGGTGTCGTGCACGTAGCGCACGGCGTCGTTCGCGGTCTCGGCGCTGCGGCTGTAGATGTTGACCGTCCCGCCGCGCGAGGCGAGCATCATCGCGATCCGTCGCCCGAGCGTTCCCGCCCCGAACACGGCGACCGGGCGATCGGCGATGTCGGCGAATGTGTACGAAAAGGGCATGGGGAATCTCCGGGTCGAGGGTGGTTGAGGACGTCGGGTTCGTGGTGTGGAAACCGGGGCCGCGCCGTTGTACGACGCGGTCCCAGCCGTTACTGCGCTCCACCGGTGTGCGGTGCGCAGTGGTCGACGGCGACTACTCGGAACTGTGCGATCCGGTCATCATCGCGGCCAGGTCTTCGGGCATCAGGAACGACGGCGGCGGGGGAGGACCCCAGTTGAACAGGCTCTTCGCACCCTCCCAGACACCCGGCTTCCACAGGGCGTCGTCGACGATGCAGTCGATGTCGGAGTAATACTCGGAGAAGTTGCCCGCGGGGTCTTTGAGGTACCAGAAGAAGTTCGAGCCGATGTGGTGACGCCCGAGGCCCCAGATGTGGCGTTCGGGATTGTCCTCCAGCATGGCCATCGCACCGCGGCCGATCTCGTCGATGTCGTCGACCTGCCATGAGGTGTGGTGCAGGAAGTTCACCGGCGCCTGCTGGACCAGCACGTTGTGATGGTCGGTCGAGCAGCGCATGAACGCGGCCAGCGAGGGAACGGTGTCACTGATCTTGAAGCCGATCCCGTCGGAGAAGAACTTCTGCGTCGCGGCCTGATCGGTGGATCCGATCACCACGTGACCGAGTTTGTGCGGCTTCACCCGGCCCTCACGTTCGATCCCGGGCGCTCGCCCGGCGCGGTCGATGCGGCCGGGCCCGTTGTACGGGGTCGCCGGTACCGGCTCCTGCGCGATGCGATCGGCGATGGAGACGACGGCTTTGAAGCCGGCGATCGGTTCGACGGCGGTCAGCGTGTCGCCGGTAAGCTCCGACGTCAGGTCGAGGGCGGCGAGTTGCCGTTGGATGCGGTCGAGGTCGTCGGAGTCGTCGACGCCGACGCCGATTTCGAGCAGCTTGCGCTGGTTGGAGTGGGCGAGGCGGAACTGTTCGCCGCCGTCGGAGGTGGCGAAGCGGTTACCGCCGAGTGGGGTGAGTCCGAAGTCGGTGTAGTAGGCCGCGGTGGCCTCGACGTCGGGGACGCCGACGGTGATGGCGGTGAGTCGGTGCAGAGGCATCGGTGGAATCCTTCCTATGCGGTTGCGGTGGTGTAGGGCTGGCCGGGAACGCATCGTTGGCGCAGTTCGCCGATGCCTTCGATGCTGGTGACGATCTCCTCACCGGCCCGAAGGAATCGGGGTGGCGTCATTCCGCCGCCGACGCCGCTTGGAGTGCCGGTGAAGATCAGGTCACCGGGCAGCAGCGGCAGGACGGCGGAGAGGCGTTCGATGAGGACGGGGATGGAGAAGATCAGTCCGCTGGTACGGCTGTGCTGGACAACGTCGCCGTCGATGGTCGCGGTGATCTCCAGATCTGCCGGGTCGTCGAATTCGTCGAGGGTGACCAGCGCCGGCCCGACTGGGGAGAAGCCGGGGAACGACTTGCCGAGGCTGAACTGCGGTGCGGGAGCGACGAGTTGGCGGGTGCGCTCGGAGAAGTCCTGCCCGACGGTGAGGCCGGCGACGTAGTCCCAGGCGTCGTCGACGGCGACATTGCGGGCGGTCCGTCCGATGACCACCACGAGCTCGGACTCCCAGTCGACGGTGTCGGTGGGCAGCTCCAGATCGCCGACCGGTCCCGCCAGCGACGTGCGGAACTTGGTGAAGACCGGCGGTTCGACGGGGAAGTCGAGACCGGACTCGATCGCGTGCTCGCGGTAATTGAGGCCGATCGCGAAGATCTGCGCCGGCTCGGGGACCACAGTCTGCAGGTCGGTGTCGTCGTAGGCCGTGCCGGCGGGAAGGTCTGCCGCCGCGGCCCACGCGGTGAAGTCTTCCCACTGCCCGTAGACCGCGGTCGGGTCTGATCCGAACCGGCCCTCACTGGCCTTCTCGACGTCGACGGCGCCGGTCTGCGTCAGCAGCGTCAAGCGCCCGGCGAGATTTGCGATTCGCATGTCTGTTTCTCCTTTGTTCGTTCCTGGCGGTCTGCACTGCGTCTGTGGTGACTGTCACAGTATGCACACAAAAACATCGGTAAAGCAAGTAAAAAAAGATATTTTGTCCGATAATCGCTGAGATGGTCGAATTGGGATACGCTGAAACCATGACAACGAGCACTGACAAGGCGACGCTCGCCGCGACGATTCACAACCGGCTCCGCGACGAACTGCTTCGCGGTGAGTTCTCGCCTGGGTCGAAGGTGCATCTCAGCGAGACCGCCGCGCGCTACGGCGTCAGTCCAAGCGTGTTGCGCGAGGCACTCAACAGGCTGGCTGAGCGCGGACTCGTCGTCGCCCTGCCTCAGCGTGGATTCTGCGTCGCTGAACTCTCGGTCGACGGCCTGCTGGATCTGTCCCGCGCCCGTACGTTGATCGAGGCGATGGCGCTGCGAGAATCAATTGCCGACGGTGACCTGGGCTGGGAGTCGGCCGTGCTCGCGGCGCACCACACGCTCCAGCGGACTCCGTTGACCGAGGCGGACGGTCGGGTCAATTCCGATTGGTCCGAAGCCCACCGGCAGTTCCACCATGTGCTCCTCGCCGGAGGAACCAGCAAAAAGCTGACGTCGATCGCCGATGACCTGCGGGACTGTTCAGACCTGTACATCCACTGGTCGAGGCTGCTTGCGCACGACGAGCAGCGCGACACCGCGGGCGAGCATCAGCAGATCGCCGAACTGACCTTGGCGCGTGACGCCGACGGTGCCGCGGCCGCGCTCGTCGCGCACATCGAACGCACCACTGAGGTGTTGATCGAGTACGCCCGATCGACTCCTGCCGAGTCGGATCGTGTCGCCACGGTCTGAGTCGGCACGACGACTGGTGTCGGCTGACGCCAGAACAATCGCAGGCCATCGACACCACGAACGCGCTGCCGCTCTTCCCGCGGTTGCGGTGAGCGCGGATCGCGCGTAAACCCGAATACCCGAGATCATCCCCTGCCACTCGGCTGGGGATGATTTCGCATGTCGGCCAGTGTGCTGTCGCGATGGGCGGATCGCTCGATCGCAGGCGAACTGATTTTGCCGAATGCCTTGACAGAACCGCGTGATGGAAGTCACCATTTTCTATGGCAGTGGAAAACAGTTTCCGCTTTATGGAAACTCGAAGCAAGGATTCAGCACAGTGACCCTGGAGTCGTTCAATCGCATGGACCGTGACCAGGCCGTCGACGTGGCTCGCCCCTGGGTGGACATCGACCGCTGGATAGACGCCGTGGTCGACGCCCGCCCGTACCGCTCGCTGGCCGAGGCCGTCGAGGTGGCACGCACCGCGCCGCAGTGGACCGAGGCGGAGATCGACGGAGCCCTCGCGCATCATCCCCGCATCGGGGAACGCGCCGCGGGTGTCGGCGCCGAGGCGTCGCTCTCGCGCGCCGAGCAGGCCGGCGTCGACCCGACCGATCGTGCCGTCGCAGATGCGTTGCTCGCCGGCAATCGTGCCTACGAAGAGAAGTTCGGCCGCGTGTTCCTGATCCGCGCCGCCGGGCGCAGCGCCCCGGAAATTCTCGCCGCGCTGACGACCAGGCTCGACAACACCGCCGACCAGGAGATCGCCGTCGTCGCACAACAATTACGCGAGATCGCAGTACTGAGACTCGAAGGAGCCCTGCAGTCATGAGTCAGATCACGACCCACATCCTCGACGCCGCGACCGGCCAGCCGGCGTCCGACGTCGCCGTCGAACTGACCGACGCCGACGGCACGGTCGTCGCAACGGGCGTCACTGGAGACAACGGCCGCATCACCGACCTCGGCCCGGACAGTCTCGCCGTCGGCGCCTATCGCCTGGTGTTCGCGACCGCGGAGTACTTCGCCCGAACCGAGCGGCCCACCTTCTATCCGCGCGTCACCATCGACTTCTCGGTCACCGACTCGCAGCAGCACTACCACGTACCACTTCTCATCAGCCCATTCGCCTACTCAACCTACAGAGGGAACTGATTATGTCCGCCAGCAGCAATATCGTGAGCAGCAATATCGTCCTGGGAGCGAACCAGTACGGAAAGGCTGAGGTCCGCCTGGTCAAGATCACCCGCGACACCGATCGTCACGAGATCGAGGACCTCAACGTGACCTCGCAACTCCGCGGCGACCTCGAAGCCATTCACACCGTCGGCGACAACGCGCACTGCGTACCCACCGACACCCAGAAGAACACCGTCTACGCGTTCGCCCGCGACGGCGTCGGCGCGCCCGAAGACTTCCTGCTGCGGCTCGGCAAGCATTTCGTCGACGACTTCGACTGGATCACCGGCGGCCGCTGGGCGGCGCAGAAGTACACGTGGGACCGCATCGTCGTCGACGGCAACGAGCACGACCATTCGTTCGTCCGCGGCGGCACCGAGACCCGCACCGCGGTGCTGACCATCGACGAGGGCGTCCCGACGATGATCTCCGGCCTCGAAGACCTCGCGGTGCTCAAGTCGACGGCGTCGGAGTTCCACGGCTTCCCGGTCGACAAGTACACCACCCTGGCCGAGACCCGCGATCGCATCTTGGCGACGTCGGTGACCGCGCGCTGGTGCTACAACACCACCGACCTCGCCTTCGACGACGTATTCGCCGACGTCCGCCGCATCCTGCTCGAAGTGTTCGCGACCAAATACTCGCTCGGCTTGCAGCACAGCCTGTACGCCATGGGCGAAGCGGTGCTGCAGGCGCATCCGGAGATCGACGAGATCCGCTTCTCGATGCCCAACCTGCACCACTTCCTGGTCGACCTCACCCCGTTCGACCTCGACAACCCCGGCGAGGTCTTCTACGCCGCCGACCGCCCCTACGGACTCATCGAGGCTGCGGTGCGCCGCGACGACGCACCCGACTCGGCAGCTGCCTGGGCCGGCGTCGCGGGCTTCTGCTAGCCGCTGATTGCCATGTGCGCCAAGGAGATTCACCGATGACTCGACACAAGTCCGACGCCTCACCGCGCCCCGAAGACGAGCGCCTGCCGCTCGGCACGACGTTCACCTTCGGTCTGCAGCACGTGCTCACCATGTACGGCGGCATCATCGCCGTCCCGCTGATCATGGGTACCGCCGCACACCTCAATTCCACCGACATCGCCCTGCTGATCACCTCGTGCCTGTTCGTGGGCGGCTTCGCCACTCTGCTGCAGACGATCGGCATACCGTTCTTCGGATCGCAGTTGCCGCTCGTGCAGGGCGTGTCGTTCGCCGCGGTGTCGACGATGCTCACCATCGTCAACACCGGCGGCGGGCTACCCGGCGTCTTCGGCGCGATCATCGTCGCGGCCGTCTTCGGCGTCGTCGTCGCCCCGTTCTTCGCGATGATCCTGCACCTGTTCCCACCCGTCGTGACCGGCACGATCATCACAACCATCGGCCTGACGCTGGTCCCCGTCGCGGGCGGCTGGGTGATGGGCGGCCAGGGGTCGCCGGGCTTCGGCAGCGTCAGCAACATCGGACTCGCCGCCTTCACCCTGTTGGTCGTGATGCTGCTGAGCAAGATCGGCAGCGGAATCATCTCGCGGCTGTCGATTCTCATCGGCATGATCGTGGGCACGATCTTCGCCGCGATCATCGGCAAGGCCGACTTCTCCAAGGTGTTCGACGGCCCGATCTTCGCCTTCCCGACGCCGTTCGCCTTCGGCATGCCGACCTTCAACGTCGCGGCGATCCTGTCGATGATCATCGTGGTCCTGGTCATCATGACCGAGACCACCGCCGACATCATCGCCGTCGGCGAGGTGGTCGGAGCCAAGGTCGACGCCAAGCGTGTCGCCGCGGGTCTACGTGCTGACATGGCCGCCAGCGCCATCTCGCCGATCTTCAACTCCTTCACCCAGAGCGCGTTCGCGCAGAACGTCGGGCTGGTCGCGGTGACCAAGGTGAAGGGCCGGTTCGTGGTCGCGGCCGGCGGACTGATCCTGGTGCTCCTCGGCGTGCTGCCGGTTCTCGGCCGGGTAGTCGCCGCGGTTCCGATGCCGGTCCTCGGTGGTGTGGGCATCGTGCTCTTCGGCACCGTGACGGCCAGTGGCATCCGGACGCTGTCGAAAGTCGACTATGTCGACAACATGAATCTGATCATCGTCGCGACGTCGCTCACCTTCGGTGTGCTGCCGGTGGCGGTCCCCAAGATCTACGATCAGTTCCCGGACTGGTTCGAGGTGATCTTCGGATCGGGCATCAGCTCGGCCGCGATCATGGCGGTGCTGCTGAACCTGCTGTTCAACCGGCTCAAGTTGGGCACGCCGAAGACACCTTCGGTGTTCGCGGCCAGTCCGACCCGCTACGTCCGCCGCGATGTGCTCGCCGCGCTGGAGACCGGCGACCGCGTCGAAGACGGCAAACTGGTCGACTGCGACGGCGTCGAGATCCCCGTCATCGACGACGACACAGCGTCCGCGCCGCCCGACACGTCCGCACGAGACGACGAGACCGGCACCTGAGCGCCTGAGGCGCTAGGACGACTCGCGGTTCAGTTCGACCGATACCGCTGCCGCGGCCTGACGCAGCAGCGGTACCGCGCGAGCCGCGAATGCGTCGTCGACGCGGGCGACGGGACCGGAGACGGAGATCGCCGTGGAGGTGGGGGCGTCGGGTACGGCCACCGCGAAGCAGCGCACCCCGACTTCCTGTTCCTGCTCATCGATCGAGTAGCCGCGCTCGCGGATCACCTCGAGCTCGGCGAGCAGGTCGGGGACCGTGGTGATGCTGTGTTCGGTGCGCACCGGCATGCCGGCCCGCCCGACGATCTCGCGAACCTCGTCGTCGGGGAGTTGAGCGAGCAATGCCTTGCCCGCGCCGGTGACGTGGGCGTGCACATGATGCCCGACCTCGGTGAACATCCGCATCGAGTGCTTCGAGGGAACTTGATAGACGTAGAGCACCATGTCCTCGTCGAGGACCGAGAGGTTCGACGTCTCGCCGAGGGTGTCGGTCAGCATCGCGAGCTGCGGCTTGGCCAGAATGCCGAGCTGCTTGCTCGCACATTCGCCGAACCGGATCAGTCGCGGCGCGAGGGCATAGCGCCGATTGGCGAGCTGGCGCACATACCCGGTGGCGACCAGGGTGCGCAGGAGTCGGTGGATCGTCGGCAACGGCAGGTCGCTCGCCTCCGCGAGTTCGGTGAGCGAGATCTGACCGCCGGCATCGGTGATCAGCTCCAGCAGTTCGAAGACCCGCTCGACGGACTGCACGACATTCGGTGCGCCGGCTGGTGCCATTGTTCAGACTCCCGACTGCGGCCTTGGACGCCGCGATGCTGTTCGACGCACAGGGTTTCCGCTACTCAAAGTTCCGCTGTTCAGAACAATTTCTCCATGATACGAGAAAGGCTCGACGCTCCCGTGCGGGGTGCCCGACCTCGTCGTGCCGTGTCGCAGATCTGCGAACGCCCTGGTCGTCTCCTCGACGACCAGGGCGTTTTTCGTTCCCGGGGGTTGACGGGATGGGTCGGGCATGCCTACGATTTTCACATAGCAAAAACTAATTCTCACATCGTGGAAAAAGTCCCAGTGTGGAGAAACCCAAGAAGGAGCGCCTGATGTCGTACACCGTGAACTGCTCGATTCTGCTCACCGACCTCCCGCTGCTCGACCGCCCCGCGGCTGCACGCGCGGCAGGCTTCGACGCCGTGGAATTCTGGTGGCCGTTCGCCGAATCGGTGCCTGCCGACGCCGACGTCGATCGCTTCGTCGGCGCCATCACCGACGCCGGGGTGGCTCTGACCGGCCTGAACTTCAACGCCGGCGACATGCCCGGCGGCGACCGCGGGCTGGTGTCGTGGCCCGCCCGCAGCGGCGAGTTCCGCGACAACATCGACGTCGTCGTCGGCATCGGGGAGCGGTTGGGCTGCCGGGCCTTCAACGCCCTGTACGGGAATCGGATCGACGGCGTCGACGCCGCAGCGCAGGACGATGTCGCGGCGCAGAACCTGGCGCTGGCCGCCGCTGCGGTCGGTCGCATCGACGGAACCGTGCTCCTCGAACCGGTCAGCGGAGCACCGGCGTACCCGCTGCTCACAGCCGCGGATGCGATTGCCGTCATCGACCGCGTGGCCGCTGAGTCGGGGACGTCCAACATCAAACTGCTCGCCGACTTCTACCACCTGGCCGTCAACGGCGACGACGTCGCCGCGGTCATCGAGGCGCACGCCGCCGACTTCGGCCACATCCAGATCGCCGACGCTCCTGGCCGCGGCGAGCCGGGCACCGGCGATCTGCCCCTCGACCGTTGGATCGCGCGCAGTCGCGAACTCGGCTTCACCGGCCCGGTCGGTCTGGAGTACAAGGCCACCGCGGCCGATCCCTTCGCGTGGCTGACCGCAGCCACCGCCTGAACCTCACTCCCACCCATTCGTAAGGACACGCACATGACGAACATCGCAGTCATCGGACTCGGCATCATGGGTCTGCCCATGGCAGTCAACCTGGTCGAGGCAGGCCACGACGTCACCGGATTCAACCGCTCGCCGCAACGCGTCGAAGCGCTCGTCGCCGCGGGTGGCAAGGGCGCGGCCAGCGTCGCCGACGCCGTGAGCGACGCCGACGTCGTGCTCACGATGGTGCCCGACTCACCCGACGTCGAAGAGGTCGTGACCGGCCCGGACGGCGTCTTCGCCAACGCGAAGCCGGGTGCGCTGTGGATCGATGCCAGCAGCATCCGCCCCGACGTCGCCGCGCGACTGGCCGTGGCGGCACGCGAGGCCGGCATCCGGCCCCTCGACGCCCCGGTCTCCGGCGGCGAACCCGGCGCGATCGACGGCGTGCTGTCGATCATGGTCGGCGGCGACGCCGACGACTTCGCCGCGGCGGCAGAGGTGCTCGGCGTCGTCGGGAAGACGATCGTGCACGTCGGGCCGTCGGGGTCGGGGCAGACGGTCAAGGCGGCCAACCAGCTGATCGTCGCGGGCAACATCGAACTTCTCGCCGAGGCGATCGTCTTCCTGGAGGCCTACGGAGTGGACACCTCGGCGGCGCTGACCGTCCTGGGTGGTGGCCTCGCCGGCTCCAAGGTCCTCGATCAGAAGGGCCAGAAGATGCTCGACCGCAACTTCGAGCCGGGCTTTCGGCTGCAACTGCACAACAAGGACCTCGGCATCGTCACCGCGGCCGCCCGCGAGGCCGGTGTCACCATCCCGCTCGGCGCCGTCGTCGCCCAATTGGTCGGCTCGCTGGTGGCCACCGGCGACGGCGGCCTCGACCACTCCGGACTGTTCACCCTCGTCGAGCGCCTGTCCGGCCGCTGACGAGTAATCATCCGACCACACCCCTGCAGGAGAATCCCATGCCTTTGATGCGTACCGTCGACGCCGCCGTTCTGATCATGGAGAAGGAGGGGGCGACCGAAGCCTTCGGTCTGCCCGGCGCGGCGATCAATCCGCTGTATGCGGCCATGCGCGCCCACGGCGGCATCCGCCACACCCTCGCCCGCCACGTCGAAGGCGCATCGCATATGGCCGACGGATACAGCCGCGCGGCCGACGGCAACATCGGCGTGTGCCTGGGCACGTCCGGGCCGGCCGGCACCGACATGATCACCGGCCTGTACGCGGCCTTCGCCGACTCCATCCCGATGCTGTGCATCACCGGCCAGGCACCGGTCGCCAAGCTGCACAAAGAAGACTTCCAGGCCGTCGACATCGCCTCGATCGCCGCACCGGTCACCAAGCTGGCGGTGACGATTCTCGAACCCGCCCAGCTGCCCGGCACCTTCCAGAAGGCGTTCGCGCTGATGCGCTCCGGTCGGCCCGGGCCGGTCCTGCTCGACCTGCCCTTCGACGTTCAGATGGCCACGATCGAGTTCGACATCGATCTCTACGAGCCGCTGCCGGTCAGCACGCCGCGAGCCTCCCGCAAGCAGGCCGAGCGTGCCCTGGACATGTTGACCGCGAGCGCACGGCCGCTGATCGTCGCAGGTGGCGGCATCATCAACGCCGGCGCGTCGTCGAAGCTGGTGGAACTCGCCGAACTGCTCGACGTCCCCGTCGTCCCGACGTTGATGGGCTGGGGCATCATCCCCGACGATCATCCGCTGATGGCGGGCATGGTCGGATTGCAGACTTCGCACCGCTACGGCAATGCGACGATGCTCGCCGCCGACTTCGTCATCGGGATCGGCAACCGCTGGGCCAATCGGCACACCGGCGGCCTGGACACGTACACCGCGGGACGAAAATTCGTCCACATCGACATCGAACCGACCCAGATCGGGCGGGTCTTCGCCCCCGACCTGGGGATCGTCTCCGACGCCGGGGCCGCCCTGGACGTGCTGCTCGACGTCGCGCGCGAACGCAAAGCCGCGGGCCGGCTGCCCGACTACGGTCAATGGGTCGCGCAGTGCGCGCACCGCAAGGGCACCATGCAGCGCAAGACCAACTTCGACGCCGTGCCGATCAAGCCGCAACGCGTCTACCAGGAGATGGACAGCGCTTTCGGACGGGACACCACCTACGTCTCGACCATCGGTCTGTCCCAGATCGCGGGCGCGCAACTCCTGCACGTGTTCGGTCCGCGCAAATGGATCAACGCCGGTCAGGCCGGGCCGCTCGGCTGGACCGTCCCGGCGGCGCTGGGCGTGGTGCGCGGCAAGCCCGGCGAGCAGGTCGTCGCGCTGTCGGGCGACTACGACTTCCAGTTCATGATCGAGGAGCTGGCCGTCGGCGCCCAATTCAATCTGCCCTACATCCACGTCGTCGTGAACAACTCCTACCTCGGCCTGATCCGGCAGTCGCAACGCGGATTCGAGATGGACTACCACGTGTCGCTGGCGTTCGACAACATCAACTCGCCGGAGACCCACGGCTACGGCGTCGACCATGTGAAGGTCGCCGAAGGTCTCGGCTGCCGCGCGGTCCGCGTCGACGATCCCGCTCAACTCGGGGCGGCGTTCGCGCAGGCCAAGGAACTGATGGCCGAGCATCGCGTGCCGGTGATCGTCGAGGTCATCCTGGAACGCGTCACCAACATCTCGATGGGCACCGAACTCGACAACGTGACCGAATTCGAAGACCTCGCCCAAACCGGGGCCGACGCGCCGATGGCCATCGTCGCACTGCTGGACTGATGGGTATGCGGATCGTCCTAGCCCCGGACAAGTTCCGGGGATCACTCACCGCGCCGCAGGTCGCCGACCATCTGGCCACCGGCCTACGGGCGGTCGTCGACGGGGTGGTCGTCGACGTCGCGCCGGTCGCCGACGGCGGTGAAGGAACCGTCGACGCCGCACTGGGCGCCTGCTTCACCAGCCGCACCGTGCCGGTCACCGGGCCCGACGGCGCTACCGTCGACGCCGCGTTCGCCGTCGACGGCACCCGCGCCGTGATCGAGATGGCCGCGGCGTCGGGATTGGACCTGGTCGCCCCGAGTGAGCGCGACGCCCTCGGGGCGACCAGCCGCGGCACCGGCGAACTGATCGGTGCCGCGCTCGACCTCGGCTGCACCGACATCGTTCTCGGTGTCGGCGGCAGCGCCTGCACCGACGGCGGCACCGGGATGCTCGCGGCGCTCGGCGCCCGACTGTTCGACGCCGACGGTGCCGTCCTGCCCGACGGCGGCGGAACCTTGACGCGATTGCATCGCATCGACGTGTCGGCACTCGATCCTCGACTCGCCACGACGACGTTCACGCTGGCCGGCGACGTCGACAACGTATTGCTCGGCGCGAGAGGAGCCGCAGCGGTCTTCGGTCCGCAGAAGGGAGCGAGTCCGGCCGACGTCGACGTGCTCGACGCCGGGCTGACCCGATTGACCCAGGTTCTCGCCGAGCAGCTCGGCCACCGCGCCGTCGACGTCGCCGCGGCACCGGGTGCAGGTGCCGCGGGTGGAGTCGGCTACGCCGCGATGGTCGTGCTCGACGCGCGGCGCCGCCCCGGCATCGACGTCGTGCTCGACGTCGTCGGGCTGGCCGATCGGATCGCCGGCGCCGACCTCGTCATCACCGGCGAAGGCAGCCTCGACGAGCAGAGCCTCGGCGGCAAGACGCCGATCGGTGTCGCGCGGCTCGCCGCCCGCGCGTCGGTTCCGGTCGTCGCGGTGTGCGGCCGCACGACGCTGACGCCGCAGCAACTCGCCGACGCCGGATTCGCGCGGACCTACGCGCTGACCGACCTCGTCGACGACACTGAGACAGCGATCCGCGACGCCGCCCGGTTGACGACGCGCACCGGGCAGCTGATCGGTCGCGGCGTGAACGAACTGATCGCGTCAAGGAGCCGCGTGTGAACGACCACTACGACCACTACGACCTCGTCGTGCGCGCCGAACGGGCGATCACCCCGACCGGTGACCAAGGCTGTGAGCTGGGCATTCGTGACGGCGTCATCGTCGCGCTCGAACCATGGGGCACCGGACTCGTCGGCAGCGAGGTGCTCACCCTCGCCGCCGACGAGATACTCCTGCCCGGCCTCGTCGACTCGCATGTGCACGTCAACGAACCCGGCCGCACCGAGTGGGAGGGCTTCGCCTCGGCGACCCGCGCCGCGGCGGCCGGCGGCGTCACGACGATCATCGACATGCCGCTCAACTCGATTCCGCCCACGGTCACCGTCGAGGCCCTCGACATCAAACGCGCGGTGGCCCGCGACCAGGTCTTCATCGACGTCGGGTTCTGGGGCGGCGCGGTACCGGGCAATACCGCCCAGCTTCGGCCGATGCATGACGAGGGCGTCTTCGGCTTCAAATGTTTCCTGCTGCACTCCGGCGTCGACGAGTTCCCGCAGCTCGACGTCGACGAGATGGAAACCGACATGAACGAACTCGCCGCGTTCGACTCGATCCTGATCGTGCACGCCGAGGATGCGTGCGCGATCGACGCCGCACCCGCGGCGAGCGGCGATCACTACGAGGACTTCCTCGCGTCCCGGCCGCGCGAGGCGGAGAACATCGCGATCGCGCAGGTCATCGACCGTGCTCGACGCACCGGCGTGCGGGCTCACATTCTGCACCTGTCGTCGTCGGACGCGTTGCCGATGATCGTCGCGGCGCGGGCCGACGGAGTACGACTGACCGTGGAGACCTGCCCGCACTACCTCACTCTGCTCGCCGAGGACATCCCCGACGGGGCGACCGCATTCAAGTGCTGTCCGCCGATCCGCGAGGACGCCAACCGGGAAGAACTGTGGCGGGCGCTGCTCGACGGCGTCATCGACTGCGTGGTCTCCGACCATTCGCCGAGCACCCTGGATCTCAAGGATCTCGGCAACGGCGATTTCGGTGTGGCGTGGGGCGGAGTGTCGTCGTTGCAGCTGGGACTGTCGTTGATGTGGACCGAGGCGCGGGAGCGAGGTGTCTCGCTGAATCGGGTCGTCGAGTGGATGTCGAGTGGGCCGGCATCGTTGGTCGGGCTGCCGCACAAGGGTGCGCTCGCGGTCGGCAACGACGCCGACCTCGCGATCTTCGCTCCCGACGAGCAGTTCGTGGTCGACGCGACCGCACTGCATCACAAGAATCCGATCACGCCGTATGCGGGTAAGGAGCTGTCGGGCGTGGTGCGGCGGACGTATCTGCGCGGACGGCAAGTCGACGGCGCCGAGCCGTTCGGTGAGCTGCTCCGACGTCGTGACGAGTAACGTCGCAAGGCAGGTACGGCAAACTCACCGATGCTGACCACATACGCGGACTCCGACCATAGCGACTTAGGCTTACCTAAGTTAGTTGGTGTATCGTGGTCGTCGCTTGTGATTTTTGCAGTGTTGCCCTGAAAGGAGGCCAGCGATGGCCCGACGTAAGAACACGATGACGGTGCTGCGCACCGAGAAGCTCGGCGCACACATGGTGCGGGTATACCTCGGCGGCGACGGCTTCGACGATTTCGTGCCCGCCCAGCTCGACGACGCCGGCGCCTGGGACACCGACATGTACATCAAATTCATCTTCGCGCCCGACGGTGTCGTGATCCCCGACGACTTCTCGCCGCGGGCCGGTCGTGACATGTTCGCGCCGCACGAGCAGCCGGTGCTGCGGACCTACACCGTGCGCCGCTACGACGCCGCCAACCGGGAGATCGCCGTCGACTTCGTCGTACACGGCGACGAGGGGATCGCCGGACCGTGGGCCGCGTCGGTGCAGCCGGGGGCGTCGATCGACTTCTTCGGTCCGGGCAGCGGCTACCGGCCGCGGGCCGATGCGCCGTGGCACCTGTTCGCCTCCGACGAAGCCGGCCTTCCCGCGGTCGCCGCGGCACTGGAAGCGTTGCCGGACGACGCGATCGCGAAGGTCTTCATCGAGGTCGCCGGGCCCGACGACGAGCTCGACCTGACCGCGCCCGCGGGCACCGAGATCACGTGGGTGCATCGCGGCGGCGGGTCGAACGAGGTCGCCGACGACGCGGCGGGCGATAACGCGCCTCTCATCGCGGCGGTCCGCGACGCCCAGTGGCTCGACGGCGAACCGCAGGTCTTCATCCATGGCGAGGCCCAGGCGGTCATGCACAACCTGCGGTCGTATATCCGCAAGGAGCGCGGCGTCGGAGCGAAGAATGCGTCGATCTCCGGCTACTGGCGTCGCGGACGCACCGAGGAAGGCTTCCGCGAGTGGAAGGCCGAACTCAAGGCCGCCGAATCGGCGCCGGCCTGAGCGTTCCGATCCGGTCACGACCGGAGTGTCGACGTTGCATCCGTGCCCGCCGACCGGTGTGCTGGTCGGGTGCCTGATTCGACGCCGGGGCGGCCCGGCCTGCTCGACGACTACACCGAGTTCCTGCGGTGGGAGAAGGCGCACAGCGAGCACACCGTCCGGGCCTACGTCGGCGACGCGCGAGCGCTCGTCTCTTTCGCGGGTGCGCGAGGCGTGGCCGTCGACGCCATCGATCTGGCCGTGCTGCGGGCCTGGCTCGCCGAAAGCACCCGACGCGGCGCCGCGCGGACGTCGATCACCCGACAGGTGTCGGCCGCACGGACATTCTGCGCATGGGCGACCCGCGAAGGCGTCTTCGCGATTGACCCCGCACAACGTCTCGTCGCACCCAAGGGGCGTCGAACGCTGCCGCCGGTATTGGCGAAAGACCAAGCTCGGGCGGTCATGTCGGCCACGCGGCCCGCGGGCGATGATGCACCGTCCGACGATCCCGTCGCTCTGCGTGACCGGGTCATCGTAGAAGTGTTGTACGCCAGTGGAATTCGCGTCGGTGAACTGTGCGGCCTGGACCTGCGCGACGTCGACGCCCACCGGATGGTGCTGCGCGTCATCGGCAAGGGGGACAAGGAGCGGATCGTTCCATTCGGCGAGCCCGCACGAAAAGCTTTGGGGGAGTGGATGACTCGCGGCCGCCCCGCACTGGCGAACGACAAGTCGGGGCAGGCGCTGCTCCTCGGCGCCCGCGGCGGACGTCTCGACCAGCGGATGGCCCGCACCGTCGTGACCGCCGCCGTCGACCGTGCGGGCGGGTCGCATATGGGTCCACACGGCCTACGGCACAGTGCCGCAACGCATCTCCTCGAAGGAGGTGCCGATCTGCGCGTCGTGCAAGAACTGCTCGGACACTCCTCGCTCGCGACGACGCAGCTCTACACCCACGTCAGCGTCGAACGACTGCGAGCCGTTCACGAGCAGGCACATCCGCGAGCATGACAGCCGTAACCGGCGGGCCGGTTACGCTGGACGCCATGCGCCGACTCCTGCTCCCGTTCGTGCTGCTCGCCACCGCGCTGGCGATCCCGGCTCCGGCCAGCGCGGCACCGGTGCCGCCGGTCTCGGCGACCGCCGCGGCAGAGGGACTGCTCGACGTCCGGTCCGTCGTGCCCGACGCCGTCGTCGACCTTCGTTATGCGACGCCGGACAACTTCGTCAAGCAGCAGCTCTATCCGACCGGCGCGCGCTGCCTGGTCCATCAGTCGATGGCGCCCGGGCTGCGGACCGCCGCCGACACGCTCCGCGCGCAGGGCGATCGGCTCGTCTTCTGGGACTGCTACCGACCGCATTCGGTGCAGGTGCACATGTATCAGGTTGTGCCCGATGCCAATTGGGTCGCCAAGCCGACCGCCTACGCGCGCAGCCATGAAGCGGGACGCTCGGTGGACGTGACTCTCGCCGCCGCTGACGGCCGACGCCTCGAAATGGGCACCGGCTTCGACGACTTCACCGCCCGAGCCCATGCCTACGCCACCGATGGGGTCGACGCCGCGGCCGTCGCCAACCGCGCTCGACTCCGCACGGCGATGCAGGCCGGCGGACTCTCGCCGTACAGCGGCGAATGGTGGCATTTCGACGGACCGGGCGCTGGCGTCGACCGACCGATCCTGCGCGCAGCCGTCAACTGACCGGCTGCACCGGTTTCAGTCGCACCCGCACGGCCCCGACCAGCGACAGGGGATTGACGTACTGCGCCGACGACCCGGCGCCGCGTCGGGCACCCCAGTGCAGGCACGCCGATGGACAGCCGTCGTGGCCGGCGGCGAGCCTGCCGATCACCTCACCACGCGCGACCGTCTGGCCGGCACGCACCGACGCCTCGACCGGCTCATAGGTGGTGAGCAGTCCGTCGGCGTGCCGGATCGACACCACCGGTTTGCCACCGACGTCACCCGCGAAATTCACCGTGCCGCTGCCGGCGGCGAGGACGGGAGAGCCGACGGCCGCCGCGAGGTCGACGCCGCGATGCCCGGACTGCCAGCGTTGCGCGGGCGGATCGTAGGGAGTCACCACCTGCGGGCGTGGCTGCAACGGCCAGCGGTAGGGACGTCGAGCGGCGTCGACGTCGGGCGGCGCGGTGAGCAGCGCCAGACACAGCGTCAGCAGAAATATCCGAAGAAGGTTCATGGTCTTTAGACGCAGCGGAGCGCCGATTGGATCCATCCGATTCTCTCTGGTTGAGCTGGGATTCCCCCGCTGGTTGAGCCGGGATTCCCTCCGATGGTTGAGCCGGGCCGAAGCGTTAGCGAAGGCCCGTGTCGAAACCCCCTTCCCCCGCTGGTTGAGCCGGGCCGGAGCGTTAGCGAAGGCCCGTGTCGAAACCACGCAAGTCGGCGGTGCCAGCGCAACCGATCACCTTTAGATAGTCGAGAAGTTCGTCTTGCGGTGGTTTCGACTCGCTGCGCTCGCTCAACCAGCGGGTGGGTGTCTTGCTCGCTCACCGCAACCAGCCGACGTGTCTCGCCCGCTCAACCAGCGGAGGTGTCGCGCTCGCTCACCGCAACCAGCGGAGACCGAACGCGGTCGCGATGGTCAACGGTTCGTTGTCACGGGTGGGGCTGGTGAGGCGGTATCAGGGCGTCGGCCAGTCCGCGGGCCAGCGAATCGCGTCGGCGGTCAATCGAGCGGTGTCCCGCGGTGGCCACTGCGCGTCGGCCGGCTCGGTCACCATGGTGAATCGTCCGTAGTCGAACGGGAGCCCATCGGCGGCCCCGACCGGGATCAGGCGTTCCCGCAACCCCTCTCGTTGCAGCGTGAGTGCGCGGTGGTGGCAGAGCGGATTGTTGCCGCGCCGACCGAACAGCGTGTGCGCCGACCACGAACACCCTCCCCGGCACGTGTCCGCATACTCGCAGGTCGCGCAGAAGCCCCACAGTCCGTCGCGTGCATCCGCGCCGGGTCTGCGCAGGTTGAAAGTCAGTTCGGGTGCGGTCGCCTTGATGTCGGCGATGCGGCGGTCGCGGACGTTGCCGCCGGTGTATGGCGCACTGGGCAGGGACGGACATCCTTTGATCGCGCCGTCGGCCTCGATGCCGAGCGTGGTCACACCGGCTTGGCAGCCCTGCCATGACCCGTCGGAGTCCCGGAACCGCAGCAGACTCTCGTCGGGCCCGTGATAGCCGAGGCTGTTGGCGAGGTAGACCTGCACGCCGTCGGCGACCGACCGCCGCGCGATCCGACTGATTACCGGAAACACCACCAGCAACTCAGGTGGTTGCAGCAGCAAGTCGGGATGGTCTGCGGCGCTGCCCATCGGAACGGTCAGCTGAAGCTGCCACGCGATTATGCCGAGTCTCGATGACAGCACATCGTAGAGTTCGGGCAGGTCGACGGCGGTGCGACGGTTGACCTGGGTATTGCACGCCACCGCGAGGCCGGCGGCACGCAAATGGTCGGCGGTTCGTAGGCACGACTCCCAGGAGCCGGTGCGGCCGCGCAACGCGTCGTGCGTGGCTGCCATGCCGTCGATCGAGATCGATGCCTGCGTGATCCCGGCCTCCCACATGCCGTGCGCCATCGCGGCGCTGAGCTTGTATCCGCCGGTGGTCACGGTGCAGCGCATGCCTCTTGCCGTGATGGCGGCGGCGATCTGCAACCAATCCCGACGCAGGAATGCCTCGCCTCCGATCAGCGTGACCTCTTCGATGCCCACTTCGGCGAGCTGGTCGACGACGTCGAGGGCTTGCGCGGTGGACATCTCGTCGGGCCGGGCACTGCCCGCCCGCGACCCGCAGTGCGAGCAGGCCAGGTTGCAGGCCAGGGTCAGCTCCCAGACCGCATAGGTGCGGCGCAGCCGGGGACGGGAATCGGTGCTCATCGGCGGTCCCGCCGCGAGAACCAGCGTCGACGCGGCGCCGAGTCGCGGTTGAACACCGGTGGGCCACCGTAGACGGGACGCGGCGATGGGGGCTCGTCGCCGCGCCACACGGGCGGACCTCCGTAGACGGTGAGGGACGGCGGGGGATCATCGTCGAGCCACACGGGCGGACCTCCGTACACCAGGGCGGGTGGCGGGGGAGCACTGTCGCTCGGTCGTACCGGTATCGACGGGCCGTCGCTGACCGACCGCGCGCGCTCGTCTGCGTCACGCCGATACGCCTGCGCAATCCAGTACGCCTGCCCATCGAAGGGCAGGCGCTCGGGAGCCCGCTGCCACGACACCGTCGGCACTCGCGGCACACTGCGGTCGGTGTCGTCAGGACGCTCGGCGTCGCTCGCCGCCGCACCGAATTCGGTGTCGATCAACGACTTCGCGACCGCAACGGCTTGCTCAGCAGTCTCGTAGCGGCCGACCTCGGTGTCGCCGAACGTGACGACGAAATATCCAGATCCCCGATTCGGTGATCGTCCGGTCCGCCGCTGACCGGTGCCCGCCTGGTCGCGACCGGCGTCAGCAGCGACGAGTAGTGCGTCGGCGAACTCGCCGCACGACTGGTAGCGGTCGTTCGGGTCCTTGGCCAAGACCCGCGCGAACACACCGTCCATCGCCGGCGGCAGATGCATGGCTCGCCGCCACGCCGACGGTGGCGGCCGATGTAGGTGCCCGTCCGCCACTTCCGCGAACGACAGCCCAGGGTAGGGAGGTTGGCCGGTGAGCAGATGAAAGGCCGTGCAGCCCAGCGAGTAGATGTCGGCTCGGTTGTCCACGACACCCCCGTTGCATATCTCAGGACTGGCGAAGGCTGCGGCATGCCACGGCATCGTGGTCTCATCGAGCCATGTGCTGCCCTCGGGGCCGAAGCCCGCGAGTTTGACGGTTCGCAACCCGCCGTCCTCGTCGAACACCGCGCGGACAAACATGGGATGGACCCTGAGGTGGACGATCCCGCGGGTTCGCCACGCGTGGTCCAGGCCGGCACCCACCGCTGCCACGATCTCGATCGCCCGACCGAGTGGAATCGATCGGGGCGAGAGCACCAACCGATCGGCGCCAGCGTCGATATGTTCGGTGCACCGCCACAATTGGCCGCTGTTCTCGCCCCAGGCATGCACCGCGGCGATGTTCGGATGTGCGGTGGCCGCGAGAGCCTCCGCGTTGCGAACCGCGGTCGCGACAAACGATCGGCTGGCGCAGAGCTGTGGGCTGAACACGATCAGCTCTTCGGTGAGCGCCGATCCTGGGCGCTGGACGAGATAGCTCGCCGCACCCGAGTGTGGACGAATAGGTTCGAGAATGCGGTAGCCGGCGAAGACGTCTCCGTTGATCATCTGTGTCCCTCGGACCTGCTGGTCGCAGTCATGTGGTGGATAGTTGTGTGGGGCCGCGCGTCATTTGAGCGCGATTGCCGAGACGGTGTTGTCGTCGCCATTGGTGACGTATGCGGTGGTGCCGTTGGGGGTGATCGCAACATCCTGTGGCAGATTGCCGACGGGAATTGTGGCGGTCAGCTTGCCGCTGGCGATGTCGATCACTGACACCGTGTTGCTGTCGTAGTCGGTTACAAAAGCGGTGGCGCCGTTGGGAGTGATCGCCACATCCTGCGGCAGACTGCCGACGAGGATCGTAGCGGTGACCCTGCCGCTGGCGGTGTCGATCACTGACACGGTGCCCGCAAATGTGGCGGTGTTATCAGTCACATATGCAGTGGTGCCGTTGGGGGTGACCGCCACCCCCTCCGGGGAATTGCCGACGGGGATGTTTGCGGCGACTCTGTCGCTGGCGGTATCGATCACTGAGACGGTGTTGTCGCCGACATTGACCACGTATGCGGTGGTGCCGTTGGGGGTGATCGCCACACCACTCGGAGCTTTGCCCGCAGGGATAGTTGCGGTGACCCTGCCGCTGGCGGTGTCGATCACCGACACTGAGCTAGCATACGAGCCACCGCCGTTGGTCACATATGCGGTGGCGCCGTTGGGGGTAATCGCCACGCGCTGTGCGTTATTACCGACGGGGATGGTTGCGGTGACTTTGCCAGTGGCGGTGTCGATCACCGACACCGTGTTGCTGTAGTCATTGGTCACATAGACATTCATGCCGTTGGGGGTGACGGCCACATCGTATGGATACACGCCGACGGGGATGGTTGCGGTGACTCTGCCGGTGGCGGTGTCGATCACCGACACTGTGTTGTCGGCGCGATTGGTCACGTATGCGGTAACTCCGTCGGGGGCGACTGCCACACCAGATGGCGACCGCCCGACGCGGATGGTGGCCGTCACGTGTGGAGTAGTCGCAGCGCTGACGGGAGTTGACCGCGCACCGCCGTGCGAGTCGGCCAATTTCGTGATAGCGATCCCGTAGACGGTCGCGACCAGCGCCGCGACCGCGGCGATGATCGCGATGCGCTTGCCCAATCGGCGGCGGGAGGCGATCGGGTCTGCGGCGACGGCCGGTCGAATCTGAGTCGTGCCCGCGACTTCGGCGCTGTCGCCGCCAGCAGGTCCCGGGAGGGACTCGGCTCCGGCTGGCGTCGATTGCGGCCGGACCGCGGTCGGTGTATGTACGGGATCCACAGTGATCACGGCCTGCAACTCGTCCACGAACTCGCCGCAGGTCTGGTACCGATCCTCCGGGTGCTTGGCGAGGACTCGCGTGAACACCGCGTCCAGGCCCGCGGGGAGGTGCCGTGCCCGCGCAGTGACCGCCGGAATCGGCCAACGGAGATGCGCGGCCATCAGCGCCGACATCGTCGTCGCGTCTTCGTACGGGGTGCTGCCGGTGAGGAGCTGGAACGCCGTGCAGCCGAGCGAATAGACGTCGGCCCGATTGTCGGTGAGACCACCGTCGAGTGCTTCGGGGCAGATGTAGGCCATGGTTCCCACGGCCATGCCGGTCGACGTCAACGACGTCGCCTCGCCCGCGGCCTTGGCGATGCCGAAGTCGGCCAATTTGACGGTCTTGAACGTGCCGTCGCCCCGACGAGCGATCAAGATGTTGGCGGGCTTCACGTCACGGTGGGTGATGCCGTGGTCCTGCCAGGCATAGTCCAGCGCGGCCGCGGCACCTGCGATCAGTTGGAATGCGGTGTCCAGGGGTAGCGCTCGGTGCTCACGAAGCAGCTGCGCGGCATCGACGCCGTCGACGAACTCCATCGCCAACCACAGGCGGCCCTCGAATACGCCGCGGTCGTAGAGCACGACGATATTCGGATGGCTCAACGGCGCGAGCAGGTCCGCCTCCCGCTGAAACCGCAGCGCGAAGTCCTTGTTGCCGCTCATCGGCAGGTTAAGCAGCTTGAGCGCATCGCGACGCGGCAGACGTGGGTGCTCGACCAGGTACACCTCGCCCATACCGCCGGAACCCAACTGCCGGATCACCCGATAGCCCGCGATGCTCTGCTCAGCCTCCGCGACGCCCTGCTCAGCCATCGTAAGTCCCTTTGCGGTAGGCCAGCGAGATCGGGTCCGCTGTGCGGCCGGGACGTCGAACGAAATTCGGCGCCTCCCAACGTCCTGATTGTTCCCCGCATCCACGACGACGGGCAAGAATTCGTTGGGACGACAGACCCGACCTATGCCGCCGATCTGCGCCGGAGCTAGAAATCCTCCGAGGAGACCACCCGGCGTCGCGCCGAGTTGATTTCGATCTCGGGACGGCGGGCCACCAGGTGCTCGATCGAGTCGAGGACGTCGGCGACATGTCGCTGATCCGGCCCGACGACGCCGGCCCCGATACCGGCGCGTCGGTGCAGGTCGTGGTTGCCGACCTCGGCGGCGCTCACCGAGTATTTGCGTTTGATCTCCGCGATGACGGGCCGGATCACCGACCGCTTCTCCTTGAGCGAGTGCACGTCCCCTAACAAGACGTCGAATTCGATCCAGCCGATCCACATTCGGTCGAGCATACGCGGACCGACCCGGCGTCGAACACGCGATTTTGTCCGGGGCAACGCGGCGGCGTAGGCTGAACGGCGCACTTCGCCTGCGGGCGGGGTGACTTCGCGCGCCTGCGGACTGGTTCGGCACGAACCGGCTCGCGTGGGCAGTCCCGAGAGTATCGGGTCCACCGGGTGCAGGCGCCAGGATCGACGACAACCCGTCGTCGGTGACGAACTGCGATACAAAAGGATGTTTCGACATGGCTGTCGTAACAATGAAGCAGCTGCTCGACAGTGGCGCACACTTCGGTCACCAGACTCGCCGGTGGAACCCGAAGATGAAGCGATTCATCTTCACCGACCGCAACGGCATCTACATCATCGACTTGCAGCAGACGCTGACCTACATCGACAAGGCCTACGAGTTCGTCAAGGAGACCGTCGCCCACGGTGGCACCGTTCTCTTCGTCGGCACCAAGAAGCAGGCCCAGGAGTCGATCGCGGCTGAGGCGACGCGCGTCGGGATGCCGTATGTGAACCAGCGCTGGCTCGGCGGCATGCTCACCAACTTCTCGACCGTTCACAAGCGCCTGCAGCGCATGAAGGAACTCGAGACCATGGAGCAGACCGGTGGCTTCGAAGGTCGCACCAAGAAGGAAATCTTGATGCTGACCCGCGAGAAGAACAAGCTCGAGCGGACACTCGGTGGTATCCGCGATATGGCCAAGGTGCCATCTGCGATTTGGGTTGTCGACACCAACAAGGAGCATATTGCTGTTGGTGAGGCTCGCAAGCTGAACATCCCGGTCATCGCGATCCTGGACACCAACTGCGATCCCGACTTGGTCGACTACCCGATCCCGGGCAACGACGACGCCATCCGCAGCGCCGCACTGCTGACCCGCGTGGTGGCTTCGGCCGTCGCCGAGGGCGTGCAGGCTCGCGCGGGCCGCGCAGCAGGCGACGCCAAGCCCGAAGCCGGTGCCGGCGAGCCCCTCGCCGAGTGGGAGACCGAACTGCTGACCCAGGCAACCGAGGGTGCTCCTGCGGAGGCTCCTGCAGCCGACGCCCCGGCCGCTGAGTAACTCACATACTTCATCTACTCATCAAAGGAGGCTCGCCACCGATGGCGAACTACACCGCAGCTGATGTGAAGCGGCTTCGCGAACTGACCGGTTCGGGCATGCTCGACTGCAAGAACGCGCTGGCCAACAACGACGGCGACTTCGACAAGGCCGTCGAGGAACTGCGCATCAAGGGCGCCAAGGACGTCGGCAAGCGTGCCGAGCGGTCCACCGCCGAGGGCCTCGTGGCCGCTCGCGACGGCGCGATGATCGAGCTGAACAGCGAGACCGACTTCGTCGCCAAGAACGCCGAGTTCCAGGAACTCGCCGATGCGGTACTGGGTGCGGCCGTCGAGGCCAAGACCAGTGACGTCGACACTCTGCGCGCGGCTGCCCTGGGTGAGGGCACCGTCGCCGACGCGATCGCCGCGCTGTCGGCGAAGATCGGTGAGAAGCTCGAACTGCGTCGCGTCGTCTACTTCGACGGACCGGTCGCCACCTACCTGCACAAGCGTGCGTCGGATCTGCCCCCGGGCGTCGGCGTGCTCGTGCAGTACACCGGTGAGGGTGCCGAAGCTGCCGAGGCCGCGCGTGGCGCCGCTCAGCAGGTTGCCGCGCTCAAGGCCAAGTACGCTTCGCGCGACGAGGTGCCGGCCGACGTCGTCGAGAACGAGCGTCGCATCGCCGAGCAGACCGCCCGCGAAGAGGGCAAGCCGGAACAGGCTCTGCCGAAGATCGTCGAAGGTCGCGTGACCGGCTTCTACAAGGATGTCGTGCTGATCGACCAGGCCTACGTCAAGGACAGCAAGAAGACTGTCAAGGCGATCCTGGACGAGGCAGGCGCCACCGTGAAGGCGTTCGCCCGCTTCGAGGTCGGTCAGTCCTAAGACTGCCCCACTTGTAAACAGCACCGGACCCCGCGGCGGCCGTCGATTTCCGACGGCCCGCCACGGGGTCCGTTTGTCGTGCCCATAAGATGAGTCGGAGCCCGCCGACGTCCCGCAGGGAGGAAATTGATGACCCAGTCGCCCGCAGACACCGAGTATGCAGCCGCCGAGAATGCAGAAACCGAGAACGTCGATGGTCGGCCCGGCTATCGGCGAGTATTGCTCAAGCTCGGCGGTGAGATGTTCGGCGGCGGCAGCGTCGGTCTGGACCCCGACGTCGTGGCGACGGTCGCCGACCAGATCGCCGAGGTCGTGCGGACCGGCGCACAGGTGGCGGTGGTCATCGGCGGCGGCAACTTCTTCCGCGGCGCCGAACTGCAGCAGCGCGGCCTGGACCGGTCCCGCTCGGACTACATGGGCATGCTCGGCACCGTGATGAATTGCCTTGCGCTGCAAGACTTCTTGGAGAAGCGTGGGATCAGCACCCGCGTTCAGACGGCGATCACGATGGGGCAGGTTGCCGAGCCCTACCTGCCGCTGCGCGCCCAGCGGCACCTGGAGAAGGGGCGGGTGGTGATCTTCGGCGCGGGCATGGGTATGCCGTACTTCTCCACCGACACCACCGCCGCTCAGCGAGCCCTGGAGATCAAGGCCGAGGTGGTGCTGATGGCCAAGGCGGTCGACGGCATCTACTCCGACGACCCGCGCACCAACCCCGACGCCGAATTGTTCGACGAGATCACCTACCGCGAGGTGCTCGACAAACAACTCAAAGTCGCCGACGCCACATCGTTCAGTCTCTGTATGGACAACAAAATGCCGATTCTGGTGTTCAATCTGCTCACCAAGGGCAATATTGCGCGTGCGATCGCCGGTGAACGCATCGGAACTCTGGTGGCCGATTAAGCCTGCGGTAACACCGCACCGCAAGGAATCACCCCGACAACTCTCAAGGACAATTCCATGATTGACGATGCCCTGCTCGACGCCGAAGAGAAGATGGAGAAGGCCGTCGGTGTCGCCCGTGACGACATGGGTTCCATCCGTACCGGCCGCGCCAACCCGGCGATGTTCAACCGCATCAACATCGAGTACTACGGCACGATGACTCCGATCACGCAGGTCGCCAGCATCACCGCCGCCGAAGCCCGCCTGATCGTGATCAAGCCGTATGAGGCGTCGACGCTGGGCAGCATCGAGACCTCCATCCGCAACTCCGATCTCGGGGTGAACCCCACCAACGACGGGTCGATCATCCGGGTGGCGATCCCACAGTTGACCGAGGAGCGTCGTCGGGAGCTGGTCAAGCAGGCCAAGGGCAAGGGCGAGGACGCCAAGGTGGCGATCCGCAATGTGCGCCGCAAGGCCGTCGACGAGCTCAAACGCATCCAGAAGGACGGCGAGGCCGGCGAAGACGAGGTCACTCGCGCCGAAAAGGAACTCGACAAGACCACGGCAGGCTATGTTGCACAGGTCGACGAACTCGTGAAGCACAAAGAAGGGGAACTGCTCGAAGTCTGAGCCGATGACTATGCCTACCGAAACCCCAGCCCCGAGCGGCTCCGGCGCCGCCAGCGGCTCCAAAGCCGGGCGCAACCTTCCCGCAGCGATCGGCGTCGGCGTCGCGCTCGGCGCCGCAATCATCGCGACACTGCTCTTCGCGCCGAAGGTTTGGTACGGCATCGTCGCCGTCGCATTCGCCATCGCCACCTGGGAGGTCACCAAGCGGCTGCGCGACGGCGGCTACGACGTCCCGTTCATCCCGATGCTCGTCGGCGGGCAGGCGATCATCTGGAGCTCGTGGCCGTGGGGACAGACCGGCGTACTGGTCGCGTTCGTGACCACGGTGCTGGTGTGCATGGTCTGGAAATTGCTGGGCCAGGGCATCTCCAATGCCCCGCAGAATTACCTGCGCGACTTGGCGGTCGCGGTCTTCGTCCTCGCCTGGCTGCCGGTGCTGGCGTCGTTCGGTGCGTCAATGGTGTTGCAGGACAACGGCGCCGCCCGGGTCTGCACACTGATGGTGGTGGTCGTCTGCTCCGACGTCGGCGGGTACGCGGCGGGCGTGATGTTCGGCAAACATCCGATGGCGCCGGCGATCAGTCCTAAGAAGTCGTGGGAGGGACTGTGCGGGTCGCTGCTGGTCGGCACCATCGGCGCGGTGAGCTGCGTGTACTTCCTGGTCGACGACCGCTGGTGGATCGGTCTGATCCTCGGCCCGGTGCTCGTCGTCTGCGCGACACTCGGCGACCTCGTCGAATCTCAGGTCAAACGCGACCTCGGCATCAAGGACATGGGCACCCTGCTGCCCGGCCACGGTGGCATCATGGATCGGCTCGACTCGTTGCTTCCGTCCGCGTTCATTGTGTGGGCAGTGCTCTCGGCGCTGGCGTGAGATCACTGCCGGGCTGGCCGTTCGGCGTCGTGGGAGTCGCGGCGACGGTCGCCGCGTGGCTCAGCAATGTCTGGCTGATCCGCAGGCAGGACGCCTGGAACGACGACGTCCGCGCGCGGCACTGTCGTTACCTTCCGCCGCTGCCGTCGGCGCATCTCTACGGTGGCGCCGCGATGGTGTTGGGGGTGCTCGCCGCGGTCTGCCTGATCGTGTGGGTGTGCCTCGACGCCCGCAGCGGACCCCGCGCGTGGGTGATGCTGGTCGTGCTCATCGGTGTCGCGGCTGCGATGCTCGCGGTGGGCATCGGCTTCCTCTTCGCCGTCGGCGCTCCCACCGATCCGGGGCAGGGCACCGACGGCAGCGGACTGCCGTGCGGCAGTGGATGATCCGGGTCATCCCGGACCCGGCTCCCGCTCGACCGTGTCGGAGAGCTCACGCCACTCCCGCGGGGTCATTCCGTACGCGCGCCGGAATCGGCGGCTGAAATGCGGCGCGCTGACGAATCCCCAGCTGCGCGCGATCATCGCGATCGAGCGGTGCCTGCAGTTCGGGTCGGCGAGTTCGTGATGCGCGCCGGCCAGCCGCTGCGTGGTGATCCAGTGCGCCAGTCCGCCGTCGTGCAACTCGGCGGTCACTTTGTAGAGCTGACGTACCGAGACGCTGTGCGCGCGGGCGATCGACTGGGGTGTCAGCGTGGGGTCGCGCAGATGTTGACGCACATAGCCGTGTACGCGAACGCCGAGCGTGCCGGCCAGGGCGTCGCGCGCCTGCGGCCGGTCTGATGCGGTCAGGACGAAGGCACGCACCAATTCGATTGTCGCCGTGCCCAATTGGTCGGCGACGAGCGGCCCGACGGCGCGGCTGGCCGGGCTGACCTCGTTGATGTGCTGCGCGAGGACGCCGCGCAGCGGGTTCTCCGCGGCGGTGACGCATGCTCGCCGCAGCAAGCCGTAGCCGAGGTCGACCGAGTCGAGCGGCACATGCAGAGCCTGGGCGACGCCGGCGTCGGTGAACACGTAGTCGTAGGGGGAGTTCAAGTCGGTCGCCAACAGGTCGCCGGGGGCGATGACCCGTTGCCGGCCGTGCTGCTCGTGGCGGGCGTAACCGGCTTGCTGCACGGCCAGTGCAAACATCGGAGAGCTCTCGCGAGAGATCTGTGTTGCGGTGCGGCGCAGGCGGATTCCGGCCATCTGTCCGCGGAACAGTTCGGCGGGCCCGGTGTGCCACACATCCATCCGGACGCGGGGATCGGTGCCCGTGCCTTCGCGGGTGACGAATGCGGGCGCCGACGCCTCCGCGAACGCCGCGACGATCGCGTCCATGCGGTCGGCGGTACCGATCAGATCGGTGTCGAAGGCGAGCGCCATGCGCCGACGCTACCCTGTCGGGTCCGCTCAGGGCTAGTGCACGGTGACTGCGGAAATGGCGTTGAGCTGGGCTTTCGTCATATCGTCGACGATCCGTGCACGGGTGGGACGCAACTGTGCACGATCAGGCAACCCGCGCGCGGCGACGCCGGGTTAGGTTGGCAGCGCCGACGCCGCCAGGAGTGACGATGTACCGATCGCAACAGCCGCAACCCGTGGTCTTCATCCACGGGCTGTGGATGCACGCGTCGGTGTGGGAGCCGTGGATGACGCTGTTCGGTGAGCGCGGCTATGCCACCGTCGCGCCGGGTTGGCCCGGTGAACGTCCGACCGCGGATCACACCCGTTCGGCCGCAACCGAATTGAGCGGCATCGGGCTGGCGGAGATCACCGACCACTACGAGTCGATCATCGCCGATCTGCCGTCGGCGCCCATCGTGATCGGGCACTGTTTCGGCGGACTCGTCGCCCAGCAACTGCTGGCGCGTGGCTTCGCCCGGTCGGCGGTAGCGTTGGCGCCCGCCCAGTTTCGCGGTGTGCTCACCGTGAGCGGCGATCAATTGCGCACTGCGGCAACGGTTCTCGCCCATCCATCGTGGTGGCGGGCAGCGTGGCTGCCCTCGTCGTCGCGGTTCCGCGGCACCGTCGCCAACGTGCTCGACGCCCCCGCCGCCACCAAGCTCTACACCGGCTATGCGATCCCGACGTCGGTGCGTCCACTGCTGCAAGTGGGGCTGGCGAACGCATCGCTGTCGACGGCGGCGTCGGTCGACACACACGCCGCCCGCGGGCCCCTGCTCGTCGTCGCCGGATCAGACGATCGCACCGCACCCGCACGCGTCGTGCGAGCGGCGGTTCGACGCCACCGGAGGCATCGACCCGACGCGGTAACCGAATTCATCGAGATCGACGGCGATCACGCGGTGACGTTCGGTCCGCGCTGGTTCGATGTCGCGAACCTGGTACTCGGCTTTCTCGACGATCACGATCTCACCCTCGTCGCCTGACCGGCGCACCGACTCCCCGGAGGACAACATCATGGCCAACACCCCCACCGCGGCTGAACTCGCCGCCGTCGAGAACGCCAATGCGAGCGGCCGGAGACCGGTGGTGTTCGTGCACGGATTGTGGCTGTTGGGATCGAGTTGGCAGCGGTGGGCCGACTTCTTCGAGGCCGCCGGCTACGCGCCGCTGACCCCCGGGTGGCCGGACGATCCCGAGTCGGTCGCCGCGGCCCGCTCCACTCCGGATGCCTTCGCGGGCAAAGGCGTGGGCGATGTCGCCGACTACCTCCAGGCGATCATCGAACGCCTCGGCGTGCAACCGATCCTCATCGGTCACTCGTTCGGTGGCCTGCTGGTGCAGATCCTCGCCGGTCGAGGGCTCGCCGCCGCGACGGTCGCCATCGATCCGGCGCCGTCGCGGGGCGTGCTGCCGCTGCCCATCTCGTCACTGCGCGCATCGTTGCCGGTCCTGGGCAATCCGGCCAACCGCAAGCGAGCGGTGACGTTGACGCTCGACCAGTTCACCTACGGATTCGCCAACGCCGTCAGTCCCGAGGAGGCGAGGACGCTGTACGAGACCTTCCACGTGGCGGCCGCCGGGCGACCGCTGTTTCAGGCTGCGGTGGGCAACTTCAATCCGCGCAGTGAAACCGCCGCGGACAACATGCGCGCCGATCGTGGCCCACTTCTGGTGATATCCGGCGAACGCGACAACATCGTTCCCTGGGCGATCGCGAACGCGACGTTCAAACGGCAACGCCGCAACACCGACGCGATCACCGAAATCGTCGAGATCGCCGGTCGGGGTCACAGTCTGACCATCGACTCCGGTTGGGCCGAAGTGGCGCAGACCAGCGTCGACTTCATCGACCGCGTGTTACCCACGCACTGAACAACCGTCCACCCCGAGGAGAGGTGCCATGAACATCCGGTCCCGCTCATGACGCCGCCGGCGTCGGTCGGGTGGTCGCGCCCGGTAGCGGCTGGGACGGTCAACGGTTGTGCGGCAACTCGATCCATCGTTGCGCGACAATGCCGTCGCCGAGCCCCAGACCGCCGACTACGCCGTCGGGGTCGATCACCGCGACGCGCTTGCCGTCGTCGACGAAGCCGCGCAGCAACAGCATGATGAGTCGGCGAGCCACGTCGGTCACGCTGTGTACCCGCCGGATGTCAAGTGCCACAACGGGTGCCGGATGCGACGTGTTGTCGACCAGCTCGCGCACGATGATCTCGGCGTTCGTGAACTGAAGGGCCCCTTGCAATTCCACCACTTCCACGTCGTCGACGATCTCGATCGACCGGATCGCGGTGCGGTGCGCCGGTGGGAGTTCCATCAGGTGCATACCGAGGTCGTCGGAGAGGCGCTCGAACATGGCGACGCCGCGCACGCTATTGCCATGTCGGTCGAGTCGCGGGGAAAATGCTGCGATGCCGATCTGGCCGGGCAGCACACCGATGATTCCGCCCGCGACTCCACTCTTGGCAGGAATGCCGACCACCGAAAGCCAGTCTCCCGCAGCGTCGTACATGCCGCAGGTGGTCATCACCGACAACATCTGGCGGACCGCGTGCCGATCGAGGATCGCTTCGCCGGTGAGTGGTTGCACGCCGCCGTTGGCGAGCGTCGCGGCCATCATGGCGAGGTCGGCCACGGTGACTTCGACCGAGCACTGGCGAAAGTAGCCGTCGATGATGTCGACCGGATCGCAGTCGATGATGTTCACCGACCGCAGCAGGTGACCCATCGCGATGTTGCGGTGACCGGTCGCGGCTTCGGAGGTGTAGACGCGCTCGTCGACGGACAGGTCGCGTCCCGCGCATGCGCTGTAGAGGCGGCGCAGCCGCTCGAATCGCTGCGCGGAGTCGGCACCATGGACCAGCGAATGCGTCGCTATCGCACCGGCGTTGATCATCGGATTGCGCGGCCGCCCCGACGCGTCGAGGGAGATTTCGTTGAATGCCTCGCCGGACGGTTCGACGCCGACCTTGTCGAGCACGGCGGGCAGGCCGTTGTCGGTGATGGCGAGGCCGTAGGTGAACGGTTTGGACATCGACTGGATCGAGAACGCGACGTCGGCGTCGCCGGCGAGATAGCGGTGTCCGTCGGGCAGTGCGATGGCCAGCGCGGTGTGTTCGGGATCGGCGGTGGCGAGTTCGGGAATGTAATCGGCGACGGCGCCGCCGACGTCGGCTTGGACTTGCGAGACGACACGGGCCAGATAGGCGGGAATCGGCGACTGCACGGACTCACACTATCGAAACCCCACTCAGTCGGCAGACGACGTCCGCTTGGTCGTCGTGGCCGTGTCGAGGGTGACTATCGCCCCACATCGACCGCGGTTTCCTGCGAACCCCGCCACTGTCGCGGCGGCATGCCGATCTCGCGCCTGAACAGTCGCGAGAAATAGGCGGCGTCGTCGACGCCGACTCGTGCTGCGACCGTCGCGATCGGGAGATCCGTCTGTGCCAGTAGCCGACGGGCCTCGAGCATCCGGCGCGAGACGATCCACTGCACGACGGTCTTTCCCGTGCGGCGTCGAATCAGCGTGGTCAGGTAGGCGGGACTGAACCCCACCTCGGCCGCGACGTCGGCGAGCGTCAGCGGCTGCGCATACCGATCCTCGATGGCGGTGAACACGGCAGCGACGGTGTCGTCGGGGCGATGAGCAATTCGGTCGGTGATACGCGCGACGTCGGTCAGCAGCAGCGTCAGATGCGCGACGACGGCTCGTCGGGTGTGTTCGTCGTCGACCGACAGCTCGGCCGCCAGATCGGCGAGTGCCTGCGCCCACCGGTCCCGGCGTTCATCGGGCAGCGCGATCTGTTCGACGCCGTTGGGGAACTCGTGCAGAAACGGTGCGCTGAGCTCGTCCTCCACCACGGACGGATCGAAAATTATTGCTACACAACTCTTTTCGATACGATTCCGCGTCGGGTCGACGACCCGCCCCGGCGCGATGATCCACGCCGAGCGGCAGTCGGTGAGCAGGATGGGGAAGTCGTGGATGTGGCGTGTCGCGAGGATCACGGCACCGCTGATCCCCGGGCGCGCGAGCGTGACCGGTGGACGATCGGCGGTGGGTGTGTATTGGAAGGTCGGTACGCCGTCGCGGTAACGGACGAGCCGGACCGACCGCCCCGTCGGCGAAAGATCATCCAAGTAGTGATGTGTCGCGTCCACGTCGACCTCGTCATTTCTCGGCAGAATCGATGACATGACTAAAGTACATCCAACAGCTCACGACTACATCCCGGCCGCGGGCCGCGATTGGACGTTGCCGTTCTACGACACGATGACCCGACTTGCCGGAGTGCGAGCACTACACCGTCGACTGGTCGCGGGCGCCGACCTGGCCAGCGGGCAGCGCGTACTCGAAATCGGTTGCGGCACGGGAAATCTGTCGACCGCGGTGAAACGGGCCGAACCCGGCGTCGAACTGACTGCCATCGATCCTGACCCACTTGCGCTCGATCGTGCGCGCCGGAAGTCGTCGACCATCGACTTTCGAATCGGCTACGCGCAGGAGCTGCCGTTCGCAGACGAGACCGTCGATCGGGCGTTCTCGTCGCTGATGTTGCACCACCTGGATCCGGAATCGGTGAAAAGCGCTCTCGCAGAGTTGTTTCGGGTGTGCAAGCCGGGCGGCAGCGTGCACGTCGTCGACTTCATCGAAGTCAGGGGTCTCTTCGCCCGGATGGGGCATCACCACTTTCCCGGTGTGGATCAACTGTCGCAGTTGATGACGGATGCGGGTTTCGCATCGGTCGAGGTCGAGACGGAGCATCGTCGGCTGGTGGGAGAATTCGCGTACGTGCGGGCGACACGCGCGACGGGTCCAACTGATAGCGAATAAGACGGGAACTGTTGAGCACCACGGCCACCGACGACGCGTTGTGCAGGATCGCGGCGACGACCGGCGAGAGTGCTCCACCCGCGCCGATCAGCAGGCCCAGCGCATTGACCGCGATCGACATGCCGTAGTTCTGGCGAATCACCTCGACCGTGTGCCGCCCGAGGTTGCCGATGTCGAGCAGCGCACGCAGGTCGTCGGCGGCCAGTGCGATGTCGGCGGTCTCCACCGCGACGCCGGTGCCCGCGATTCCCATCGCGATGCCGAGGTCGGCGGCAGCCAGCGCCGGAGCGTCGTTGATGCCGTCGCCGACCATCGCGACGATGTGTCCGTCGTCTTGCAACCGTCGTACTTCGGCGAGCTTGTCGTCGGGGAGCACCTCGGCCCGCCACGACGTGATGCCGAGTTGTTCGGCGATGGCGGCAGCGGTCCGCGGATGATCTCCGGTGACCATGCTGATCTCGGTGACGCCGGACCGGCGAAGACGCGCGAGAGTCTCTGGCGCTTCGGGACGCAACTCGTCTCGCAGGCTGACCAGACCGACCAGCGCACCGTCGACGGCCAGCAACAGCGGTGTCTCGCAGTCGGCTTGCAGCCGCGCTACCCAATCGGTGGCGTCGGGCGGCACACCGACGTCGTGCCGGGCGAGCAGCGACGGGTTGCCGAGTAGCAGCAACCTGCCGTCGTCGGCGCGGGTGCGCATGCCGAGGCCGACGATGACTTCGCACTCGGCATGGGGCGGAATCTCGATCCGCCGTTCTTCGGTGGAGCGGATGACCGCTTCGGCGAGCGGGTGCCGGGAGTGGATCTCCGAGCTCGCGGCGTAGGCCAGGATCTGTTCGGGCGTCCACCCGTCATGGAACGAAATGACAGTGGTGACCACGGGTCGTCCGAGTGTCAGGGTTCCGGTCTTGTCGAATACCACCGCGCTGACCCGACCGGCCGCCTCGAGATGTGATCCGCCCTTGATCAGGATGCCGCGACGTGCGCCGTTGCCGATCGCACCGCTGATCGCGGTGGGCGTCGACAGCCCGACGGCGCACGGGCAGGCAATCAACAGCATCGTCATCGCCCGACGCACGTCGCCGGTGGCGAGGAGTGTGAGCGCGGAGAGCGCGAACGACGCCGGAACGAAGCGCCGGGAGAAGTTGTCGCCGACCGTTTGAATCGGGGCCCGGTCATGTTGGGCCTCCTCGACACGGCTGATGACGCGACCGATGGCGGTGTCGGCGCCGACCGCGGTGGCCGACACCACGAGACGTCCGGCCATCACGACCGAGCCCGCATGGACACGACTGCGCGATGACTTGCTGACCGGAAGACTCTCGCCGGTGAGCGCCGACTGGTCGACGGCCGCTTCGCCTTCGATGACATCCCCGTCGACCGGAATGGCGACGTGTTCATGAACGACGACGACATCGCCGATGGCGACCGTGTCGAGTGGCACCTGCACCTCGCTGCCGTCGGCGAGTCGTAACCACACGGTGTCGGAACTGCCGCGCAAGAGATCGGTGATCGCGCGACGGGTACGGCGCAGGGTCAGCTCCTGGAGAAACTCGCCGATATTGAGCAGCCACAGCACGGTGAGTGCGACCACGTTCTCCCGCAGAAGCAGGCTCGCTATCGTGGCGGCGGACACCAGGGCGTCTGTCCCGGCCCGCCCGCCGCGCAGCGAGCGCAGTGCGCCCGACAGGAACGGATATCCGGAAAAGATGGTCACGCCGGTCGCGGTGGCCCGCGAGACAGGCCCGAGCAGCGGTGGTCGTCGTAGCCCGTAGCGTCGAACGCCGAGCAGGACGAGCGCGACGGCCCCGATTCCCATTCGGACCACGTCGGCGTTGGACACGTCCGCCGAGTGCGGGCGACGCGCTGCGGACGTGTCCACCGCGGCGTCGAGTCCTGCCCGAATCGCCTCGAGTATGTCTTCTCGGGACACGTCGGCGCGGTGCCAGACGACGACCGAGCCGGTGCGGCCGAATGCGTGCACCGCCCGCACTCCGGTGAGGGTCGCCACGGCGTCCTCAACGGCGACGGCGCGGCTTTCGGGGGCGCGGGCGAATGAGTCGACGACGACTCGCAAGCGCCCGGCGGCCGCGGACTGGACGGTGTGGTCGGGGAGACCACGAAGGTTAGCGGCCACCGCGGTCAGTGCTCGTGGTCGTGAGCGGTCGCCATCCCCGGCGGAGTGGCCTCCTCGCCGATCTTCTCTTTCGCCTCGGCGAGTACGTCGGCGGCGTTGAGCCGCACCGTCTCCGCGACCTCCTCGGCGCGGCGGGCGCCGCGCAGCCCCCAGGCGGTAGCCACGACGGCACCGTCGCGCAGCGGAGCGCTCGAGAGGCCTTTGCGGACCAGGTCGTAGGCGACCGCACCGGCGAACCCGGTCGCGACGGCAGAACCTGCCTTGGTGAGCAGCACGTGCAGAGCCATCGAGCCATCCTTCATTATTGGTAATGGTTTCCATAACCATAATGCATGCTCGACGATGGCGCGCGCGATCGGGCCGACGTTTGGGTCCTACGGCACGACCACCGCCCGTGTGCTCTCCGACGCGGCCCATGCCTCATCGATTGCGGCTAGGGGATATGCGGTGAAGGGGATATGCACTGCGCCGCCGGCGATCTGGTCGATGAATGCGGGCAGCGCGCCGAACATGTCGGCGGGGCGGACGCTGCCCAGTCCGCTCCCGCTGATCGCGTAGCGGCGGCTGCGCAGCAGTGTGGCGGGCACGGCGGCGTGCGCGCCTGCGATCGCGCCGATCTGAATGTGGGCGACGTCGAAGTGGGGACCGGCCAACGCGGGGTCGTCGAGGGCGGTGAACGCCGCTTCGGCGACCGGCCCCCACACGAAGTCGATGACCGTGGTCGGCGCCTGGTCGTCGAGTGCGGCGACGATGGCGGCGGCGTCGTCGGTCCCGGTCAGCGTGACGGTCCGTACCGAATCTGGGCGTCGATCGGCGAGCTCGCGCAGAATCTCCGAATTGCGGCCCACCGCAATGACTTTCGTCGCTCCCAAGGCGAAGGCGTTGTCGACGGCGATTCGTCCGGCGATGCCGGTGGCGCCGAGGATGAGCACCGTGCCCAGTCCTGCCTCGCCCAACGCCGCCCGACGATTCGTCAGTGGGACATACGACGCCAGGCCCGGATTGCAGCCCGCGGCCACGGCGAGCGGGTCGACGCCGTCGGGCAACTCGACCGCGAACGACGACGGGACGGCGAAGCGTTCGGCGAATGTGCCCCACGGCGCGGCGACCATGCCCGTGTAGATGAGCCGGCCGTCGTCGGTGCGCGCGACGGCGTCCAACCCGGGAACGGCCGGCCAGACGTTCTCGCTGCTGTAGTGCCTGCCGCTGATCCGGGCGCGCACGACCGGGTGTAGTCCCGCGGCGACGAGCTCGACGACGCGCTGCCCGTCGTGGACGGTCGGGTCGGCGAAGTCGGTGAAGGTCGGGGTGGCGCCTGCCGCGCCTACTACCGCTGCTTTCATTTTCTGTCTCCTTAACTAAGTTAAATGGCTTCCACCAGCATGCTCTAACACTGTTAAGGTGTCAAGGTGCCCGGAAAACTGACCCGCCAGATCATCGTCGACGCCGCGTTCGAGGTTCTCGACGACGTCGGGATCGACGGGCTGACGGTGCGCGCATTGGCGACGCGGCTCGGCGTGAAGGCGCCTGCGTTGTACTGGCACGTCAAGTCGAAGCAGGACCTGCTCGACGAGATGGGGACCGAGGTGGCGCGGCGAATCGCGCGCCGGTCGGTCGATGCCGACGACTTCGCCGATGCACTGCGCGTTTACGCCGAGACGATGCGCACGGAGTACCTGCGCCATCGCGACGGCGCGCGGACGTTCAGCGGAACGGCGTTGACCGACCCGGAGATGCTGCGCGGTCAGGAGGACGGGCTGCGCCGATGGCGCGACCGCGGGATCTCGGTGGAGCGGGTCGTCGACGCCTTCGAGATCGTGACGGCGTTCGTCGTCGGATTCGTCATCGAGGAACAGGAGCGCACCGACGAGTCGAGGTATTCCCTGCAGCGTCGTGACGCCGCCGTCGGCCCGGAGTATCCCCTCGTCGTCGACGCCGGGCATCACATCTTCCGACCGGCGCAGGAACGGTTCGACGCGCAGCTGGGGGTGGTCGTCGACGCGGTGGCCCAGGGCACACGTTCGGACATGGGACAATAGGAGTCATGACCTCGTTGCCCCTGGTTTTCGACGCGCCCAAACGCGGTAAGCCGCCGACGCATTTCGCCGACCTCTCCGCCGAGGAACGGGTGGCCGCGGTGACGAAGCTCGGGCTGCCCAAATTCCGGGCGAATCAATTGGCCAAGCAGTACTTCGGGCGGCTCAACGCCGACGTCGACGAGATGACCGACGTGCCCGCGGCGTTGCGTGCCGACGTCGGCGAGCAGTTGTTCCCGACCCTGATGACACCGGTCCGGCAAGTCTTCACCGATGACCACACGACGCGAAAGACGTTGTGGCGCTTGCATGATGGCACGTTGCTGGAGAGCGTGCTGATGCGCTACACGGACCGCAACACGCTGTGCATCTCGAGCCAGGCGGGGTGCGGTATGGCGTGCCCATTCTGTGCGACGGGGCAGGGCGGGCTAGATCGGAACCTGTCGACCGCAGAGATCGTCGACCAGGTGCGTTCAGCCGCGCGGTCACTGCGCGACGGCGACTTCGGCGAGCCGGGGCGACTGTCGAATGTCGTGTTCATGGGCATGGGGGAGCCGCTGGCCAACTACAAACGCGTCGTCGACGCCGTACGAAAGATCACCGCGCCCGCCCCCGACGGGCTGGGAATCTCGGCACGGTCGGTGACGGTGTCGACGGTCGGGCTGGCGCCGTCGATCCGGCGACTCGCCGACGAGGGACTGTCGGTGACGCTCGCGGTCTCGCTGCACACGCCCGACGACGAACTGCGCGACACACTCGTGCCGGTCAACAACCGTTGGTCGGTGAAGGAAGTGCTCGACGCCGCGCGCTACTACGCCGACACCACCGGCCGGCGCGTGTCGATCGAGTACGCCCTGATCCGCGACGTCAACGACCAGCCGTGGCGCGCGGACCTGCTCGGTAAGAAGCTGCACAAGGCGCTCGGTTCGCTGGTCCACGTGAACTTGATTCCCCTGAATCCGACGCCGGGATCAGAATGGGACGCAAGTCCCAAACCGGTCGAGAAAGAGTTCGTGCGCCGCGTCCGCGAGCAGGGCGTGTCGTGCACGGTGCGCGACACCCGCGGTCAGGAGATCGCGGCGGCCTGCGGGCAGTTGGCGGCCGAAGAGGTGTAGGCGGCTGCGGCCGTCGGTGGGGCCGCGAAGCTCGAAGCCTTGATTCGCTGGCCGGGCCCGTCGGTCGATTCGCGTCAGGGGGCCTTGACATACTTCGGATATGTCCTCGAGTGAACGTGGCGCTCACCATTACGTTCGGCGTGCATGCACGCGGTGCGGCGCTCGGCCAAGCTTTAATCGTGTGGGCAAGCCTGGCCTTTGCGAGGTTTGCATTGACGCTGCCTACCGTGCATTGGGGGTAGAACCGGTAGGGCCACATGTCTCTGCGCAAGCGCCGCGCATCTTCCGATGTCAAGTTTGCGGACGTGTAGATGCCGCGAGTCTTACCGCGCTTCGAAACAAGCGGCCACCCCTCTGCTTAGGGTGCTCGGTGAGAGAGATTGCGGAGAGGGACATTTCACAAACGATCTCGGTGACAGAGGCGGCGGGATATATTATCTCGGGAACGTGGGTGGTCTATGGCCAGAATGGCAAGGAGGTCAGTCAGTCTGATCTCGCGGCGCAGATGAGCGCGTTCTGGGAACTCGTGGTTGCAACCTGTAGGAAGTGTGGAGCGGACACTGAAATCAGCGCGGTCTTTTGTCTGGCCTCGGCAGACTCAACGCGCGAGATACCTTGTATGAACTGCATGGCGGGAAATGAGGGCTTGGTCGAAAGGCAGGATCTCAGTTTCGCAGCCCATGGTCTGGAAAGGTTGCACGACGGTTACGCGAAGATGACTGACCTCGTCACCGCGAAGTGCTTAGCGTGTGGGTCCCTCCGGAAGATTTCTGAGTCTGCACTGCTATCTGGTGCGACACCATGTCTCTCTTGTGACTCGGGTATAGATCCCAATGTTCCGCATTTCGTATACATCGTTTGGTTCCCTCGACTCAAGGTTCGAAAGGTGGGTATTACAAACTGGGAATCGCACAGTGATCGCATTGCACAACACCTAAACCGCGGCGGATTTCTTGAGGATCTCGTTTTGGTGCCGAATCGAGATGCTGCGACGTTGCTCGAATCCTGGGTTCTGGAAAGCGTGGTGAAGGGACATCGCAAGGCGAGTAGTCCGTTGGATTTTCCACAAGGTGGGTGGACGGAGACCTGGGTCGATAGTGCTCCGATCTTCGACCTGTCGCTGGCGTGCCGCGATGTGCGAAACTCAAGAGCCGGCATCGATGGTTGGCCGATGTCCCGTACCTCGGGGTTAGGGAAGTAGGTGCTGCTTGATTCTGTCCGCTACTTTGTCGACTTCCCCAAGCAACTCCTCCGGCGGTAATGCAAGGTCCATGGCGTGACAGTGGATTGCGATTCTGGATCTGCGTACAGAGTGAGCAATAGCCGTCTCGTTCCCCTTGGCATACACCAAATGTCCGTCTTGTAGTCCGAGCGTCGTGCAGTACGCAAGCATCTGATAAAGATCGGCATCGGGAAACCCTTCGGGACGCTCTGCCTTGTATTTTGCGTCGATGACGGCGGCTGGTCGTCGGTCATGCCCTAACCATAGGAGGTCAGGTTTCATCACCACATGATCCGCTTCGTCGAGGAAGATACGGTGCTGTGTGACGGCTTTGCCTCCGAGCTCAGTCAGCACCTCGCCGAGTGCCGCACAGATGAAGTCTTCGAAGACCCGCCACATGTCGAACATGAATCCAGTGACGGTCAGATCCCCAATGCGCTGCTCGAAAGACTGTGCGGATAGCACGATCTGGGCCAGTCGCAGGGCATCGTGATAGCGCGCGTTCAGGCGAGTCGGCTGCCACCGGGGAGGTGGCAGGCCTCGCGTAGGCGGTGAGACTTCGCTCATAGCAATGTGCAGCCGTTGGAGTCGGCGACGTGCTCCCACAGAGATTCCGCGCACTCTGAGCATTCGCAAGGTTGCGGCCAAGAGCAGTCGATTCTCGACGATGTCTACCGTGAAGTCGTCGTACTCCACAGACAGCGGAAGTGGTAGACCGTATCGGCGAGTCATCTGCTCGCCCGCGAGGATTCGCCCGCGGAGCACGGGCAGTGTGTCGGTCGTCGTGCGGTAACCCTGCAACAGTCCCTGAGCGGTGGCCAGTGTCGCCAACCTCGAAAACGCTTCAGCGAGGGCCGGAAGCAACTCGTCGTCGGCAATTAGATCGACTGCGTCGTCGCGCCAGAGGCTCCGATGCCCGCTATAGCCGAGTAGGAAGATCAGTCGATTCAAGTCGGCGATCTTGGGACGGACGACGACCTGCTGGGCTCCGACCGCAACTGCACCGATCTTGCGGCCCGGCGCGATCTCATACCAGCCGGCATCGAGGGTTGGCGTGACGACCACGATTGCCAGTGATCGCAACGCCTCGAACTCGTGGGCGGAAAGGCGAGCGAACTGCGAATCTCCGCCCTCAGTCAGGCAGATAGGTGTCATCGTCGTTACCTGCGGAGGATGCGGCGAATTTCTTCTCGATGGCTGCGAGCCCGTAGTCCGCGCGCACGTCGACGCCAGGGTCGCCGTAGTGAAACTCCTCAAGGAGTGGAAGGATCGAGGTCCGCCAGGCTCTGTCGAGGCCGCCTGGTGCGAAGACGGACTCGCGCATGAAGTACGACGGACCAATTTTGAAGTCGTCGTCGGGGATACGTTTGTTGAGTTCGTCCAACAGATCTGCGACGTGCGGAGAATGCCCCTTCTCGTGCAACCATCGCCGCAGAACCTTATTCGTGGGTTCCTCGGACGGATGAAGCGGAAGGAAGGCGAAGCGTCGCCGCATCGCGGCGTCGACGAGTGCGATGGAGCGGTCAGCCGTGTTCATCGTGCCGAGCAGAATCACGTTGCGTGGCAATACAAACGGCTTGCCATCATCGGATCCGTACAGCAGGTCGATGCCTTCGCTGCGATACTCCAGCAGGAAATAGAGTTCACCGAAGATCTTGGCTAGGTTGCCCCGGTTGATTTCATCGATGATGAGAACATAAGCGGCGGAGGGATTTTCGTTGGCTTTGTCGACGATGCGGCGTAGTGGGCCGGGCCGTAGTTCGAATCCGACTTGACCACCGGACCCTTGCGCGGGCCGGTACCCCTCGAAGAAGTCTTCATACGAGTAGGCGGGGTGGAACTGGACTAATTTGACGTTCTCTCCGGCTAGGTAGTGGGCGAGCGCCTTAGCGAGGTAAGTCTTTCCGGTCCCGGGTGGTCCGTAGAAGATCAGCTGCGGGCGGTCGCGGAGGAGTTCGACGCATTCTTGCAGCCACGCTTGTGGGACATTGAGTTGCTCGGCGAGTTCGGCATCGGCGTCACGAAGGTTGAGTTTGGTCGCTGGTGGGGAATCCTCGCGCTGGCCCATGAGTTCGCGGATGGTGTCAATCTGCTCGGTGATGTCTACCACGTCGCCGCCGGTTGTCAGCACCGCTGAGATCTCCATCGGGAGGTTGACCGACGGCACGTTGTGAGTCTCCCAGGTTACTGAGCGGCGCAGGTTGGAGCGGCCGTCGCTGCTCGCGATTTGCTCGGCCTCGCCGGTCACCGTCCCAAAGTACGCTCGCCCCTGGCTGACGGTGACAACGAGATCACCGGGGTGAATCCTAGAAAGGAAGGTGTAGAGTTCGTGGGTCTTTTCTTGCCGGATCGTGTACGGAGAGGAACGATAATCTTCAGCAACTATCGCTCTGAGTTCATCCTGGGTGAGTTCGGAATCGAGTTGACGAAGGAACTTCGCGGCCAGCGAGACCGATCCCTTTCGCCGCCAGATCGGCACCATGTCGATGCCGGCCACGTTTGAGCCGTAGACCTTCCACGCATGGGTGACGTCGTCGGTCGGTTCGGCGGTGGGAGCTGGATCCTTCCACTTCTCAACCCAGGGTGAGACATAAAAGTCAACCGGACCGCCGTGGGCCTCAACGAGGTTGTCATAGATGGTGTGAAGATCGACGTCGACATCGTCGGTGGTCGAGTGGCTGAGGTAGTCGGTCGCGAAGGCATCGCGGATCTGACGTCGCTGGTTGATGCTGACGATTGGGAGAAAGAAATCAGGGAATGCGAGGTAAAGCAGCGACTGCCGCTGCGCAATTTGGCCAGTCTCGACCGACTGTGCGAGTGCGCGGAACTCCAATGGATCGTCGAGGAGTCCCATGCGGCGCTCGCTGGGGAGCGCACGGAACACCTGAGCGAATTCGATCAGGTAGTTGATTTGCTTCCACCGGTAGTTGTTAAAGGCTTGACCGCCATGGTAAACACCTCCGGAGGAGAGGGCATGCTCGACGTCGGCGGGGAGGTGTACCGGTCGCTCGCTTAGCGCCAGAATTGTGTTCGCTTGCTCTATTTTCAATGGCCCACTGAGATTAACGATCGGTAGGACATTCATCGTGTAGAGCTCGGCGAAGAGCTGAATTGCGTCCGGCGAAGAATCGGCAAGCTGTCCGGCAAGTTTGTCGAAAAAGGTTCCGCCCCCGATGTCGGGGCGTTGAACGAAATCACGATTCAACTCCGCGAGGTTATCCTCGGTCCAAATCATTCGCCCCGGAGTAATTAATGATCCCCCCTTGCCGAGTCCGTCGACGATGAGGCGACGGCCGATGGCTTCTACGGTCGGCGCAGTCTTTCGGTTGAGAGATGGTGCCTGTGTGTTGTCAAGTCCGTTGTCGGGCACGGTGATTCGCTTGTCCTTCGTTTCGGCGTGGATGAGCTACCTCTGTGCTGCGATGAGCCCACGCTCAGTCAGCGCGCACCAGGCCGTCTCGACATGCTGTTCAGTGAACAAGCTTCTCTTACGCTGGTTCCATTCACGGACGATCTTCGCGGCCATCGTGGGGTCGGTCGCCGACGGCTCCTCGTGAGCCACCCAGTGGACAGTCGCGAGAAGCTCCATGCCGTACATCGACTCGAACCCCTCGATGGCCTGGAACACTTGGTCGATTCGTTCTGATGTCCGCGGGTGGGCCCGTACCACCCCACGTGCTTCGTCCACGGCGTCGGGTAGGACCCGGATCGGGTCAGCCGCCAGTACCTTCGCGGAGCCGTCACCGTAGCCAACAAGGAAGTGTCCTTCGACATGGTCAAGGACATGGCGCAAGTTGTCGGCGTAGGGCCCGTACAAGTTGCGTGCGTACTGCAGATTCAATGGTTCGCCGAGGACCTGCATGAAGTACATCAGCTTTTGAACCTCGATGGGGCTCGCATCGAGGGCAACCGCGCTGTATCGGTCGATCAACGTGACCAGCGCTGCGCGGCCAACGGTCATTCTCGGTCGAGGTGTGGCATTTCGCATTGCGGAGGCGTGGGGTGCGGGTGCGGGCGGATACAGCCGGACATCAAGCTCGGGGAGCGCCGCAAATGCAGTCACGATTCGCGGTTCGACGTCAGCCCAGTCGAGTCCTCCATTGCCGCAGCCTAGAGGTGGAATTGCAATCGAAGTGATCTCGCGGCCGCGGACTACCTCGACTAGGTCGACCAGGCCAGCTTCGATGTCGCCGATGCGGGAGCGCGCTCGCCAGTGTCCCTTCGTCGGAAAGTTGATGATGAACCGTGGGCCGTCGAGCATCCCGGTCTCCCAGACGTGCATCCGGCCCAACTGCACCTCGCCGGTCTTGCACGCCGCTGCGTAGGCCTTGAACATGTCGGGGTAGGCGCGCCGAAATTGCAGGGCGATGCCCTTGCCCATCACCCCGACGGTATTGACGGTGTTGACCAGCGCGTCGACGCCGGCGTCCAGCAGGTTGCCGCTAGCGCTGGTCAGCATGGTGTCGGGCTCCATGGTTCAAAAGTAGGCCTTCGGTGTGACATGAATGGGTGGCGCGGTTACCTCCAGGTTAGCGAGGACCGATTCGACCGTATCGCGGCGGGCGTCGTCGTAGACGGCGATCCCGTCGATCGCGTCCCACGGAACCCGCTGGTGGACCAAGCATTCAGCCATCCGGCGTTCCTTACGATCTGGGTCCTCCTCGGTGTTCCTCCAGTAGTCGAGATACATGACTGCCCAGTCGACGAGATCGTCCAGATCGTCGATGGCGGTGGAGTGCTTGCTGTGAGCGAGCGCGGCGTTCCGATCGGTGAACACCATCGGCAGGCCGTGCTGGTGAAGGATCTCGATTGTCGTAATCAGGTAGATCAGGTCGTGGCAGTCGCCAGTGAACGTCGGCACATTGCCGTGGCGGATTGCATACATCATCGGGCTACGCGACCGGAAGTAGAACGGCGCGTAGTCGGCGACGATGCCGTACGGTTCGACGACAACCGGTCTACGGCGGCGTTGCTCCTTGATGCTTGGGTTGCCGGCCTCGACGGTGAGGTGCCCGCCGCCCTGCGCGTCAGTGTCCGAGAGCAGTCCATGTTCGACGATGGTCGCCAGGTGATCGATGTGAGTGAAGTGGCAAACAGTTGTCGGGACCGGACGCGGCACGGTCAAGCAGCCATCTCGTCGTAGGCCTCCAAGATGAGGCGCTTTGTGCGGTACTCACCGAACTCAGCGATGTCTTTGCGTTTGACGATAGGGAACGTTTCCATTATGTAGTCGACGTCGTCGCGTTCGATGCCATACAGATGGAAGAAGGCGGCGTCAAGTTCGGCGCGGAGGTGGGCGCGTTGGGTGGGGTTCCAAGGGGTAGATGACGGGGTGCCCCGCAGATCCTCGGCGATAGGCCTCATCTCCAGGTTGTCCGCGATGAGGGCGGTTACGCGATCAAAGATCCATTCCTTCAAAGGCTTTTGCGACCAGGCAGTGATTGAGTCCGCAACTGATGGGCTGATCATTGGCAGTTGGCGCATGGTGAAGTACTTTAGGTGGGTTCCACCGACCTTCTGTCGCGCGACAAAATCAAAAGCGAAACTGTTCCAGTTCGCAAGAATGACTGCGGCAGCCTCCGGGGGATCGCAGAAGGTTAGCAGAGTTCCACCCTCGGGCGACGCGTGTTCTCCGCTGATGGTTGCGATGCAGGTGCGCTCGTCGGTGCTACGGCAAATATCGCGCCAGCCGAGCAGCCAGTCGCGGTTCCAGCGCCCTTCGAGCTTGTCTGCGACCTCACCTTCCGCTACCCAATAGCGGGGAATTGCAACGAAATTCGAGTCTTCCTTCTCTTTGAGGGTTACGTCGCGTACTCGTCCGTCACGTTCATATGTAGCCCATCGGTGGTCGTACTGATGGATCATCTTCGCTTCGTAGAGTGGAAGCATTGCCTTGACATCGGTAGTCATTTGGGAGTCTCCAGTGGGCTATCATCGATTCCAGCAGGGGAGTTGGAAGGTGCTCCGTTTCGTCTTCCGAGCACTATAGCGTCATATGCTTCAAGAACTAGTCGTTTGGTACGATACTCGCCAAGCTTGCTGAATTCCTTTCGTTTGACAATAGGAAAGGCGTCCATGATGTAGTCGACATCATCGCGATCGATCCCGTAGAGATGAAAGAAGATTGCGTCTAGCTGGGCCTTTAGTTGCGCGCAATCTGCTGAATAGTCGAAGGTAATCAGATGGTGAAGGTGCTCGACTATCTGCCCCTGGAAGCCAGGAGACCGGAACTGCGCGGGGAATGGCACGGGGATCTGCTTGAGGTAGAAATAGGTCATTGACGTTCCGCCGACCTTCTGTCTTGCAACATAGTCGAAGGCAAATGAACTCCACGCAGCGCAGAGTAGCCTAATGTGAGGTGTAAAAGCGAGGGGTAGTTTGTGATTGACTGCCGCTACAGGAAGCATAGCGGCGATCATTGTTCGCTCATCCGTACTTCGGCAGATGTCGCGCCATCCGAGGAGCCAATCGCCTGGATGTCCACTGAGGCGTTCGTGCACGAGGCTTTCCGCTACCCAGTAGCGAGGCAGCGCAGCGAAACTCGAATCGGCCTTCTCCTCAGTCGTCACCAGACGGGTCGACCCGTCGCGCTCGTACGTCGCCCAGCGATAATCAAAGTGATGGATCATCTTGGCCTCGTAAAGTGGCATCATTCGCTCGAGTTTCGCCCCCCCCCCCGCTCAAAGACATTGCCGTTCAGCACCCAACCGTCAGCTTCCAGTTCGTTGCGGGTGTGGAACAGACCCGAGTCATTGGACATGTGGAACATTGTCATGAACTTGATGCCCCAAGGATTGCCGTTCACCGGGTCATTCTCGTTGATCAACACCGGCACGCGCCGGTAGATGCCTAGGGTGATCTCGGCGTCGCGGCGCGATCGGAACACAGGGCAGGTTCCCGTGTTCGGATTCAGTAACGTGATCTCTTCGGGGCTCAACGTGAACGTTGTGTCAGGGCGCAGTAAGTCGGTAGGGTCGTGGGCAAAGAATGCGAAATCGGCACGCGGCTCGCGAGTATCGCGGCCCGTCAATGTAAGTAGGCAGAACTTGAAACTTCGGTGGACTCCGTCGAACAGCGGCCGCGAGTTCTCGAAGTCATACAGGCTGGCTATCGACCCGCGTTCGACGAGATCCTTGAAGAAGTATTGCGTGGTCGCATCGGTGGCGATCCCCGTTGGCAGTATCACGCCGAGTCGGCCGTCGCCGGTAAGGAGGTTCCGGTCAGTCTCGGCGAAAACTGCGTAGGTATTGATGTCGCCGCGCCCAGTTAGAGGGTAACGACCAGAATTGCGCAGGATATGGGAAATTCCTTCCGCCCGGCGCTTCTCGGCGGCGAACGCATGATAAAGCGGTGCATTCGTAGTAGGCAACTTCGCGATCAATCGTTTTCGGGCAGCTGCGTTTGGAGCAGTCGCAATCTCAGTGTCTCGTGCAGCGAAGAACTCCTGCTCTTGAAGTTTCACACGTTCCCACGGTGGATTCCCCAGCACCACCGAGAAGCCCCCAGCCCATCCAGTCGCGTCGTTGAGAGAATCGCTGCCGACACCAGCAACATCGGTGGGAAACAGGTGCGGAAACTCCAAATGCCAGTGAAAGAATCGATACTCGGCAGTGAGTCGGGTGAGTTCGTCGCGTTGCAGGTGGTCTAAAACGTCCGTTCCCTGCGACAGCGCGGCAATCGTGCTCTGCGTGATCGGGGTGGGCGCGCCGTCGAACTTCGGCCACACGAACGCCGCGCACCAGGCGTCGGCAGCGAGGCGGTGCTGCTGGTATTCGCTCGACTGCTGGTATGAGCGGAGTCGCTGCTGTTGGACGTGAACATCGGCGAGTGACAGCGCCTGGCTCCCGATTACCTGCTCGACTTCATCACCGATGTCGGAGTTTGACCTGAGTACATCACCGATGTCGAACAAGCCGCCTTGCCTTGCACGTTCGGTCTTGTTCGCCTTGGCCAGCGCGGACGACAATGTCTTGTCGTCGCCCTCGATCGGTTTGAATGCTGAATCCGGTAACCCGTCCGCTAACAATCTGGGGGTGACGCCTACGAGCGCATTGCCGACCTTGATCTGCCCGTCGAGATAGGTGAGTGGCCGCCCTGGCTCAAGCGCCTCCATCCACAACGACACCTTGGCCAACTCGGCAGCGAGAGGGTTGACGTCGACACCGTAAATGCACGTCGACACCACCTCACGCATCGCCACGCGAATCTGTTGTGGCGCGGGCTCGGGATCGCCGGTGCGGATCGCCGCAACACGCTTGGCGATTCGGCGAGCGGCTCCGACCAGAAAGTGACCGCTGCCGCACGCGGGATCACATACTGTGACTCGGAGCAGTGCGGCGACCTGGCCGTCTGAGTTGTTAGCCGACTTAACTGCGTCGTCGAGCACGGGGTCCAGGGCGGTATCGAGCAGCGACTCGACCAACGAGGTCGGCGTGTAGTACGAACCGGTGTCCTTGCGTTGGTTGCCCGAGGCGATGTCCAGAGCGTAACGCTTGGTCGTCGGGTCCCACTGTGGCACGAACTCCAAGAGAGCCTCGTAGATGCTCCCTAGCTCCTCGGCACCCAAGTTGCGATAATCGACCACCCGCAGCACTGAGGACTTGGGTTCATGAGTCAGGGAGAGGGAACGAACAGCACTCAACAGCGCGTCATTGCTCAACCCGTGGTCGGCAAGAAAGTCGAGTTCGCCCTGGTCGAACAGGCCACCGATTCCGGGCAAACCGAGTCCCGGTAGGCCGCCCTCGTCGCCCAAACCACGCCACACAAGAGTGAGAGCGGCCCAGCGGTCACTGTACCGTCCGGCGCTGGCTCGGCGCCGGCGTGCAGTGGCTCGCAAACGGGCAGTGGAGAAGTAGTCCGAATACCGTTGACGGGCAATCGGATTGGCAGATGGATCTAGAAGGGCGCCGCGGTCTTCGGCGACGAACGTGAACAGAAGTCGATAGACCACGCGCAGGAGTGCATGGTTCACATCAACCACTGTTAGGCGACCGGATTCAAGGTCTTCGCGAAGCGATGCGTTGTCGGGGTGAGTAAGGAAACCCCGCCCCAAAGTCCGCAGCGCATCGACCACGCCGTCTCGCAGCAGGTTCAGCGCGCGCGAACCGGACTCCACTGCTTCGGTGCGCCACTGCTCCAAGCGGCAGCTGGTGGCGCCGATCTCGTCGTCGCGAACTTCCAGGCGCGATACCTGGCAGAGGGTGTAAAGCAGCAGAAAGTCGGCAAAGAGGTCACCGTCGAAGATTGCTTCAAGATCGAACTCCACATACGCCGAACCGACGAGGGAGGTCGAATCTCTCAGCAGTCGCAATACTTGCCCGTTGGACAAGATTCCCCATAGATGAGCGTCGCTACGGTTGAGCAACTCCTGCACCATCGACTGTGGGGAGGCTCCGGCGGCGCCCGCCACGCCCTTCGTTCGTGTGTCGAGAGCGGTGCGCGCACCCAACAGGTGTATCGGTATCGGCCTCCACTCGTGAGAGATCGGGAACGATTGCCCGTCGGCCGTGATTCCACCGCGTCCGGTCGTCGACACACGGCCGTAGCCCAGCTGATCGAGCAGCACTAGGAGGAAGCGCTCGCGAGTGAGAGAAGTAGTCGACGAGCCGTCGGGGATTTGAGCCAGAGCGTCACGGTAGCCTTGCCACGCGCCTCGGAGGTATGCCCAGACACGGTTCGCCGCGTCACGGACGGTCTCGCCGGTTGCGAGGTGATAATCCTTGGGGGACAAGGTGTTTCCGCTGGGGTCGCGACCAGTTGCCAGCTGTGTAGGGAGGTCGACCGGCAATAGGCCGCCCGAGATATGTAATCCCATGAACGACTCAGCTGTCATTTGGCAGACTCCCTGGCAGGTGGCACGAACACGAAGACCCCTAAGATATCTGCGCCCGGCTCAGCTGTGACCTTCAGGCCGCGCACTATTTCCGATGATGCTTGCCGAACTCGGCGATGCGCGTTGAGTAGGCCTTTGGCCAATGCCGCGCCGTGCTCGGACAGATGTGGCATCAAGGAGTCGATTCCATCGAGAGCGCGGGACATGAACTGTTGTGCCTGCGGGCCCGGAACGTTACCGCTGGGAACTGCGGAGAGCAGGGCTTGCGCGTCGTCCGGCGCGAGCCATCGAGCTTGGGTGGGTGAGCCTTCGAACGCCAGAGTTGCTACATCCTCGGCAATCAATTGGCGCGCACCGCTTCTTGACGGCAACTCCAGGTGAAATCGGTAGCGAGAAACCAGGAGTGTCGTGCGAGTGGGCACCGAATCAGTGCGAATCACTGCGCATCGACGGGCCGGGCGGTCTGCCGAGTCCATCGTCGCATCGAGCGCGGACTCGATGACGTAGCCGGCGATCGCCTCGACCGATGCATCAGTTCGGTTGAGGACCGCGTCACCGCGCCGCAGTGGTAGGTCGTATGCAAATAGCAGCGGATCGTTTCGGTCCGGAGGTAAGGCGTCACGCAGCCCGAGTGGTAGTCCCGCCAACGTCGCGCTCAATCCGTTGTCCCGCGCGACGACTGTTGACTGCAGTGCGTGCAATGAATGTTGGACGCAGGTGCGCACCTGGGCTCGGGTCCCCAGCGCTGTGCGCGCAGCGGCAACTTCGGCGGCGACGTCCTCGGGCTTGATCGCGTGCTGCGCGTACTTGGTCTGCGCACGCTTTTCGCGTTCGGCGGTCGACATCCAATCGTCGTAGAGCGCATCCCGCTTGTCTTGGACGCCGAGGTCCAGGGTGAGTTGTTCGGCGTCTACTCCGCGGAGCAGAAGGCCCTCCATCAGTGCTTCGACCACAGCACCGTTGTTGTCGGGGACGGGCACGGAAACTCCGGTCGCCTTGCGAATTTGCTCATGTTTGCGCAGCAGTACTTCAAGGACAATACCGTCGATCTGGTTGTCGCGGCCGTACAGTGTCAACGCGCGGACTTGATCGGCTCGCTGGCCGAACCGATCGACACGCCCTTCACGCTGTTCGTGGCGGGTGGGGTTCCACGCGAGGTCGTAGTGCAGTACCGCTTGAAAACTCTCTTGCAGGTTCACCCCCTCGGACAAACAGTCGGTGGCAACCAACACATGACGGCCCTCTGAGGCAGTCAGTTCATCTATGCGAGCCACTCGTTCGGCGGGTGGCAGGGCGCCGGTGACCGCCCGGACTGACACGTTGCGGCCCAGCGCCCTATCCAATTGCTCTGCCACATACTCCGCGGTATCGATGAACCGGCAGAACACAATGGGATCGCAGCCGTCGGCGAGCAATGCCTTGACTTGAGTGGTCAACGCGGCGACCTTGCGGTCGGGCTTGCCTTCGAGCTTTGCAGCCTCGGAAAGAAATCCCCGAAGCCGACGGGTTGTTGACGATGCTGAGTTGGAGTCCGGGGCGGCTCCCGGCGTGGTGTCGGCAGCTTCAATCGCTTCGTCATCGGACTGGTCCAAGACGGTCGCGCGGCCGATCGCATCGGCCTCGTCAGGCGAATCAGCGGCAGCCGAGGCGGCCCTAGTGCGCAATGTCTGCGCGGCCGCACGCGGCGACGACGCCAAGGCCCTCAGCAGCGCAAGTGCGGACCACCAATTGACTCGCTTTGCCAGATCGCCGTCGTCGGTTCGAATGGTTTCGCGCGCGTAATCGAGTACCTTCTCGAAAAGAGCCCGATACTCCGGCGACAGGGTGTACGGGACTTCCTTGGTGAGACGGTCCTTTGGAAAGGGAGTGTCTTCGTCGAGGTAGCGTCGAATGTCGCCGCGTCGGCGCTGAACGAAATGGCGGGCTAGGAGCTCGCGACCGCGACGGTCATCGAGGTTGACTGTCGCCAACGCGGGATCAAGCAGCCCCAGCAGGTTGCGGAATGCGTCGTCGTTTCCTGAATGCGGTGTGGCGCTGGCGAGGACAAGATGTCGCTGAGGATCGGCGGCAAGCGCTTGCATCAGCTCGAAGCGCTGCGTACGCCCGGATCCCGCCTGACCGGCGGCCGCCACACAGGTATGGACTTCATCGACGATGACGAGGTCGGGGCATGTGCGCAGGAATTCGTGTCGACGGCGTGCGGACTTGATGAAGTCGGTGGAGACAACTGTGATCGGGTACCGCTCGAAGATGGATTCGCTGCCGATCCGGCCGCGCTCCAGCCGCCGCACGGTCGATGGCAGTACCAACTCGGCTTCAAGGCCGAACTTGCCGCGCAACTCCGCCTGCCACTGTTCGGCCAGGGCAGGTGAACACAGAACAGACAGTCCACGCGCTTCGCCAACTGCGAGTAGCTCTGCGGCCACCAGACCCGCTTCGATGGTCTTGCCGATTCCGACGTCGTCGGCGATCAGCAAGCGCACCACATCCTGGCGCAACGCCATCATCAGCGGCACCAACTGGTAGGCCCGAGGTTCGACAGCGATCGATGCTAGACATCGGAAAGGCCCTGCCGTGGAACGGAATCCGATCCGCAAGGCGTCGGTGAGCAGCTTGGCGCTGAAATGGTCACCCAGATCGTCAGGCGACGGCGCTGGAAACGCAGCCGGGGTCACGCCTTCGCTGACAAGCACGCCAGCGACATCGTCTTCGAGACCGCCGAGGGGCCGTAGTACTAGGAAGTCGTCGGTGCTGTCGGGGAGCACCACCCATTCACGACCGCGTGCGGTAACAAGATTTCCGGGGGCAAAGCCCATCCCTCAGTTCCTTCCCGAGCCGAATACATAGCTGTGGCGATGTAGCTGTGGCAACCAATCGGAATCGGCACGTAGCCGCACCACCGACCAACCACGGTCTAACAGATCATCCTCGGCGCTCGCGTCGCGACCCACACTGGGAGGTGCGTCGCCGTCGACGAATACTGCAGTTGCCCCGTCGCCGGACCGATAGACGAAGTCGGCTGTGGCTGCGCCAACCGATTCGTGAACGGCGTCGGGAAGCACGAACTCGTGAGACACAAGTACATCAAGTAAATTGCGCTCGAGGTCGGAGCTGCATTTTGCCCGCAATGCGTCGATGTCGCTGGGGGAACTTCCTTCAGCTTTGATCGGCGAGGTAGTCGCTGAGGTGAGCGTGATCAACAGGTCCCGGATGGCGTGCCGGTCGATATGTTCGTGGTCGGACTGGTTGCCGTACGCGAGGAGACAGTCATAGCAAGCCTTCTCGCAGCGTGCCCCCGACAACGAGAAGCGGTTATCGGATCCATCAGGCGCGAAGTGCATGATATCGAGTGCTCGGCGTGCGACCCGAGCGAGAGCGTCGGCTTCGGCGATCAGGCGACGTAACACGCCTGCGCCACCTTCGGCGGATTCGGTGAACAGCATCCGTCCCCGCTCGACGAGGTCAGGAAGAACTTCACTCGACAGTTCCGAATCCTCCAGCTGGAACTCGGCCTCGATCCCGCGTTCCAAAGCATAGCGAAGGGTTGTGGTGACCACATCGTTGGCAGGTACCACGAGTCGAAAAACCGCAATGTTGCGCGTGTCCTCGACAAACGGAATCACCTTTTGCGGAATTGCGGCCTTCTCCACATCGGGCAAATCGTCATCATCAGGAGTCGCATCAGGTGCGTCCTTTTCGCTGAGCCAGTTACCCTTCACCGTATCGAGCCAATATCCGAGCTCATGCGGATTCTTGCGTCGTCGCCGACCGAGATTGGTGACCCGGATAGTCGCAGTATCGCCATAGATGAGTTCGGCGACAGGCCCACCGGAACCGTCGACCACGGCGTACAGTCGACCAGAGTGAGGCCCCCGTTGACTGAATCGGTACGAAGTTTCTAGCTCGAAGCCAGCGCGCCGACGTTCCTCCTCGTCTGAAGAGATCCGTTCGCGACGCCGCGTGAACACTGTTTGCATCCGCATCAAATTCTGGCGGGGAGCAGGAAGCGTGACGCCGCAGTTCTCGCAGACATCGAGGCCGGCTTGACGGACATGGTGATAACCGCAATCTTCGCATCGTCGCGCATCCTGAAGGTCAACCGTCCCGATGCCGCCCGCAGACATCGGGACCTGAATGCGGCGGACCTCGTAGCGCGCTCCCTCGTGGTAGATCAGAGCACCGGGGCCGAACTCGCTGATTGCGAGGAACCGCGGTCGTTGGAGGTAGTCACCTCCTTCTGCGCCGGCGGTGCCCTTACGTCCAGGGATATATGCGGCAAGTGGAAGTCGGGGGAAGCTGTAGCCGGGAAGAAACCCTTCCGAAGCGAAGTAGCGATAAGTGTAGAAGTCTGAGTGCCCCGTATCGGAGTCTTCATTTCGTAGGATTCTCAGCTGACTTTCCGCGTCTCGGCGGCGGGACTCGGCCGCGCGACGGGCTCCGGTCGTCGCAGAGGTGTCGAGAACGATGCGATTCTGCTCGTCTTGGTCGGCCAGCGCCGCCTGATAAAGCTCTCGCCATCTATCGCACGCTCGATTGAAGGACGCTGCGGCCGATGTAATTACATCGGCCGCCCAGCCGTCGTGCCACCACGCCGTTTCACCGAGTTCGATGCGCAGTGGCTCGGTGATCGTAGCCGCACGTTGGGTGGCGCGAATTGCAGCATCTTTCTGTGACAACGCATTCCGAAGGCCGTCGATGAGCGGCATTCCGGTTGTGTCGACCTCCAAGAGCTGAGGCATACGCGAATGAAGATTCGCGCCGGTCTCCGCCAACCAGATTGCATGTAGGTGGGAGGCCAGCAATGACTCGTTTGTGAGATCCAACCTCGGGGCGGCGACGACGCCGGCGACCATGTCCTGTGATCTCCGGAAGTAGTACTGATCATGCGAGTTTCCGGTGGCGCAATAGGTGACAACAAGTGCGGGCTGTCCCGACCGCCCAGCGCGACCCGATCGTTGGGCGTAGTTCGCGGGAGTCGGCGGCACATTCCGTAGGCCAACCGCATTGAGGCTCGAAATATCGACGCCCAATTCCATTGTTGGCGAACAATACATCAGCGGGAGTGTGCCGGAACGAAAGTCGCTTTCTCGTTCGCTCCTGATCCGGGCTGGAACCTGGGCCGTATGCTCGCGGGCGAAAAGCCCTGCTAGGGTGGTTGCAGTCTGTCGATAGAGGTCACGAAAGAACGGGTTAATGCGAAGCCCCTGGTCAGCGCTAGCGGTACGACGCAGAAGGTCTGCAGCGCCGGTGATTCCGGTTCCCGCGATCCAGATGATCGACGATGCTTTGAGTCGATAGTTGGGGCCAGAATCATGGGGGAGCGAAACCTTCGTCAGGAGCCCGACACGTGTCAGGACGTCGAGCGCGTTCTCAATCACCTCTTGTGCATCGACGGTTGTCAGGCGGTTGCCGTCTAGATCGCATAGGCCACTTCGATCCTTGATGTAGCGTCCGAGCGCGGACAGTCCAGTCATTCGAACTTCAGCTCGGGGCTGACCGGGCGAACCCCGCCGGGTCGACACCGTAGCTACTCGAGGCGGTTCGGATCCGGTTACGGACCAGGGGCCAGCCAGATGCTGGTCGGACTGCCTGCGGAGCCGATCGAATCCGTCTTCGGAAAGGCACTCGACGTCAATGGCGAGTGCGCGCCGAAACTCGTCAAGCACGATGCCGCACAGTTCCTCGCGCTGCCCCGCGTCGGCGTAGCGCAGTGCAACCGGCGAGGACGCCCAGAGGTCCTGGTCAGCGGCGATCTCGGGCAATGACTCATAGCTAACGTGGAGCAGGCCGGTCTGTTCCAAGTTCGGCATTGTGACTCGCCAACCGCGTTCGAGATCTGCATACAGTCGGTACTCGACGAACCCGCTGAACGCGCGTTCTGCCGCGGTGCGTGCGCCATACTGCGCGTCGGGATTGCCGGCGTAGTCGGCAAACGGCAGCCCGAGGGCGACCACGACGCGTTGGGCAACGTCATCGTGGCGTGCTGGACCGTCGGCCAACGCGCGCCAAAGTGCGCCCCGAAGCTGTGTCACTTGGACGAAGTCGTTGAAGTGGCCCGCTTGCAAACTGGCGTCCTGCCGGTTGTCGACGAAGGTCAAGAGTTTGCGTGCGTGTTCGTCAAGCTCCGTGGGCGGAAGCTGTTTGAGCGAGCGGACGATCGACGCGCTGACAACCGAGACTGCCGAGCTGCGACCTTCGGCGTCGAGACTGGCCAATTTCGCGAAGTCGTTTCCGCGGGTCTGTTCGTAAGAGATCTTGCATCGAAGGCAGAACCGGAAGGGAGCAGGAATGTACGCTGCCGGGATCCCATCGTGGGCCTCATGGCCGTCGACGCCGACGCGGACGGTACGCGGCATGTGTTTGCGAAGGCGATCCATAACCACGCCGTCAATCAGCCACGAATCGGGAAAACGCCCTTCAGTTTCGGGGTCACCTGGCCAGGGCTGATCGCGCGAGATGTACAGGTAGCCGTTCGCGCGATCACCGCCGCTGGCGTCCCGGTCACGGCGCGGCCGGTACCGGGTGGTACCTCGATCTTCGGAGCGGGCCACTACGAGGTACTCCTGACCGCATTCTCGGCAGAATGACAGCGGGATAAGCGACTTGTGCGGTTCGCCGGGGACCGACACCTGATATGTCTCGGTGATGTGACGGGTGTCCTCCGGCTCGATTGACACGTAGAGCGTGTCGCCCTTGGACAGGAACTGATGGAGTCGAAATGCGAAGAGTGGACGACCCGTCTCCGGGTGGACCGCATTGGATCCGGCAAGTAGCGTGCTCTGCACGGCAGCTGTGCACTGATCTGGAGAACACCCGCTGAGTTCGGCGAGGTGTGCGGCCGCTTCGCGCACTGTCTTCGGCTTTGAGCGGACAATTCTGCTGGTTTCCGGCTCGCTGTCGAGGCCGAACGTCGACTCGATCCACGCGGCGAGAGGTGATGCGGCAAGGTCTTGATAGTTGCCCGCGGCTCCACCAGCCCTGATTTCCTGAGCGAGCACACCGAGATTCGCGGTGCCCTCTGTCGCGTGAGTGAGGTGTTCGCCAATCACACGGTTCGGGGTAACGGTTGTACCGAATATTTGGCCGGTGACAGTTGCGACGACTGTGCGTTGGTCCTCAGCGGTGCCAGAGCTAGCCATCGTCGCTGAGGTTCCCACGCATTGCAGGTTGGGTGACTCGCAGGCGTCGCGAACGCGTCGCACCAGCATGGCAACGTCGGCGCCTTGGCGGCCCCGGTAAGTGTGCAATTCGTCGAGGACGAGGAACTGCAGCCCTTGTGCCGCTTTCACGAGCTTCTTGCGTTCCTCCGGGCGCGTGAGAACCAACTCGAGCATGACGTAGTTGGTCAGCAGGATGTCGGGTGGGTTGCGCAGGATTTCGTCACGGTCCTCGCCTTGCTCCTGGCCGGTATAGCGGGCGAAGGTGACTGGCTCGTTGCCCTCGCCATAGCCGAACCGCAAGAACTTCTCCAGCTCGCCGACCTGTGAATTGGCGAGGGCGTTCATCGGGTAGACGATGATCGCCTTCACGCCCCGCTTGCGGGAAGGCATGCGAAGCACCCAATTGACGATCGGGATGATGTACGCCAGTGATTTGCCTGACCCGGTCCCAGTTGTGAGCACGTACGAATCGCCGCTTCGTGCGGCTTCGACGGCGTCACGCTGATGCCGGTGTAACGTGATGGAGCGGACTCCGACGTCTGTGATCGACTCCTTGGGGCGGAAGATTCGCTCGCACTCTTCGTGCAGCAGTCCGTCGGCGACGAGCTCGGTAATCGAACCGCCGCTGGAGAACAGCGGATTGAGTGATAGCCACGGTTGAGGCCACTGTCCCCCCCGTGCGGCCAGTTCAACGACGTGCTGCTTCAATCGCGGTTCCCGTACGTCGACCGCAGATGTAGTGAATGACCGGTAGTCATCGATCAGCCGCTGGTGCACATTGAAGACGTCCATCGGATCCTTCGGTCGGCGCGAGCAGGGCCCGGTTAATGCCCCCGCGATGGTCTAAGATCTCTGAGACTACTGTGTGCCGCAACGGAATCTGGGCAGACCGGGGGAACCTCGTAGACGTTCATCCTCCTGGCGCACAGCGGGCGTTAGCGACGCAGTCTCAATTGACCTAATGTCGTGATAAGTCCTTCCGACGTAGCTTCACTCGATACCACTCGAATCGAGAGGAAGCCCTGGGTCTATAACCCTTGCGCTGGCCGATGCTCGATGTCGGCTCCTACCCGATGGCCTTCGCCCCTGGGCGCACTGCTCGGCGACAGCGACGTCGCCAGCCCGCGAACAACTCAACGGTCAAATCTCCGCCATCGTGACCCACGCCGACGGTAACTAGTCGCTGATCAAGGCGACGATCCTCGGGAACACGTCGACGGCGGCATCGATTGGCGGATCCGCCGGCGACTCTGTAGATCCCGGGCCCGTTCTATCGGCCGGGCCGTTCACTGTCGTGCGCAATGACGGCGACGCTCGGAACGACGACGAGCCGCATGGCGTCCTCGCCCAGGGGCTGTACTTCTCGGCGCCCGACGCCGCGCGGACGATCGATGCGGGAGGCATCGAGTCGGCGGTGCATTCGTGGGCGTATGTCCCCGGATCCCTGGCGGCGATAGAACCAGTGCTACAGGGGATTTCGGCACGGCCAGCCCGCAGACTCGACACCAACCCCACACACATCGAAGAACCCGAACGGAAAATCCGTTCGGGTTCTTCGATTGATGCAGGGTTCAGCGGCCAGCCGCCGACGTCAGCTCCACTTGCGGCGCGACGGCCACCAGTTCTTGATCAGGAAGAACGCGAGAACCGCGGCGAAGCCGATCAGGTACAGGTCCTCGACCTTGCCCTTGTGATTGCCGATCATCATGAACAGCAGGAATGCGACGAAGAACCAGCCGACGACGGTGAACGTCTTGCGGGCCTGACCGTGCCAGCCGAATCGGGCCGACGGCGCGTCGGCCGGCTCGCGCTTCCAGCCGGTGTCGATCTGCGCGTGCGAATCATGTTCCTGCACTGCGGTTCCAGCCACGATCAACTCCTGTGAACTCCGGGATCGTCGCGGATATGCGACGGTCTGTAGTAGGTCGGCCTACAGCATAACCTCACCGGGTCGTGTCGCGGTGCCAAGGGGCGTGAGTCGGCGGGGGATAATCGACGGGTGACTTCCGACGAATCGCCTACGCGCGTCCTCATCCTCGGCTCGACCGGATCCATCGGCACCCAGGCGCTCGAGGTCATCGCCGCCAATCCCGACCGCTTCGAAGTCGTCGGTCTCGGAGCCGGCGGCGGCAACACCGATCTACTGATCGCGCAGGCACGCGCGGCCGGGCTCGGTCCCGATGCGGTGGGCGTCGCCAATCCCGACGCGGCCGACACCGTCGGCGCAGCCTTGGGCGCAACCGTGCTGTCCGGCCCCGACGCGATGACAGACCTGGTACACGCCTGCCCGGCCGACGTCGTACTCAACGCCGTCGTCGGATCCCTCGGACTGGCGCCCAGCATCGCGATCCTGCGGTCCGGCGCGCGCCTGGCGCTGGCCAATAAGGAATCGCTGGTCGCGGGCGGTTCACTCGTGCTCGACGCCGCGGCGCCCGGGCAGATCGTGCCCGTCGACTCCGAACACTCCGCCATCGCCCAATGCCTGCGGGCCGGATCGGCGGCCGAGGTGGACCGCCTGGTTCTCACGGCGTCGGGCGGACCGTTCCGCGGCTGGACTCGCGAGCAGATCGTCGACGTCACCCCCGAACAAGCCGGCAAACATCCGACCTGGTCGATGGGGCCGATGATCACCCTCAACTCGGCGACCCTGGTCAACAAGGCGCTCGAAGTCATCGAGGCGCACCTGCTCTTCGACGTGGACTACGACCACATCGACGTCACCGTGCACCCGCAGTCCATCGTGCATTCGATGGTCACCTTCGTCGACGGCGCGACCGTGGCCAAGGCGTCGCCGCCGTCGATGAAGCTGCCCATCGCGCTGGCCCTGGCCTGGCCCGAGCGGGTCCCCGGCGCATCGCTGGCCTGTGACTTCTCCACCGCGTCGGCCTGGACCTTTGAACCGGTCGACAACGACGTGTTCCCGGCCATCGAACTCGCGCGCGCGGCGGGTACCCGTGGCGGAAGTCTCACAGCGGTGTTCAACGCCGCCAATGAGGCGGCGGCCGACGCGTTCTTCGCAGGTCGGATCACCTTTCCCCGCATCGTCGAGACCATCGCCGACGTGCTGTCGCAGGCGGATCAGTGGGCCACGCCACCAGGTACGCTGGAGGAAGTGTTCGCAGCCGACGCGTGGGCCCGACGCCGGGCCGCCGAGATCGCCTAGACCTGTGAGCCCGCACAAGCACCGACCAGCCCAGCGTCGGCGTGAGAGAGAGTTGACCAACGAGTGAGTTTTGTCGTGGGCGTCGTCCTGTTCGCAGTGGCGCTGCTGTTATCGGTGGCGTGGCACGAATGCGGACACATGTGGGCTGCTCAGCGCACCGGAATGAAGGTGCGCCGCTACTTCGTCGGATTCGGACCGACGCTGTGGTCGACCCGACGGGGGGAGACCGAGTACGGCTTCAAGGCGCTGCCCCTCGGCGGATTCTGCGACATCGCCGGAATGACCCCGTACGACGAGATCGACGAGGCGGACCGCCCCCGCGCGATGTACCTGCAGAAGGCGTGGAAACGCCTGGTGGTGTTGTTCGCCGGTCCCGCGCAGAATTTCATCCTGGGCTTCGTCCTCGTATACGTCCTCGCCGTCGGGTGGGGACTGCCCATCCTCAACCCCGCGCCGGTCCCCGCGAAAGTCGCCTCGACGTTCTGCGTCACCCCGACCGCCGATGCGCAGGGCAACAGCGTGGGACCGTGCGTCGGTGCCGGTCCGGCCGCCGCGGCCGGACTGCGTGCCGGCGACGAGATCGTAGCGGTCGACCGAACACCCGTCAGCAGTGCTGCTGACCTTTCACCGATCATCCAAAAAGCAACGGGCCCAGTGCAATTGACGGTCAAGCGGGACGGCGTGGTGTTGCCGCAGCCGTTAACGATGACGCCGCAGAAGGTGACGCTCACCCAGACCAAGTCCGACGGCACCACCGAGAAGGTGACCATCGGGCGCGTCGGCCTGAGGTATCCGCAGCAGCAGCTGGTCAACGAGTACAACGTCGCGACCGCCATCCCCGGATCGATCGTATTCACCGGGCAGCTGTTCCAGGCGACCTGGGACGCGTTGCTCTCGATGCCGAGCAAGATCGGCGCCCTCTGGACCGCGGTCACCGGCGGTGAACGTGCCGTCGACACCCCGATCAGCGTCTACGGCGCCTCGGTGCTCGGGGGGCAGGCCGTCGAACGCGGAAACTGGGAACTGTTCCTGATCCTGCTCATCAGCATCAACTTCTTCCTCGGCCTGTTCAACCTCGTCCCATTGCTCCCGCTCGACGGCGGGCATATGGCGATCGTCGGATATGAGAAGGGCCGCAACATGATTCGACGCCGGATGGGCCGCACCGCGCTCGGTCCGGTGGATTACCTCAAACTGATGCCGCTCACCTACGCGGTGGTCATCGTTCTCGGCGCGTTCATGGTGCTGACGTTGACAGCTGACATCGTGAACCCCATCAAGCTCTAACCAGCCCGTTCGCAACAACCCGCTCGTAACAATGAGGAGAACGACACATGAGTGACAGTCCGCAGGCAATCGGCCTGGGAATGCCGGCAGCTCCGCCGCCGGTGCTGGCGCCGCGTCGCGTGACCCGTCAACTCAAGGTCGGCGGCGTCGGGGTGGGCTCGGATTCGCCGATCTCGGTTCAGTCGATGACCACCACCAAGACCCACGACATCAACGCGACGCTTCAGCAGATCGCGGAGCTCACGGCGTCGGGCTGCGACATCGTGCGCGTCGCGTGCCCTCGTCAGGAGGACGCCGACGCGCTGCCGATCATCGCGAAGAAGTCGAAGATCCCGGTGATCGCCGACATCCACTTCCAGCCGCGGTACATCTTCGCCGCTATCGACGCCGGTTGTGCGGCGGTGCGCGTGAACCCCGGCAACATCAAGGAGTTCGACGGCCGCGTGAAGGAGGTCGCGCAGGCGGCGGGCGACGCGGGCATTCCGATCCGGATCGGCGTCAACGCCGGCTCTCTCGACCCCCGGCTGCTGCAGAAATACGGAAAGGCGACGCCGGAAGCGCTCGTCGAGTCCGCCCTGTGGGAGGCGGGCCTGTTCGAGGAGCACGGTTTCGGCGACATCAAGATCTCGGTCAAGCACAACGACCCGGTGATCATGGTCGAGGCCTACCGGCAGCTCGCCGCACAATGCGACTATCCGCTGCACCTCGGCGTCACCGAGGCCGGCCCCGCCTTCCAGGGCACCATCAAGTCGTCGGTCGCATTCGGTGCGCTGCTGTCCCAGGGCATCGGGGATACGATTCGGGTGTCGTTGTCGGCGCCGCCGGCCGAGGAGGTCAAGGTCGGCGATCAGATCCTGCAGTCGCTCAATCTGCGGCCCCGCAAGTTGGAAATCGTGTCCTGCCCGTCGTGCGGCCGTGCGCAGGTCGACGTCTACAAACTTGCCAACGAGGTGACCGCGGGCCTCGAAGGTATGGAGGTCCCACTGCGCGTGGCCGTGATGGGCTGTGTCGTCAACGGTCCCGGCGAGGCCCGCGAGGCAGACCTCGGCGTCGCCTCCGGCAACGGACGCGGGCAGATCTTCGTCAAGGGGGAAGTCATCAAGACCGTTCCCGAATCGCAGATTGTCGAGACATTAATTGAAGAAGCGCTGCGCATCGCAGCCGAAACGGGTCAGGATGGTGACGGAAGTTCTGTCGGCTCTCCGGTGGTTACCGTCAGCTGATTTTTCGGCGGGTCGGTGCCGGGGAGCCCAGCCAGGGATGAGGTATCGAGAGTGCTGAAACTTCTGGGTCACGGGCCACCGGGCGCCGGGAGCGTAGCGAGCGGGCCCACTGCTACAGGCGCCGGGAGCGTAGCGAGCGGGCCCACAGTTACAGGCGCGGCGAGCGTAGCGAGCGGGTCGCACCACCTGCGTGCGGCCGACACGATGTCGGTGCTGCGCGCCCTCGACGCCGATCCGGTGGGCACCGCGATGGTCGCGGCGCGGGTTGAGGCGCACGGCGTCGAACCGCGGTCCCTCGGTGGTCAGCTGTGGAGTGCGGGCGATGTCACGACGTCGCTGTGCTTCTCGGGTGCGAATCTGATTCCGTTGCGCGGCAGCAGTTCTGACATGCATTACTTCGCTGATCGCGCGTTGTCCGCGCCGCGGGCGTGCTCGTCGATCGTCGGGCACGCCGAGTACATCGAACCGCTGTGGGCTACGTTGGAACCCACCTGGGGCCCGGCCCGCGAAGTACGGGACAACCAACCGTTGATGGCGTTGCAGCACGATTTGCTGGTGACTCCCGATCCGCACGTCCGGATGGTCACCTTCGACGACCTCGACTCCTATCTGCCCGCCGCAGTGGAGATGTTCATCGGCGAAGTCGGGGTGGATCCATGTGCCGGCGACGGTGGCCGTGCCTACCGGCGTCGACTCGAGTCGCTGGTCAGCGCACATCGCGTATTCGCGCGATTCGACGGCCGTGACGTCGTGTTCAAGGCGGAGATCGGGTCGCTGTCGCGGCGGGTGGGCCAGATTCAGGGCGTGTGGGTCGATCCCGATCTGCGCGGCCACGGTTACGGTGTCGGCGGGACCGCAGCCGTCGCGCAGGCCATCCTCGACAACGGACGGTTGCCGAGCCTGTATGTCAACGACTTCAACGGCCGCGCACGCAACGTGTACAACTCGGTGGGCTTCAGTCAAGTGGGGACATTCGCGACGGTGCTGATCGACTGAGGCGCGTCGTTTCCAGCAGGAGACTGACGTTGTGGCCGCCGAAGCCGACCGAATTCGTCAGTGCATAGCGCGCGTCGGTTTCTCGTGGTCGCGAGTGGACGACGTCGAGCTCCACGCCCGGATCCCCGTCGATGAAGTTGAGCGTCGGCGGAATGGTCGCCGAGGCCAAAGTCTTTGCCGTCAAAGCCGTTTCGAGCGCGCCGACGGCCCCGATCGAATGACCCAACGCGCCCTTGGGGGCGTATACCGACGCCTGCGGCACCACGTCTGAGATCGCACGTGCCTCGGCCGCGTCGCCCACACTCGTTGAGGTGGCATGCGCGTTGACGTGCGTGACGCGGTCGGCAGCGATGTCCGCCGCGGCGATCGCCTTGCGCATGGCCCGGGCGATTCCGTTGCCGTCGGGTACCGGAGCCACGATGTGATGACCGTCCGACGTCACTCCGGCTCCGACGACGTCGGCGATGGAGCGTGCGCCGCGTCGTCGGGCATGTGCCGCGGACTCCAACAGAACCAGCGCGCCGGCTTCGCCGAAGACGAAGCCGTCGCGGTCCCGATCGAACGGGCGGGACGCGGCCGGCGGATCGTCGTTGCGGGTGCTCATCGCGCGCATCATGGCGAAACTCGCGATCGGGACCGCGTTGATCGTGCCCTCCACGCCGCCGGCGATGACGACGTCGGCATCGCCGTCGGCGATCAACTGCCAGCCACGCGCGATCGCCTCGGCTCCCGAGGCGCAGGCCGAGACCGGTGCGAACACACCGGCTCGCGCGCCGAATTCGACCGCGACGGTCGCCGCCGGGCCGTTCGGCATGATCATCGGCACCGCGAACGGCGAGATCTTGCGGTAGCCCCGCGCGCGCATCGTGTCGACGGCATCGACGAGTGCCTCTGCCCCGCCGAGCCCGGTTCCGATGCAGACCGCGAGTCGGTCGGAGTCCACGATCGGGTCGCCCGCGGTGGTCCAGAGTCGTCGAGCGAGGACGAGGGCCTGCTGTTCGACGTAGGACATTCGCCGAGTCTCGACGCGAGTGAGGTGGTCGGACGGATGGCCGGCCAGGACCCCGCCGATGCGGACGGGCAAGTCGTATTCGTCGACGAAAGACGAGGTCAATCGGGATATCCCGGAGCGCCCGGCGAGCAGCTGCCCCCACACGTCGTCGAGGCCGTCGCCGAGTGAGGTGGTGAGGGCCGTCGCGGTGATCGACGCACGACGTGTTTCTGAATCACTTGCTTCATTCATGACTGCATGTCTATCTGAAGCAGTTGTTACAGTCAACAGTGTGCCCCGCCCGATCGACCTGTCGAAGCGAAATGATCTCGTCGAGAAGACTGCGGTCTATCTGAGCGACAACGGGCTCATCGACACGTCGTTGCGCGACGTCGCCACGGCGCTCGGAACGTCCGCACGGATGCTGGTCTACTACTTCGGCACCAAGGAAGCGTTGTTCTCGGCAGCCCTGGAAAGTCGCCGACAGAATTTCCGGGCGGCATTCGACGGTGTGTCGAGTACGGGTGAACTCGTGGACGCGCTCGAGTTGTTGCTGCGGGAGATGACCGTCGGCGACAAGGAGCCGGGTGCACGGCTGCTCGTCCAGATTCTCGGCGCCGGCAGTTCCCAGAACAGCGAATATCAGGCATATGCGCGGGCCGCGATCGGCGAGATGAGCGCGGGGCTCAGCGATGCTCTGCGGCGGATCGGCGCAGAGCCGGCCGACGCCGACCGGCACGCGAAGGTCATCGGAGCGGCGTTCCGGGGGATGTTGATCGACCGGTTTACCACCGCGGCGCCAGGCGAGGTCGACGCCGCGGCGGAGGCGATGTTCGCGATGCTCGTCGACCTCGCCGCCCGACGGTGAGTCGATCGCCTAGGATTCGCCGCTCACCGGCAGCCCCCGCTCGAACATCTCGGCCAACATCAGCAGTGTTTCCGGGCCCATCGCCGCGCCGGTGCGGCTGACCTGATTCACCGCGCCGATCATCGCTCCGACCACCACTCGCAGCGCGACGTCGTCGACCGGACCTTCGATATGCGCCTTGAGCGCAGCGATCAGCTCGTCTGCGGTCCGTTCGAACGCTCGAGCCTGCGCCGCACGCAGACTCGCCGACGACTGCAACAGCCGGGCCCGTTCGAGTTCGGTGGCCCGCGTCTCGTCGTCGAGGTAACCGAACAACAGCGACCCCATCCGCAGAATTTGCGCCGCGACGTTGCCGCCCGGGTCGATGGGACCCATGTTGGAGAGGAAGACTGCGTCGTAGTCGTCCTCGACGACGAGTGCCTCTTTCGTCGAGAAGTAGCGGAAGAACGTTGCCTGCGAGACTTCGGCGGCCGCCGCGATCTCGGCGACGGTCGTATTGTCGAAGCCCTTGTCGGCGAACAATTCGTATGCGACTGTGCGCAGCGTGACCCGTGTCTTCAACTTCTTGCGTTCACGGAGTCCGAGTCGATCGTCGTCCGGCGTCATCGCTGCCTTCGGCGGATCCGGCCGTCCGCGCTGCGTCGTCGGTCCCGCGTTGTTGGGGGTCACCGTTGCATTGTGCCGGAATCAAGACGCACAGGGTCAACAACACCGCGGTGAACCCGACGCCGATCAGCCCGGCGACGCCGAGGGCGTGCTGGTATGCGTCGACCACCGAATGCACCGAGCCGGGGGCGATCTGTCGCAGTTGCGCGGTCGTCGCGACCACATTGTCCGACGTCCCCGCGCGCAGCGGGGCGGGTAGCGCGGCGTCGTCGAGCCGCGCCGAATACACCGCCGCGACGATCGATCCGAAGACGGCGACGCCGAGTGCTGCCGAGATCTGCCGAATCGATTGCAGCAGAGCCGAACCCGAGCCGGCGTCGGCGGCGTCGAGATCGTTGAGCGCCAGTGTCATCGCCAACGGAAGGATGATGCCGAGGCCGAGGCCGAGGAGTGCGGCGATGATCACGTAGACGGCGGTGCCGCCGTCAGGACGCAGCCCCTGCAGGGCGCTGGACGCCGCGAGCAATCCCACGGCGACCATTGCGGTGGCGCGGCCGCCGAACCGGTCCACCGCGACGTCGGTCAGACGGGTGCCGAGGATCAAGCCGCCGATGATCGGCAGCAGGCGCAGGCCCACGCCGAGGGCGTCGGCGTCGAATGCGACGGCGAAGGCCTGCGCCAGTTGGAAAGTCGCACTGGCGAGAAGGATCATCGTCGTCGACGCGAGGACGGTACCGGCGAGGAAGCCCCGGCGGACGAACAAATGCAGATTGACCAACGGGTGCGCCGTGGTCAGCTCGTAGACCACGAAGGCGGCGGTGACCACCGCGGCGACAGCGATGAGCACGATGAACTGTGTTGACGCCCAACCTGATTCGCCTGCCTGAGTGAACGCGGCGACCAGCAGTCCGAAACCCGCCACCGACCCGACGACTCCGATGAGGTCGAAACGCGCGCTGCCGCGTGCTTTCGAGTTCGGGATCAGGTACCACACCGCGACGGCCGCCAGGGCGGCGATCGGCACGTTGATCAGGAACACCGACCCCCACCAGAAGTGCTGCAGCAGCACACCTCCCAGGATGGGACCGAGGGGCATACCCGCCGCCGACGACGCCATCCAGACCCCGAGCGCCTTGGTCCGGTCGGCCGGATCGGCGAACAGATCGGGGAGGACCGCCATCGACATCGGCATCGCGGCTGCGGCGCACAGGCCCAACGCCACCCGTCCGACGATCAGCAGTCCGGGCGAACCGGCGAAGGCACACAGCGCCGACGCCGCCCCGAACCCGACGAGTGAGATCGCCAGCAGCCGGCCGCGGCCGAACCTGTCACCGACCGCTCCCAACGGAATCATGAACGCGCCCAATACAAGTGGGTAGCACGTGGTGATCCATTGCAGTTCAGTCGTGGAGGCGTCGAGATCGCGTGCCAGAGTCGGGAGCGCGACGGTGAGCACCATCGTGTCCAGGCCGACGATCAGCATCGCGAATGCGAGAACTGACAGTGCGAGCCAGGGTGAGCGGGAAAGTCGTGGCATGAGGATCTCCCTTGTGAGAGTAATACTCATTTGAGAGTTACTCTCATTTGATTCGCTGTCAACCCGTCGGGCGTCGTCGTTCGGTGTGGCAACCGCTCGACAGCAGGCCGGCGACCTAACATCAGCCGTGATGAATACGATTCGACGACGTGGTGCAGCGCTGATCACGGTGCTGGCCTGCGTGGCGCTGCTCGTCGGAGCGACGGCCTGCTCGACCTCCGACGACGGACCGCGGCAAGCCGTGCAACGGTTTCTCAACGACGTGGCGTCGGGTGACGTCGCTGCGGCGGCAGCGCAGACCGACGACAAGGTCGCTGCTGAACCGTCCCTGCGAGGTGTGTGGCGTGGACTGCAGGCCAGTGCGCTCACCGCTACCGCCGGCCGGACCCGGATCAACGCCGACACCGCCAACGTCGACGTGGATTACCGATGGAAGCTGCCACGTGGGCGCGAATGGGCGTACACGGCATCTGTGGTGGCCGCCCGCACCGACGGTGGCTGGGGAGTGCGGTGGACTTCCACCGACATCCACCCCGACCTCGGCGCCAACCAGAAGCTCGTCTTCCAGGTCACCGAGGCGCCGCACGCCACCATCAACGAGGCGGACGGCTCCACCGTGATGACCAACGGCACCATGGTCGGCATCAGTTTCGACGCCAAGGCCGCGACCGATGCGGGCGGCAATGTCGTCGACTCGGTGACGCGGTTGGTCTCGGCCGTCAGTCCATTGCGTCCGGATCTGTCCGCACAGGCCGTCATCGAGCAGTCCACCGCTAGTGACACTCCGTACCCGATTGCGCGCCTGAGCAATTCGGACTACGACCGGCTCCGAGATCAATTGGCCATCCCCGGGGTGATCGCCACCGATCAGGCCGAGCTGACCGCAACCGACAAGACGTTCGCGCCCGCACTGCTTTCGCAGGTGAAGAAGGCGGTCGGGTCCGAACTCGACGGCACCGTCGGGTGGCGGATAGCAGTAGTCAATCCGAACGGCCTCGTCGCCGACATCGTCACCGACAACGCGGCTAAGCCTGCCCCCGCGGTGACGCTCACGTTGTCCAAGTCGGTGCAGCAGGCCGCGCAGATCGCGGTGAACGGCAGTTCGCGATTCAAGACGGCGATGGTCGTAATCCAACCGTCGACCGGCAACATCCTGGCGATCGCGCAGAATTCGTCGGCCGACCGCGACGGGCCGATCGCCACTACGGGCCTCTATCCGCCCGGGTCGACGTTCAAGATGGTCACGGCGTCGGCGGCGATCACCCACAATCTGGCGCATCCGTCGACACCGGTGCCGTGCCCGGGCGAGATTCAGATCGGTCCCCGCCTGGTTCCCAACTACGACAAATTCTCCCTCGGCACCGTGCCCATGCTGAGCGCCTTCGCCAACTCGTGCAATACCACCTTCGCCAAGCTCGCCAGCGAGATGGGACCCGCCGACCTGGCGAGCATGGCCGCATCCATGGGGCTCGGGCGGAACTATACGATCGCCGGGCTCGACGCCGTATCGGGCTCCGTTCCGATCGCGCCGGAACTCGTCTCCCGCAGCGAGGACGGCTTCGGGCAGGGCAAGGTTCTCGCGAGCCCGCTGGGTATGGCCCTCGTCGCGGCGACCGCCGCGCGCGGATCGGCGCCGACCCCCCAGCTGATCGTCGGGCGGCCGACGAAAGTCGAAGGGCCGCAACCGACCATCGCCCCAGGGGTGATCGAACAGCTCAGGACGATGATGCGGGCGGTGGTCACCGAGGGCACCGCGACGGTGATCGCCGGACAGGGCGCCGTGTACGGAAAGACCGGTGAAGCAGAGTTCGCCGGCGGCTCCCACGCCTGGTTCGCGGGTTACCGGGGCGACCTCGCATTCGCGACGCTGCTCGTCGGCGGCGGCGACTCCACCAACGCCGTCGCGGTGACCCGCGACTTCTTGTCGATGCTGGGCTGAGCACAGCCTGGTGGCGCTGCGTCGCCGCGACTCTAGAACAGCCGCCCCGACCGCACCAGCGCGGGTTCCTCCAGATCGAGTTCCCCGACCTCACTCCCGGCGCGGCACGATCACCGCTTGGCCCGTTCGTGGGTGGGCGATGATTTCGACGGGATGGTCGTAGATCTCCGACAGAAGGTCGTCGGTGAGTACTTCGGTGGGTGTCCCGGTCGCGACGATCCGGCCCGACTTCATCAGCGCGACCCGATCGGCGTAGGCGGCCGCCAGCGAAAGGTCGTGTACGACAATCAAAATCGCCACTCCGCGGTCGCGTGCGCGGCGCAGCACCCGCAGCGTGGCCTCTTGGTGGGCGATGTCGAGGGCGGCGGTCGGCTCATCGAGCAGCAGGACGGGTGTGCGCTGGGCGAGCGCCCGCGCCAACGCGACGCGCGCCTGCTGACCACCCGACAACTGCGCGACCGGACGGTCGACGAATGCGGTGAGATCGCAGTCGGCGATCACCTCCTCGACGATGCCCGACGACTCACGCGCCTGCGGCGTCCTCGACCACGGGTAGCGGCCCATCTCGACGACTTCGCCGACGGTGAACCCGATGTCGGGCCGATTGTGTTGTGTCACAACGGCTCGGCGTCGCCCCCTCTCGATCGCCGACAGATCCCCGACGCGGTCGCCGCCGATCGACACCCGCCCCGACGACGCCGGACGAAAGCCGCCCAGCGCCGACAGTAGCGTCGACTTCCCGCAGCCGTTCGGCCCGACGAGGGCCATGATCTCCCCGGAACCGACCGCCAGGTCGACACCTGAGACGACGTCGGTGCCGTCGAGGCGCACCGAAACCGATTGTGCGACAAGAACATCACTCACCAGCCGGCCCCCGCATTCCGGCTGCGTCGCAGCAGGACGAAGAACGCGGGCCCGCCGATCAACGACGTCAGCATGCCAAGCGGAAGGTCGGCTCCGGTCATCATCGTGCGGGCGGCGAGATCGGCTGCCGCGATTACCAGCGCTCCGCCGATCACGCTGGCGGGCAACAGAATCGCGTGCCGCGGCCCGACGATCAGCCGCATCACGTGCGGGATCACCAGCCCGACGAACATGATGATCCCGGTGAACGCGACGCCCGCCGCGGTCAGGATCGCCACCAGCACGATGGTCTGGCGCCGGATCGACTCGACGTCGACGCCCAACGACGCAGCCTGCACCTCGCCGAGCGCGAGCAGGTCGAGCTTGCGGACCAGCAGAAATGCCGCACCCACCCCGACGATCACCAGCGGAAGCACCACCCAGATGGCGCCCCAGGTGGCCGCGGTCAGCGACCCCAGCTGCCAGAACACGATCTGCTCGCGAGCCGCCGTCGACGCCAGGAAGGTGAAGTAGGCGATGATGCCCAGCGCAAACGCGTTCACGGCGATGCCGGTGAGTACCAACATGATCGACGACGACGTGCCGTTGCGCAGCGACATCAGGTACACCGCCGCGACGGTCAGCAGCGCGGCGACGAACGCGGCGGCGGCCAGCGCCCAACCGTTCACGCCTACGCCGCCGATGACGATCACCGCGCACGCGCCGACCGCGGCCCCCGACGACACGCCGATCACCCCCGGTTCGGCGAGCGGATTGGCCAACACGCCCTGCATCAGACATCCGGCCGTGCCCAGCGCCGCGCCGACCAAGAGCCCCAGGATGATCCGCGGCAGCCGGATGGTCCACAGGGTGTGCTCGCCTTGCGGATCCGACGGCATCGGCCCGACGTCGAGCCGGAAGTGGTGGGCGATGCTACCGAGCACCTCGGCGGGGGAGATGTGGATCTGTCCGGTGCCCGCCGAGACGACCACCACGAGCAGTGTGAGGACGGCGAGCGCGCCGAGTATCCCCGTACCGCGAGTCAGGCGCGGCGTCGAACGCCGGGTGGCGGCGGACACGCTCACTGATAGATCGACTTCGCCAGCGACTGCAGCACCCGCCCGACGTCGGGCCCGAAGGACAAGATCTCGGTCTCATCCATCGCGACGATGCGCCGGGCCTTGCCCGCGCTGGTGTCCGAGACGCCGGGGAGCTTGAGCACGCCGTCGATGCCGCCGACCGAGTCGGCGCCCTGACTCATCACCAGCACGACGTCGGGGTTGGCATTCGCGAGTGCTTCGGCGTTCACCGACGTGAAGGCGCCGGTCAGCCCCGACGCCGTGCCCGCGTCGCGGCCGCCGAGTGTGGCGATCAGGTCGTCGGCGCCCGATTGCGGTCCGGCGAGCAGGACCAGGCGCGACCCGCGGATGTAGAGGAAGGCGATGCGCGGAGTGCCCGACGGATTCGGGATCGACGCCTTGGCCGTGGCGATCTGCTCTTGCGTGCGCTTGACGAGCGCCTTTCCGGCGTCGGGCACGCCGAGTGCCGCCGCGACCGCCGTGATCAGTGCCGGAGTCGACTCGACGGTGCGGGTGGAGCTGAACGCGACCACCGGGATACCTGACGACCGGACCTGCTCGACCGCCTGCGTCGGAATGGTCTGCGAATCCACCAGCACCACGGTGGGATTCAATGCCAGCGTCGCTTCCGCATTGAGGCTGTGGCCCCGATTCGTCACCACCGGCAGCGCCGCGGCCTGCGGGAACGTCGACGACATGTCCCGCCCGACGACGTGTGATCCCAGCCCCAGCGAGAAGACGATGTTGCCCAGCGTGCCGTTGCGGTCGACGGCGACGATCCGTGCGGTATCGGTCACGGTCACCTTCCCCGCGGGCTGCGACCCGGTGGCCACCGAGTCGACGGTCGTCGGCAGCGTCGACGCCGGGTTCTCGGCGATCGGTACCACCGCGGGACCGTCGATCTTCGCGGTGGAGGGACCGGCGCGCAGGTGGGCGGCGGTGGCCGACGGCGACGACGACGAGTCCAGCGGCGCGGTGGTGCACCCGGCCAGCAGCACGACGCCGCACAGCAGCGCCCCGACGGTGAGGAGCAGGGAGGTCGACGATGTTCTCAGTGCACGCACGCGATTCACACTAGTCTTAAGTTTGGTGGACCTAAGTTCGGCGGGGACATACCCGGCCGCACGGTGGGATTACAGTAGATCCCATGTCTGCACCCTCCACCCACCGTGCGCCGTTGGTGCCCGGCAAGCTCTCGCCGACCCGGCGCGTCCCCGACGACATCGAACGTCCCGAGTACGCCTGGAAAGACTCCGTCAACGAGGGCCACGAACCGTGGGTGCAGACCCCGGAGACCATCGAGAAGGTTCGCGTCGCGGGCAAGATCGCCGCGAACGCGCTCGCCGAGGCCGGCCGCGCGGTTGCGCCGGGGGCCACCACCGACCACCTCGACGCCATCGCCCACGAGTACATGATCGACCACGGTGCCTATCCGTCGACGTTGGGCTACAAGGCTTTTCCCAAGTCCTGCTGCACCTCGCTGAACGAGGTGATCTGCCACGGCATCCCCGATTCGACGGTGATCCGCGACGGTGACATCGTCAACATCGACGTCACCGCCTACATCGACGGGGCACACGGCGACTGCAATGCGACCTTCCTCGCCGGCGACGTGTCGCAAGAGGCCGCCGACCTCGTCGAGCGCACCCGTATCGCCACCGAACGCGCCATCAAGGCGTGCAAGCCGGGGCGTGAACTCAACGTCATCGGGCGGGTCATCGAGTCGTACGCGAATCGCTTCGGCTACAACGTCGTTCGCGACTTCACCGGCCACGGCATCGGTGAGACATTTCACAACGGGCTCGTCGTTCTGCACTACGACCAACCGGACGTGTCGACCATCATCGAGCCCGGCATGGTGTTCACCATCGAGCCGATGATCAACCTCGGCGGTCTGCGCTACGAGATCTGGGACGACGGCTGGACGGTCGTCACCTCCGACCGCAAGTGGACCGCGCAGTTCGAGCACACCCTGGTCATCACCGAGGACGGCCCGGAGATCCTCACCCTCCCCGACGCGGTGTGAGCTCGCCGCTCGCCGGTCTCACCGGTGCGCTGCTGATCGGCGGGACCACGTCCGACGCCGGGAAGTCGCTCATCGTCGCCGGGTTGTGCCGGGCGCTGGCGCGCGCCGGGGTGCGCGTCGCGCCGTTCAAGGCGCAGAACATGTCGAACAATTCCGTCGTCACGCTCGACGGCGGGGAGATCGGCCGCGCGCAGGCGATGCAGGCGCACGCGTGCGGGTTGGCGCCGTCGGTGCGGTTCAACCCGGTGCTGCTCAAGCCGGGCAGCGATCGGCGCTCGCATGTGGTGGTGTCGGGCGCGACCGTCGGCGAGGTCGGCGCGGCGGACTACGCGTCGTGGCGAAATCGGTTGCGCGACATCGTCATCGACGAGCTGACCGCGCTCCGCCGCGACTACGACGTGGTGATCTGCGAAGGCGCCGGATCGATCGCCGAGATCAACCTGCGGGCCTCCGACATCGCCAACATGGGACTCGCCCGCGCGGCGCGACTGCCGGTGCTGCTCGTCTCCGACATCGACCGCGGCGGGTCGCTGGCCCACCTCTTCGGCACCACTGCGATCCTCGACCCCGACGACCAACGGCTGATCGCCGGCTACCTGATCAACAAGTTCCGCGGCGATCCCGCCCTGCTGGCGCCGGGCCTGGAATCGTTGCGGCAGTTGACCGGACGCTCGACCCTCGGCGTGATTCCGTTCGCGCAGGGGCTGTGGCTCGACGCCGAGGACTCGCTCGGCGTCGCGGTGGGGCGCAGGCTCGGCCCACCGGCCGCCGAGGTCGCCGGGCCCCGGCTGCGTGTCGCGGCCATCCGCCTCCCGCGGATCTCCAACACCACCGACGTCGAGGCGCTGGCCTGCGAACCCGGCGTCGATGTGACCTGGGTCGACGACCCGGCGTCGGTCGCGGCGGCCGACCTGGTGGTACTGCCTGGGACGCGGGCGACGGTCAGCGACCTGCGCTGGCTACGTGAACGCGGCCTGGACAGCGTTGTGGCACAACGGATCACGCGAGGCGCACCGGTGCTCGCGATCTGCGGGGGCTATCAGATGCTCGCGCGCGACATCGTCGACGACGTCGAGTCGGGCAGCGGGACGGTGTCCGGGCTCGGTTCGGTGCGCCAGCGTGTCGTCTTCGCTCCCGATAAGACGCTGCGGCAGGTGCAGGGCGCGTCGATCGCCGGTGGCCTGCCGGTGCGCGGTTACGAGATCCACCACGGCAGGATCGTCGACGACGAGGACACCCCGTGGCTGGTCGACGCCGACGGCGGCGTCGAAGGTGTTCGCCGCGAGGGAATCTGGGCCACGCATTGGCATGGTGTGCTTGCCGACGACCGGTTCCGGCGGGCGTTTCTGCGCGACGTCGCCGCGGTCGCCGGCAGCGACTTCGTCGGGGTTGCCAGCGGCGACTTCGTCGCGGTTGAGGCGAGCTACGACGGCGCGCGAGAGCAACAACTCGACCTGATCGCCGACCTTCTCGTCGAGCATCTCGACCTGGATGCCGTCGCCGACGTGATCGCCAACGGGGCGGGGGAGCAACCGGTGCTCGAGCTGGTCGGCGACCACCGCCCGCACAACAGCGGATGGCTATAAACTGATTCGAGTGACTATCGAGCAGCGTGCCGTGCAGGTCGGCGACTTCACTTTCGACGTCCGCATCGGCACGCCCGACGACGCGCCCAAGCCCAAGGGCAAGAAGAAGATCTATCTGCCCACGGTCCTTCTGCTGCACGGCTTTCCGCACAACAGCGACTGCTTCGACGACGTCGTGCCGAGGCTGCTCGACGCCGGGCTGCGGACCGTCGTGTTCAATCAGCGCGGCTACAGCGCCGGCGCGCGGCCAGACGGCGTCGACAGCTATCTGCTCACCCACCTGGTATCCGACGTGATCGGCATGCTCGACGCCCTGGATCTGTCGCATGTCCTGCTGGTTGGGCACGATCTCGGCGGCCTCGTCGCGTGGCATGTCGCGGCCAAGCACCCGCAACGGCTCAACGGCCTGGTCACCGTGAGCGTCGGCCATCCCAGCGCCATCTCCGATGCACTGCGCGAAAGCGACGATCAACGCAAGCGGTCGTCGTACATCAAGATGTTCACCGCTGTGGGTTCGGAAGACAAACTCCTTGCCGACAACGCAGACCTGTTGCGGCGCATGGGACTTCCCGCCGACTCCATCCCGCCGCTGCAGGAGCCGGGCGCGTTGGCGGCCGCGATGAACTGGTATCGCGCGATCTTCACCGGCGACATCGCGGGCAAACTCGCGTGCGGCCCGATCGAAGTGCCGACCACCATGATCTGGAGCGACCAGGACGTCGCCCTCGGGCGTGAGCAGGCCGAGATGACCGGTCGCTACGTGTACTCCGACTACCGGTTCTGCGAGCTCAACGGCGTCGACCACTGGATCCCGGAGAAGGCGCCGGCCGCGGTGGCCAGCGAAGTCGCCCTGCGGTCGTCGCCGTTCTGACCCGGCCTCCCGGCGCCGATGGGCGTCAATCCGATCCGCCGGGGCGCAAGATCGGACACAATCAACTGTCGATTCGAGTGGAGAAGGTGGGCGTTGGTGGCCGAGATCGTTCTGGCGGACGTGCGGACCGCGGTCGAGCGGGAGATAGTCGTCGAGTGGGCGGGCCGCAGTCACCCCGGCGTCGAGGTGGGCACCCTCGACGAACTCGACGTCGACGGTCTGGACCCGGCGACGTCGTTGATCCCGGCACGCGTGGTGTGGCTGCCGCCGGTTCGCAAGGGAGAGCGGCGGGTGGCGCTGGCGGATGCGATCGTGCTGTCCAATCCGCGACGGCCGCCGGCGTTTCGGCAGCAGGCCATCCGCAGGCTGGGCCCCGATCGCGTCCGCGTGGTCGAGGGTGTTCCGGCTACGGTCGCCGACCTGCGTCGACGCTACGACGCCAAGCAGGCCCCCGGTGAGTCGTTCGCCGCGTTCGTGGGGATGGCGGCGTCGATCACCGCCGAACGCGCCGAGCTGGAACTGATCGGCGCGCGCTACAAGGTTCCGCGCCTGGTCGCCGAGCAGATCAGCTCGTCGGCCACCTTCCAGGAGGGTGCCGCCGCCCTGGCGACCGAGTTGGGACGGACGGCGAGATCCGTCGCCCAAGAGGCGACCGACAAGATGAGCACCTTCGTCGCGACGCAGAGCAGGCTGATGCGCGACGTGTTCACGTCGACGTTCGGCATCCTGTATGAACGCGCCTGGAGCGTGTCGGTCGACCTCGACACCCTCGGTGAACTACGAGCGCTCAACAAGTCGAGTTCACTGGTGTTCCTGCCGTCGCACCGGTCGTATGTGGACACGCTGATTCTCGACAGCGTGCTCGACGGCCACGATTTTCCGCCCAACCTCGTTCTCGGGGGCGACAACCTGGCGTTCTGGCCGATGGGTCCGATCGCCCGCCGCGCGGGAACCATCTTCATCCGGCGCAAGTTCGGCTCCGACCCGGTCTACAAATTCGCGATGCGGTCGTATCTGTCGTTCATCGTCGAGAAGCGCTTCAACCTGGAGTGGTACATCGAAGGGGGTCGCAGCCGCACCGGCAAGCTGCGACCGCCGATGCTCGGCCTGCTCGCGTACGTCGCCGACGCCGTCGAGACGCACGACGACGCCGACGTGATGATCGTCCCGACGTCGATCGTCTACGACCAACTGCCCGAGATCACCGCCATGGCTCGCGAGTCGGCCGGCGGTGCCAAGACTCCCGAAGACCTCAAATGGCTGGTCAAGTACGCGCGTGGCCAGCGCGAATACCGAGGTGAGGCGCGGGTGCGCTTCGGTGAGCCGTTCTCGCTGCGCCAAGCGCTCTCCGACGCGGGCACCGGTCGGGCGAAGCTGGAGAAGGTCGCCTTCAAGGTGATGGACGAGATCAACGCCGCGACGCCGATCTCGGCGACGTCGCTGGCCGGTTTCGCGTTGCTCGGCGCGGAGGACCGTGCGTACACCGCACACGAGATCGAGGTGATCCTCGCGCCGCTGCTGCGTTACATCGACGCTCGGCAACTGCCCGGACCCGATCCTGCGCTGTGCCGCGGCCTCGGCCTGCTCGAGACGCTCAGCGAGCTGACCGGCGCCGGAGTTCTGGAGACCTTCGACGGCGGCCCCGAGCAGGTGTGGGCGATCGCCCCCGAGAACCACGCGATCGCCGCCTATTACCGCAACGGCGCGCTGCACCACTTCGTCGATCGGGCCATCGTCGAACTGGGTCTGCTGGCCGTCGCCGACGGCACGGTCCGCGCGACCGACGGTCTTCTCCCGCCCGCCCAGCAGGAGGCATTGCGCATCCGCGACCTGCTGAAATTCGAGTTCTTCTTCCCGGCCAAGGACGAGTTCCTGCACCGGCTGGGCGCGGAGATGGACATCATCGCGCCCGAGTGGCGCGACGTGGAACCGACGCAGGAGTGGGTTCACGACACGCTGTTCGACAGCGGCGGCATGCTGCTGGCCCGACGATCCCTGCAAACCTTCTTCGACGCCCAGCACGTCGTCGCACGGCATCTGGTCTCACTCAAGGCCGACGACGTCGACAAAGAGGCGGTCCTCGCCGACTGCATCGGCCTCGGGCGTCAGCTCGCGATGCAGGGCGTCGTGCAGAAGGATTCGGTGTCGCGCGAGATGTACGACGCGGCCTACCGACTGGCCGCCAACCGCGGTGCCGTCGGACCACAGGCCGACGATGCGCAGGCCGACCCGCTCACGGCGCGGCGAGTCTGGCTCGCCGACGTCGACGACATGCGTGACCGGCTGTCGCGGATCGCGGAAATCGAGGCCGAGCAGGCGGCCGGACACAACGATGCCGGACACAACGAGGCAGGACACGACGAGGAGGCTGGCCGGTGAGCGCGTTGACCGACCGCTTGGAGCAGATCAAGGCGGCACCGTCGGGTAAGCAGATCGGCGCATTCTTCGACTACGACGGCACACTGCTCGACGGTTTCTCCGCGACGGCGATTCTGCGCGCGCGACTGCGCAGCCGTGAGGTCACCGGCAAGGAGGTGCTCGACGGCCTGCTGATCGCGTTGCGCGGGTGTTCGTCGGAGCAGGACTTCGCCGAGGTGCTCGCCGCGACCAAACCGGCGTTCGTCGGCAAGACCTACGCCGAACTACTCGAAACCGGCGAGGAACTGTTCAAACACGACACCTCGTCGAAGCTGCGGCCGCAGATGTGGCAGATCATCCGGGCCCACCGCGCGAAGGGCCACCGGATCGTGATCGCGTCGTCGGCGACCCGCTTTCAGATCGAGCCGATCGCCAAGCAGATCGACGCCGATCACGCGCTCGCGACCGACGTCGAAGTGATCGACGGTGTCTGCACCGGCAATATTCTCGGGCGTCCGCTGTGGGGCCCGGGCAAGGCCGCCGCCGTGCGTCGACTGGCCGCCGAATACGACCTGGACCTCGGGGCGTCGTTCGCCTACAGCGACGGCAACGAGGACGTTCCCTACCTCGAATCGGTGGGAAATCCGGCGGCGGTGTCGCCTCAGCACGAACTGCGGGCCGTCGCCGAGTCGCGCGGGTGGCCGATCCTCGACTTGAGCAATCCGTCGTACAGCACGGTCGGGCAAGTCGTGCGGACGAGTGCCTTCTACGGGGCGTTCCTCGGGGGAGCGGCGGTCGGCTTCGTCCGGGGAATGCTCAGCGACAATTCGTCCGAGGCGATGCAGACGTCGGTGGCCGAGGGCATCGACGCGGGTTTCGCCCTGGCCGGGGTGAATGTCGAAGTGCTCGACGGCGCCGAATACCTGACCAGCGCCCGACCCTGCGTCTTCCTGTTCAACCACCAGTCCAAACTCGACCTGCCGGTGATGATCCACCTCATCCGCCACCACGCGACCGGCGTAGCCAAGAAGGAGATCCGCGATCTCCCGCTGTTCGGGCAGATCCTCGAGGTCGGCGGCGTCGCCTTCATCGACCGTGCCAACGCGGGTAAGGCCATCGAGCAGCTTGCGCCGGTCGTGCGCAAGATCGAAGAGGAACAGTTCTCGCTCGTCGTCGCACCCGAGGGAACCCGATCGTCTACGCCGCGGATCGGCACGTTCAAGAAGGGGCCGTTCCACATTGCGATGAACGCCGGAGTACCGATCGTGCCGGTGGTGATGCGCAATGCGGGTGAATTGATGTGGCGCGGAGCGCAATTGATCAAACCGGGCACCGTCGAGGTGCGGGTGCTGCCGCCGGTCGACACCTCCACCTGGGTACCGGAGAAGGCGGGCGACTACGCCGAAGAAGTGCGTCAGCAGTACATCGACGCGCTGGCCGACTGGCCGGTGACGGCCTTCGACGACGGACGGATGACCAAGACGATGGGATTGTTCGAATGGCGGGAGTCGTCGCGTGACTGAGTCGAAAGACCAACCGCTCGCCTGGGGTACCGAACCGGAGATGAGTCCGGTCGACACCGTGATGTGGCGCGGCGACTCCGACCGCCGACTACGCTCGACCATCTCGATGGTGGAGATCTACGACTGCGAACCCGACTGGGATCGCCTTGTCGCGGCACATGATTGGGGCAGCCGGATGGCGCCGCGATTCCGCCAGCGCGTGGTGGAGTCGCCGCTGCGGACCGGTACGCCCAGTTGGCAGATCGACCCCGACTTCGATCTGCACTACCACCTGCGGCGGATCAGACTGGCCGGTGACGGCTCGATGCGTGATCTGTTCAGCCTGTGCGAGCAGCTGGCGATGACCCCGCTCGATCCGGCCCGCCCGCCGTGGGAGGGCTACCTGATCGACGGTCTGGCGTCGGGGAAGACGGCGTACTTCCTCAAGGCACACCATGCGCTGACCGACGGCTTGGGAGCGATTCTCGTTCTGGCGCAACTGCATTCGACGACCCGCGACCCCATTCCGGGCAAACCGCAGCCGCCTGCGCCGATCAGCCGAGACCTCTCGGCCCTCGACGTGCTCACCCGGCAGGTCGGGGAGGAGATCTCCCGGCTGCCGAAGCTGGCGGGAATGGTGTTCGACGGTGTGCGTTCACTCACCGATCCGCAGAAGGCGTTGAGCCGGGTACTGCGTTACGGGCGCTCGGTGCCGCGGGTCGCCGGAATGATCAGCCCGACGGGGTCGCCGCTGCTTGCGGGACGCAGCGTGTCGTGGCGATTCAGCGCGTTCGAGGTCGACTTCGCGGCGATCAAAGCCGCGGGCGCGGCGACCGGTGCATCGGTCAACGACATCTACCTCGGTGGACTGATCGGCGGATTCCGGATCTATCACGAGGCACTGGGCCACCCGATCGAGTCGATGCCGGTGGCCATCCCGATCTCGGTGCGCACCGACGCCGACGCCGCGGGCGGCAACCGAATCGCCGTCGGGCGGCTCGCCGGTCCGGTCGGCATCGTCGATCCGTTCGAACGGGTCCTCACCATCCGCGAGCAGGTGCGCGCGGCCCGCGGGGAACCGGCCGTCGACATCTTCAACACCATCGGGCCGGTCCTGGCCTGGCTGCCGGGGCCGGTGTTGACGCAGTTCAGCGGCACGACGTCGATGAACGACCTGCAGGCCAGCAATGTTCCGGGCATCCCCTGGGAGACCTTCGTCGCAGGCGCCAAAGTGGAGCGGATGTACCCGTTCGGGCCCCTGCCCGGGTGCGCGGTGATGGCGACGATGATCACGCACAACGGAGTCGCGTGCCTCGGTCTGAACATCGACGCCGCGGCGGTCACCGAGCTGGAGCTCTTCGCCGATTGCCTAGTCCAGGGATTCAACGAGGTTCTGGCCCTGGGCGATTCGGGCGAGAGGCTCAAGCACGTGGTGTGAGGGGGTGGCTGGCTGAGTTGAAACCGCCCCCCGGGTGGTCGAGTAGCCGTTGCATTCCCGCTGCGGGAAGTGTCGACGACGTCGGCCTACGCCACCAACGCCACCAGCCAGCGTCGGACAAGTTCTTCAACCACGTCGTGCGGTTCGTCTGCGGTCAGACTCCGGTGCCCGTAAGTGAAATCGAGGGCGATGCCCTCGATGAGGGTCAGCAGATCCGCGGCGCGTGCCGACGGATCGTCGGCGCCCAGCGCATCGAGTAGGCCCGTTGCCGCGTCGATGGAGAACAGGCAGCGTGCCAGCGCGGCACGATGCCCCTCGTCTGCCGCAGCATCAGGAGCAAAAGCGTAGCGGGCCAACAGATCTCGACGACGTTGCCCGAGGAGGTCGACCAAGTAGGCCGCGATCTGCGCGGCAGCGCCGTCGACGCTGATCTCGGTTGTGGTGCCGCCGGACAACTCCGCGAACCTTGCCCGCGACCTCTCGGTCAGGAAGTCGATCGCGGCGTCGATGAGCGCGGCGCGCGTCCGGAAGTAGTACGACGTCGAGCCCTTCGCGATTCCTAGCGCCGCGTCGATCGCGCTGTGGGTCACCGCGTGGTTGCCGCCGCCGGCGGCGAGGTCCAATGCGGCGTCGCAGATCGATAGTCGTCGTGAAAGTCGGTGGGGCATCTCACAATTCAACCAAACTCTACGATGATAGAGTCTCGCTCATGAGAATCGACGGACGGCAATTGGATCGGGCACAGCGCTCGGCGATGGACGCGCTCGCCGATCCGGCCGGATCCGACGTCTACCTGTGGGGTCCGCCGGGCCGCGGGAAGTCCTGGCTGGTCGACGCCCACCTGGCGTCGATGTCCCGGAAAAGGGTGTTGCGCAGTCACTTTCACGAATTCTTCGCCGACGTCCACCGACTGATCCGCACGCGCGGTTCGCTGGCGGACGCGCTCGACGCGCTGCTCACGGGGCTCGACGTCGTGTGCTTCGACGAATTTCACGTCCACGACCCCGCCGACGGTCAGTACGTGACCGCTCTGCTCGACGCCATCGGGACAAGACGGATCAGGCTCATCGTCACCTCCAACTATCCACCGGCCGGTCTGATGCCGAACCCGTTGTTCCACAGCATGTTCGAGCCGACGATCGACCTGATCGAGCGCCGGTTCCGGATCGTCGAATGCGACGGGGGCGTCGACTATCGCGCGTCGAGAGCCGACCGGGCACCCGGCGCGTGGCTCTGTCCGGGAACGCATGCACAGCTGCGCAGCGTCGGGCTGCGCCGACCCGCGGCGGCAGAGCGCACGACGGTGAGTCCGGCCGGACACCCGATCGTCGCGACGCGAGCCCGGGCCGGCGAGATATGGTTCCGCTTCGCCGACCTCTGTGCGACCGCCACCGCGCCGATCGACTACCTGGCGCTCGCCGACGAATACCGGCGCTGGGTGATCACCGACGTACCCGATCAACTCGATGCCGAACCGGCGCAGCGATTCGCGAACCTCGTCGACGTGTTGTGGGAGAAGCGAACCGAGGTGATCGTCGCGGCGTCGAATACTCCGGATTCTCTCGAGTCGGCGGGCGCCCACGACCTCGATCGGATGCGCAGCAGGCTGCGTCAACTGCCGATGGCATAGGTGGTGGCAAGGCTCGTCATCGGGACTCGGTCAGTGTTCGACGCCGATTGAGCGTCGATCCGATCCCCGCGGCGGCGGCTCGCACGGCGTCGACTTGGGTTTCCGGTCGAAATCGGGTGACCGGACCGGTGACGCTGATCGCGGCGATCACCGCGTTGGTGGCGACGTCGAAGATCGGAGCGGCGACGCAGGTGATGCCGACCGCGGACTCCTCGCGTTCGAAGGCCACGCCGCTCTCGACCGCGGCGTCGAGTTGACGGGCCAGCAGGCCCGGAGCGACGACGGTGCGCGGGGTCCATCGTTCCAGCGGGCGACTCAACACCCGCCCGCGGAGTCCGGGGTCCGCGTGCGCGAGCAGCGCCTTGCCGATTCCGGTGCAGTGCAACGGCATTCGCCCGCCCGTGCGCGACGGCGCGGCCGCCTGCCGGTGCCCGCCGATCTTGGCGACGTAGACCACCTCGAGGCCGTCGAGTACGCCGAGGTGCACGGTCTCGTGGGTGCGTTCGTACAGGTCCTGCAGGAACGGCATCGCGATCTCCAATAGACTGCGCTCGGTCGACGCGCGCATCCCCAGTTCGAAGAGGGCCCCGGACAGTCGGTACCCGCTCGAGGTCTTCTCGAGGAGACGATTGTCGGCCAACTCGTTGGCGAGACGATACGCGGTCGCCTTGTGCAGGCCTGTTCGACGCACCAGTTCGGCGAGGGACAGCTCGTAGTCGTCGGCGCCGAAGGCGTGCAGCAGCACGACCACCTTGCCGATGACCGTGTCGGGTGTCGCGTCAGCCACGCCACCCAGCGTATCGCTCAGCGATACGAAACGGTGGAGATGCCGACACCTCGCGGCCGATGCTGTTCGCATGACACAGACAACAGACCTCGACAACGCCATCGAGCAAGCGGCGGACCGGCTGCTCACGGCGTCGCGCACGCACGTCGCATGCGCCCCAGTCCGCGACGTCATCGGCGCCACCGACCTGCCCGCGGCGTACCGCGCGCAACAGCGCATCAACGACGTCCGCATCGCCGGCGGCGCGCGGGTCGTCGGCCGCAAGATCGGCCTGACGTCCAAGGCGGTACAGGATCAACTCGGCGTCGACCAGCCCGATTTCGGCGTCCTGTTCGACGACATGGGCTTCGCAGACGGCGACGTCGTCCCGATGACGCGACTGCTGCAGCCGAAGGCGGAGGCGGAGATCGCCTTCGTTCTCGGCGCGGACCTCGTCGACGGCCCGCTCGACGCCGCGCAGGTCGCCGATGCGATCGCCTACGGCGTCGCGGCTCTGGAGATCTGCGACAGTCGAATCGCGGACTGGGACATCCGCTTCGGCGACACCGTCGCCGACAACGCGTCGGCGGGCCTGTACGTATTGGGCACCGAGACCAAGACACTCGCCGAGTTCAGCCCGGTCGACACGACGATGAGCATGTCGATCAACGGCGCGGAGGTGTCCACCGGCAGCGGGGCGGACTGCCTCGGCGACCCGCTCAACGCCGTCGCCTGGCTGGCGCAGGCGGCTCGCGACAACGGTGCGCCGCTGCTGGCCGGTCAGGTGATCCTGTCCGGCGCGCTCGGCCCGATGCGGCCGCTCGCGGCGGGCGACGACGTGCGCGTCGACATCACTGGATTGGGAAGCGTCACAGCATATTTCAGCTCGACAAACGAGGAGACCGCAAAATGAGCGACAAGACCAAGGTGGCGATCATCGGATCGGGCAACATCGGCACCGACCTGATGTTCAAAGTCATCCGCAACGCCAAGCACGTCCAGATGGGCGCGATGGTCGGCATCGACCCCGACTCCGACGGTCTGGCACGTGCCGCCCGACTCGGCGTGCCGACCACCCACGAGGGCGTCGACGGGCTGGTGGCGCTGCCGGACTTCGACGAGATCGGGATCGTCTTCGACGCGACGTCGGCCAAGGCGCACAAGCACAACGCATCGATCCTGCAACCGCTGGGCAAGCGGCTCATCGACCTGACGCCCGCCGCCATCGGGCCGTACGTGGTGCCCGCCGTCAACATCGACGATCACCTCGACGCCCCGAACGTCAACATGGTGACCTGCGGCGGGCAGGCGACGATCCCGATCGTCGCCGCCGTGTCGCGGGTGGTGCCCGTCGAGTACGCGGAGATCGTCGCGTCGATCGCGTCGAAGTCGGCGGGTCCGGGCACCCGCGCCAACATCGACGAATTCACCGAGACGACGTCGGCGGCGATCCGCGAGGTCGGCGGCGCCCGGCGCGGCAAGGCGATCATCATCCTCAACCCCGCCGAACCGCCGTTGATGATGCGCGACACCGTCTTCGCGCTGATCGACTCCGCCGACTCGGCGATCCACGAGCAGATCGTCGCGTCGATCGCGAAGATGGTCGACGACGTCGCGGCCTACGTCCCCGGATACCGGCTCAAGCAGAAGGTGCAGATCACCGAGATCCCCGCCGAGCGCCCGGTGACCACGCTGCTCGACGGCGGGCGAACCGCGACTCACCAGGTGTCGGTCTTCCTCGAAGTCGAGGGCGCCGCACACTACCTGCCGGCCTATGCGGGCAACCTCGACATCATGACCTCGGCCGGCCTGCAGGTCGCCGAGCGCATCGCCGCCCAACAGGCCACGGCGGCAACCACTTCGGAGGAAAGCAAATCGGAGGAAAGCAAATGAGCACCCCCATCTTCGTCCAGGACGTCACGTTGCGCGACGGCATGCACGCCGTGCGACATCAGATGTCGATCAGCGACCTGCAGGCGATCGTCGCAGCGCTCGACGCCGCCGGAGTCGACGCCATCGAAGTCGCTCACGGCGACGGTTTGGCCGGCGGGTCGGTCAACTACGGTCCGGGGTCGAATACCGACTGGGAGTGGATCGAAGCCGCCGCAGACGTGCTGCAGAACGCGCGGCTGACGACGCTCCTGCTGCCCGGCGTCGGCACGATCGCCGAGTTGAAGACCGCGTATTCGCTGGGTGTGCGGTCGGTGCGCGTCGCGACGCACTGCACCGAGGCCGATATCTCCGCACAACACATCGGTGCCGCGCGCGAACTCGGGATGGATGTGTCCGGCTTCTTGATGCTGTCGCACATGGCCGCACCGGAGGAACTGGCGCGGCAGGCCAAGATGATGGAAAGCTATGGCGCACACTGTGTTTACGTCACCGACTCCGGCGGCCGACTGACCATGAACGACGTCGCCGCGCGCGTCCGGGCATACCGCGAGGTGCTGGAGCCGTCGACGGAGATCGGCATTCACGCGCACGAGAATCTGTCGCTGTCGGTGGCGAATTCCGTTGTGGCGGTGGACAACGGTGTGTACCGCGTCGACGCATCGCTGGCCGGCCACGGAGCCGGCGCGGGCAACTGCCCGATCGAAGCGTTCATCGCGGTGGCGAACCTGTCCGACTTCGAGCATCGGTGCGATTTGGCCGCGCTCGAGGATGCCGCCGACGATCTCGTGCGTCCCCTGCAAGACCGTCCGGTGCGCGTCGACCGCGAAACCCTGACACTCGGCTACGCGGGTGTGTACTCGTCGTTCCTGCGCCACGCGGAGACGGCGTCGCAGCGCTACGGCGTCGACGTGCGCGACATCCTCACCGAATGCGGCAACCGGGGTCTGGTCGGCGGCCAGGAAGACATGATCGTCGATATCGCGCTGACGTTGGCGGGGTAGGACTGGGAACCCCGAGTGCCCGAAGCGAGGAACGAGCGGCGTTACCTCCGCTCCCCGAGTGCCGAAGCGAGGAACGAGCTTCGGTGTAACGAGGGGTCTGGCGAGACGAAGAATCCAACTTGACCGAGAACATGGTGGCGATGAAATTGTTCGCAGTCCGAGCTCCCGGTGCTGCACTGAATCTTCCACGTATGTGATTGGCATTCAGGTGCTGAAAGCCGCACACCCGCAAGGTGTTTCGGGTCGGTTTGGGTTCTTTGTCTCACCAGACCCCTCGTTACACCGAAGCTCGCAAGCTCGCTTCGGCACTCGGGGAGCGGGGGTTTCGCCCCCGCTCACGCCGAAGCTTGTGAGCTCGCCTCCGCACTCGGCACTCGGGCGTTCGCCCCCGCCCTACTCCAACTCCAACCCCAGCAGTGCGTTCTCCAGAACCTCCGGCAGCGCCGGGTGGATCCAGTACTGGCCGCGGGCCATGTCGTGCACGCCCAAGCCGAAGGACATCGCCTGGATCGCTGGCTGGACCAGCGTCGACGCCTGTGGGCCGAGGATGTGGACGCCGATGAGCTTGCCGGTCGCGCGCTCGGCGAGGACCTTGCAGAAGCTCGTGGTGTCTTCCATCGCCCACCCGTAGGCGACGTCGCTGTAGGGCTGAACCTTCACGGCGTAGTCGATGCCGGCGTCGGCGGCCTCCCGTTCGGTCAGCCCGACGGTGGCGATCTGCGGGTGGCTGAACACGGCCGACGGCACGAAGCGATGGTCGAACGGAACGAGATCAGTGGCGTCCCAACCTCGTTTGACGTTCTCCTGGACGACGCGCGTCTCGTGATTGGCGACGTGGCGCAGTTGGTGCTCAGAGGCGACGTCGCCGAGCGCCCACACTCCGCGCGCCGACGTCCGCCCGAATCGGTCGCGCTCGACGCGCCCGGCATCGTCGAGTCCGACGTCGATCGACGACAGGTTGAGCCCGTCGCCGTTGGGCCAGCGGCCGGTGGCGACCAGCAGGACGTCGGAGTCGACGTGAGAGCCGTCGGCGAAGTCCAGCCGAACCGAACCGTCGTCGAGCGTGGGCGCCCCGACGGTGCGCTGGTCGGTGCGGACCGTCCATTGCTCGCGCGCGATTTCGGTGAACCGGTCGGCGATGTCGGAATCGTGGTGGCGCAACAGTTTCGGCCCGCGCGCGACGATGGTGACGTCGGTGCCGAGTGCGGAGAAGACATGCGCGAACTCGGCGGCGATGAATCCGCTGCCGAGAATCGTCATGCGCGCCGGAAGCTCCGCCAGGCGCATCACGTCGTTATTGGTGTAGTACCGGACCCCGGAGTCGGCGACGACGTCGGGGATGATCGGCCGCGACCCCGCCGCAATGACCACCTGATCGGCGAGCACCACATCGTCGTCGGCGGTCACCAGCCGGTAACGGTCACCGTCGCGGCCGTCGAATGTCACGTGCGACTCGTAGAGCCTGACGTTCGGCGATCGATGCGCCCGGTAGTCGCGGCCACCCGACGAGAGGGGGTCGATCCGGTCGAAGACACGCTTGACGATGCCCGGCCAATCCGCCGAATTGAACGTCGCGTCCACGCCATAGCGGCCGGCCTCCCGGACGTGGTCGGCGATGTCTGCGGCATAGACGAACATCTTGGTGGGAATGCACCCGACGTTGAGGCAGGTGCCGCCGAAGACGCCGTCCTCGAACAGGGCGAACGAGGTGTCGTGGAAGTCGCGGTTGGCGAAGGTGTTCCCGCTGCCCGACCCGATCAGCGCGACGTCGACCGTTGTCGTCATGACGCCGACGAGCCCGCGCCGGGCAGGGTCGTGAGCCACGCGTCGACCTCGTGGTAGGCGCGCTCACGCACGCGCGGCACAGACAGGAAGACGTCGTGACGGGCATCGGCGACGGGCACCGCACTCACCCGATTGCCCAGGCACCCGCTCCATCGGGCGATCTGCTCGACGTCGAGGACGATGTCGGCGGCATCGGCCTTGGGGTCGTATCCGCCGATGAAATGTGACTTGTCCGAACGCAATACGAGCGACGGCACCCCGACGTCGAGGCCACGGTGCAGCGCCGCGTGACCGTCGCGCACAGCGTTGAGCCAGCCGGCGGTCACCGGGAATCCGCCGAGCGGCTTGCGTACGAGGTCGTAGGCCCACTCGCCGTGGGCACTCTCGTGGAGGCTCTCGCCGTACGCCGCCGACAATTCCTGCGGCATCACGAGCTTCGGGCGCAGTTTCGCAACGGCTTTGATCACCGCGGTGGTGATCGGTGAGCGAAGCACGGGACTGCCCTGCAGATCGAACCACGGGCTGTTGAGGAGCAGTCCGGTGATCCGCGAGTGCCGCGCGGGATCGGAGGTGCGCAACCGATCGAGCCAGAGCGGAGTGATGATCCCGCCGGTGGAGTGCCCGGCGATGAGGACGTCGGCGTCCGCGCCGACGTCGGTCAGGATCTTGTCGAGCGACAGGGTCAGCTCGACGTCGTAGAACTTGAGGTTGGTGGTGAAATGCGGGGTATGGCCCTCGCCCAGTGAACGGCCGCATTTGCGCAGGTCCACCGCGTAGAACTCGTAGCCGCGTGCGGCGAAGAACTCGGCGAGCGGTTCCTGGAAGAAGTAGTCGGTGAAGCCGTGCACGTAGAGCACCGCCCCGACGGGCTTCTCGACCCGCTCGCTACGGCGGACGAGCGTCGCGGTGATGGGGTCTTCACCGTCGGGATCGGGTCCCAGATCGAAGGTGAGAAGTTGGTAGTTGTCGAGCAGATGGTCGGGCTGCCAGCCGGTGGTGCGCGACGAAACGTCGGTCGATGAGCTCACGGCGAGTATCTTACTGTGCAGTACCCCGGTGTCGCCTAGCACACAATCTGAGCAACCCCATTCGGTTCGGGTGCGGCCATGGGGAACAATGTCTGGTGAATCTAAAGTTCAGCCCGCTGAGAAATGGGAGCGCGAGGGTGTCTCAAACGATCAAGTCCGATGTGGTGTTGGTAGGCGCTGGCATCATGAGCGCTACCCTGGGCGCGCTTCTGCGACAGTTGCAGCCCGAATGGTCGATCAGCCTGTTCGAGTCGCTCGACGCCGCCGCCGCAGAGAGCAGCGACCCGTGGAACAACGCGGGCACCGGGCATTCGGCCCTGTGCGAGCTGAACTACACACCGCAGGACGCCAACGGTGACGTGAACGTCGACAAGGCGATCACCATCAACGAGCAGTTCCAGGTGTCGCGTCAGTTCTGGGCGCACTCGGTGGACAAGGGCATCCTCGGTGACCCGAGCGAGTTCATCAACCCCATCCCGCACGTGAGCTTCACCCACGGCGAGGCCGGTGCCAGCTACCTGCGCAAACGCTACGACAAACTGTCGCGCCACCCGCTGTTCGAGGGCATGGAGTACATCACCGAGCCCGACGAGTTCGCCGCGCGCCTGCCGCTGATGTCCGACGGTCGTGACTTCTCCGACCCGGTCGCCCTCAACTGGTTCACCGACGGCACCGACGTCGACTTCGGCGCGCTCACCCAGCAACTGCTGAATTACGTCGGCAAAGACTCCGACATCTACTTCGGTCATCGGGTGACCAACCTGAACAAGCAGTCCGACGGAAGTTGGATCGTCAAGGTCGTCAACGACCGCACCGGCGAGAAGCTGAAGGTACACGCGAAGTTCGTATTCGTCGGCGCAGGCGGCGGGGCGCTGCATCTGCTGCAGAAGTCGGGCATCTCCGAGGCCAAGGGCTTCGGCGGCTTCCCGGTGTCGGGTGAGTTCATCCGCTGCACCAACCCCGAGCTGATCAGCCGCCACCAGGCGAAGGTCTACGGGCAGGCCGCCGTCGGCGCACCGCCGATGTCGGTGCCGCACCTGGACACCCGCGTCATCAACCACCAGCCGGGACTGCTGTTCGGCCCGTACGCGGGCTGGTCGCCCAAGTTCCTCAAGAACGGCAAGGCCACCGACCTGATCGAGTCGGTGACCCCGAGCAACCTGCTGCCGATGATCTCCATCGCACCGAAAGAGTTCGGCCTGCTGAAGTACCTCATCAGCGAGCTCGCGTCCAGCACCGCCGACCGCATCGACACGCTCAACGAGTTCGCTCCGCGCGCCGTCGCCGGCGACTGGGAATTCGTCACCGCCGGCCAGCGCGTCCAGGTGATCCGCAAGAACAGCGCCGTCAACGGCTCGCTCGAATTCGGCACCGCCGTCGTCGCGGCCGGTGACGGCACCATCGCCGGCCTGCTCGGGGCGTCGCCCGGGGCGTCGACCGCGGTTCCCGCGATGCTCGACGTCCTGTCGAAGTGTTTCCCACGCCAGTTCGACGGGTGGCGTCCGAAGCTCGTCGAGATGATTCCGTCCTTCGGTCAGAAGCTGTCCGACAACACCTCGTTGTTCGGTGAGGTGTGGGACTGGTCGAGCAAGAGCCTGCTGCTGACCAACTCGCGCGCGACCGCCGACGCATAGTCGATGTCGGCGCAGCCGCAACGCATCGATTATCCGTTCAGCGCCGTCGTCGGACAGGATCAGCTCAAACTCGCGCTGATCCTGTCCGCGATCGCGCCCGGCATCGGCGGTGTGCTGATCCGGGGCGAGAAGGGGACCGCCAAGTCGACGATCGTGCGCGGTCTCGGACCGCTGCTCGGCGAGCCGGGCAGTCCACGGCCGGTGGTGGACCTGCCGATCGGCGCCACCGAGGACCGGGTCGTCGGGTCGCTCGACGTCACCCGTGCCCTGCGCGACGGCGAGGCCGTCTTCACTCCCGGACTCCTCGCCCGCGCCGACCGCGGTGTGCTCTACATCGATGAGGTGAACCTTCTCGCCGATCATCTCGTGGACGTGTTGCTCGACGCCGCCGCCAGCGGGCGGGTCACCGTCGAACGCGACGGTATCTCGCACACCTCGTCGACCGAGTTCGTCCTCGTCGGCACGATGAATCCGGAAGAGGGCGAACTGCGCCCGCAACTGCTCGACCGTTTCGGTCTCGCCGTCGACGTCGTGGCCGCGCGCGACGTCGACGAACGCGTCGAGGTGGTGACCCGGCGGCTCGAATTCGACGCCGCCCCAGAGCGATTCGTGCAGCGCTTCGCCGACGACGAGGCGGAGTTGACCCGGCGCATCCGGCAGGCACGCACCGACGTCGGCGACGTCGAACTGCCGATCACCGAACTGCGCCGCATCGCCGCGGTATGCGCGCATCTCGACGTCGACGGCATGCGCGGCGACATCGTCGTCGCGCGCGCGGCCGCCGCACACGCCGCGTGGCGCGGGGCGTCGTCGATCAACGCCGACGACGTGCGCATCGCCGTCGAACTGGCCCTGCCGCACCGCAGGCGCCGCGATCCGTTCGACGAGTCGGGGCTGTCCGAACAACAGGTCGACGACGCGATGGATGCGGGGGAGCAGGCCGCGCAGCCTGACCCGCCCCCGCCCGACGACGATGGACCCGACAACGATGGACCCGACAACGATGGACCCGACGCCGACCCCGACGGCCCGGGTGGCGGCGGCATCGACGCGCCGCCGAACGATGATGGCGCGGAGACGGATTCGAGCGCGACCACCGCGGGGTCCGACGACGCCGCGGGGCCGCGGTTCACAGCGCCGGCCACCGCTGCGGCCCGAGTCCGCAATCTCCGCGTCGCCGGCGTCGGAAGCGGTGCCTCGGGTCGTCGGTCCAAGGCGTACAGCGATCGTGGAATGACCACGCGCGCAATCCAGTTCACGCCCGGGACGTCGGTGCACGTCGTCGGGACGGCGATGGCGGCGATCGAGCGCGCGGTGAGCGCATCGTCGCGGGTCGTGGTGACCGGCGATGATCTGCGTGGAGCACAGCGAGTGGGAACCGAGGGCAACCTGGTCGTCTTCCTGCTCGACCTGTCCGGGTCGATGACCGCGCGTAAACGCCTCGACTCCGTGACCCGCGCCTGCGTCGATCTGCTGCGTGACTCCTACACTCGCCGCGACCGGGTCGCGGTGGTTGTCGCCCGCGGCAGCCACGCGGAAGTGGTTGTGCCGCCGACTCGTTCGGTGGATCTCGCCGTGGCGCGACTCAGTCGGGTCCGCGTCGGCGGACGCACCCCGCTCGCCGACGGACTGATTCAGTCGTTGTCGGTGATTTCCGCTGCCGCACAACGGGAACCGGCCCGCCGCCCGCTGTTGGTGGTGCTCACCGACGGCCGTGCCACGGGGCCGGGAGCGAACCGGAATTCGGCAGCGTCGGGCGCCGACGCCCTCACGCGCGCACACGCCGCGGCGCGGGGCATCGCTCGCCGCCATATCGACGCCGTGGTCATCGACTGCGAACAGGGGATGATCCGGCTGGGGCTGGCCGCGCAGCTGGCTCGCCACCTGCACGCGCCGTGCCTCGCGATCGCCGACCTCAATGCGCATTCGATCGTCGCCGCGGTCCGCGCCGCAGCCTGACCCGAACCCCGACCAAAAGGAAACCGACTGTGCCACAAGGAGTTCCGGAGAGCATCCCGAACGACGGGCTGACCACCCGGCAGCGCCGCAACACCCCGGTGCTAGGCGTGCACACCGGCGACGGCAAGGGGAAGTCGACGGCGGCCTTCGGCATGGCGATGCGCGCCTGGAACGCCGGCCTCAACGTCGCGGTGTTCCAGTTCGTGAAGTCGGCGAAGTGGCGGGTAGGCGAGGAGTCCGCACTCGAAGCACTCGGCGCCCTCCACGAGCAGACCGGTCGGGGTGGGCCGGTGCAGTGGCACAAGATGGGTCAGGGCTGGTCGTGGCTGCGCTCCAGCTCCGAGCACGCCGACGATCACGCGGCCGCCGCCCGAGCCGGTTGGGCCGAGATCAGCCGACGCCTTGCTGGCGAAGAGCACGATTTCTACGTCCTCGACGAGTTCACCTATCCACTCGATTGGGGATGGATCGACGTCGACGAGGTGGTCGACACCCTGCGCGCCCGACCCGGTCGTCAACACGTGATCATCACCGGACGCCGCGCGCCGCAGAAGTTGATCGACGCCGCCGACCTCGTCACCGAGATGCGCAAGGTCGCCCACCCGATGGATCAGGGGCGCAAGGGCCAGAAGGGCATCGAATGGTGATCGGCGCGAGCATGGTGATCGGCGCGAGCGCCGCGACGGGAGATCTGTGACGTCGACCCCCGCGGTCGTCATCGCGGCGCCGTCGTCGGGCAGCGGCAAGACCACCGTCACCACCGGTCTGATCGCCGCGCTGCGTCGGGCCGGGCGAAAGGTGGCGCCGTTCAAGGTCGGACCCGACTTCATCGACCCCGGATACCACAGCGTCGCCGCCGACCGGCCCGGACGGAATCTGGATCCGAATCTCGTCGGCGTCGAACGGATCTCGCCGCTCTTCGCGGCCGGCTGCGTGGGCGCCGACATCGCCGTGGTCGAAGGCGTGATGGGCTTGTTCGACGGCCGCATCGCAGCGGACGGTCATTCGACGTCCACCGGCGGCTTCGGCTCGACGGCGCAGGTCGCGTCGATCCTCGGCGCGCCGGTGGTGCTCGTCGTCGACGCCGCCGGGCACAGTCAATCACTTGCCGCGCTGCTGCACGGCTTCGCGACATTCGACTCGACCGTGACCATCGCCGGCGTCATTCTCAACCGGGTGGGTTCGCCGCGCCATGAATCGGTGCTGCGGGCGGCCTGCGCGCAAGTCGGGCTGCCGGTTCTCGGTGCGGTGCGGCGTAACGGTGAGTTGTCGGTCCCGTCGCGGCACCTCGGGTTGATCCCGGCCGCCGAACGTGCGCCACAAGCGCGCGACGCCGTCGACGCGATGGCCGCGGCGATGGGCGCCGGCGTCGATCTCGCGGCGATCGAAGCGACCGCGCGACAGCGGCGTCAGCGCGACGGTGCGCCCTGGTCTGCGCCGGATGCAGTCGGTGAGCCGGTACGTGCCCGTCCGGTGATCGCGATGGCCGGCGGCGCGGCTTTCACCTTTGGCTATGCCGAACACGCGGAACTTCTGCGCGCGGCCGGCGCTGACGTGGTGACAGTCGATCCACTGCACGATCGGCTGCCCGAGGGCGCCGCGGGGGTGGTCATCGGCGGCGGTTTTCCCGAAGAGTATGCCGAGCAGCTCGCGGGCAACGTCGGGCTGCGCGACGATCTGCGCGAGCACGCCCGGCGCGGCGGCGTGATCCACGGCGAATGCGCCGGCTACCTGTATCTCTGTGCGGCACTTGATGATCAGCCGATGTCGGGGGTGCTGGACGCGACCGGCACCTTCTCGCCCGCCCTGACATTGGGCTACCGCGACGCGGTATGTCTGCGTGACAACGTGCTCTATCGGGCCGGTGAACGCGTCACCGGACACGAGTTCCACCGCTCGACGGTGCACGGCGTCGGCGATGCCGCGTGGGGGTGGCGCAGTGATGTCGGCTCCGTCACCGACGGACTCGTCGCCGACGGCGTGCACGGTTCGTTCCTGCATGTCCATCCGGCCGGGGCGCCGAGCGCCGTCGCGCGGTTCGTCGCTGCCGCAGCGGCGTACCGTGCACACGATGATCATGGGTGAGGGTCCCGACGGGCTGCTCAGCGGCGTCGGCGAGATCGACGATCCCCGACAGCTGCGGGAACTGCTCGACGCCGTGCTCGTCGTCGGGCGTGGACTGGACCTCGACGCGGCGCTGCAACGCATCGTCGACGTCGCGGCCCGGGTCCTCGACGCGCGCTACTGTGCGTTGGGCGTCCGGTCCGAGTACAGCGGTCTGCTCAAAGAATTCGTCTACACCGGCATCGACGAACAGACGCGCGCGACGATGGGACACCTACCGGTAGGGCACGGTCTGCTCGGGGTACTGTTCGACGATCCGCACGTACTGCGCGTCGAAGAGCTCAACACGCATCCGGCGTCGGTGGGCTTTCCACCGAATCACCCGCCCATGCGTACCTTCCTCGGCGCGCCGATTCTGGTGCGCGGCAGCGTATTCGGCAGCATCTACCTGACCGAGAAGCAGTCGGCGGCAGACTTCAGCCGCACCGACGAGAAGTTGATCAGCGTACTCGCGGTAGCAGCGGGCATCGCGGTAGACAATGCGCGACTGTTCGAACTGACGCTTGTCCGGCAGCGCTGGGTGGAAGTGCTGGCACGCCGCGGGTCGGAGCCGCTGGCGGGAATCCCGTTGGGCGACACCATGAACGGCTTGTGCTCCGACGTCGCCGAGCTCACCGGTGCGGGCGGCGTGGCATTGATCACGTCGTTCGGCGGGCAGGACCGGCCGCGCGGGCGCTCCGGCGCCGACGTCGCCGATGTCGCCGCAAGCGGCGGTTACGTGATCGATCAGCCCTTCACCGTCGGCGGTCGTCAGATCGGGCGGCTGTCGCTGATCTACGAGCGCGACCCGCATCTGCCGCCGGAGATGTACGCGGGCTTGGCCGGTGTCGCCGAGATCGCCTCGCTGGCCATCGCCTACGACGAACGTCAGCAGATGGCCCGCGATCTGGAGGTGCTCGCCGATCGGCATCGCATCGCCCGCGACCTGCACGACCACGTCATTCAGCGACTGTTCGCGATAGGCATTGCGCTGCAAACGATGTCGATGAATCCCGATGCCCAGGGCCGGGCGGATCCGGGCACGCGGATGGCGACGGTGATCGCCGACCTCGACGCGACGGTCGCGCAGATCCGGACGTCGATCTTCGAGTTGCAGACGGCGTCGGAGTCGTCGGCGGTGAAGAGCGTCCGACGCCGCGTGCTCGACGTCGTCGAACAGTCGGCGGCGCATGCACCGGTGACGCCGTCGGTGCGATTCGACGGTGCGGTCGACACCCTGGTGCCCGACGACCTGGCGTCGCATCTGGAAGCCGTTGTGCGCGAGGCGCTGAGCAACGCGCTGCGGCATTCGGGCGCCGGGCGGATCGACATCGTGGTCGCCGTTGCCGACGAAGACCTGGTGGTGACCGTCGCCGACGACGGGTGCGGCATACCGTCCGATGCCCATCGTCGGGGATTGCGGAATCTCGCCGACCGGGCGGTGGAGTGCGGGGGACGACTCACCCTCGCGGTGCCCGCAGGCGGTGGGACCGAGCTGAAATGGGTTGTGCCGCTGGAGGAGTGATCGGTCGGCGAGTCGGGCAATCCCCCGCTCGACCAGCGGGGGCGCCGTCTGGGCTGATCGGCATCTCCTGGCGGCGAACTTGTCGAAACCGTTGTGGCGCAACCAATTTCGTGTGTACGGCGGGAGGTTGGGACTCGCTGCGGTAGTGTGTTCTCACTGCGCTCGTCGATCTCCGCGGACGTAACACCTTCGCGTGGCGGAGAGGGGGTTACCGCGGCGGCTATCAGGGCAGCGCAGTGAGAACGAATTTGTGCAGTGCGAAGGCCCCTTCGCTCATCGAGTGCCGACGCGAGCGCAGCGAGCCGTCGGTGTATCGAGATGCGGTGAGCCGAACTCGAAACAGAACCGAAAGACTCGCTCCCCCAAGATGTTCCGTAGCGGCCTGGGCACGTTGTCTCACCAGACCCCTCGTTACACCGAAGCTCGTACCTCGCTTCGGCACTCGGGGAGCGGGGAGGTGCTCCGGTGCTCGTTCCTCGCTTCGGCACTCGGGGAGCGGGGAGGTGCTCCGGTGCTCGTTCCTCGTGTCGGCACTCGGGGAGCGGGGAGGTGCTCCGGTGCTCGTACCTCGCTTCGGCACTCGGGGAGCGGGGAGGTGCTCCGGTGCTCGTTCCTCGCGTCGGCACTCGGGGAGCGGAAGGCCCTCGGGTAGCGGAGGCCAGCAGAGGGGAGTGCGGCGAGCGCTACGAACTCGAGTCTCTGCGCTCGTTGCGCAATTCGGTGGCCAGTACGGCCACCTGTGTGCGGCGTTCCATGTCGAGCTTGGCCAGGACGCGGGTCACGTAGTTCTTGACGGTCTTCTCCGCGAGGTGAGTGCGTTCGGCGATCTGGCGGTTGGTCAAACCGTCGCCGATCAGCGACACGATGTCGCGTTCGCGGTCGGTCAGCTGCGACAGCGGGTCGTCGTGTGTCGCGCTGCTGCGGATTCGTTTCATCAGCGCCTCGGTGCTGCGGCGATCGAGGAGGGACCCACCGTGTCCGACGGTGCGCACCGCCGCGATCAGATTGTGGCCGAGGATCTGCTTGAGTACGAAGCCCGACGCGCCGGCGACCACCGCCGCCATCAGCGCGTCGTCGTCGGAGTAGGAGGTCAGCATCAGGCAGTGCACCCGTGGATGATCGGACCGCACGTCGCGGCACAATTCGACGCCGCTGCCGTCGGGCAGGCGGACGTCGAGCACCGCGACGTCGGGCAGGGTGGCAGCGATGCCGACGCGTGCCTCAGCGACGCTGGCCGCCTCGCCGACGATGTCGATGTCGTCGGCGGTGCTGAGCAGGTCGCGCAGACCACGGCGGACGAGTTCGTGGTCGTCGACGAGGTAGGCGCGGATGGCCGTCGGGGGTGAGGATTGCGCTGACACGGTCAGTGACACTACGCCTGCGACGCGGCCGACGGTGAGTCCCGCGTCGGGCCCGGAGATCGAGGGCAGATCGTCCCCTGACCTGGTCCCCAGCGGAGCGGGACGTTGTACCCACTACTTCGCGTAGTAGATCGTCGACGCTGGAGGACATGGAGAATCACCACGTTCGGTTGCTGTCGATGTCCGGCCACGACCTGCTGACCGAGCTGTTGCCCGTCGTCGAACGCGAAGTCGACCGGCATATGGCTACCGCCGTCGACTGGCACCCGCATGACTATGTGCCGTGGGACGACGGGCGCAACTTCGCGGCGCTGGGCGGCGTCGACTGGGATCCCAGCCAGTCGACGCTGTCCGACACCGCGAAGGCGGCGATGATCACCAATCTCCTCACCGAAGACAATCTGCCGTCGTATCACCGCGTGATCGCCGAGAACTTCAGCCTCGACGACGCCTGGGGATTCTGGGTGGGGCGTTGGACGGCGGAGGAGGCCCGTCATTCGATCGTCATGCGCGACTACCTGGTCGTCACGCGCGGCGTCGACCCGGTGGAACTGGAACGCACCCGCCTGGTGCACATGACCGGCGGATTCAATCCGTTCCCCACCGAACTGGCCGAGCGCGTCGACGGAACCGGCGGTGGCGGTCTGGGGATGCTGCTGGCCGTCGCGTATGTGAGTTTCCAGGAACTGGCCACCCGGGTGTCGCATCGCAACACCGGCAAAGCCTGCGGCGATCCGATCGCCGACGCGATGCTCGCACGCGTCGCCGCCGACGAGAACCTGCACATGCTGTTCTACCGCAATGTGACGTCGGCCGCCCTCGACCTGGTGCCCGACGAGGCGATGGCTGCGATCTATACGATCGTCGCCAACTTCACGATGCCGGGATCGTCCATGCCGGGTTTCCGGCGCAACGCGGTGCTGATCGCCAAGGGCGCCATCTACGACCTTCCGCAACACCTCAACGACGTGCTCCGTCCGGTGCTGAGACAGTGGAAGGTATTCTCCCGCACCGACTTCGGGCCGTCCGGCGAGTATTTCCGCGAACTGCTGGCGCAGTTCCTCGACGACCTCGAGGCAAAGGTCACCCGATTCGAGGAGTCCCGAGCGCGCGCGCTCGAGCGGCAACTGCGCCGGAGCGCGTGAGCGTCGTTCATTGAAATCACCGCGCGCCTTATGCTCCGGATTCCACCCGCCAAGACACTAGTGTCCTGTGACGATGCTGTCTTTCGCCCGTCGTCGATTGGAACCTTCCGTGACTCTCCGCCCGCCGTCGCACGCCGACTTCCGCAGCGACACACTGCCGATCGCGAACCGGATCACCTCCGACGGCGACGCGTTGCGGATCGCCGCGGAACTCGCCGCCGACTTCGCCGACGGTGCGATCGAACGCGACCGGGACGGGGTCACCCCGGTGGCGGAGCTGGAACGGATCCGCCAGTCCGGCTTGCTCGCGATCCCCGTACCGGCCGAGCTCGGCGGCGCCGGGGCGTCGACGCGTACGCTCGTCGACGTGGTGGCGCTCCTCGCCGCGGCCGACGGCTCCATCGCGCAGGTGCTGCAGAACCACTACTTCTTTCTCCGGCATGCGCTCGTGCACGGGACGTCGGAGCAGCGAGAGTTCTTCGCCCGCTTGGTGATCGACGGCAATCGGCTCGGCAACGCCCAGGCCGAGCGCAATGTCGGGTCGACGTCGAACGGTCCGGGGGAGTGGACCACGGCGCTGAGCGCGAGTGCAGACGACGGCGTCGCGACGCTGACGGGCACGAAGTACTACAGCACGGGAGCCTTTACGGCGCAATGGATTCCGGTGAACGCGACAGGGCTGGCCGGGACGTCGGTGATCGTCTACGTGCCGCGTACGGCCGACGGCGTGCACGTGACCGACGACTGGAACGGCTTCGGGCAACGCGGAACACACAGCGGCACAACAACTCTGACCGCGGTACGAGTGGCGGACTGGCAGGTCGTCGCGGTCAACGGCGACGTCGAGCCGCCGCGCGTCGACGGCGCCTACGGGCAGATCATTCACGCGGCGCTCGACGTCGGGATCGCGCAGGGTGCGCTGTCACGGCTGGCGGAGTTCCTCGCGACGAAGACGCGGGTGTACCGCGACAGTCCGGCCGCGAAGGCGGCGCAGGACTCCCATTTGCTGTATGAGACAGGGAAATTGGCGGTCGGTGTGCGGGCGGCGCGCGCGGTCCTTCATGAGGCCGCCGAGGCGATCGACGTCGCCGGGCTCACGCCGACGCGAGCGCAGTCGACCGAGGCGTCACTGGCGGTGGCGGCCGCGCGCGCCGTCGCCGCAGAGACGGCGGTGACGACGGCGAACGAACTGTTCGAGATCGCCGGCACCGGAGCGACCGATCGGAAGTACGGCCTGGACCGCTATTGGCGTGATGCCCGGACCCACACCCTGCACGACCCGACGCGCTGGAAGTACATCCACATCGGCAACGAACTGGTCAACGGTGTGGTGCCCAGCGGGTCGCTGATCTGACCGCCGGGCGGGGTAACCCCCTGGGGGGATATGGCATACTGGGTTCCGGAAGGGAGCACCGATGCCGCAATTCACCATGTCCACCGAGGTCGCGCTGCCCTACGACGCCGCCGTCGAGGCGGTCCGCGCCGAACTCGCCGAGGTGGGATTCGGCGTCCTCACCGAAATCGACGTCGCCGCCACGCTGAAGTCCAAACTCGACGTCGACGTCGCGCCCAAGATCATCCTCGGCGCCTGCCGTCCACAGCTCGCCCATCAGGCGCTGCAGATCGATGCGCGGGTCGCTGCGCTGCTGCCATGCAATGTGGTGGTGTCGGGTATCGGCGGCGGGTCGGTCGTCGAGGTGATGGATCCCGCCGTGATGCCCGAATTCACCGGCGCCGCAGAGCTTTCCGAGGTCGCCGAAGATGCGCGGACTCGGCTGCGGACCATGCTTGACGCGGTGTCGGCACGCGCGGCGTCGGCGGCCGCGCGGTGAAGCTCGATCCACTCGAGGCCAAACCGTTGATCACCCGGATGAAGCGCGCGCACGGCCATCTGGCGACCGTGATCCGGATGCTCGAAGAAGGGCAGGACTGCGAAGACGTCCTCACCCAGCTCGCGGCGGTGAGCAAGGCCTTGGATCGCAGCGGATTCGCGCTGGTGGCGACCGGCCTCAAACAGTGCATCGCCACCGAAGGGGTCGACGGCGTCGACACCGCGAAGCTGGAGAAGCTGTTTCTGTCGTTGGCGTGATCGGCCTGTTCAATGTGCCGGCGGGGTGACCGGCAGCTGTGCGATCGCGACGGTGCCGCCCGCCGGAGCCGCGGCGATCGTCAGGGTGCCGCCTGCACTTTCGATGCGCACTCGCCGAGAGGTCAGGCCGATGTGTCCGGCGGCGGTCTTGGCATCGCTCGCCTCGTCGATGCCGACCCCGTCGTCGAGCACGACGAGACGGGCGACTGCGTCGTCGAGCTCGATGCTCATCTGCACACTCGATGCCCGCGCATGTTTGACGACATTGGTCAGCAGTTCGCGGGCGGTGGCGAAGAGCAGATCGTCGACGTCGGAGCGGAAGTCGTCGGGCCAGCCGACGGAGTCGAGCTCGACGGCGAATCCGCCGCGCTCGCGCATCGACGCGCCGAGGTTGCCCAGGGCGGCGGGCAATCCACTCGCTTGCAGGACCGCGGGGTGCAATTCCACCAGGGTGGAGCGCAGCAGCCGGGCGGACTCGCGCAGTGCGAGGTCGAGGCGTGCGACCGACTCGGCGTCGGCGGTCCCGGCGATCAGATCGAGCTCCTGTCGGGCGCCCAGAACGTACTGGAGTGCGCCGTCGTGCAGCGCTTCGGCGAGGTTCTCCCGTTCCCTGTTCTCCACGACGAGCACCTCGTCGAGCAGCCGGGTGCGTTGTGCCGCAAGGGTTCCGATGGTCTCGACGCGCGAGCGCTGAAGCAGGCACAGCAGATAGGCGGCGCCCGCCAGGGTGGCCATGACCATGGCCCGCAGGGCGATCAACGACCACGGTTCCCCGTATGAGGCGCGAGCGGCGATGATCGATCCCGTGTACACCAGAGCGGTCGGAATGACGACCGCCGCGCAGACATGCGGGCGCAGGCTGGTGGCGGCGAGCATCGGCACCACGGCGAAGCCGCTGACGAGAACGTCGGCGGTCCAACTGATGTGGTCGGATCGGCTGGCGATGATCGTGACCGACGACAACGCCAGCAGGTCGACGAAGAGAGCGAGCCAGGCGTAGCGGATGACGAACAGCCCGGCCTTCGCGACGGTCACCGCACCGGCGGCACACCACGCGGCGTAGAGACCGACGATGACCCCGCAGGCCACCGCGTCGCTGGCGGGCGGTTCGAGGGCGACCGCGGCGATCGAGAAGATCGACAGGAGCACTCGCAACAGCACTTGGATCTGGACGCCGCGCAGGGCATGGCCGATCAGAATGCGTTCGATGCCCGGTTCGCCGGCGAGCTCGGCCAGCGAGTCGCGGACCGGCACCCGCGCGTCAGTCGACGATGCCACGGCGCATCGCCTCGGCCACCGCAGCGGCGCGGTCGGAGACGCCGAGTTTCTCGTAGAGGCGCTGCGTATGAGTCTTGACGGTCGCGGCGCCGATGAACAGTTCGGCGGCCACCTGCGGAATCGAGAGCCCCCGTGCGAATCCGGCGATGACCTGCCGTTCCCGTTCGCTCAGGGTTGGGCCGTTGGGCTCGGCGTTGGCGCGGATCTGGCCGACGAGGGCACCCGCGAGTTCCGGCGGAACGACGGTCTCGCCTTTTGCGACGCGAGTCACGGCGCCGACGATGGCGTCGCGGTCGGCATCCTTGGCGAGGTAGCCCGCCGCGCCCTCCTGCAGGGCCGCGAAGACGATCGGGCCGTCGGTGACCGCCGACAGCAGAAGCACTTTCGTCGACAGACCATCGCGTGTCACCGACTTAACGACGTCGATACCGGTCATCCCGGGCATCTGGTAGTCGACGACGGCGACGTCGGGGGAGTGCGTGCGAATCGCTTCGAGCCCCGACGGCCCGTCGCCCGCCTCGCCGACGACGCGGATCCGGCCGCTGTGGGTCAATCCGCGTGCCACTCCGTCCCGGAAGAAGGGGTGGTCGTCGACGACGACAACGGTGACGAGGTTCTCCATCGGCTCAGACTAACGTCCGCCGGGCGCTGTCGCGGGTATGACCGGCGCCGGAGCGGGGCGTCGCGTGACCGCGTAATCCGCTGTGGTGCCGGTCACCGTGTGGCATCCTGAAGGCAGTTGAAACTTGGTTCAAGTTCAGGTGTTCGACGGATCGCTGAACTGCCCGGACGATAGCGCTCGGGTTGAGGGGTTTTCTGCGCAATGGTTAGGTGGGCGAGATGGATATTCCGGTATTGGCCGATACGTCGGCCCTGCGCGAGCCGAGCACCGCCCGCGGCGAGCGCACCCGCGCGAACTTGATCGCGGCCGCCCGTCGCGTGTTCGAGCGCAAGGGATACCTCGACGCGAAACTGAGTGACATCACGACGTCGGCGCGCTGCTCGACGGGGACGTTCTACACCTACTTCACCGATAAGGCCGAGATTCTGCAGGCCGTACTCGAAGCGGTTCAGGACGACATGCTCCACCCGCAGGTGCCGGTCCACGGCGACGGCTCGCTGCGCGGTCAGATCGAGGCGGGTAACCGCGAGTACCTCGACGGCTACCGGCGCAACGCGAAGATGATGAAGTTGCTCGACCAGGTCGCCGCGATCGACCCGGCGTTTCGTGACGTGCGTCGCAGGCGTTCGAACGCATTTGTGCAGCGCAATGCGCGCGCCATCGGTGCCTTGCAGGCAGCGGGCCTCGCGGACCCGGGGCTGGACCCGGCGATTGCGGCGAAGGCCTTGTCCGCCATGGTTTCTCGCCTCGCCTTCCACACCTTCTGCTTCGAGGAAGAGATCGACTTCGAGATGCTGGTGCGAACCTGCACGGACCTGTGGGTCAACGCCTTGCGCCTGCCGCGCTGACGGCGTCGCGCCGTCGGTACCATTTTCATCCATGCCGCAAACCTCGTCTTCCGCTGTGCCCGCAGAACCTTCGCCGAGCGGCACGCACTACCTGGCGGGGCTGAATCTGTCCGGCCGCAAGGTCGTCGTCGTCGGAGGTGGATCGGTCGCGCAGCGTCGCCTGCCCAACCTGATCGCGGCGGGAGCACGCGTCGAGGTGATCGCCGTCGACCCGACACCCGCCGTCGAATCCAATCCCGCCGTACACGTGGCGCAGCGTGCCTACGTCGACGGCGACCTCGACGGCGCCTGGTACGCCATCGCCTGCACCGACGATCCGGCGGTCAACGCGGCCGTCGTCGCCGAAGCCGAACGGTCCCGCATCTTCTGTGTCCGCGCCGACGACGCGCGCGGCGGAACCGCGGTGACCCCGGCGAGTGGACGTCGGGGTGCGGTCACCTTCGGCGTGCTGGCCGCGGGCGACCACCGGCGCTCCGCCCAGGTCCGCGACCTCATCGCCGGAGTGCTCGACGGGTCGTCGACGATCGCACCGGTCGACGACGAGCCGCATGCGGCTGGGGTCGCGCTGGTCGGCGGCGGTCCGGGCGACCCCGATCTCATCACCGTCCGCGGCCGCGCGCTGCTCGCCCGGGCCGACGTCGTCGTCGCCGACCGGCTGGCACCCGCCGAGTTGCTGGCTGCGCTGGGACCCGACGTCGAGGTGATCGACGCCGCGAAGGTGCCCTACGGTCGGGCGATGAAGCAGGAGGCGATCAACGCCGTGCTCGTCGATCGTGCTCGGCAGGGCAAATTCGTCGTCCGGCTCAAGGGCGGCGACCCATATGTCTACGGTCGCGGCTTCGAGGAATTGCAGGCCTGCGTCGAAGCGGGCGTGCCGGTGACTGTGGTGCCCGGGATCAGCAGCTCCATTTCAGCGCCCGCGCTGGCCGGCATTCCCGTCACCCATCGTGGCGTCACTCACGAAGTGGTCATCGCGTCCGGGCACGTACCGCCTGGGCATCCCGACTCGCTCACCGACTGGGCGGCCCTCGCGCGATTGCGTGGCACGATCGTGCTCATGATGGCCGTCGAGCGGATCGATGCCTTCGCCACCGCACTGCTCGATGGCGGCCGACCAGCGAATACGCCGGTCGCGCTGATCGAAAACGCCTCACTGCCGACGCAGCGGGTCCTGCGGACGACCCTCGTGGAGGCGTCGTCGACCGCGAGCGAACACGGGCTCAAGCCGCCGGCGATCGTGGTGATCGGGCAGGTGGCCGGGTTCACCGACGCCGTCGGCTGAGGCGAATCTGTGCCAACGGTGATTGGCAACTTCTACCCCTTGCGCGGTAACGTCGCAGTTCATGTCTCATTCAACGGCGAGTGCACCCGCATCCGCGGACGGCGCGTTCAGCAAGGTCATCGGCCCGCAGATCCTCGTGATCAGCGGGATGCAGTTGCTGTTGGTGCTCGACGGCACCGTCGCCGCGCTCGCCCTCCCGCGCATCCGTGAACAATTGCACCTGTCCGAGGCGAGCGGAAACTGGATCATCACCGCTTACGTCCTCGCATTCGGTGGGCTGATGTTGCTCGGCGGGCGCCTGGGCGACGCCTTCGGACGCAAGCGCATGTTCATCGCGGGCGTCACCGCGTTCACCTTGACCTCACTGCTGTGCGGTCTCGCGCAGAACGAGTGGATGCTGGTCGTCGGGCGAGCGCTGCAGGGCGTGTCGGCGGCCATCGCGGCACCGACGGCGATGGCGCTGGTCGCGACGACGTTCGCGCCCGGCAAAGACCGCAGCACGGCGTTCGCGATCTACGCGGCGATGACGGGCATAGGCTCAGTCGCGGGGCTGATCGTCGGCGGCGTGCTGACCGAGATCAGCTGGCGGCTGGTGTTCTTGATCAACGTGCCGATCGGTGTGCTGGTGGCCGTCGGCGCGGTGGTGTGCCTGCGGGAGTCGCAGGGCGAACGGCTCGCGCTCGACGTCCCGGGGGCGATTCTCGCCACCCTCGGCTGCACGCTGGTGGTGCTTGGCATCAACGAAGGCCCCAGCGGATGGTCGAGTCCGGTGGTGATCATCTCGCTGATCGGCGGTGTCGCCGCACTCATCGGCTTCGTGTTCGTCGAGCGGACCGCGAAGAATCCGCTGCTGCCGTTCTCGCTGTTCGACAACACCAGCCGCGTCGCCGCGCTCGCCGCGATCCTGTTCGCCAGCGCGATCATGATGTGCATGGCGGTCTTCATCTCGCTGTACCTGCAGGGAATCTTGAAGTACACGCCGCTGCAGAGCGGTCTGGCCGTGGTTCCGTTCGCGTTCGGCCTGGGCATCGCGGCGGCCATCGCGTCGAAGCTGGCGCTGCGGATCCAGCCGCGCTGGCTGGTGCTGCTCGGCGGCGCGATCATCTTCGTGGGGTGCGTGTACGCGGCGTCGATCGCCACCGGCTCACCGTCGTACTTCCCGAGCATCGGCCTGCCGGTGGTCATCATCGGCTTCGGCGTCGGGATGGCGGTGATCCCGCTGACGCTGTCGGTGGTCGCCGGCGTCGGGGCGACCGAGATCGGCCCGCTGACCGCCCTCGCGCAGGTCGCGCAGCAGATCGGCGGAGCTGTGGGGCTGGTCGCCGTCGGGGCGATGGTGACCTCGCGCTCGTTGTCGCTCGGCGGAACCACCGCACCCGTCGAGAAGATGACCGGCACCGAGCTCGCCGCACTGGCCAGCGGTTACGGACTGGCGTTCGCGTCCTGTGCGGGAATCGCGATTCTCGCCGGCGTCGTCGTGCTGTTCATGCGATTTACCCCCGAGGAAGTCGCCGAAGGGCAGGCGGCGCAGGAGGCGGCGAACGCGGGCGGGTAGGTCGCGACTATTCCGTCACCACCGTGATCGACGTCGGGCCGTCGATCTCGACGCGCTGCCCGGCGTCGGACAGCACCGCGGCCAGCGCATTGATGTCCTTGATGTTGCGCCGCGTGTTGACGAGGTCGCGCGCGATGAGCCCTTTGTAGTGCTTGTTGAAGTGGCTCACGACTTTTCGTGATCCATCCGGCGCCTCGGTGACGACTGTCGCGGTGACCGCCCGCCGGACGGGACCGAGTTGCTGGTAGGTGCCCGAGCGCAGGTCGACGATGAAGTCGTCGACGGCGTCGAGCTCGGCGGTCAGCACCGTTTTCCAGATGGCCGCGAGGGTGCCCATCCCGGGGAGTTTGGAGCCACCGGAGAGGCGGTAGGCGGGGATGGGGTCGGTGGCGCGCACGACGCCGAACAGCGCGGAGCCGATGGCGAGCCGGTCGGCGGCCTTCGTCTTGCCCGCGCGGGTGAGGTGCCGGTAGTCGAGCGCGTCGTAGAGGACGCCGGTGTAGCGCGTGATGGCGGGGCGGGTGGGAGACAGCCAGAGGTCGGCGTTGCGGTCCACCTCGGCGAGCTGGGACTGTCCGAGCCCCAACGCCTTTCGGCTCGCGTCGAGGTCGGCGGCCAGCGTGACGACGGCGTCGCCGAGCAGCTTGCGGTTCGCGTTGAGCGCTCGGAACGAGAGCGCGTCGAGGTCCAGCGGTGCGCCCGACCCGCCGTCGGACTTGGTCTCGGAAGGAGGCAGGATTACCAACACCGCGAACACATTACTAAGCTGTTCGGTGTGATTACGCGCATGTCCTCGCTGTTCCTGCGGACCCTCCGTGACGACCCCGCCGACGCCGAAGTACCCAGCCACAAACTGCTGGTGCGCGCAGGCTACGTTCGCCGCGCCGCGCCAGGAGTGTACTCCTGGCTGCCGCTCGGGCTGCGGGTCCTGCGGGCCGTCGAAAATGTCGTGCGCGAAGAGATGAACCGTATTGGCGCACAAGAGATTCTGCTGCCGGCTCTGCTGCCGCGCGATCCCTACGAGACGACCGGACGTTGGACGGAGTACGGCGACGCGCTGTTCCGCTTGCGCGACCGCAAGGGCGTCGACATGCTTCTCGGACCGACGCACGAGGAGCTGTTCGCCGGTCTGGTCAAGAGTGAGTACTCGTCGTACAAGGATCTGCCGGTCATCCTGTACCAGGTCCAGACGAAGTACCGCGACGAGGAGCGTCCGCGCGCGGGCATCCTGCGCGGACGCGAGTTCGTGATGAAGGATTCGTACTCCTTCGACCTGTCCGACGACGGGCTCAAAGAGGCCTACTCCAAGCATCGTGAGGCCTACCAACGCATCTTCGAGCGGCTCGCGGTCAAGTATGTGATCGTCGCGGCGACGTCGGGCGCGATGGGCGGCAGTGCGTCGGAGGAATTCCTCGCCGAAGCCGAGGTGGGCGAGGACACCTACGTGCGCTGCCTCGAATCCGGATACGCGGCCAATGTCGAAGCCGTGATCACAACGGCCCCCGACCCCATTCCGCTGGACGGGTTGCCCGAGGCGGTCGTCCACGACACCGAGAACACTCCCACCATCGACTCGCTCGTCGAATGGGCCAACGGCGCGCTCGACCGTGAGGTCACCGCGGCGGACACGCTCAAGAACATCATGGTGAAGGTCCGTCTGCCCGGCGGCGACTGGGAACTGCTCGGCGTCGGCGTGCCCGGCGACCGCGAGGTGGACTTCAAACGCCTGGAGGCATCGCTCGAGCCTGCCGAGGTGGAGCTGCTCGAAGATGCCGACTTCGCGGCGCACTCCTTCCTCGCGAAGGGGTACATCGGCCCGAAGGCATTGCTGGACAACGGTATCCGCTTCCTCGTCGACCCGCGTGTGGTGTCCGGGACGGCGTGGATCACCGGTGCCGACGAGCATGGCAAGCATTACGTCGATCTGGTCGCCGACCGTGACTTCGTCCCCGACGGCACCATCGAGGCCGCCGAGGTGCGCGACGGTGACCCGTCGCCCGACGGTCAGGGGCCGCTGGTGTCGGCCAAGGGCATCGAGATCGGCCACATCTTCCAACTCGGCCGCAAGTACACCGACGCCTTCGAGGTGGACGTGCTCGGCGAGAGCGGCAAGCCGGTCCGGCTCACGCAGGGGTCCTACGGTATCGGCGTATCGCGACTGGTGGCCGTGCTCGCCGAGCAGTGGCACGACGACAAGGGGCTGCGCTGGCCGCGCGAGGTGTCGCCGTTCGGTGTGCATTTGGTGATCGCGAACAAGGACGAGGCGGCTGTCGCCGGTGCCGGTCAGCTCGCCGAGGATCTCGACGCCGCAGGCATCGAGGTGCTCCTCGACGACCGCAAGGCGTCGCCCGGCGTCAAGTTCAAGGACGCCGAGTTGCTCGGTGTGCCGACGGTCGTCGTGGTCGGGCGCGGCTTCGCCGACGGCACCATCGAGATCCGCGACCGGTTCACCGGCGAAGCGACCGCGGTGCCGGTGGACGCGGCCGTCGAAGCGGTGACAGCCGCGGTCCGCGGCTAGGCCGACTCAGGGTCGGTTGAGCCTGGACTCACTGATTGCTACCGAGCTGTCCCCGCTGGTTGAGCCTGGCCGAGCGCCGTGCTAGCCGAGTCGAAGTAGCGCCAGCCGAGAACCGTGTCGAAACCATGGCGTGGCGAATTGTCAACTGTTTCAACGTGTTCGGTTGCGCTGGCACCGTTGACTCACGTGGTTTCGACACGTTCGTCGCTAACGCTCCTCACGGCTCAACCGGCGGGCTCCGGGGGCTCAGCCGGCGGGCTCCGGGGTTCCAGCCGGCGGGCTCCAGGGCTCAACCGGCGAGCTCTAGGGTTCAACCGGCGGGCTGGGTCTGCCGCGTCGAAACCGCGATACCCGGCGTCGTCGGCGCTCAGCGCAGCGGGTCGCCCCAGACGACCGACTCCCGGATCCGGCCCTTGACGATCTTTCCGCCCGGATTTCGGGGCAACGGTTCGTCGAGCAGGGCGACGTATTGCGGGACCTTGAAGTCGGCGATGCTCTCGCGCACCGACGCCAATACCGCGGCGACGTCGATCTCCTCACCGCCGCCGTAGAGCACGGCTCCGACCTTCTCGCCCATCACGTCGTCGGGGACGGCGAGCACCGCCGCCTCGGCGACGCCGGGTGCCGCCAGCAGCGCCGATTCGACTTCGATGCTCGACACGTTTTCGCCGCCGCGGTTGATGATGTCTTTGATCCGGTCGACGACGTGGATGCGTCCGGCATCGTCGACCCGCACGATGTCACCGGTGTGCAGCCAGCCGTCGATGATCGTGTCGACGGTCGCCTGCGGCCGCTGCCAGTACTCGGTGGTCACGTTGGCCCCGCGCGCGACGAGCTCGCCGAGGCTGGGATCGGCGTCGTCGAGCGGCTCGATGGCCAGATCGACCGATGGCACCGCGTAGCCGACCGAGTCGGCGTGGTCGACGGCGTCTTCATGCGGGAGGACCGTCATCAGCGATGCCGTCTCGGTCATGCCGTAGCCGTTCGACACCCGGGCGTTCGGGAAAGCCTGCTGAATGGCGCTGACCAGGACCGGCGCGATGGGTGCGCCGCCGTAGGCGACCCAGCGGACACCGGAGGTGTCGGTCGTCTCGAAGGCGGGATTGCGCAGCAGCAGGGCGTACACCGCGGGCACGGTGACCATGAACGAGATCCGCTGCTGCGACAGCGATGCCAGCAGTGTCGCCTGATCGAGGACCGGCATGATCACCGACGTCCCGCCGTAATAGGTCGCGACCAGCAGCTGCGAGTTGCAACCGGTGACGTGGAACAGCGGCACACTGATCAATGTGCGCAATTCGGCACCGATGTCGGGCGGAATCGCGAAGCAGCGGGACACGTTGGCGGTGTTGGTCAGGAACGCTTCGTGTGTCGTCGGCACGCCCTTCGGGCTGCCGGTGGTTCCGGAGGTGTAGAAGAACGCGGCGACATCGCCACGAGCGAGATCGTCGACGACGAACGGGTCACCGTCGGGCAGCGGAGTGTCGGCCGCCAGATCGACCGTGGTGCCCGAATCACCGAGGATGAACTCGACTTCCGGTTGCGTCGATCGGGTGTTCACCGCGACGACGATGCCACCGGCCATGAGCACGCCCCAGAAGGCGAACACCCAGTCGACACCGGCCGGGTACCGGACGGCGACACGGTCACCACGTTCGACGCCTGCGGCACGCAGCCCACCGGCCACACGTGCGGACCGGTCCCAGAGCTCGCGATGCGTGAGACGTTCGCCGCCCAGTTCGAGGAGTGCCTCACCGTCGGGGTCGTCGTCGGCGTTGCGCCGGATCAACTCGAGCAGCGACGCGGGCAGGTCCTCGAAGCGAGGCGCCCCGGCGTCGTCGGTGCCGACGCCGTCGCGGCCGAACGGATTGTGATCGCGGCTGATCGGGATGATGGTGCACGATGGCATCTACTTCGCTCCCGAGAAGTACGCCCGCGGATTGTCGACCAGCATCGTGGTGATCTGCTCCTCGGTCACGCCGCGTTCGCGCAGCGCGGGCAACACGTCGTCGAAGATGTGGGTGTACTTCCAGTTCGGCAACGCGACTTTGATCATGTCCTCGGCATAGAAGTCGCTGTAGCACGACGCGTCGTGGGCCAGCACCATCTGCCCGGCATAGCCCGCGGCGGCCATCGTCGCGACGATGTTCACACGGTCCTCGAACGGTGAGAAGACGTCGATGCCGAAGCGGTCCATCCCGAGGATCGCGCCCGTGTCGGCGAGCGCCTTGAGGTAGTCGGCGTCGGTGGAGTCGCCGCTGTGGCCGATCACGACCTTCGACATGTCGACGCCCTCCTCGGCGAAGACCCGGGCGGCGATGAGGCCGGTCTTGTCGGCGGCGTGGGTGTGCACCGTGATCGGGGTGCCGGTCTCGATGTGAGCCTGGCCGACGGCGCGCATGACGCGCTCGACGCCGGAGGTCAGGCCGTATTCGTCGATGGCGCACTTGAGGAGACCGGCTTTGACGCCGGTGTCGGCGATGCCGTTGCGGATGTCGCTGACGAACAATTCGGTCATCGGATCGATGGGGGTGTCGAAGATCTTGCCCGGCCCGGTGAAGTGAAACTGGACGGGTTCTTCGTGGTAGGTGTAAATGCCGGTGGCGACGACGATGTTGATGTCGACTTGCTCGTTGATCCGCTGAATTCGCGGGATGTAGCGGCCCAGACCGATGACGGTGGGGTCGACGATGGTGGTGACTCCGCGGGACTTGGCCTCGGTGAGCTTGGCGACGGCGTCGGCGACGCGGTAATCCTCATCCCAGGGGTCGGGGTAGTTGGGATAGTTCTCGCGGATCTCGGTGCCGATGGTGAACACGTGCTCGTGCATGAGCACGGTACCCAGGTCAGCGACGTCTACCTGCCCTTTGACGGTCTCTACGACTGGCAATGAATCACTCCTCGATCGAGCACCCGCGGGGGGTGGCTTGCTGTGACGTGAGCCATACTAGGCTACTTCCACAGCTGTTGAACTCAGTCTCAGGTTCAAGTCCGCCGATCGGCGATATTGTGATCCTAGTCACGATATGGCAAGGTCGTCGTGGCTGAAATCAGTTTCAGTTTCAGGTGCGGGTGATGGGTAGGAGCACACAATGACGAGGAATTCCACCGCGATGGCACCGCCGGCGATGGTGTGGAGTCTCACCGAGGGCAGTCGGTCGATGTCGGAACTCGCGTGGTTCTACGGTGTGCGCAGCTGGCTGACGCGCCGCTCGGTGGGGGACGGCCGATCGGTTCTCGTGATTCCGGGACTGATGGCCGACGACGCCTCCACCGCGCCGTTGCGCAGCCTGCTGCGTTCGGTCGGCTACCGGGTCTACGGATGGCGGCTCGGCGTCGACATCGGACCGACCGCGCGCATCGTCGACGGCCTCGACGAGCGGCTCGCGTACATCCGGCAGCGCAACGACGGCGCGGTCAGCGTCATCGGACAGAGTCTCGGCGGACTCATGGGGCGCGAACTCGCCCGCCGCAATCCCGGCGCGGTCGACCGTCTCATCACGTTGGGCAGCCCGATGAACCTCACCGACCGCGCGCAGTCGCGGGCCGGTCGGACCTACGACTTCTTCGCCCCGCACCACCTGCCCGAGTACAGCTTCCAGAACTGGATGGCGATGGAACGGCCGGTGATCCCGTCGACGTCGATCTACAGTCGGTTCGACGGCATCGTCGCTACCAGCGCCTGCGTGTATGACAAAGACATCCCGCTGACCGAGAACATCAGGGTGCACAGCAGTCATCTCGGGATGGGAGTGCAGCCCGCGGCCGTGTACGCGACCCTGGACCGGCTCGCCGCGCCGGTCGACGACTGGCAGCCCTTCCGCGCGCCGGCTCATCTGCGGGCGTACTTCCCCGCGACGTGACGCCGGCCGCTACCGCGTGCCCGGCAACGCCGTGGTGACCGGTCTGATGCCCGCTGCCTCGCGCCAGAACGCGGCGCGCAGCGCGCATTCGGTGAGTCCGTCGACGGCGAGCCGCCGGATCTTCTCGGTGTCCGCGTGCTCGGCGAGTGACCGATAGGCCTGCGCGGTGTCCTGCTCGGCGTCGAGCGCGGCCCGCGCGGCCGTCGCGGAGTTGGTGACCGCGAGCGGAATGATGTAGCCGGGGGCGGTGGTGCGGGCCGGTGCTCCCGCGGCGACCAGGGCCTGATTCAGTTCGTCGCGCCGGGCGCGGTGCTCGGCGATGTAGGTGGCGACGGCGTCGCGCTGTGCGCCGGTCGTGAAGGCCGTCAGTACACCGTAGGTGTAGACCGCGGCATGCTCGGCGTCGACGGCCGTACCGAGGGCGTCAGTGGTCTCGCTCATCCGAGTTGCACCTTTCGCAGCGTGGTCGTCGAGGCGCTCACCGACGCGAGCAACCCGGCCCGATAGCCGTCCATCGTGACCCCGACATCGGCGGCCTGGCGGGCCGAGCGCTCCAGCTGCGTGCGCAGCGCATCCAGGGTGGGCGTCGACGCCGGGGTGGCCGACGGCGAGGTCGAGGTCGAGGAAAGCGTTTGTGCCGCTTGCGGATCCAGCCTCGTGATCTCCTCCCGCAGCGCCTTCGAGTGAACGTCGCGCTCGGTGGCGACGACGCCGAGTGCGGCCGCGAAATTCGGGCTCGTCGTCACCAGGAGACGTGCGGTGGTGGCATCGTCGAGCGCGGCCCGGGCAACCGGCTGCAACTGCTGTGCGAGCAGTTGGTCGGCGGTGGGCCCGCTGTCGCACGCGGCGAGCAGCGGGGCGACGGTGAGTCCGCCGACGCTGACGAGGCCCGCGGCCAAGACGGTTCGGCGGTTGGGTGCGGAAGTCACAGTCGACCATGATGCCATTGCTCGACCGGGGCGGCGACGAACGCCGGCCCGGCCCGGCGTGAACTCGATCCGACGTGAATGCCCGCAATCGCTCAGCTAGCGGGTGGGCGGTACGACGAGCGCTCGGCGTCGACTAGACTTGACGGCCGACGCAATCACCGCACAACTGAAGACGAGGAGCCGGCGAGTGAGCACACCACCGATGACGGCGCAGCATCTGCATCGACTCGTCGACCCGATCATCACCACCCGCGGCTACGACGTCGACGATCTCACGATTTCACCGGCCGCGGGCGGCGGAACGGCCGCCACGATCGTCGTCGACCGCGACGGCGGAGTCGAACTCGACGCGCTGGCGACACTGACCCGCGACCTCGTCGAAGCGATCGACGCACAATCGCCCGACGCCGACTACACGCTCGAACTCACGACGCGCGGCGTCGACCGCCCGCTGACACTGCCCCGACACTGGCGGCGCGCGCAGGGCCGCAGAGTCGAGATCGACGTCGTCGGAGCCGATGGCACACCGGAGACGATCGCGGGGCGGATCGGAGCGTCGACCGACGCGACCGTCGAGCTGATCCGCAACCAGCGGGGCCGTTTCACGACGGTGACCGTTGATCTCGACTCGGTAACCAAGGCGATCGTCGGAGTTGATTTCACCGCCCCCAACCGCACCGAACTGGAATTGTGTGGCCTGGACGCCGCTGCAATCGCGCGGTTGACCCGCACCAATTGACGACGAGTCACACCCACGAGCAACGACAAGCAGCGACAAGCAAACAAGTAAATAGGAGTACTGGAACAACATGAATATCGACATCTCTGCACTGCGGATGATCGAGGTCGAGAAGGGCGTCTCGATCGACACCGTCATCACGGCCATCGAATCGGCGCTGCTCACCGCGTATCGGCACACCGACGGATATGCCCAGCACGCGCGGGTCGACGTCGACCGCAAGTCGGGCGTCGTGCGCGTCATGGCGCAGGAGGTCGACGAGACCGGCGAGATCGTCCACGAGTGGGACGACACCCCCGCCGACTTCGGCCGCATCGCCGCGACGACTGCGCGCCAGGTGATTCTGCAGCGCATCCAGGATGCCGAGAACGAGAAGAACTTCGGCGACTTCGCCACCCACGAGGGCGAGATCGTCGGCGGCGTGGTGCAGCGCGACGTCCGCGCCAATGCGCGCAACATGATCATCGTGCAGATCGGCAGCGATGCGCACGGCACCGAAGGCGTCATCCCGCAGGCCGAGCAGGTTCCGGGCGAGGTCTACGAACACGGGGATCGCCTCAAGTGCTACGTCGTGGGGGTGACGCGTGGCCAGCGCGGCCCGCAGATCACCCTCTCGCGCACCCACCCGAACCTGGTCCGCAAGCTGTTCTCGCTGGAAGTTCCCGAGATCGAGAACGGTCAGGTCGAGATCGTCGCCGTCGCCCGGGAGGCCGGGCACCGGTCGAAGATCGCCGTGCACACCGACATCTCCGGACTCAACGCCAAGGGCGCTTGCATCGGCCCGATGGGCCAGCGGGTGCGCAACGTGATGAGCGAGCTGGCGGGGGAGAAGATCGACATCATCGACTTCGACGCCGACCCCGCGGTCTTCGTCGCCAACGCGCTCTCCCCGGCCAAGGTGTTGTCGGTCACGGTCATCGACGCCGAGAACCGCGCGGCACGGGTCGTCGTGCCGGACTACCAGTTGTCGCTCGCGATCGGCAAGGAAGGGCAGAATGCCCGCCTCGCCGCGCGGTTGACCGGCTGGCGGATCGATATCCGCTCCGACGCCGACCCCGAACCGGCTGGTCAGGCCACCGATCGACCGGCCTGAAATGCCCGCGAATCGAACCGATTTGCCAACGGCGGTAGACTGATCAATGGTCGGTGTGGCGACACGTCCGGTGATCCGGATGTGCCTTGGATGTAGACAACGCTCGCAAGCACGTGGAGCGGCCGCGGACCTTGTCCGGATCGTCGCGGTACGCGGCGAATCAGGGCCGGTGATCGTTGTGGATCACACCAAGTCCATGCCGGGACGCGGAGCCTGGCTGCACGCGCGGACCGAATGCGTGTCCACCGTCGTGCGGCGTAAGGCGCTGCCCGCGGCATTGCGTGTCAACGGGATCACCGTTGACCCGGACGGCCTCGTCGCAGCGGTGATGGGGTCGACGCAGAACGAGGTTCGCGCAAGCGAGCCGGAACAGGTAGCAGAAGACATGAGCACACCGTGAAGTTCCCACGATGAGCGCGTTTCTAACGTAAACCGAGGTCGCAGCGGGTCCCGCTCGGCCTCTAAGTGAGGAGAGCAGTGGCAGGCAAGGCCCGCGTGCACGAACTGGCCAAAGAGCTGGGCGTGACGAGCAAAGTGGTGCTCGAACGTCTCAAAGAGCAGGGCGAGTTCGTAAAATCCGCATCGTCGACGGTGGAGGCCCCCGTGGCCCGTCGACTCCGGGAGTCGTTCCCGAGCTCCGATGGAGCATCCGACGCAGCCGGCAAGGCGGCGTCCAAGAAGTCAACCCCCGCATCGGCAGCGCCGACGCCGGGATCGTCGGCCGCGCCGACGTCGTCGGCACCGAAGCCCGGTGCCCGCAAGCCCGCGGCCGGCCCGAAGCCCGGTGCTCCGAAGCCCGCTGCTGCGGCCAAGCCCGCACCGGCTGCCGCTGCGGCAGCTCCCGCACCGGCGGCGTCCACGCCGGCGCAGGCTCCGTCGCGCACCCCCGGCCCGCGTCCGGGACCCGCGCCGAAGGCTGCCCCGCAGCCCGCACCCGCCGCGCAGACGAGGCCTGCTCCGCAGGCCAAGCCGGCGGCGCAGGCCAAGCCCGTCACCCCGGCTCCCGGCCCGAGTGCTCGCCCCGGCCCCAAGCCGGGCCCGCGTGCTCCGCGCGTCGGAAACAACCCCTATTCGTCGGCTCCCGCGCCGGCACCCCGGCCACCGGCCGCGCGTCCGGGTCCCGGCCAGGGCGGCCCGCGTCCGGGTCCCGGGCAGGGCGGCCCTCGCCCCGGCGGCGGTCGTCCCGGTGGAGCCAATCGGCCGGCGGCCGGCGGCCGTCCCGGCCCCGGTGGGCCCCGTCCCGCTCCCGGCCAGGGTGGTCCCCGGCCGAGTCCGGGCAGCATGCCCCCGCGTCCCAGCCCCGGCGCGATGCCGAGCCGTTCGGCTCGTCCCGACGCCGGTCGTCCCGGCCGCGGCGGACCCGGTGGCGGCGGTAACCGTGGCGGCACCGGTGGTGGCGGCTACCGCGGTGGTGCGGGCGCTGGTACCGGCGGTAACGCGGGTGGACCGCCCGCCGGTGGCTTCCGTGGTCGCCCGGGTGGTGGCGGCGGAGGCGGCGGCGGCCGTGGTCGCGGCGGCGCCGCGGGTGCATTCGGTCGTCCCGGCGGCGCGCCCCGCAAGGGCCGCAAGTCGAAGCGGGCGAAACGCGCCGAGTACGAGAACATGCAGGCCCCGACCGTCGGCGGCGTCCGTTTGCCGCACGGCGGCGGCGAGACCATCCGTCTCGCACGTGGCGCCTCGCTGTCGGATTTCGCCGACAAGATCGGCGCCAACCCGGCGTCGCTGGTCCAGGCTCTGTTCAACCTCGGCGAGATGGTCACCGCCACCGAGTCGGTGAACGACGAGACGTTGGAGCTGCTCGGCTCGGAGATGAACTACTCCGTGCAGGTCGTCAGCCCCGAAGACGAGGACCGTGAGCTCCTGGAGAGCTTCGACCTGTCCTACGGCGAAGACGAAGGCGGCGAGGACGACCTCGAACAGCGTCCGCCGGTGGTCACCGTCATGGGCCACGTCGATCACGGTAAGACCCGACTGCTCGACACGATCCGTAAGGCCAATGTCCGTGAGGGCGAGGCCGGCGGCATCACCCAGCACATCGGCGCCTACCAGGTGAACACGCACCTCAACGGTGAAGATCGCCTGATCACCTTCATCGACACCCCGGGTCACGAGGCGTTCACCGCCATGCGTGCCCGCGGCGCGAAGTCGACGGACATCGCGATCCTCGTGGTCGCCGCCGACGACGGCGTCATGCCGCAGACGGTCGAGGCGCTCAACCACGCCCAGGCGGCCGACGTGCCGATCGTGGTCGCGGTCAACAAGATCGACAAGGAAGGCGCGGATCCCACCAAGATCCGCGGCCAGCTCACCGAGTACGGCCTCATCCCCGAGGAATACGGCGGCGACACCATGTTCGTCGACATCTCGGCACGTCAGGGCACGAATATCGACGCCCTGCTGGAAGCCGTGCTGCTGACCGCGGATGCCTCGCTGGACCTGCGGGCCAACCCCGACATGGACGCTCAGGGTGTCGCCATCGAAGCGCACCTCGACCGCGGCCGTGGCCCGGTGGCCACCGTGCTGGTTCAGCGCGGAACGCTCAAAGTCGGCGACTCGGTCGTCGCGGGCGACGCCTACGGTCGTGTGCGACGCATGGTCGACGAACACGGCGACGACGTCGAGGCGGCCACGCCGTCGCGACCGGTCCAGGTCATCGGCTTCACGTCGGTGCCGGGTGCGGGTGACAACCTGCTCGTCGTCGAAGAAGACCGCATCGCCCGCCAGATCGCGGACCGCCGCAACGCGCGCAAGCGCAATGCACTGGCCGCGCGCAGCCGCAAGCGCATCAGCCTGGAAGATCTGGATACAGCACTGAAGGAGACTTCGCAGCTGAACCTGATCCTCAAGGGCGACAACTCCGGTACCGTCGAGGCTCTCGAAGAGGCGCTGCTGGGCATCGAGATCGACGACGAGGTGCAGTTGCGCGTCATCGACCGCGGCGTCGGCGGGGTCACCGAGACCAACGTCAACCTCGCCGCGGCGTCGGACGCGATCATCATCGGCTTCAACGTTCGCGCGGAGGGCAAAGCCACCGAGCTGGCCAACCGCGAGGGCGTCGACATCCGGTACTACTCGATCATCTACCAGGCGATCGACGAGATCGAGAGCGCGCTCAAGGGCATGCTCAAGCCGGTGTACGAAGAGGTCGAACTGGGCCGCGCCGAGATCCGCGCGATCTTCCGCTCGTCCAAGGTCGGCAACATCGCGGGCTGCATGATCAGCTCGGGTGTCGTGCGGCGCAACGCGAAGGCACGTCTACTGCGCGACAACGTCGTCGTCGCGGAGAACCTCACCATCTCGTCGCTGCGGCGCGAGAAGGATGACGTGACCGAGGTCCGCGAAGGCTTCGAATGCGGTCTGACGCTGACGTATAGCGATATCAAGGTCGGCGACTTCATCGAGTCGTATGAGCTGCAGGAGAAGGCTCGCGACTGAGCCTGATTCCATCCACTCCTTCTGCCGCGCGGCGCGAGTTCGCTCCCGTCGCGCGGCAGGGGGAGTAGTTTTTCGATAGACCTAGAGAAGGATTTTCGACGTGGCAGATCCGGCGCGCGCACAGCGACTCGCCAAGCGCATCTCATCCATCGTGGCATCGGCGATCGGCTCGGAGATCAAAGACCCGCGGTTGGCGCACGTCACCGTCACCGATTGCCGGGTATCCGGCGACCTGCACGACGCCACCATCTTCTACACCGTGATGGGCGAGTCGATCGACGACGAACCCGACTACGACGGTGCCGCAGCGGCCCTCGCGAAGGCCACCGGTGTGCTGCGATCCAAGGTCGGCGCGGGTACCGGCGTGCGGTTCACCCCGACGCTGACGTTCGTCCTCGACACTGTTCCCGACGCCGCGCGGCACGTGGAGGAACTCCTCGCCCGCGCACACGCCAACGACGAGCTCGTCGCGCGGCAGGCGCAGGACGCGACCCCGGCGGGCGACGCCGATCCCTACAAGACCAGCGACGACGCCGACGACGGGGTGCAGTGACCGGAATGCTCGCCCCCGACACGGCGCATGTCATCGCCGACGCCCTGCGTGATGCGGGCGCCGTCACCATCCTGTGCCACGTGCGGCCCGACGCCGACACCATCGGCAGCGGCCTTGCGCTCGGTATCGCGCTCACGCGGCTCGGCGTCGACGTCGAGGTGTCTTTTCCCGGCGAGACTCCGTTGCCGGGTGCGCTGCGCGGGCTGCCCGGCGTGGAGTTGCTGGTGGCGCAACCCGACGTCGTCGGGCACGACACCGTGGTCGCCGTCGATGCCGCGAGTATCGGCCGATTGACCTGTCTCGCCTCATATTTCAATGACGCGACGCGCAGCATCGTCATCGACCACCATGTGTCGAACACCGGATTCGGGACTATCGACTACGTCGACCCCGGCGCCGACTGCACCACCGCGCTGGTGCTCAACGTCGTCGACCGGCTCGGCGTCGACCTCGACGCCGACATCGCCACCTGCCTCTACGCCGGTCTGATCACCGATACCGGTTCGTTCAAGTGGGCGCGGCCGGCGTCGTTGACGATCGCCGCCCGGCTTCTCGAGGCGGGCGTCGACGGCGCACGGTGGAGTCGGACGCTGCTCGACAGCCACCCGTTCGCGTGGCTGAAGATGGTGGAGAAGGTGCTGGCCACCGCGACGCTGCGGTCCGAGCAGTTCGGCGGACGCGGCCTGGTGTACGCCGTCATCGACGCCGACGCGTCCGACGGCCTCGGCTGGGCCGAATTGGAGAGCGTCATCGACGTCGTGCGGACGGTTGTCGAAGCCGAAGTGGCGGTGGTCTTCAAAGAGGGCACGCCGGGTGAGTGGACTGTGTCGCTGCGCTCGAAGTCTTCGGTGGATCTGGTTCCGGTCGCGCGGGCGCTGGGCGGCGGCGGTCATCATCGAGCCTGCGGGTACAGCGCGCGCGGTGACCGTGACGAGGTCGTCGCTGACTTGCTGAACACCATCGGCAGCGTCTGACCCCGAGCGCGCCTGCGTATCAGGTGGAGAATCGATCAGTCTTCGTCCATGCGAAGCGCTTGCGCCGGTCCCATGCGCCGACCAGTCTTCGGATTCCGAAGTCGAGGTCGGCGACGGTCGGCGAGTCGGCTCGCATCCGGGTCATCGACGACCACACCTGAAGCAGATTGAGCCACAGCGCATGAGTCGGCGTCGAATATGTACGCACGCGAGGATCGTCTTGTGGCAGCGACCCCGCCGGGCCCCGCGTGGTGCGTCGCTGATCGTCGAATATGAGGTGGAGTTCGCGGTCGGGATGGACATCGATGATCGCTGCGACGAATTCCGGAAAGCTCGGACTCGTGCGGTCGACGGCCGCGTTGGGTCCGGAGGCATCGGTCAGCGCGCTCAGCAGGGGAGAGAGTGCGTTTCGCGGTGAGGAGAGCGGGTGAAACCGCGAGGTGTCGTCGACGTGGAGAGCGACTGCGGCGTCCGGCGGGCCGACGTAGAGGCCGACTATCTCGACGTCGAACGCTTCCAGTTGGGGGTTGGTCGCGAATCGAAACGCCCCGGTGCGCCATGGGATGATTCCGTACTCTCGCCACACCTTCGCAACTGTCGTGTCGGAGACCTCCGACTGCGCGGCCAACATTCGCGTCGACCATTGTCTGATGCCGAATTCGGCTGACGGTGCTTGCAGAGTTGCCGCGACGATACCGGAGTGATCGATCTCGCGGGGCCGGCCGTGGCGATGCTCGTCGGTCAGTCCGTCGAGTCCGCGTTCTGAATATCGTCGGCGCCAACCGATCACGGTGGGGCGCGACACACCCAACGTTTGCGCTATCTCGGTGTTCGGCATCCCCTGCGAGGCCAGCAGCACGATCTGAGCCCGCAGAACCAGGGCCGACGGCACCGCGGACGACTGCAGCCACGCCGACAATTCTGCTCGGTCGCCCTGGCGCAGTACCAGAATCGGAGCAGAACGATCCGCTGCGCCCGCATTTACAACCACATCTCATTGTAATACTATTTAGTGCGCAGCATATTACCTCAATTATGCGAGCTATAAGAGTTGTAATAACTATTACTAACGAGCGAGTTGGTGTTTGCAGCTAATTGAAAGGCGTAACTATCTGAGCGCCCCGAATCGGTTTTTCCCATATCGGCGACCGGCGCCTTTGCTGCAAATTCATCCAAACGAATGGATCGCCATATCGTCGCGTTTGTCGTAAGATCTAACGTCGAGGCCGAGGTACTAAGGACGGTAATAGGCTCCGGTCGGCCGGCCTCGCGAAACACGACCTGCTGGGTGCAAGGTTTCTAACGACACGCACGTGGCGTCGACCGGGTGTTGTGCAAGGCGGTTCAGGTCGCCCTATTCGCGCTGACGCCTGCCCCGAGATCAACTATTCACGCGGCTTCGCCGCTGACGGCGGATCGTAATTCACCGGCGCCCTGGAATGTCTTGTGACGCGATTTGCCGCACATCGATGTTTGGAGTCCACCATGACCGGTGTACGACCGCGAGTCGGAACCGTCGACGGAATTCCGGCTACGCGACCGTCGGACGAAACAATACCAACTGGAGCCGTGGTCAATCCGTCGCCTACTGTCAGCCTGATCATTCCCGTCCGAAACGAGGCGCGGAACATCGCGTGGGTGCTCGAGCAGATTGCCGAGGAGGTCGACGAGATCATCCTGGTAGACGGCAACTCTACCGACGCGACCCTGATCACCGCGAGTCGATACCGTCCCGACATCAGGGTCGTGGCCCAAGACGGCGTAGGAAAGGGGTCCGCTCTGCGGACCGGCTTTCTCGCCGCGACCGGAGACCTCGTCGTGATGATGGACGCCGACGGAAGCATGGCGCCCCAGGAGATACGACATTATCTGCATTTCCTCACCAACGGCTATGACTTCGTCAAGGGTTCGCGGTTCGTAGTCGGTGGAGGATCGTTGGACATCACGCCGTTCCGTCGTCTCGGAAATCGGTTTCTGCTCGGTGTGTTCAACAGCATCTATGACACGGAACTAACTGATCTCTGTTACGGCTTCTGTGCATTCCACCGCCGTTATCTCGACACCCTCGCGCTCTCCGCCTCGGGCTTCGAAATCGAAGCGGAAATGGTAGTCAACGCCATGCGTGGCGGCTTGCGCGTCGCCGAGGTGCCCAGCCTCGAGATGCCGCGCCGCTCGGGAAAATCGAATCTTCACGCAATTCGCGACGGCATTCGCGTGCTGCGCACCGTGCTGCACGGTCACGACACCGGGATCACCGGTCGCGTCGTGAGGACGTTGTCGCGCAGGGGTGCCCGGCGAGCGGTGCGCAACGCCGCGCGATCCGCGGAATCGACGTGATACCGGGCATTCGTCGAGGGGCGAGCGCCGATCGAACACATTACAAATAGATCATCGATGAGGAGCAGGTGATGGCGCTTCAGATCGTTATGCGCACTATCCGCGACAGTTCGGCGGCATTGGCGCAACTGATGCGACCGCCGAGATCCTCGCCGCCGATCGAAGGCCGCCTCATCGCGGCGACCGTGACGGCCCTCCTGGGCGTGGCGACCGGAGTGTTCATCGCGTCTGCCCCGGAACTCGCCGGGCGGCTGTGGCTCGCGTTCTTCGCCGTCGCGGCCCCCGCGATCGCCATCACCCGCATGTTGCCGAGCTTCGACCTTGCGGTGGCGCTGATCATCGGCGTCGCCGGCGGCGCGACAGTCAACGCGATCGTGGTCGAGGCGATGCTCGCCGCCAATGCCTGGTCGATCACCGGCGGAGTCATCGCGGTCGCCGTCGTCGCGGCGCTGGTGTGGCTGATACCCGTCGGGGCAGCCGCCGCGTCGCCGGGCGAAATGCCCGACCACCGGTCGCGATGACCTATCTCCAGCTGACTCGCCAGACAGACAGGTGTCTCCGATGAGAATGGCACAACCCCCACTCACCCTGACCATATCCGTGGTGATCTGCGTCTACACCCTCGACCGGTGGGACGACATCGTCGATGCCGTCGACTCCGTGCGCGCCCAGACGATGGCGGCGCGTGAGATCATCGTCGTCGTCGACTACAACGCCGACCTCTACCACCGGCTGCGGACAGCCATGACCGACGTGACCGTCGTCGAGAATCACCACCACCGCGGCCTGTCCGGCGGTAAGGACACCGGCGTCGAAGTAGCGTCTGGGGAGATCGTGGCGTTCCTCGATGATGACGCGGTGGCCCACCGTGACTGGCTTCGACATTTTCACGACGCATACACCGACGAGCACATCGCCGGCGTCGGCGGCACGACGCTACCGCGGTGGGCCAGTGCGCGTCCGCGGTGGTTCCCGGAGGAATTCGACTGGGTCCTCGGTTGCACCTACACCGGCCGTGAGCCCGGCCCCGTCCGAAATCTTCTGGGCGGCAACGCCTCGTTCCGGCGGGAAGTCTTCACGGTCGCGGGCGGATTCCCCAGTCATATCGGTCGGACGTCGGAACAGAGTCGTCCCCTGGGGTGTGAAGAGACGGAGTTCTGCATCCGGGTGAGTCAGCACCGGCCCGACTGGACGTTCGTTTTCGAACCCGAGGCGGTGATCTGGCATCGGGTGCCCGCCGGCCGGGAGACCTTCTCGTACTTCCGCTCGCGGTGCTTCGCAGAGGGGTTGTCGAAGGCGTCGGTCACGCGCAGCGTCGGGGTCGGCGACGCGCTGTCGGCGGAACGGACCTACACCTCTCGCGTGCTGACTCGGGGTGTCGCACGGGGTGTCGGTGACTCGTTGCGCGGCGACCGGGCGGGAATAGAGCGCGCGGGGGCCATCTCCGTCGGGCTTCTCGCGGCGGCCGCCGGATACGCCCGCGGTGGGGCACCCGTGCGCCGCCGCAGCACATCCCCGGCGCAGACATGACCGGGCACGAGCCAGGTGGGCAGGTTCCCGTGCTGATGTACCACGCCGTCGCCGACGAACCGTCCGCAGCGACGCGCAGATTGTCGGTCACGCCGCGTGCGCTGGATGAACAGGTGACTTTCCTGGCAGAGAGCGGTTACACGGGCATGACCTTCTCCGAGCTGGCCCGCGCCTTCGCGACCGGCGCCCCGCTCCCACCGCGGCCAGTGGTCTTCACCTTCGACGACGGCTATGCCGACTTCGCCGAGTCCGCATGGCCGATATTGCGCCGCAACGACTTTCCCGCCACAGTCTTCGTCACGACCGGGTGGGTCGCCGACGCCGGGCCCGACGCGAGCGGCAAACCGCTCGGTCCGATGCTGACCTGGGCGCAGGTACGGTCCCTCGCGGCGGCCGGGGTCGAGATCGGCGCGCACAGCCACAGCCACCCCGAACTGGACCAGTGCCCCGCGGTGGACCTCGCCGATGAGTTGCACGTCGGGCGGACGCTGCTCGAAGACTGCATCGGTGCGCCGGTCCGGGCGTTCGCCTATCCGTTCGGGTACTCCAGTCCCCGGGTCAGGCTGGCCGTTCGGGCCGCGGGATATCGCTGCGCCGCAGCGGTGGCCAATGTCTGGGCAAACCCAGCCGGTGACCTCTTCCGAGTGCCGCGGCTGACGATCCGTCGGCATACCGACGCCGCGGAGTTCGCCACGATCATGACCGGCTCCGAACGGATCTTCTGGACCGATCGAATGTTGACCACCGGGTGGGCCGCGGTTCGGGCGGCCCGACGTGCCCGCAAGCGGGTGGGGCGCAATGGCTGAGCACGCGGCGGTGACCGGTGTGGGCGAGATCGAGGGGGCGCAGCTCCCCGCGACCGACGACCGGGTCCGCCGCTCGCCGAGCCGACACAGCGCGTCGACCGGGTTTCTGCGAAACTCCTACGCGCTGGTCTTGAGCACCGGCATCTCCGGCGCGTTGGGGCTGGTCTACTGGGTTCTCGCAGCTCGGTACTACAGCGACTCCGACGTCGGGCGCGGCTCGGCGGCGCTGTCGGCGTTGATGCTGCTGACCGGCGTGGTGTCAGCCAACTTCGCGGGCACCCTGAACCGGTTCATCCCCAAGACCGGTCACCGAACCGTCATCGTCGTCGCATTCGTCTATCTCGTCACGTCTGCGGCGGTCGCCGTCCTCGCCGTCGTACTGCTCTTCGTCCTGCACGTCTGGGGCGGCCCGGCCTACGACATTCTGCGTGAACCCGCCAACCGGCTCTGGTTCGTTGCGGCGGCGGCGGCCGCCAGTGTCATCACGATCCAGGACAGCGTGCTGACCGGACTGCGTCAAGCGGTGTGGGTGCCGGTGTGGAATGTGACGTTCGCCATCGCCAAGATCGTCCTATTGGTGGTTCTCGCCCACGCCATGCCGCGCACGGGCGTGTTCTACTCCTGGATCATCCCGATGATCATCGTGATGATCCCGGTGAACATGTTGATCTTCGGCAAGCTCCTACCGCGGCACGTGCGGACGTCGGTGCACGATACGGACCTGACGTCGGTGCAGATCGCCCGGTTCTTCGCCGGAGACTACCTCGGCGCGTTGTTCCTCTACGGCGCGATGTTTCTCGTCCCGATCCTGGTGGCCGTCCACGTGGCGCCGCACACCTATGCGTACTTCTTCATCGCCTGGTCGGTCGCCACAATGATGAACCTCGTCGCGGTCAATATCGCCACGCCGATGGCCGTGGAGGGGGTCCGCCACCCGGAGAACCTGGCGCGGTTCTGCCGGTCGGCGCTCAACCGGGCAGTCGGTCTGCTGCTGGTCGGCGCCGTGGTGGTGTGTCTGGCGGCGCCCTACGCCATGGGACTGCTCGGTGCCGGTTACCTCGACGCCGTGGTGCTGCTCCAGCTGCTGGCCTTCGCAAGCTTGCCCAGTGCGGTGGTCGACGTCTATCTGGGTACCCTGCGCGCCCGCACCAGATCGCGCCGGATCATCGCAGTCCAGTCGCTGCGTGCGTGCATGGTGCTCGGCCTGGTAATTGCGTTTCAGCAGTGTCCGCAGTTGTTCGCGGGCTTCGGGAACCCGGCGCTGACCGCCGTCGGGGTCGCCGTGCTCTTGGGGCAGTGCGTGGCGATGTCGGCGGTGCTCGTCGATCTCGGACGCTTGCTCGGGTGGCGGTGGCGCGTCGACGCACCCGCCGAGGCCAGTGAGGCGAGCAGATGACCGTCGTCAGCGCGACCCCGGGACAGCCGGTCCACGCGGCGGAATCGACCCTGGCTGCGGACGACGCCACGACCGGGTCGCGGAGCCCGCGACCCGTACACGTTGCGTGGGTCGGTGTCACCGCGCGGTGTCTGCTGACTGCGGCATCGGTCGCTCTCTACATCGTGCCGCTCGATCGAATCGATCTGAACGCGATGACCGGGCTGGGCCTCATCTCGGTGCTGCCGGCTTCCATGCTGCTCGGGCCGGCAGCGCTGATCGTCGCGTTCGTGGCGACCCTGTCGCTGTCGGGACGTCGGGTGTGGTTGCTGTGTGTCCAACTCATCCTGCTGACGCTGATGCTGCACGGGATCACCGCCCTGATCGAGTCTGAGCCACGATTCGCGATCAGTTGGGTCCACGCCGGCTTCGTCGAGTACATCGACCGCACGGGCACGACGGCCCCCGGACTCGACGCGCGATGGTCGTGGCCCGGCTTCTTCGGTCTGGCGGCGTTCTGGGTGGGCACCGGGGACATCACGGCCCTGCATCCGTTGCTCACCGGTGCTCCGGTGGTGTTCAACCTGACCTACCTCGGTGCGCTCGGACTCCTGCTCACCGGGCTGCGGATGTCGGGGCAGGCGAAATGGCTTGCGGCACTGTTCTTCTGCCTGCTCAACTGGGTGGGGCAGGACTACTTCTCGCCGCAGGGCTGGGGAGTGCTCCTCTACCTGCTCTTCCTGGCACTGCTCGTGATGTGCTTCCGCACACCCGACGGACTGCCGAGCATTCGGCGGCCGCTGCGCGTCGGACAACGCGTCTGGCACCGGATGTGGCGAGATACGACGCCCGGGGAATTGCCGCAGCGGGCGAGCTCCCCGTCCGAACGTGTCGTTGTGTACGTGGTGCTCGTCGGACTGTTCGTCACGGCCACGGTCTGCCATCAGTTGACTCCGTGCGCGATGTTGCTGAGCGCCGGTGCTCTGGTGCTCGCGCGGCGATGCGTGCTGACCGGGCTGCCCGTACTGCTGGGAGTGATCCTGGTGGCGTGGATCAGCTACATGACCCAGGCGTACTGGGGCGGCCATTTCAACGCGGTGCTCAGCGGCGTCGGCAACGTCGGTGGAACGGTGTCGGCGAACATCTCCAGTCGTGCGAGTCTCGGCGACTCCGGCCATCAGTGGGTGGTGCGCGTTCGAATGATGTCGACCGTGCTGGTGTTTCTGATCGCCGGCTTGGGTGCGCTGCGCCGACGTCGCGCCGGGCTGCAGGATCGGGTGCTGCTGGCACTGGTCGCCGCCCCGGTCGGTCTTGCGTTGATGCAGAGCTACGGCGGTGAGATGGCACTGCGCGTCTATCTCTTCGCGCTGGCGCCCGCCTGTGTCCTCGCCGCGCTGGCCTACTTTCCGCGGCCGACCGCTGCGCCGTCACTGCTCGCTCGCTGTGCCGCGGGCGCAAGTGCGCTGGTGATGCTGTTCGCGTTCTTCGTGACGCGCTACGGAAACGAGGCGTTCGAGCGAATCGACACCGGTGCCGTGACCGCGGTGGCGAATGTCTACGAGCACACGTCGGGCAATGTCCGATTCATCTACGTCACCGCGATACCCGAACTCGACTCCACGCCGTTCATACCGCTCGGGTACCGCGACGTCGAGCGAGTGACGTGGAAGAACACGATGGCGCCGCTGGACCCGACCGACGTCACCGCGGTCGTGTCTGCGCTGCGCGAGCAGGGGCCCGGGGGATACCTGATCAGTACCCGGAGCCAGGAGGCCTACATCATGTTCGGCCAGGGCTATCTGCGCGGATGGGGCGATCGATTCCGCCAGGCGCTTGCCGCGACACCGGGAATCCGCGTTGTCGCCGAGAACCCGGACGCCGCCGTCTATACCCTCACCTGGCCACCCGGTGCCGTCGCCGCCCGATCCGCTCCGCTGGCGACCGGGGTCAAGGTGTGGCGAACTCCGTGGACGCCGGTCGGGGTCGTGTTCCTCATCCTGCTGCTGGCTGTCCTCGGCTTCCGCGAAGCGCGGGGGATTCAGTTGGGATCCGGGAATCGCAGGCGGCTGCGCCCACTCACGTTGGCCGCGGTTCCACTGCTGATCGGATTCGCACTCGTCGTAATCGAGCGCTTCGTACTGCTGACGTCTTGACGACCCTGAGAGGAGTTCGACCGTCCAACCCCGACCCCCGCGAGACACCGCAAGGCAGGTCCATCATGTTTCGAACAATCTATCCCGACGCCGGCATCGTCTCACCCGATGCCGACGTCGTCGGCGACGTCCTGACGGACTTCGCCGTCGCCGCACGCTCGCGGCCGGAGCACACCGCGCTCATCCACAACGGGACGCCGACCACCTTCGGCGAACTCGCCGAGCACGTGCGGGACACGGCGATCAGATATCGCAGCCGCGGGTTCGACGCCGGGCTGGTCGGCGTGCTGGTGGACCATACGCCCTCGATGGTCACGCAGCTGCTCGGTGTCCTGCAGGCCGGTGCCACCTACTGTCCGATCGATTCCGCGCTCCCACTCGCGCGCAAACAGGCGCTCAGCGAGGCCCTCGGCGTAGACCGGCTGTTCGCCTCCGCTGCCCGGAGCGTGGCAGGAGTCCGGACCGACACCGTCGACGCCGCCGGACCGGTGCCGGATCCGCTACTGCCGCAACGCATCTGGCACGGACAGGACGCCGCGTACGTCCTGTGCACCTCGGGATCGACCGGCCTGCCCAAACCGGTGGTCGTACCCCGGCACGCGCTGACGGTGACAGTCCGCGCATTGCGTGCGTTGTTCGAACTCACCCCCGCCGATCGAGTGCTGCAATTCGCCTCGTTGAGCTGGGACACATCGTTCGAGGAGATCCTGCCGACGATGACTGCCGGAGCAACGCTGGTCTTCGACGACGCCGCCCATAGCGGAGCGTTCGGACCGTTCATCCGCATGCTCGCCGAACGGAAGATCACAGTGCTCGACCTGCCGACCGCGTTCTGGCATGAGCTCGTGCTCCATCTGCACGAGTCCGGTGCAGCGCTGCCCGATACGGTGCGGCTGGTGGTGATCGGCGGGGAGCGGGTCGACCCGACCCGTCTGCGGCAGTGGCGGTCGCTGGGCGTCGGGCACGTCCGACTGCTCAACACCTACGGATGCACTGAGACGACGATGATCACCCACGCCGTCACACTCAACGGTCCGGGAACCGAATCATCGGTGTTGCAACGGACACAAGCCCCGCTGGGGCGGCCGCTGCCGCACGTCGTCGACCATGTCACCGCACAGGGGGAGTTGCTGGTGTCGGGACCGTCGCTGGCGACCGGCTACCTCGGCCTGCCGATCGCCACCGCGGCTTCGTTCGGAGTGCTGGATCACGGCACGGGTCCGGCCCGGTGGTTCCGGACCGGAGACCTGGTCTCGCGCGACGACGACACCCTGCTCCACGGACTCGGCCGCGCCGACGAACAGCTGAAAGTGTCGGGGGTGCGAATACACCCGGCCGAGGTCGAAATCCACTTGCGTGCGCATCCAGACGTTGCTGGTGCGGTGGTGCTCGGCGAACAACGACTGGGTCGCACCGCGTTGACCGCCTACGTCGTTGCGTCCGGCTCAACTACCACGGCCGAGCTGAGGCGATTCCTCGGTGAACGGCTACCCCGTCAATTCGTGCCGACACGCTTCATCTTCGTGGCCGCCCTGAGCTATACCACCAGCGGCAAAGTCGACCGCGCCGCCATGCGACGCATCGGCGACCCCGCCGATGCCCTGAACACAGCACACCCGAGTTCCCATGGAAAGGCAGTCGCCAGATGAGCGTTGAACAGATGGTCCAGATATTCCGCAGGGTGCTCGGCACGAAGGATGTCGACGAGCGATCCGACTTCTTCGACCTCGGCGGCGATTCACTGCTCGCGACCCGCGTCCTGAGCGCCATCGCGCGGGAATGCGGTACCGAACTGTCCTATGAGGACTTCGTCGACGACCCGTCGGCGCGCGGTTTGGTCGCAAGAATGGTCGCTGTGGTCTCATGAGCAGGCCGGAGATGCGGGTGGTGATCGTCGGGGCGGGGCTGGCGGGCCTCACCGCCGCGGCTGACGCGATGGACAACGGCGCCGAGGTGGTCGTCGTCGAGGCACGCGACCGGGTTGGCGGTCGTGTGCACGGCATCCGACTGGCAGACAACCTGATCGTCGACGGCGGCGCCGCGTATCTCGGCGAACGGCATACCGAGTTGCTCGCCAAGATACGCGAATACGGGCTGGCCCTCGCGGCTACGACGATGGACGGGGACAGCACGTTCCTGGTCGCCAATCGGCGAACGACCACGGCGACGCGTGTGCCGCCGTTCGGCGCTGTGGCGCTGGGTGAGCTCTTCGACCACCTCGAAGACCTCGTCGAGCAAGTCCGGCCGGACGCTCCCTGGCTCACGCCGCACGCCGCCGACCTCGATCGACTCACCGCCGCGCAATGGCTCGCCGACGTGATCGACCAGCGCGACGCACGGACGTTCTTCCCACTGTTCATCGGCGAGATGATGGCTGCCGATCCCGCCGCGATCTCGGTTCTGCACATGGCCTTCTACCTTCGCTCGGGAGGTGGCATCCGCTACCTCAACGCGTTCGATGGAGGGGCGCAGCAGTGGCGTATCGACGGTGGCGCGCAACTGCTGTGCGAGGCGCTTCATCGTCGGCTCGGCGAACGCGTGCGACTGAGCCATCCGGTGTACGCGATCGAGCAGGATGCGTACGGCGCGCTCGTACGATGCGGACCCGACGCCGGTGCACCGTGCGAGATTCGGGCGGACCGTGTCGTCGTCGCGCTTCCGCCCGCGTTGGCGCAGCAGATCCAGTACCGGCCGGCTCTGCCGAGCCCCCGGGCGACACCGGCGACGGGACACGGATGTGCGATCAAAGTGCACCTGAGCTATCCGACGCCGATCTGGCGCGACAGTGGATTGTCCGGCTGGTCGGTGAGCACATCCGGGCCGCTGTTGTCGACGGTCGACGACTCGCCGTCGGATGAATCGGCCGGAGTGCTCACCGGATTCGTCACCGGCGCGGCTGCCGCGGAGTTCACCCGGCAGTCGCCGCAACGGCAGCGCGACTCTGTACTCGCACACTTGCGTCGCCTCTACCCGCAATTGCCGCGACCGCACTACACCGTCACGGACTGGCTCGCGGAGAAGTACAGCAGGGGCTGTTATGCCGCGCTATTCGGTCCTGGCGATTGGTTACGTCTGGGCCCGACGCTCACCGAGCCGCACGGGCGGATCCATTGGGCGGGCACCGAAACCAGTCTCGAGTTCTTCGGCTTGATGGAGGGCGCGATCAGGTCAGGCCACCGAGTCGTCGCCGAGTTGAACGACGGCGTCGAACCGCGATCTGCCTCACGAAAGGTTCTGTCACGATGACCACATTCGTTTCCCCGGCGCCGACCGGCTATGCCGGGGCGACCGACCAGCCCTACACCTATGAGCGCAGGAGCCTGTACGAACCCGACTGGCGACGTTATCCGGGCTGGGCCGACGTCAGCCGGGCGCAATGGTGCGACCCGCAGTGGCAGCGGGCCCATTCGGTCAAGAACATCCGACAGTTGAGAGCCGTCGTCGGCGGCCTGCTCGACGAGCGGTTCTACGACGATCTCGCCGCCGACCAGGAGCAACGCGCGACCATGTCGATGCTGGTACCGCCCCAGGTCCTCAACACGATCGCCCCCCACGGTGCGCAGGCGCGCGGCGGACTCACCGACCTGTTCTACGCCGACCCGATCCGCCGTTACATGCTGCCGGTGTTGAGTGATCGGGAGTCACACTGGTGTTCGCATCCGTATGCGGAGCGAGACTCACTGCATGAGAGCGAGATGTGGGTCGTCGAAGGACTGACGCACCGCTATCCCACCAAGGTGCTCGCCGAACTCCTCTCCACGTGTCCGCAATACTGCGGCCACTGCACGAGGATGGACTTGATCGGCAACTCGACGCCGACGATCGACAAGGCGCGGTTGACTCTCAAACCCGTCGACCGGTACGACCGCATGCTCGAATACCTCCGCGCGACGCCGACGGTGCGCGACGTCGTGGTCTCCGGCGGTGACGTCGCCAACGTCCCCTGGCCGCGGTTGGAGGCGTTCGTGCGCCAACTCCTCGACATCGAGACAATTCGCGACATCCGCCTGGCCAGCAAGGCGCTCGCTGATCTGCCGCAGCATTGGCTGCAGGCCGGGGTGCTCGACGGCGTGCGACGCGTCGCCCACCTCGCCGCGGCTCGTGGGGTCAATCTGGCGTTGCATACGCACATCAACCATGTGCAGTCGGTGACACCGCTGGTGGAGCAGGCGACCCGCGGATTACTCGACGCCGGATTGCGCGATGTGCGAAACCAGGGCGTGCTGCTACGCGGAGTGAATGACACTTCAGCCGATCTGCTCGACCTGTGTCTGGCACTTCAGGGTGAGGCGCACATTCTGCCGTATTACTTCTACATGTGCGACATGATCCCGCATTCCGAGCATTGGCGAGTAGCGCTGTGGGAGGCACAGCAGCTGCAACTGGAGATCATGGGATATCTTCCGGGATTCGCGACACCGAGGATAGTGTGCGATGTTCCGTTCGTTGGAAAACGCTGGGTACATCAGGTCGTCTATTACGATCGTATTCGCGGAATATCGCATTGGAACAAGAATTACCGCACCGGACTGGACGAGTCCGATGTCGACGCGTTGAACAGAGTGTATCCGTACTACGACCCCATTTACACGCTGCCGCAGTCGGGACAGAATTGGTGGCGCCGAGCATGCGAAGACCCGGTCGCGACGACCGATGATGCGTCAGTGATCGCGTCGATGCGGCCGGGCCCGTGACCGTCGAACTGGTTCCGATCACCGACGCCGACATCGGGGCCGTCGCGCAGTTCCTGCACGTCAATCACAATCCGGGGGTCCCGTGGGAGCGGGCGTGCTCGCAGGCCCCCTGGACGGCGGACGCACCCAACCGCGGGTTCATGATCCGCGACGGGCAACGTGTCGTCGGCACATTGTTGGCGTTGTACTCCGAACGCCTGATCGCCGGGCGGACGGAGCGCTTCTGCAACCTCGGTTCCTGGTGCGTGCTGCCCGACTACCGGTCCCGCAGCATACTTCTGCTGAAATCGATGCTCGCGCAGGCGGATTATCACTTCACGGTGCTCTCACCCGACGACGGTCCGCAAGAGATTCTCGCCTGGCACAAGTTTCGCTTCCTCGACACCTCCGCGGCGCTCATTCCGAACCTGCCCTGGCCCACACCGAACCCGCGAACCAGGATAAGTTCGGACCCCGAAGTGATCGCGTCGGTGATCGCGGGCGCGGAGTTGCAGTTGTACCGCGATCACGCACGGGCGCTTGCGGTACGCCACCTCGTAATCGTTCACGGCGACCAGTCGTGTTACATCATGTATCGGACCTACCGGCGCAGACGACTCCCGGTCTTCGCGTCGCTGCTCCACGTCGGTGACCCGGAACTGTTTGAGCGGTCGTGGATCCCACTGACCCGCCATTTGTTGATACGACACGGTTTGATCGCGACCCTCGTGGAACTGCGGGTCATCGACCGTCGGCCGCGATTCGCATTCGAATTGAAGAATTCGCCCAAGATGTTTCGAAGCGACAGCCTCGAACCAGATCAGATAGATGATCTGTACAGTGAGCTCGTCTCCGTTCCGTGGTAGCCGGGCAACGAGATAAGGTGGCGCAACCCGTCATGGAAACAGTGTTTCGAATCGCCATGATTCTCGGCGGCGCGCTCGTCGCCGGGTTTATGGGCATCATCGCACTCAATATCGTCCTGGTCTCCCGGCTGCGGGCGCACATCCCACAGGAATCGCCGTCGAAGTCGTGGCCCGCCGCCGACGTGTGACCGCGCCCGTGAACCGATGACGAATTCGACGAAACCGACCGTGCGGAGGATTGCCCGCTGGTCGGTCGGCGGCGGCCTGCTCATCATCGTCCTGGCGAGCGCGCTGGTCGTGGCCATGTGCGTGTATCGCCATCCGACTCCGACCCCGTCGATGCACACCGATGCACCCTGGCCCGGATGGGGCTTCACCCACACGCAGTTCAGCGCCGACAGCGGCATCCCCGATGCGGTGGACCGGGCCCGGGCCGCCGTCGCGGCGGTCCCGATGGTTCAAGCCCAGGCGATCATGGGCTGGGGGGTGGACAATCCCGAGCCGGCGCCCGGCCGATACGACTTTCGCAGCCTTGACCGGCGAATGGATTTCATTCGTCGCAGCGGCGGAACGCCGGTGATCGTGCTCTGTTGCGCGCCGGACTGGATGAGGGGAGGCGAGCCCGGTCAGACCGACTGGTCCCGTCTGGAAGTCGCACCCTCGTCCGCACATTTCGCCGACTTCGCCGAATTGGCTGCCCAGGTCGCCAAGCGCTACCCGGATGTGCGGTACTTCGTCGTCTGGAACGAGTTCAAGGGGTTCTACGACGACCGACGTGGGCAATGGGACGCTGCCGGGTACACGGCGATGTACAACCTCGTCTACGACGCGGTGAAGGCAGTCAACCCGGCAAATCGCGTCGGCGGACCCTACCTCGATTTCGCGAGTATCGCCCCCGACGCTCCCGGTGGCTCCCCGCTTCGGGGCCCGTGGGGAGCGATCGATCGCCGCAACCTCGAGGCGTTCGACTATTGGAACCGGCACCGGAGAGGAGCCGATTTCGTCGCCGTCGACGCCCACGCGTCCACGGCGCAGGGCAGTCCTGACGAATTCACCGCCGTCCAGAAGTTCGCCGCCGTGGGCCGGTGGCTTCGCATCCACACCGACCTACCCGTCTGGTGGCTGGAGTGGTATGTCGAGCCGACGCGACCGGGCTGGACGTCGCAGCATCAGATCGCCGTACGCGTGGCAGCGATGATCGAGCTCGCCGCCGGCGGCGCCGACACGGCGCTGTACTGGAATCCGAAACCGGGCGACGCGCTCTGCGTGGACTGCCTGTGGACCGACACCTGGAGCAGCACCGGCGGACAACCATTGACGATGCTCGACGTGCTGGGGAGATTCGTCCGATGGTTTCCACCGAGCGTCGAGCGGCGAGAGACCTTCGTCGCCGACGGCCTGCTGGCGCTGGCGACCGCGCGAGCGCAGGTCATCGTCAACATCACCGACCACCCGATATCAGCGATGGTGAGCGGGCAGCCGATGGTGTGGGCGCCGTATGAAACGCGCTGGCTCACCTCCGGACAGAGTTCGGGGCAGTGACGACCCGAGAACCGCACCGCTGACGGTGGGCGGTGCCGTCGCGCGCAGCCGGCCTGGCAGGATGTCTGCGCATGAAGAGGATCGCGGCGTTGTCGACGTCGGCTCTCGCCGTTCTCGTCGCGCCGCCCCTGTATCTGCTGCTCGACCTCGCCGTCGTCGGGCGGCTGGGTGCGCACGAGTTGGCGGCCCTCGGCGTCGGGACGCTGGTCCTGGCGATTGTGTCGACCCAGCTGACCTTCCTCGCCTACGGCACCACCGCGCGCTCGGCTCGACGTTTCGGAGCGGGTGACCGTGACGGTGCGATCGCCGAGGGTGTCGGGGCGACGTGGATCGCCCTCGGGGTGGGTGTGCTGCTCGTCGTCATCGGATTCGTCGCCGCGCCGTGGGTGATGCGGGCACTGGTCCCCGACGACGCCGTGGCCGCCGACGCCGCGAGTTGGCTGCGCATCGCGATCTTCGGGGTGCCGCTGATCCTGGTGTCGCTGGCCGGCAACGGCTGGATGCGCGGAGTTCAGGAGACGCGTGCTCCGGTGGTCAATGTGGTTGTGGGTCTTGGTGTTTCGGCTGTGTTGTGCGTGGGCCTGGTGCACGGCGTCGGCGGGCTGCCCCGACTCGGGCTGCACGGAAGCGCGTGGGCGAACCTCGTGGGGCAGGGGTTGACCGGACTGCTCTTCGCAGCGGCGTTGGTGCGCCACGTAATTCGCTCCGGAGTCTCGTTGCGGCCCGACTCGACGATCATCCGCGCACAGCTGACGATGGCTCGCGACCTCATCACCCGCAGTCTGTCCTTTCAGATCTGTTTCGTCTCCGCCGCGGCCGTCGCGGCGCGATTCTCGGTGGAAGCCGTTGCGGCGCATCAAGTGGTGCTGCAGGTATGGGAGTTCCTCTCGCTTCTGCTCGATTCGCTGGCGATCGCGGCGCAGAGTCTCGTCGGTGCCGCGCTGGGCGCGGCGGCCGTCGCCGAAGCCAAGAGCGTCGCGCGCCGGGTGACCGTCGCGTCGGTGGTGGTATCCGTCGTCGTCGCGGCCGTGCTTGCCGTCGGCGCGTCGAGCCTGCCCCGGGTCTTCAACTCCGATCCGGCGGTGCTGCACGCGATCGCGACGCCGTGGTGGTTCTTGATCGGCATGTTGCCGATCGCCGGTGTCGTATTCGCGCTCGACGGTGTGCTGCTGGGTGCGGGCGACGCCGCGTTCCTGCGGACCGCCACCCTGGTATCGGCGCTGGGCGGCTTCCTGCCGCTGATCTGGCTGTCGCTGGTGTTCGACTGGGGCCTGGCCGGCATATGGACGGGACTGCTGGTGTTCATGGTGGCGCGGCTGGCGACGGTGGGATGGCGGTATCGGGGCGGGGGATGGGCGCGCTGAGCCAGTCGTTAGGCTAGGCTGCCCACATGTCATTTCGTCGCATGCCGCTCATCGTCGCCGCAGCGTTGCTTCTCTGCCTCTCACTGGGTATCGCCCCCTCGCACGCCTCCCCGGCCCAGACTCGCGTGCTGATCATCCCCGGCCAGTACGTCGGCACAGCGCCGTTCTCGCTGATGGCACAGAACCTCGCGTCGCGTGGCTACCCGACGACCGTCCTCGACCTCAAGGGCTTCGAACCCCGGTCGGACGCGCGGGCGATCGCCGCGGCCGTCGATCGGGAGCGCGCAGCACATCCGGGCGCGAAGATCGCTCTCGTCGGGCACAGCATCGGCGGAATGTCCGCGCGCTGGTACCTGAAGGAACTCGGTGGCACCGACAAAGTCGCGACCTACGTGGCGATCGGCGCTCCGCAGTACGGATCGAGCGCGGCGTGCACACAGAACGTCGGCCGGGACGTGTGCCCGGGCAGCGCCTTCCTGACCGCGATCAACAAGGGGGACGACGCTCCCGGGCCGACCGAATACTTCAGCATCCGTAGTGCCCGTGAGTACGCGACCGGCGACCTCGACGGCGGACAGTGCCGTGTCTGGCCCATCTCGGCGAACGAGTCGCTGCCCGCGATGGGCTACGAGCACACCTTCGAGCCGTTCGACGCACGCGTGTGGGACGCGGTCGTCGCGTCGCTTCACGGCCGGTGCGCTGGACGCTTCGTCGTCGACGCCGACAACTCGCTGTCGTATCAGAAATCGCTGCTTCCCGGCGCGCCCGGCTACCGGAAGCTGAAGTAGCGCTCGTCGCGTCAGAAACGCTGAGTGGGGTACGTCGGTCCGGGGCGAGCGGGTGGATGGTTCGGCGCCTGCTGCTGATAGGGCGGATAGCCCGGCATCTGATATGGAATCGGTTGGGGGACTTGGTATCCCGGCGGCACACCGTAGGGCTGCGCGAGTGGGGCCGGTCGCCGCATCGACAGCCCGACGACGTCGAATATCCACAGGCAGACGATGCCCAGGAAGGCGACCAGGTCGTAGAGGAGATTGTTCAGCATCTCTGACATCCACTGCGGGCCGACGTGGATGTCGACGACGTCGTTGACCAGCAGCGCGATCCAGCCGCCGAGCAGCAGCAGGGCGGGTATCAACCCGATCCAGGCGAATCCGGTCTGCCTGCGGGCGATACTCCAACCGAGGATCCAACTGAGGGTGAACGTGCTGGTCGTGAAGGTGATGACTACCCAGACCGGCTGGTCCTGCAGGGTGAGGACGGACAGCCCCGCGATGCTGGCCGCCCACCGCAGATCCGACAACCCCACGAGGACCACGAAGACTATGGCCGCGCCTATCCGCTTGCCCGCGGTACGTCCCCGAGTCAGAAGCATCGCCACCGTGAACAGCGACGCCGTCGCGTACACGGCGAAGAAGATCCATCGCTTCGGATCGTGGGCATCGTCGAGATCATTGCCGATGACAATCGAGAGTACGGCTGACACCAGGTCCGGCCCGACCAGCAAGATGCCACCCAGCAGCGCGCTGATGACGACCTCGGTTCCGGGCGATCGATTCGGGCGCGGGGCCTGCGGCATCGGATAGCTCACCGCGAGATCATCCCACGGCTCGGTTTCACCGGCAGGGCGAACCAGCGCGGGATCGGCGATCTGGAAAGATGGAACATCATGGCTACTCTCTGGGCGATCAGCGATCTGCACGTCGCGCACCGCGGGAACGAGCACATCGTCGACAAGATTCGACCCACCGACCCCGACGACTGGCTGATCGTCGCGGGTGACGTCGGTGAGCGCACCGACGACATCATCGACACACTTCGCCGCCTGCGCGCTCGCTTCCACACCGTGATCTGGGTGCCCGGCAACCATGAGCTGTACACCACTGCCAAGGATCCGCTGCAGATCCACGGTGTGGCGCGCTACGACTATCTGGTGCAGGCTTGCCGCGACATCGGCGTCATCACCCCCGAGGACATCTACCCGCTCTTCGACGCCGGGGACGGCTCGACGCCGGTCCGGCTCGTCCCGATGTTCCTGCTCTACGACTACACGTTCCGCCCCGAAGGCACGACGACGGCACTCGCCGCCCTCGCGCTGGCCCGCGAACGCAACGTCGTCGCGACCGACGAATTCCTGATCTCCCCCGAGCCGTACCCCACCCGCGACGCGTGGGGCCGGGCGCGCGTCGAAGCGACCCGCAAACGTCTCGATTCGATCGATCCCGCCGAGCAGACGATCCTCATCAACCACTGGCCGCTACGACGTGAGCCGACGCGGATCCTGATGTACCCGGAGTTCGCACTGTGGTGCGGCACCGAGCTGACCCACGACTGGCACACGCGCTACCGGGCGGCCTGCGCCGTGTACGGTCACCTGCACATTCCGCGCACCACCTGGTACGACGCCGTGCGGTTCGAAGAGGTGTCGGTCGGCTACCCGCGCGAATGGAAGCGTCGCGGGCTGCCGGATCCGCTGCTGAGGCAGATCTGGCCGGACCCGGGCATGACCGCGCGCGACCTTCCCGAGCACGGCGCTCGCTTCGAATTGCCGCCCGACTACGAGGAACGCGCAGCCGAGTTTCGCCGCAAGATCGAGGAGCGGGAAGCCCGGCGGCAGCAGGGCAAGTGAACCTACCGCCGCGGCCCCAGCCGCTGGTTGAGCCGGGCCCGACGCGCCGTGCTGAGCGAGCGCAGCGAGTCGAAGTAAGCGCAGCGAGACGTGCCCGCGTCGAAACCACGGCGCGACGAATCGACGGCTGTCACAAAGCGTTTGGGCGCGTTGGCATCCTCGTCTTGCGAGGTTTCGACACGGGACTCCGGCAGCGCTCGGTCCCGGCTCAACCAGCGGGGGACGGGCGATCACGCGTCGATCAGCATCCGGACTATTCAAAATGCGACATGAACCGAGAAAGGGACAACCAACGTCATGATCGAACAGATCCTGCCGCCCGGCGTCGTCGGCGCCGAGGCGTTCGACGATCCGGCCGGGCTCAGCGCGCTGCCCGCTGAGGAGCCCATCATCGGGCGGGCCGTGGAGAAGCGTCGTCGCGAATTCATCACCGCGCGTCATTGCGCGCGAGAAGCGTTGTCGCAGTTGGGCGCCGACGCCGGTGCCATCATGCGTGGCGAGAAGGGCGAGCCGTTGTGGCCGCGCGGGGTGGTCGGGTCGATCACCCACACCGACGGCTACCGCGCCGCGATCGTCGCCTACTCGATGGCGGTGCGCTCGCTCGGCATCGACTCCGAACCGCACGAGGCGCTGCCCGACGGCGTGCTCGACCACACGAGCATCGCCGCCGAACGCGATGTTCTGGCGACGCGGCCGGCGGGCCTGCATTGGGACCGACTGCTGTTCTGCGCCAAGGAGACCACCTACAAGGCCTGGTTCCCGTTGACACACCGTTGGCTGGGTTTCGAGGACGCGCACATCGTCTTCGAGCAGACCGCCGGCCCTAGCGATGGCGGATCGTCACCCGCGGACGGCCCGGCGTCGGGCACCTTCACCTCGACGATCCTGATCGACGGCCGGACCGACGACGGCGGCGCGCCCCTGCTGCACCTGCCCGGCCGTTGGCTGATCGACCAGGGCTTCATCACCACCACGATCACGCTGACCTGATGGCGGACGCACACGCCCACCTCGACACCGCCGGGCTCGTCGTCGTCGACAAGCCCGCCGGTATCACCAGCCACGACGTGGTGGCCAAGTGCCGCAAGGGATTCAACACCCGGCGCGTCGGGCATGCGGGCACATTGGACCCGATGGCCACCGGTGTGCTCGTCATCGGCATCGAACGCGCGACCAAACTGCTCGGACTGTTGTCGCTGACGACGAAGTCGTACACCGCGACGATCCGTCTCGGCGCCGCAACCGATTCCGACGACGCGCAGGGCGACGTCACTTCGAGCGCGGATGCCTCAGCGGTCTCCGACGACGACATCGCCTCGGGCATAGCGGCATTGACCGGCGACATCATGCAGGTCCCGGCGAAGGTCTCGGCGATCAAGGTCGACGGCAGGCGGGCACATGCGCTGATGCGCACCGGCGAGGAGTTCGAATTGCCGGCGCGGCCGGTCAGCGTCGACCGCTTCGACGTCGTCGCGACGCGGCGCGACGGACCGTTCGTCGACCTCGACGTCGAGGTCGACTGTTCGTCGGGAACCTACATTCGTGCTCTCGCACGGGATCTGGGCGCCGGGCTCGGTGTCGGGGGCCACTTGACGGCATTGCGCCGCACCAAGGTCGGGCCGTTCGGGCTGGACCATGCGCGGACACTCGACGAACTGGTCCGCGACCCCGACAGCGGTGCGACACCGCAACTGAGCCTGCACATCGACGAGGCGGCGAAACTTGCGTTCGGCCACCGCGACATCAGCTTCGACGAGGCCGAGGGAATCAGCCAGGGACGCTGGCTCACGCCGATCGGACGCAAGGACGTCTACGTCGCCATCGACCCCGACGGTCGCCCCATCGCGCTGATCCGCGAGAAGGGGCGTCGGGCGAGTTCGGTGATGGTCGTGCGGCCGGCGACGCTGCGGTAGGGAGGCGGCCGGGAGGCCGACGACGCCCGTCGGCGTCGTCGGCGAACCGGTCAGCCCTGGCGCGCCGCCGCGAGCAACGCCTGGTGCTCGGCGAGCAGCAGGTCGGCCAGATGCGCGATGTCGGGCACGGCGTTCGGCGACGAGATCAGCCCGAAGAACAGGCTGCCGTTGTAACTGTGCAGCGTGATGTTCAGCGCCTGACCGTCGGCGAGCATCGACACCGGGTAGAACTCGACGAGTTTCGCGCCGTTGAGGTAGATCGGCACCTGCGGCCCGGGCACATTCGAGATCGCGACATTAGACGGGATCACGGTCGACGTGAGATTGCTGCGTTGCAGTGCGCGCGCCGCGCCCGCGGTGATGGCGGGCACCGCGAAGTCGCTGAAGCCGATGATCGTCGCCACCGGCAACGCGTTGTGCATCTCCTTCGCCGCGTTCATCGACTCGTGCACCGCCTTGAGCCGAGCGAGCGGATCGTCGAGATTCGTCGGCAGGTCGGCGAGCACCAGCGACACCTGATTGCCCAGTGCTCCGCGCTGCGATTCGTCTCGGGTGGAGACCGGCACGCCCGCCTTCAAGGGCTTGTCCGGCAGGGCGTCGTGCTCGCTGAGCCAGGTCCGCAGGCCACCCGCGCAGATCGCCATCACCACGTCGTTGACCGTCGCGCCGAGGCCCTTGCGGATCTCCTTGACCTCGCTCAACGGAATCTGGAAGGGCGCGAAGACGCGTCGATTGGTCGGCTTGATGTTGAACGGCGTGCGCGGAATGCGCATCGACTGCTGACCGAACAGTGCTTTGACGTTGCCGGGCCGCTTGGCGTAGTGGGTGAACAGATCCCATTGCAGCTGCGCGGCTTTCACCGGGCGGACCGCGTTCGCGGTCACCGCCGAGGCGAACAGGCTCAGTTGTGCGGGCTGCGACTCCGGCTTCCACGGTTGGGGCGCCGGTGTGGGCTGGTCGACGCTGGGGTCGACGTCGAGCATGATGCCGAGGATGTCGGCGCCGGACACCCCGTCGATCGCCGAATGGTGAACCGTCGTCAACACCGCGACCATCCCGTCGTCGAGGCCGCCGATGATCGCCATCTCCCACAGCGGCCGCGATCGGTCGAGTGGTTTCGCCACGATCCGGCTCACCACGTCGATCAGCTGCTCACGCGATCCCGGGGCGGCCAGCCCGACGTCGTAGACGTGGTCGTCGATGTTGAAGTCGGGGTCGTCGACCCAGTAGGGATGGTCGAGGTTCATCGGCACCTCGACCAGGCGTTTGCGGAAGATCTCCATCTTGTGCATTCGCGCGAGCAGGCGGGCACGTACCGTCGCGGCGGTCAGCGGCTCCGGTGCGGTACTGGGATCGTAGATGCCGAGGCTGCTGACGTGACCGTAGACCGGGCCGGTTTCCAGGTGCAGGAAGGAGGCGTCGAGGCCGGTGAGTTTGCGCATGTCGGGTGCCTTTCTGACGTCAGCCGTTGCGGGCCGCACGGTATTCGACGACGGCCGCGAGCAGCGGTTCGGGATCGATCGCGCGTTTGAGGATCTTGCCCGACGGCCCCTTGGGAAGAGCGTCGACGAAGTGCACCGCACGGGGAAGTTTGTACGACGCCAGGCGATCGTTGGCCCAGTCGCGCACCGCGGCGGCGTCGAGAGTGACTCCCGGCGTCGTCGCGATGACCGCGGCGATCTCCTCGCCGTAGTGCTCGTCGGGTACGCCGACCACCGCCACCTCGACTATGTCGGGGTGTTCGTAGAGTGCGTTCTCCACCTCGCTCGGGTACACGTTGTACCCGCCGCGGATGATCAGCTCCTTGGCGCGGTCGACGATGCGCAGGTTGCCCGCCTCGTCGAATTCCCCGATGTCGCCGGTCGACAGCCATCCGTCGGCGTCGATCGTCTCGGCCGTCGCGTCGGGACGATTCCAGTAGCCGCGCATCACGATCGGCCCGCGGATGAATACTTCGCCGCGCTCGCCGGTCGGCACGGGTTGACCGTCGGAGCCGCGGACCTCGACGTCGACCTCCGGTACCGCCGGACCGACGGTGCCGATCGGCGACGGCGTGCCCGGCCGGGAGAACGTGCCGAGCGCGGCGGTCTCGGTGAGGCCGTAGCCCTCGGAGATGTCGCAGCCGAAGCGGCGCTTGAACGCGTTGCTGACTTCCAGCGGCAGAGAGGCGCCGCCGGACACGGCGAGGCGGAGATGGTTGAACGCATCGGCGGGAGTGTCGTCCGGCGCGTGCAGCATGGCGTTCCACATCGTCGGGACACCGCAGACGATGGTCAGCTGATCCTTCACGATGAGGTCGATCATCGACGTCGGGGTGAACATCGGCAGCAGCGATACCGTGGCTCCGGAGTGCAGCCCGGACAGCATGACCGCGGCCTGCCCGAAGACGTGGAACAGCGGGAGCCCGGTACCCACCCGGTCGTCGGCGGTCGACTGCGACAATTGCCCCGAGATACGTGCTGCCGCAGTCAGATTCCCGGTGGTCAGCTCGGCGCCCTTGGGCCGCCCGGTGGTGCCGGAGGTGTAGAGGAGCATGGCGATGTCGGCGTCGTCGAAGTCGTGTACGTCGGTGATCGCGTCCGCGTCGGCAGTCGCCCCCGCTGACAGCGTGAGGAAGTCGATGCCCTTCTCCGAAGCGGCGGTCCGCGCGGCGGACGCCAGGCTCTCCCACGCGATCGCCAGGCGGCAACCGGCGTCGTCGATGAAATACGACAGTTCGGCGGGCGTGCACAGCGGATTGACCGGTACGACGATGGCGCCCGCGGCGTGGATACCGAGGTACCCGACCACGAACTCGGGCAGCGTCGGACCGATGAACAGGATGCGATCTCCCGGCGCGACGCCGCGCGCGGCCAGCATGCCCGCATAGGCTTTCACCTCGCCGACGAGTTGCGCGTAGGTCAGTGATCCCGCGGGCCCGCGCAGGGCCTCGTGGTCGGGAGTGGTTTCGGCGTGTGTGATGATCGGCGCGACCAGGCTGGTCATGGTCGTTTCCTCCCTGTGCGGTGGCGATGTCGACACCGGGCGCAACGGGAGACTCGCCTTTGCGGAGAAGGCGTGATTCATGCTGTTCAGAGCATGTGCTCCGAGGTGAACCTGATGTCAACTTAAACGTAGCAGGGCGTGTTGCGGCTCACAGTCGAATGGTGGGGACCGGTTCGGTTCAGCTCTTATGCGGGTCCAGATAGATGGCGTGGGTGGCGATGTCGCCGAGATCAAGGGTCGTGCCGCCGCTGACTTCGATGCTCGTCGTGCCGGCGAACGGTCGCTTCTCGACGACGGTCAGCACACAGTCGAGCGCCACGCCGACCTCGTCGAAATAGCGCAGCATGTCGGGGTCGGTGTCGGAGATGCGGGCGACGGTGCCCGAGTCGCCGACCGACAGGTCGGCCAGCCGCGTCGCCGACGGCAGGGCCATCGACCCGTCGAGCGCCGGGATGGGATCGCCGTGCGGATCGCGTTCGGGGTGGCCGAGCTTCGAGTCGATACGCGCCATCAGGCGGTCGGAGACCGCATGCTCGAGGATCTCGGCCTCGTCGTGCACTTCGTCCCAGCCGTAGCCGAGTTCGGAGACGAGGAATGTCTCCAGCAGTCGATGCCGCCGGACCATCCCGATGGCCGCGGCGTGCCCAGCGTCGGTGAGGCTGATCGCGCCGTATTTCTCGTGCGAGACAAGTCCCTGATCAGCGAGCTTGCGGATCGATTCGGACGCGGTCGACGCTGAGACGCCGAGCTTCTCGGCGAGCATCTTGGTAGTGACCTTGACCTCGGCCCACTCCTGCGACGTCCAGATCACTTTCAGATAGTCCTGGGTGACCGACGTCAGCGCCTCGACCGAGGCCACCGGAAGGGTGGTGGCGCTCGCGGCGGAGTCGTCGGGGGTGCGTCGCGACGTCGAGCCGGAGCGGTTAGGCATGGATAACAGTCTAGAGGTGTGGGTCGGTGATGTCGTCCCGACACCCGTCTGCGCGGTGAGTCCGGCAACAGTCTCCTCGCGCGGCGGTGGCGAGTGCGGTGCCTGTAAGGTGTGACTCGTGTTGCGTTGGCGAGGGCTCGACGACATTCCCGCGGACTGGGGCAGATGTGTGGTCACCATCGGAGTTTTCGATGGCGTTCACCGCGGCCATGCTCAGCTGATCCACGCGGCGACCGCCGCGGCCAAGGAGCGCGGTATGCCGTCGGTATTGATGACATTCGATCCGCATCCGGCCGAGGTGGTGCGGCCTGGTACCCACCCGCCGCAGCTGACCACGCTGACCCGGCGCGCCGAACTCGCCGAGGAGATGGGCATCGACGTCTTCTGCGTCATGCCGTTCACGCCGGTGCTAGCGGCGCAGGCGCCGAAGGACTTCGTGCACGAGGTGCTCGTCGAACGACTCCACGCCGCCGAGGTCGTCGTCGGCGACAACTTCACCTACGGCCGCAAGGCCGCCGGAACCGTCGACAAACTTCGCGAGTCGGGAACCCGATTCGGCTTTGAGGTGCAAGGGATTTCGCTGTTCGGCGAGCATGCGGTGACCTTCTCGTCGACCTACATTCGCTCCTGCGTCGCCGCGGGCGACGTCGAATCGGCTGCCGAGGCGCTCGGCCGACCGCACCGCGTCGAGGGGGTCGTCGTGCGCGGCGACGGTCGTGGACGCCAATTGGGTTATCCCACAGCCAATGTCGCGCCGCCGATGCATTCGGCGATCCCCGCCGACGGCGTCTATGCGGCCTGGTTCACCGTGCTCGGCGCGGGACCCGTTGTGGGACAGGTGGAACCGGGCGCGCGGTATGAGGCGGCGGTGTCGGTCGGCACCAATCCGACCTTCTCGGGCCGCACCCGCACCGTCGAGGCGTTCGTCCTCGACGCCAGCGCCGACCTCTACGGCCAGCACGTCGCCGTCGACTTCGTCGCCCACATCCGCCCGATGGTGTCCTTCGACAGCGTCGACGACCTGCTGGTCGAGATCGGCAACGACGTCGAGAAGACGCGCACGCTACTCGCCGAGTAGGTCTGTGGGCGTTCGCCGTTCGCGCCGGAAGCTGGTTGAGCCGCGGCCACGGCGCCCTTTCCGCTGGTTGAGCCGCGGCCACGGCGCCCCTTTCCGCTGGTTGAGCCGGGCCCGACGAGCGCAGCGAGACGCGCCCGTGTCGAAACCACGGCGAGACGAGTTGCCAACTGCCGCAAGGTGTGTGGTGCGCTGACGGCGTCGGCGTGGGTGGTTTCGACACGGGCCTTCGCTAGCGCTTCGGCCCGGCTCAACCGGCGGAAGGGACTTCGGTCCGCCGCCGCTAGCTCGCGTCCTCTTCGATGGCGTCGCGGCCGCCGGTGAGGTCAGCGGTGTCGGCGGCCTGCCGCCCCGCGTACCAGCCGAGATCGTTGGTGACCGATGAGCGCACCGAGCGCACATTCGGGAATTGGCGGTCGAACACGTCGGCTATCGCTTCGGCGCGTTCGGCCAGCACCGGCACCAACTCCTTGCCGTACTTGGACGACGCCGCGGCCGCCGCGCGCTCGCGTGCCTCGGCGAGGCGTTCGGAGATCCGATGGGCGTAGGAGATCAAGAAGGAGCGCCGAAAACTCGGGGTACGCGTCTCGCGGTCCACGCCGACCTCGTGCAGCGCGCGGGTCGACTGGACGAGCAACGAGGTGAACAGCAGTTCGCACAGGTTGAGGTCGATCGGCATGCCGACCACCGATGCCAGGCCGACTTCCTTGTGCCACAGCGTCTTTACGCCGTTGTTGATCCCGACTGCGTTGAGCAGTGACAGTTTGGCGTCGGGGTAGGGGGTGGTCAGCAGGATGCGGCGGGTCACCACTTTCGAGCGCGGATCGTCCGACCCGTCGGCGTCGAGCATCGCCGAGTCGATGGTGTACTGCGTCATCAGGTCCTGTGCCTTCGCCGAGAGCGTCTCGGCTTCCTCGGGGAAGTCGGAGGCCTCGGCTTTGGCGAGCAAGCCGCGAATGCGATTGAGAATCTTGGTGTCCGCGGTCCGAGTCGCGGCCGGGTGCGGCGTCGCCCTGCGGCTGGGTCGGGTACCCCATTTCGACGGTACGGTCAGCAGGGCGTCGAGCGTGACGAGGTTTGAGAGCCAACTGAACACCCGCGCGACCGGCTCCCAGCAGTCGAACGGTACGAGGTACTCGGTGGTCATCCAGTGGCGCACCGCCTCGACACCGCGCGGGGCGTCGGCGTCGAGGTGCAAGTCGGTGAGCTGGTCGATCCAAGCCTCGGGGGCATGGGCGTAGGCGGAATGCGCCACCGCGTGCGAGCCGATCGCGAAGATCACGAGTCGCTGCTCGATGGTGCCCAGATCGCGCGCTGCGACATGCATCAGTTCGGCCGGCTGCCAACCGTTTTCGAAGGCGATGCGAGTACTGCTGTCGACGCGTTGACCGAGTGCCGATTCCAGATCGGTCCACTCGAGGAACGCGCTGTGGTCGGCGACTTCGGTGACCGCGCCGCGGAAACGCTTGGCGTCCTTACTCGGTCCGAATCCGAAGATGACGGCGTCGGTCAGGGCGCGGTTGAACTGTGCGGCATGGTCCACGGCATCGAAGCTAGGCGGGGCGTCTGACCGGCTGCGCCGAGCGTCGAATCCCCACGTCGAGGAACCCGACTGGCTGGAATCGCCCCTGGCCTGCTTCTTCTTGCGGGCGTCGCGGCGGTGTTTGCTGTTGCGGCTCACGGTGTCCTCCCAGGGTCGGCGTCGAGTAACGGTACGTCGTAGCTGTGACAACTCCTCCGGTGAGGCCTGTCGTCGCGGTGCCGACCTGTGGACAACTGGATTTGGGTGGCTCCGGTGTGCACTGGTAGTGTCCCTTGACGGTGTTGCTGCAGTCCGCGGCGGCGCACCGGGTGATTGGACGCGGAACTGAAACAAGGAGCACGAGCATGTCGTTGACTGCTGCGCAGAAGAAGGAAATCCTCACCGAGTACGGTCTGCACGAGACCGACACCGGGTCGCCGGAAGCTCAGGTCGCACTGCTGACCAAGCGCATCACCGATCTCACCGAGCACCTCAAGAAGCACAAGCACGACCACCACAGCCGTCGTGGCCTGCTGCTGCTCGTCGGCCGTCGTCGTCGTCTGCTGAAGTACGTCGCCAGCGTCGACATCGAGCGGTACCGCTCGCTGATCGAGCGTCTGGGCCTGCGTCGCTGAGACACTAGATCATTCACACGGCCGCGTCACCGCTTGGTGGCGCGGCCGTGTTGTGTCTGTGGGGCTTGATTTAGTTTCCTCAAAGGGAAATAATTGCCACTATGGATGACAATGTATTCACCTCGGCGGTGTTCTATCGCGACCAGAAGGCGGCGCTCGCCTGGCTGAGTGAGGCATTCGGCTTCGAGACGACCATGGCGATCGAGGGACCGCCCGACTCTCCGGAGATGTCGCACTATGAGATGGCCGCACCGTCGGGCGGCCGGATCATGATCGGCGGACAGTGGGCCGACTGGACGCGCAGCCCCGCCGGGCTCGACGGCGCGAACACCCAGTCCGTGCACGTGATGCTCGCCTCGGGCCTCGACGCGCATTGCGAGCGCGCACGTGCGGCCGGAGCCGTGATCGCGGCCGAGCCGGCCGAGCAGTTCTACGGCGACCGCATCTACCGGGCCATCGATCCGGAGGGGCACTGCTGGACCTTCGCGCAGCACGTCCGCGATGTCACCCGCGCCGAAGCCGAGGCCGCGATCGGGCAACCCATCACGTCATCGACGTGGGAGTGAGCGACGTCGACGCCACCATCGCGGCCCTCGCCGATCCCGTTCGGCGGCGGGTAGTCGAACTCCTCGCGCAGCAGCCGATGCGGCCGAGTGAGTTGGCGCAGGCCGTGGGCGCGAGCACGTCGTCGTTGAGTAAGCACCTGCGTGTGCTGCGGCAGCGGGGGATCGTCGAAGAGACTCATCCGGAGTTCGACGCGCGCGTACGGATCTACACGCTGCGGTCGGCACCCATGGCCGAGCTGCGCTCCTGGCTGGAGACGGCCGAGCGTGGCTGGTCGGCGCAGCTGTCGTCGTTCGCCGACTTCGTGGAGAAGGCCGATGACTGACGGTTCGCGGGTGCTGGTCGCGCTACGCGTGGCGGCCACCGCCGAGCGTGCCTTCACGGCGTTCACCGAACATATCGCGCGCTGGTGGCAACCCAACCTGATCTTCCAGTTCACCCCGGGCCGCACCGGCGTGCTGGCCTTCGAGCCGCTCGGGCCGGGCGGGCGGCTCGTCGAACACTACGACGACGGCACGCAGTTCGTGATCGGGCAGATCAGTGTGTGGGAACCGCCGTCGAGGCTCGTCGTCGGGTGGCGCCAGGCAGGTTTTCCGCCCGACGCCGACACCGAGTTGCACGTCCGTTTCGAACAGTTCGACGCCGAGCCCGTACAGACCCGAGTCACCGTCGAGCACTACGGCTGGGATCGCATTCCAGCGGAAAACGTTGTGCGCCATGGTTTTCCGTTGTCAGTGTTCGCGCTGCGATTCGCCGAGTGGTGGAAAGCCCAGCTCAAGCGGTTGGGGGAGTCGTTGGATTAGACGCCGACGCGGCGTCCGGCGCTGCCGGTCCGTCTGGATCGATCCCGGTCGGGTGACTCCTCGCGTCGACGTGCGCCGTGTGTCCGTCGATTCGTTCGATCGGCTAAGCGTAATCTCGGCGGCACTCGACGGAATACGGTCACTGCCCACGTCAAGTGATAAACTCGCTGCGGAACATCGCCAGTTGCAGATGTCAACGGATGAAGTCGGTGGGTTCGAGTCAGATCGGTCCTCGGTAGTGGCTGCCGGAGCCAAGTGGGTTCCGGCCGCTTCGATCGAAGGCCGTCTGCAACGCAAGCCCGGATGGACGGGCATGCACGCCGACTCTCTGTGCGACCTCTCGCATTCTCGTTATGTCTCCCGACGCTTTGGCGTACCCGAACACGGGTGGCCCGGCGTCGAATTCGTGAAAACATCCGGCGCGCCGACGAGCGGCCCGCCGCACTGAAAGGGAAACCCCTCAACATATGACTACTGAAGTCAACCCCGACGTCGACTACGACGACGACGTCACCGAAGCCACCGCGGTCATCGACAACGGCAGCTTCGGCACCCGCACCATCCGTTTCGAGACCGGTCGCCTCGCCCAGCAGGCCGCCGGTGCCGTCGTCGCCTACCTCGACGAAGAGACCATGATCCTCTCGACGACGTCGGCGTCGAAGGCGCCGAAGGATCACTTCGACTTCTTCCCGCTCACCGTCGACGTCGAAGAGCGCATGTACGCCGCGGGTCGCATCCCCGGATCGTTCTTCCGCCGCGAAGGCCGCCCGTCCACCGACGCGATCCTCACCTGCCGGCTGATCGACCGGCCGCTGCGCCCGTCGTTCGTCGACGGCCTGCGCAACGAGATCCAGGTCATCGAGACCGTCCTCTCGCTTAACCCCAACGACCTCTACGACGTCGTCGCGATCAACGCGGCGTCGGCGTCGACGCAGATCGCGGGCCTGCCGTTCTCCGGTCCGGTCGGCGGTGTGCGCGTCGCACTGATCCCGACCGAGGAGAACAAGGCAGGCCAGTGGGTCGCGTTCCCGACGGTCGAGCAGCTCGAAGGCGCGGTGTTCGACATGGTGGTCGCCGGGCGCATCGTCTCCGGCTCGGGAGCCGACGCCGACGTCGCGATCATGATGGTCGAGGCCGAGGCGACCGAGAACGTGCTCGCCCGCATCGCCGAGGGCGCGCAGGCTCCCACCGAGGCGATCGTCGCCGAGGGTCTCGAAGCCGCCAAGCCGTTCATCGCCGCACTGTGCGAGGCGCAGAAGGAACTGGCCGCCAAGGCGGCCAAGGAGACCGGCGAGTTCCCGCTGTTCCCGCCCTACGCCGACGACGCCTACGCGGCCGTCGAGTCCGCGGCGTCGGAGAAGCTCTCGCAGATCCTCACCATCGCGGGCAAGCAGGAACGCGACAACGCGACCGACGAGCTCAAGGGCGAATTGCTCGATCGGCTCGGCGAGCAGTTCGCCGGTCGTGAGAAGGAGATCGGCGCGGCCTACCGCTCGCTGACCAAGAAACTGGTCCGCAAGCGCATCCTGACCGACCACTTCCGCATCGACGGTCGCGGCATCACCGACATCCGGTCGCTGTCGGCCGAGGTCGCGGTCATCCCGCGCGCTCATGGTTCGGCGCTGTTCGAGCGCGGCGAGACCCAGATCATGGGCGTCACCACACTCGACATGGTCAAGATGGCTCAGCAGGTCGACTCGCTGGGACCCGAGACCTCCAAGCGCTACATGCATCATTACAACTTCCCGCCGTACTCGACCGGTGAGACCGGCCGTGTCGGCTCGCCGAAGCGCCGCGAAATCGGCCACGGCGCGCTCGCCGAGCGGGCTCTCGTTCCGGTGCTGCCCAGCGTCGAAGAGTTCCCGTACGCGATCCGCCAGGTGTCCGAGGCGCTGAGCTCCAACGGTTCGACGTCGATGGGCTCGGTCTGCGCGTCGACCATCTCGCTGCTCAACGCCGGTGTGCCGTTGAAGGCCCCGGTCGCCGGCATCGCGATGGGCCTGGTGTCCGACCAGGTGGATGGCGAGACCCGCTACGTCGCGCTCACCGACATCCTCGGCGCCGAAGACGCCTTCGGCGACATGGACTTCAAGGTCGCCGGCACCAAGGACTTCGTCACCGCGCTGCAGCTCGACACCAAGCTCGACGGCATCCCCTCGAAGGTCCTCGCCGGCGCGCTGAGCCAGGCCCGCGATGCGCGTCTGACCATTCTCGACGTCATGGCCGAGGCCATCGACGAGCCCGACGAGATGAGCCCGTTCGCTCCGCGTATCTCCACGGTGAAGATCCCGGTCGACAAGATCGGCGAGCTGATCGGCCCCAAGGGCAAGACGATCAACGGCATCACCGACGAGACCGGCGCCAACATCTCGATCGAGGACGACGGCACCGTGTTCATCGGCGCGGCCGACGGCCCGTCGGCGCAGGCCGCGATCGACAAGGTCAACGCGATCGCCAACCCGCAGCTGCCCAAGGTCGGCGAGCGGTTCCTGGGCACGGTCGTCAAGACCACCGCCTTCGGCGCGTTCGTGTCGCTGCTGCCGGGTCGCGACGGACTGGTCCACATCTCGAAGTTGGGCCGTGGCAAGCGGATCAACAAGGTCGAAGACGTGGTGAACGTCGGATCCAAGTTGCAGGTCGAGATCGCCGATATCGACGAGCGCGGCAAGATCAGCCTCATCCTCGTCGACGAGGCCAAGGCCGACGCGGCGGCGGACGACGCCGACAAGACCGCCGACGTCTCAGCGGAGGCCAAGGACGAGGCGAAAGCCGACGCCTGATCTGACGCCCGCGGGCTGACATAGAACCAAACCGTTCCCCGTGAGCGGAGCGGATGCTGGGGGAGCATCTGCTCGGCTCACGGGGAACAGTTTTCGGTTATGGCGGGGAACCGGACAGGGCTGCGCTGCGTCTAAGTCGCATGCGGGAAGAATCATCCGCCACCGGAGCTGATCGATTGAGATGGCGGCAGTGATGGTTGCCACGCGGAGCCTGCTGGGGTCGCGCGCACCGCAAGTGGGACAATGGTGGTGCAACCAAACACGGGGCAACACTCACTGGGTCGAAGGAGCGCATCAGCGTGAGCGAAGTAACCACGGTCGGCGTGCTGGGCAGCAACGGCAAGGTCGGGCAGGCGATCGTCGCAGGTGTGCAGGCGGCGTCGGATCTCACCTACAGCGCGGGCGTCGACAAGGGTGACGCACTCACCGACTTCGTCGAGTCCGGCACGCAGGTCGTTGTCGACTTCACCCACCCCGATGTCGTGATGGACAACTTGAAGTTCTTGGTGGACAACGGAATTCACGCCGTCGTCGGAACCACCGGGTTTACCGACGAGCGCCTGGACACGCTGGCCGGCTGGCTGGCCGACGCCCCCGGCGTCGGTGTGCTGATCGCGCCGAACTTCGCGATCGGCGCGGTGCTGAGCATGCGTTTCGCGCAGCAGGCGGCACGGTTCTTCGATTCGGTCGAGGTCATCGAACTGCATCACCCGCACAAGGCCGACGCTCCGTCGGGCACGGCGACCCGCACGGCTGAGTTGATCGCCGCCGCGCGCGCCGAGGCGGGCGTGGGGCCGAGCCCGGATGCGACGTCGATCGCGCTCGACGGCGCCCGCGGCGCACTGGTCGGCGACGTGCACGTGCACTCGGTCCGGCTGGCGGGACTCGTTGCGCACCAAGAGGTTCTGCTCGGCACCCAGGGGGAGACGCTGACGATCCGCCACGATTCGATCGACCGCACCTCGTTCCTCCCGGGCGTGCTGCTGGGGGTCCGCGAGATCGCGGGGCGGCCGGGTCTGACCGTCGGACTCGACGCGCTGATGGATCTGTGAGTACGCGGATGACCGAGCCCACGCCCGCCGGCAAGCAGGGACCTGACCTGACCCGTAAGGATCCTCGCCCGATCGTGTGGATGGTCGGGTTCATCTGCGTGGCGCTCGTGGTCTACCTGGTGCTGTTGGGCAAGCGTGGAATCGATCTGATCTCCGACGGCTCGGCCGCGGGCATCGGTCTGGGCATCGGCGTGCTGATCCTGCCGTTCCTCGGCGCGTGGATGCTGTTCACCACGTTGCAGGCGGGCATCGAGCATCAGAGACTGGCCCGCATCATGAAGGCCGAGGGACGGGAACTCGACGTGTCGAGCCTGCCGCGCCGGGCGTCGGGCCGCATCGAGCACGACGCCGCCGACGAGCTCTTCGCCCAGGTCAAACGGGAGTGGGAGGCGGCTCCCGACGACTGGCACAACTCCTACCGGATCGCCCGCGCCTACGACTATGCCGGTGACCGTAAACGCGCCCGGGAAATGATGACCCGAGCGGTCAAGCAGTACCGCGCATCGAAGTAGCCGTGGATCCGCAGCGACCGGTCTGGTATGCCGCCTATGGCTCAAACCTGTTGCCGGAGCGGTTCTCCAGCTACCTCGGCGGAAGTCCGGCCGACGGCGCGTTCGGTGCCCACCGCCCGGCACCGGATTCGACGCCGCCGCGTCGGTCGCGACGCTCGACGCTGCGTCATCCGATGTTCTTCGCGGGATGGTCGGTGCGGTGGTCCGGGCCGGTGGCGTTCGTCGAATTGACCCCCGTCGTCGACGCCGAGTTTCCCTGCCGGCTGTACTTGGTGTCGGTCGCGCAGCTGATGCACGTGGCGTGCGCGGAGAACCAGGTGGAATCGGTGCGGTTCGACGGCATCGACTCGCTGGAACCGGGCGCTTGGCTGGACCTGTCGATCGATCCCGACGGGGTATCGACGCGCGCGAAATACAATGCGCTGCTTCGACTTCCGGACGTCGACGACGTGCCCGTGTTCACCCTGACGACGGCTCGGGCGCTGACGCGCGGCGAGCCGCCGGCCGCATACGTCGACACGATCCGACGCGGACTGACGTCGTTGGGGCTCTCCGATGACCAAGCGCGTGCGGTACTGGCCGCCGCCGTGCGGTCGACGACGTCGTCCTCGCCTAGCGGCAGGGTGGCAGACTAGACCGCACCCATCGTCGAAAGGCCGTCCATGGCAACGCTTCTGATCGTCCATCACACGCCTTCGCCGCACTGCCAGGCGATGTTCGAGGCGGTCGTGAGCGGCGCGACCGACCCGGAGATCAAGGGCGTCGACGTGGTGCGTCGCGCGGCGCTGTCGGTGTCGACGAGCGATTTCCTCGACGCGGACGGCTACGTGCTGGGGACCCCGGCCAACCTCGGATCGATCTCCGGTGCTCTCAAGCATTTGAGTTGCGATAACCCCGCTATTAGGTGTTCTTGGAGGTCAGCGGCATGAAGGTTCCGAGCACGGTCACCGGATTGTGGGGTGAGGCGATTGTCGTTCAAGATCTACGGAACCAGGGATGGCGCGTCGACTGGGATGGCGGGCTAACTCGCGGTCGTGACCTCAGAGCAACGCTCGGCGACCGCACAGTGCATGTACAGGTGAAGACGACAACTTCAGGCGATGGGCGCATTGCGTGGGCTGCCGATGGGGCACGCGCCCGCGATTGGTCGGCGTCGGTGGAGATAGAGGGAGCCCAGGCGATCTATGCCCTTGTGTACTTGCCGGACGCCGCCGATGTGGACTTCGACCTCGAATCTGGAGTGATGACAATCCAACTACCACGGAACCACAAGGTCGCATTCGTCCCCGCTGAGCAGTTCGCGGATGATGTCGACGTAGCGAGGGCAGAGTACGGCTCGCGGGTACGGAAGGTTCGCGGGAGAAACGGCGAGGCCGTGGGTACACCGCTCTCACCGGACGGGCTGCGGTACCCGGTGTGCGCCTTCGACTACGACTTCGGGCGGGCGCTATGAGACGTCTTTTGATCATCCACCACACGCCCTCGCCGCACTGCCAGGCGATGTTCGAGGCGGTGGTGAGTGGCGCGACCGACCCCGAGATCGAGGGCGTCGAGGTGGTGCGCCGTGCGGCCCTGTCGGTGTCCACGAGCGACTTCCTCAATGCGGACGGGTATGTGCTCGGTAGCCCAGCGAACCTCGGGTCGATTTCTGGTGCTCTCAAGCACGGGTTCGACTGTTCCTATTACCAGATCCTCGACTCGACGCGGGGCCGCCCGTTCGGGCTCTACCTGCACGGCAATGAGGGCACCGAAGGCGCGGAGAACGCCGTCGATCGGATCACCGCCGGGCTCGGCTGGGAGAAGGCCGCCGAGTACGTGATCGCGTCGAACAAGCCAGACAAGGCGGTGCTGGAGCGGTGCTGGGAGCTGGGCGCGACGGTCGCCGCCGGTCTGATGGAGGACGTGTAAACGGATGGCCAATGGGAAAGATCGGTCTGGCGGTACGCGCCGCCCGCTTCGCTTCTCAGGAGTGAGCGAAGAAGCTCGCGAACTGCTCGACACTGAGGGTGAGTCAGGACGTTTCGAATTCAAGCGAGACGCCGCAGCCGTTAAGGCGACGGTCCTAGTTGCAGCAGCGAACTGGGTCGCCAGCGATCGTGCACGCGAGATGGTGACTCTGCTCGTCGGCGTTGATGAGGTTGAAGACGCCACCACGGGACTTGCGAGGGGGCAGATACGTGGCCTGCCCGACCTGCATCAGTCGATTGAGAGGATTCAGAACGTCGTCGGCGATACCCTGCCAACCCCAGTAGACGTGACGTTCATCGAAGAGGGCACCAAGACCGACACTCCGTTCCTTCGGCTTGAGATTCGTCCCACCTACGCCCCGCACTTCGACTCCAGTGGTCGGAGGGTCACGCGCAACAACGCCTCCACGCGCCCGCTGTCGGACGAAGAGATGCTGGACATCTATCTCAACCGCGAGTCGATCAAGTTCGAGGAGCGGTTCAGCGCGATAGTTGATGAAGTGACTCAGCGTGTCGTTGCACTATCAGCACAGCTCGAAGAAGTCGCAGACCGGATTGACCACGCGTCGAGTGCGGCTTGGGAGGCTGCGAGCAACGCCGACGAGTCGAGGACGCTCGCGGAGCGGTTGGATTACGACATTCAGTCTGTTCTCGAAAAGGTCGAGAACCCTATGCCCTCGAACGTCAGGTGCTTTTTCGAACTGCGCGAAAAGCGACAGACGGTTTGGCGTCGATATTCTTACGACGTGGCGCTGCGGCCCACGAAAGCGACGCCGAAACTTACCGCGAGGCTGAGAGCTGTTCTCGCCGAGCCGATTGACCCCGAGATCTGGGCTGCCAATCGGGCGGAGACAGAGCTGTGGGAAGAGGTTCTTAAAGAGCGAGGTGATCGGGGCTCGATGGCTCAGTGGTCGAGGGCAGTTCGCAAGCGTGAGGAGTTCCAGCTCGACATGGCACCTCAACTGGACGACATCATCGGCCAACTGACAAGGGAAGCGGAGGACATCAGGAACGACTGAGAGATAACCTCGCGCAGTCCATCGGTGCCTACGGGCTGACACCCTTGGCCCGTATCGTCGCCCGTGGGTGCCGAGGCCATCCATCGTCACCTTCCACACCTGGTGCCCGATCTCCCGCCAGGGGCGGTGTGTCATTTCTGGCCAATCTGTCAGAGCGCGTCGATACAGTTCGACGGTGACGATGAACGCTGACCACGCCCTGGAAGTCTGCCGAGACCGAGTAGCCCGCGCCGCCGAGATTCGCTCCGCGATCGGGTCGATATGGAACGAGTACATCGAGCAGGTTCCACGTCGGTTCGTGTTGAAACCGGGCCGCGACGATGACCACCGGGTCGTCGCTGTTGAGACCTTCGAGCAAATGCCGGTTCGTCTGAGCACGTTGTTCGGTGAGTGGCTGTACGAGCTGCGCGCAGCGCTCGACGGTGCGGTCTACTTCATGGCCGTGCGTGACAGCGGTCAGAACCCGCCGCCAAATGAGCGCGGGTTGATGTTCCCAACGCTCACCGACGCTGCGAAGTACGACACCAAGGACTTCCGAGGGAAGCTGAAAGCGCTGTCAGACAACAGCTACGCGCTCCTGCGTGTCGTCCAGCCGTTTAACGCGCAACCTGACCACCTCGGCAACGTCTTGTGGTGGCTCGACGAGTTGGCGCGGATCGACAGGCACCGCTACGGGCATGCCCTCGCTGCACACGCTGACCACATCAGGGTCGGGGTGTCGTCTCCGTTGGAGATGGTCGAGAGCTACTTACCTCCGAACCCAGCGGGTCCGATCGTTGTCGATGAGACACAGCCCGTGCGGATTATTGAGGTCAGGGCCCCTCGGGGTGGGACGACGTGGAGTTTCAGCAGCACCTCGTGATTGACGATGGCTGGTCGAGTTTCATCGACGTGCCTGAGTGGAAGTCGCGGACAGCAGCGCCGCTGCGCGGGTTGTCGCTCGACAAACGCATGTGCGCATGCGAGATCTTCGTCCTCGACGACATCATCGGCCCCTTGTTGACGGGAACAGCGACGCTGCCCGGCCCGAACGACGAGGGTGTAGCGTAGCTCAAGCCCTCACACCCGCTGGGTAATGCTGAAGGTGCCCGGCGTCGCACCGCTGCGGATATTGGCGAGTGCGTGCGCGCGCGCGGGCGCTCGGGTCGACTGCGGGCAGGAACAGCACCTTGTCGACGTCGGTCTGGGACACCTTGCCGTTGGTGTAGAGCTGGTGTGCCAGGCCGGTGATCGAGCCCCTACAGCTCGCCACCAGTCTGGGTACCTGCCCGCTGTGGTCGCCCGCGTCGCGGATAGCGCGGGCGTCGAAGGTGTTTCGGTCGAGCTGGAGGCGCAGACCGCGCGAGAGAGTTTACGACAAATAGGCATGCCTTCGACAGTTCCTATTACCAGATCCTCGACTCGACGCGGGGCCGCCCGTACGGGTTGTACCTGAATGGGAACGAAGGCACCGAAGGTGCCGAGAGCGCCATCGACCGCATCACCGCCGGCTCGGCTGGGAGAAGGCCGCCGAGTACGTCATCGCGTCGAACAAACCGGATAATGCCGTGCTGGAGGCGTGCTGGGAGCTGGGCGCGACGGTGGCGGCGCAACTCATGCAATAGCTCATCCAGAGGAGCGCGCTACGGCGCGTTGTGGCCTGATTCCGAGTGTCAATTCATCATTGCCACCGCAGACCGCTGGAGGTTTCTCGACAAGTGGCGCGACCGTCGGTTTTCTTGACGAACGCGCGGTCACCGAGCCTTACGCACCGGTCACCGAGCGCGACCTTCGGTTTGTAGGTTTCGGCCTTGCTCTGCCACGAGCCATAAAGACCGATGGGGGAGCAGAACAGCGTGCCGTCCGCTGAGTCCATTCCGTACTCGTGTTCATAGCAAGGGCCACCTTCGCGCTGGACCGAGGCCGGTGAGGCGGCAGCGACGCCGATTCCGGACAGCGAGAATCCGACAGCGATGAGGGCTAGACTTGCAAGCTTCTTCAACTGTGACTCCTGATAGGTGACGAGCACGACCATCTGATTCAACACGACAGTCGATGCCGACGGTGTAGTACGAATGGGGCAAAATTCCCACCTCGCAACCAGTAGCTGTTGACCGGCCGGGCAGGTGTACTAAGAGCCCTCGCCCCAAGTCCCAACCGGTCTGATGTGGCGAATTGTCAACGCGCAGTCCACATTGTGAAATCCTCCCGTTGCCGGGGCGTCGCGCCGGAGACAGCTTTACCATCCGGGTATGTCCGACTCGCGCTGACCGGGAGATAAGAGCATGTCCAAAACGATCTACCTGGCGAACGAAGAGTTCGACGGTCAGTTCAGCCGTACCATGCAGGCGGCCACGGTCGGTATGGCCGACCTGGGTGAGGCGTATACGACCGCACGCGCCGTCGGTAACCGCTACGACCCGCAGCGTTGGCAGCAGGCGTGGACTGAACGTGCCGACGCGACCCGTGCCCTCGCCGACGCGGCCCGCCGCGACGGACACCTCACCACCGCGTGCGACGCCTATCTGCGCGCGTGCGAATACTACCGGCAGTCCTACTTCTACCTGCGACCGCGACTCGACGACGAGCAATTGATGCAGGGTTACCCCGCGCGCACGTCGCCATGTTTGCGACCGCGGCCGAACTTCTCCCGCACACGGCGCACCCGGTGCGGGCCGACGTTGCCGAGATTCCCTACCGAGACGAGCAGGGCGAGACGACGATTCACGGCTGGCTGTTCGCCCCGGCCGCCGCACCCGACGGCCCGCGCCCCACTATCGTCTCGCCCGCCGGCTACGACTCGACCGCGGAAAGCGGCTGGGTGTACAGCATGGGGGCCGTGGCGCGCGGGTACACGGTGCTGTCGGTCGAAGGGCCAGGTCAGGGCAAGAGCCTTTACGTCGACCGCCGGTATTTCCGTCCCGACTACGAGGTGGCGGCCACGCAGATCCTGGACTGGGCGTTGAGCCGCGACGACGTCGACGACAATGCCGTGGTCATGGTCGGGCGGTCGTTCGCCGGCTATCTCGCGCCGCGCGCGGTGGCCCACGATGATCGTTGGGCCGGGCTGGTCTGTGATCCGGCCCAACCCGACATGGGCGCGAAACTTCCGTCGGGCGCCGCCGGAACGGTGGCGGCACCGCTGATGACGGCACTGGCGAAGGCCAGCCGGGAGAAGGCCGACTTCTTCGGCGCGAGGATGGCCGCGCATGGAACCACGAGCATCGCCGAGTACTTCGCCGAACTGCCGAAGTACTCGATGCTGGACTCCGCGGCTGCCATCAGGTGTCCTACCTTGATCGTCGAATGCCCCGGCGATCCGGTCGGTGGCGGCGGACGAGCGCTGCTGGAGGTGATGGCGCCGGGGATAGCCGAGTACCGCGAGTTCGACGCGGGAAGCGGGATCGACGGACATATCGGCGGCCTCGGCCAGCGGCCCTGGGAGGAAGCGGTATTCGACTGGGTCGACGCCACGATCGCCGGCGCGGGCTGATCACACTGATATGAATCTACATCACTACACTTGACACCCGTGAGTGCAGCAATGACGTCGCAATCCGGAGCGGTCGATCGGCCCGACGCCGTTCCGACGCCGTATGAAGACCTCTTGCGGCTGGTCTTGGAGACCGGCACCGCCAAGGCGGATCGCACCGGCACCGGTACTCGCAGCATCTTCGGACATCAGCTCCGCTACGACCTCGCGCAGGGATTTCCGCTGATCACGACGAAGAAGGTGCATCTCAAGTCGATCATCTACGAGTTGCTGTGGTTCCTGCGCGGCGACTCGAACGTCCGCTGGCTGCAGGAGCGCGGCGTCACGATCTGGGACGAGTGGGCGAGCCCGGAAGGTGACCTCGGCCCGGTGTACGGGGTCCAGTGGCGCAGCTGGCCGACACCGTCGGGCGAGCACATCGATCAGATCGCCGCGGCGCTGGACATGCTGAGGACCAATCCGGACTCGCGGCGCAACATCGTCTCGGCGTGGAACGTCGGCGAGATCCCGCAGATGGCGTTGCCGCCCTGCCACGCGTTCTTCCAGTTCTACGTCGCCGACGGCAAACTGTCGTGTCAGCTCTATCAGCGTTCGGCCGATCTGTTCCTCGGTGTTCCGTTCAACATCGCGTCGTACGCCCTGCTGACGCACATGATGGCGCAACAGGCCGGCCTCGACGTCGGCGACTTCATCTGGACCGGCGGTGACTGCCACATCTACGACAACCACGTCGAGCAGGTGCGGCTGCAACTCGGGAGGCAGCCCTTCGCCTATCCGAAACTCGAACTGCGCAAACGCGATTCGATCTCCGACTACGAATTCGACGACATCACCATCGTCGACTATCAGTCGCATCCGGCAATCAAGGCGCCGGTGGCCGTGTGAGCGAGGCTGCGACGGTCCGGCTCGTCTGGGCGCAGGATCTCAACGGGGGCATCGGCAAGGCTGCGCGCATCCCGTGGCGCGTTCCCGAGGACATGGCCCGGTTCAAGGAACTCACCATCGGCCACCCGGTCGTCATGGGGCGAAAGACGTGGGAGTCGTTGCCGCCTAAGTTCCGTCCGCTGCCCGGCAGACGCAACATCGTCGTCACTCGGGACCGGTCGTGGACGGCCGACGGCGCCGAGGTGGCGTACAGCGTCGACGACGCCGTGCGACACTGCGACGATTCGTTGGTCTCCGTCATCGGCGGCGGTGAGATCTACCGGGCCGCAATGGATCTGGCGACCGAACTGCTGGTCACCGAGGTGGATACGGCGGTCGAGGGCGCCGATGCGCACGCACCGAGGATCGGCGACGAGTGGATCGCCGACGTCGGACCGTGGCGGACGTCGACCGCGCAGGGGCTCGGGTACCGCTTCGTCGATTATCGGCGGCGCGCATAGTGGCTCGCCCGCGCGACCTGTCGGCGTCGCAAGCGCGTCGAATCGCCCTCGCCGCACAGGGTTTCGGAGGTGCGGGATCGCCGTCGACGCCGACGCGCACCGACCTCAAACGCGTCGTCCGGCATACCAGACTGCTGCAGATGGACTCGGTCAACATCTTGGCCCGGGCGCACTACATGCCGATGTACAGCCGCGTCGGGCCGTACGACACCACTATTCTTCAACGCGCAGCGTGGAATTCGAGCGCCCGGCCGCCGCGACTCCTGGTCGAGTACTGGGCGCACGAGGCCGCGCTGATCCCCGTCGAGGACTGGCCGCTGTTCGGCTGGCGGATGAACGAATTCCGCGACGGACGCTATCGGTACACCAGAGATGTGATGCGCCGCAACAAATCTCAGGCCAACGACGTCGTCGCCGTGATCACCGAGCGAGGTGCGACGACGCCCCGCGAGATCGAAGAGGTGCTCGGCATCGAGCGGTCGGCGCATCAGCGCGGCAGCTGGTGGAACCGCGGTGAGGTGAAGCATCTCTGCGAGGCCCTGTTCGCCGCGGGCGTGCTGTCGGCGATCCGCAATGACCACTTCGTCCGGCACTACGACCTCGCCGACCGCGTCGTCGGGGATGCGGTCGGCGTCGCCGTCGACCGGCGAGACGCGCACCGCGAGTTGGTGTCTCGTGCGGCGAGCGCGCACGGCATCGCCACGATCGCCGACCTCGCCGACTATTACCGGCTCAAGGCCGCCGACGTGCGGTCGGTCGTCGGAGATCTCATCGACTCGGGGGAGATCACCGCGGTCGCGGTCCACGGCTGGGCGGATCCCGCGTACCTGCATCGCGATGCGAAGATTCCGCGGGCCGTCGATCGGGCCGCGTTGCTGTCGCCGTTCGACCCGCTGATCTTCTTCCGGCCGCGCACCGAACGACTCTTCGACTTTCATTACCGCATCGAGATCTATGTCCCCGAACACAAACGCGTCCACGGCTACTATGTGCTGCCGTTCCTGATGGGGGAGTCCGTCGTCGCTCGCGTCGACCTCAAGGCCGACCGCAAAGGGGCTGTCCTGCAGGTGCTCTCGTCACATCTCGAGCCGGGATTCGACGCCGGCGACGTTACCGAGGCACTGGCCGCAGAGTTGTCGAGGATGGCCCGCTGGCGCGGGCTCGGTGTCGTCGACGTGCATCGGAAAGGGGATCTCGCGGCACCCTTGCGTCGGGCTGTCGCGAATCTTCAAGACGTCGCCGTCGGGTGATTCCTAGGCTTGAGGTCATGGAAACACACGAAGAACTCGACGCTGTGCTCGCCGACCTCGGCGACCTCCTGGCCGCCGCCGCCCACACACCCGCCGGGGCCGTTACGCCCTGCACCGACTTCGACTTCGCGACGCTGCGCCAGCACGTGGTCGGCTGGATGTCGGCCTTCACCGAGGGATTCAGCGCCGACGACCATCAATGCGGCGACGCCGAGGCGGTAGTCGTCGTCGGCGACGGGTCCGACCAGGTATGCGACTTGCGGGCTCGGCTCGCGCAGGTACTTCCCGCGGCCGCCGAGCATCCGGTGCGCATCGGCGACGCCGAGATGCCCGGCGGGATGTCTCTGTCGATGATCCTCTGGGAATATCAGGTGCATGGCTGGGATCTCGCTCGTGCCGCCGGAATGGATTGGCGCCCAGCCGAATCCGGCGTGAACGAGTCGCTGCGGTTCGCGCCGACGATGCTGACCCCCGACTACCAGGGAGAGGGCAAGACCTTCGCACCCGCCGTCGACGTCGCGAACGACGCGCCGGCGATCGACCGGTTGGTGGCGATGTCGGGGCGGGATCCGAAGTGGTCGGCGTAGGGGACTGCCCTACACGAACGCGCTGTGCCCGGTGATCGACTTGCCCACGATCAGCGTGTTCATCTCCCGCGTTCCCTCGTACGAGTAGATCGCCTCGGCGTCGGCGACGAACCGTCCGACGTTGTGTTCCAACAGGATTCCATTGCCGCCCATCAGCTCTCGTGCCCAGCCGACCGTCTCGCGCATCCGGACCGTGCAGAACGCCTTCGCCAGCGACGAGTGACGGTCGGCCGCCTGGCCGGCATCTTGCAGCTGCGACAGCCGTGTCACCAGTCCCCACGACGCCGTGATGTTGCCCAGCATCCGGACGAGTAGGTCCTGCACGAGCTGGAATCCGGCGATCGGACGGCCGAACTGTTCGCGCTCCAGCGAATACGCCAGGGCGTTCTCGTATGCGCCGCGAGCACAACCGACCGCCATCCACGCCACGCCGGCACGCGTCATCCGCAACACGTCGGCCGTCGCGGCGAACGAGTTCGCGTTCTGCAGCCGGTCGGCCTCGTCGACGCGGACGTCGGTCAGCGTGATCAGCCCGTTCTGCACGATCCGCAGCGCGAACTTGTGCTCCTGCTTCTCCACCGCGAAGCCCGGCGCATGGTTGTCGACGATGAACCCCTTGACCTGCCCGTCCGCCTCGTCGCGGGCCCAGATGATGGTCAGGTCACCGATCGGGGCGTTGCCGATCCACTTCTTGCGCCCGTTGAGGATCCACGTGTCGCTGTCGCGGCGCGCGGTCGTGGTCAGACCGCCCGCCGCACCCGACCCGACGTCGGGCTCGGTCAGCCCGAACGAACCGATCAACTCGGCGCGTGCCATCTTCGGCAGATACTTCTGCTTCTGCTCGTCCGACCCGCATAAGTAGATCGAGCCCATCGACAGTCCGCTGTGGACGCCGTGGAAGGTCGCGACCGACGAGTCGACCCGCGCCAGTTCCATGGCCAGCATTCCGTCGAACAGGTAACTGCGCCCGGCACATCCGTACCCCGCATACGGGCTGCCGGCGACGCCCAGCTCGGCGTAGCCGGGCAGGATCTCGCTCGGGAACTGCGCCTTCGACCAGTACTCCAGCAACAGCGGCTGCACATCGGTTGCGAGGTAGTCGCGGACGCGGCCGATCACCGCGCGGTCGTCGTCGCCGAGCAGCGCGTCGAAATCGTAGAAGTCGGCGGCGTAGTCGGGTGGGGTGGCGGGCATGTCAGCCTCCGGGAGTGAGTTGGACGTCGGATCCCCGGCGCCATGGCTTGCGGGCCACCCGCGGCGGACCGAGGTAGTCGTCGATGACGGGACCGAATACGTCGGCTGCCAGAATCAGTTCGATGTGGCCGCCCGGATGTGAATGCAGGGTGGCCCGGGGGATGAGCCCATTCATGATGCGTGCGTTGATCATCGGGACGATCGGGTCGTCGGTGCCCGCGATGATCAGGGTGCGCTGCCGGATGGCGGGCAACGCGAAGATCGACGTCCAGATCGACCCGGCCATCAACTGGTGTAGATAGCCCTTCTTCGACCCGGCGTGCAATTGCCGGATCAGCAGTTCGGCGACGTCCTGACCGTGTTCGCGCACCACCCCGCCGTACAATTGCGCGGCGATCGACGCTCCGTACGACGGATCGCGAAACCGCCTGGGGGTCACCATCTTCGACAGCACCCGCGGATTGCCGGGCACCATGACGGCACCGGTCCCGGTCGCCACCAGAATCAGCCGGCGGCATCGCCGCGGGTTCTGGAATGCGAACTGCTGCGCCAGTGCGCCGCCCCATGACAGACCCAGCACGTCGACGACCCCGATGTCGAGGTGGTCGAGCACGCGGCCGAGAACCCAAGCGAGATAAGGGAATCCGTAGGGCAGCGGCGACGTCGGCGACTCACCGGTCCCCGGCACGTCGAAGCGGACCACCGGGCGCTCCGGGTCGAGGTTCTCGACCAGCGGGTCGAGCACTTCCAGACTCGCGCCGATTCCGTTGCACATCACCAGCGGCACCCCGACGCCGGGGCGATACCGTACGCGGATGCGCTGCCAACCGGTCGCGATGTAGGTGTCCTGGCTGTCCTGCGGCGCGGCCGCCTTCTCATCGACGGTGCTCATCGGTACAACACCACCCATTCGGCGATGCACGCCGGCCGATCGGATCCGTCGAGCTCGTAGGTGATCTTGAAGACGGCCTCCACGCCGGCCGGCTTCTGTTGAGCAGCGGCGAGTTCGACGACGCCGCGGATCTTCTTGCCGACCGGGACCGGCGCCGGGAAGCGCACCTTGTTGAGGCCGTAGTTCAATGCCGCGGCCACATTGTCGATCTGCACCGTCTCGGCGAGCAGCAGCGGAGCGAGCGACAGGGTGAGGTAGCCATGGGCGATGGTGCCGCCGAACGGTCCGGCCGCGGCCCGTTCCACGTCGATGTGAATCCACTGGTGATCACCGGTGGCGTCGGCGAATTGATTGACGCGGTCCTGGGTGATCTCGATCCACTCGGAGGTGCCGAGCACCTTCCCGACATAGTCCACAATGGAGGCTGGGTTGGCGATCTGGGTAGCCATGCGTACTCCTTTCAGAAATGAGAAGCGTTGGGGGAGAAGCGGTCTTACGATTCGAGCACATACGTTCCCGGTGCCGGGGCGAGCGGCTCGAAGCCCGCTGTACCGAGCGCGCTCGGTGCGTCCACTTCGGCGCCGCCACGCTCGTTGAGCCATGAGATGTGATCCGGCCACCACGAGTCCGAGTGCTTCTCGGCGGTCTGCAACCACTCTTCGGGGGTGACGTCGGAGTCGGCCGGCCCGGTGCGGAACGAGGCCTTCGGGTTCCCGGGCGGATTCACCAGTGAGGCGATATGGCCGCTCGTCGACAGCACGTAGCGGCTGTTCTTCGAGCCGAGCAGGGCGGCACTGCGGTAGGTCGCCTGCCACGGGCAGATGTGATCGGCGATGCCGCCGACGACATACGAGTCGCGTTCGATCGCACCGAGGTCGACAGGGGTGCCCAGCATGGTGGCCTTGCCCGCGGTGACCAGGTCATTGCCCAATCCCATCATCACCATGTCTTTGTGCAGCTCAGCGGTCATCCGCGTGGTGTCGGCGTTCCAGAACAGGACGTCGAACGCGGCGGGCGAACGGCCCTGGATGTAGTTGTTCACCCAGTAGCGCCACACCAGGTCGGTGGGCCGCAGCCACGCGAACATCTCCGCCATCGCCCGGCCGTCGAGGTATCCCTTGTTCGACGACTGCCGGATCGCGGCGTGCGCGGCGCGCTCACTGGCCAGCGCCGAAGCGAAACCGGCCTGGTTCTGGTCGAGAACGGTCACCCCGAGGGTCAACGAGTTGACCTTGTCACCCTGGCCGGTGGCCTCCAGGTGTGCCAGCGTCATCGCGGCAAGGATGCCGCCGGAGCAGGTGGCCGACACATTGGTGGTGTGCGATCCGGTGATCGACTGCGTCGCCTCGATCGCTTCGATGATCGCCTTGCCGTACGCGTCGAATCCCCAATCACGGTGGCGTGCTTTGGGATTGCGCCACGAGATGGCGAACACCTGCTGGCCGTTCTGGACGTAGTACTCGATCATCGAGCGCTTGGGCGCGATGTCCATGATGTAGTACTTGTTGATCACCGGCGGGACCAGCAGCAGCGGCACCTCGCGGACCTGCTTGGTCTGCGGTGCGTACTGGATGAGCTCGAACATCCGGGTGCGCAGCACCACGGCGCCCTTGGTGGTCGCGACGGTCTCTCCGACGGTGAACGCGTCCGGCTCGACCATTGCGGGCACTCGAGGCTTCGAGGCCATGTCGCGCACGAAGGCCTTGAAGCCGCGGACCGCGGACAGGCCACCGGTGTCGATCAGCGCCTTCCAGCCGAGCGGGTTGAGGATGATGTTGTTGGTGGGCGACAGACCTTCGATGAAGTTGTCCAGTGCGAAGCGCACCTTCTCGGCGTCGCGCCAATCCAAATCGGTTGCGGCGTAAAGCTGTTCGACGGTGTCCGACGCCGCGAGGTAGGCCTGCTCGATGCGGTGCAGAACGGCGTTGCCGGCCCACGCGGGATCGGCGAAACGCTTGTCGTGGCGGGCCGGTTGACGGTTGGAGCGGCCGACGGCGATGGTGCCCAGCTCCTTGGCCAGGCCCGCGCCCTTCTCGGCGACGGTGATCGGCTGCTTCGCCAGTTCCATTCCGAAGCGCGCCCACGCGGCGTTGGGGGCCATCCGGTTGGCGAACGATTTGGTGGAGTTGACGAGTAGCAGGTCCAGCGGCGCGGCGATCTCGCCCGCGGCGGCGTTGTTGTGAGCGATAGTCATATCGGGATTCCTTGGAGTAACAGCGGCTCAGTCGGCAGCGGTGGTTCAGTTGGTGGGGATGACGATGTCGCGTTTCTGGATCTTCCCGGTCGGGCCGGTCGGCAGGGCGTCGAGGAACCAGATCTGCCGCGGGTACTTGTAGGCGGCGACGCGTTCCTTGGTGTAGTCGCGCAGTTCCTCTTCGGTGACCGAGGCGCCCGGCTTGAGCTGGACCGCGGCACCGACCTCCTCGCCGAGTGAGGAATGCGGAATGCCGACCACCGCGGCCGCGGCGACGGCGGGATGCTCGTAGAGCACCTCTTCCACCTCACGCGGGTAGATGTTGAAGCCGCCGCGGATGATCATGTCCTTGGTGCGGTCGACGATGCGGTAGTAGCCGTCGGCATCCTTGGTGCCGACGTCGCCGGTCGAGAACCAGCCGTCGGCGTCGATGGACTTCGCGGTCGCCTCGGGCAGATTCCAGTAGCCCTTCATCACGTTGTGGCCGCGGATCTGGATCTCACCGGGAGCGTCGACGTCGGCTTCGGTGCCGTCGACGGTGACGACGCGCATCTCGACGCCTTCGATCGGGGTGCCGATGCTGCCGGCCTTGCGTTCTTTGTCCGGGTGGTTGAAGCAGGCGACCGGAGAGGTCTCCGACAATCCGTATCCCTCCAGGATCGCGGCGTCGAACGCGGCTTCGAAGTCGGTGATCACCTGCGCGGGCAGCGCGGCGCCGCCGGAGGCGCACAGTCGCAGCGTGCTGGTGTCGTCGGTGTCGGTGCGAGCCGCGATGAGTGCCGAGTACATCGTCGGGACGCCCTCGAAGATGGTGACCTTGTCGGCGGCGATCGTGTCGAGCACGACGCGCGGGTCGAAGCGCGGAATCAGGGTGAGCGTCGACTGGGAGTACACCGCGGAGTTGAGTCCACACGTCAAGCCGAAGACGTGGAACAACGGCAGGCAACCCATGATCACGTCGTCGGGCTGTGCGCTGAACAGGGTGCGCACGCTGACCTCGGCGTTGCGGCCGAGACCGACATGGGTCAGTTCGGCGCCCTTGGGCTTGCCGGTGGTCCCGGAGGTGTGCAGGATGACCGCGGTGTCGAGGCCGTCGCGTGCCACCGGCGCGGCCTGGGGCGTCGACCCCGCGATCGCTGCGACCAGGGCGTCGTCGGCGATGATGCAGCGGGCGCCGGCCGCCTGTGCTCCGGCGTTCGCCTCCTCGGCGAAGGTCGGTACCGCGAAGAGGATCTTGGCAGAGGTGTTGGACAGGTAGAACTCGATCTCCCGCGACTTGAGCAGCGGGTTCATCGGTACGGCGACGGCACCGGCGCGCAGGATGCCGTAGAACAGGATCGCGAACTCGGGCACGTTCGGCAGCATCAGGCCGATCCGGTCGCCGGGCTCGATTCCGTTGTCGGCCAGCAGGGTGGCGACGCGAGCGGCGGCGTCGTCGAAAGCGGCATAGGAGTAGGTGGTCGGTCCGCATTTGAGCGCGGCGTGTGCCGGGCGCGCGGCGGCGGCTGCGACGAGGTTTTCAGCGAGGTTGGTCATGGGTGCTCCGCTCTTCGAGGCTCTTCGAGGTCGAACTTTTTCTACCTCTTAAGCGTGCGCCCCGACACCCCTTTCCCGCGATGGTGCGCTGCCTAACGTTTGCCGCACCCGAGTGTGCACATGCACAACGTGGGTTCTATGTGGGCGGATCCGTGTGCGATAGGTCACCCGCAGACGCCGGAAAATGCGCGTCTACCTCGAACGCGAGGCACAGTTCGGCGAGTTCGCGGGGCGCGGTGGTGGACCGCCCGCTGAGTTCTTCGATCCGCCGCAATCGGTGTCGCACGGTGTTGCGATGGACGAACATCCGTTCGGCGGTGGTGTTGATGTTTCCCCCCGCGTCGACCCAGGTCCGGAAGGTGTCGAAGAGCGGCTCGCGGTCGTCGTCGGGCAACGCGTAGAGCTTGCTCAGCACCGTGTTGGCGACGTCGAGGCTCACCTCCGGCGTCGACACCGCCGCGATGCCGAGCACCGAATCGTCGAACTGGGTGACGCCCGACCCCGGGCCGTTGACGGCGACCCGCGCATACCGCAGCGCCTTGGCGGTGTCGGCGAGTTCGGCGAAGGGTGCGCTCACCCCGACCCGTCCGACCGCGATGCGTGACAGCAGTTCCAGCACCGAAGCGCGCGACGCCGCCGACGGTGCGTGCACGATGCCGATCTGCTGATCGGGCAGTAGCCGCCACGCCGAATACAGGTCGAGTGCCCGCATCTTGGCGTCGACGCCGGGCAGCGGCTGCTTGCCGACGGTCGGCGCGGTGGCCGCGATCGCCAGGTACGGCCCGCGCGTCGGGATGCGCAGATGCGCGGCGATCTCCCACAGCGATGTCTGCGACGTCACCCGCCCCTCGAGCAGGTGTTCGGTCAGCGCGGCCCGCTCGGCGGCGTCGTCGAGAATCTTGCTGGTGGTCTGCTCGCGATGCGCCGACGCCATCGCGACGATGAACGCATCCTGGCCGAGCCACATCCGTTCGGTCGCCGCGAGGACGGCACGTCGGGAGAAGTGCTCGTTGTCCTGCGCGACGGCCATGAATTCGCGCCACACCATCTGAAATCCGATGCGGTAGGCGTGCATCAGCGCGGTCAGCGGCACGCCGCGGGACGCGCGGTCGGTCCCGGTGATCCGGGCCGGCGTGGTGTCGAAGGCCTCGTCGCCGCGCATGCCGCTGATCACGAACTCGAAATTGTGTCGTACGGTCTCGGTGATCCGCTCGATCGGCACCACGTCGGTCGAGGCGTAGAAGTCGACGTCGCGCGCGATGGTCTCGGCCACCGTCCGCGACAGGGACCCGAGCCGCACGTTCATGAGGTCCGCGATCTCGCTCAGTTCGGCGGCGAGCTCGGCATCGGTGACGGTAGTGATCGGTGGCACCCGTCAATTGTGCATGTGCACCATCAGGTTTCGTGACCGGTTCCCGAGCAACGCAGGACGTGCGCCAGCACGGTCGCTTCGCTGATGTCGTCGCGCTTGGCCGCGGTGAGCAGCGTGAGCGGCCCCTGCGCGGCGCGACGGCGCAGGTCAGCGAGCGCGTCGGCACGCTCGGGGACGGTGAGTTCGGCGCGGTATCTGGCGGCGAACTCGGGGAACTTCGCCGGGTCGTGGCCGTACCATTTGCGCAGCTCGGTCGACGGTGCGACGGCCTTGCACCACTCGTCGAGGTGAGCGCGGTCTTTGCTCATCCCGCGCGGCCACAGCCGGTCGACGAGGATTCGCGCGCCGTCGTCGGGATCGGGGTCGTCGTAGATCCGCCGGACGCGGACCGCCGCGTGGTCGGTCATCGGTGCCTCCTCCGCTCGGGCGATCGTGTTCGCCTGCCGCAGAACATCTCCCAGCATCTCCCGGGTGAGCCGCCCGGTAAAGGTGTTGTGCTGGCTCACGTGATAACACCCCAACAGATGCAGCCGTCGGCCGTCCGGGTGGGTCAGCTCGACGTCGGCGCCGTGCGTGAACTTCGGGCGGGGCGAAGGCAGCTCCCAACCGGCGTCGGCGAGCACGGTCATCAGTGCCTGCCAGCCGAACGCTCCCAGCACGACGGCGACTTTCAGTGTGGCGCTGAGCAATTCGATCTCACGGGCGAGAAACGGCGCGCAGGTCCGACGTTCGGTCGGCGTCGGCTTGTTGTCCGGCGGCGCGCAGCGCACCGGTGCGGTGAGGCGGACGTCGTGCAGCACCAGGCCGTCGTCGATCGCAGTCGCGGTCGGTTGGCTGGCCAGGCCGACGTCGTGCAGCGCCGCGAACAGAAAGTCTCCGCTGCGGTCGCCGGTGAACATGCGGCCGGTGCGGTTGGCGCCGTTGGCCGCGGGAGCGAGCCCGACGACGAGGATCGTCGCGTCGGCCGGCCCGAAGCCGGGAACCGGTCGGCCCCAATAGGTTTCGTCGCGAAACGACGCACGCTTGACGGTGGCGACGTGCTCGCGCCAGCCGACCAGGCGCGGGCAGGCCCGGCAATCGACGATCAACTCGTCGAGCATGCTCAGCGTCGTCGCCGATCGCGGGGGGCGTCGGCTCATGAGTCGAGGCGCTCCAAAGCCCATTGCGCCCAACCGATTTCCATGTCGGCCTTGCGCAGCCCGAATTCCAGGGCGATCCTGCCGTTGGTCGAGATCGGGTCGACGTTGGAGGCGATCTGACCGACGATCTCGTCGAGCTGCTTGCGTTGGGCGATCGCGGAGTCGCGGTGCGCGGTGAACACCGAGCGGGCATCGGCGGGGGAGACGACGTCGAGAAAGAACACGCGCAGCAGCAGGTCGCTGCGAATCGCCTTGGGTTTGGGCGGCGTGCGCATCCAGTCGCGTAGCTCGGCGCGCCCGGCGTCGGTGATCGCGTAGTCCTTGCGGCCGCGCGCTCCCTCGGCGGATACCGTGATCAACTCGGCGTCGGACATCTTGTTCAGCTCGGTGTACACCTGACTCTGGGTTGCGGGCCAGACGTTGGCCATCGACGAATTGAAGACCTTCATCAAGTCGTAGCCGCTCGCCGGTTCGTCATCGAGAAGTCCGAGTAGCGCATGTCGCAACGTCATGTGTCGACCATATTCCACTATTGACAGGTCGTGCAACGAGCTTCTACATTCGACAGGTCAGTTATGGAATGTTATTTGGAGGACTATTGACCTATTTGCGCGGCTTCATCCCCTGGATCGCCTACGGTGTGGTCGCGGGCTTCGCCGACTGGCGGTGGGGGGCGCTGAGTGCCTTCGTTCTCAGCGTCGTGCTGATCCTCATCGACCGTCGGTCGGGGATGAAGGTCGACGCTCAGATCCTCGAGATCAGTGCCGCCGTGTTCTTCGCCGTGCTCACCGCGGTCGCATTCATCGCGCCGCACAGCGGCGTCGAGGACTACGACAGCTGCCTGGCCTTCGGCTGGCTCGCATTGACCTCCTGGCTGTCGCTGGCACTGCGTATGCCCTTCACCGAGGGCATTGCGAAACGTGAAGTGCCGCAGGAGTATTGGAATTCACCTCGGTTCAAGCGGGTCAACGTCGTGATCACCGCGGCATGGGCGCTGGCATTCACCGTGACGTGCGCCGTCGTCACCGTCGTCTACCTCCTCGGCCTCGACGATTCCCTGGACATCGCCGCCCAGGTCGCCGGTTTCGTGGTGCCGGTGATGTTCACCAACTGGTACCGGCAGCGGGCGGTCGGTGCCGCGCAGGACGCCTGACACCTGCTCGTCGGCGCGGTATCCCGATGCCGCACACTGAGTTCCGTGAGCGTCGACGATTACTCGAATCATCGTTCCGATCCCGGTGGCCTGGCCGCCGGGATCGGTGCGTATGTGGTCTGGGGCTGCTTTCCGCTGTTCTTCACCCTGCTCGATCGGTCCGGTGCGGTGGAAGTGCTGGCGCACCGCGTGGTGTGGACGTTCGTCGCGATGTTCGTCGTGCTGGTGGTGACCCGCAGGGTGAGGTCGCTGCTGGTGATCTCACCGCGATCATGGCTCATCGTCGCCTCCGCGACGGCCTTGATCTGCCTCAACTGGGGCACCTACATCTACGCCGTCAATTCGGGACAGGTCGTCGAATGTGCCCTCGGCTATTTCATCAATCCGCTGGTCAGTGTCGTGTTCGGAGTGATCCTCTTCGGTGAGCGCCTGCGCCCGCTTCAAGTCGTAGCGCTGATCGTCGCCGCGGCCGCGGTGGTGGTCATCACCGTCGACTACGGCCACCCGCCGGTGATCGCGCTCGTGCTGGCCTTCTCGTTCGGCCTGTACGGCGTCCTGAAGAAGATCGTGCCACTGGACCCGCGGACCTCGCTGACCGCCGAGGGCGTCGTCGCGGCGCCGTTCGCGCTCGGCTACCTGATCGTTCTGACGGTGCACGGGGCGTCGACGTTTACGCAGTTCGGCATCGGCTATGCGGTGCTGCTGGCTGTCGCCGGACCGCTCACCGCGGTGCCATTGCTGCTCTTCGGGGTTGCGGCACAACGGATTCCGTTGTCGATCCTCGGAATTCTGCAATACCTCACCCCAACCATGCAGATGCTGATCGGGTTGTTCGTGCTGGGTGAGTCGATGACTCCGGTCCGGTGGGTCGGCTTCGGGCTGATCTGGGTGGCGCTGGTCATCTTCACCGCGGGTTCGCGTGTGTCGCGCGAAAATGACAAGGTAGACGTCGACAAATGACAGATGTGCTGTCGTTGAGAAGAGTGTTAGGAACGCGCAGACTATGGCGGTAACGGCCAACGATAAGACGTACTCGCTGGTGATGTTCGACCTCGACGACACCCTCGCGCCGTCGAAGAGTCCCCTCGGCGACGACATGGCCGACCTGCTGCGCCGACTCCTCGCCACCACCCGCGCGTGCATCATCTCCGGTGGCAACTACACCCAGTTCCAGACCCAGGTGATCGGACGGCTCGGTGACTTCGACGGTATGGGCAACCTGCACCTGATGCCGACGAACGGCACCCAGTACGTGCGTTGGTCGGGGACCGAGTGGGAGACCGTCTACGCCGAGTCGCTCACCGACGACGAGAAGCGGCACGCGATGGACGTCGTCGAGGCCGGTGCGCGCGAACTCGGACTCTGGGAATCCGAGCCCTGGGGCCCGATCCTGGAGGACCGCGGCAGCCAGATCACCTTCAGCGCCCTCGGCCAGTTGGCCCCCGTCGACGCCAAATCCGCCTGGGACCCCGACGGAGCGAAGAAGGAATCGTTGCGGGCCTATGCCGCGCAACGGCTGCCCGAGTTGGAGGTGCGCAGCGGTGGCTCGACGTCGGTCGACATCACCCGCAAGGGCATCGACAAGGCGTACGGCACGCGACGGCTGATGGAGATCCTCGGCGTGGCCACCGAGGAGATCCTCTTCTTCGGCGACCGCCTCGACGAGGGCGGCAACGACCGCCCCGTACAGGACATGGGCGTCGACTCGGTGCACGTGCACGGTTTCGCCGACACCTACGCGAGGCTGAGCGCGATCGTCGGGTGACAGCGGGTCCCCTCCGTTGGTTGAGCCGGAGCGCAAGCGCAGGCCCCTCCGCTGGTTGAGCCGGGCCGGAGCGCAAGCGCAGGCCCGTGTCCAAACCACGGTGCCCTCCGCTGGTTGAGCCATGGTTGAGCGCAAGCGCGGCCTGTGTCGAAACCACGGTGCCCTCCGCTCGTCGAGTGCCGAAGCGAGGCGCCGTGCTGAGCGAGGAACGAGTCGAAGTAAACGAGCTTCGGTGTATCGAGACGTCCGCCGGCCGAAGTCGTCGACGTAGGTACGGCAGTGAGCTTCTGAAAGTCGCGTGGATTCAAGGGATTTGGGCCGGGTTGGTTTCTTCGTCTCGCCGACCCCTCGTTACACCGAAGCTCGTTCCTCGCTTCGGCACTCGGGGAGCGAGTGGGTGGTCGCCTTCGAGAATTCTGCTGCTCTCGGGGGCGGGTGGTCGCCTCCGGGAATTCTGCTGCTCTCGGGGGGGCGGGTGGTCGCCTCCGAGAACCCTGCTGCACTCGGGGGGCGAGGTGCGGCAGCTCAGTACACCCGCAGCGGGACTCGTACGGCGTTGCGGAGCGCGGTCACCTCGGCAGGCGTCAGGCCCAGACCCTTGCGGACGTAGTTGTCGAAGCTGCCGTAGACGCGGTTCGCGGTCGAGAACGACGTGTTGAGCAGGTTCAGATTGACGCCGTTGAGCGGATCATTCGGCGTGGCGTGCCGATAGATGTTGCTTGCCAGGTAATCGCTGTCGACGGTGGCGCGGTCGACGCCGGCGATCGTCAGAATCAGTGCGGCGGCCCAGCCGGTGCGGTCCTTGCCCGCGGTGCAGTGGAAGATCACCGAATCGCCCGCCGCCACGGTCGTGGTGATGGTGCGCAACGCGGTCGCGAACTGAGCGCGTGCCTGTGCGTCGGTGACGAACGCACGGTAGGCGCTGGTCAGGTCGATGAGCGTGGTCGGCGGGGTGGCGCCGAGGACGTCGTCGTAGTGCAGGGTGGCACCCGGGACGACGTGGTCGGGCTGTAGTGCGCGCTCGGCGGCGGTGCGCAGATCGATGATCGTGGCCACCCGACGCTTGGCGAGCGTGGCTTTGTCCGCGGCGGTCAGCTTGGACAGGTTGTCGCTGCGGATCACCAGCGAACTGATCGACTTGCCGTCTCGCGTGGTGATGCCGTCGAAGGTGCGGGTGTTCTGCGTGCCGTCGAGCTTGATCAGCCGGGTCGGGGCGACGATCGTCGACTTCGGTGCCGCCGCGGCCGGTACCGCGACGAGGGCGGGGGCGCCGAGCAGCGCAGCGACGACAGTGGCAGCGGTCAGGGTCTTTCGGAGCGACGATGATTTCACTCGTCGATTGTTACAACCTGCCTCGACGGTGCGCCACCCTTACCGTCCGCCCAGCGGGTTAACATTGCCTCCCGTCCGCCCGAAACTCCATCGATGCCCCCGAGATCGATGCCCCCGAGATCGATGCCCCGAGAGGAAGTGTCCACCCGTGTCGAGGTCAGTGCCGTGCAACGTCGAGCTGGTCGCGGCGACGTCGTTTCGCACGCCGGAGGATGTCGACTGGGAGACCGACGCCGACGGCGGTGAGGCGCTCGTCGAATTCGCCGGCCGGGCCTGTTATCAGAGCTGGGACAAGCCGAATCCGCGCACGGCGACCAACGCCGGGTACCTGCGGCACATCCTGGAAGTGGGCCACCTGTCACTGCTGGAACACGCGAACGCCACCTTCTACATCACCGGGATCTCCCGGTCGTGTACGCACGAACTGATTCGGCATCGACACTTCTCCTACTCGCAGCTGTCGCAACGCTTTGTGCCAGAACATGATTCGAATGTCGTGCCACCTCCCGCGATTCGGGGAGACGCACATCTGGAGGAACTGTTCGCCAAGGCGACCGATGCCAGCCGCGACGCTTACGTCGAACTGCTCGACGCCCTGGAGGCCAAGTTCGCCGACGTTCCCAACGCCATCCTGCGACGCAAACAGGCACGCCAGGCCGCGCGTTCGGTGCTGCCTAACGCGACCGAGACCAAGATCGTCGTGACCGGAAACTACCGAGCGTGGCGGCATTTCGTCGGTATGCGGGCCACCGAGCACGCCGACGTCGAGATCCGGCAGCTGGCCATCGCATGCCTGCGAGAACTACTTGCGGTGGCGCCGACGGTGTTCGGCGACTTCGAGATCGGCGAATTGTCCGACGGCACGCAAGTGGCGACGTCGCCGTTCGTCCTGGAGGGATGAGGGTCGGCGTGACGCGTCCCACCCCGCCCGTGAAACCCGGTGTGCCCCGGTGGGAACCGCACTTGGCGCCAGGTAGCCTTATGCACTATGACTGCAGGTGAGGCGCCGGTGAGAGCGCATCCGTTTGGGACTATCGGTGTCGCGATGGTGACCCCCTTCGCGGCCGACGGTTCGCTAGACCTCGACAAGGCCGCCGAACTCGCCGACCATCTGGTCACCAAGGGCTGCGACGGCCTCATCATCTCCGGTACCACCGGCGAGTCGCCGACCACCCAGCCCGAAGAAAAGCTCGAAGTGCTGCGCGTGGTGATCGACGCCGTGGGTGGCCGCGCGAAGATCACCGCGGGCGTCGGAACCTACGACACCCTGGAAAGCGCCGAATTCGCGCGCAATGCCGCTGCCGCGGGCGCCGACGGCCTGCTGGTCGTCACGCCGTACTACAGCAAGCCCCCGCAGTCGGGTCTGCTCGCGCATTTCCGGACCGTCGCCGACGCTACCGACCTGCCGGTGCTGCTCTACGACATTCCCGGACGTTCGGTGGTGCCGATCGCCACCGAGACCATCCGCGCCCTCGCCGAGCATCCCAACATCAAAGGTGTGAAGGACGCCAAGGGCGACCTGCACGCGGCGGCAGACCTCATCGCCACCACCGACCTGGAGTTCCTGTCCGGCGAGGACGCGCTCAACCTGCCGTGGCTGGCTATCGGCGCGTCCGGATACGTCAGTGTGATCGGCCACTTGGTGCCAGATCGCCTGCGGGACATGCAGATTGCGGTCGAGAAGGGCGATCTGGCCACCGCCCGGGAGCTGACCGCCTCGATGAAGCCGCTGGTGGACGCGATGGGCCGCCTCGGCGGCGTGACGATGGTCAAGACCGCGTTGCGGATCCTCGGACTCGACGTCGGCGACCCGCGCTTGCCGCAGGTTCCCGCCGACGGGGCGCAGATCGAAGAGCTGATCGGCGACCTGCGCGCCGCGAGGTTGCTGTCATGACCGCGCCCGAACGCCCCCGGCGGCGGCGCAGCGCGACCCGGCAGGCGGGACCACCCGCGGAGCGTCAGGTCACACCGCCCGTCGACGAGGTTGCCGCAGAGTCGGTCGTCGCGCCCGTCGAGGTTGCCGCAGAGCCGGCCGCCAAGGCCGACGAGCCGAAGAAGGCCAAGCGCTCCGACCGTCGGGGCGGCCGTAAGTCGGCGCCCAAACCCGTTGCCACACAGGGCAATCCGCCGCAGGCGCCGCGCGCTGCGGCGAGTGAGGCCACCGATCGGCTCGGCCTGCCACCCAAATTGAAGCGTGGCGGACTGCGCATCGTCGCGCTCGGCGGCATCGGCGAGATCGGCCGCAACATGACGGTCTTCGAATACAACGGCAAGTTGCTGATCGTCGACTGCGGTGTGCTGTTCCCCGAGGACCAGCAGCCCGGCGTCGACCTGATCCTGCCCGACTTCCGCTACATCGAGGACCGGATGGATGACGTCGAGGCGATCATCCTGACCCACGGGCACGAGGACCACATCGGTGCGGTGCCGTTCCTGCTGCGTCAACGCAGCGACATCCCGGTCATCGGTGCCCGGTTCACCCTGGCCCTGGTCGCGGCCAAGTGCAAAGAACACCGGTTGCGCCCCAACCTGATCGAAGTCACCGAAGGCCAGAAGACTCGCCACGGACCGTTCGAGTGCGAGTACTTCGCCGTCAACCACTCGATTCCCGACGCCATCGCCGTCGCGATCCGCACCCCCGCGGGAGTGGTGCTGCATACCGGCGACATCAAACTCGATCAGCTGCCGCTCGACGGACGCCTCACCGACCTCGCCGGATTCAGCCGGCTCGGCGACGACGGTGTCGACCTGTTCCTCGTGGACTCCACCAACGCCGAAGTGCCGGGTTTCGTCACGCCGGAGCGGGAGATCGGCGGGGTCCTCGACACGGTGATCGGCAAGGCCAAGCACCGGGTGATCGTCGCGTCGTTCGCGAGCCACGTGCATCGCATCCAGCAGATCATCGACGTCGCACAGAATCACAACCGCCGCGTCACCTTCGTCGGCCGGTCGATGGTCCGCAATATGCAGATCGCGCAGGATCTCGGCTATCTGCGGGTGCCCGACGGCGTCGTCGTCGACCTCGATACCGCCGCGACCCTGCCCGACCATCGCGTCGTGCTGATCTCCACCGGCTCGCAGGGAGAGCCGCTGTCGGCGCTGTCGCGGATGGCGCGCGGTGAGCATCGGCAGATCAACATCCGCGCCGACGACCTCGTCGTGCTGGCGTCGTCGTTGATCCCGGGCAACGAGAACTCGGTGTTCGCGGTGGTCAACGGACTGGCCAAACGCGGTGCCACCGTCATCACGCAGCAGAGCGCGAAGGTGCACGTCTCCGGTCACGCGTCGGCGGGCGAGCTGCTCTATCTGTACAACGCGGTCCGGCCGAGCAATGTGATGCCGGTCCACGGCGAATGGCGCCACCTGCGGGCGAACGCCGCGCTGGCAGTTGCGACGGGTGTCGCACCGGATCGGGTGGTGCTGGCCGAAGACGGCGTGGTGGTCGACCTCGTCGACGGTCGGGCGTCCGTCGTCGGGCGAGTCCCCGTGGGGCACGTGTACGTCGACGGACTGTCGGTCGGCGACGTCGGGGAGACGACGCTGTCGGATCGCCTCGTCCTCGGCGAGGGCGGGTTCATCGCGATCACCGTCGCCGTCGATGCGACGACGGGACGCGCGGTGAGTGCGCCGGAGGTGTCCGGGCGCGGCTTCTCCGACGACCCGACCGCGCTCAAGGATGCGGCCGACCTGGTTGATCGGGCGCTGGAGAACCTGGCGTCGGAGGGCGTCACCGAGATCCACCGGATCGCGCAGACCATCCGCCGGACGGTGGGCCGCTGGGTCGCCAAGGAGTACCAGCGTAAGCCGATGATCGTGCCGACCGTACTCGCAGTAGGGGACAACTGAACCGATGACCCACGCCCGCGCCGAGCGCGCTGCCTTCGCCGCGACGTTGCTCGACGTCGGGCCGGACGCCCCGACCATGTGTGAAGGGTGGACCACGCGGGATCTCGCGGCGCACGTCGTCGTGCGGGAATCGCGTCTCGACGCCGCACCGGGAATCACGATTCCCTTCTTCGCCGGGTATACCGAGAACGTGCGTGCGCGCACGGCGGCGGGATCGTGGACCGGGCTGGTCATGCGACTGGCCGACGGTCCGCCGTGGTTCTCCCCGATGAAGCCCCTGGACCGCTGGTTGAATCTGTCGGAGATGTTCGTCCATCACGAGGACGTGCTACGCGGCGGCGCCGACCCCAATGGACCGTGGACTCCGCGAGTGCTCGACGACGGCTTGCAGGACGCGCTCAGGGGGGCGGTCCGCAGTGCGGTGATGCTGGCGATGACCAATGTTCCGGCCGCGGTGACGCTCGCCACAACGGAAGGGGTCGTGCTAGCGACAGTCGGCCGTGGCGAGCCGGTGACGGTTACCGGCACGCCCGGTGAGCTGCTGTTATTCGCCTTCGGACGGGCTCCGGTGGATGTCCGATTCAGTGGATCCGGCGCGGCGATCGAGGCGTTGAAAGATAGCTCGCGCGGGATCTGAGCACGCACACATCACAAAAGACTAACGGCCTCCCGTAACTTGTGTTGCGCATGTGACTGAAGTGAAGCCTAGAGACTAGGCTGTGAGCCATGGCTTCGAAAGCAACCGCTCGTACTGGCGCGCGCTCGTCGGCCGGGGGAACCCGCGCGTCGAGTGCCCGCGGCGGCACTTCCGGCACCCGCTCGGGCGGCGCCCACCGGGCGTCGGGTACTCGCCAGGCGAGTGCCAAGACGACCGGTAAGACCGCCGGTACCGCTGCAGGCAAAGCGTCCACGTCGCGTTCCGGCGCCGCCAAGTCCGCCCCCCGCAAAGCCACCGCGAAGTCGCGCTCGGGCTCGACGGGCCGTTCGGCGTCCGCGGGTCGGGTCAACACCGCCTCGGCCGACCTCCATCGTCGCAGGCCATCCGTCGCTGCGTCGGCCGGTCGCGGCATCGGTGCGAGTTGGACACTGCTGGCTCGCGGGGTCGGCAAACTGGCCCGTACCGGAACACACGGCAATCGGCGCGGCGTCGACGATCGCTACGCATTCGACGAGATCCCGTTCGACGAGGATGAGAACGAATTCCTCGACCAGCCCACCCCCCGCGACTCGCATTCCGGTATGAAACGGGTGCCCGCCGGTGGTGGTCACTCCCATCGTCGAGACGGTGCGGGACTCGCGCTGATCATCGTCGCCGCCGTCATCTGCGCCGGTGTGTGGTTCGGGGCGGCCGGGCCGGCCGGGGCGTTCGTCGACACCTTGGTGCGCGCGATCGTCGGCGTGGTGGCCGTTGTCGTGCCGATTCTGTTGCTGGCGGTCGGCATCATGCTGATGCGCCGGCCACCGAATCCACGGCGTCGGCCGCAGTACATCGGCGCCGCACTGCTGATCGGCCTTCCGCTGCTCGGATTGATTCACCTGATCGCCGGATCGCCGAAGGGCCTCGACGCCCGCTCGGTCGCGGGCGGGTACGTCGGATTCGTGGTCGGCACGCCACTGACGAACGCGGTCACCGAATGGATCTCGGTGCCGGTCTTCTTGCTGTGCATGGCGTTCGGCGCGCTGCTGCTCTCCGGGCGGACGGTGCGCGAAGTGGTCGACGGCGTGGCCGGCTACCTCGGACTCGTCGATCATTACTACGAGGACGACTACGCGAGTCAGTTCGACGACGATGACGCCGACGGCGTCGACGAGCCGCTCGACGCCGTCGAGGACGACACCGACGACTTCGTCGATCCGGTCGAGTCACCCGCACCGGCACGTCGCTCGAGGCCCGAACGGTCGGCCGACCCCTACGACAACTACCCGCCCGACGAGCAGCCGGCGCGGCGTCGACGCTCACGGAAGGCGGCGCCGACGTCGGGTGCGGCCGATGTACTCGCCGACCTGGCCACCGAACCCATTCCGGGACGGCGCCGCACACCGGTCTCGCCGGACATGGTCACCGAGCCGATCCTCGACGACGCCGACGACTTGTTCGCCGACGACCCATGGGCCGACGAGCCCGTCGAGGCGGATCCCGAACCGGCTCCCGCGCCCCGACCGCGCAAGACCGCGGGCGAAGCGGCCCGAGAACGGGCAGCGGCTGCGCCCGCGCCCCGGCCGACTCCCAAGCCGACGCCGAGACCCGCTCCGGTGCTCGACGTAGACGACGATGACGATGATGACGCGCCGCTGGCCCGGCCGATGGCCGATTCGGAGGGTAGCTACCTGCTACCCCCGGCGTCGTTGCTGATCGAAGGTGACCCGCCCAAACTCGGCAGCAACGCCAACGACGAGATGATCGACCGCATCGGCAGCGTGCTCGAACAGTTCAAGATCGACGCCGCGGTCACCGGCTACACCCGTGGCCCGACCGTCACGCGCTACGAGGTGGAACTCGGTCCCGGCGTGAAGGTCGAGAAGATCACCGCGTTGCAGCGCAATATCGCCTACGCGGCGGCCACCGACAACGTCCGCCTGCTGGCCCCGATCCCCGGCAAGTCGGCGGTCGGCATCGAGGTGCCCAACGCCGACCGCGAAATGGTGCGGCTCGCCGACGTGCTGGCGTCACCGAAGAGCCGCAAGGACCGCCACCCGCTGGTCATCGGCCTCGGTAAGGACATCGAGGGCGACTTCGTGACCGCCAACCTCGCGAAGATGCCGCACCTGCTGGTGGCCGGCTCGACCGGCTCGGGCAAGTCCAGCTTCGTCAACTCGATGCTGGTGTCGTTGTTGCAGCGGGCCACGCCCGACCAGGTCCGAATGATCCTGATCGACCCCAAGATGGTGGAGCTGACGCCCTATGAAGGCATCCCGCACCTGATCACGCCGATCATCACACAGCCGAAGAAGGCCGCGGCCGCGCTCGCGTGGCTGGTTGAGGAGATGGAACAGCGCTACCAGGACATGAAGGCCTCGCGTGTGCGCCACATCGACGACTTCAACGCGAAGGTGGCCTCCGGCGAGATCACGACGCCGCTCGGTTCGGAGCGGGTGTACAAGCCCTACCCCTACATCCTCGCCATCGTCGACGAGCTCGCCGACCTCATGATGACCGCACCGCGCGACGTCGAAGACGCCATCGTGCGTATCACGCAGAAGGCCCGTGCCGCGGGCATCCACCTCGTGCTGGCCACCCAGCGACCGTCCGTCGACGTCGTGACCGGCCTGATCAAGACCAACGTGCCCTCTCGGCTGGCGTTCGCGACGTCATCGTTGACCGACTCGCGAGTCATCCTCGACCAACCGGGCGCCGAGAAGCTGATCGGCATGGGTGACGGACTGTTCCTGCCGATGGGCGCGAACAAGCCCATCCGCATGCAGGGTGCGTTCATCACCGACGAGGAGATCGCCGCCGTCGTCGACTTCAGTCGTGAGCAGGGCGAACCCGACTACACCGAGGGCGTCACCGCGGCCAAGGCCGGCGACAAGAAGGACATCGACTCCGACATCGGCAACGACCTCGACGACCTGCTGCAAGCCATCGAACTGGTGGTGTCGTCGCAGTTCGGATCGACGTCGATGCTGCAGCGCAAACTGCGCGTCGGCTTCGCCAAGGCGGGACGCCTGATGGACCTGATGGAGACGCGCGGCGTCGTCGGGCCGAGCGAGGGATCCAAGGCGCGCGACGTCCTGGTGAAGCCGGAAGACCTGGCCGGAGTGATCGCGTCCATCACCGGCGGAGGCGACGCGGCGGCGGGGGAGTGAATTCTCCGGTATACTGCTAGGAGATTCACGAGGGGAGTACCCCGACCACGGCAACCCGTCACTACGGCCTGAACGAGCACGTGCCATCACGCTGCTGAGAATCGGAGCCCGGGACGTCGGCCCGCACGACATCAGTCGCCCGCGGGTGGGAGAGACCTCTGGCATCGCAATGGATTCACCGTCGCCGAGCGCGACGGTGCTGCGCGCTGGAGGTAGTGCTGTGGAAGTATCCCTGCTGGTCTGGACGGTCACCGTCGCGGTGATCGCGGGCCTGTTCGTCTTCGATTTCTTCGCTCATGTTCGGGTGCCCCATGCACCGACGTTGCGTGAGTCGGGCACGTGGTCGGCGATCTACATCGGCATCGCCGTCGCGTTCGGCGCGTTCGTCTGGTGGAAGTGGGGCGGGTCGTTCGGTGGCGAATACTTCGCCGGCTACATCACCGAGAAGGCGTTGTCGGTGGACAACCTGTTTGTCTTCGTCATCATCTTCGCGAAATTCGCCGTGCCCGCGGAGTACCAGCAGAAGATTCTGCTCCTCGGGATCGTGATGGCGCTGGCTCTGCGCGGCGCCTTCATCGCCGTGGGCGCGGCCGCGATCAGCACCTACAGCTGGGTGTTCTACCTGTTCGGGGCATTCCTGCTGTACACGGCCATCAAACTGATCCGCGAGTCCGACGACCCCGTCGACCACGAGGAAGAGCGCGAGTCGCGTCTGGTCCGGTTCGTCAAGCGCAGGCTGCGCACCACCGACGACTACGACAGCGACCGATTGTTCACCCGCGTCGACGGACGCCGCATGGCGACGCCGATGCTCATGGTGCTCATCGTCATCGCCTTCACCGACGTCCTGTTCGCGTTGGACTCGATCCCGGCGATCTACGGCCTGACGTCGCAGCCTTACATCGTGTTCACCGCCAACGCATTCGCCTTGATGGGGCTGCGGCAGCTGTTCTTCCTGCTCGGCGGACTGCTCGAGCGGTTGGTCTACCTCAGTTACGGACTGTCGTTCATCCTCGGCTTCATCGGCGTCAAGCTGGTGCTGCACGCCCTGCACGAGAACACCCTCGGCTTCATCAACGGCGGCGAGCACGTGGCGGTGCCGGAGATCTCCACCCCGGTCTCGTTGGCGGTGATCGTCGGAACCCTCGTCGTGACGACGGTGGCGAGCCTGGTCGCTTCACGACGCCAGGATGCCGGGCCGGTTACGCGGTAAACGGCCCGAATACCGGCGTCCATTCCTGGACGCGCACCGCGCTCACGCCGCCGACCTGCTGGAACGGGTCGGCGGCGACGAACTCGCGCGTCGAGTCGGCGTCGTCGCCGCGGACCAGGAATAGCCCGCCCGAGCCGTCGGTGAGCGGGCCGGCGATCAGCATCCGCCCGGCGTCGACCTGCTCGGACAGCCAGGCGCGGTGCGCCGGTCGATGTTCGTCGCGCAGCGGAAGCTTCTCCGGTGGGTAGGTGTACTCGACGAGGAACACGGCCATGATGACTCCTGGAATTTCGGTCACGGTTGGAACCGGACGGTCGGACTGGGCGGTACGAGTGGATCGTCCCGGCTAATCGTTGTGATGTCGCCGCGGCGCGCTAGGCACGATACCGGTCAGTTGAGGGCGCTGATGCGGTGACCGGGGCGCTACTGCGGTAGCCGACGTCGTGCGAGTGGATAAAGGCGCACTACCACCGCGGAGACTCAAGTCATCTAGGCGAGGGTGACCAACATCCGGGTGTTCCCCAGAGTGTTCGGTTTGACATAGGACAGGTCGAGGAACTCCGCGACACCGGTGTCGTAGGAGCGGCACATCTCCTCGTAGACCTCGCGGGTCACCGGGGTGCCCTCGATCTCGACGAATCCGTGCCGGCCGAAGAAGGCGGTCTCGAAGGTCAGGACGAACACCCGGGACAGCTCGAGTTCACGCGCGACGTCGAGCAGCTGCGCCACGACACGATGCCCGATGCCGTGCCCCGCGAGAGTCGGGTCCACAGCGACCGTGCGGACTTCGCCGAGGTCGGCCCACAGCACGTGCAGCGCTCCGCAGCCGACCACCCGCTCGGTGCCGGTCTCGGCCACGGTGGCTACCCAGAACTCCTGCACGGCCTCGTAGAGGGTGACGAGATTCTTCTCCAGCAGGATCTTGCCCGCGTATTCGTCGATCAGCGACTTGATCTGCGGCACGTCGGAGGTGCGCGCACGTCGAACGACGATGTCGTTCGACGCAGGGGCGTTCTCCACGGGCAGATCAGCTGAACTCATGAGCAGAATCCTAAGCCGACGACACGGGTCGTCGGTGCCCGACCCACGCGCTGCCGGTGGGCGATCACGTAGTCGTTACGCTAGGCACGTGACTATGCACGACTGTGTACCGCAGCCGCCGCGCGCTTCGACGTGTCGGCCGGTCGCATGAGCGAGCACAAGCGCATCTCCGAGCGCTTGGCCGCAGGTGACGGCCCTCCCGATCACATCACCGACCCGGTCGACGTGGTACCGGTGCTCAACATCGCCAACGTCTTGACCATGTTCCGCATCGTGTTGGTACCGGTATTCGTGTTCACTCTTCTGGTCGACGGCGGCCACGACACCATGTGGCGACTGATCACCACCGGCGTGTTCGCCCTGGCCGCGCTCACCGACCGCTACGACGGGCAGATCGCCCGGGAGCGTGGCCTGGTCACCGATTTCGGCAAGTTGATGGATCCGATCGCCGACAAGGCCCTCATCGGGGCGGCGCTGATCGGCCTGTCGATTCTGGGCGATCTGCCCTGGTGGGTGACGATCGTCATCCTCGGTCGCGAACTGGGTGTCACCGCGCTGCGTTTCTGGGTGCTGCGGCACGCGGTGATTCCGGCGAGCCGTGGCGGGAAGCTGAAGACCCTGCTGCAGGCGCTCGCGATCGGATTGTTCCTGCTCCCGCTGCCGCACCCGTGGGAATGGGTGGCGTGGACCTTCATGATCAGTGCCGTCGTGGCGACCATCGTGACCGGCGTCGACTACGTCTGGCAGGCGATCGCGCTACGGCGCACTGCGGCCGATCAGTCGTCCCCGTGATCATTCGTTCGGTGCACCGCGGCGCGTTGTGCCCGGCGACGTCGGGCATCGTGGACTAACCTCGCGACAGAGACACGCGATGACACTCCTCGATGCCGTCGCGACGGCCCGGCACTCTAGAGTGAAGAGTCAGGTCGGTGTGAGGGTTCGGGAACCCGGGGGACCGTATGTGCGTTGGACTTGAGGACGAGACAGGAGAGCACAGATGGCACAGCTGTTGCGAGAGGCGCTGGGCGACACCCTGCGCCAGGCGCGGACTGACCAGGGCCGGACGCTGCGTGAAGTGTCGACCAACGCGCGAGTGAGCCTGGGTTACCTCTCCGAGGTGGAACGCGGACAGAAGGAAGCGTCGAGCGAACTGCTCGCGGCGATCTGCGATGCCCTCGACGTCGAACTCGCCGACCTGCTGCTGGCCGCGGGTGAGGCCCTGCGCCCGACGCCTGCCGACGTGATCGCGTCGACCAAGGTGGTCATCCCCGCGCCGACGTCGAGCGAACGCCCCGCGGCCCTCGCCGCCGCCTGAGATGCTTACCCTGCGAACCGACTGATCTCTCGATGGAGTTGACTTTCTGCCATGGCTAACCCGTTTGTGAAGTTCTGGAACTACCTGATGGCGCTCGGCAACGCCAAGATCGACGAGAACGCCGACCCCCGCATTCAGATTCAGCAGGCGATCGAAGACGCACAGCGTCAGCATCAGGAGCTCTCGCAACAGGCGGCAGCGGTCATCGGCAACCAGCGTCAGCTCGAGATGAAGCTGAATCGTCAGCTCGAAGAGGTCGAGAAGCTGCAGAGCAATACCCGCCAGGCGCTGACCCTCGCCGACCAGGCCAACGCCGCAGGCGACACCGCCAAGGCGCAGGAGTACACCAACGCGGCCGAGGCGTTCGCCGCGCAGCTGGTCTCCACCGAGCAGAGCGTCGAGGACCTCAAGACCCTGCACGATCAGTCGTTGCAGGCCGCCGGGCAGGCCAAGCAGGCCGTCGAGCGCAACGCGATGATGTTGCAGCAGAAGCTCGCCGAGCGCTCCAAGCTGCTCAGCCAGTTGGAGCAGGCGAAGATGCAGGAGAAGGTCTCGGCCTCGCTGCAGCAGATGAGCGAGTTGGCGGTACCGGGCAATACTCCGAACCTCGACCAGGTCCGCGACAAGATCGAACGCCGCTACGCCAACGCACTGGGTTCGGCTGAGCTGGCCCGCAACACCGTGCAGGGCCGGATGGCCGAGGTGGAACAGGCGAGCGTTCAGATGGCCGGACACGCCCGGCTGGAGCAGATCCGCGCCAGCATGAACGGCGCACCGCTGACGAGTCCGCAAGCCGCACCGCAGGTGGCCGCGAACCTGAACAAGCCCGCCGATCCGCAGGCGAATCAGCAGGGTTAGCCGAGTCCCAGCCACCGGCTCATGGCGTGGCCACGCCAACTACTTCCCGTCGCGCGCTGGATCCGGCGTCCGGCTCTGCGGATCGCACATGCCGGCCTCGGGTTCGCCGAGGTTACCCACCGGGGCCGACGGTCCGGTCGTGAGTACCGGACGCCGGTCCGCGCCGTGCGTAGCGGCGACATCATCATCGGCGCGAACTTCGGCGCCGACGCCGACTGGGTCCGCAATGTGTTCGCTGCGCAGACCGCGCGGGTCCGGATCGGCGACGACGTGCTGACCGCCGTCGACCCGCGGCTGGTCGACACCCGCACGGTGCTCAACCGATTGCCTCCGATGACCCGGTTCATCCTGCATCGGCTGGCGCGGACCGAGCAGTGCATCGTCATGCGGGTGTCATGAGTCCGCGGCGCAGGGTCGGGTTGGTCGCCGGGCCGGAGGCCGGGCACGCCTTTCCGGCCTTCGCGCTCGCCGAAAGGCTTGCGGCCGTGGGGCATTCGCCGATCGTGTATACCGGCCTGCGCTGGTCCCACGCCGCGGCACGGCGCGGCATCCGGGTCGTCGACCTTCCCGAGCTCGCCGCCGACGACTCGGACGACGATTCCGATGCGGGCGCGAAACTGTCGGTGCGCGCCGCGCGGATGGCGCTGGCGCTGGCACCCGTTCTCGTCGCGCACGACGTCGACGTCGTGGTCTCCGACGTCATCACCGTCGCGGGCGGCTGGGCCGCCGAATTGGCTGGGCTGGGCTGGGTGGAATGTTCCCCGCACCCGCTGTACCTCCAATCGCGCGGACTGCCGCCGATCGGGGCGGGCATGGCGCGCGGCGAGGGGCCGCTCGGACGCATGCGCGACGCCGCGCTGCGGACCTCGAGTGCACCCGCCCGGCGTCGGGGCGCACGGCAGCGCGCCGCCGCCCGCCGCTCCATCGGGTTACCGCCCGACGCCGGGCCGATCACCCGGATGGTCGCCACCCTGCCCGGTCTGGAGGAGTACCGGCCGGACTGGCCCGCTGACACGCATCTGATCGGGCCGCTGCTGTGGGAGCCCACCGACGCCACCCTGCCGTTGCCCGCGGGGCGGGCGCCGCTGGTGATGGTCGCCCCGTCGACCGCGGTGACCGGCGCCGCGGATCTGGCCGCGATCGCACTGGCCGCGCTGAGCCCGGGACTGCTGAAGATGCCGGTGCGAGTTGTGATTTCGGGTCTCACCACGCCGTCGGCCGACGAGGTGGCGAGGTCGGAGTTGCCCGACGTCGCAGCAGGATTCGGGCGACAGGACGCGCTGGTCGCCGCGGCCGACGTCGTGATCTGCGGCGGCGGTCACGGCATGCTCGTCAAGGCGCTGGGCGCCGGAGTGCCGGTGGTGACCGTGCCCGGCGGGGGAGACCAGTGGGAACTCGCCAACCGCGTGCAACGGCGCGGTGCCGGTCGCCTGGTGCGGCCGCTCGACGCCGAATCGTTGGCCACCGCGACCCGCGAGGTGCTCGCCGACGCGCGTTTCGCGGCGGCCGCGCGACGCCTGGCCGCATCCGGCGCAGGCGTCGTCGATCCGGTCGGGGTGATCGAGCGGGCGGCGACGCGCCGCCCGACGCCCGGCACGTAGGATCGCTGGCGTGCGTCTGACCGAATTCACCGAACTGATCACCACCGAGTTCGGCGAGGTGACCGCCGACTCCATGCTCGTCGACCACGTGCTCGCCGACCTCGGCGGCCAGACCGCGGCGCAGGCGCTTGAGGCGGGAGTAGATCCCCGTGACGTGTGGGTCGCACTGTGCCGCGACTTCGACGTGCCGCGCGACCGATGGTGACCCACGCGCCGTGCCGGTAGGCGGCTCATCCAGCCACTTCTCAGCGCGTCGCACTTGCAATCGAACATCCGTTCGCTACTCTGGAAATCCGACGGAACCAAATCCACCCCCGAGAACGTCCAAGATGTCGGCGACCGCGCGCGTGAACCGAGATTGTCAGAGGGTCTCGCTAGCGTGGCAACCGAGTAATCCACTTGACGTCCTCACCAAGGAGAGATCGACATGGCAGCAGCATCGCAAGACCGCGAAAAGGCACTCGATCTGGCGCTCGCGCAGATCGACAAGAACTTCGGCAAGGGATCGGTGATGCGGCTCGGCGAGGAGAGCCGTCAGCCGATCGAGGTCATCCCCACCGGCGCCATCGCCCTCGACATCGCGCTCGGCATCGGCGGACTGCCCCGCGGCCGAGTCGTGGAGATCTACGGCCCGGAATCGTCGGGTAAGACCACCGTCGCGCTGCACGCCGTCGCCAATGCGCAGGCGCAGGGCGGCATCGCCGCATTCATCGACGCGGAGCACGCCCTCGACCCCGAGTACGCGGCCAAGCTCGGCGTCGACGTCGACGCACTGCTGGTCTCTCAGCCGGACACCGGCGAGCAGGCCCTGGAGATCGCCGACATGCTGATCCGCTCGGGCGCCCTGGACATCTTGGTCGTCGACTCGGTGGCCGCGCTGGTGCCCAAGGCCGAAATCGAAGGCGAGATGGGTGACAGCCACGTCGGTCTGCAGGCACGTCTGATGAGCCAGGCGCTGCGCAAGATGACCGGCGCGCTGAGCAACTCGAACACCACCGCGATCTTCATCAACCAGCTGCGCGAGAAGATCGGCGTGATGTTCGGCTCCCCGGAGACCACCACCGGCGGTAAAGCACTGAAGTTCTATTCGTCTGTACGCCTCGACGTCCGTCGCATCGAGACCCTCAAGGACGGCTCCGACGCGGTCGGCAACCGCACCCGTGTGAAAGTCGTCAAGAACAAGGTCGCACCGCCGTTCAAGCAGGCCGAGTTCGACATCCTCTACGGTCACGGCATCTCCAAGGAGGGCTCACTCATCGACCTGGGCGTCGCCGAGGGATTCATCCGCAAGGCGGGCTCATGGTTCACCTATGAGGGCGACCAACTCGGCCAGGGCAAGGAGAACGCGCGAAAGTTCTTGCTGGAGAACACCGATATCCGCGACGAGATCGAGAAGAAGATCAAGGAGAAGCTCGGCATCGGGGCGGTCCTCGACGCAGACGAGGTGGCTCCGGCTCCGGTCGAGTTCTAGACGGTGAGTCGCGGTGATGACTGACTCGCCCGAGCCGCGTCCGCGGCGGTCGCCGGAGGAATCCAAAGCCAGCGCTTGGGACGCGGCGTTGCGGCTGTTGGGCATTCGTGCCCGCAGTCGCGACGAGATGCGAAAACGACTGCAGCGCAGAGGCTTCGAAGAATCTGAGATCGAGTCGGTGATGACCAGACTCGACGCCGCCGGGCTCCTCGACGATGCCGACTTCGCCGGCGAATGGGTACGCGCGCGCCACTCGACGTCGGGCAAGGGGCGCATCGCGCTGCGCCACGAACTCGCGGCCAAGGGCGTCGACAAGGCCATCGTCGAAGAGGCACTCGCCGGCGTCGACCCCGACGCCGAGCGGGAGATCGCGGCCCGGCTCGTCGCCAAGAAGCTCACCGCGTCGACGCTGGAGGAAGCGCACACCGACCGAACCGGCCGCGACAAGGTATTCCGCCGACTCGTCGGAATGCTCGTGCGTCGCGGCTACGGCCAGTCGATGTCGATCGACGTGGTGAACGAGGCGCTGCGCGCGGCCGCCTGACCGCGCGCAGCGCCTCGTCAGGCGGCCACGACTAGCGACGCAGTCCCGGCAGCGGTTCGGTGGCGCCGAGTTCCAACTCTTCGGGGCTGACGGTGGTCCGCTTGCGCCGCCCGTGGCGGATCCGGTCCTCGAGATAGGTCGCGAACGACGACAATCCGAAGTTGATCAGGATCATCACGATCGCCACGATGATCAGCACCGGCAGATAGTTGCCGTAATACGACGCCGACTGCAGACTCGACCGCACCACCTCGATGTAGCCGATGATGTAACCCAGCGCGGAGTCTTTCAAGGCGATCACCATCTGCGAGACGAGAGCGGGCAGCATCGCGGTGATCGCCTGCGGAAGCAGGATGATCCGCATCGTCTGCGATTTGCGCAACCCGAGTGACAGTGCGGCCTCGGACTGACCGCGCGGCAGTGATTGGATGCCCGAGCGCAGGATCTCGGCGATCACCGAACCGTTGTAGAGGGTGAGTCCGGTGACCACCGCGGCGAACGCCAACTGCGACGACGGGAAGATCGCATAGTCGGCGAACACGTAGTACGCGAAGATCATCAGGATCAGCACCGGAATCGCGCGGAACACCTCGGTGACCGCACCGGAGAGCCAGCGCAGCCATCGATGGTCGGAGAGCCTGCCGATGCCCAGCACCGAACCGAGGATCATCGCGAGGATGATCGACACGATCGCCGCCTTGACGGTGCCCCACAGACCGGGCAGGACATAGGTGGTCCAGGTGGTGGCCGTGACGAACGGAGTCCACTTCTCCGCGGCGAACTGGCCGTTGTCGGCCAGCACGAGGATCGCATATACCGCGATCGCCACGACGATCGCGATGAACACGACCGCGATGATGTTGTTGCGCAGCCGTGCCTTGGGGCCCGGCGCGTCGTAGAGGACGGTTGCCTGAGTGCTCATCGTTTCACCGCGAATCGGTTAGCCAGGTACCCGAAGATCAGGCCCTCGGTCAGAGTGATGATCATGAAGCCGACGGCGATGATCACGAACACCGCGACCACCTGGTCGGCGAAATTCTCGATCTCCTCCTTCATCAGCAACGATGCCTCGGCGACACCGATGACGGAGGCGATCGTCGTGTTCTTCGTCAACGCGATCAGTACGCTGCCCATCGGGCCGATCACCGTGCGGGCCGCCTGCGGCAACACGATGATCCCGAAGACCTGCGCGAACGACAGGCCCAGCGACCGGGCGGCTTCGGCCTGCCCGAGCGGCACGGTGTTGAAACCCGACCGCAGCGTCTCGCAGACGAACGTCGCGGTGTAGAGGACGAATGCCAGCACCGCGATCCAGAAGTTGTTGTTCTTCACCTGATTGCTGAACTGCAGCCCCAGATTCTGATAGAGGCCGAACGAGCAGAAGATGACGATCAAGGTCAGCGGCGTGTTGCGGACGATGTTGATGTACACCGTCGCGAAGCCGCGCATCACCGGCACCGGGGAGACCCGCATGCCCGCGAGCACGGTGCCCCAGACAACGGCACCGACCGCCGAGAAGAACGTCAACTTCAAGGTCATCCAGAATGCGGGCCACAACTGCGGGCCCATCTCCGACCAGAGTTCACTCATGCCGTGCGCCCCCTCACTTGAGTCCTGCCGGGCACGGCTTGCCCGGCGTCGGCGTGACGAATTTCAAATCACCGGGTACCGGGGTGAACTTGTAGGTGTCGCCGGTGGCGGCGCGGGCGATCATCTTGTCGACGTTCGCCGAGCCGATGTTGGCGCGCAGTGCCTGTTGCCACGGTGAATTCGGGCCCTCGGGCACCATCATCGCCCGCAACGCCTCGTTCACCGCGGCAATGGAGTCGGGCTGGTTCTTCGCCATGCCGATGCCGTAGCGCTCCGTCGAGAACGGAGTGCCTGCCTTGATGAAGTTCGGCACCTTCTTGCCGTCGTAATCCTTTGTCCCGCAATAGTCTTTCGGGTAGGTCATGTCGACGAGCCGGAATTCGCCCGGCCAGAAGTTCGAGTAGCCCGCCAAGATCACTTCGTCGGTGGTCAGTGCGTCGACCTTGCCGCGCCGCAGACCTTCGACGCACGACGAGTACGAGTCGTACTCCTGCAGCTGGACGCCGGGCAATTGCTTCTTGACGTTCTGCGCCGGCGTCGATCCGGTGACCGAGCAGAGTTTCTTACCGTTCTCGAGGTCGGTCAGGTTCTGGATCGAATGATCGTCGGCGCGCACCAGCAGGCCCTGGTAGTTGATCAGGTAGGGACCGGCGAAGTCGACTTCCTTCGAGCGCGCGGCGTTGATCGAGTAGGTGGCGGCGATCATGTCGACCTCGCCGTTGTCGATCAGTGTCTCGCGCTGCGCCGACGGGGTCTCGCGCCAGGTGATCCGCGGGTGCGCGACGCCGAGTTTGTCGGCGATGTGGTTGACCACATAGGTCGACACCGTGGGATCGAAGCCAGTCACCGATCGATCCGGATTGCGCTGGCCGAGACCCGGCTGATCGTATTTGGTGCCGAGAATGACCTTGCCGTTGCGGATCGAGTCGAGCAGGTTGCGTGGCTCGGTGCTGCCGCAGGCGCTCAGCAGCATCGCGCCGAGTGCGACGATCACCGCGCAGGAGGTGAGAACTGTTGCCCGGCTTGGTTTTCGGGTGCCCATCAGTGGTCCAGGATCTTCGACAGGAAGTCGCGGGCCCGCTCGGACTTCGGTTGGGTGAAGAAGCTCTCCGGGTCGGTGTCCTCGACGATCTGGCCGTCGGCCATGAAGATGATCCGGTCGGCGGCCTTGCGGGCGAACCCCATCTCGTGGGTCACCACGAGCATGGTCATGCCCTCCTTGGCCAGCGAGACCATGACGTCGAGCACTTCGTTGACCATCTCCGGATCCAGCGCCGACGTCGGCTCGTCGAACAGCATGACGGTCGGTTCCATCGCCAGTGATCGCGCGATGGCCACGCGCTGTTGCTGGCCACCGGACAACTGAGCGGGGTACTTGTCCTTCTGGGTGGCGATGCCGACGCGTTCGAGGAGTTGATAGCCGCGTTTGTCCGCGTCCGCCTTCGACTTTCGACGCACCTTCACCGGCGCCAGGGTCACGTTCTCCAGAATCGTCTTGTGCGCGAACAGATTGAAGGACTGAAACACCATCCCGACGTCGGCGCGCAGCTTGGCGAGGTCACGCCCCTCCGACGGCAGCAGGTTGCCGTCGATGTAGATCTCGCCGCTGTCGATCGGTTCGAGACGATTGATGGTGCGGCACAACGTCGATTTGCCAGACCCGGACGGCCCGAGCACCACGACGACCTGTCCCGCGGGAACTTCCAGATCGATGTCTTTGAGCACATGCAGAGATCCGTAGTGCTTCTGCACTTTTCGAATGGAGATCATGGACTTCGACGGTGGGCCGGCGGCCCCGGGCTCACTGACATTTGTGGGCGAAGCGGTCATATCGCCAACCCTAGTGGCCAGGTCGGTCGTAGTGGGGGCATTGCGAATGTTGGTGCGCCTAAGCATCTCGGCGACGGGTTGCGACTGATCGCCGACGGCGAGCGCGCGACCGCCGATAGCGAGCGGCGTCGATTTGGACTGCTCACGTACCCTGGGATGAGTGAGTAGTCAGTTGTCCGCGCCGCGCCGTTACCAGGTGCGTACCTACGGGTGCCAGATGAACGTCCACGACTCCGAGCGGATCTCGGGTCTTCTCGAGGATGCCGGCTACGTCGCCGCGGCCGACGGCGACGATCCGGATCTGGTGGTGTTCAACACCTGCGCGGTCCGCGAGAACGCCGACAACAAGTTGTACGGAAACCTGTCCCACCTCGCGCCGCAGAAACACGACCGCCCGGACATGCAGATCGCGGTCGGCGGCTGCCTGGCGCAGAAGGACAAGGACACCGTCCTGGCCAAGGCGCCCTATGTCGACGTGGTCTTCGGCACCCACAACATCGGGTCGCTGCCCGCGCTGCTCGACCGCGCACGTCACAACGCCGAGGCGCAGGTGGAGATTCTCGAGTCCCTGGAGCAGTTCCCGTCGACCCTGCCGGCCAAACGCGATTCCGCCTACTCGGGCTGGGTGTCGGTGTCGGTCGGCTGCAACAACACCTGCACGTTCTGCATCGTGCCGTCGCTGCGCGGCAAAGAGGTGGACCGACGGCCCGGTGACATCCTCGCCGAAGTGCAGGCACTCGTCGACCAGGGGGTGAGCGAGGTGACGTTGCTGGGGCAGAACGTGAATGCCTACGGCATGTCGTTCGCCGACCCGGACCTCGACCGTAACCGCGGTGCCTTCGCCGACCTGCTGCGCGCGTGCGGCACCATCGACGGACTCGAGCGAGTCCGCTTCACCTCCCCGCATCCGGCCGAGTTCACCGACGACGTCATCGAGGCGATGGCGCAGACCCCCAACATCTGCCCGCAGTTGCATATGCCGCTGCAGTCGGGGTCGGACCGGATCCTGCGGGCGATGCGACGCAGCTACCGCAAGACGAAGTTCCTCGGCATCATCGAGCGTGTGCGCGAGGCGATGCCGCATGCCGCGATCACTACCGACATCATCGTCGGGTTCCCCGGCGAGACCGAAGAGGATTTCCAGCAGACGCTGGAAGTCGTTGCCGCAGCACGCTTTTCGAGCGCATTCACATTCCAGTACTCGCCCCGTCCAGGGACCCCGGCGGCGACTATGGCCGACCAGATCCCGCCCGACGTCGTCAAAGATCGCTACCAGCGGCTCATCGCGCTGCAGGAGTCGGTGTGTCTCGACGAGAACACCAAGCTGGTCGGGTCCGACGTCGAGCTGCTCGTCTCGGCCGACGCCGGGCGCAAGAGCGCGGCCAATGCCCGACTGACCGGACGGGCCCGCGACGGACGACTGGTCCACTTCGCCGCCCCGACGTCGACCGCCGACGCGACGCGGATCCGTCCCGGCGACTACGTCACCACCACGATCACCGCCGCGGCGCCGCATCATCTGATCGCCGACGCCGGGGTGCACTCGCATCGGCGCACCCGCGCGGGCGACGCCTACGAGGCACAGACAACACCCACGACGGCGCCGGTCGGCGTGGGGCTCGGCATGCCGAGCATCGGAGCGCGCGCACCGGAACCGGTGAGTGCCTGCAACAGCGGAGGCTGCCAGTGACCGACAAGACGCACGACGACCAGTTCGAACAGTTCCACGACGATCTGGCGAAGGCCGAACGCAAGGTGGCCGGTGAATTCGACCCGGGTGCACGCGGCGTCGTGGTCGCCGTCGGTGTACTGGTGGCGATCGCGTCGCTGCTGCTCGCGCACGCGGGCAAGGCCAACGGGTTCGACGTCCTGACCTTTTCGCACGCCGCGCAGGCCGAGCGGATCACCATCACCTCGCGCGTGTTCGTCTACTTCGTGGCGATCTTCGGGATCGGCTTCTCCACTCTCGCGCTGCTCACCCGACGCTGGGCGATCGCCTGGATCGCCTTGTGCGGCAACCTGATCGCTGTCGTCGCCGGCCTGTTGGCCTGGTGGTCGCGCAACACCCCGGGGGTCGGCGGCGTGCAGCCGCCGTCGGGCGTGGGCATCGGGCTGATCGCCGGATGGTTCGCGGTGATCCTGCTCAGTTTCCACTGGGCACGCCTGGTCTGGGCCCGCAGCAACTACCAACTGGCGCTCGAGGAACAGCGACGCATCGAGGCTGCTGAACGCGAGAAGGCCGTGCGGGACCTGCAGAAGCGCAAGAACCACTGAACGTATCGAGCGAGTGTTCAGCGGCCTCGGAAAGCCGCTGAACCAACGCCCGACTAACCCTCGCTGACCACGTTCTGCGCGGTCTGCGCCCACTGGCGCCACTGCTGCGCCTGTTCGCTGAGCTTGCGTGCCTGCGATGCCTTGCCGCGTTCCTCGGCTTTGGCGGCCTGCTCTTCGAATTGTGCTGCGCGCTCGGCGAATTGGGCCGCGCGAGCCTGCGCTTCGGGGTCGGTCTGCTGCCAGTGTGCCTGCTCGGCGTCGCGGATTCGGCGCTCCAACGACCGGGCCCGACCTTCGAGTGCCTGCATCTGCTCGCGCGGCACCTTGCCCAACTCGTCCCAGCGTTCCTGGAAGTTGCGGAATTCGCGTCGCGCGGCGTCGAGATTCGCGGTGGGATCGATCGACTTCTCGGCGGCGTCGAGCAGCGCGCGCTTGGCGTCGGCGTTGGCGGCGAACTCGGTGTCGCGTTCGGCGGTCACCGCGTTGCGCGCGGCGAAGAACACGTCCTGAGCCGCTTTGAACTGCTGCCAGAGCGCGTCGTCGGTGTCGCGTGGGGCACGGCCCGCGGCCTTCCACTCGGTGAGCAGATCGCGGAACTTGCCGGCCGTCGGGCCCCAGTCGGTCGACGACGACAATTCTCTCGCGCGTTCGATGAGTTCTTCTTTGCGGCCCTTCGCGCTGGCCCGTTCGCGATCCAGTTCGGCGAAGTGGGCGCCGCGCCTGCGATTGAATGCGTCGCGTGCCTTGGCGTAGCGCTTCCAGAGCACGTCGTCGGTCTTGCGGTCGATGCCCTTGATGGCGCGCCACTCGTCGAGGATCGCGCGTAGTCGATCACCGGAGGCTTTCCACTGGTTGGAGTCCGAACCGATGGCCTCCGCCTCGACGCAGAGTGCCTCCTTTTTGGCGATCGCGTCGGCGCGGGCCTGTTCGCGTTCGGCCTTCACGGAGGCGGCGACGTCGTCGGCGGTCTGGGTGATCGAGGTGAGTCGAGCGGCCAGCGCGTCGACGTCGCCGATGACGGTGGCCTCGGGCAGCGTCTCGAGCAGATGCGCCGCGGCGGCCTGCGTCTTGCGCGGATCGCCGGAGCGGGCGGCCAGACGTTCTTCGAGGATTTCGACTTCGGTCGCGAGGTCGTCGAAGCGCCGGGCGAAGTGCGCCAGGCCCTGCTCCGCGTCGCCCGCCTGCCACGACCCGACCTGCCGCTCGCCGGATGCGGTGATCAGCCAGACACCGCCGTCATCGTCGACCCGGCCGAATTTGTGCACGTCACCATGCGGAACAGGATGCGGAGCCGGGGGATGACTGGCCGGTGGGGCGGCGGCCGCGGCGACCGCGGGCGTCGGGCGCGGGCCCGGTCGGGGACCTGGTCTGGGGCCCGGTCGCGGGCCCGGTTTGGGCGCGGAAGGAGTTGCCGAAGGGGTGGTGGCGTCCGAGTCTGTCATAGGGTGGTCCTCCGCTTGTGCCGCGCGTCACGGCTGCCGTCAACTGAATATCGCTCCGATCCGCACATGCATATGTGCGAACAGGGGTTGTTCCATTCAAACAGGTCAGGGCGCCGGATGTGTGCGCTGGTGAGACATTAGCCTGTACCCGTGTTGAAATCTGTGGTCTTTGTGCCCAGCGCCCCGGCGTTGGTCCCGGAGTTGGCCGGGCCGGGCGCGGTCGACGTCGAACCGGTGCGCGCGGCGTCGATCGACGTTCTGCGAGCGGCGACCGAGGTCGGCGGCGGCCTACCGCTTCGCTGGTTTGTTCTCGGCGATAATGTTGGCGCGCAATCGGATTCGCGGCTCGACGGCCCGGGGACCTGTCGCGGCTTCGGGGTCGATCGAGTGGTGTCGCTCGACGTCGCCGCCGGTTCCGGCGAGCCCGACGCCGGGTGGCCGACGTCGATGCTGCTCGCCGGTTGGCTGCGGGAAATGGCCTCGATCGATCGACTGATCCCGATCGTCGTCGATGCCGACGGCGCGACCGACCGCAGCGCCGGTAGCGACCCGACGGTCGACGCGGCCGCGTCGCTGCGCGCCCGCCTGCTGGAAACGTCCGATCCGGTGGGGCTGCTCGTCGTCGGCGACGGCGCCACGTCGTTGAGCGCCCGTGCGCCCGGCGGCGGCGACTCACCGCAGGCCCGAGCCCTGCAAGAGCGGATCGACGCCGCCTTGGGGAACGCCGACACGGCGGCACTCACCGCGCTGACGCCCGCGGAATGCGCGCTGTGGGGTGTCGGCGGACGTGCGGTGTGGCAGGTGGCGGCGGCCGCCCTCGACGGTGTCGAGCTCACCGGTCGGCTCGACTACGCGGGGGCGCCGCTCGGCGTCGGATACACCGTGGCGAGCTGGACGGCGTCGCGGTGACGATCGACGCACCGACACCCATCGCGATCGTCGGGCCGACGGCGACCGGCAAGTCGGCGCTGGGACTCGACCTCGCGCAGCGCCTCGGCGGCGAGGTGATCAACATCGACGCGATGCAGCAGTATCGCGGCATGGACGTCGGCACCGCGAAACTGACCGTAGAGGACCGGCGCGGCGTCGAACATCATCAGCTCGACGTCCTCGACGTGACCGAAACCGCAACGGTGGCGCGCTACCTCGCGGCAGCGGTCGCCGACGTCGAAGCATTGCGGGCGCGTGGTGTGACGCCGATCGTCGTCGGCGGATCGATGATGTACATCCAGGCGTTGCTCGACGACTGGCAGCTGCCCGCGACGGATCCGGCGGTACGGGCGCGGTATGAGGCACAACTCGCCGACGTCGGGGTGGCGGCGATGCACGCGCGCCTCGCGCAGGTCGACCCGGCGGCGGCGTCGACGATTCTCGACACCGACGGGCGGCGCATCGTGCGCGCGCTGGAGGTCGTCGAACTCACCGGGCGGCCGTTCGCGGCGTCGCAGCCGAAGATCGGCGAACCACGCTGGGGCACGAGGATTTTCGCCGTCGATCGGGAGACCTCCGAACTCGACGCGCGGATCGAACTGCGGACGCGGATGATGTTCGACGCCGGGCTCGTCGACGAAGTACGGGAACTGGAGGGCCGGGGCCTGCGCGCGGGGCAGACCGCGCGGCGGGCCATCGGATACGCCCAGGTGCTCGCCGCCTTCGACGGCGACTACGATCTCGCCGAAGCCGCCGAGCGCACATTCATCGGCACCCGGCGCTACGTGCGTCGGCAACGGTCGTGGTTCCGCCGCGACCACCGCATCACCTGGCTCGACGGCGCGTCGGAGCACCTGGTCGCCGACGCGATGGGGGTTGTCGGGACGGACCGGTAACCTGGTCGCGTGACTCTCGCCGTGCCCGACGCCGATTTCGCGTCCCACTTCTTCAAGGGACATGGAACCCAGAACGACTTCGTCATCCTCTACGATCCGGCCGCTGCGCTGGATCTGACCGTCGAGGCCGTCGCGGCACTGTGTGACCGGCAACGCGGCATCGGCGCCGATGGACTGCTGCGCGTTGCGCGGGCCGGCGAACTCGTCGCTCGCGGCGTGCTCGACGCCCATCCCGACGACGTCGCGCCGGAGGACTGGTTCATGGACTACCGCAACGCCGACGGCTCGATCGCGGAGATGTGCGGCAACGGTGTGCGGGTGTTCGCCCACTTCTGCCGGGCGGCCGGACTGGTGGAGTCGGACGTGTTCACCGTCGGATCGCGGGCGGGCGGGCGGGTCGTGACCGTCCACTCGTTCGACGATTCGGAAGCCGAGGTGAGCGTGTCGATGGGGCTCGCACGGCTGGGCGTCGAATCGTCGGCGCGGATCGACGGTGTCGACTATGCCGGTGTCGCCGTCGACGTCGGGAACCCGCACCTCGCCGCCGTCGTCGACGGGCTGAGTGTGCAACAGCTTGCCGCCCTTGACTTTTCGCGGGGCGCGTCCTTCGATGCCGAGGTATTTCCGCACGGGGTGAACGTCGAGGTGCTGACGGCGCCGGTCGCCCACGGAGCGGTGTTCGACGCGTCGATGCGCGTCATCGAACGCGGCGTCGGGGAGACGCGTAGCTGCGGAACGGGTCTGGTCGCGGCGGCGGCAGCGGCGCTGCGGTCGATCGGCCGCGACACCGGTGAACTGCGACTGACGGTGCCCGGCGGGCAGGTGACGGTGACGATCGACGCCGCCGGTGCAACCCTGCGCGGCCCCTCGCGGCTGGTGGCGCGGGGCACGCTGATCGACGGCTGGCAGCGCGGGTAGGGTGCGCGCTCGGCGTTATTGAGATGCGTCGCCTCAGTTGAGCGTGCCATCATGGAACGCATATGACTGACACGAACGTCTCCGTACCCACCACCGGTGACCTGCAACTCGACGACCGCGCTTCGCTGCAACGCGTCGCCGGACTGTCCACCGAACTCACCGACGTCACCGAGGTCGAATACCGCCAACTCCGACTCGAACGAGTCGTGCTGGTCGGTGTGTGGACCCACGGGACACAAGCACAGGCCAACGCGGCGATGGCCGAATTGGCGGCGCTCGCCGAAACTGCGGGATCGCAGGTACTCGACGCGCTGATCCAGCGCCGGTCCAAACCCGACTCGGCCACCTACATCGGCTCCGGCAAGGCCGGTGAACTGCGCGAGGTGGTCATCGCCACCGAAGCCGACACCGTCATCTGCGACGGCGAACTGACGCCCGCCCAACTGACCGCGCTGGAGAAGGTCGTCAAGGTCAAGGTGATCGATCGCACCGCGCTGATCCTCGACATCTTCGCCCAGCACGCCACCTCCCGCGAGGGCAAGGCCCAGGTGTCGCTGGCTCAGATGGAATACATGCTGCCCCGACTGCGCGGCTGGGGCGAGTCGATGTCCCGGCAGGCCGGTGGCCGGGCCGGCAGCAACGGCGGCGTCGGCCTGCGCGGCCCGGGTGAGACCAAGATCGAGACCGATCGTCGTCGGATCCGCGAGCGGATGGCCAAGATGCGGCGCGAAATCCGTCTGATGAAGACCGCGCGCGTGGTGAAACGCGCTGCGCGCCAACGTAACTCGGTACCAGCGCTGACCGTCGTCGGCTACACGAACGCGGGCAAGTCGTCGCTGGTGAACGCGATGACCGGCTCCGGCGTGCTGGTGCAGGACGCGCTGTTCGCCACCCTGGACCCGACGACGCGGCGGGCCAAACTCGACGACGGGCGAGTCGTCGTGTTCACCGACACCGTCGGGTTCGTGCGGCACCTGCCCACCCAGCTCGTCGAGGCGTTCCGCTCGACGCTGGAGGAGGCCGCCGACGCCGACCTGCTGCTGCACGTCGTCGACGGTGCCGACGAGTACCCGCTCGGCCAGATCACCGCGGTGCGTCAGGTGCTCAAAGAGATCGTCGGCGAGTCGTCGGGCGAGTCCGACACCGGTGCGTCGGGTGCGGTGCTGCCGCCCGAGCTGCTGGTGGTGAACAAGGTCGACGCGATGACGCCGGTGCAGATCACCGCGTTACGCGCGGCGCTGCCCGACGCCGTGTTCATCTCGGCGCGCACCGGTGCGGGACTGCCGGAACTCTTCGACCGCATCCGCGCGGCCCTGGGCAGCAACGACGTCGAACTGTATGTCTCGGTGCCGTTCGCGCGCGGCGACCTGGTGTCGCGGATCCACGCCGAGGGCGAGGTGCTCGCAACCGACCACGACGTCGACGGGACGCGCATGCGGGTGCGGGTTCCCGTCGCGCTGGCGGGCGAGCTGCGGGAACTGATCGTCGGGGGATAGCTTCGGAGCGGACCCGGCGACGCCGATGCCCCCGACTCGATCAGAGTCGGGGGCATCGGCGTGATGAGCAGACCTATTCGGCGTCGAGGTCGGCGGCGACCAGTTCGACGACCTTGGCCAGGGCGGCGTCGTCGTCGGAGCTGACGGTCACCTCGGTACCCTTCTCGGCGCCGAGGGTCATGATCAGCAGTGCCGAGCCGGCGTCTACCGGGTCTTCACCTTCGACCGCGAGGGTGACGTCGGCGCCGAGTTCGGCGACGGCTTCGGCGATGATCGTCGCGGGGCGGGCGTGCAGGCCGACAGCGGATCCGACGGCGACTGTGGTCGATGGCATGAGCGTTCTCCTTTGAAATGTGGTGATTGATCTTACGGGTGGGACGGGTGCGTCCGGTGGGTTATGGCTTCCGAGACGTGACGGCTCAGGCGATGGCGGCTTCCAGCTCGGCCTCTTCCTGCGGATTGCGAGCGGCGTGGAAGGACTTCGCCGCGACGACAGCCACGCATCCGACGACCACACCGATGGCCAGTGCCAGCAGGAACAGCGGCCAGGTGCCGTTCATCGCGAAGAAGACGAAGATGCCGCCGTGCGGAGCCTGCAGCTGGACACCGAAGGCCATGATCAGCGCGCCGGTGGTGGCCCCGCCCAGCATCATCGAGGGAATGACGCGCAGTGGGTCGGCCGCGGCGAACGGAATGGCGCCCTCGGAGATGAACGCCGCGCCGAGCAGCCAGGCAGCTTTGCCGTTCTCCCGCTCGACCTCGGTGAACAGCTTGGGACGCAACACCGTTGCGAGTGCCAGGGCGAGCGGCGGCAGCATTCCGGCTGCCATCACCGCGGCCATGATCTCCAGCTGCGGCACTCCGCCGATGGCGAGCCCCGTGGTGGCGAACAGGTATGCGGCCTTGTTGACCGGGCCACCCAGGTCGAAGCACATCATCAGGCCGAGCACGATGCCGAGGATGATCTTGGAGCTGCCCGACATCGAGTTGAGTGCGTCGGTCATCTCGGTGGTCACCCAGGCGAGCGGCTTGCCGAGGAGCATGAACATCAGACCGCCGACGACCATCGATGCGAACAGCGGGATGATGACGACCGGTTGCAGGCCACGTGCCCACTGCGGCAACGGGATTCGTGACAGCCAGAGCGCGACGACACCGGCCAGCACACCGCCGACCAGACCGCCGATGAAGCTGGCGCCGACCGCGACGGACACGAGTCCGGCGACGAAACCGGGTGCGATACCCGGACGATCGGCGATGGCGAAGGCGATGTAACCGGACAGGACGGGCACCAACATGCCCATTGCCAGTGCGCCGACGGCGAAGGACACGCCACCGAGGTACTGCATGAGGCCGCCCGCGGGGAGATCCCAGAGACTGTTGTGCAGGGCGATGAATGCGCCGTCGGACAGCGTCTTGGACGAATCGAGGGTCTTGTTGGCGATCTGATAGCCCGCGAGCAGGAAGCCCAGCGCGATCAGCAGACCGCCGGCCGCGACGAACGGGATCATGTAACTGACGCCGGTCATCAGGGCCTGCCGGAGCTGGCCGCCGAGTCCGACGTTGTCCGAGCCGGTGGTCTCCTCCGACGCCGAGGCGTCTCCGCCCACGACCGCGGCGTTCGGATTCGTCGACGCCGCGACGGCTTCGGCGATCATCTTGTCGGGTTCGTTGATGGCGCGTTTGACGCCCGAGGCGATCACCGGTTTGCCGGCGAACCGTTCACGGCCCTTCACCCCGACGTCGGTGGCGAAGATGACGGCGTCGGCGTCGGCGATGGTCTGCGCCGACATCGGTGTGGTGGCCGACGACCCCTGGGTCTCGACGACGAAGTCGACGTCGGCGCGCTCGGCGGCGTATTTGAGTGCGTCGGCCGCCATGTAGGTGTGCGCGATGCCGGTGGGGCAGGCGGTGATCGCGACGACGCGTGGACGTGCGGCCGTTGCGCCGTTCTTCTCCAGGCTTGCCGGTACTGCCGCGGCTGCGGGAGCAGCCGCCTCGGCGGGCTTGGCGGCGGCCTTGGGCTTGGGCTTGATGGCCTCACCGACGAGCTCGACGATGCGGTCCGCGTCGGGCGCCTCGCGCAGCGCGGCGACGAAGTCCGGCCGGACCAGTGCACGGGCCAATGAGCTGAGCAGCTTCATGTGCTCGCTGCCGCCCTCGGGAGCTGCGATGAGGAAGACGATGTCGGCGTCGCCGTCCGGGCCGCCGAAGTCGACCTTCTTCGACAGTCGGGCCATCGCCAGGCTGGCCGCGGTGACCGACGCCGAGCGAGCGTGCGGGATGGCGATGCCGCCGGGCAGGCCGGTGGCCGACTTGGCTTCGCGCGCCATCGCCGCGGCGATGAGGTCGGCGGCGTCGGTGGTGCGGCCCTGATCGGCGAGAAGTCCGGTGAGCCGGGTGATCACGGCCTCGTTGGAGTCGCCTGCGTCGGCGTCGAGGATCACCGTCTCGGTGGTGATGATCTGCGGCGTCTGCGCGCCGGAGTCGTGCGTGGTCATTGACGAGCCATTTCTGTGTGGGGGCGGTGGGTGGGGCGGGTGGATGGATACGAACGCTAGGCGGGGGTGGGCAGGGCGATCTCGGCGATCTGGATATCGTCGAGATTGAGATCGGACGGCGACGGCGGTTGGGTGCCGGGGAGGGCGGCCGCGGCGGACCCGTAGGCGACCGCCCGGCGCAGGCGCTCGGCGGGCTCGGCGCCCGCCAGCTCGGCGAGCAGGTAGCCGGCGAGCGAGGCATCGCCCGCACCGACGGTGCTGCGCGGCACGATCGGCGGCGGCGTCGCCGACCACGACGCGGTGGTGGTGGTCAGCAATGCCCCGGCCGCTCCCAGGGTGGTCAGGATCGTGCCGCCGGTGCGTTGCGCGAGCAGCAGCGACGCAGCCACGGCGGGTCCGAAGTCACCGGCCTGCGCTGCGGCCTCGATGGCGGGGCCGTCGCCGCCGACGAGTTCGGCGAGTTCGTCGGCATTGGGTTTGAGGAGGTCGGCGCCGGGTTGCGCGACCGCGGCCAACGGCGCTCCGGAGGTGTCGACGGCGATCTTGCAGCCGTGCGGCTTGAGTGCGGCGACGAGTCGGGCGTACCAGTCAGCGGGCAGTCCGGGCGGCAGTGACCCGCACAGGGCCACCCAGCTCGCGCCGGGAGCATTGGCGACGATCTCCTCGGCGAGCGCGGTCGCGGTCGCGTCGTCGAGCACCGCGCCGGCGGCGTTGATCTTGGTGGTGGTGCCGTCTGGGTCGACGACGGTCAGGTTGGAGCGGACGTCGGCTCCGACGTCGGTGGCGCGGTAGGGCAGCCGTACCGAGTCGAGCAGACCCAGCATCGGATCGTCGCTGCGTGCGGGCAGGATGGCGAGGGTGGCGACGTCGGCGCCCGCGGCGACACGTGCCACGTTGACACCCTTGCCGCCGGCTTCGATGCGCGTCGCGGCGGCACGCTGTACGGCGCCGTGGCGAAGCGGAGCCTCCAGCTCGACGGTGCGGTCGATGCTCGGGTTGGCGGTCACGGTGAGGATCATGCGGTAACGACCTCGATTCCTTGTTCGGTGTAGAGCGACACGGTTGCCGGGTCCGCGCCGGCGTCGGTGACGATGACGTCGACCGCGGACAGGGGAGCGAAGGACACGACGTCGTCGAGCCCGAACTTCGATGAATCAGCGAGCACCACAACACGATTGGCGCACGAGACCATCGCCGATTTCACCGCGGCCTCGTCGGGGTCGGGAGTGGAGAGTCCGCGTCCGAGGCTGATCCCATTGGTCCCGATGAAGGCCACCGACACCCGCAACCGGTTGATCGCGGCGACGGTGTCGGCGCCGACGCTGGCTTGGGTCAGGCCACGCAGCCGTCCGCCGATCAGGTGCAGATTCACCGTCGTCAGCTTGGACAGTGTCGCGGCCACGCCGAGTGCGTTGGTGGCGATGGTGAGCTCGCGGTGGTCGGTGAGCGCACGAGCGGCCTGATATGTGGTGGTGCCGGCGTCGAACAGGACCGAACCGCCGGCCGGGGGCAGGAAGCGTTGCGCGGCGGCACCGATGGCTGCCTTGGCCTCGCTGTATTCGGCGATGCGCTGGGCCAGCGGGCGTTCGCCGCCGTCGAGCGTGGACAGGCTCGGATCGACGGCGCCCCCGTGCACGCGGTGCACGTGACCCGCGCGCTCGAGTACGGCGAGGTCGCGGCGGATGGTCTCGCCGGTGACGTCGAACTTGGCGGCCAGGTCGATCACCGACACCCGGCCGGTGTCGCGGACCGCTGCGGCGATTGCTTCGTGGCGTTCGGCGGCGTACATCCTGCTGGCCTCCTTTCGTCTGTGTCTACAGGTGGATTTCTGTGGATTCCGTTGGGTTGCGATGTTGATATATTTGGTTTTACTCCCGAGTGTGTTGACAAGTCAAGCTTTTCTCGTAATCTGAATCACACAAGTTACTCGATGAAAGGTAAGTCTCGTGGCGGACACTCTCCAGCAGCTGACCGGAACCCCGGTCGTTTCAGGTATCGCGTACGGGCCGGCCATCTGGCCGGGCGCGCGCCCGGAATTCGCGCCGTCGTCGGCGGAACTGCCCGACGCCGACCGCGCGGGCGAAGTGGAGCGTTTCATCGCCGCGGCGGCCGACGTCGCCACCCGGCTGCGCGAGCGAGCGTCGGCCAGTTCCGGTGTGGCCGCCGAGGTGCTCAGTGCGACGGCGGGCCTGGCCGAGGATCGCGGCTGGCTGTCCGCGGCACGCAAGCTGATCACCGCGGGCACGCCGGCCGCGGACGCCGCCGTCGCCGCGACCCAGCAGTTCGCGGACCTGTTCACCAAGCTCGGCGGGCTGATGGCCGAGCGGGTCACCGACCTCAACGACGTGCGCGACCGCGTGCTGGCCGCGTTGTCGGGATCACCGGAACCCGGTGTGCCCGTACCGGATTCGCCGTCGGTGCTGTTCGCCGACGACCTCGCCCCGGCCGATACCGCGGGGCTCGATCCCGAGCTGGTGATCGCTCTGGTCACCCGGCTCGGCGGGCCGACCAGCCACACCGCGATCATCGCGCGTCAACTCGGCATCCCGTGCATCGTCGCCGTCGGCGACCTCGCATCCATCGAGGCGGGCACCCAGGTGTTGGTCGACGGCACCGCGGGCACGATCGTCGTCGAGCCCGAGCCGGAATCGGCGCGCGACGCCGCCGCGAAGTGGCGGGTGCAGGCCGAGCTGGTCGCCGGATGGGCCGGTCCCGGACGCACTGCCGACGGGCACGACGTCGACATCCTCGCCAACGTCGCCGACGGTGCGTCGGCGCGCGCGGCGTCGTCGAAGCCGGTGGCCGGAATCGGGCTGTTTCGCACCGAGCTCGCGTTCCTCGACCGCGCCACCGCACCGACCGTGCAGGAGCAGGCGGCCAGCTACCGTGAGGTCTTCGACGCGTTCAGCGGGCACAAGGTGGTGATTCGGACGCTCGACGCCGGGTCGGACAAGCCGATGAAGTTCGTCGACAGCCCCGACGAGGCCAACCCGGCGCTCGGCGTGCGCGGCAACCGCATCGCCGACGCCCAGCCCGAACTGCGCGACACCCAGCTCGACGCCATCGCGGCGGCGGTCGCCGACACCGACGCCGACGTGTGGGTGATGGCCCCGATGATCGCGACCGTCGCCGAAGCGCGTGAGTTCGCGGGTCTGGCTCGTGCGCGTGGGCTCAAGGCGGGGGTGATGATCGAGGTGCCCGCGGCCGCGTTGCTCGCGCCGCAGGTCCTCGCGGAGGTGGACTTCGTCTCGATCGGCACCAACGACCTCACCCAGTACACGATGGCCGCCGACCGGATGTCGGCCGAGCTGGCCGCACTGACTGATCCGTGGCAACCGGCCGTGCTGTCGCTGGTGTCGATGGTCGCCGCGGCCGGACGCGCCGCGGGCAAGCCGGTCGGCGTGTGCGGTGAGGCCGCCGCCGATCCACTGCTGGCGTGTGTGCTGGTGGGCCTGGGGGTGACGTCGTTGTCGAGTGCGCCGGTCGCGGCGGCGGCGGTGGGCGCTCGACTCGGGCAGGTCACGCTGGCCCAGTGCGAGGCTGCCGCGAGCGCGGCGTTGGCGACGTCGGATCCTGCCGCGGCACGGGCCGCGGCCGGGGCCCAGGTGTAGCGCGGCAGGCAGAGGGCCCGGGTCCGGCACCGTCTCTCGGTGTCGGACCCGGGCCGTTGGGGATGGCGGCCGCCTAGACGCGGCGCAGGATCGTGACGACCTTGCCGAGGATGGTGGCGTCGTCACCGGGGATCGGCTCGAACATGACGTTGTGCGGCATCAGCCACACGTGACCGCGTTTGCGTTTGAAGGTCTTGACGGTGGCCTCGCCGTCGATCATCGCTGCGACGATGTCGCCGTTCTCGGCGACGTTCTGTTGGCGTACCACCACCCAGTCCCCGTCGCAGATGGCGGCGTCGATCATCGACTCGCCGACAACCCGCAGCAGAAACAGTGCGCCGTCTCCGACGAGCTCACGGGGGAGCGGGAAGACGTCTTCGACGGCCTCCTCGGCGAGGATCGGGCCACCTGCGGCGATGCGTCCGAGAACTGGTACGAAGGTCGGCGTGGGCATCGTCGCGACACCGCCGAAGGGTGAATCTCCCGACGGGCCGGGCTCGTTGTCTTGGATGTTGACCGCGCGCGGACGGTTGTGGTCGCGGCGCAGGAGGCCCTTGCGTTCGAGTGTGCGCAATTGGTGGGCGACCGAGGAGGTCGAGGTGAGTCCGACGGCATCACCGATCTCGCGGATGCTCGGGGGATAGCCGCGCATGCGGACCGACTTGCGGATGAATTCCAGTACCGCGCGCTGGCGCGCGGTGAGCGTCGCCTCGACGGATTCGACCAGGTTCTCGTCGAGTGCGGCGGTCGAATCGGGCCCGCTCGCCGGCTCCCGGCGCCCGTTGGAATCGTCCGACGGTCCCTGATCAGTCATCGACTGGTGTCCTCTCTGTTGGTGTCGCGGCCGCCACGGTAGTTCCCGCGTGTGGGGTTCCTGGGGTCTCTGGTACCAAAATAGCCCAGCCGAGCTGGACTTTCAAACATTTGTTCGAGATGTCGCGAGACTTTGTCGGTGGGTCGTGCTAGAAATCGAACATAAGTTCATCGAACATAGGCTCGTACACCTAGGAGGACACCATGACCGCAGCAGTCGCTCCCCGCGTCGAGGTCACCGCTCCCGTCCGTCCGGCGCCTCGACGCACGCCGGGCGAGGCGGCGCGCCCGGTCGACCGTCGGGTGATCGTCGTCCGACCGGCCGGAACGCGATGCGCCGGCACGCAGACGGTGCGCGTGCGGGTGACTCCCAAGGCGCAGACCGCGGTGTATCGCCGGCGTCGTGGCGTCGCGGGTGTCCTGGTCGGTGCGGCGCTGGGCGGCTTCGTCTGGTTCTTCGCGATCGTCGGCAACGATTACGCGGCGGCCACCGCGCCGGAGCCGACGTCGACCGCGGTCGTCCACGTGCGCGCAGGCGAGTCGCTGAACTCGGTGGCCGTCCGGGTGGCCCCGCAGATTCCCGCGCAGGCGGTCATCGCCGAAATCGTCGAGCTCAACCACCTGCACGCGTCCGCGCTGCGGGTCGGGCAGGCGCTCGTGACCCCGGTGTACTGAGCGATGCGCACCGTTGCCCGAGCGGGACAAAGGCGCCGCTCTTGAGGTCCATCCGATGCTCGGCAGTTACTCTTTTAGGTATGCGCTGCCCCTTCTGCAAACACGACGACACGAAGGTCGTCGATTCCAGGGTCGCCGACGAGGGGCAGGCGATCCGACGCCGGCGTTCGTGCGCCGCCTGCGGTCGCCGTTTCTCCACGGTGGAGAGTGCCGTGCTGGCGGTGGTCAAACGCAACGGCGTGACCGAGCCGTTCAGTCGTGAGAAGGTCATGCGCGGCGTCCGGCGTGCGTGTCAAGGGCGCGACGTCGCCGAAGACGATCTGGCGTTGCTCGCTCAGCAGGTCGAGGAGGCGGTGCGGGCCACCGGAACCGCCGAAGTTCCCAGCAACGAAGTGGGATTGGCGATCCTCGGGCCGCTACGCACGCTCGACGAGGTGGCCTATCTCAGGTTCGCGTCGGTGTACCGCTCCTTCGAGTCGCTCGCCGACTTCCAGCGTGAGATCGACGACCTGCGCCAGCACGTCGGACAGCAGCCGGAGACGGCCGACGCGCCGGTCACCTGAACTCGTCGAACGAGCGCCGAATCCGCTTCTCCGACACCGGGAAAGCGGTACCCAACCGCTGCGCGAAGATGCCGACCCGCAATTCCTCGACGAGCCACGTGGCCATGTCGTTGAACGAATCCCGACGCCCCGCGGGTAGTTGCGCGAGCCGCTGGTTCCACGCCTCGACGACGCGGTCGATCACACCGAGCCCCGCGGCGTCGCGGTCCGGTGCGAGTGCCACCTGCTCCAGACGCGTGCGCGCGGCCTGTAGATACCGCGGAATCGATTGCAGGTGAACAAGACTCGTCGAGCCGACGAAACCCGCGTAGATCAGGTTGTGCAATTGCTCGGCGACGTCGTCGGCCGCGGCCGATCCGGAGTTCTCGTCGATCTCGCGCCGTAGCGGAGCGACCTCCCGCAACGCGTCGACCGCGGCGTCGAACACCTCCACCGACTTCTCGGCGACCGGCGCCGAGACGGAGACGCGCAGGGCGTCGAATTGTTCGGGCGAGCGCACCGCGCCGGTCATCGACGCGGTGACGCACTCGCCGACGGCCCGCACCGTGCAGTCGGCGAGCAGTGCTTCGCTTGTCGGATAAGGGCTTTGGCTCAGCGCCAGCGTGCCCGCGGGATCAAGGGTCCGGGTGATCCGGACGGGAAGGTTGGGCAGCGCGGCGGCGAGCAGTGCGCAGACGGCGGTATGCCGCATCCGATTCGCCTGGGCAGGGTTGGCGGCAAGCGCGCGGGTGACCCCGCCATCCACGACCCGAAGGGTCGGATAGCGGGTAACCTGCTGTCCGGCAACGGTTTCCGTCTTCTCCGCCGGCAAAGTCCCGAAGGTGTCCGCCGTCCATTCCCGCGCGACGGCGGCCTTGCCCGCACCGCCCCCGGACGCGGCGCGCCCACCACGCGCTTGCAGCGCGGTCAGCGACTTGCCCGACGCGACCGTGGCACCGGCGGCGTCGATGACGCGGAAGTTCATCCGCAGATGCGCGGGCACGGCGTCGACATCGAAATCGCTTGGTGCGATGGTCAATCCGGTCAGCGCGGAGAGTTCCCGGGCGAGGCCCCGGGTGAGCGGTTCGGATCGCGGTTTCAGACGTGCGAGGGCGGCGTCGGCGAAGCGCGACGCCGGTGCCATCGACTTGCGCAGTGCTTTCGGCAGCGATTTGACGAGTTCGGTGGCCAGCTCGGCGCGCATGCCCGGCACCGACCAGTCGAAGCCGGCCGGGCGGACGTGGCTGAGCAGCGGGGCCGGAATCACCACGCTCACACCGTCGTCGGGGTCGCCGGGTGCGAACTTGTACGCGAGATCCAGCTTGAGGGTGCCCTGCGCCCACGCGCCGGGGAAGTCCGTCGCCGAGACGGGCGCGTCGTCGTGCCCGACGACGTCGGACTCGGTGAGGTCGAGCATGTCCGGATCGGCCCGCCGCGCCGTGCGCCACCAGGTGTCGAAGTGCCGAGCGGAGACCACCTCGGCGGGAATCCGCTTGTCGTAGAACTCGAACAGCTGATCATCGGTGATCGTCAGGTCGGCGCGCCGGGCCCGATGTTCGATGTCGGCGGCGTCGTCGAGCAGGGCCCGATTGTGGGTGAAGAACTTGTGCTCGGTGCGCCAGTCTCCCTCGACCAGTGCATGCCGGATGAACATCTCCCGACACAACTCGGGGTCGATCGCGGTGTAGGTGACCCGCCGCGACGCGACGAGGGGCACCCCGTAGAGCGTTACGCGTTCGTGGGCCATCGTCGAGCCCCGTTTCGACGACCAATGCGGCTCGCTGTACACGCGTTTGACGAGGTCGCCGGCGAGTCTCTCCGCCCACAGTGGGTCGACACGGGCGACCGTGTGCGCGAACAGCCGCGACGTCTCCAGCATTTCGGCGGCCATCAGGAACGGCGGCGACTTCTTCGACTGCGCCGAGCCCGGAAAGATCATCAGCGTCGTATTGCGCGCACCGGTGTACTCGCGGGAATCACCGTTGCGCGCAGCGATGTTCGACAACAGTCCGGACAGGATCGAGCGGTGGATCGCATCGTCGTCACGCCGAGTGGTCTGCGTCGACCACTTGAGGTCGGCGACGAGGGACGTGAGCTGCCGATGCAGGTCGCGCCATTCCCGAATGCGGACCCAGTGCAGGAACTCCCGCTCACAGGTGCGCCGGAACTTGCTGCCCGACAACGTCGTTCGCTGCTCTTCGAGGTAGTCCCACAGTTGGAGATAGGACAGGAAGTCGGAGCCGGGGACGTCGAATCGTTTGTGTGACTCGTCGGCGGCCTGCCGATGCTCGGCGGGCCGTTCGCGGACGTCGGGCAACGAGAGGGCCGCGGCGATGATGAGGACGTGGTCGAGGCAGCCGAGATGATGGGCTTCGACCAGCATCCGGCCCAGCCGCGGATCCACCGGGAGGGTCGCCAATTCGCGGCCCACTCGCGTCAATCGCGGTGTGCCACCGCCTTTCCCGTCCTTCGGGGTCGGCTCGAGCGCGCCCAGTTCGTGCAGGACGGCGATACCGTCGCGGATGGCGCGCTCGCCGGGGGCCTGCACGAACGGGAAGGCAGCGATGTCGCCGAGGCGCAGCGACAGCATGGACAGGATGACGCCGGCGAGGTTGGTGCGCAGGATCTCCGGGTCGGTGAACTCGGGGCGCGCGTCGAAGTCCTCTTCGCTGTAGAGGCGAATGCACACGCCCGGTGCCACCCGTCCGCAGCGGCCCGCGCGCTGTCGGGCGCCGGCCTGCGAAATCGGTTCGATCGGAAGACGATTGACCTTGGTGCGAGTGGAATACCGTGCGACGCGGGCGGTTCCGGTGTCGATGACATAGCGGATACCGGGGACGGTCAGCGAGGTCTCGGCGACGTTGGTGGCCAACACGATTCGACGACCGTCCGACGGTGTGAACACCCGGCGCTGCTCGGCGTTGGACAGCCGCGCGAACAGCGGAACGATCTGGGCACCCTTGTTGGCCCGATGCCTGAGAGCGTCAGCGGTATCACGGATGTCCCGCTCGGTGGGCAGGAAGATCAGGATGTCACCACCGCCGGTGCCATTCGGCCCGCTCGCTGCGCTCCCGGCGCCGGTACCATTCGGCCCGCTCCCGGACCACAATTCGCCGACCGCCGCGTCGATCGCCCCGATCTGGTCGAGGTCGGCGTGGTCGTTGTCGGTGTCGATCTCGTTGGCGTCGCCCGCGGCTCCCCAGGGGCGATAGCGCATCTCGACGGGGTAGGCGCGCCCGGACACTTCGAGGATAGGGACGTCGGGGTCGGCCTCGTCGGCGAAATGGCGAGCGAAACGGTCGGGTTCGATCGTGGCGGAGGTGATGATCACCTTCAGATCCCGGCGTCGGGGGAGCAGTTGTTTGAGAAAGCCCAGAATGAAGTCGATGTTGAGGCTGCGTTCGTGGGCCTCGTCGATGATCAGGGTGTCGTAGGCGCGCAGCATCGGGTCGGTGGCGATCTCGCGCAGCAGAATTCCGTCGGTCATCACTTTGACGAGCGTGTCGGCGCCGGTCTTGTCGGCGAAACGCACCGAGTAGCCGACGGCGTCGCCGAGCTCGGTCGAGGTCTCGTCGGCGATGCGGGCGGCGACCGAGCTCGCGGCGATGCGCCGCGGCTGGGTGTGCCCGATCGCACCGCGGACGCCGCGGCCGAGTTCCAGACAGATCTTCGGTAGTTGCGTCGTCTTACCCGAGCCGGTCTCACCGGCGACCACGACGACCTGATGCTCGGCGATCGCCGCCGCGATCTTCTCGCGGGCGGCGCTGACCGGCAGGTCGTCGGGGTAGGTCAGCACGGGCACCGCGGCGGCGCGCCGAAGGGCCCGAGTGCGTGCTTTCGCGAGGTCGGCGGTCAGCGATTCCCAGGTCGGCGGCTTGGCGCTGCGACCGCGACCGCGACGACCGGTTCCGCGTCCGCGGCCGGTGAAGAGATCCAGCCGACCGTGCAGGCGGTGTGCGTCGATCAGGGTGAGCTCGTTGAGCGCCTGCCGGTAAGCGGCGATTTCCGCGGGGGCGATCGGTACGGCGGCGGCTTCGGTTTCCGATGATGGCATGTCACCGCTCAGTTTACCCGGGCGGTCGAGGAGATTTCGGGGGCAGCCGGTGGCCGTTGGGACTGGTGAAGGCATGATGGTGGCCATGACTAATGCGTTGTGGCACGGTTTTGCTGACATGGGGGCGGTCAACGCGGCCGGTCCGTTTGTGATCGCCCGGGGCGACGGCGCCCACGTGTTCGACACCGACGGCAACCAGTACCTCGACGCGACGGCGGGCCTGTGGTTCACCAACATCGGGCACGGCCGTGCCGAGGTCGCCGACGCCGTCGCCGCTCAGCTCGGCAAATTGGCTCACTACTCGGGCTTCGGCGACTTGACCGCCGACGTCACCGTCGACTTGGCCAACCGACTGTCGGAGATCGCGCCGGTCGCCGGCAGCAAGCTGTTCTTCACCTCCGGCGGCAGCGACTCGGTGGAAACCGCGGCGAAACTGGCCCGGCGCTACTGGCGGGAAGTCGGCAAGCCGGAGAAGACCTTCCTGGTCGGCCGGTCGAAGGCCTACCACGGCATGCACATCGGAGGGACGTCCCTGGCCGGCATCCCGGCCAACCACGACGGCTACGGCGAATTCCTGCCCGACACCCAGACCGTCGACTGGGATGACGCCAAGAGCCTGCTCGGTCTGATCGAGCGTGTGGGCGCCGAGCGCATCGCCGCATTCTTCTGCGAGCCGATCATCGGCGCGGGCGGCGTGTACCTCCCGCCGGAGGGCTACCTCGAAGAGGTGCGCGCGATCTGCCGCGACAACGACGTACTGTTCGTCGCCGACGAAGTGGTCACCGGTTTCGGCCGCATCGGCGGCGAATCATGGTTCGCCAGTTCACGTTTCGGGCTCGAACCGGACATGGTCACCACTGCCAAGGGCCTGACGTCGGGCTACGTGCCGATGGGTGCGGTGTTCATCGCGCCGCGCATCGCCGAGCCGTTCCACGGCGGCGGTGTCTGGTTCCGGCACGGCTACACCTACGGCGGCCACGCCGGAGCGGCCGCCGCGGCGATGGCCAACCTCGACATCATCGAGCGCGAGGGACTGCTGGGCGAGGCATCGCGCCTCGAAGGCGACCTGGCGTCGGCGTTCGCGCCGCTCGCCGACCTCGACGTGGTCAGCGAGGTGCGCGTGGGCCTCGGCGCGGTCGCCGCCGTGCAGCTCGCCGATCCGGCGACCGCACCCGCCGCGGTGCTCAAACTACGTGCCAACGGCGTCGTGACCCGCGCCGCCGGCCAGGGTGCCCTGCAGGTGTCGCCGACCTTCGTGATGACCACCGAGCAGGTCGGCGAACTGGCCCAGCGCTTCGCCGACGCGCTGGGCTGAGCGGCCGGCGCGACTACGAGTTCGGGGTCAGCAGGAAGATCGGGATGACCCGACTCGTCCGGGTCTGATACTCGGCGTAGTTCGGGAAAGCGTCGACCGCGCGGTCCCACCACGTCGAGCGTTCCGCGCCCGACAGTTCCCGCGCGGTATAGCTGTGGACTCGTTCGCCGTCGCGCAGATCCACCTCGGGATGGGCGACGACGTTGTGGTACCACTGCGGATTGTTGGGCGCGCCGCCGAGCGATGCGACGGCGAGGTACTCGCCGTCGTGTTCGACGCGGATCAGCGGCGTCTTGCGCAGCTTGCCGGACTTGGCCCCGAGGGTGGTCAAGACGACGACGTCGATGCCGTTCATCGACGTGCCTTCGGTCCCGCCGGACTCCTCGATGGTCTCCGCCTGTTTGCGTGCCCAGTCCGATGTGCTCGGTGCGTATTCTCCGTGAAGTGCCATACGGTCCGAAACGTTCGGCGCGGGTCGACTTATTCCGCGGACTCGCCTGCCGCGGTCAGTTCTTCCCACTCGTCGAGCAGCGACGAGTCGACCTCGCGGACCATTTCGCCGAGTCGCTCCGTCAGCGCAACGACGTCGTCGGTGGCGACGCTCTGCGGCAACCCGGACCGCAGGACTCGATAGGTGTCGGTGAGGTAGCGCAGCAGCACTCCCTCGCTGCGGGCCAGCCCGTATTCGGAGACGAATTCGTTGAAGGTCTTCGAGTGCTCCAGGATCTCCCGGGACACCGACTTCGGCGACGGCGGGAACGACCGCACCCACGGGTGTCCGGTGCGGTACACCCCGAAGGCGAAGGTGATCTCGTCGAGCAGCGGTTGCGGCCAGGTGATCTCCTCCAGCCGCGCCATCCGCTCCTCGTACTCGATGCCGTCGGCCTTCATCTCGGCGATCGCGACGTCGCGGGCGACTTTGCGCTGGGCGAGCAGCACCTGGCGCGGATCGTCGAGGGTCGCTTCGACGACTGACAGAACGTCGAGATGATAGGTCGAGGAGTCGGCGTCGAGCAGGTCGAAGGCGGCCAGCGCGAACGCCGACAGCGGGTTGGTGAGCGCGAAATTCTCCGGCATGTCCACCGACAGTGCGACGTTCTTGCCCCACGAGTCGGGTTCGTCGAGCTGGACGACGATGCCCGAATCACGCAGGTCACGGTAGAGGGTGATGGTGTGCTTGATGTGTTTGAGCTGCCGGGCGCGGGTCTCGTGATTGGTCTCCAGCAGATGCCGCAACGCGTCGAAGCAGTCGCCGGGGCGGGCGAGGACCTCCATGAGCATCGCCATCGTCATGTGGAAATGCGAGCGCAGCGGCTCGTTGGGGGCGGTGGTGAGGGTGACGAAGGTCTGCTCGCCCCACGACACGAAGCCCTCCGGCGGCTTGCGCCGCACCACCTTGCGCATCTTCTTCGGATCGGCGCCGGCCTTGGCGACCAAACGTGCGTTCTCGACGTCGTGTTCGGGGGCCTGCGCGACGACGTACCCGACGGTGTCGAACCCCGCGCGCCCGGCCCGCCCGGCGATCTGGTGGAACTCCCGCGCCTGCAGCCGCCGCACCTTGGTGCCGTCGTATTTCGACAACCCGGCGAACAGCACGGTACGGATCGGCACGTTGATCCCGACGCCGAGGGTGTCGGTGCCCGCGACCACCCGCAGAAGTCCCTGTTGCGCAAGACGTTCGACGAGCCGCCGGTAGCGCGGCAGCATGCCCGCGTGATGCACTCCGATGCCGGCGCGCAGCAGTTTGCTCAGCGTCGCGCCGAAGCCGGTGCCGAAGCGGAAGTCGCCGATGGCTTCGGCGATGAGTGCGCGGTGGGCCTTGTCGGCGACCTTCGCCGACATCAGCGCCTGCGCGCGTTCGACCGCCGACGCCTGGGTGAAGTGCACCACGTACACCGGCGACCGTCCGGCGTCGACGAGCTTCTCGATGGTCTCGTGGATGGGTGTGAGGGCGTAGTCGTATTCGAGGGGGACCGGTCGGGTGGCGCCGGTGACCGCCGCCGTCGGTCGCTTGGTCCGACGCTGCAGGTCGTCGACGAAGAAGCTGACGTCGCCGAGCGTCGCCGACATCAGCAGGAACTGGGTGTCGGGCAGCTCGATGAGCGGTACCTGCCACGCCCAGCCGCGGTCCCGGTCGCCGTAGTAGTGAAACTCGTCGGCGACGAGCAAGCCGATATCCGACATCGGCCCGTCGCGCAGGGCGATGTTGGCGACCACCTCGGCGGTCGCGCAGATGACCGAGGCGGTGGAATTGACCGAGGCGTCGCCGGTCAGCAATCCGACGTTCTCCGCACCGAAGGCGTCGCACAGGTCGAAGAACTTCTCGCTGACCAGCGCCTTGATGGGTGCGGTGTAATACGCTCGACGCCCCCGCTGCAGCGCGAAGAAGATGGCGCCGGTCGCCACCAATGACTTGCCCGAGCCGGTCGGCGTCGCCAAGATCACATGTGCGTCGCCGACCAGTTCCAGCAGTGCTTCTTCCTGGTGGGGATAGAACTGCAGGCCACGTTCCTGCGCCCAGTCGGTGAAATCGTCGAAGGCCAGGTCTTCGTCGAACTCGTCGTCGCCGAAGTCGATGTCGTCAGATGTCAGTGGGACCGGCATCGCCCTGTTCTCGGTCGCGGTTGTGCTGCGCGAGGAACTTCTCCAGCTCGGCTCCGAGCTCGTCGCCGCTGGGCAACGGCTCGTCGGCGGCCAGCAACGACGCCTGAGTCTGCGCGGCCTCGTGGAAGCTGTCGTACTGCGACTCCAGTGCGGACACCACCGACTGGATCTCGCTGTTGCCCGACACCTCGTTGTCGATCTGCTCGCGGACCGCGGCGGCCGCGTTCTCCAGCGCTGCGACCGGCAGTTTCAGTCCGGTCACGTCGCCGACCGTCTCGATCAGCCGCGCTGCGGCACCCGGGTAGTTGGCCTGCGACAAGTAGTGCGGCACATGCGCCGACAATCCCGAACCGCGGTACCCGTGCTCGGTGAGCCGCAACTCCAGCAGCATCGACACCGACGCCGGGATCCTCATCTCCGACCCCCAACGCGGCAGGTCGCCCATCTGTTCACGATCTCCGTGCGCGGTGATGGTTGCGGGACGAGTGTGCGGCACCGCCATCGGGATGGCGTTGAGACCGATGACGTCGTTCACGCCGAACTGCTCGGTCAGGCGCCGGACCGCTTCGACGAACTGCTCCCAGCGCAGATCCGGCTCCGCGCCGGAGAGCAGCAGAAACGGGACACCAGCGGTGTCGCGGATGGCGTGCATGGTCAGTTTCGGCATGTCGACCGAGGTGAACGCGTCGCCGGAGAACGTCATGGTGGGTCGCCGCGAGCGGTAGTCGATGAGCTCGTCGGTGTTGAACGTGGCGACGAGTTCGGAGTCGAGGCTGTTGCGCAGGTGTTCGGCGGCCAGCGCGATCGCATGCCCGGCGTCGGCGAAGCCTTCCAGGGCGTGAATCAACACGGGCCCGCGGTCGGCGGAACCGGACATCTGCGGCGCAGGGAATTCCAACTCGTAGAGCGAACTGCGCTCCTGGTTCTCGTCCATCTTCGTGCCTCCTGTTCTCGAGCGTGCTGACCGGTGAAGTGACCATTGTCCCTCACGACGGCCCGACTAGGCGAATCGATTCACCCAGTCGAATGGTCTGCACGGCGTCGAGTCGATGTTTCGCACCGAATTACGGTGTATCGCTTGGGTGCAACGCACCGAAGGGGCGGGTGATTCCCGGTCCGCGCACCCATTGCTGGCAGACTCGAGGGCTGTGACGATTCGACGACGCCGAGCCGCGCTGAGCCTGCTGACCGTGTTGTCGGTTTCCGTCGCCGTAGCGGCGTGCAGCGTGAACGGGACGTCGCAGCCCGACGTCTCCGTGCGGTTGCCGCCGGCCGCCGACTTCCCGACCGGCGTCAGCGCCACCCCGGTAACGGGTGCGGGATTGGCCGCGGTGATCGCCGACGTCGTCGGGGACGCGCCCGGGGGGAGCGTCGAACCGTCGACGTGCGCGCCCGCGGCGTTGTCGTCGAATCCGGCGGACAGTGCGGGACTGGTGGCGCAACTGCCCGCGGCGTCGGACCTTCCGGGTACCCTCACGGTTTTGGCGACACGGGTGGCGACACCGCTGTCGGCGGTGGAAAGCCAAGTGGCGCGGTGTAAGTCGTTTGTGCGGACCAATGTCGCGGGGGCCCGGTCGACGGTGCGGCAGGTCCTCACCCCGGCCCCGACGTCGCCGGTGTCGGATGTGTCGACCCTGGGCATCGCCGCGACGCAGACCACCGGCGGCTCAGGACCGGGCGGCACCGGTGACAATGCGTTCGGTGTGGCGTCGAAAAGCTATCTGGCACAGCGCGAGGGCGTTCGCGTGTACGTGGTGTATCGAGGGCTGGCGACGTCGGCGGCCGCAGGCGCCGACCCGCAACTGGTCGCCGATCAGCAGACCGCCGACCTCGACGCGCTCTTCGGCAAAGCGGTGACCTCGGCGTTCGGTCGGGGCCGCTAGTGGATCGTCGGCTCCACGCATCGTCGCAGGTCGATCTGTGGACGACGGCGCTCACTGTGGACGACACGCCGACGCTGTGAATTGCCCTCTTGCACAATCGAATCGGCGCCCGACGATGGGTTCATGACTACACACCACACCACCGGGGCCCTACAAGCGCGGGTCTTGCTCAACGCCGTCGGCGGGCTGATCGGCTTCATCCCGGAGCGATCGCTGGTCCTCGTCGCCTTCGACGAGGACGGCTCGGTCAATTCCACGATGCGCCAGGACATCGTGCTCGACGCCGCGGGCGCACCGCGGCCGGAATTCCTCGGCGTCGTCGACAACCTGGCGACACTTCTGCTCGAGTACGACGCCGCGGTGGTCGTGGCGATCATCATCGACGACCGCTACCCGCCGGATTCGCCGCAGGTCGCCGAACTCGTCGAGCGGATCTCCGGACTCTTCGACGACTACGGAGGGCTCGCCGCCGCCTACGCCACCAGCACCTACGCGACGGGCGAGCACTGGCACACCGTGCTGCCGGGACCCGCGTCGAGGATCCTCGCGGCCTCACCGGCCGGGGGAGTGCTCGCCGACCCGACGTCGTCGCCGACGGCACTCGACCGGGCGGTACGGCGCGGGCGGCCGGTACTTCGCAAGCGCGCGATGATGGGGGAGATGCTCGCCGAGACGCGACACTGCACCGACCCGAGCTGCTCGACCGATCGGCTGCGCGCGCACGGGAAGCTCACCCGTGAGGAACAGGGCGACCTGTTGAGCTTCGCCTTCGACGCTCTGCGAACGCTGGCCGCCGGCTCGCGCACCTCCGGCGTCGAAATCCCTTGTGCCGCACTGGGAACCTGGTACCGGGCACTCACCGATCTCACGGTTCGAGATGCCCTGCTGGCCGTGTCGATCACCGAGCTGCGCGATCCCGCCGAACGGATGTGGCGAGAACTGACCAGGGTTCTGCGGGGCAGCGGTCGCGCCAGCGCGGCGACGATGCTGGCCCACCTGCACTACATCGCCGGCGAGGGCGCGTTCGCCGGCGTCGCCCTCGACGTCGCGCTCGGCGCGGACCGCGAATGGTCGTTCGCGGTCTTGCTCGACCGAGCGTTGCGCGCGGGCGTGCGACCGAGCCTGCTGTGGGACGTGGTCGCCGACTCCTACCGCACGGCGCATGACTTGGGCGTGACGATGCCCGAGCCGACGCTCAAGAGCGCATGAGCAGGCTCACACCTTTTCCACGAAGATCGAATGCGCCATCTCGGTCGAGAGCATCAGCCCCTCGTGACCGGGGGTGTTGATCGTGTACGACCGCGGCGAGCCGGTCACCGTGACGCGCGCATTGGGCACCACGCCCGCCTCGCGGAGGTTCGTGATCAGTTCCGGATCGGACTGGGCGTGCTCGGAGAGTCGACGTACGACGACGGCGACGGCGTCGCCCTGCGGAAGGTCGGAGACGCGGCAGGCCGAATCGGCGACGGCGGCCGGTTCGGCGCCGAGCAGTTCGAGGCCGGGAATCGGGTTGCCGTACGGCGAGGTGGTGGGATTGTCCAGCACATTGACCAGGCGGCGCTCGACGCTCTCGCTCATGACGTGCTCCCAGCGGCACGCCTCGTCGTGGACCTCGTCCCACGGCAGGCCGATCACGTCGACGAGCAGCCGCTCGGCGAGGCGATGCTTGCGCATCACGGAGATGGCCAGTTCGCGGCCCTTGGGGGTCAGTTCCAGCTGGCGGTCGCCCGCGACGTGCAGCAATCCGTCACGCTCCATCCGGGCTACCGTCTGCGACACCGTGGGACCACTCTGCTCGAGCCGCTCCGCGATGCGTGCGCGCAATGGGACAATTCCCTCTTCCTCGAGGTCGTAGATTGTGCGCAAATACATTTCGGTGGTGTCGACCAAGTCGTTCACGTCGCCCCAGTTCCCTTTCGTGGCCCGCTGTGAGCTTCCAGGATACAACCTGTGCCGACATTCACCGTTGCGCGCGCGATGGTGGCTCCGGGCAATCTGGGCTCGCGTCGTCGCGGTGTCGGCGTCAGACACTAGTGTGATGTCCGTGGCAGATTCAGTCGGCAGTGAGCAGAGCCCCGGGCCGGGCGCGGACGAGGCCGCCGTCATCTGGAGCGAGGGCTACCTCAGCTACAAATGGGCGCACACCCACCCGATGAATCCGGTCCGCCTCGCGCTGACCGTGTCGCTAGCGCAGAGCCTCGGCGTCTTCGACGACGTCGACCCGATCCCCCCACTCGAACTCGACGACGACGCGCTCAAGGTCGTACACACCGCCGACTACATCAATGCCGTGCGGGCCGTCGGGTCGGGGACCGCATCGTTGTCGGGTCCGCTCCTGGAGCGGCTGTTCGGCCTCGGTGACGCCGACAATCCGATCTTCGACGGAATGCACGAGGCATCTCGGCTGCTGGTCGGCGGGACAGTCGCGGCGGCGCAGGCCATCGCGAGCGGCTCGGTGCGCCGAGCGGTCAACATCGGCGGTGGCATGCACCACGCGATGCCGGCCCGTGCCGCCGGGTTCTGCGTCTACAACGACTGTTCGGTGGCCATCAAATGGCTGCTCGCCAACGGCTTCGACCGGATCGCCTACATCGACATCGACGCACACCACGGGGACGGCGTTCAACTCGAGTTCATCGACGATCCCCGGGTGATGACAGTGTCGTTGCATCAGCATCCGGCCACACTGTGGCCGGGCACCGGGTGGTCCACGGAGGTCGGCGACGGTGCGGCGGCCGGTGCGTCGGTCAACCTGCCGCTGATGCCCGGTGTGACAGATCGCTTGTGGCTCAGGTCATTCCACAGCGTCGTGCCGTCGATGATGGAGGCCTTCAAGCCGCAGATCCTGATCAGCCAATGTGGCGCCGACAGTCACCGGGCCGACCCGCTGACCGATCTGTCGCTGACCGTCGACGGCCAGCGCGCCGCCATCTACGCGATGCGCGACCTCGCCGACCGCTACTGCGACGGCCGTTGGCTGACCGTCGGCGGCGGCGGTTACGGCGTGATCAACGTCGTACCGCGTATCTGGACGCACCTGATCGCGGCGACCCTGGGCCGCAGCGTCGATCCGTCGACGCTCATCGGTGACGAATGGCTCGACGGTGCGCGAACCATTGCGGCGCAGGTCCATTCGGATTACTCCCGCCCGCCGGAGACCACCATGTCCGACGGCGGCGACGTGAATTACGTCGCATGGGACGGCGACACCGGGCAGGTGCCGCCCGAGGGCATCACCGAGAAGGCGCAAGCACAGACTGACCGTTCTATCCTGGCTACCCGACGTGCGGTGTTCCCGCTGCACGGACTCGACCCGGAGGATCCTCGTGACTGACCCGACGTCGCAGAACGCCGAGCAGCAAACTTCCGACAGCCAAGCGGCCGACAGTCAACCCGACGACAGTCAGGCGGCCGACAGCCAACCGACCGGTGCGCACCCCGACGATTCGGTCACCCCGGCGATCCGGCAGGCCTGGCACTATCCCCGGCACTGGATCGCCGATGTGCTCGCGTCCGACGGTGGCGTCGTACACCTGCGCCCGATCGTCCCCGACGACGCGGACCGCATCGTCGAATTTCACGGCAAACTGTCCGAGCGGACCCGCTACCTGCGGTATTTCGGTCCGACACCCACGCTGTCGCCGCGTGAGATCGCGCGCATGACCACCGTCGATCATCACAACCGCGTCGCTTTGGTCGCCGAGTTGGGTGGAGAGATCATCGCGATCGGCATCTACGAGGGACTCGCCGACTCGGGGAAACCGGAGTCGGCCGAGGTGGCGTTCGTCGTCGCCGACGAGCATCAGGGCCGGGGACTGGGCCCGATCCTGCTCGAACACCTCGCCGGTGCCGCCGCGGAGAACGGCATCACCCGGTTCGAGGCGGAGGTGCTCAGCGAGAATCCGAACATGGTCGTGGTGTTCCGCGACGCCGGCTATCAACTGAGCCGCAGCTTCGACGGGTCGACCGTGCACGTCGAATTCCTCATCGACCCGACCGAGGCGCAGCAGTCGGTGCGCAACGCCCGTGAACGGGCGTCGGAGGCGCGCAGCGTCGCCAATCTCCTGCGTCCCCGGTCGGTCGCAGTCATCGGAGCGTCGACCGATCCCGGCAAGGTCGGTCACGTCCTGCTCGCCAACATCGCCCTCGGCGGCTTCACCGGTCCCATCTACCCGGTCAACGGCCCCGGCCACGACGCTCCCGAAGAATCCGGTGAACCGCAGACCGGCACGGCGTCGAACCGCAAATCCGGCCACGACAGCATCCCGCGCCCGACGTCGGTGCGCGGCATCCGCGCCTACCCGACGGTCCGCGACATCCCCGACCCGGTCGACCTCGCGGTGGTCGCGGTACCCGCCGACCTCGTCGCCGCCGTGCTCGACGACTGTCTCGCCAAAGGCGTGCGGACACTCGTCGTCGTGTCCGGCGGCTTCAGTGAGAGCGGCGAGCGGCAGATGGTCGCACAGGTCCGTGAACACGGCATGCGGCTGGTCGGGCCCAACGCACTGGGCGTGGCCAACAACGACCACGGGGTGTCGCTGAACGCGACATTGGCCCCCCGCATCCCCGCGGAGGGCACGGTCGGATTCTTCTGCCAGTCCGGTGCACTCGGTATCGCGATCCTCGACACCGCGGCCCGGCGTGGACTCGGTCTGTCGACGTTCGTCTCCGCGGGCAACCGCGCCGACGTCTCCGGCAACGACCTGCTGCAGTACTGGGACTCCGACGACGCCACCGAAGTGGTCCTGCTGTACCTGGAGAGCTTCGGTAACCCCCGCAAATTCTCTCGGATCGCCCAGCGGGTGTCGCGGTCCAAACCGATCGTCGCGGTGAAGACGGGCCGAAGTGCCCTCAGCCAGGTCCGCGCGGTGCGCAATCTCGACGCCGTCGACGACCGCATCGCCCAGATGGTGCTGCAGCAGGCCGGCGTGATCCAGGTCGACAGCATCGCCGAGTTGTTCGACGCCGCGGCCGTCCTCGCCTACCAGCCACTGCCCAAGGGGCATCGCGCGCGGGTCATCGGCAACTCCAGCGCGCTGGGCAGCCTCGCCGCCGACGTCGCGCGCAATTCGAGCCTCGACGCGCGCGACGTCATCGACATCGGGCCCGGCGGCGAGCCGGCCGAGTTCGTCGCGGCCATCACCGAGGCGGTCCACGACGACGACGTCGACGCGATCATCGTCGTATTCGTGCCACCCGTCGCGGTGAGCGGCGCCGCGCACGCCCGCGCGCTTCTGGAGGCCAGCGCCGGTAGCGACAAGACGATCGTCTCGACGTTCCTGGGCGAAGAAGGCATTCTGCCGGCTCTGTCGGTACTGTCCGCCCAGGGCATTCCGATGCGCGGGTCGATCCCGTCGTACTCCAGCCCGGAGCGCGCCGCGAAGGCGCTGTCGCGGGCGGTGCAGTATTCGCGCTGGCGGGCGCGCCCCGAAGGGGAAGTGATCCGGCCCGACGGAATCGACCCGGAATCCGCGCGCACCCTGATCCTTTCGCGCCTGCCCGAATCGGGGGAGACGATCACCCTCGACGAGACGACGTCGGCGACGCTGCTCGCGTACTACGGAATCATCGTGGTGCCGTTCCGCGAAGTGACGTCGATGCACGAGGCGTCCGCTGCCGCCCGCGAGCTGGGCTTCCCGGTCGCGGTGAAGGCGACGTCGCGGCAATGGCGTGGCCGGATGGACCGTGAAGGCGCCCGCCTAGACCTCCCCGATGCGACGACGGTGGTCACGGCATTCGCCGAACTGACCGAACTGACCGGCGACACGACGCTACAGGTGCAGAAAATGGCCCACAAGGGCGTGGGCACCGCCATCCGGGCGGCCGACGACCCGGCATTCGGGCCGGTCATCTCGTTCGGGCTGTCGGGGCCGACCTTCGAACTGCTCGGCGACCTCGCCTACCGCGCTGTGCCGCTGTCCGACGTCGACGCTCGCGAACTGATCGCGACGCCGCGTTCCGCACCGCTGCTGACCGGGTATCTCGGTGGACCCGCCGTCGATCAAGACGCCCTGGTGGAACTGCTGCAACGGATCTCGAGCTTCGTCGACGACATCCCCGAAGTCCGCGAGGTCAGCTGTGACGAGATCCTCGCCTCCGCCGACGGCGCCGAAGTGGTGTCGGCGCAGATACGAATCGGCCCGGTGCCCAACCCCGTGGACACCGGACCGAGACGGCTGGGGTGAGATCTAGCTGGCGTAGGCGCGCAGCCGTTCGGCGCGATCGCCCTGGCGCAGCTTGACCATCACCTCGCGCTCGATCTGACGGACCCGTTCGCGCGAGAGGCCGAACAGGCGACCGATCTGATCGAGGGTGCGGGGCTGGCCGTCGTCGAGCCCGAAACGCATGCGGATGACTTGCTGCTCGCGCTCGTCGAGCGTGCCGAGGACCGCGCGTACGTCGGAATGCAGCAGCCCGGCGATGACCGCGTTCTCGGCTGAGGTCGCCTCGGCGTCCTCGATGAAGTCGCCGAGCGGCGCCTCCTCGTCGGTGCCGACCGGCATGTCGAGGCTCACCGGGTCCCGACTGTGGTCGAGCAGGTCGGCGATCTTCTCCGCCGGGATGCCGGACTCTTCAGCCAACTCGTCGTCGGTTGCCTCGCGGCCGAGCTGCTGATGCAGCTCGCGCTTGATGCGGGCCAGCTTGTTGACTTGCTCGACCAGATGCACGGGCAGCCGGATGGTGCGTGATTGGTCGGCCATTCCGCGGGTGATCGCCTGGCGGATCCACCAGGTGGCATACGTGGAGAACTTGAAGCCCTTGGCGTAGTCGAACTTCTCCATCGCGCGGATCAGACCCAGGTTGCCCTCCTGGATCAGGTCGAGCAGCGGCATGCCACGACCGGTGTAGCGCTTGGCCAGCGACACCACCAGGCGCAGGTTCGCCTCGAGCAGGTGGGCCCGGGCCGTCTCGCCTTCGCGGACGATCTGCGCGAGATCCTGCTTCTTGACCGCCGACAGCCGCTTGCGGGTGGCCAGCACGTGGCTCGCGTACAAACCGATCTCGATCTGCTTGGCCAGTTCGACTTCTTGCTCGGCGTTGAGCAGGGCGGTACGGCCGATGCCATTGAGGTACACGCGTACCAGATCGGCGGAGGGGGACTGAGCGTCGAGATCTTGTTCGGTCATCGCCGGTCGCTTGGTGTGCTGAGCGGTCGGGGCTGGGCTAACGGACGTGCGAGACATACGGCCTCCTCCATCGTGTGCGTTCTTAACTGCTCAACGAGGAGGGTTCGCGGAAAGTTCCCAGCGAGTAATTACGTGGCGTCGCCGCTGTTCGACGCCGGTTTCTCGACTACCTCGTCCACGACGTCGCCGTCGATCGTCGAGGAGTCGGTGGCGATGTCGAAGGGTCGTGACTCCAGCACCCGTCGTTCGTCCGCGGCGTCGGCGTGCATGTATCGCGCGACCTGACCGCGCTTGCGCGGCGGCGCGTCGTTGGCGATCAGCACGGCTATCCACGGTATCGGGATCGACGCCGCGACGATCGCCAGCGCCAGCCAGCCGTTGTGCGTCAGGCTGTAGGCGATACCCGCCGCCACGAGAGCTGGCACGCGAAAAGCCATGAGCGTCAAATACTTTCGCACCCGTGCACGATGCTGTTCATCGAGTCCGGTGGCGGCCCCGGTGATCAGGAAAGTCTCGGGTGCATCCCGATGTCCGATACCTGAATGGCCCATATCTCCACTGTCCCACTTTCCGCAGACGAATGCACGGTCGGGGTGGTCGACGCGCTTCGCGCTGGGATCATCAGGCGAGGTCGGGCAGAATGACACCATGGCAACACAGACGATTGAACGCCCCGACGTCGACACCGATACCGCCGACGACACCGACCGCCCCAAAGTCTTCCACTACGTCAAAAAGGACAAGATCGCCGAGAGCGCCGTCATGGGCACCCACGTCGTCGCACTGTGCGGCGAGGTCTTCCCCGTCACGCGTGCGGCGAAGCCCGGATCGCCGGTGTGCCCCAAGTGCAAGAAGATCTACTCGCGGATGAAGAAGGGCGAGTAGGCAGATTGCACTCTGCCTGGTCGGTGGCGGCGAGGGGAATGTTCCCTCGCCGAAGCTGGGGTGACCGAATGCAATCTGCTCACCGTCGGCGGTCGCCGATTCGATGAAACCAAACCGGCGTCGCGTGCGTCTAAGTGTGCATGGGACACGAGACCGGGGTTTTCTCCACCGCAGAACTGCACTCCTTCGGCGCGACGACCGCTGATATCCGCCGGGCGACGAAGGCCGGCCAAATTCTCGACTGCGGCAAGGGATGGTGGCGCGTCGAGGGGGCGAACCCCCTGGTGGTCGCCGTCGTCGAGGCGGGGGGAGTCCTGAGTTGCCGATCGGCGATTGAGTTCTATCGCGACACCGCACACCCGAAGCTGTACGTGTCCGTCGAATCCGACCATTCCGCACGGTCGTCTCAGCAGGTACGGCAAGTCCGTCGTCACGACGGCCGAGTTCAAGTGGTGCCAGGGTCATGGCCGACCGCGACGGTTGACCGGTTCCGTCGACTCGCTCGGCGTGGCGCTGGCGTGTGCGGTGAACTGCCTGTCCGAGGAGGAATGGATCGCGGTGTGTGATTCGATCCTGCACTACACCGCGCTCACCGTCCACGACGTGCGCCGCGAGATGGGTGTGGTGTCCAAGACCGTCGACCGCATGCTCGACAAATGTGACGGCCGGGCGATGTCGGGGCCGGAGTCGATCGCGCGAGTTCGGTTGCGCGCCTTAGGCTTCGATGTCCGCGTGCAACCTGCGATCGGAGGCGCCGAACATGCCGACCTCCGGATCGGGTCGCTGATCCTGGAGTGCGACAGCAAGGAGCACCACCTGCTCGACGTTCAGAAGGCCAACGACTGTCGACGCGATCGAATGACCCTCAAGAAGGGAATGATGACCATGTGGTTCATGGCCGAGGAACTGTGGACAAATTGGGACGGGCTCGTGCGGGACATCCGAGGGGTCACCTATTGCGACAGACACCGCAGACCGTATCGACCTGATCTACCGGCCTGACGGTTGATTGCAGTCTGTCCGGTCACTGGCGCCGGGGGAATATTCACCTCGCTGGGTGTGGTGGGGCTGATTGGAATCTGCCTCTGCGCTGCTTGGCCTGATGTCTGATTGCAGTCTGTCCGGTCACTGGCGCCGAGGGAGTATTCACCTCGCTGGGCGTGGTGGGGCTGATTGCAATCTGCCTCTGCGCTGCCTGGCCTGATGGCTGATTGCAGTCTGCCCGGTCACTGGCGCCGGGGGAGTATTCACCTTGCCGGGCGTGGTGGGGCTGATTGGAATCAGCGCGACTCGTCGTCGTCGGGCGTCTGCGTCTTGATGGGACCGGTCGACCAGTGCGGCAGGTGACGGATTCCGCCGGTGATCTCGGCCGTCGTCGTCTGCACCCACTCCTTGACCTGTCCCGCTGCGGCGGGCTTCGCCGGCCAGATGGACTGGATCGCGGCGTTGAGCTCGGCCCCGACGACGATCGCGAAGCCGAGGAAGAAGCAGAACAGCAGGAACGCGATGGGGGTGGCCAGGGCACCGTAGGTGTAGCCGGAGCGGGTCACCTCGGTCAGGTAGATGCGCAGGATGTAGCTGGCGATCCAGAAGAACACCGCCGCGAGGATCGCACCGGCGATCAGGCGATGCCACGGCAGCGGATTGGGCAACGCGAGGTGGTACAGCGTCGTCAGCATCGCCACCAGGACGGCTGCGACCAGCGGGAAATAGCCGATATCGATCAGATTCGCCACGACGGTTCCCCAGGAACTGGGCACGATCTTCTGCAGATACGTCGGCCCGACGGCGACCAACGGCAGCACGAACACCGACGCGAACAGGAAGCCGATGTAGACGAACAGTGCGAAGAAGCGCTGCCACACCGGATTTCGCAGATCGTGCTGGTCGTGGGCGTGCACGATCGATGAAACGAAACACGACATCGCCGACGACCCGGCCCACAGCGACAACACGAAACCGATCGACACCACACCGACGCGGCCCCGTCCGAGCACGTCCTCGACGGTCGGCCCGATCAGATCATTCACGACATTCTCCGAGAACGTCCGATTGGCGAAACCGATGATGCGTTCGTGAATCACCGCGACGGTGTCCGGGCCGAACCAGCCGCTCACGTAGCCGATGCTGCCGAGCAGCCCCAGCAACAGTGGGGGAAGTGACAGCGCTTGCCAGAACGCCGCCTGTGCCGCCCAGCCGATGATGCCGTGATCGAACGACCCGACTGCGGTGCGCCACACCAGCTTCGGCAGATTGCGCACGATCGGTTCTCGCCGGGCCGGCGTGGTCGACGTCGAGTCGGTCACCTCCGCGGTGTCGAGATCGCCGGTTGCGACGCCGACGTCGGACGCGGGGACCAGCGCATCGCCGAGTGCCCGACGTCCCGGTTGCGGGTCGTCGGGCAGCGGCGCCGGATTTCTGGTGCGTGTAGTGATGTATCTAGCATCCACGATCCGCGGCGCTCGCGCGTGCGCAGGTTCGTCGTGTCGTAGAAGCCGGTTAGAATAGTGGCCGAATCTATGGCAGGAGCGAAGTCTTTCGTGAGCGAAAAACCAGCTGCTCCGTCGTTGCGCGCATGGCAGCGTCGGGCGTTGACCAAATACCTGTCCACCAAACCGCGTGACTTCTTGGCCGTCGCCACACCGGGCGCAGGCAAGACGACATTCGGGCTGCGTATCGCCGCCGAACTGCTGGCCGACCGCACCGTGGACGCGATAACCGTCGTATGCCCCACCGAGCATCTCAAGCATCAGTGGGCCGGTGCCGCGGCACGCGCGGGTATCGCGCTCGACCCCGAGTTCAGCAACTCCGTCGGGCAGACCAGCTCCGACTTCGACGGCGTCGTGCTGACGTACGCGCAGGTGGCGTCGCATCCGACGAAGCACCGGGTGCGCACCGAGAACCGCAGGACGCTCGTCATCCTCGATGAGATTCACCACGGTGGAGACGCGAAGTCGTGGGGTGACGCGATCCGTGAGGCCTTCTCCGACGCCGAGCGCCGCCTGGCGCTGACCGGAACCCCGTTCCGCTCCGACGACTCGCCGATTCCGTTCGTCACCTACGAGGACGAACCGGGTGGACTCAAACGGTCCAAGGCCGACCACAGCTACGGCTATTCCGACGCCCTGCGCGACGGCGTGGTGCGGCCGGTCGTGTTCATGGCCTATTCGGGTCAGGCGAGTTGGCGTACCAGCGCAGGCGAGGAATTCACCGCTCGCCTCGGTGAGCCGCTGTCGGCCGAACACACCGCGCGTGCGTGGCGAACCGCGCTCGACCCGCACGGCGACTGGATTCCGGCCGTCCTCGGTGCCGCACACAAGCGGCTGCTGCAGAAACGGGCGTCTGGCATCGGCGACGCGGGCGGCCTGGTCATCGCGACCGATCAGTCCACGGCTCGCGACTACGCCGAATTGCTGACCGAGATCACCGGTAACCCGGTCACGCTGGTCCTGTCCGACGACCCCGGATCGTCGGACCGCATCGAAGCGTTCGCCAACTCGCAGGACGAGTGGATGGTCGCCGTCCGAATGGTGTCCGAGGGCGTCGACGTTCCGCGGCTGGCGGTCGGCGTGTACGCCACCAGCGCGTCGACGCCGCTGTACTTCGCCCAGGCCATCGGTCGTTTCGTGCGCTCACGCCGCCCGGGCGAGACGGCCAGCGTGTTTCTGCCCTCGGTACCGGTGCTGCTCAGCCTCGCCAGTGAGATGGAAGCGCAGCGCGATCACGTCCTGGGCAAGCCGCACCGTGAGTCCGAGGGCCTCGACGACGCGTTGATCGCCGACGCCAACAAGCGCAAAGACGAGCCGGGCGAGGAAGAGGCGGCGTTTCAATCGCTGCACGCCGACGCCGAGCTCGACCAGGTCATCTACGACGGCGCGTCTTTCGGCACCGCGACGATGGCGGGCAGTGACGAAGAGTCGGACTATCTCGGGCTGCCCGGGCTGCTCGACGCCAATCAGGTGCGCGAGCTGCTCGCGCGACGCCAGGAAGAGCAGCTGGCCAACCGCAAGGTCGCGGCGTCGAACGGGCATCCCAGCGCTGTCGCGGCACGCCCGGCGTCGACCGGGGAGAACCTCGGCGAACTGCGCCGTGAACTCAATTCGCTCGTCGCACTGCATCACCACCGCACCGGCAAGCCGCACGGCATGGTGCACAACGAACTGCGCACCCGTCTCGGTGGGCCGCCGACGGCGATGGCCACGGCCGATCAGCTGACCGAACGGATCAAAGCGCTGCGTGAGTGGCGCTGATCCGGTCGATGACATGAAAGCAGCGCCCGGGGTTGCCGGGCGCTGCTGTGGGTGGTTGAAGTAGTGTTCGCGCGGCGTCGTCGATCAGACGAGTTCGGCCGCGGACTGATCGACCGTCGCACCGAGCTGAGCCAGCCGTGCCTCGTGCTCGGTGAAATGGTGACGGCAGAAGAGGAGTTCTCCGCCGGACGGAAGGGTGGCCCGTACCTTGGCTGCTGCGCTGCAGCGATCGCAGCGGTCTGCGGCGGTGAGGGGCGCGAACACATCGGTGGTGGTGGTTACAACAGATGACATGATTCCTCCGTCCCGGGCTGACAGTGATTGTCGGTCCCAACGTGAGTGCCGCACCTGGTTGGTGTGACTCTCCTACTCTGTCAGACGATCGGCGTGCGCGTTTTGTTCCGCAGTCTCGGGTGTGTCATCTCACAGCGGCGATTTGCCAGCTCGGGATGCCCGCGTCGAGGCCGTGTCCGGTGGGTGATCCGGGCAGAATATCCGCATGGTGAACGACGAGGCACGACCCGCGGGTGAGATCAACATCGCCAGTGCGGTGCTGATGACCGCGGTCGGCGGATACATCGACGCGTTCTTGTTTCTGCGTCATCAGGTGTTCGGGTTCGCCCAGACCGGAAACGTGATCTTTCTCGCCGTCGACCTGGTCAAGGGCGGTGATTGGGTCCAATACGTGTGGCCGCTGCTCGCCTACATCGCGGGCCTCACCTGTGCGCAGGTTCTGCGGACGCGCAGGCCGGACTTGCCGAGCCGCACAGTGACCGCTGCGATGGGCTTTCAGGTCGTCGTGTTCGCGGTGCTTGCCGTTCTGCCCGGTACCGCGCCGGCGGCGCTGCTGGTCGTGACGCTGTCGTTCGTCGGTGGCGTCCGGCTCGAACTCTTCCGGGCGGCTGCCGGCATATCGTTCGTCAGCATCGCGACGACCGGCAACCTCATGCGCGCCGTGGAGGCGATCGGCGACTTCGTCCGCGGTCGGTCATCGGACCAGTTGCGCGCGATCGCCCTGACCGTGGCGGTCGTGGTCGGCTTCATCGGTGGCGCCGTGGCTGGGGCGCTGCTGTCGCAGACGGTGACGCACGCGCTGTGGGGAGCGGTGCTCCTCGAAGCCGCGAGCATGGCGGTGTTCGCGGCCGCGTCCCGGAGGCCGTCGACCGCGGGAGGCACGCCTCAGTAGGGCTACTGGTGGTGTGTCGCGGCTAGTGGTATTGATATCTTGCGCGCATCCTGCTTCGCCGTATCCTGCTGGTTGAGCGGGGCGACGCCGAGTCGAAACCACTGTGACGCTGCGGGTTGCGTCATTGCCCGGCCGGTGGGGTTTCGACTCGCTCCGCTCGCTCAACCGGCAGAGGAGCGCAACGTCGTACAACTCTTTAAGTGCGTGTCTCCCTAGTTCGCGGGCGTTTCCACTCACCCGCGGCACACAGGTCGGGTACCCGACTCACCACCTGCCCCACCGGTGACAACGGATCGATGCCGCGCGCACCTCGAGCGCTGACGCGTACTTGGTGTCGAAGTTGCGGTGACTGTGATTCGCCGCGCAGAACGCACTGGCCCTGATTGGAAACTGCCCGCTCGGCGACGGCGGGGTGAATGTTCCCCCGGCGACGGTGACGGGACTGAGTGCAATCGGCCGCTCGGGGCCAGAGGGTTTCGACTCGCTCCGCTCGCTCAACCGGCGGAGAAAACGCAACGTCATACAACTCTTAAGTGCGACAATCCACTAGCAGTCGCAGCTGCAGTCGCAACAATCGCAGTCGCAACAGTCGCCACAGCAGCCGTCGTCGCCGCAGCAATCGCCGCATCCGTCACAGTCGCAGTTGTCGCACGACGAGTCGAAACAGCGGTCGCGCCAGCGCTCCTTGTTGGGATCGGCCGCCTTGCCCAGCGATACCTCGCCGACGTCGAGGCCGTCGAACTGGTCCGAATCGAACCCGTCCGGGCCGATCGGTGTCCCCGCGACGACGGGCGCGGCGTCGAACACCTTGTGAAATGTGCGATGCATTCCGCCGAGGAGGGCGGCACGGAGCAGCCGGTCGTCGTGCAGGATGAGGTCGTCGAAGCGCCGCACGACGGCCCGGTAGAGCCGCAGGCAGTCCGCGCGCGCCTGCTCGGTGGTGGTGCCGGTCTTCTCCAGCGGATTGAAATCGCCGCGCCGGACGTCGTCGGCGCGGTCGGCGACGGCGTCGATCAGGTGCGCGAACGCCCCGAAGTCGGCTCCGATGTCGGCGAGCGGTGCGCGGTTGGCTTCGACGCCCGCGACGTCGGCGCCCGCGGCGAACACCGCCGACGTCGAGCGGACCGTCGGCTCGATGATCGCGTGCAGCGTCTCGCCGGTGAGTTCGGCCCGCGCCGACGCGGCCGGGTCACCGAGCAGTGTCTCGACGTCCACCAGCGGCGCAATGCCGACGTCGGCGAGGGCGCGGCGCCGCAGTGCGTCGGCGGCCCGTCCCGCCGTCCACGACTGCCAACGACTCTGTGCGGCAAGCCCGTTCACGCGTTCGGCGACGACGTCGGCGGCCCGTGCGCCGGCCAGCGTCAGCGATGCGGTGGTGCCGAGCCGGATTCCGAGATCAGCGGCGTCGACGACGTCGGCGCGGCGCATTCCACGGAGCGGGCAGGGACCGGCAGTGTGCGTGTCCGACGTCGAATCTCGTTGCGCCGCAACAAGAATGGACAGCATTACGGCGTCGGTGTTGGTGATCGCCCGATAGGGCTGGCCGTGCCGGTCGCGGAGGGACAGACACAGGCCGCACAGGTGAGCGCGCCATTGGTCGCGCAATTCGTCGTCGAGATGCGCCGTACAGGGGCGCGCAATGCCAAGCACCGCCTAACAATAGACAACTCCGGCCGTCCCGTGCGGACGACCGGAGAGTCAGTAATTCGATTGGGGGACAGGCGATCTAACGCGGTCGCTCAGTCCAGGTAGTCGCGCAGCACCTGCGAGCGCGACGGGTGGCGCAGCTTGCTCATCGTCTTCGACTCGATCTGGCGGATGCGCTCACGGGTGACGCCGTAGACCTGCCCGATCTCGTCGAGCGTCCGCGGCTGACCGTCGGTCAAGCCGAAGCGCAGCCGTACGACGCCGGCCTCGCGCTCGGACAGCGTCTCCAGGACCGACTGCAGCTGATCCTGCAGCAGCGTGAAGGAGACCGCGTCGACGGCCACGACCGCCTCGGAGTCCTCGATGAAGTCGCCGAGCTGGCTGTCGCCCTCGTCGCCGATCGTCTGGTCCAGCGAGATGGGTTCACGCGCGTACTGCTGGATCTCCAGCACCTTCTCCGGCGTGATGTCCATTTCCTTGGCGAGCTCTTCGGGAGTGGGCTCGCGGCCCAGATCCTGCAGCAATTCACGCTGGATGCGGCCGAGCTTGTTGATCACCTCGACCATGTGCACCGGGATACGGATAGTGCGTGCCTGGTCGGCCATGGCGCGGGTGATGGCCTGCCGGATCCACCACGTCGCATAGGTCGAGAACTTGTAGCCCTTGGTGTAGTCGAACTTCTCGACCGCACGGATCAGGCCCAGGTTGCCCTCCTGAATGAGGTCCAGGAACGCCATGCCGCGACCGGTGTAACGCTTGGCCAGCGACACGACCAGACGCAGGTTGGCTTCGAGGAGGTGATTCTTGGCGCGGTTGCCGTCACGGGCCACCTCGCTGTAGAGGCGGCGCTGCGCCGGAGCCAGCTTCTCGCCGGCCTCCATGATGCGACGCAGGCGCTCCGCGGCGAAGAGTCCGGCCTCGATCCGCTTGGCGAGCTGCACCTCTTCCTCGGCGTTGAGCAGCGCGACCTTGCCGATCTGCTTGAGGTAGGCGCGGACCGAGTCGGCGGAGGCGGTCAGCTCGGCGTCCTTGCGGGCCTGCCGCAGCGCCTCCGACTCCTCCTCGTCCCAGACGAAGTCGCCCGAGGCCTTGTCGGCGGCGGTCGGCTCGTTGGTCTCCTCTTTGCCCTTGGCGGCCGCCTTGGGCTTGGCCGGAGCCGACTCGTCGGCGTCCTCGGAATCGTCCTCGTCGTCGGAGTCGTCATCGTCGTCGGTGAGATCCTCGGCGAGGTCGACGTCGTCGGTCAGGTCGGTGTCGGGGCCGTCCATGTCGTCGATCGACGGCTCATCGAGTTCGTTCTCGTCGACGACTTCGCCGTTGGGGGTGTCGGAGGTGCCGACGGCCTTCGCCGGGGCCTTCTTGGCGCCGGCCTTCTTAGCCGGGGCCTTCTTCGCGGCGGCCTTGCGGGCGGGTGCCTTCTTGGCCGCGGCCTTACGTGGTGCGCGCTTGGCGGGAGCCTTGCGGGCGGTGGGATTGTCACCGGTCGATGACGCGGTGGCAGCCGAGGCGGCGATGTCGGATTCCGCCGATTGTGTCTGGGAGGCAGCCACGTACAACCTTTCGGACGAGCAGATGAGAAGTCGCGTCGGGGGGCGCTTGACGTCCGCGATGCGAGGGGCTGGTTGGTGCGAACCGCACCGCTGACGAACATTGTAACGACACCTGAGAAAAGGTGAAGAAAAGGCCAGCTAGCGGACGTGTCGCCGGGTTGAGACGGACGACTTGAGGCCGCCCCGACGTGCCCGCGGTCAGACTCGCAGACCGGCTTTGACGGCCATCGCGGCACCGACGATACCCGCGGTGTTGAGCAGCGACGCCGGCACCACCGGGACCTCATTGGTGAGCAGCGGAATCCACTTGTGCGCCTTGCGGCTGATTCCGCCGCCCGCGATGAACAGCATCGGCGAGAACAGCTTCTCGTAGGTCTTCAGGACCTCGGAGAGTTTCTCGGTCCACTTCTCGTAGCTCCAGTCGTTGTCTTCTTTGATCTTCGACGACGCCCGATGCTCGGCGATCTTGCCGCGGATCTCCAGATGCCCCAACTCGGTGTTGGGCAGCAGCATGCCGTGATACATGATCGCCGAGCCGATGCCGGTGCCGATCGTCAGGAAGATCACCACGCCGTCGACCTCGTTGGAGGCGTGACCGTAACTCGATTCGGCCATGCCCGCCGCGTCGGCGTCGTTGAGCACCGACAGCAGACGGTCGGGCAGGTGCCGACCGAACAGCTCGTAGACGTCGGTGCCGATCCACGAGGGGTCGATGTTGGCGGCGCTGCGCGCGTGTCCACCGGTGACGACGCACGGCAGGGTGATGCCTACCGGACCCTCCCAGCCGAAATGCGCGACGACGTCGCCGACACCCTGCGCGACGGCCGCGGGCGTGGCCGGCCGCGGCGTGAGGACCTTGAACCGGTCACCGACGAGTTCGCCGGTGTCCAGATCGACGATGCCGCCTTTGATGCCGGACCCGCCGACGTCGATGCCGAAGCTCAGATTGCGGGACTCACTTGTGGTGTCAGACATGGCTTTGCGAAGGTCCTTTCGATTCGCACACGCTCGGTGTGATCAGGCTAACGGCAAAAGCGTGCGCGTGAGCGCCTCTCAGCCGGACCCGCGCAACGGCGTCGATGACACACTGGTGACGTGACCGAAACCGCCCGCACAGGACAGCTCAGCACCGATGCCGACGACCTCGCGCTCGTCGCCACCGACATCGCGCAGACGGCCGCCGCGCATGTTCGACGCCGCCGACCCGAATTATTCGGGTCCGCAACGGTTTACGAGTCATCCGACGGGGTGGGCGGAGCGGCCGCGGTGTCGACCAAGTCGACGCCGACCGACCCGGTGACCCTCGCCGACACCGAGACCGAGGAGATGATCGCGTCCCTGCTGGCCGAGCGCCGGCCCGGGGAGGAGATGCTCGGCGAGGAGGGCGGCGGGACGGTCGACATCCCGCGCGGGGTGCGCTGGGTGGTGGACCCGATTGACGGAACCGTCAACTTCATGTACGGAATACCCGCATACGCGGTGTCGGTGGCCGCTCAGATCGACGGCGTCTCGGTGGCCGGGGCCGTCGTCGACGTCGCGCGCGAGGTCACCTATGCCGCGGCGCGGGGGTCGGGCGCCTACCGGCACTCCGGCGATGCGCGGGATCGGTTGCGGGTCAGTGGAATCGACGACGTGTCGCTGGCCCTGGTGGCGACCGGGTTCGCCTACGACCGACGCCGTCGGGAACAGCAGGCGGGCATCATCGCGGCGCTCCTGCCGCGGATCAGAGACATTCGACGAGTGGGAGCGGCGGCGCTGGATCTGTGCATGGTCGCCAGCGGCGCGGTCGACGCGCACATCGAACACGGGCTCAGTCCATGGGACTGGGCGGCGGGCGGACTCATCGCCGCCGAGGCGGGAGCGGTGGTCACACTGCCGCCCGCGCAGTCGCGATCGAGCGACGGCCATCCGACGATCGCACTGAGTCCCGGCGTGGCACAAGAGATGACGCGGCTGTTCGACGAGGTCGGCGCGCTGCGGGACCTGCCGTAGGCGACTTGCCGGCCGAAAGTCGTCACAGCGGCCGCCGCGGGTGAGGTCGACTCGTTCCTCGCTCAGCACGGCGCCTCGCTTCGGCACTCGGGGAGCGGGGGTGGGTGTCGGTAGGCAGCTTCGGCAGCTCCTAACACTTCGCCGAGTGCACTGCTTTCACCAGGGACGGGTCGACGCCGGTCTTGGGATCCTTCGGGTCGGCTGACCGCAGCGCTTCGAGAGCGGCCTGCGCGTCCTGGCTCTGCTCATGCGTCTTGTACTGCAGCCCGAGGGCGACGTCGACGCTGGTGCCGGTCCGGCCGTCGTTGACGAGCTGTGCGCACGGAATGGCCAGCCAGACCGCGGCGGCGCTGGATTTGCCCGCCGGGCCGAAGCGGATCTGGGCCACGCAGTCGAGATCCTGGTTGGGGTAGAGCGGATCGTCGCCGTAGGCACTGTCCGGCGTCGGGGAGAACCCCTGTGCGATGAGGTCGTCGGAGACCGTGCGCGCCGCGCCGCGGGTCGTCGACGCGTTGAGCACCCGCACCGAGAAGGTGCTCAGCGCGGCCGGCGTGACCGTGAGCATGTCGTCGCGCGACGCCGCGGTCAGCTTGGCAGCGGTCGTCGGGGCCGGTGCCGGCTTCGGGGCGGCCGACGTCGAGGCCGACGCACTCGCCGACGCCGCGGTCGGTTGGTTGCAGTCGACGGCGACGGACTGCTTGTCGCCGCCGGTGAGTGCGACCGTCCACACCACGATTGCGGCGAGCGCGAGCACCACCACGAGAATCAGGGCGGGCACCATGACGCGACGACGGTAGGGCCGCCCCCGCCGATCTGCCGCCCGACCGTGCGTAATGTTGCTCACCACGCGCTACGCCACCTCATTCGCGTTCGACATCGTGCACGCCCGGTGCGCCGATGGGTTGGGTCGATTTCCTCGACCACTCTAAAGGGTTGGACACGCGGACACCGCTGCCGCCGGGTCGTGTCGGCGTGCATCGGCGGGTCGATTCCCACACGCCGACGCCGCTATTGACCAGATGTCAGCAGTGGGCTATATTGTGGCGCGCCGAGCCGGAGAGAATCAGCCCAGCAAGACTTCCGTTGTGTGATGAACATCACTGAAACGGCGAGGGTCGGCGGCAACAAATGCAGGGGTAGTGGCGTTGTATCACCGACCGATGGACGAACATTCTCGTCCGTCGGCCAGCACGGCGACTCCACCCGGCCACGAGCTGGAATGTGGCGTTGAGCACGCGGCGACACGCGGCGTGAAGACAATGAGTGAGGCAGGGAAATGGCTACTGACTACGATGCTCCGCGTCGCACCGACTCCGAGGACATCGGTGAGGATTCGCTGGAGGAATTGAAGGCTCGCCGCAGTGAGGCGCAGTCGTCGTCGGTCGACGTCGACGAGGGTGACACGGCCGAGTCCTTCGAACTCCCCGGTGCCGACCTTTCCGGTGAGGAATTGTCGGTGCGCGTCGTGCCCAAGCAGGCCGACGAATTCACTTGTACGAGTTGCTTTCTCGTATATCACCGCAGCCGCCTCGATCATGAGAACGGCAGCGAGATGATCTGCGTCGACTGCGCCTGAGCGTTCGACGAGAAACGGGGGAGCCGGGCCGCTGGCGGGATCGCCGCCAGCACCGTCCCGGGTCGGGGATCAGTCCCGATCGGTGGGGGCGGGCGCGTGGCGGGCGTCGATGACGTTCAGCGCCGCGAGGACCTGCTCGGGATGGCGGGTCGACACCAGCCAGTAGGGGGTCGGGTCGTCGGGGTCGTCGAGGACCAGCAGCACCATCGTCTTCACCCACGCGCGATGCATGAGGTAGGCGGCCGGATCGAGCTGGCGGCCCAGTGCCGCGCTCTTCGCCGTCGGCGGCACCGACGCCGCGCGATCGATCACCGCGCGGGGCAGGGTGGCCTTGTCGGCGACGAGTTCACCGTCGGCGGTCACGCGGATGTGCACCCGCCCCATCGACCACAGCAACCACGCGATCAGGATCGCGACCACGAAGTATCCGACGACGCTCCACGACGCTCCGTGCGCGGCCAGCGAGATCTCGTACCCGACGATGCCGGTCAGCAGGGCGCCGGCGAGCCACCACCAGGCGGGAACGTACAGGCGCTCGGAGTAGACGTCGGCAGCGGCGGGATCACCGGACGGCGATTGCGGAGATGACACTCGACCCAGCGTAGTCTGCGGGAGTGTCCAGCGAAATTTCACCGCCGTCGACTGTCCCCGTTCTCCGCGTCAAACGACTCGATCCCGACCTTCCGCTCCCGGCACGCGCCCACCCCGGAGACGCGGGTGTCGACCTGTTCTCGACCATCGACCTCGAACTCGCACCCGGCCGCAGGCAGCTCGTCGGGACCGGCATCGCCGTCGCGCTCCCGGTCGGCACCGTCGGCCTGATCCATCCGCGCTCGGGGCTGGCCGCCCGGGCCGGGCTGTCGATCGCCAACACGCCGGGCACCGTCGACGCCGGGTATCGCGGAGAGATCAAGGTCTGCTTGATTAACCTCGACCCGGACGAGTCCATCGCCATCGCCCGCGGCGACCGCATCGCCCAGCTGCTGGTCCAGCGCGTCGAACTGCCCGAACTCGTAGAAGCCGACGAACTCGACGACACCAGCCGGGGTGCCGGTGGCTACGGGTCCAGCGGCGGGCACGCGCGTCTGGACGACGCACCCGCGTCCGGCGTATAGCCGACGAACCGTCACAGAAATACAGGAGACAGCAGTACAGATGGCAGATCAGACGCATACCCTCGGCGACGCCGCCGGGCCGTATGACATCGACTCGCTCACCAACACCGCCGCCGAACTGGCGTCGTCGCACCTCGACCTCGGGTCGGTGCTCATTCCCGTCGTCGAGGGCGGGCAGGTGAGCGTCGAAATGACCGTCGATCACCAGCCCGAGGCGGTGTATTTGATCACCCCCATCGGGCGGGTCACCGTCGCGGCCTATGCCGCGCCGAAATCGCCGGGGCAGTGGCGTGAGGTGGTGCGTGAACTGGCCGAGTCGATTCGCGCCGAGGGTGCCGCGACCACCGTCGAAGACGGGCATTGGGGCCGCGAGATCGTCGCCGAGGTGCCCGGTGAGGTGCATCGTTTCATCGGTGTCGACGGTCCCCGGTGGATGCTGCGGTGCATCGCCAGCGGACCCGAGGAACACGGCGAGCACATGGCTCAACTCGCTCGCGCCGTTCTCGCCGAAACCGTCGTGCGCCGCGGCAGCGACCCGTTCCCGCCGCGCGACCCGCTGCCGGTGGTCCTGCCGCAGATCCTCGCCGAGCAGGTCGCCGCGGCGCAGCAGGAGATGGCCAACTCCGGGGCGTTCGCGGCCGACAACCTGCCGCCCGGCGTCGAGCTGGATCCGGCCGACCTCGAGTTCACCGACTATGCGGCCGACGACGACCCGGACCACGCGCCCCCGACGTCGGGCTCGGCATTGCAGCAGCTCAAGACCCCGAAGCCGTAGTCCCGGTCAATTCGAGCCAGCCGCGGGCACATGTGTCGCCCAACAGCGCGGCGTCGACTCCCCAGGTGTGCAGCGGCAGTTCGTAGAGCACCGACCGCGGTGCCGCGGCCGCCCACTGCCGCGCGACGTCGATCGGGTGAATGAGATCGTCGGTCGAGGCGGTGATCGCCAGCGGGACCGCCAGGGTGCCCAGTTCGGCGAGTGTCGGTCCGACGAACGACGCCGCGGCGTCGAGCTGGGCGAGAAGGTCGGGGTACAGGCGCCGCCAGGACCGTGTCAGCTCGGCGGACAGCCACTCCGGGCTGCCAGCGGTCATCGTCGCGATGGTCGCCTCCAGGCCGTCGGCGCGCATCGCGGCCGCGGTCGCCGCGGCCGACACCGATGCGATGCTGCCAGCCGGCGGGCCCGACCACGGCGGCAGGGCCGCGAGCACTCCGGCGCAGGTCGCGGCGTTGCGCAGCGCCCACGACGTCACGATGCTCGCCCCGATGGACACCCCGCCCACCAGGATCGGGCCGTAGTGGGCCGCGGCGGCGTCGAGCGCCGCGAGATACCCCCCGGCGAGATCCGTGGTCGGCTCTAGGGCGACCAGTTCGACGCCGAGTGTCGTTGCGGCACTCCCGAATGCACGCATGACGTAGTCGGCGTCGGAGCCGGTGCCGGGCATCGCTACCAGGGCGCGCGGGGACGTGGTGTGAGCCATGTCAACAGATGATGCCCCGCCCGGTGGAGACACCGGACGGTGAGGTCTACAGTGACCGTTAGGAGTGCCGGTAACCCACCGAGCACTCGTCGACTACGAACTGATCGCCCCAGGAGGGTGGGATGGCTGCAACTGGTTATCTGAAGCGTCTGACGCGGAAACTGGTCGAGGATCTCGACACCGCGGACGCCGAGGAGATCGCCGAGGAATCGCGAGCGCTCGGCGCGCAATGTGCGTCGGAGTGTGCCCGCGGCGACGAGGTCAACATCCACGGCGAATTGCGCTCGGTGCAGACCTGCTCCAAGGCGGCCCACACCGGTGTCAAGGCGGAGTTCTTCGACGGTACCGATACCGTGCTCCTGAAGTGGTTGGGGCGCAATCGAATTCCGGGCATCGAACCGGGCCGCAAGCTGACCGTCCGCGGACGACTGGCCCAGCACGACGGTGGCAAGGTCATCTACAACCCCTATTACGAGCTCGACGGTGCCGACGAATAACGAGCCCGGCTCCTCCGATCACACCGCAGTTCCCAGCGACATCGCCGACGCCGAGCAGCCCTCGACGACCGGCGCCGCGCCCGCACCGACCCACCAGACTCTCCTCGAGCAGATGGGCGGCGTGTCCGGGCTGATCTACTCGACGGTGCCCGTCGTGGTGTTCGTGCCGGCCAACATGATCTTCGGACTGACCGGTGCCATCATCACCGCACTGGTCTGTGCGGCTGTGATCTTGGTCATTCGCGTGGTTCGCCGCGAGCCGATCACCCCGGCGATCTCCGGCTTCGTCGGGGTGGCGATCTGCGCGTTCATCGCCCATCGCACCGGCAGCGCCAAAGGATACTTCTTGTTCGGCATCTGGACGATGCTGCTGTACGCGGGCATCTTCGTGCTGTCGATCGTCGTGCGATGGCCGCTCGTCGGGGTCGGCTGGAATGCCCTCAACGGTGCCGGACACACGTGGCGCAAGCACCGCCCGACGCTGCTCGCCTACGATCTCGCGACCGCCCTGTGGGCGCTGGTCTTCGGTGCCCGCTACGTCGTGCAGTCATTCCTCTACGACACCAGTCACACGAGCTGGCTGGCCGCCGCGCGCATCGGCATGGGCTGGCCGCTGACCGGACTCGTCGTGCTCGCGACGATCCTGCTGGTCCGGCGCGCCGAGAAGAATGTGCAGGCCCGCGCCGACGCCGTGCGCGCCGACTGAGGGGACTGGTGCGGTGTCGCGGCTGAACGGGTCGGAAATGCCCTGAAGGTGTTCGGCCGGGACCGCGGCTGAGTATCGGTGTAGAACACCTGTCCCACCGGTAACAGAGCGCACTGGCCCTGATTGGAATCTGCCTGCTCAGCGGCGGCGAGGTGAATGTTCCCCCGGCGCCGGTGACGGGGCAGAGTGCAATCGGCCGCGCAGGCCAGACTCCACTAGCCCAGTTCCAGAGCCACGTGCAGGTCGGCTTCGGCCTCGATCGGCGCGATGAACACCAGTTCGTCGCCGCCTTCGATCGGGTCGTCGGTCTGCGGGACGATGACCCGACCGCCGCGCAGGATCGTCACCAGCGCGGCGTCGCGCGGCAGTTTCAGTTTTCCGACTGGCCGTCCGGCCAGCGGTGTGTTGTCGGGCAGCGTGAGCTCGACCAGGTTCGCCTGGCCCTGCCGGAAGGTCATGAGCCGAACCAGATCGCCGACGGAGACCGCTTCCTCGACGAGGGAGGCCAGGATGCGCGGTGTCGAGACGGCGACGTCGACGCCCCAGTCCTCGCCGAACAGCCACTCGTTGCGGGGATCGTTGACACGCGCGACGACGCGATTCACCGCGAACTCCGTCTTGGCGAGCAGGCTGATCACCAGATTCGCCTTGTCGTCGCCGGTCGCGGCGATCATGACGTCGTAGCTCTGCAGGTCGGCGTGCTCCAGATTCGACAATTCGCAGGCGTCGCCCAGCAGCCAGGTCGCGCCCTCGACGGAGGATTCGTCGATATGGCTGCTGTCGCGCTCGATCAGGGTGATCTCGTGGGCGTTGACGAGCAGCTCGCGGGCGATGGAGCGCCCGACCGCACCGGCCCCGGCAATGGCAACTTTCATCGACTCACTCGTTCTGTCGTCGGTTCGTCGGTCGGAGAGCGACGGGCGGTCATTCGGTGCTCACGCGGGGAGCCGCGGCCAGGGCGCGTGCATTGGCGATGTTGTCGGTCAGTACCGCGGCGAAGACGAGGTCGTCCTGCTGCAGCACCGTCTTGACGTCGGGCAGGATCGTCCGACCGACGCGTTCCAGGAACGCGACGCGCGCGCCGGTCAGCTCCTGGAACTTGCCGATCGACGTTCCGATCCACGTCTCGTCGATGTCGAGGCGGATGATCACCAGGGCCCCCGACGGGTCACGCCACTCGGCGGTCGTCGACGTCTCGCCGAGTTCCGACACGAAGCGCTCGGTCGTCCACGGTACGGTCGCCACCGTCGAAATACCAAGGCGCTCATACACTTCCGCGCGACGGGCATCGTAGATCCGCGCGACTACCCGGTCGACGCCGAAGGTCTCGCGGGCCACCCGCGCGGAGATGATGTTGGAGTTGTCACCCGAGGACACCGCGGCGAACGCGTCGGCGGACTCGATGCCCGCTCGGATGAGCACCTCACGGTCGAACCCGACGCCGCGGACCTTGGTTCCGGTGAAATCCGGGCTCAATCGCGCGAAGGCGACCTCGTCGCGGTCGATGATCGCGACCGAATGACCACGCTTCTGCATGGCCATGGCCAGCGACGAACCGACGCGGCCGCAGCCCATAATGACTACCTGCACGCCATGACGGTACCCGATCGATGCGCGGGGCAACGGGCGTGTCGGCGCCGCTGCCCCAACTGCCCGAGATGGGGTGATTGCCCGGGGTGATCGGACAGCGTAGCGGGGTGCCGATGGCGCAGCCTCTCGCCAGGCCCTAGTGTTTGCTGAGTGTCAACACTCTCCATGGTGTCTACCGCGGCAAAACGGCTGCTGCTCGGACGGCCGTTTCGCAGTGAGCAACTCGGACATACGTTGTTGCCCAAGCGCATCGCTCTGCCGGTTTTCGCCTCCGACGCGATGTCGTCGGTCGCCTACGCGCCGCAGGAGATCTTCCTGGTGCTGTCGGTCGCCGGTATGTCGGCGATCGCGTTCGCGCCGTGGATCGCGGTCGCCGTCGCGTTGGTGATGGTGGTCGTCGTCGCCAGCTACCGGCAGAATGTGCACGCCTACCCGTCCGGCGGCGGCGACTACGAGGTCGCGACGGTCAACCTGGGGCCCAATGCCGGCTTGACGGTCGGCGCGGCGCTGCTGGTCGACTACGTCCTGACGGTCGCGGTGTCGATCTCGTCGGCGATGGAGAACATCGGCTCGGCGTCGTCGCTGGTCCACGACCACAAGGTGATCTTCTCCGTCGCGGCGATCGTCCTGCTCGCCTCGGTCAACCTGCGCGGCATCAAAGAGTCCGGCACGCTGCTGGCCATTCCGACCTATCTGTTCATCGTCAGTGTCGCGATCATGCTGGCCTGGGGTGCGATCGACATCTTCGTCCTCGGCGACGACGTCCAGGCCGAGACCGCGGGGTACGCCATCCGCGCCGAGCACGACCACTTGGTCGGACTGGCCTTCGTCTTCCTGCTGGCCCGCTCGTTCTCCTCCGGTTGTGCGGCGCTGACCGGCGTCGAGGCGATCAGCAACGGCGTACCCGCGTTCCGCAAGCCCAAGTCGCGCAACGCCGCGACGACGCTGCTGCTGCTGGGGTCGTTTTCGATCGTGCTGCTGCTCGGCCTGGTGCTGATGGCCCAGAAGATCAACGTCAAATATGTCGCGAATCCCGTCACCGACCTGGTCGGCGCCCCCGCCGGATATCAGCAGAAGTCGATGATCGCGCAGCTGGCGCATGCGATCTTCAACGGCTTCACACCCGCCTTCTATGTGGTCGCGGTGGCCACCGCACTGATCTTGATGCTGGCCGCGAACACCGCCTTCAACGGTTTCCCGGTGCTCGGTTCGGTGCTCGCGCAGGATCGTTACCTGCCGCGGCAGATGCACACCCGCGGCGACCGTCTCGCCTTCAGTAACGGCATCGTCTTCCTCGCGCTCGCCGCGATCATCTTCGTCGTCGCGTTCGGAGCCGAAGTCACCGCGCTGATCCAGCTGTACATCGTCGGCGTGTTCGTGTCGTTCACGCTCAGCCAGACCGGCATGGTCCGACACTGGACCCGCCACCTGCGGACCGAGACCGATCCGCGTGCCCGCACCCGGATGTACCGTTCGCGGATCATCAACGCCATCGGTCTGGTGATGACCGCCACCGTGCTGGTGATCGTGCTGATCACCAAGTTCGCGGCGGGCGCCTGGATCGCGATCGTCGCGATGGTGACCCTGTTCATCATCATGAAGCTGATCCATCACCACTATGCGACGGTTCAGCGCGAACTCGACTCCAGCGAAGAGGACGAGGTGCTGCCCAGCCGGACCCACTCGATCGTGCTCGTCTCGACGCTGCACCTGGCCACCAAACGGGCGATCCGCTACGCGCGAGCCACCCGGCCGGACACTCTGGAGGCGATCACCGTCAACGTCGACGACCGCGACACCCGCAGACTCGTCTCAAAGTGGGAGGCCAGCGACATCACGGTGCCGCTGAAGGTGATCGCCTCGCCCTATCGCGAGATCACCCGGCCGGTGATCGAGTACGTCCGGCGCGTGCGACGCGAATCGCCGCGTGACGTCATCACCGTGTTCATCCCGGAGTACGTCGTCGGGCACTGGTGGGAGCAGATCCTGCACAACCAGTCGGCACTGCGCCTCAAAGGTCGACTGCTCTTCGAGCCGGGGGTGATGGTGACGTCGGTGCCGTGGCAACTGACCTCGTCGGAACGGCGGAAGAACGCCGACGGCGTCTACACCGCGCCCGGTGACGTGCGCCGCGCGCTCGGCGACGCCGCGGAACGCCGGTGAGCGCCCCGGCGTCGACGCCGCGTGGAGCATGGTCGGGTCGTGAACTCGAGGTCACGCTGGACCGGCTGGCGCACGGCGGAGCCGCGGTGGGACGGGTCGACGGCCGCGTCGTGTTCGTGCGGGGCGCGCTCCCCGGCGAACGGGTGCGGGCCCTCGTCGTCGACGATCGCAAGGCGGCCTTCTGCCACGCCGACGTCGTCGAGATCGTCGAGGCCAGTCCGTATCGCATCGACCCGGCGTGTCCGGCGGCGGCCGCCGGTGCCGGTTGCTGCGACCTGTCGTTCGTCAGTCTCCCTCACCTGCGCGACCTCAAGACCGAAGTACTGACCGACACCCTGGCACGAGTCGGACGCCTGCCCGACGTCGAGGCGAGCGTCCGCTCACTCATCGGCCCCGACGACCCCGGCGCGGCCTGGCGCGTTCGCGCACGGCTCAGCGTCGACGGCCAAGGGTATCCCGGATTCCACCGCCATCACGGCGCGCAGATCGTCGCCGAACCGTGTATCGCGCTGCACCCGGCGATGTACGCGACCGTCCGTGACCAGCGTTATCAGCCCGGCAGCGACGTGATCGTCGTGCGCGATACCGAAGCGCAGGTGCACGTCGTCGAGATTCCGGAGGAGTCGGCTCCGCGTCGCGGCCACTCGCGGGCCACCGCGCAACGCAACCGGGCACGGTCTGGACGTAAGACCTCGCATCTGGTGGCCGGCTCGGCGACGGCGACGTTCCAAGTGGGACGACGACGATGGGAGATCCCGTCGACCGGCTTCTGGCAGGCCCACGAGCGCGCCCCGCAGGTGTACTCCGACACCATCGCCGAACTGGTCGCCGCTCATCGGCCGCTGTCGGGCGGGTCCACCGTCTGGGACCTCTACGGCGGGGCGGGCGTGTTCACCGCCGGACTGCTCGACGCCGCGGCGGCGGGCGGCGTGGAGCTCGGCCAGATGCATATCGTCGACACCGACTCCACCGCCCTCGACGCGGCGCAGACCACCCTCGACGACCTGCGCGTGCACGTCCATCGCGGCTCCGCGCAGGCGGTCGTCGACGGGCTGCCGACTCCCGACGTCGTGGTGCTCGATCCGCCGCGCAGCGGTGCCGGACGCGAGGTCGTCGAGGCCGTCGCCGACGCCGATCCCGCGATCATCGTGCACATCGGCTGCGACGTCGCCGCGTTCGCCCGCGACCTCGGTCTGTTCGCCGACCGCGGCTATCGGGTGGTTGAGCTGCGCGGGTTCGACGCCTTCCCGCGGACCCACCACGTGGAGGCGATCGCCGCACTGGTACCGGCGTCGGGGTGAGCTCCCCGTCGCCGGTGAACGTGCCGCCGGGTGACGGCTGTCGGGTTGATCACGCTTGAGCGCTTGTGGCGGTACAAGCGTGGGTGTGCGGTGGTCGAGTCCGTAGACTGACCGGAGAATGACACACGCCGACGACGCGGGCCCGTGCGTGACGGGCGCATCCGTCACTCGGATGGCGTCGGCGCAGCGATGAGGAGGACAGGCGATGAGTGTGCTGGAGACGATCAGCTCACCGGCCGATCTGGCGGGGCTGGACCAGCAGCAGATGACCGAGTTGGCCGTCGAGATCCGGGAGTTCCTCGTCGACAAGGTCACCGCGGTCGGTGGTCACCTCGGCCCCAACCTCGGGGTGGTCGAGCTGACCCTGGCGATCCATCGCGTCTTCGACTCACCCACCGATCCGGTGATCTTCGACACCGGCCACCAGTGCTATGTGCACAAGATCGTCACCGGCCGGCGGGACGGTTTCGACGAGTTGCGCCAGCGCGGCGGGCTGACCGGATACCAGGAACGGGCGGAGAGCCCGCACGACTGGGTCGAGTCGTCGCACGCGTCGGCGGCGCTGTCCTACGCCGACGGGCTGTCGAAGGCCTTCGAATTGCGCGGTGAGGATCGCACGGTCGTCGCCGTCGTCGGCGACGGCGCGCTCACCGGCGGCATGTGCTGGGAGGCGCTGAACAACATCGCCGCCGCGCGCCGGCCGGTGGTGATCATCGTCAACGACAACGGGCGGTCGTACGCGCCGACGGCCGGCGGCTTCGCCCAGCATCTGTCCGGGCTGCGACTGCAGCCCGGCTACGAGAAGTTCCTCGACGAGAGTCGCCGTGCGCTCAAGCAACTGCCCGTCGTCGGGCCGCCGACCTATGCGGTCCTACACGGCATGAAGAGCGGACTCAAGGACCTGCTCGCACCGCAGGCGATGTTCGCCGACCTCGGGCTCAAATACGTCGGCCCGGTCGACGGCCACGACGAGGAGGCGCTGGAGGCGGCGCTGCGCTCGGCCAAGTCGTTCGGACGGCCCGTCATCGTGCACGCGGTCACTCGCAAGGGCATGGGGTATGCGCACGCGGAGAACCACGAGGCCGACCAGATGCACGGCATCGGCGTCATCGACCCGGCGACTGGGCGCTCGAAATCCGTTGCGGCACAAGACTGGACGTCGGTGTTTTCGGGTGCCCTGGTGGAGGCGGGCGGTCGCCGCGACGACGTCGTCGCAATCACCGCGGCGATGGCCGCACCCACCGGGCTGGCACCGTTCGGCGAGAAGTTCCCCGACCGGCTCTACGACGTCGGGATCGCCGAACAGCACGCGATGACGTCGGCGGCAGGCCTGGCGCTGGGCGGCATGCATCCCGTCGTCGCGATCTACGCGACCTTCCTCAACCGCGCGTTCGACCAGATGCTGATGGACGTCGCGCTGCTCAAACTGCCGGTCACCATCGTGCTCGACCGGTCCGGCATCACCGGCCCCGACGGCCCCAGTCACCACGGCATGTGGGACCTCAGTCTGTTCTCCATCGTGCCGGGTATCCGTGTCGCCGCACCGCGCGACGCTGTGCGGCTGCGCGAGGAACTCGACGAGGCGCTCGCCGTCGACGACGGTCCGACCGCCGTGCGTTTCTCCAAAGGGGCTGTGCCAGAAGATATTCGGGCCACCGCGCGGCTCGATGACGGCGTCGATGTGCTGAATCACACGCGCGCGGGCGGTGGCGCGCTCGCCGGGGACGTGCTGCTCGTCGGTGTCGGTGCGTTCTGCGGACTCGCCGTCGAGACCGCCGAACGGCTCGCGCAGCAGGGGATCGAGGCGACCGTCGTCGACCCGCGCTGGGTGCTGCCGGTGCCGCATTCCCTGGTCGATCTCGCCCGCAGGCACACGCTGGTGGTGACCGTCGAAGACGGTCTGGCCTCCGGTGGTGTTGGGTCGGCGATCAGTGATCTGTTGTCCGACAACGATGTTCATGTCCCGGTGGTGCGGCGCGGCGTCGACAAACGGTTCATCGAGCATGCCTCACGCGGCGAGATCCTGGCCGAGTTGGGGCTCACGGCTCAGGATCTCGCGCGCACGATCACCGCGACGGTGTCGGGCATGTCTCCGGCGCCCGCGGTGAGTCTCGACGAGACCGCGGGTCGGTAGCGGATTCGGCGGGTTCGCCCCGGCGTCGACCGGCGAGAACAGCGCCGAGGACCGCTGCGACGGGCAACGCCCAGGGCAGTGAGTTGATCCAGGTGACCGTCGACCCGGTCAACGTCGGGTAGTTGGCGACCATCAGGACCAGTGCCACGGCGAATCCGACGACCGCCAGGGCCGGTGCGACGATGCTGGTGACGACCGACTCGGTCAGCCGGTTGCGCAGGAAGTAGGCAACGATCGAGGTCGCCGCAATGGCCTGCAGCACGACGATGCCGAGCACGCCGAGCCCATAGAAGCTGATCCCCATGCTGAGGTACGGGTGCTGACCGGCCACGCCGAAGCCGACGGTGAAGACGATGACGACGACGAGCTGGGCGGCGCTGGCCGCGACCGGTGAGTGGTGGCGGGAATTGATGCGCGCCAGGAAGCGGGGGAGCAGCCCGTCGCGGGCCAGTGCCACGTGGTAGCGGGCGGTGTTGCAGTGGAAGGCGAGGAACGCCGCGAACAGGCTGGTCACGACCAGGATCGCCATCATATCGGTGACAGCCTTGCCCAGATACTGGGTGGACGCGTTGAAGATGAAGTTCTCGGTGTCGGCCTGCGCGGCCTGCTGGGCCTTGCCGACCCCGTAGGCGCTGATGGCCGCCCAGCTGATCAGCACGTAGAAGACGGTGATGACGGCGAGGGACAGGTAGGTCGCGCGGGGCACCGAGCGCCGCGGGTCGCGTGCTTCCTCACCGTAGAGGGAGGTCGCCTCGAAGCCGACGAAGGAACCGAACGCGAGCATCAGGCTGATGCCGAATCCGCCGCCGAAGACCGCGGCGGGTGCGAACACGTGCATCGAGAAGCCGTGGAAGCCCAGGCGGACCAGCACCGCTACGTTGAAGGCGAGCAGGATCAGCACCTCGGCGGCGAGCGCGACGGCCAGTACCTTGGCGCTGGCGGTGACTTCGAAATACGACAGGACGGCCACCGCGATGAGGCAGACGACGGCCACCGCGGGCCACGGCACGCTGACGCCGAACAACTGACTGGCGACGTCGGAGCCGTAGTAGACCAGACCGCCGAAGATCCCGACGGTCGCGGCGTTGTAGGCGACTACCGCGACCATCGCCGTCGCGCCGCCCGCGCGGCGGCCGAGTCCTTCCTGGGCGAAGGTGTAGAAGCCGCCGACGTTGGTGATGCGGCGGCTCATCTTGATGTATCCCGCGCTGAACAGCGCGAGGATCGCGCCGGCGACGACGTAGGCGCCCGGTACGCCTGCGCCGGTGCCGCGGGCGATCGACACGGCGAGGATGGCGACGACGACGCCCATCGGGGCGACGCCGGCGAGAACGAAGAACACGATGTCGGCGGTGGTGAGACCGGTGCCGCTCTTGAGTTCGTCGGGTGAGGATTGGGTCGTGGACATCGGGTGCATTCTCCGTGGCTAGGCTGGACGAGAGTCATTGCGACTGACTCTGGCAATTCAAGTAATACACACGACTTGAATTGAGTAGGATCATATGGCGGGCATCACAGTTGCGCAATGGCCAATGTGCGGCCGGGTGAAAGAGGTAGGCGATGAAGTACGTGGAAGCGTCGGTGCGGCGCCCGCAGTTGGTGGCCGCGGCGCAGGTCGTGTTGGCGCGCGACGGCGTGGCCGGTACCGCGTTGCGGGCGGTCGCGGCCGAGGCGGGGGTGTCGCTGGGAACCGTGCAGCATGTCTTCGGGTCGAAGGCCGAACTGTTGCGCGCGGTCATCGAAGACGTCGTCCACGGCATTGCCGAAGTACTCGACGATGCCGCGCACCTGGGCTCGGGCTTGGAGTTCGCGATCCGCGACGGGATGACCGGCTTCTGGGACATCCTGGTCGCCGACGAGGTGAACCTGCAGATCATGCAGTACGAGTTGACGTTGTACGCGCTCCGGGAGCCGGGCCAGGCGGAACTCGCGCGCTGGCAGTACCAGCGCTACGGTGAGATCGTCGCGAGCTGGTGTGAGAACGCGGCGCGCAACGCCGGGGAGACCTGTGCGGTTCCCTTCGATCAGCTCGGGCGGCTGATCGTCAGCGGCATCGACGGAATCCTGATCCAATACCTGGTCGAGCGCGATGCTCGGCGTGCGCGCGCCGACTTGGCGGCCACCATCAAGATGCTCGTCGGGTTGGCCGACGTACGGCTGGCGCCCGCGCCGCTGTAGTCGGCGTCAGGTGTCGGACTGGTGCTTACGTGTTGTTCGACTGCCTGTGACGCGCGCGCATTCGGAATCGTACGTATGTATTGAAAATGCCCGTGGTGACAGCCCGTCGTCCGCTCTGTTGTTCCGTGGCCGCGAGGTCGCGAGACGTTCGGCGAACACCTGGGCTCGTAGCTGCTCAGCGGCGACGACGAGTTGACTTGAACGCGATACGACCCGGTCAGATCGCGGCGATTCGCGAAGAACATCCGAAATCATGTGAAATTCCAGCGAACAGTTTCGCCCACGCGCCGCCAAATGGATGAGTTGTGCGGGCTGGGTCGCTAATGTGCGCAACGGGGCGGGAACCGCAACGAAGGAGAATCATGGCTGTATCGGTAAACCTGGCGAAGGCGCTCGACAAGGCTTATGAGGACAAGGACCTGTCCGAGATCCTGGATGCGCCGCCGTCGGCGCTCGCGGGCCTGACCGAGAAGCACGACGCCGCGCTCAAGGAAGCCTTGAACATCAAGACGATTCGCGAGCTCGGAACCAACAAGTTCATCGCGGTCGCCAGCGTGCTCGCCGCACTCGAGGGCAAGACCGGCTAGGACGGCTCCGACGTCGGGTCCCGATCGCGTCCGCCGCGGCCGCGACCCGACGTCGGTCGGCACCTGCCCCGGCCGCCGGACAGATCTCACGTCGCGGTGCCGTTGAACACTACGTAGAAGGGGCCGATACCCCAGGGTCGGTGTGCGTGCAGAACAGCGCCACCGCGTTGTTGGCTGCGGTCACACCCGCCGGGCCGATCGCGGCGCGCAATCGACTGCGCAGTGTGCGCTGCGTGTCCGCGTCGAGAACCAGCTGGTGCGAATAGGTGAAGACCATGTCCAGGTACGCATCGGCGTCGTAGTGCGACCGTTCGTGGTATTCGCGGTAGTCGACGGCGAATCCGGCGTCGGTGAGCTCCTGCAGCGCGCGATCGCGACCCCCGTCGAAGCCGTGCGCGGCGACCGGTACGCCCCGCACGTCGGCATGAATCTCGTCGAACACGATCTGCTCGGGTTCGACCGCGGCGATGCGGTTCCACATCAACACCAGTTGGCCGCCGGCCGGCAGCAGGTGCACGACCTTGTCCAACGCAGGACTTGGTTGCACCCAATGAAACGATTGCGCGAACACCACGCGGTCGAACATCCGCCGGTCGGAGTGCCACTGCTCGAACGTGCTGATCTCGACGTCGATGCCCTTGTCCGCCGCGACGCGGGCCATCCGCTCGTCGGGCTCCACCGCAACAACCCGCGCGCCGGCATCACGCAGCTGGACCGAGGCGATTCCAGTGCCCGCGCCCACGTCGAGCACTCGCAGACCGGCACGTGGGACCACGTCGGCGATGAGCGCAGCGGGATACCGCGGGCGAAACGCGTCATACGCGGCCGCCGCCGACCCGAACGACTCCGCCCGACGACGATCCTCATAGGACCGCGGTATGCCCGTCACCGGGCCGCCTTCGACATTCCCGGGACTCGCTCCGGTTGAGTGCAGATCACCTCGCCAACGGTACTCACGATCGTCCGCTCCGGCTCGACGTCGGTGCGACCGATCCGCTGACCGCGGGAGATTCCTTGGCAGACAAGTCTATTCGTGCTCGGACTCGACGACGGGTTCGATCGACACGCCGCCCGACGTCAGCTCGACACGGCACCGATCACAGGCCAGACGTGGACGGAACTCGTGGCCGGTGCCGCGGTGGGTGAAGATCAACGCGGGCCCCTCGGGAGCGTGAAACCACCGCTGCCCCCACGTGATCATGAACACCACGACGGGAAAGAAGGCGAGACCCTTGCCGGTCAGCCGATAACTGACCCAGTCGGGTCGGGCGGGGTTGGGGACGGTGTCGACGGCACCGAGGCGCACGAACCGAGCCAATCGGTCGGCCACCATGGTCGGTGGAGCACTGGTCCGTTCGGAGAATTCGCCGAACCGGTGCGCGCCGAGAAACAGTGCCCCGAGGATGGCCGCCGACCAGCGGTCGCCCAGCAGTTCCATGGTGTGCGCCAACATCTGCGACGGCTGCTTGGCTTTCGCCGAACGGCGTCGCGCGATCGACGCTGGGACGCTGCGCGACCATACCCCGCTCGGTCCGAGGTCGGCGACGACGTCGTGTACGTCCACCGCCTTGCCGCACTCGCGGCAGATCAGCATCGGCGAGAACAACTCTCCGCAGGTCAGGTGGCGCATCTCCGGCAACGGAGGCGACGACGTGGGGGCCCACACCTGTTCCCAGGCCCACATGCTCAGCAGCAGCGTCCAGACGCCCGCGCCGCGTCGGGTCAACACATACTCGTACCGATCGGGCCGCTGCGCGTACTGGACACGTTCGAACAGCCCCTTCTCGGTGAGGTTCGCCAGACGCGACGACAACACCGAATTCGAGATCGCGCCCTGGCCCATCCAATCGCCGTACCGCTGGGCGCCCTGCACCGCGTGCCGCAGGATCCACAGGTTCCACTCGTCGCCGAGAATGCCCAAGGCAACCGCGATGGCGTTGTCGCCGTCGGGTTCGAGTGTGGTGACGCGGTCGCACTCCACTTCGAGACCCCTCGCTCAGGTGGCGCTGCCGACGGCGCTGCGCTGTGCGAGTCGACGGCACGCGGCGTCGTATTGCGCCTCCAGTCGGTCGACCACGTCCGCGACCGGCTCGACGGCGTCGATCGACGACAATCCCTGCCCGGCGGCCCAGACGTCGCGCCATCGGGCGGGAACGCCGCCGGCGGAGTCGTAGGTGCGGGCGCCGGTGAAGGCCATGCGGTCGGGATCGAATCCGTTCGCGATCAGACTGGGGCGCAGCCAGGAGGCGTCGGCTCCGGTGACGCCGTCGCTCACGACGAGGTCGTCTGCGGTGGAGTCGACGACCATCTGCTTGTACGCCTGCGGTGCCATCGATTCGGTGGTCGCCAGAAACCGGGTGCCCATGTACACCAGGTCGGCGCCGGCCGCGATGGCACCCGCGACGCCCGCGCCGTCGGCGATCCCGCCGCCGACGGTGACGATTCCGTCGAAGAACTCGCGGACCGCACTGACGAACGCGAACGGCGAGAGGTGTCCGGTGTGTCCGCCGGCTCCGCTCGATACGCACGCGAGACCGTCCACGCCGGCGGCGACGGCCTTGCGCGCCAACGCAATCGATACGACGTCGGCGATCACGACGCCGCCGTAGGACTTGACCACGTCGATCGCCGGGGCGGGGGAGCCCAGCGCGGTGATGACGATGCCCGGTCGGTGTTCGGCGACCAGACGCAGATCCTCGGCGAGTCGCGTGTTGGTGCGGTGGGTGATCAGATTCAGCGCCCAGGGGGCCGTGTCCGACGCCCCGACGCTATCGGCGATCGTGCCCATCCAGGTGTCGAGCTCGGCGGTGGTTCGGCAGTTTGGGCTGGGGAACGACCCCACCACCCCGGCGCGGCACGCCGCGACCACCAGTTCGACGCCAGAGACCAGGAACATCGGTGCGGCGACGACCGGCAAGCGCAGATGCTGCGAGATGGGTTGTGTCATAGTCGAATTCCTCACTCTCGAGCCGTGCTCAGCCGACGACGAAGCTCGCGACGGTGGTCGTACTGCCGCCGATGTTCAGTGTGGCGGCCCGCCGGGCGCCGTCGACCTGGTACCCGCCCGCGGTGCCGGTGATTTGCCGGTGACAGTCGAGCAGCATGCGAATCCCGGTGGCGCCCACCGGATGTCCGCCGCCGAGCAGGCCGCCGCTCGGGTTCATCGCGACGCGGCCGCCGATCTCCAGTTCGCCGTCGGCGATCGCCCGCCAACTCTCGCCCGGCGCGGTGAGCCCGAAATGGTCGATCGCCAGGTATTCGCTGATCGTGAAGCAGTCGTGGGTCTCGATGACGTCCAGACCGTCGACATCGTCGACGCCCGCCCGCCCGAGCGCATCCGCGATCGTGTCGGCCACGTGCGGGAACACCAGTTCTGCGCCTGCGCTGCGGGCCAGCTTGTCCTCAAGCAGCAGACCGACGGTGCGGTGACCCCAGCCGAGGACGCGCGAGCACCCCGACGAGTCGAGTGCCGGATGGGTGCGCCGATAACGGTCGGAGACCAGTACGACACCGGCTCCACCGTCGGTCAGCGGGCCGCAGTCGACTTTGCGCAGTCGGCCTTCGACGATCGGGTTGGCATCGTCGTCGTCGGTGAACGACGCCGGGTGATACTCCCAGCCGCGCGTCTGCGCCAACGGATTTCTGCGGGCGTTGCGCGAGTTCAGCTCGGCGATCTGCCACAGGTACGTCGCGTCGAGCCCGTAGCGCTTGTCGTACTCCTCGGTGATGCGGCTGAACATGTACGGCCACATGAAGTTCGCGTCGCGACCCTCCTCGCCGATCCACGCGGCACCGGCCATGTTCCGCGCTCCGACGTCGCCGGGGACGTTCTTCTCCAGCTCCGCGCCGACGACGAGTGCGCAGTCGTAGCGTCCCGACTCCAGATCGGCCATGGCCGCGAGGATCGCCAGCGATCCGGAGGCGCACGCCCCCTCGTGCCGGCTCGCGGGCACACTCCAGAGTTCGGGCCGGACCGACGCGGGCATCGCTCCCAGGTGCCCCTGCCCGGTGTAGACCTGCCCGAACGCATTGCCGACGTGAATCACGTCGACGTCGTCGACGGGGACGCCCGACGCCGCCAGTGTTCCCGCCACAACCTCGTCGAACAGCGTGGCGAGGCCACCGCCTTCTCGGGTCAGATTGCGGGCGAAGTCGGATTGGTATCCGCCGGTGATCCATACGGTGGTGTCAGACATCTTGACGAATCGCTTTCGGAGACGAGTCAGCTACAACTGCGAGAGTAATGAAGTCGAATCGTCGAGGGAAGTCTTGACAACCCCTGGCTGACTCGGTCACTCTCGTAACTGTAGTCAGTTCTTCGGAGGAAGTTGAGGCAATGGAGATCGAGGTACTGGGCAAGCTGCTCTCGACGCTGCCCGCAGACGACGACCATCCCTACCGAACCGGACCGTGGCGGCCGCAGACCACCGAGTGGAAGGCCGACGACCTCACCGTCGTATCCGGCGAGATCCCCGCGGACCTCGACGGCGTGTATCTGCGCAACACCGAGAACCCGCTGCATCCGGCGATCAAGAACTATCACCCCTTCGACGGCGACGCGATGATCCACGTGGTGGGCTTCCGCGATGGAAAGGCGTTCTACCGCAACCGATTCGTGCGAACAGACGGCATGCTCGCCGAGTACGAGGCGCAGCGGCCGCTGTGGGCCGGGGCCTCGGAGATGCCCGAGTGGGCGCAGCGCGAGGACGGTTGGGGCGCGCGGCGTCGGATGAAGGACGCGTCGAGCACCGACGTCGTGGTGCACCGGGGAACCGCGTTGAGCAGCTTCTGGATGTGCGGGGATCTGTATCGTATCGATCCCTATTCCGCTGCGACCCTCGGCAAAGAGGACTGGAACGGCGCATTCCCGTATCACCTCGGCGTCTCGGCGCATCCCAAAGTCGATGACCGGACCGGTGAGCTGCTGTTCTTCAACTACAGCAAAGAGGCGCCGTATATGAAATACGGCGTCGTCGATGCAGACAACAATCTGGCACACTACGTCGATATCCCGTTGCCCGGCCCGCGTCTGCCGCACGATATGGCATTCACCGAGAACTACGCCATCCTCAACGATCTGCCGCTCTTCTGGGACGAGGAGTTGCTGAAACGCGGTGTGCATCATCCGCGCTTCCACCGCGGCATGCCCGCACGATTCGGGGTCATCCCGCGTCGCGGACAGTCGTCCGATATCAGGTGGTTCGAGGCCGATCCGACGTATGTGCTGCATTTCGCGAATGCCTACGAAGACGGCGAGGAGATCGTCCTGGAAGGCTTCTACCAGGGTGAGCCGGAACCGAAAGCCGACGGTATCGCCGATAAATGGCAACGCGCGTTTCGATTCCTTGCGCTCGATCACATGCAGTCGCGCCTGCATCGCTGGCGGTTCAATCTGCGCACCGGGCAGACGAGGGAAGAATCACTGACCGATCAGATCACCGAATTCGGCATGATCAACGGTGCTCACGCCGGAGTTCGACATCGGTACGTGTATGCCACGTCCGGCGTCGACGGGTGGTTCCTGCTCAACGGCGTCGTGAAGCATGACACTGAAACCGGTGTCGAGGAATCATTCCGTTTCGGAGACGGAGTGTTCGGCAGTGAAGCGTCGATGGCGCCTCGTATCGGTAGCACCGACGAAGACGACGGCTATCTGATCACGTTGACCACCGATATGAACGACGACGCGTCCTATTGTGTCGTATTCGACGCCAAACGTGTCTCCGATGGTCCGGTTTGCACTCTGCAATTACCGGAGCGCATTTCCAGCGGAACACACTCCACGTGGGCGGCGGGCAGTGAATTGCGTCGGTGGCGCAATGTCGACAATGCGGCGCAGGCGGTAGGACTGTAACGCTACCATTCGACAGCGAGGGGGAAGACGGGCGAAGCAACAGTCGGAGGAAATGGCCAATGGTCGCCTTGAAACGCGGGCTTCATCCGCAAGCCCGCATCGACCGCTACCGCGAACGCGGCTGGTGGTCGGACCGCACCCTCGACCGCGTCTTCGCCGACCAGGCCGCTGCGCGCGGCGACGCACTCGCGATCGCCGACCCCGCCAATCGCGCCGCGCTGCTGGGATCGACTCCGCGGCGGCTGACGTGGAACGAAGTCGACGACGAGGTGACCTTTCTCGCCGCGCGGCTGCTCGAATACGGCGTCACACGCGGTGACGTCATCGGCGTGCAATTGCCCAACACGATCGAACTCGCCGAGGTCTACCTGGCGGCTTGGATGATCGGCGCGGTGGTCTCACCGCTGGCCATGCAATACCGTGAGCGCGAACTGACGGCGATGGCGAACAAAGCCGAATTCGTGCTGTTCATCACCACCGGCACATTCGGCGGGCGTCGTCCCGCGGCGTCGGCCGACGCCATCCGTGACGAACTGCCGCAATTGCGCGCCGTGCTCACCTTCGGCGACGCCGCCGACGCCGGCGGCGGTGACGGACATATCACGCCCGGCAGCGCCCGGCCCGGCGATTGCGAGACGCTCGCGGCGTATCGTCGAGCCGACCCCAATGACCCCAACGACTGTGTCACGATCTGCTGGACGTCGGGCACCACCGGTGAACCGAAAGGCGTGCCGCGCACCCATTACGACTGGCTCGCATTCACCGTCTCGACTATCGGCGCGCCGCACGTCGTCGCCGACGACGTGTTGTTGAATCCGTTCCCGATGATCAACATGGCTGGAATCTGCGGCATGTTTCTGCCGTGGATCTGCACCGGTGCCACCTTGATTCAGCACCATCCATTCGACGCGGTGACATTCTTCGGTCAGATAGCGGCGGAGAAGGTCACCTATACGCTCGCACCTCCGGCACTGTTGTGGAAACTGCTCAACGATGAGTCGCTGCTCGACGCGGTCGATATCTCCACACTGACGCGAGTCGGGTCGGGCTCGGCTCCACTGCAGCCGGCTATGGTACGCGGATGGCAAGAGAAACACGGATTGAATGTCATCAATTTCTTCGGCTCGAATGAAGGCGTATCGCTGCTGTCCGACCCCGTCGACTTCCCCGATCCCGACACTCGCGCGCGCTTCTTTCCCCGGTATGGAACGCCCGGAGTGTCGTGGGAGTCGGCCATAGCCGACCGCACCGTCGTGAAGATCGTCGACGTCGAGACCGGCGCCGAAATCACCGAGCCGGGGCGCCCGGGAGAATTGTTGATCGGCGGACCGGGAGTCTTCCCCGGCTATCTCGACGGCGCGAATCTCGCCTGCCCGTTCGACGCCGACGGACTTCTCAAGACCGGCGACATGTTCGAGATCGACGGGGAACAGAATCAATACTTGCGCTACGTCGACCGCTGCAAAGATCTCATCATCCGCGGTGGAATGAACGTCGCGCCGGCCGAACTCGAGGGGCTCATCGCCGAACACCCCGCCGTGGCCGAATGCGCCGTCGTCGGCGATCCCGACGACTCTCTCGGCGAGACGGTCGCGGCGGTCGTCGTGCTGAATGCCGGGCAGCGCCTCACCCTCGGCGATCTGACCGACTTCCTCAGGTCGCAGCGCATCGCGTCCTACAAACTCCCCGAGCGGCTCGAAATACGAGAATCATTGCCGCGCAACGCAGTAGGCAAACTGATGAAACGCGAACTTCGCCGGCTGGCGGGTTGATTGCGCGGGGTGAGCCGGGCGAGCCGCACCCGCTCCGCTCCCCGAGTGCCGAAGCGGACTGTCGTGCCTACCCGAGCCGCAGCCCCTCCGCTCCCCGAGTGCCGAGGCGAGGTACGAGCTTCGGTGTAACGAGGGGTCGGTGCGACGAAGCACTCAACGGAACCCCAGAAACGTTGGAGACAAGCAGTTTTCGCCCATGGCGCTCGTGGTCACGATCCGACGCCATCTCACCGCATCTCGATCGCCGGCGGGCTCGCTGCGCTCGCACGACGGCACTCGATGAGCGAAACGCCATCGTGCCCCGCCAGCCGCCCTACGACCCCGTGCCCTCGACCTTGCGCAGCGCGGCTGCGATCGTCTCCGACGTGAGTTCGCGCTGCCACGGGCGGGCGCCGCCGGTGGCGAGTGCGGCGTCGACGGCGTGGGCGTCGATCTCGCCGGCGATGCCGGTCCAGCTGAGCTGCCGCACGAGGTCGGGGGAGAGCAGGTTCTCGACGGGCAGATTGTGTTGTTCGGCAAGCTCTTTCACGGCCGGCCGGACCACCGCGACTCGGGCCGCGGCCTCCGGGTTGCGCTGATCCCACCGGTTGATCGCGGGCAGCCCGACCGTCTGGATCTTCTTGGGGGGCAGCTCGGCATCGGGCAACTGTCGTGCCCGATCGATCGCCGACCACCACACCCCTGCCTGCCTGCGTTGGCGCGGGCCCCCGAACACCGGCAGAGCGGTCAGCTCAGCCACCGTCTTGGGGTAGGCCGTCGCCGCCGTCACGATCGCCGAGTCGGGCAGCACCCGCCCCGGCGCGATGTCCCGCCGAGACGCGACATCCTCACGGGCGGTCCACAATTCGCGTACGACGGCCAGTCCGCGCTGCGTCTTGATGGCGTGGATGTTCGACGTCCGGCGCCACCGATCGGCACGCGGTGGGGCCGGCGGTCGGTTGAGCACGTACTCGAATTCCTGTGCGGCCCACTCAGATTTGCCAGTCGCCGCCAGTTCGTCCGCGATCGCCGCCCGCAACTCGATGAGCACCTCGACGTCGAGTGCGGCGTAATTGAGCCAGTCGGCGGGCAGCGGACGGCGCGACCAGTCGGCGGCTCCGTGTCCCTTCGCCAGGCCGAGCCCCAGGAAATGGGCGATCATCGCCGCGAGATTCACCCGCGGCAGTCCGAGCAGGCGCCCGGCAAGCTCGGTGTCATACAGTGTCGTGCAACGGAAGTCGAGTTCGCGCAGGCAGGGGAGATCCTGGTCGGCGGCATGCAGAATCCATTCCGGACCGTCGAGCGCCTCGACGATCGGCGTCAACGCATCCGGGTGTTCGATCGGGTCGATGAGGAAACTGCCGGACCCAGTGCGGCGCAACTGAATCAGATACGCGCGCGCGGAATACTTGTAGCCCGACGCCCGTTCGGTGTCGACGGCGATCGGGCCGGTCCCGGTCGCCAATCGTCGTGCGGCGTCAGCGAATTCGTCGGGCCGCAACAGCACCGGAGGCACCCCGTCGCGCGGGGCGGGCAATGGTGTCGGTTCGGGTCCGTCGGCGTCGTCGACGGTGGTGCCGGTGTCGTCGGTATCCGCTGTCGCCATCAATCTAGAACGACTTGAGTTCGGTGATCCCCAGCGGCGGCAAACCGGCTGCGGATGCGAGCGCCTCGGAGAAGGCCTCGAGGTGTGAGGCGACGTCGCCACGGGTCGCCGTCCACGACGCGCGCAATTCGAGTTGGTGCGCACGGGGTGGACCGGCGATGTCGCCGAATCGCACCGACGTCGTTGAGGTGACTGTGCCGCCGAGCGCGGTGACCTCCTCCGACGTCGCGCCTTCCGACGTCCCCAGCGCGTCGGTCAACCAGCTCCACGCCACCTCCGGGAGCAGCGGATCCGATGCCAGGTCCTCTTCCACCTCGGCTTGAATGTAGGCGACGAGCCGAATGTTGCCATTCCATGCTTCTTGGCCGTCGGGGTCGTAGAGCAGAATGAGTCGGCCGAACGCCGATCCCTGGGAATCCGTGGACATCGCGTCGAGCTCGGCGTCGTCGGACTGGCGTATCTCGGCGCCGATGGCGTAGCTGTACGGGGCCAGACGCTGGGGCGGGCGGATCGCTCCGACCTCGATCTCTGGGCGCACCCGTGCCGTATGCAGCGAGTCGACGGCCGTGCGGAACTCCGGTGGCTCGGTCGCAGCGCCCGATCGAGGCGCACCAGAAGTGGTCACCATCTGAAAATAGGACGCGCCGAGCGCTCGATGGTGGAGGCGCGCCGCGCCGTCTCAGCCCGCACTCAGGTTCTGCGGCCGACCCGGTTGAACCCGAGCGATCCGGGCAACGCGATGTGGGGAAACGTCGCAGTCATGGCACAGTAATGGTCGTGGCTGAAGCGAAGACGTCCTCCAAGCCCCTGATCGCCGCCGCGACCGGGGGGACACCGAGCCGACGGCCGGTTTGGTTCATGCGGCAAGCCGGGCGGTCGCTGCCGGAGTATCGGGCCATCCGTGCCGATCGCGGCATGCTCGAATCGTGTTTCGACGCCGCGCTGGTCTGCGAGATCACCATGCAGCCGGTCCGCCGCCACGACGTCGATGCAGCGATCCTGTTCTCCGACATCGTCGTTCCGCTCAAAGCGGCCGGCGTCGACCTCGACATCGTCGCCGGCACCGGGCCCGTCGTCGCGCGCCCCATCCGTACCGCCGACGACGTCGCGGCGCTTCCCCGCCTCGACGCCGCAGCCGTCGGGTCGGTGTCACAGGCCGTCGGACTCATCCTCGGCGAACTGACCGACGCCCAGGCACTCATCGGATTCGCCGGCGCCCCGTTCACCCTCGCGTCATACCTCATCGAGGGCGGCCCCAGCCGCACCTACGAGAACACCAAGGCGATGATGTACGCCCGCCCCGAGCTGTGGCATCAGCTGATGGCGCAGCTCGCCGACATCACCGTCGAATTCCTCCGTGTTCAACTCGACGCCGGGGTCCACGCGGTGCAGTTGTTCGATTCGTGGGCCGGCACGCTGTCGGTCGCCGACTATCAGACCTATGTCGCGCCGCACAGCGCGCGCGTACTCGCCGAAATCGCCGAATACAAGGTGCCGCGCATCCACTTCGGAGTCGGGACCGGCGAGTTGCTGGCCCCGATGGCCCACGTCGGGGCCGACGTCATCGGCGTCGACTGGCGTGTCCCGCTCGACGAAGCCGCCCGCCGCGTCGGGCCGGGCAAAGCGGTGCAGGGCAACCTCGATCCGACGCTGTTGTTCGCCGGGCCCGAGGTGATCGAGTCGCAGGTTCGCCGGATCGTCCGGGACGGCGAGAAGGCGATCGACGCGGGCGCGGTCGGTCACATCTTCAACCTGGGGCACGGCGTGCTCCCCGCAACCGACCCCGACGTGCTGACCCGCACCGTCGAACTGGTCCACCGGTTGTGACCTCGCGTCTCGCGGTCATCGGCGGCGGGCTGTCCGGCCTGACCAGCGCGTATTTCGCGCGTCTGGACCTCGGCGCCGATGCCGTGATCGACGTCTTCGAGCGCACCGATCGCCCCGGCGGTATCCTGCGCGCGGCGACGGTCGCGGGTCGTTCCGTCGACGTCGGGGCCGAGGCGTTCGTCGTTCGACGCCCCGAGGCACTCGCGCTGATCACCGAACTGGGCCTCGCCGATCAGGTGGTGTCGCCGACGGGCCGACGCCCGGCGGTGTGGGCCGGTGGGCGCCTGCACGCGTTGCCGACGCCCGCCCTGATGGGAATTCCCGCCGACGCCGCCGCACTCGGTTCGCTCGTCGACGATGCCGCCCGGGCGCGAATCGAGTCCGAACGGACCCGCCCGCTCGCGTGGACGCCGGGGGCGGATCGATCGGTCGGCGCCCTCGTGGACGAGCGCTACGACCCGGAGATCACCGCGCGCAGTGTCGACCCCATGCTCGGCGGTGTCTATTCCAGCTTGGCTGGGGATATCGGTGTGCGAGAAGCACTTCCGGCGCTGGCGGCGCGACTCGACGCCGGGGCGCCGAGTCTGGGCGATGCGGTGTCGTCGTTGTTGCCGCCCGCCGGAAACTCGGCGCCGGTGTTCGGCGCGGTACGCGGCGGGTATCGCACCGTCGTCGCACGGTTGCTGGAGGCGTCCGGCGCACGATGGCTCGCGGGTTCGGCGCCGGAGCTCACCGGTCGTCCCGGTCGGTGGTGCGTCGACGGCGTCGACTACGACGCCGTCATCGTCGCGCTGCCCGCGCCCGACGCGGCGCGGGTGCTCGCCGATGTCGCCCCCGACTCCGCCGCGGAACTTGGGCGTGTCGCGATGGCCGGTTCGGCCCTCGTCGCACTTGCATTGCCGCCGGATACCGTGCTTCCGGACAATTCCGGAGTACTCGTCGGCACCGGAGAATCGTTGCGCGCCAAGGCGTTCACCTTCAGCTCGCGTAAGTGGGCGCACTACTCGACGCCCGACGCCGTGTGGGTGCGAGTGTCATTCGGGCGGTTCGGTCAACCCGTCGTCGTCGACGATGCGACGCTGATCGATTGGGCGACGACGGATCTCGCTCAGGTGTGCCGGGCCGCGGGTGCGCCGGTCGACGCCGCACCGCTCGACGCCGTCGTGCAGCGGTGGCCGGCCGGGTTGCCGGTCTACGCTCCCGGTCATCAGGCGGCGATGCGACGGGCGCTGGCCGCCCGCCCCGCGGGTCTCGGATTCGCGGGGGCGAGCTATCAGGGCGTCGGGGTGCCCGCCTGCATCGCACAGGCACGCGCGGCGGTGGACGCGGTGATCGGCGAATCAATCGCCAGTGGCACGATGGATTCATGACCCGCTTGGACTATGCCGAACTCAACTCCACCATCCGCTACCTGATGTTCTCGGTGTTCGCGGTTCGACCGGGTGAACTGCCCGACGACCGCACCGACGCCGCCAACGAGCTCGCCGAGTTCATCAAATCGGTGGAAGATTCCGGCATCGTCGTGCGCGGCGTCTACGACGTCTCCGGGCTGCGCGCCGACGCGGACTTCATGATCTGGTGGCATGCGCCGGCCGTCGAGGATCTGCAGGGCGCCTACCAGCGATTCCGCCGTGAGACCGCACTCGGCCGGGCCAGCAATCCGGTGTGGAGCAACGTCGCGGTGCATCGTCCCGCCGAGTTCAACAAGAGCCACATCCCGGCTTTCCTCGCCGGCGAGGACCCGGGCAATTACATCTGCGTCTACCCGTTCGTGCGTTCCTACGAGTGGTACCTGCTGCCCGACGAGGAGCGCCGCAAGATGCTGGCCGACCACGGCAAGGAGGCACGCGGCTACAAGGACGTCCGAGCCAACACGGTGCCTTCGTTCGCCCTCGGCGACTACGAGTGGATCCTCGCCTTCGAGGCCCCGGAGCTGATCCGGATCGTCGACCTGATGCGCGACCTGCGTGCTACCGAGGCGCGCATGCATGTCCGCGAGGAGACGCCGTTCTTCACCGGTCCGCGAGTGGATCCGGCGGCACTGGTCTCGTTGCTGCCGTAGTGGGCACCCGCACAGTGTGTCGTCGGGGGTCGGCGAGCCGAGACCAGGGGAGCACCGTTGACACCATCTGACGACCGAACTCCGGTCATCGTCGGCGTCGGGCAGCTTCGTGCCAATCGGGGTCGCGACCCACGGGCCGCGCGGTCACCGCTCGACCTTCTCCTCGACGCCATCGGCCGTGCCGCCGTCGATTCCGGTGTCCCGGACATCGTCAAGCGGGCCGACACGATCGGCACCACCGACGTGGCGTCCTGGGGATACGACGATCTGCCCGCGATCGTCGGGCGCGAGATCGGTGCGCGGCCAACGCAATTCATCTCCGGGCCGATGGGTGGCAACCAGCCGGGACAGATCCTCGACGACGTCGCCGCCGCGATCACGGCGGGCACGAGCAGTGTCGCGATACTCGGCGGTGCGGAGGCGGTGGCATCGCTGCGCGCGGTCCTGGCATCGGGGTCGATGCCCGACTGGTCGCCGGGCAGCCTCGCCCGCGTCGACGTCTCCGAGATCGCCTCGGCGACGATGATGCGCTATCACCTCGGGCTGCCCGTGCGGTGCTATCCGCTGTACGAGAACGCTTTTCGCGCCTACCGCGGGTTGAACTACGCCGACGTGCAGGCCGAGTCGGCGCAGTTGTTCGCCGACTTCACCACCGTCGCCGCACGTCAGGCGGCGGCATGGGATCCCGCTGTGCGCACCGCCGCCGACATCGGCACCGTCACGCCCGGCAACCGGATGGTATGCCAGCCCTACCCGGTCCGGATGAACGCGCAGATCGGCGTCGACCAGGCCGCGGCGGTGATCGTGACGAGTGTCGCCGTTGCGCGCGACGCCGGGATCGACGAGTCTGACTGGATCTACGTGCGCTCCGCGGCCGGTGCGGCGGAGCCGGTGGATATCATGTCGCGCAACGACTTTCATTCATGTCCGGCGCTCGCGACAGCGCTGGAGACGGCTCTGCGGCGCGCTGGGATCACGGCGTCGGACCTCGCCGTCCTCGACATCTACAGTTGCTTCCCGATCGTTGTGAAGCTTGCCGCGCAGGTATTGGGGCGTCCGCTCGACGCCCGGTTGACCGCGACGGGCGGTCTTTCCGCGTTCGGCGGACCCGGCAACAACTATTCGACGCACGCGCTGGTCGCGGTCACCGAGCGGTTGCGCTCGCAGGGCGGCGCGGGACTCGTCTACGCCAACGGCGGCATGCTCACCAAACACCATGCGGTGGTGCTTGATTCACGACGACCGACCGAGCCGTTCAGCGGGGGAGCGGCGTCGTCGAATGTGCGGGACCATCCGCCGATCGTCGAACCCCACACCGGGATCGGTACCGTCGAAACCTACACCGTCGAATTCGATCGTGACGGAGAACCCGTGCGCGGCTGGGTGATCGGACGCACCGCGGGCGGGCGCTTCCCGGCGATCATCGTCGACCGAGAGACGCGCGCCGAGTTGCTCCGCGAGGACGTCGAACCGATCGGACGCCGGGGCACCCTGTCGACGATCGACGCGGCGTCGGTGAGCGATGGGTCACACGAAGCGACGGGTCGGTTGACGACCTTCTCATTCTGAGCTGCGCGTCAAGATGGCGTGGAGTTGTTCCCGCCGAGCGCAAAGCTTCCGTTAAGACCGGTGACGGGGCTTCGGCGCGGGAACACCATGGGCTCATGACCAGCTATCAATGGGGCAGTTACAGCGAGTCCGACGAGTGCTACGGCCTGCACCGAATCCACATGGTCGTCTATCCGCCCGCGACGAGCAGCGGCGATCGGACGTGGCTGCGCGTGTGGCGGGCCTGGCCGATCGTCGGCTTGCTGGTCGGCGCCGCGCTGTATTCGCTCATCGCCGGTCAGCTGAGCACCGCTCCGGCGATGACCGTCGCAGTCGTGGTTCCCCTCGCCGTCGGGGCCGGGTTGGCCGTACGGGTACGCGCCATCCGATCGCAAGTCGCCGAGGTGCTCACGCTGACCCCGCCGCGCGCGCGTTTCGGCCACCCCGCGGCGGGCCTGATCGTCGCCGAGCGTCTCATCGACGCGAGTGCCCGGCATCGTCGGGGGGAACTCGACGACGCCGCGTACCGGCGGGACTGGCAGCGCGCCTATGACTACCTGCGCGGGGCCGCGCGGGGCGCGACTACTCCGTCGGCTCCAATGACAAGCTGATCGAATTGATGCAGTAGCGCAGGTCGGTGGGAGTGTCGTAGCCCTCGCCGGAGAACACGTGCCCGAGGTGGCTGCCGCAATTGGCGCACAGCACCTCGACGCGGCGCATACCGAGCGAGTCGTCGGCGCGTTCGATGATCTTGTCGCCGGCGAGCGGCGAGAAGAACGACGGCCAGCCGCAGTGCGAATCGAATTTCTCGTCGCTGCGGAAGAGTTCGGTGTTGCAGGCGCGGCACCGGTAGACGCCGGTGGTCTTGGTGTCGGTGTACTCGCCGACGAACGGAGCTTCGGTACCCGCTTGACGCAGCACACGGAACTCGGCGGGCGTCAACCGTTCCCGCCACTGCTCAGCGGTGAGGTTGCTCAGGTCGTCGACGGGCGCGGGCTGCGAATCAGAAGTCATTTGTCCAGCGTAGCGACGAAGGGTCGGTCGCTGCCAGATTCCTCGTCCGACTGCGTCGAAGGGGCGTCGGACTTGGCGAATTCTTCCAGGATCGGTCCGGCCAGACCGGCCTTACGCAGGTCGAGATAGCGGAACAGCAGCGAGCAGAACACCGCGATCATCAGCAACGACCAGCCCCAGGTGACCTTGTTGTACTCGATGGCGCGGCCGAATGTCTCCCAGCGGGTGGAGAAGTAGGTATCGAAATTGAAGCACCCGTATACGCCGAGCCAGGCCGGCCAGTTGCGCATCGGCGACCCGGGCAGGAACACCGACATCAGCAGCGGGAACAGCAGCATCGAGTAGTACCCCTGGCCGAGTGGACCGACGAGGAACCAGGTGCACAGCAGAATGCCCGACGACGCCGTCAGCCACAGCAGCGGCTGCGATTTCCGGTAGTAGCGGTAGAGGAACCAGAGACCGAAGACCGCCATCGCGGCGAATGCGACGCGCAGCACCAGGACAAGCCACGGGTCGACGCCGTAGTGCAACCCATTGCCGCCGATGGACGAGTTGTAATAGTCGCGAACCTCGCTGAGGTACGGGTACGTGCGGGTGAAGAATTTCATCGGGTCGACGCTTGCCGGCCACGCGGCGGCGGTCAGCAGTGCGGGCACCCCGACGGCCGTGACGAGAATCCGCCACTGCCGATTGAGCAGCGGCAGCAGCAACAGGGGCGCCAGCACGGGTTTGACCGCGAACGTCAGCCCGAGCGGGATGCCGGCCCACCACTGGTGATTGCGCATCATCAGAATCATGAACGCCAACATGCCCAGCAGGACGAACGAGTTGAAGTTGGTGAAGATCAGCGTGTGCGCCACGGTCTCGGTGCTGAAGAAGAAGAACAGCACGGTCGGGAACACCCAGGAACGCCAGCCGTAGCCGAACAGCATCGTCAGCAGGTACGCCGAGGCGATCAGAGCAATCACGCTGAAAGTGATGAACAGCCAGCGTGCCCGCTCGGGGTCGATCACCGCGAGCGGTGCCATCAGCAGCGTGCCCGACGGCGGATAGAGGTAGTGCGGTTCAACGGTCTGGTACGCCTCGCCGTACACCGGCTGATTGTTCAGAAAACGCAGTGCTGCCTGGTAGACGGGCGTGAAATCATCGGTGCGGTCGCCGTTGACGCCCAGGATGATCGAGCGCTCCAAGACCATCATGATGCTGATCGGCCACAGGATCATCGGAATGATCCGTTGCGCGTTGAACTGCGGAAACAAGACACGGTCGGCTATGGCCACTTGCGAACCCTACTACGTCGTCGTGAGCGGAGGAAAAATCATGGGTGCTACGGCCGTGTACCTGCTCCTACGGCATCGATTCCCGCCGTACGAGGCTCGATCAGAGATGCGCGGCCTGTCGGACTACCGCGAGCAAGCGCGGAATCATCCGACCGTACTCCAGGCGCTCCACGTCCACCGGACCACCTCGAAGCCAAGGGATCGGAGCAGGTCCTCCCGAATCTTCTCCTCGATGACGACGTCCGACGACTCCTGGCCCTCGCGCATCAGCTTCGCAAAGTTGGTGAAGTGCACGCGTTCGAAATCTGCGGCCAGCAGATCCAGACCGTGTACCGCTGCCGCAGATTGGAAGCTCAGCACCGAAGTGGGAGCCTCGGCCGACGCCACAGACGACCCGACCGCCAATGCGACGAGCCGGTGCCACTCTTCGGGGAACAGATGTCGATCGGGTCGTCGCACGTAAACTCCGGGGGCCACCCGGGCGAGCTCGCGCGTCTTCGATGCCGCGCGTTTGAGCTGTGCATCGGTCATCCCGTACGCGAGTGCCGCGCCGCGGAAGACGAATGCCTGTGGATCGAGGATTGATTGCGACATGAGTATTTGACGCACACCACGTCCGATCGGTTCCATCGGACCTTCCAACGGCACGTCTTGCAACATACGGCGTTCACGCGAGCCGTATTCTGCGATTCGCGCCGTAGGAGCCCCTACAACACCATCACCGAGAACTGGTCGGCCCGACATTGATACACCGACCCGAACCGCGCATCCAGCCAGCTACAGCTAGCTCGGGCACGCGCGTTCAGCCGGGCCGGACAGCGGTGTGGCGCCGAGATAGTCGCCGACGACGTCGGCCGCGCACGAACTGTGTGCGAGCACCGAGTAGCCCAGTCCGTCCCAGGAGACGGAGATCGGTGCCGTGCCGGCTTCGGTGAAACCGGCGTTGAGGGTCGAGGCGTCGCTGCCGTTGATGGGGTCGTTGGTTCCGGCGAGCACCAGCGGCGCCGTCGTATACGAGGTCGGTGCCTTCGCCGGCTGCGACGTCGCCCAACCGTTGCAGCGGACCAGCGACAGCGCCGCGTTGGTGCCGGTGATCGGATTCTGTTTGGTCCACTCGGTGATCAAACCGGGAACCTGATCCAGCCCGACCGTGCCCGACGAATTGTTGCACCTGCTGAGCAGCTGCGGCTGTGAGTCGCGAAGCCCCGTGGTGGTGCTGACCAGTGTGGTCAGCGCTTTGGTGTCACCGCGGTCGGCGGCACTGATCGCGGCCGCGAGCGCGGCGCGGTCGGCGTCGGAGATCGCGGTGCCCAACGCGGTCGTGATCGCGGTTAGGACATTGGTATCGGAGATGTCGGGGATATCGCCTTTCGCGGCCTTGTTCACCACGCTCGCGATGGTCGCCAGGCCGTTGCCGCCCAGCGAGCACTGCGCGATCTGCGCGCACCGCGACGCGTACGTCGTGAGCGCCCGCTGCACACCGGTCGCCGCCGTCGACGCGCGGTCGCGGGTGTTCGAGCCGAACGAGGTCGGCGTGTCGAGGATCAGGCGCCCGACCCGGTCGGGATACTGCGCGGCGAACGACAGCGCGACGTCGGCGCCCTCGCCGAGCCCCAACACGGCCAGGCGGTCGACGCCCCATCGGACCCGCAGGGCGTCGAGGTCGCTGGCCGCGAGGACCGAGGTGAAGTTCACCTGATTGGGCGTCAGGGTGTCATTGCAGCTGTCCGCCGCCGACGAGCCCGACTTCGCGAGGCGGTCGATGCGCTGGGCAGTGGCCAGTGCGGCCGGAGCGCGTAGCGGGCCGGGGTAGCCGGCGATGCCGTTGTTCACGATCGTCGACGAGTCGAGCATCGTCATGCAGTCGATCGTCGAGCGCGAGTCGGTGCCCCTCATCTCCACCGCGACGACGGGGTTGCGCGCCAGAATCGACTTGCCGTCGCCCGCGGTCAACATCAGCAACGCCCGCTGTGCGGGCATGTCGGTTCCAGTGGTCAACACCAGAGGTGGAGCGTCCTTCGGCGTCGCGGCGGTGCGAGCACGCACGGCATCGATGGTCAGCAACTCGGCCGACTGTTGGTCGGGAGTGATCGGTGACGTGAACGATGCGCATTCGATCGAGGTGCCGGCCGGTGCGGTCATCCCGAACCGGTCGGACACGGCCTTCGCGCAGTCGGTCCAGCCGAGGTCGTTGCGCGGCGCGGCCAGCACCGGGCCCTGCGGCGCGCTCGACGACGACTGGGCGGGATTGCCGTCGCCCTTCCCGCCGGTGATGGCGGTCGGACCGGTATCGGGCCCGGTCGCGCAGCCGGCGAGCAGCAGGATCGCGGCGGTGAGGCCGGCACCCAGAATCAAGCGTGGTCGCATACCGGCGAGGGTAGTCGGAGGCACGGGCGCTCTCCTCAAGCCCGCCGCTCCCAGCGTGCGTACAGATAGCCGTCGTCGTCGCCGAGCAGCTGCGTGAGCCGCACTCTCTTGGCGTCGATTGCGTTGGCGCCGTGCGCAATCCGCGGACCGTCGCCTGCCGCGAGCAGGGGAGCGGTGGTGAGGCACAGTTCGTCGACGAGATCGTCGGCGAGCAGCGTGGCGAACAACGACGGCCCGCCTTCGCACAGCAACTTGAGCTGTCCGCGAGCCCGACAGTGGGCGATGAGCGTAGCCATGTCGACACCGTCGGTGCCGCAGTCGACGATCGTCGCGCCGGCCTCGGTCAGCGTCGCGCGGCGGTCGGGATCGGCCGTCGTGGACGTCACGACGACGACTCGCGGCGAACGCAGAGTCTCGTAGTCGGTCGGGATCGACAGCGACGCCGAGACGAGGTAGAGAACGCCCACGTCGGGAGCGTGATAGTTCTCCGCGACCGCGGTGCGGGCACCGACGATGACCGCGTCGGCCAGGCTGCGCAGCACACCGAAGATCAGTCGGTCGCCGTCGCCGCCCAGCCCGCCGGAGCGGCCGTCGACGCTCGCGGCGCCGTCGACAGTGGCGATGAAGTTGACCCGCAGCACCGGCGTGTCGGCGTCGGGGTAGGCGTAGGCCTGCGTCAACCAGGGGGTCGGATCGGCGCCCGGCGCGGGCACGGACGTTGTGACCTGGGTCGCTTTATGCAAGAGGAACACCATGACATTGTGCCTGTACTGGTTACCCTTACCTGCATGGATAGTTGCACGGCGAGTCAGGCGGTTCGATGACAGCACGACTTTGTGATCGAAACCCGGTCGTCGCACCGGACGCACTCATCGCCGAGATGGTCCCGCCGCCGACCTTCGACGACGTCAGCTTCGACAGTTACATCCCCGATCCCAACGAGCCGACGCAGGCCGCCGCCGTCGCCGCCGGGCGCAACTTCGTCGAACGGGCCAGCAAGGCGCGGTCGGGTAAGCGCGGCTTCTTCGGCCGCAAAGCCGCACCTACGGGCATCGGCCTGTACCTCGACGGCGGATTCGGCGTCGGCAAGACCCACCTGCTGGCATCGATCTATCACTCCATGCCCGGCCCCAAGGCATTCGCGACCTTCGTCGAGATCACGCAGGTCGTCGGGGCACTCGGCTTCATCAACGCCGTCGAACGGCTCTCCGGACACAGTGTCATCTGCATCGACGAGTTCGAGCTCGACGATCCGGGTGACACCATGCTGGTGTCGCGGCTGCTCGCCGAATTGACGGCGAAGGGCGTGTCGATCGTCGCGACGTCGAATACGCTGCCCGGCCAGCTGGGCGAGGGGCGCTTCGCCGCGCAAGACTTCCTGCGGGAGATCCGCAAATTGTCGGGCATTTTCGAGACGATCCGCGTCGACGGTCCCGACTACCGTCACCGCGATCTGCCGCCGGCGCCTGATCCGCACTCCGATGCCGAACTCAGCGCGCTCGCGGCGTCGACCGACGGAGCGACCCTCGACGACTTCGACGAGCTCTGCGCGCACCTCGCGACACTGCACCCGTCGAAGTACAAGGCGCTGGTCAACGACGTGAAGCTGGTCTGCGTCAGCGGTGTGCATCCGGTCAACGACCAGTCGGTGGCGCTGCGCATCGTCGTGCTCGCCGACCGCCTGTACGACGCCGGTGTGCCGGTGATGGTCTCGGGTGCGAAGCTCGACCAGATCTTCACCGAGGAGATGCTCAACGGCGGGTACAAGAAGAAGTACCTGCGCGCGACGTCGAGGCTCCTGGCATTGTCGCGGTTCGCCGAGGCCGGGGTGTAGGTCGGGGTCAGCGGCTGAAATCTGTAGAATACTGGTCGATCGAGGGCAGAATGCCCTCGATCGACCTTTTGTTTGCAGAAATGATAGAGCCGCGCTTCTGACATGCGGGAGGTCCGGCAGAAATCAGCAGACAATCTGCGTGTTGAGGGCAGTATGCCCGCAACGGGGTATTGTCTGCGGACTTCTGTTTGTCTTGTGGCTATAACCAGTTAGTTCCAGTAACAATGCACCGCCGCGCATTCGTCCGATCGGGCTACATCGGTGTGCAGCATCGACGGCTACTCTCGATCACACAACAGATTGGTAGGCGTCGTCGAATCGATGGCGCGTCAGCTGTTGTAGCCAAGGTGAACGACGGGAGCAAAGATGTACGACGATCGCTGCAAAGACTGCCGATATGGGCAGTGCTCGACTTGCAAAGGGGCCGGGAAAGTCTGGGGTATGTCGGGAAACTGCACCAAGTGCCACGGTCAGGGTGGAAAGCCGTGTGCGCGGCACAGATAGCGACGATCGATCTGTTCTGTGAATGATATCGGCACGGCGCACTCCCGTTGTTTTCCAATCCATCCAACGCGGGGTACGTCGGGCGTCTGTCAAAATCCTCTGATCGTTTGTTTCGGTCGCAACTAACTACCTTGGTAGAGAAGGAACGGTGGGTGAAGCATGGGGATGTTTGAGGATGCCCAGAGGCAACGAGAATCAGAGTTGGCGCATGACAGGGCGGAGGCACGTGCGCTGGCTATGGGAGCAGACTCGCAGCGTGACGCCGTGCGAGAGTTTGTTGACGCAATGAACAAGTTGGGGTGCGCGGCGTATGCGGTGCGTCTCGCGAATTCAGGGAAACGAGGCGCCTACATAACGGGCTGGCGAATTGACAATTCCTCCCGCGACATCATGGATCGATCGGACCAAGCGATTGTTGCAGGAGATATTGAAGCAAGCTTAATAATCGACCAAAATGCGGAAAGTAATGCTGCGAGACGTGACTTTATTGTAACTCCGGACTATCGTGTCTTTGCTGCATCGGGGGACGTTAATGGTAAGTCTGTGCGTCCGGTAGAATTGGAATTTCCAGTCGGTTTGCGGATGGGACTTTGGCGGGCAAATAGATCATCTGATCTCACCGACAAGTATGGCCAAACCCTCGCAACGATACTGTCTGCCTACGTACAGCAGGTAATGCGGTCAGGTTATCTCTATGGTAAAGCTCCCCTCGAAACGGAGAAAGAAAAGCGTTCCCGGCTTATTCGCAACTTCAAAGACAGGCTTTCAGTGGTGATACCTGGAATGCTCTTGACTCTTGGAATCCTGTGGATAGCAAGCGTGATCGGCCATCCCACGAAAAGTGCACACGAAGACGTCCAGACCTATATACCTGACTTCAGCAATTTGTACCTGGCTACGATATTGTCCTCTGTTGTTGCGTTGGCGCTCACAAGCTTGATTGAAGTCATTCATGAGGGTAAGAGCTTCTGGTTCTACGTCGGGTTCCTGATGGGCGTACTGATCTTCTTCATCCATCTACCCTGGAGCAAGCTGGATCAGTTCGGCGGCTTGATGTTCTCGGTTGCATCGTGGTGGATCGCACCTATGCTCGCTGTAGCCGGATATGGGTTGTCGGCCATCTTGGCCGTGATGAGACCGCCGCTTGATGCGCGGAGGACGTAACTGCATTCTGCGGGTACCGAACTTGCACCTGCCCCCTTTCGTTGGGGAGGTCAGAACTCGGCTCAGGCCGCTCGTTGAGCGAAAGCCCAATTGTGAGTGGCTCGTCACCCCAACCCCAACCCCAACCCCAACACGAAGTCCTGCTCGATCACCCCACCCAGATCAAAGGTCTTCGTCCCGACCTCGACGAAGCCCATCTTGGCGTAGAACCGTTGCGCCCGAACGTTTTCCTGGTTGACGCCCAACCATACGACGGCGCTACCACGCGCCCGTGAGATGGCGATCGCCTCGGCCATCAACGCGTGCGACGTTCCCGACCCGTGATGGTCGGGCAGGACGTAGATCTTGCTCACCTCCGACGCCGGTCGATCCGTGACCACCGCCGCGACGTCGGGATCCGCCGGATCTCGGTGCAGCACAAGCGAATAGCCGATGATCGCGCCGTCACCGCCGGATGCGATCAGCACATCCGCGTCGGCGCTGTCGATGTACTCCCGGAACTTCGACGCCGACAGGTGTGTAGCGATGAACTCGGCGATCGCGGGCGCGGGCGAGTGCGGGGGACAGGCGAGCGGAAAGGTCACCGCCGCGACGTCGGCGATCTGGTCGGCCAGCGCGACGTCGACGGCGAGTGACGCCGACACGGTACGGTTCTCGGTCACCGGGCAACCGTAGCGAATCGCCTCAACACGTTTCACTACCGGACAGAAACTGACCTCATTGGGCGTCAGACTGGTTCTCGTAAGCACGACGGACCACTCACGACGGACCACAAGGGAGCGACCATGTACCTGCCGCAGCGCGACGACGAGGCAACCGGCATCGCCAACTACATCGACCAGCAGCTCGCCGCCATCCGCGCGGCGGCCTTCGGCCTCACCGCCGATCAACTGCGCGAAACACCTTGCCGCAGTGCTCTTTCCATCGGCGGCCTGATCAAGCACTCCCTGCACGGTCTCCGCGGGACCGTCCAACGACTGTCCGGGGAGGACATGACGCCGGAGGTATCGGAGGCCGGCATCGCCGACTACCTCGCCCAGTTCGCCGTCGGACCCGACGAATCCGTCGATCAGCTCCTCACCGACTTCGACGCCGCGCAGGCGGAGGTACGCGCACTGATCCTCGCGGCGGACCCCGACGCCGAGGTCGTCGCTCCGCCCGCTCCCTGGAATGGTGTCTTCTACTCCCGCCCCATCCGGCTGCGCTACTACCTCAATCACCTCGTCGAGGAGTTCGCGCGGCACGCCGGCCACGCGGACATCATTCGCGAACAGATCGACGGAATGTCGGTGCCCGCCTTGGTGATGACCCTCGAAGGCGCCCCCGCCAATCAATTCTTCACGCCCTACGTTGCCGCCTCCGGAACCATCGGCGCGTAGCTTTCCTGCCGACTTGTCACCCCCGGTCGGTACGGTCGACCACGTGGACACCGCATTCAGCTCTGCCGCCGACCAGCTCGCCGCGATGCGCCGTGGCGAGATCACCTCGATCGAACTCACCGACGCCGCGATCGCCCGCATCGAAGCGCTCGACGGCAAGATCAACGCCGTCTGCGTACCCGACTTCGAGCGGGCGCGCGCGGCGGCCCGACGCTCCGACGCAGCCCGCGCGGCCGGCGACGACCGTCCGCTGCTGGGGCTGCCGGTCACCGTCAAGGAATCGTTCAACATCGCCGGGCTGCCCACCACCTGGGGCATCCCGGCGTCGCGCGACTTCATCGCCGACGCCGACGCCGTGCAGGTCACCCGGCTCACCGACGCCGGTGCGGTCATCCTCGGCAAGACCAATGTGCCGCTATTCCTCGGCGACCTGCAGAGTTACAACGACATCTACGGCACCACCAACAACCCGTGGGATCTCACTCGCACACCGGGCGGATCGTCGGGCGGTTCCGCGGCGGCGCTCGCCGCGGGATACGGCGCGTTGTCCATCGGCTCCGACATCGGCGGCTCCCTGCGCACACCGGCTCACTTCTCCGGAGTCTATGCACACAAACCGACTTTCGACCTATTGGCATCGCGCGGTCATACACCTCCCGGCGCGCCCGCGTTGCCGTCGAGCGTCGATATGGCCGTCGTGGGCCCGATGGCCCGCACGGCGCCGGATCTGACGCTGCTGTTCGACGTCATGGCTGGACCCGATCCACTGACGGAGGGCATCGCTTATCGGACGCAGGTGCCGGCGCCGCGCCATGACCGCATCGCCGACTTCCGGGCACTCGTGCTGACCGACCATCCGCTGGTGCCGACGGGCTCAGCGGTCCGCGCAGCCGTCGAATGGATCGCGTCGACGATGGAAAGCCAAGGCGCACAGGTCATTCGTTCGTGTGAAGCGCTACCCGACCTCGGCGTTGTCGCCGCCCTCTACAGCGAGATGCTGATGGCCGAGCTCGCGGCCGCGTTCCCGCCGGAGGTCTACCGGACGCTGGCCGCGCAGGCCGACGGCCTCGCGCCCGACGACACCAGCCTCGACGCGGCTCGCCTGCGGGGCGCGGCGTCGACCCATCGCGCCTGGATCGAGTCGGCCCGACGCCGGGAGGTCATCCGCCACCGGTGGCGTCAGGTGTTCGACGAGGTCGACGTGGTGATCGCCCCGATCACGCCGACCCCGGCCTTCCCACACGACCACACCCCCAATCCCCATGCGCGGCGACTCGACGTCGACGGCGTCGAAATCTCGTTCAACGACCAGCTGCTGTGGGCGGGTGTCGCGACGCTGCCCGGTCTGCCCGCGACCGCGATTCCCACCGGACTGTCCGAGCAGGGTCTGCCGGTCGGCGTGCAACTGATCGGCCCGATGTTCGAGGATCGGACACCGTTGCGCCTGGCCGAACTGCTCGCCGACGAGATCGGCGGATTCGTCGCACCGGAACTATGACGATCGAGCCACAAGGATGGGCTTCTCGATGAACCGTGAGCGCCTGATCCGAATCGCCGGCCAACTCGGCGTCGATGCCGAGGAAGCAGGTCGGGCCGCCGACGCGGACGAACCGGTCATCGCCCGCGCTCTGGTGCTGCGCCGGATCTGGAACGAGATCGACGCGCTCAGCGCCAGCACCGGCCTTCTTCAGGCGGTGCCTGCCGGACGCCGGCTCGTCGAGGCCGGAGCCGACGTCGACGACCTACAAGCGCTCACCGCCCACGCGGCCTATGAGATGGCCTTCAGCGTGTTGTTCGGATTGTCCGAAGGCATGGCCGCGGATATGCCGATCGATGCCGCAGACCTTCCCGGCGTCGCGCTGATGGAAATCGACAGTGACGGCGATCTCACCGATCGAAACCTCGTGGGTATACACGAGTCGTTGTTGTCGGCGGATCCGTCCGGGATGCAAGGACACCGGTTTCTGCGCTGACCGCAGGAGAACGTCAAGCCTTGCTGACGTGAGAGCAACATCACATGACGTCACCCGTAGCGCCGGAGGTCTCGAGCATGCGGAGGCGAAGTTGGCAGGCAAACAGAAAGGCACCCCAGAAAGGGTGCCTGAACTGCGATAACGATGGTGCGCGATACAGGGATTGAACCTGTGACCTCTTCCGTGTCAGGGAAGCGCTCTCCCGCTGAGCTAATCGCGCGAGATTATGAAAGTTTATGTCACCGGTGGAGGTGGCGACGGGAATCGAACCCGTGTGCACGGCTTTGCAGGCCGTTGCCTCACCACTCGGCCACACCACCAGTTGCGAGTGGAACTCGCGTGCGAGTCCCGAGGGACCCACTCCGAGCGGATGACGGGATTCGAACCCGCGACCCTCACCTTGGCAAGGTGATGCGCTACCAACTGCGCTACATCCGCATTCCCGCACCTCCCGGGCCGTGTTGGCCTCCTTGGCGGTGCGAGATGAAACATTATCGGATGCGATCTAACTTCGCCAAATCGGCTGGTCAAACCGTGTTTTCGCGTTGAATTGCCTGTCTGTCGGTGACCATCGGATGACTTTTCAACGACATCGCGGGGCGGACGGAGTTGATTTGGTTAATCAGGGGGGACACGTGCTAGTGTTCTGGCTCGTGCACGGGAGTAGTTCCCGTCCGGTCCCATAGCTCAGTGGAAGAGCGCTCGCTTCACACGCGAGAGGTCGCTGGTTCGAACCCAGCTGGGACCACTTTCGAAACCACCTGGTGACAGGTGGTTTCTTCCGTTTCGGGGGAATCGATCATCGTCGACCGGGGAACGCCTCTGCCGTGCCGAGTCCGTGGAAAGTGATCTCGCAGATGATGCGCGCGGTCGCGTCGACGTCGAGTTCGATGCCGCGGAAGTGTGCGTCCATGGCGGCTCCCCAGCACATCCCGACGAACATCGGCGTGGTGATCGCCGGATCGAACGGACGGTGCTCCCACGCGGCGAGATTGCTGCCTACGGTTGCCGCCGTCGCGTCGATGAACGGAACGATCCGCTCGGTGTAGAACGTCCGCCCGGTTTCACGGTCACCGAACAGCATGGTGCCGAACAACTCGATTGTCTCGGAGAACACGCGGAGCACCGATTGGTAGTACGCGTACGTGTACTCGGTCACTCCGACGTCACCGATCGCAAGTCCGGTGGCCTCGGCGAGCAGGCGAGAGGCCAGTTCGTCGAGAGGTTCGACGATCGCCGCCTCGAAGAGTTCCTCCTTGGAATCGAAATGGCGGTAGATCAGCGCCACGTTGACGCCGGCCCGGTCGGCGATGTCGCGGATTCTGGTTCCGTCCGCACCGGACCGCAGGAACTCTTCGCGCGCCACCGCGAGCAACTGCGCGCGTCGATCTGCGGCTGACAGCCGTGCCATGACTTCTCCTCTCGAGTGACCCCAGCCTAGGCATGAGCTCCAGTGTGATTCTTGACACGGGGCGCAAACTAAGTCAACGTTTACTTACTTAGTGCATCACGTTTGGGAGCCTTATGAACATCAGCACCACCCACGGAGTTGTGACCGGTCGTATCGAGAACGCCGTGTCGAGGTATCTGGGGATCCCCTATGCCGCACCGCTGTCCGCGGCGAACCGCCTTCGTCCACCTCGACCGGTGGCTTCGTGGAGCGGAGCGAGGAATGCCCTCGAGTTCGGCCCGACGGTGCCGCAGAACGGGTACGCGCCGCCGTACTCGGGGTTTTTCGTCGAGCCCGACATCCCCGGCGAGGAATCCCTGAACCTGAACGTCTGGGCCCCGGAGTCCGCTCGCGGAGCTCCAGTCCTGGTGTGGATCCACGGCGGCGCCTTTGCTCACGGCTCGGGCGCCGTGCCGCAGTACGACGGGACCGCCTTCGCGAAGTCCGGGATCGTATGCGTCACCATCAACTATCGACTGGGCGTCGAGGGCTTCCTCGACCTCGGCGACGGTGACGTCGCCAACGTCGGCCTGCTCGATCAGCTCGCCGCCCTGCGCTGGGTTCGCGACAACATCGCCGCGTTCGGCGGAGACCCGGCGCGGGTGACGGTGGCCGGAGAATCGGCCGGGGCGATGAGCATCGGCTGTCTGCTGGCCAGCCCGCTCGCCGTCGGCCTGTTCCAGGCGGCGATCCTTCAGAGCGGCGCCGCACATCACGCAATCGGCCAGGACACGGCGCGGGCGGTGGCGGCGCACGTCTGCGACGAACTCGGGATCGAGCTGACTCGTGAGGCTGTCGCGACGGTGCCTACCGCGCGGCTCCTCGAGGTGCTGGGCGCGGTGGAGCAGCAGGTGCAGACGCAGCCCGACTTCACCCGCTGGGGCGAGGTTGCGGCGACACTGATGCCGTTCATGCCCACGATCGACGGAACGGTCGTTCCCCAGCGGCCGCTGGCAGCGATCGCCGGGGGTTCGGCCGCGGGTATTCCGTTGCTGATCGGCACGAACACCCATGAGAACCGGCTTTTCATGGCGCCCACCGGTGTTGTCGATCTCATCGACGAGGCCACCCTCACCGGGGTTGTCGCCGCTTACGGATTCACCGATGCCGGTGCGATCGCCGAGCTGTACCTCGACCCGACCGATCCCTCACCCGGCGCGACCCTCGCGGCCCTGTCGACCGATTGGATGTTCCGAATCCCCGCCATTCGACTGGCCGAAGCGCAGGGCGCCATCGGTGCCCCGACCTGGATGTACGAGTTCGCCTGGGAATCGCCGGTCCAGCGACTTCGGGCCTGTCATGCGTTGGAGCTGCCGTTCGTCTTCAACTCCCTCGACCGCGACGGCTCCGACCTGATGACCGGCCCGGATGCGCCGCAGGCCCTCGCCGGGAGAACCCATGCGGCGTGGGCGCGGTTCATCACCAACCACGACCCCGGCTGGGACCGCTACACCTCCGAGCACCGAGCCGTGCATACCTTCGACCTAGACGACCACACCGCACTCGACCCCGCCCGCGACCAGCGGAAGTCCTGGGACGGACTTCGCTAGAACCCTGAAACGAGACGACGATGACAAACGCCACTCACGACGTGTCAGACATCTACCTTAAGTACGCCGCCGAGCGCGACAAGCGTCTTCGACACGACGGCCTCGGCCAGTACGCCAGGGTCACGAAGGTACTCACCGGCTACGGCGTCGACCCTCACCAACCGGTGCAAGCGCGCGAACCCGTCACCGATCACGTCACCTTCGCCTTCATCGGGGGCGGCTTCGCGGGGCTCACCGTGGGTGCCCGGCTCCACGAGGCCGGTATCGACGACGTGCGATTGATCGACAAGGCCGGGGACTTCGGCGGTGTCTGGTACTGGAATCGGTATCCGGGCGCAATGTGCGACACCAGTTCGCTCATTTACCTGCCGCTGCTCGAGGAAACCTCGTACATGCCGACCGAGAAGTACGCACACGGCCCGGAGATCTTCGAGCACGCCCGGCGAATCGGCCGACACTACTACCTCTACGACAACGCGCTGTTCCACACCGAGGTGCTCTCCGTGGACTGGGAGCAGGATGCGTCGAGGTGGCGCATCACAACCAACCGGGGCGACAGCTTCACCGCCCAATTCGTCGGCGTCGGATTGGGCCCACTGCACGTGGCCAAGGTGCCCGACGTTCCCGGCATCGACTCCTTCGCTGGCGTCTCCTTCCACACCACGCAGTGGGACTACGGGTACACCGGCGGCGACGCCGACGGGGCACCGATGGACAAGCTCGCCGACAAGCGGGTCGGTGTGATCGGGACCGGCGCCACCGCACTACAGGCCGTTCCCGAACTCGCCAAGACCTGCGGCGACCTCTTCGTCGTCCAGCGGACACCCACCTCGGTTGACATCCGCAACAACGCCCCGATCGACCCCGAATGGTTCGAGCAGATCTCGGCGGAACCGGGCTGGCAGCAGGCCTGGCTGGACAACTTCACCGCGAACTGGGAGGCCTACCTGGGCAATGCCGCCGACCACGCCGAACTCGAAGACCTGGTGGGCGACGGCTGGACCGATTTGGGGCGGCGGCTGCGGGATGCCGTCGCCGAGATACCGGCCGGGGAACTGACCGAAGAGCGCTTCATCCAGGCGATGGCGGGCGCGGACCTGTCCAAGATGGAGGAGATCCGTGCTCGCGTGGACGACGTGGTCGCCGATCCCCGAATCGCCGAAGGACTCAAGGCCTGGTACAGCCAGCTGTGCAAGCGCCCGGGGTTCCACGACGACTATCTGCGGGTCTTCAACCAGGACAACGTCCATCTGGTCGACACCGACGGCAAGGGCATCGAACGGATCACCGAGCGCGGGGTCGTGATCAATGGCGAGGAGTTGGAGCTCGACTGCATCATCTGGGCGACCGGCTTCGAATACGCGACGGACTACGCGTCTCGCACCGGTTTCTCGCTGGCGGGCCGCGACGAGGCGACGCTGGCGAAGCATTGGGCCGACGGAATGCGCACAATGCACGGCATGCACATGCGCGGCTTTCCGAACCTGTTCCTGGTGCAGATGTTGCAGGCGGCGTTCCTCGGTTCGAACGTGCCGAGCAATTACGCCGACAACGCGCGGACCATCGCCCAGATCGTCGGGCATGCCCGCGGCGCCGACATCGCAACGATGGAAGTGACCGCCGAGGCGGAGCAGGCCTGGGTGGACATGCTCTACGAGCGCGGGCGTCCGTTCGGCTCACCGGAGTGCACTCCCGGCTACTACAACAACGAGGGATCTGCCGTCACCGATCGGGATCGCTACAACGTCGGCTACCCGGACGGCGCCGGCGCGTTCTTCGCACTGATGAAACAGTGGCGCGCTTGCGGTGATTTCGAGGGCCTGACCTTCTCCTGACACGGGGCGGCGCAAGTGCGGCTCTTGGGCCCCTCGACGAGTCGCTCGCGTTGCTGCACCGCCGTCGCAGACTTGCGGCGTAGGGTGTCAAGGCGTGTCCAGTGACTCGTCAGAGGGCTCGGCCCGGGGTACCGAGCCGATAACGCTGACCTGGTGGATCGTTGCCGGATTTGGAGTTCTTGCCGGTCTGGTCGTGATCTGGCACGCTACCGCCATACCGCTGGACAACCCGTTGTACGGACTGTTCGCGAACTACACCGATCTGCGCGTGTACCAGGCGGGGGGTCGCGCGGTTCTCCACGGTGCGCCCGTCTATGGCGGTCCGTTGCTGTGGCAGCTGGAGTTCACCTATCCACCGATGTCGGCACTGGTCTTCGTGCCGCTCGCGCTCGTGAGCGCGCCGACCGTCGCGGTCGTCTGGTGGTCGGCCACCTATGCGGCGCTCGTTGCCATCATCGTCTTGTCGTTTCGCAGTCTCGGCTACCGTGTCGACGTCAAATTGTGTTGTGCCGCAGCCTTTCTCGGGATCGCGGTGACCGCGCTGGAGCCGGTGCGCTCGACGATCTGGCTGGGTCAGATCAACGTGTTCCTCGTCTTGATGGTCGTTGCGGACCTGGTTGGCCGACGCCCCGGTGCGTCGTCGGGACGATGGCGGGGCGTCGGTACCGGACTGGCCGCCGGACTGAAACTGACGCCCGGATTCTTCCTCGTGTACTTCGCGGTGACCCGCCAATGGCGCACGTGCGCCACCGCCGCGGCGACGCTGGCCGCCACGATCGCGGTCGGATTCGCGGTGATCCCGCACGACGCCTGGCAGTACTGGACGCATGATCTCGCCGGGTCCCAGCGGGTCGGCCGCGCCGATTCACCGGCCAATCAATCCATCCACGGATTTCTTTCCCAGTTGCTCGCGTACTTCGACATTCGACGATTCCTCGTACGTCAGGAATTCGGTCCGCCGGCGTTCGACGCACCCAAATGGATGTGGATGAGTGCGGCGCTGGTCGTCGCGGTGCTGGCGCTGTGGGCTGCGGCCGTCGCACACCGCTCGGGCCGCGAACTCCTCGCGGTGACCATTGTCGGTATGACGTCGTGTGCCGTCTCTCCGTTCGCCTGGGGACATCACTGGGTGTGGTTCGTGCCGCTACTGGTGGTGGCGTTCGACGTCGTCTACCGCAGCCGGCTTGCGCGCGACCGCAACTGGTGGTGGCGCCTGATCCTGCCGATCGGGGTCGTCGCGCTGAGTTTCACCTACGTGTACAACTGGTTCGATTCGGGCAGGCACCTCACCTCCGACCACATCATCGGATTGGGGTTGTTCATGATGCCGCGCAACCCGGCGTCGAACTGGTGGAACATCCCGCCGACCCTGTTGTACGCCGGCGGCTATCTGTTGGTGCTGGCGGCGACGGTCGTGCTCACGGTGCTCGACGCGCGACGCACCCGCGTCGCCGACGACGCCGAGCCCGCCGATTCGACGCGCTAGAGCGCCCACTCGCGCCGGAGGGCGGCGCACGTCGTGTCGGTGTGCGCGGATAACATACTTGCCAGGCATCGTCGTCGGCGATGTGAATTCCGCCGCGCTCTCCGCGCGGCCGTCGTGTGCAAGGAGTGTTACCAGTGCCCGAGGACCAACTAGTCACCAGCGCAGCCACGATCCGTGTGCCGGCCGGGACTACCGCGGGCACCGCGCTGCGCGAACTCGACCTGCCCAACAAGGGGCCGCAGGCGATCGTCGTCGTGCGCGACGCCGACGGGAAGCTGCGCGATCTGTCGTGGGCGCCCGACGCCGATACCGACGTCGAGCCGGTCGCCGCCGACACCGAAGACGGTCGCAGCGTCATCCGGCATTCGGCCGCACATGTCCTCGCGCAGGCCGTGCAGGACCTCAACCCCGACGCCAAGCTCGGCATCGGCCCGCCGATCCGCGACGGCTTCTACTACGACTTCGACGTCGCCGAGCCCTTCACCCCCGAGGACCTGACGGCACTCGAGAAGAAGATGAAGCAGATCATCAAGTCGGGCCAGCGCTTCTCGCGGCGCGTCTACGGCTCACTCGAGGAGGCCAAGGCCGAACTCGCCGGCGAGCCGTACAAGCTCGAACTCGTCGACGACAAGGGTGCGGGCGACGACCCCGAGGTGATGGAAGTCGGCGGGGGAGAACTCACCGCCTACGACAACCTCAATCCCCGCACCGGGGAACGCATCTGGGGCGATCTGTGTCGCGGCCCGCATGTGCCGACCACCAAGTACATTCCGGCAGTCAAGCTGACCCGGTCGTCGGCGGCGTACTGGCGCGGCGATCAGAACAACGCCGATCTGCAACGCATCTACGGCACCGCGTGGGAATCGCCGGAGGCGATGGAGCACTACTTGGCGATGCTCGCCGAGGCCGAGAAGCGTGATCATCGAAAGCTGGGGCTCGAACTCGACCTGTTCTCCTTTCCCGACGAGCTCGGCTCGGGGTTGCCGGTGTTCCATCCCAAGGGCGGCATCATCAAGCGTGAGATGGAGGATTACGTCCGCGCCAAGCACATCGAGAACGGCTTCCAGTACGTCGGGACGCCGCATATCTCCAAGGAACATCTGTTCCACCTGTCCGGGCATCTCCCGTACTACTCCGAGGGCATGTTCCCGCCCTTGCGCGTGGACGAGGAGCGCAACGAGGCGGGGGAGATCACCCGCCAGGGCCAGGACTATTACCTCAAGGCGATGAACTGCCCGATGCACAACCTGATCTTCCGGTCCCGCGGGCGGTCGTATCGGGAACTGCCGCTGCGACTGTTCGAGTTCGGTCACGTGTACCGATACGAGAAGTCCGGTGTGGTGCATGGGCTGACCCGCGTTCGCGGGTTCGCTCAAGACGACTCGCACAGCTATGTGACGCCCGAACAGGCCGCCGACGAGATCCGTCACCTGCTCGACTTCATTCTCGGGCTGCTGCGTGACTTCGGTCTCGACGAGTTCTACCTGGAACTGTCCACCCGCGACGACTCGCCGAAGTTCGTCGGCTCCGACGACCAGTGGGCGCAAGCGACCGAGGTACTCGCGCGCGTCGCGCAGGAGTCGGGCCTGGATCTGGTCCCGGATCCAGGAGGCGCGGCCTACTACGGACCGAAGATCTCCATCCAGGCCAAGGATGCGATCGGCCGTACCTGGCAGATGTCGACCATCCAGTACGACTTCAACCAGCCCGCCGGCTTCGACCTCGAATACACTGCGTCCGACGGCACCAAGCAGCAGCCGGTGATGATCCATTCTGCCAAGTTCGGCTCCATCGAACGCTTCTTCGGTGTGCTGACCGAGCATTACGCGGGAGCGTTCCCGGCCTGGTTGGCGCCGGTGCAGGTAGTGGGCATCCCGGTGGCCGAGGCTTTCGGCGACCATTTGCAGGAGGTGGCCGAACTGTTGCAGCGTAAGGGGATTCGCGCCGAAGTGGATCATTCCGACGATCGCATGCAGAAGAAGATCCGCAACCACACCACGCAGAAGGTGCCGTTCATGCTGCTGGCCGGTGAGCGCGACGTCGAGGCGGGTGCGGTGAGCTTCCGCTTCCGCGACGGTACCCAGGTCAACGGGGTACCGGTCGCCGACGCAGTCGAGCAGATCGCCGACTGGGTGGCCGCACGACGCAACGAATCCCCGACGGCGGAACTGCTGGCCGGACAGGCGCAACCGTGACCGGCGTCGACGACGAGATACGCGACAGCGGGCCCGGGTCGCCCGACCACCTGCAGCGGTTGTGGTCGCCTCATCGGCTGACCTACATCACCTCCGAGCCGGCGGCCGCGAAGTCGACTGGGCACCCGTTCCTCGATATCCCCACGATGTCGGACGAGGACGGACTGATCATCGCGCGCGGCGAGACCGTGTACGCGGTGCTCAACCTCTACCCGTACAACCCCGGCCATTCGATGATCGTGCCGTATCGGCAGGTCGCGGATCTGGAAGCGCTGACGCCTGCCGAATCGTCGGAGTTGATGGCGTTCACGCAGCGGATCATCGCGGTGATCAAGCAGGTGTCCAATCCGGACGCGTTCAACGTCGGGCTGAACCTGGGCCGCTCGGCGGGCGGCTCGTTGTCCGAGCACCTGCACCAGCACGTGGTGCCGAGGTGGGCCGGTGACGCCAATTTCATCACCGTCGTCGGCGAGACCAAGGTCATGCCGCAGCTGCTGCGCGACACCCGCGCGCTGCTCGCGCAGGCATGGCAGGATCAGACTTCGTGCTGAGTATTCTCGGGCGAGCGTCGGTGTCGAAGGTGACATTGCCGATGGGGCGGGCGTTGCTGCGCACCGGGCTGACCCCGGATGCGGTGACCGTGATCGGAACCGTCGCGTCCATCGCGGCAGCGCTGACCCTGTTCCCGACGGGTCACCTGTTCTGGGGAACGATGGTCATCTGGCTGTTCGTCATGTTCGACATGCTCGACGGCGCCATGGCCCGCGCGCGTGGCGGCGGTACCCGGTTCGGGGCGGTCCTCGACGCCACCTGCGACCGCATCGCCGACGGCGCGATCTTCGCGGGTCTGGCGTGGTGGTGCATCGTGACCCAGCCGCACCAACTGCTGTTCGTCGCGACGCTGATCTGTCTGGTCACCTCCCAGGTGATCTCCTACGCCAAGGCCCGCGCCGAGGCGAGTGGGCTCAACGGCGACGGCGGCCTCATCGAACGACCCGATCGCCTGATCATCGTGCTCGTCGGCGCGGGTGTCACCGGCTTGGGACTGTGGTGGGCGATCCACGTGGCCATGTGGCTGCTCGCCGCGGGCAGTGTGATCACCGTCGGGCAGCGGATGTACTCGATCGCGCAGTCACCGGGCGCGCGAGACCTAATCCCGACGGCTGCTCCGGCGAGCGACTCCACCGACGACCCCGCGACCGGTCCGCCCCATGAAGCGGGAGCCCAGTGAGGATCCCGGGAGTGGGGGCGGTGTCGGAGACCCTCACTGATGTCGGCTATCGCGCCGGGTGGGCGGCCGTACGCTATGCGCCGGACTCGTTCGCACGCAAGGCGTTCGGCGCCGCGGGCGGCTACTTCGGCAGGCGCGACGGCGGTCCGGATCAGTTGCGGCGTAACCTCGCCCGCGTCCTCGGCGTCGTACCGGAGGCGGTTCCCGACGACCTGATGGCGCAGGCGATGGCGTCCTACGCTCGGTACTGGTACGAGGCCTTCCGGTTGCCGTCGATGAATTTCGCCGAAGCTGCTGCGAACGTCCACATCACCGACGAGGACGTCGCGCGATTCACCGCGGAACTCGACAAGGGCAAGGGCCTGATCTTCGCCCTCCCGCACAGCGGCAACTACGACATGGCCGGGGTGTGGCTGGTTCAGCACTTCGGCAGTTTCTCCACGGTCGCCGAGCGGCTCAAACCGGAGTCGTTGTTCCGGCGATTCCTCGAGTATCGGGAGAGTCTGGGCTTCGAGATCTTCCCGCTGACCGGTGGCGAGCAGCCGCCGTTCGGGCAACTCGCCGACCGGCTGCGCGACGGCAAGATCATCTGTCTGATGGGGGAGCGCGACCTCACGCACAAGGGTGTGCCGGTGACGATGTTCGGCGAACGGACCCGGATGCCGGCCGGTGCGGCGAAACTCGCCATCGACACCGGCGCGGCGTTGATGCCGGTCCACCACTGGTTCACCGACGGCCCGACGTCGCGGCTGCAAGTCGGCGACGCGCTGGACACCTCCGGCGGCGTCGAGGCCACCACCGCGCGGCTGGCCGCCGAATTCGCGAAGAACATCGCGGCTCACCCGGCGGATTGGCATATGCTGCAACCCTTCTGGGAGGCGGACTGGTCGGCGGAACGGCGTCGCCGACTCGCCGTCGCCGAGGGCGGATCCTGATGAAGATCGGGATGGTCTGCCCGTATTCCTTCGACGTTCCCGGCGGCGTGCAGGCGCACGTCGTTGAGTTGGCCCAGGTCTTCATCGAACGCGGCCACCAGGTCAGCGTGCTCGCGCCCGCGGGCGTGCAGACGGTCCTGCCCGACTACGTCGTCTCCGCCGGTCCCGCCCTGGCGATCCCCTACAACGGGTCGGTGGCGCGAGTGAACTTCAGCCCCACCGGCTACCGCCGCCTGCGACGCTGGATCGACGAGAACCAGTTCGACGTCATGCACGTCCACGAGCCCAACTCGCCGTCGATTTCGATGCTCTCGCTCATGGTGGCCGACGGCCCGATCGTCACCACCTTCCACACCGCGACCACGAAGTCGTTGTGGCTCAGCACTTTTCAGAGCATTCTGCGCCCGTATCACGAGCGCATCTCCGGCAAGATCGCAGTCAGCGAGCTGGCCCGACGCTGGCAGATGGAATCGCTAGGCTCCGACGCGGTGGAGATTCCCAACGGAATCAATGTGCCGATGTTCGCCGACGCCGCACCCCTCGACGGTTACCCGCGGGCCGGGGGCACGGTGTTGTTCCTCGGCCGCTACGACGAACCCCGCAAGGGCATCGACATCCTGATGCGCGCGTTGCCGCGCGTCGTCGAACAATTTCCCGATCTGCAGGTGATCGTCGTCGGCGGCGGCACCGAGAAGGCGCTGCGACGCCGTGCCGGCGAACTGTCGAAACATCTGGTGTTCCTCGGTCAAGTCGACGACGAGACCAAGGCGCGCGCGCTCGCGTCGACCGACGTCTACGTCGCTCCGAATCTCGGCGGTGAGAGTTTCGGCATCGTGTTGGTCGAGGCGATGGCCGCGCGCGCGGCGGTGATCGCCAGTGACCTCAATGCGTTCGCACGCGTCCTCGACGGTGGGCGAGCCGGGAAACTGGTCACCACCGGATCCGGTGAGGCACTCGGCAGTGCGCTGATCGAGTTGCTCTCCGACGACGCGGCGCGTGGCGAACTCGTCGAGTCGGCGTTCGCGCACGCCTGGCGCTACGACTGGTCGCGGGTCGCCGATCAGATCATGCGCGTCTACGAGACGGTCACGCTCGGTGCGGGGCCAGTCGAGGTCGTCGCCTGATGGGCATCGTCGTGGTGCTGATCTGCCTCGGCGTCGTCGTCGTGGCCGCGCTCGGCTGGGCCTACCGAACAGCGCATCGTCTCGATCGGCTCAACGTCCGCGTCGATCTGGCCAGACAATCACTGCTCGCGGCACTGGATCGGCGGGCCGTCGTGGCGCGAACCATCGGTGCGGCGCTTCGCGACGGGTCCGACGCCGCGCGAGCCGAGATCGGTCGCGAGCTGATGGTGGCGGCCGACCTGGTGGAGAGCGTCGACGAGGCCGACCGCGAAACCGCCGAGAACCAGCTGTCGTCGCTGCTCGGGCAGATCGGGGTGGGTGCACGGCCGGTCGCTCTCGCGACCGAACTCGCCGACGCCGAGACCCGCGTGATGATCGCCCGGCGGTTCTACAACGACGCTGTCCGCGACACGCGCAACCTGGCGTTGCGGCGTCCGGTTCGGTGGCTGCGGCTGGCCGGACGGGCCGCGCCGCCCCGCTACTTTGAGATCATCGAGCGTGTAACTCCCCGGTAGCCACGTCCGCTGGTGAACGGCGCGCGACGCTGGCCTAAACTGGTCGGGTACCGAGCTGTCTTTATTGATTCAGGAGTTTCACAGTGAGCGATATCCAGTCAGGCGCCCAGCCCGGACCGGACACCCCGACCATCCTCGGCGCCGACGGCGGCACCGGCGGCGCGGGAACGGCCCGAGTCAAGCGCGGAATGGCTGAAATGCTCAAGGGCGGTGTCATCATGGACGTCGTCACTCCCGAGCAGGCGAAGATCGCCGAGGATGCCGGCGCCGTCGCGGTGATGGCGCTCGAGCGGGTGCCCGCCGACATCCGAGCGCAGGGCGGCGTCTCGCGGATGAGCGACCCGGACATGATCGACGGGATCATCAACACAGTCTCCATCCCGGTGATGGCGAAGGCACGCATCGGCCACTTCGTCGAGGCGCAGATCCTGCAGAGCCTCGGCGTCGACTACATCGACGAATCCGAAGTTCTCACCCCGGCCGACTACGCCAACCACATCGACAAGTGGCAGTTCACCGTGCCTTTCGTCTGTGGCGCAACGAATCTCGGTGAGGCGCTGCGTCGTATCACCGAGGGCGCCGCGATGATCCGCTCGAAGGGTGAGGCGGGCACCGGCGATGTGTCCAACGCGACGACGCACATGCGTAAGATCCGCGACGAGGTCCGCCGCCTGACGTCGCTTCCCGAAGACGAATTGTATGTTGCCGCAAAGGAATTGCAGGCACCCTACGACCTCGTTGTCGAGGTCGCCAAGGCGGGCAAGCTGCCCGTCACGCTGTTCACCGCCGGTGGCATCGCGACCCCGGCCGACGCCGCGATGATGATGCAGCTCGGCGCCGAGGGTGTCTTCGTCGGATCGGGAATCTTCAAGTCCGGCAACCCCGAACAGCGCGCGGCGGCCATCGTTCAGGCGACCACCTTCTACGACGATCCCGATGTGCTGGCCAAGGTGTCGCGCGGTCTGGGTGAAGCGATGGTCGGCATCAACGTCGACGAGATCCCGCAGCCGCACCGGCTGGCCGAGCGCGGCTGGTAATCGCCATTTGACCAGGTGAACAGGCCCACGCTGCGGAGTTTCGTAGCGTGGGCCAGATTCTTTCGGAGATGCCGCTGTGGTGAAGGGCCGTGGTCCAAAGTGGGATCGCCGCGTACAGGTCGACCCGGGAACGCGGCTGCGTCATCGGTGGCACTACTGACGTAGCACGCCGTGGGCTCGACTTTCGGCACCGGGCCACCGCCTGGGAATGGTGATCGCATGCGAACACAGTCCGGAATCAGTGGCCCTACCGAGGTGCCTGGTCATGTGCTGCGCAGGCTTCGGTGGGCGGTGCTGGGGCGGCCCGGAGTGCGGGGTATGACCGCCGACGGAGCCGATGAGCAGCGAGTACGCCAGGTCGAGTCCCACTGAAGCCCAGGTCAGTACGACGGCCCGACCTTGCGTGGTGACGAAGATGTTGGTGACGAGCATGCCAGGATCAGGTCTGTGATGCCGTCGACGACATCAACCTCGACACTACCTGTCCGCCCCGTGTCCCTGGCGCGACGAAGATCTGCTTGCGCGGTGCCTAATCGGTCTTCCCGCAACACCTCGCGGGCCCCTTAGTGTTCGCTGCTGAAGAACCGTAGCAACAGCGGGCCGACGATCTGTGGGTCGACGACGTGATCCGGCCCCTTGAGGGTCTTCCGTTGAGCGTGGGGTAGGAGGTCTGCAAGTTCGTCGGCAGCGCGATCGAAGAAGTCCGGGGGCAGGCCTGCCATGTAGGGGACCGTGATCGGTCCTCCGGTAGTGACCAGGACCGGTTGGGTGACCGTTGCCAGTCGATCGGCCGGCACCTGGTAGTGGTTGAGGAAGAGGCTGTCGTGGACCAGTGTGGGCGCGAGGGCGACCGAATCCGCCCAATGCGCCGTCTGCTTGCCTGCCGCTTTCCTGGCCGCGATGTTGTCGTCGGAGGCGCCGGTCATGCGCATGAACAGTTCGAGAACCTCCTCGTCTCGCCCGGCGTCGAAGGCGTGTCGGGTGTCTGCTACGTACTCCTCGAATCGCGGGCGGATGTCGTCCCCGACCGCGTACGGCACCTCCCACACGGCGATCGTGTCGATGGCTGACCCGGCCGCGGCGGCTTCCAGCGCCAGAGCGCCACCAGAGGACGCCCCGAACAGGTGTGCCGAGCCGCCCGCCTCCGCGATCAATGCGTCCAGGTCCTCGATCTCCCTTTCCACGGCGTAGGGCTCGGTGAAGCCGCTCGCGCCGCGTCCCCGACGGGCATAGTTGTAAACCGTGAAGTGCTCGGCGAGAGCAGGTATCAAGGGAGCGTTCTCGGCTCCGGCGTCCTGTGCGCCGCCTACCAGGACGACAGCCGAGCCGCTTCCCTTCCGGTCGTAGGCGATGGTGGTGCCATCGTTTGACGTCACGCGAAAGGCCATCTCGTTCATCTCACATCTCCGTTCGAGAGGTTTGTCTCAGCGCCTGAGCAGCGTGCCGACGACGGCCTCGGTGCGCGACCACCGCGCCCTTGCGATCACGGCCGCCACGACGAGAAGGGGGAGCGGCAGCCAAGAGCTCTGCTCGAACACGAACTGATCGGTGATGACAGCACAGGTCAGCAATGCCGCCAACCCGAGACTGGCCAGGCCCGCCAGAGACGGGATCAGAGTCCAACCCCTCCCGCGACCTCCAGCGCTCCGACCAGGTACCCGAGCCACTGGCCAGCCCCGATGTCGGCGAACATGTCCACCATGACCGGGTCGCCGGCGAGCTTCGAGATTTCCGCCGCCGGCGATTATCGCCGCCAGCACGACTTGCAGAATCCAGACCCCGATGCTGCTCGCCCGCCCGGGTGTGCGCAACGGTTTCCGAGCTGTTCTTGGGGATGACGCTCATTGAGCTCTCCTTGCCGCGTCCGGACGTAGCTGGCTAGTCAACTTTGATTACTCGCCTAAAGTACACAAGGATGAGCGTCTAGTCAAGGTTGATTAGGGGACCGTTCGCCACGAACCCGGATCATCGGCCATGGTGTAGGCGCCCTCAGCCAGTCGTTTGCTCAGGCTCTTCGCCCACTCCAGTTCGGTGCGTGCGTGTCCCGCCCACAGTTCGGCCTGATCGCGGACGTGTTCGGGAATGTCGGGGTTCGGGTGCTCCCGCCACTTGGTCTGCTCTGCGAGCTCCGCTTCTAGGCGCGCGACCCGCTCGTTAACGTGCGCGATGGCATCTGTCCTGGTCAGCATGGGCAACATGGCGATGGACGCGTCGAGCATGGTGGGGTCATGGGTGCGCCGCAGACCGTCGCGGACCAGTTCGACTATCTCGTCACGTCCCCGAGCTGTCGCGCGATACAGAACGCGATCCGGCCCGGAGCTGCCCGGCTCGGCGTGCTCGGTGAGGAGGCCATCCGCCGCCGCCTTCTTCAGCGCGTGATAAATCGAGCCGGGCTTGATATTCGCCCAAATGTCCGCACGCCAGGTCTGCAGTTCGGACCGCACCTGGTAGCCATGCGCGCCGCCGGAGAGATGCACGATACCGAGTACCAGGAGCTTCGTCGCCGACATACGCCCACCTCCGCTCAATCTGCTCGGACTCGCTCCGCTTGCGCGCCCGCCAGGGTCGTGTCAACTCCCGCCAACACTAGGGTGCCCTCCTGGTCCGGGTGGTGTCAGCACTGACCTACAAGACGGTGCTGGTGAAGACCTCCAATTCCACACGCTCGACGAGCGAGGGCAGCGTCCGGCTCGTGTCACTGGCTGCTCAACTCGTGATTGGAGTAACGACGTCATGCCCTCACGCGCTTAGTTCGTGATGTCCGTATCGCGGCACAGGGTCGCGATGTTCCCTATCGGGACCGGGTCTTGATTGCGCACCATGCCCGATGCCCGCGCCGAGTGTGCGCCGAGATACCCTTGTCGGCATGCGTGTAACTTCGCCAAACGCGGTTCAGCTTGGAGTTTCGCCCACTTTGGACCATGGCATCGACGTCGACGAGATCCCGCAGCCGCACCGGCTGGCCGAGCGCGGCTGGTAATTCATTCGTGCTAGTTCACCGTGGTAATACGCCGGTGTCGACCCTCGGATGAGTAGGATCTGCTGATCATGACAGCGGCACAAATCGTGCGAGACGACACTGCAACCGGATCCGATGTCGTGGGGGGGCTGCGACTGGACTGGTCGGTGTCGTGCAACGTCGGACGGGTACGCGAGGCAAATGAGGATGCCGCCCTGGTTCTGCCGGGGCGGTATCTGCTCGCCGACGGCATGGGCGGCCACGAGAGCGGCGAATTGGCCAGTGAAGCAGCGCTGCTCGCGCTGTCCGAGGCTCCCGTCTACGACGAGCAGGACGCCACCCGCGACAAGCTCGACGAGCTGCTCCGCTCGGCGCAGCGGGCCATCAGCGACATCGATTCGGAGAGCACCCGCCGCGCGGGCACCACCGCCACGGGTGCCGTGCTGGTGACCTACTCCGACGCACCGCACTGGCTGGTGTTCAACATCGGCGACTCGCGCACCTACTGCTCGCGCGGCGGCCTGCTCGAACAGGTCACCATCGACCATTCGCAGGTTCAAGAATTCGTCGACGCCGGGTTCATGACGGCGGACCAGGCCCGCATCGATCCACGACGCAATGTCATCACCCGGGCCCTCGGCGCCGGGATGTCGGAGCCGCAAGCCGACTTCTTCGCCTTCGAAACCGAACCCGGCGACAAACTGCTGATCTGTTCCGACGGCCTCACCGGCGAGCTGCCCGACGAGGAACTCAGCGAACTCCTCAACGCTGCGGCCACCCCCGAGGCGGCCACCACCGCATTGGTCGACGCCGCGCTCGCGCTCGGCGCGCACGACAATGTCACGGTGATCGTGGTGTCGGTCGCCGACGACGCCGACGATGTCTCGAGCACCGTCGTCGACGAGGCGGCGACACTGAATTTCGAAGCGGTCGACGACACCACCGTCACGGACGCCTCGGCGGTCGATGACACCGACGTCGACGACGGAAATGGCAATCAAGGAGAATCTGCGGCCTCCGACGGCACGCGGGAGGGATGAGTCGACCTGATGGTGCCGGACGGGATAGATGTCGAGACCTACGTCGAGTACTGCGGTGAGAGGTTTCCGCTGTCGCCGCAACAGCGGTTCTTCATCGGCCGCGAAGCCGACCTCTCGGTAGACAACAACCCGTACCTTCATCGACGTTTCCTCGTTCTGCACTTCGAGGGCGGCATGTGGTGGCTGTCCAACCTGGGCTCGCACCTGTCGGCCAGCATCTCCGCGGGCGACGTCGGATTCTCCGGCGTCGTCGGGCCGGGTGCCCGGATGCCGCTGGTGTTCGGCAAGACGACGGTGGTGTTCACCGCCGGGCCCACGACCTACGAGCTCGACGTCTACGCGGGCGCTCCCGGTGTCGACGAAGTGACTCAGCCGTACATCAACATCGGTCAGACGACGGTGGGGGTGCCGAAGCTGACCGAGTCGCAGAAAGTGCTGATCGTCGTGCTGGCAGAACAGATTCTGCGTCGCGACGGCACCGGATCGAGTGCGATTCCGTCGTCGGCGCAGGCCGCCGCACGGTTGGGGTGGTCGCTGACCAAGTTCAATCGCAAACTCGACAACGTCTGCGACAAACTCGATCAGCTGGGTGTGTCCGGCATGCGCGGCGGCGGAGGCAAGCTCGCCAGCAACCGTCGCACGAAGCTCGTCGAGTATGCGATCGCGTCGCGGGTGGTCACCCGTGACGACCTGCCGCTCATCGACGAAGAGGCACAGCGCAACGCACAGGGTATGTAAACGCCTGCGCCGCCGGCCTATTCGCCGCGTAACCCCGCTGAGCCCAGTACCCGGGACACCGTCACCTCGATGACGACCCGACGGGGATTGGGCTTGGGGCGGCGGTAGCGCGCCGCGTACCGGTCCTCGGCGTCGCGCACCCGATCGGGCTCCCGGCTGACCCGTGCGGGCCCCTCCAGCGTGAGCCAACGCGCGCCGTCGACGTGCGTGAGCGACGCGTACCCGCCGCGTTCGACGTTGCGAACCTTCTGGCTGCCATCGAATGTGATGACCCGGGCGAGGGCCGTGGCGGGATCGTAGGTGAAGCCGACGGCGACGACATGCGGGGTACCGTCGGCCCGGACGGTACCCAGGGTTCCCAGGTGGCGTTCGGTGAGGAAGTCGAGGGCCTCGGGGGTGAGGTCGGCCGTGTTTCGGTGCCGTGGGGTTCGAGTCACCGCTTCACGTTAGTGCCCGGATACCCGGGCGCGTCAGCGGCATCGGCCGGGTGGGATGATCGAGGAATGTCACAACCCGACGCGGGCACCATCATTCTGTTCGGCGGCCGCAGCGAGATCGGCGTCGCGCTGGCAGCTCGACTGGCAGCGGGCCGTCGAGTGGTGCTGGCGGCCCGACGTCCCGACGACTTGGCCGCCGAGCGCGCGATCGTCCTCGCCGCGGGCGCGCGCGACGTGACGGCCGTCGCCTTCGACGCCGACGACACCGCATCGCATCCCGCGCTCGTCGAACAACTGACCGCCGACTACGGCCCGGTCGAGGCCGCGATCGTCGCCTTCGGCATTCTCGGCGACGCGGCGAAGTCGGAGACCGACGTCGCACACGCGCTGCAGATCGCGCAGACCGATTACGTGGCACAGGTCAGCATTCTCACGCTGCTGGCCAACAGTCTGCGCAAACAGACCATGCGCTCGACGCTGATCGTCTTCTCGTCGATCGCCGGCGCGCGCGTCCGGCGAGCCAACTACGTCTACGGCTCCACCAAGGCCGGCCTCGACGGCTTCGCCAGCGGATTGTCGGATGCGTTGCACCACACCAAGGTTCGCGTGCTGCTCGCGCGGCCCGGGTTCGTCATCGGCGCGATGACCGCCGACCTGATGGCCACCGGCGTGAAGCCGGCCCCGATGAGCGTCACCGCCGACGCCGTCGCCGACGCCGTGGCGCGCGCCTACCGCAGTGGTCGGCGAGAAGTGTGGGTGCCGTGGGCGATACGCCCGACGATCTTCGTGTTCCGCCTGCTGCCACGCGCGATCTGGCGCCGGCTGCCGAGGTGAGCGCGGTCCGCTTCGTCGTCGTCGGCATCGGAGCCGACGGCTGGGAAGGCCTGACGCGCGCCGCGCAGAACGAATTGGCCGGCGCGACCACGATCCTCGGTTCGCCCCGGCAACTGGCGATGCTCGACGGCCACGTATCGGCGACAATCGTGCCGTGGCGCTCACCGATGAACGAGCACCTGGACGAGCTGGCCCCGCGCTCGTCGGGCGAGGAAGGCAGCTCGGAAGTTCGGGCCCTGCGCTCCCCGGGCGAGGAAGTTACCGGCTCCCCGAGTGCCGAAGCGAGCGTGCGAGTTCGGGACCTCCGCACCCCGAGTGCCGAAGCGAGCTCGCGTGTTCCGGACCTCCGCTCCCCGAGTGCCGAAGCGAGCGTGCGAGTTCGGGCCCTCCGCTCCCCGAGTGCCGAAGCGAGCTTGCGAGCTTCGGTGTATCGAGGGGCCGGCGACCCAACCCACCCCACGCACATCCTCGCCTCGGGCGACCCGATGTTCCACGGTGTCGGGGCGTCGATCATCGCCCGCGTCGGCGCCGACGCGGTCCGGGTGATCCCGGCCGTCTCCAGCGCCAGCCTCGCCGCCGCCCGTCTCGGCTGGGATCTCGCACGGACCCAGGTGGTGTCCCTGGTGACCGCGTCGCCGTCGACGATCCTCGCGCACGCGTCCGGCGGCACCCGCCTGCTCGTCCTGTCGCGCGACGCACGCACGCCGTCGAATATTGCGGAACTACTGTGCGACAACCACTTCGGCGCGAGCTCGATGACCGTCCTGGAGCAGCTCGGCGGCCCGGCGGAACGGATCAGGTCCGACCGCGCCGACGTCTGGAAAGCCCCCGACGTCGACCCGCTGAACATCGTCGCCCTGCAATTGCGCGGACCCAAGCGGATCGCCACCCCCGGCCTCGACGACACCGCCTACGATCACGACGGCCAGCTGACCAAGAGGGTCGTCCGGGCGCTCACCGTGAGCGCGCTGGCGCCGAGCGACGGACAGCTGCTCTGGGACGTCGGCGCAGGCTCGGGCAGCGTCGGCATCGAGTGGCTGCGGGTCGAGCGATCAAGTCGCGCAATCGCTTTCGAGACGGTGACGACCCGGGCCGGGCGAATCACCGGCAATGCCGCGCGACACGGGGTGGCCGACCGCTTGACGATCGTCGGCGCGGCGCCGGCCGCCTTCTCGAAGGCGCCGGACCCCGACACGGTGTTCGTCGGCGGCGGACTCGACCGCACACTCTTCGACGCCGCGTGGGCGCGTCTGCGGCCGGGTGGACGACTCGTCGTCAACGCGGTCACCGTCGAGAACCAGACCCTGCTCGCGACCCTGTTCGCCGAGTTCGGCGGAACGATGACCAGGCTCGGCATCGAACAAGCTGGGCCGCTGGGGACGATGACGACGTGGCGGCCGTTGCTACCGATTGTGCAATGGGTGGTTGAGAAGGGGAGTGGCGAGTGACGGTCTACGTGATCGGCGCGGGGCCGGGAGCGCCCGATCTGCTGACGTTGCGGGGCGCCGAGCTCCTCGCTCGGTGCCAAACCTGTTTGTACGCGGGCTCATTGGTTCCGCGGGAGATGCTGGTGCACTGCCCACCGGATGCGACGCTGATCGACACGGCGCGAATGCCATTGCCCGACATCATCGAGCACATCGCCGCCGCCGATGCCCGCGGACATCATGTGGCTCGGCTGCATTCGGGCGATCCGTCGCTGTATTCCGCTGTGGCCGAACAGGTTCGACGCCTTGCGGAGTTGGGCATCGACTATCAGATCGTGCCCGGCGTACCCGCCTTCGCGGCAGCCGCGGCGGCGATGTCGACCGAGTTGACGGTGCCCGGCGTCGGGCAGAGTCTGCTCATCACGCGGGTGTCGACGCTGTCGACGGATATGCCCGACGGAGAGGATTTGGCGACGTTGGCCACGACTGGCGTCACCCTCGCTCTGCATCTGGCCGCGCATCAGGCACAGCAGATAGTGGATGCGGTGGCGCCGCATTACGGGGCCGACTGTCCCACGGCGACAGTCGCTTTCGCGAGTCGCGACGATCAGCGGATCGTTCGGTGCGCGCTCGCGGACCTGCCGGGAGTGCTCGACGCCGTAGGCGTCCGACGGACCGCCGTCATCTTCGTCGGGCGGGTGCTCGACGCCGCGGCGCATCCGGACGTCACCGACAGCTACCTGTACTCGCAGGCCCGAATGACCAAGTTGCGCAACGATGCCGGGCACTGAACGGGGCGGTCGCCTGTTGATTCTGGGTGGCACCGGGGAGGCGCGTGAGTTGGCGGCCGGTGCCGTCGATGACGGTATGGACGTCGTGTCGTCGCTGGCCGGCCGGGTGCAGCGGCCCCGACTTCCCGTCGGCGAGGTCCGTATCGGCGGCTTCGGCGGCGTCGACGGCCTGGCGGACTATGTTCGGGCCGAACGGATTTCGTGCGTCGTCGATGCGACGCACCCGTTCGCCGCGACGATGACGCGCCACGCGGTTGCCGCGTGCGCGGCATCGTCGACGCCGTTGCTGCGTCTGCGTCGCCCGCCGTGGTCGCCGAGTGCCGGGGACGATTGGTTTCGCCTACCCGACATGGCCGCCGCCGCCGACTACGTCGCGACGCGACGCGGCCGTGTATTTCTGACGACCGGACGCCAGGACGTCGGCGTATTCGCGGGCGTCACCGATGCATGGTTTCTGATCCGCGTCGTCGACCCACCGTCGGCGCTACTGCCACCGAACGCCGAAATCCTCTCCGCGCGTGGGCCATACCGTCACGACGACGAGGCCGCGCTTATGACGGCACACCGGATCACGACACTGGTGACGAAGAACAGCGGGGGAGCGCTGACGCGGGCCAAACTCGACGCCGCGCGAGAGTTGGGCATCGAGGTCGTGATGGTCGAGCGCCCGGTCGAGCCGGCGGGACTGGTAGCGGTCGACGACGCTGCGTCGGCGCTGGCTTGGGTGCGGACGGTGATTCGGCGATAGCCGTGGCGAAAGGTACCCGTCAGCTGTAATGGCGGGGCGTGAACACCACGTCGCCCGCGGACCGCTCGACCACCCGAGTCGTCGACGACCCGACGATGATCAGCGTCCGCATGTCGACGACGGTCGGGTCCAGCTCATCGACGCTGGTCACCCGCGTCGACTGCGTCGGCCCGCCGACGTCGCGTCCCAGCAGGACGACGCGATCGCCCGGAAGATGCTGTTGCAGAAGCGCTTTGAGTTCGCCGACCTGCCACGTCCGTTGCGACGACCCCGGGTTGTAGATCGCTACCACGAGGTCGGCCGTCACCGCGGCGCGAATGCGTTCGGCGATCACCTCCCACGGCTTGAGACGATCCGACAGCGACACGATCGCGAGGTCGTGGCCCAGCGGGGCGCCGAACGCGGCGGCCACCGCAGTCGCCGCGGTGACACCCGGCAACACCCGCACCGCGACGTCGTGCCAGCGTGGCTCCGCCGCGATCTCCGCAACCGCGGTTGCCATCGCGAAGATCCCCGGATCACCCGACGACACCACCGCGACCCGCGCACCACGCTCGGCGAGACTCAACGCGAACTCGGCGCGCTCGGACTCGACCTGATTGTCACTGGCGTGTACGCGCTGCCCGGGCCGCGCGGTCAGCCGGGCCAGGTATGTCTTGTATCCGATCAGGTCGGTCGCCTCGGCCAGCGCCGCCGACACCTGCGGGGTGGTCTGCGCGTCGTCACCCGGCCCCAGGCCGACGACGGTCACGCAACCCGGCGTCGACGCGGCGTCGGGTACCTCCACTCGATCGCCGACCCAGTCCCGATTCATCGGCGACGGGACGACTATCAACGAGAAGTACGGCACCGACGCGGGGTCGACGTCGACGACGCGCGCCACCCGCTGTTGGCTCGTCGATGCGCGTTCGACGTACCACGCCTCGTCGAGGCGTCCCGATTCCTCAAGTGCGGCAACGACAGTGGGGAAGGTCCGGCCCAACTTCATGATCGCCAGCGCATGTCCCGCCCGCAACTTCGCGACGAGTTCGGCCTTCGGGGCGGTCCCCGGCAGTACCGTCAGATTCTCCTCGCCCTCGACGAGCGGGACGCCGATCGCCGCCGACGCCGCGGACACCGACGTCACACCGGGAATGATCTCCGCGGGGAAGTGCGGCGCCAGCCGCTTGTGCATGTGCATGTACGAGCTGAAGAACAGCGGGTCGCCTTCGGCCAGGAGCACCACGTCGCGCCCCGCGGCCAGGTGAACCGCCAACCGCTGTGCGCTCTCGGTGTAGAAGTCGGCGAGCGCGCCGGCATAGCCGCCGGGATGATCGGTGGTCTCGACCGTCACCGGGTACATCAACCGCTCCTCGATCTGTCCCGACGACAGATACGGCTGGGCGACACCGCGCGCGATGCTCCGACCGTGCCGGGCGCAGTGATACGCCACGACGTCGGCGTCCCCGATGACCCGAGCGGCCTTCACGGTGACGAGTTCGCTGTCACCGGGGCCGAGGCCGACGCCCCACAACTTTCCGACCCGCACGGCTGCCTCGCTCATTCGACCGGACTCGCAAGCGCGTTGAGTGCCGCGGCGGTGATCGCCGAACCGCCCCGCCGGCCGAGCACCGTGAGGTAGTCGACGTCGGGCCGTGCGGCCAGGGCCGCGCACGATTCCGCAGCCCCGATGAACCCCACCGGCGCACCGATGACCGCCGCAGGCACGGGTCCGCCGGCGTCGATCAGCTCGAGCAGCGCGAACAGCGCGGTCGGAGCGTTGCCGATCGCGACGACGGCACCGGCCAGGTGCGGGCGCCACAACTCGACGGCCGCGGCGGTTCGGGTCGTACCCAGCTTCTCCGCCAGCTCGGCCAGTCCGGGCTCGCCGAGAAAGCACCGGACGTCGTTGTCGGCGGGCAGTCGCTTGCGAGTCACGCCCGACGCGACCATGGTGGCGTCGCACAGAATCGGCGCGCCGGCGTTCAGCGCGGTGCGCGCGGCGTCGACGAGTCCGGTGCTGGCCCGCACGTCGGTGGTCAGGTCGGTCTGCCCGCTCGCGTGAATCATGCGAACGACGACCGTCGCGAGGTCGTCGTCGAAGGCCGACAGGTCGGATTCGGCACGGATGGTGGCGAAGGACCGACGATAGATCTCCGCGCCGTCGCGGACATAGGAGTAGTGCTCACTCATGATGAAAGTCAGCCTATGACATGGGCGTACGACGATATTCGGTCGCCCCGGAGGCGTCGGAGATCGCCTCGACCCGCACATGCGCGTGGGTGGGCGTTCCGCAGCCCCGACTGCAGCCGACCCAGTGTTGCGCCGTACCGATCTCACCGGGAGCCACGGTGGCGACGTAGGCGACGAGGTCGTCGCGCACCGGTGCGAGCGCCTTGGCGCATCCCGGCATCCCCGCGCATGACGACACCGACGTCCACGGCGACGCCGCGTCGAAGATCAGCCCCATCGGTGCGAGGACGCGCACGACGGTCTCGGCGACCCCTTCGGTGAGGTCGCAGATCAGGATTTCGCGGTGCGGTGTGATCACCAGCGGCGCGCCGATCGCCGCCAGGAACTCGGCGGTCCGCGCGGGGAGCCGTCCGAGCGCGACGGTGGCACCCAACAAGACCCGGCCGTCGTCCTGATCGAACCACCCGACCACCGGGGTACGCGGTGCGGGAGCCGGCGCAGCGGTGTGAAATGCCGGGGCCAGGGACGTTCCGAGGTGTGCGCGCATCGCCGCGACGAGGCGCGCGTCCACCTCGCTCACCCGCCAGGCATCAGGCGCGGCGGACACGAAATGCGTTGCGACACCCAGCAATACGTCGACGGCACCGGCCGCGTCGGTCGATCCCACGTGCTCATCGCCGAACACGACGTCGAACCGTTGCTCGCCGGTTGCCACCAACGTCACGTCCGGCCGCTGCGCGATCACGTCGCCCCGACCGTCGTCGACGCCGAACCAGAACCGCCGGGACAGCCCGCCGGGCGCCGCGCCCCCACGCAGCGCATCGTCGAGTCGTCTGGCCACCTCACGCACGTCGTCGACGCCTCCGACCCGCCCCGACAACGCCGAGACCACGACGTTGCGCTGCCGATCGGTCGCCGCATCGGCCACCAGCCCGGCGTCGGCGATCAACGCGGCCACCGCCCCGACGTCGCGGATCGCGCGCAACTGGACATTCGCCCGTCCGGTCAATTCGAGGTGACCGTCGCCGTGGTCGGCGGCGGCGCGCGCCAATGCCTGCAACTGCTCGGCGGTCAGTGCGCCGCCGGGCAGCCGGATTCGGGCCAGCGGACCATCGGCAGCGGCGTGGGTCGCGAAGACGCCGGGGCAGTGGTCATCGCCCGTGCGGGGTGCCGTCTGGGCCGCGGATCGGGGACTGAGGGTCACCTGACCAGGGTAGCCACGTCGCCATTAGGCTGGCAGCACCATGACTGCTGACGCCGCTGACACCGACACCGCCCAGATCCTGTTGCTGTCCACTTCGGACACCGACCTCATCACCGCGGCCGCGGCCACCGACCGGCGCGATCACGCCAGATTCGCCGGCGCCAACCCGTCGCGGCTGCTCATCGACGACATTCCCGACCTCGCCGCCGACGCCGACCTGATCGTCGTGCGCATCCTGGGCGGCCGTCGGGCCTGGGAGGAGGGCCTCGACGCGGTGCTCGCCGTCGGCAAACCCGTCGTCGTGCTGTCCGGCGAGACGTCGCCCGATCCCGATCTGATGGCGCTGTCCACCGTCGCGGCCGGCGTCGTCGCGCAGGCGCACAACTACTTCGCCGCGGGCGGCGTCGACAACTTCGCCAATGCCTACAACTTCCTCTCCGACACCGTGCTGTTCACCGGACTCGGCTTCGTCGAGCCGGTGCAGACGCCGTCGTGGGGAATCCTCGACCGTGCGACGAGTGACGCGACGTCGGAGACCGCCGCGGACGAAGCGGCGTCGCAGGTCACCGTCGGCGTGCTCTACTATCGCGCCCAGCATCTGGCCGGCAACACCCGCTACGTCGACGCATTGTGTGCCGCAATCGAATCCGCGGGCGCGCGGGCGCTGCCGGTGTTCTGCGCCTCCCTGCGTTCGGCGCCCGACGAACTCATCGAGTTGCTCGGTACCACCGACGCACTCGTCGTCACCGTCCTCGCGGCGGGCGGAACCACTCCGGCGACCGCGTCCGCGGGCGGCGACGACGAGGCCTGGAACATCGAACGCCTCGCCGCGTTGGACATCCCGATCCTGCAGGGCTTGTGCCTGACCGGCTCGCGCGAGGACTGGGCCGCCAGCGACGACGGCATGTCGCCGCTCGACGTCGCCAGTCAGGTGGCCGTCCCCGAATTCGACGGCCGCATCATCACCGTGCCCTTCTCGTTCAAGGAGTTCGACGAGAACGGTCTGCCCTGGTATCAGCCCGACCCCGAGCGGTGCGCGCGCGTCGCGGGCATCGCCGTGCGCCACGCGCGTCTGCGGCGCATCCCCGCCGCCCAGCGTCGCGTCGCCTTGCTGCTCTCGGCATACCCGACCAAACATGCGCGCATCGGCAACGCGGTGGGCCTCGACACCCCCAAGAGCCTACTGCGACTGTTCGACGCCCTGCGCGCCGCGGACTACGACATCGGGCCCGCGGCCGGCGACGATGCGATTCCCGGCCTGGCACAGGACGATTCCGATGCGCTGATGCACGCACTGATCGCCGCGGGCGGTCAGGATCCCGACTGGCTCACCGAAGAAGCGTTGGCCGCCAACCCGATTCGTGTCTCCGCCGCCGACTACCGAGCCTGGTTCGCCACCCTCCCGCGGGGGCTGCGCACCGCTGTCGAGGAGCATTGGGGACCAGCGCCGGGCGACCTCTTCGTCGACCGCTCGGCCAACCCGGACGGCGACATCGTCGTCGCCGCACTGACATTCGGCAACATCGTGCTGATGGTGCAGCCGCCGCGTGGGTTCGGGGAGAAGCCGGTCGCCATCTACCACGACCCCGACCTCCCGCCGAGCCACCACTACCTCGCCTGCTATCGCTGGTTGGCCGACCAGCAGTGGGGCTTCGGCGCCGACGCCGTGGTGCACGTCGGCAAACACGGCAACCTCGAATGGCTGCCCGGCAAGACGCTGGGCATGTCGGCCGACTGCGGCACCGACGCCGCGCTCGGCGACCTGCCGCTGATCTATCCGTTCCTCGTCAACGATCCCGGCGAAGGCACGCAGGCCAAGCGTCGTGCACACGCCGTCCTCGTCGACCATCTGATTCCGCCGATGGCGCGTGCCGAGTCATACGGCGACATCGCTCGACTGGAGCAGTTACTCGACGAGCACGCGAACATCTCCGCGCTCGATCCCGCCAAGCTGCCCGCGATCCGTCAGCAGATCTGGACGCTGTTGACGGCGGCCAAGATGGACCACGACCTCGGACTCGCACAGCGCCCCGACGAGGAAGTCTTCGACGACATGCTGCTGCACGTCGACGGCTGGCTGTGCGAGATCAAAGACGTGCAGATCCGCGACGGTCTGCACATTCTGGGCGCACCGCCCAGCGGTGAGTCGGAGACCGACCTCGTCCTCGCGATGCTGCGGGCTCGGCAGCTCTGGGGTGGCACCGCCGCGCTGCCCGGGCTGCGTGAGGCGCTGGGCATGATCGAAGGCGACAGCATCCAACGGCGCCGGGAGCGCAGCGAGCGGGCCGAAATGATCCGCGCCGACGTCGACGCCACCGAAGCCGTTGCACGCGAATTGGTTTCGCAGTGTGCGGCGGGGGACTGGTCGACGCAGGCGGTCGCCGCGGCGTCGGCGGGACGCCCACGGGCCGTCGCCGACGTGCTGACGTTCGCCGCCACCGAGGTGGTACCCCGCCTGCGCCAGACCACCGCCGAGATCGACCGCATCCTGCATGCGCTCGACGGCGGGTTCATCCCCGCGGGACCTAGCGGTTCACCGCTGCGGGGACTGATCAACGTGCTGCCCACCGGACGCAACTTCTACTCGGTCGATCCCAAAGCGGTGCCGAGCCGGTTGGCCTGGGAGACCGGCCGGGCCATGGCGGACTCGCTCGTCGAGCGCTATCTCGCCGATCACGGCGAGTACCCGACGTCGGTCGGCCTGTCGGTGTGGGGCACCTCGGCGATGCGCACCTCCGGCGACGACATCGCCGAAGTGCTTGCGCTGCTTGGCGTCTCACCGATCTGGGACGAGGCGTCGCGGCGCGTCGTCGATCTCGAACTCATCGACCTCGCCGAACTCGGCCGGCCTCGCATCGATGTGACGATCCGCATCTCGGGCTTCTTCCGCGATGCGTTCCCCCACGTCGTCGCGATGCTCGACGACGCCGTCGCGCTCGCCGCGGGTGCCGACGAACCGGCCGAGCAGAACTTCGTCGCGGCACATGTCACGGAATCGCTCGCCGAGCACGGGGACCGTCGTCGAGCCACCACCCGCGTCTTCGGCTCCAAACCCGGAACCTATGGCGCCGGGTTGCTGGAGCTGATCGACTCGCAACAGTGGCGTACCGACGCCGATCTCGCGCAGGTCTACACCGAGTGGGGCGGCTATGCCTACGGTCGTGGGCTCGACGGGGTGGCCGCCGTCGACGACATGCGCAGCGCGTACCGCCGGATCGCGGTCGCGGCGAAGAACACCGACACCCGCGAACACGACATCGCCGACTCCGACGACTACTTCCAGTACCACGGCGGCATGGTCGCCACGGTGCGCGCGCTGACCGGGTCCGCGCCGGAGGCCTACATCGGTGACTCGACCCGGCCGGACGCGGTGCGCACTCGTACGCTGTCGGAGGAGACCAGCCGGGTCTTTCGCGCCCGAGTCGTGAATCCGCGCTGGATCGCCGCGATGCAACGCCACGGTTACAAGGGCGCTTTCGAGATGGCCGCGACCGTCGACTATCTGTTCGGCTACGACGCGACCACCGACGTCGTGGCGGACTGGATGTACGAGAAGCTCACCGAGTCCTACGTCCTCGACGAGACCAATCAGAAGTTCATGAACCAGTCGAATCCGTGGGCGCTGCACGGTATCGCCGAACGACTCCTCGAAGCCGTCGAACGCAAGATGTGGCAGGCACCGCCGGACCAGATGCTCGACGACCTACGTCAGGTGTATCTGCAGACCGAGGGCGACATCGAGGGGCGAGGAGAGTAGGCGCCGGGAGCAAAATCGTCTCCTCGTTCGTTGTACTCGACGTGCGGCTTGTTCACACCGGCCGCGGAAGTCTGCGAAGGGACGGAACCTGTCATGAAACGCCTCATCTTTCTGGCCTACCTCGTCGTCGAGATCGGGGTGTTCGTCGGGCTGTCGATATGGCTCGGCTTCGGCTGGGCACTGCTGATCGCCGTCGCCGCCGGCGGAGCGGGACTGATCCTGCTCGCCCGGCGCGGCCGAGCGGTCTTCGGCGACCTGGCCATGGCCGCGCGCAACGAGATCGCACCGGCGAAGGCGCTCACCGATACCGCGCTGCTGGCGGTGTCGACGATGCTGCTGATCGTGCCGGGGATCGTCACCTCGGTGCTCGGGTTGGCGCTGCTCGCCAAGCCCGTGCGGCGGGCTCTCGCGCCCGCGGTGAGCGCCTACGGTGAACGCAAATTCGCCGGCGCCGTCGACCGTGCCACCCTCTACGCCACCGGTGCGATGCCGGGAACCGTCGTCGACGGCACGGTGTTCGTCGAGAGCACCGTCGTCGCCCCGACTACCGCCTACCCGCACGTCATCACCCAGCCGCAACTCGAGCGGGGGCACTGACCGCGGGCGTGCCCGGGCACGGCACACTAGAAGCCCTATGGCTACCCAACTTCTGGTCTCCGGTCACGTCTATACCCCGGCCTCGCCGGACGCCACCGCGATGGCGGTCACCGACGGTGTCGTCGTGTGGGTCGGCTCCGACGCCGTCGGCGCGGCACTTCACCCCGACGCCGAGGTCATCGACCTCGGCGGGCGGTTCGTAGCACCGGCATTCGTCGACTCACACGTCCACCTGACCCCACTCGGGCTTGCGCTGAGCGGGCGCACCGCCGCAGACGCCGTGTCAGCGGCGGATCTTCTCGATCGACTGCGCGTGTTGGTCGGCGGTCTGAGCCGCGACGCCGTTGTCATCCAGGGCGGGTGGGACGAATCCACGTGGACCGACCGCCGGATCCCGACGACCGAAGAGATCGACGCCGTCGTCGGGGACCGGTTGGTGTATCTGTCCCGGGTGGACGAACATTCGGCGCTCGCGTCGTCGGCGCTGCGTGCGGCGGTTCCGGAGCTTGCCGGCATGACGGGTGTCGGCGTCGACGGCCCGCTGACCGGGGACGCCCACCACGCGGTCCGAGCCGCCGCCCGCGCGTCGCTGTCCGCGGGGCAACGCGCGACCGCTCAGCGGCGTGCCCTCGACCACTGCGCGGCCGCGGGCATCGTCGCCGTGCACGAGAACGGCGGCCCGGAGATCGCCGGCCTCGACGATTTCCGCGCGGTCGGCGACCTCGATCACCCGGTCGCCGTCCGTCGACTCTGGGGCGCACCGGTCGCCAGCGCAGCGCAGGCCACGGCGGTCCTCGCCGAAACGGGCGCCGACGGCCTCGCCGGCGACCTCTTCGTCGACGGTTCCCTCGGCTCGCGCACGGCCCTGTTGTCCGAGCCGTACGCCGACGATCTGGGCACCAGCGGCGTCGAATTCCTCGACGCCGAGCAGATCTACACCCACCTGCGCGCCTGCACCGATGCCGGTGTGCAGGCCGGATTCCACGTCATCGGCGACCGCGCGATGGCCGGCGTCGTCGATGCGCTGGACCGCCTCGCCGCGCAACTTCCGACGGCGTCGATCGCGAAATGCGCGCACCGCGTCGAGCACGCCGAAATGGTCACGGCCGCACAGGCGGCGACACTGGCGCGCTGCGGCGTCATCGCGAGCATGCAGCCCGCCTTCGACGCCGCATGGGGCGGACCCGGCGCGCTGTACCGTACTCGCCTCGGCGATCGCGCCGACGGTCTGAACGACTTCGCGATGCTCGCGAAAACCGGTGTGGCACTGTCATTCTCGTCAGATGCTCCAGTCACCCAGGTCGACCCGTGGGCAACGGTGCGGGCGGCGGTACATCACCACACGTCGACCAGCGCGGTGTCGGCGCGAGCAGCGTTCGCCGCCTGCACCCGCGGCGGGTGGCGCGCGGCGGGCATCAACGACGGGATGACCGGAACGCTGGTTCCGGGGGCGCCCGCGCACTACGCGGTCTGGGAGGTCGAAGACTTCGTCGTCGCCGGCTCCGACGAGAAAGTGCAGCGCTGGTCCACCGACCCGCGTTCGCGAGTTCCGTCGCTGCCCGACGTCGCTCCCGGCGCCACGTTGCCGACCTGCGTCGCGACCGTGTCGGCCGGTCGGGCGATCTTCGGCGACATCGGCGTCGGAGCCGACGCCCGGTGATCAGCGTCGAGCCGGGACGGCTGTTGCGCGACGAGCGCGCCCGCGACTGGGGGTGGCGCACCGCCGTCGGCGCCGTGGCGGGCGGTTTGATGTGGGCGGCCTTCCCGCCGCGCAATCTGTGGTTCCTGGCCGTCGTCGCACTCGGTCTGCTCGCCGTCGCATTGCGCCTGGGCCGGCCGCGCGTACGTCTGGGCGCCTGGGTGGGCTTCGTCTTCGGGCTGGCCTTCTTCATTCCGCTGCTGCCCTGGATCGGGGTGTACGTCGGGCCGTTGCCCTGGCTGGCGCTGGCGACGGTGTTGGCGGTGTTCCTCGCGGCCTTCGGGGTGATGGCCACGGTGAGTATGCGTCTGCCGGTGCCGCCGCTGTGGTTCGCGTTGAGCTGGGTCGCCGTCGAAGCGGCCCGCTCGACCTTTCCGTTCGGTGGATTCCCCTGGGGCAGAGCAGCTTTCAGTCAAACAGATGGTCCGCTGCTGCCATTGGCCTCGGCGGTCGGCGTCACCGGGTTATCGTTCGGCGTCGCGCTGTTCGGGTCGTCGGTGGCGTGGTTGCTGGTGATGCTCGGGCAGTCGTATCGGCGCTCGGCGTCCGACGACGCGCTCAGCCCCGACGACCGCCATCCATTACGCTCGGCGCGGCTGCGGACGGCGATGGTCCTCGTCGTGCTGGCGTTGGTGGCGCCGGTCGCAGCGATCGCGCTGACTCCCGGGTCGCAAGACAAGAATCTATCGCCGACGACGGCGTCGGTCGCGGTCATCCAGGGCAATGTCCCGCGGCTCGGTCTCGACTTCAACGCACAGCGTCGCGCGGTGCTCGACAATCACGTCGCGCAGACACAACGACTGGCCGCAGCCGTCCACGCCGGAACGACACCCCGGCCGGATTTCGTCGTGTGGCCGGAGAACGCCTCCGATATCTCCCCGCTGACCAACTCCGATGCGGCCGACGAGATCACCGCGGCGTCGGTCGCCGTCGGCGCACCCATCCTCGTCGGCACGCTGGTGAGCAATCCCGACGGCCGATACACCAACACGGTGCTGCTGTGGGAGGGGACGCACGGCCCGGTAGGGCGCTACGACAAGCACATCGTGCAGCCGTTCGGCGAGTACCTGCCGTGGCGGCCGTTCTTCCGGCTGTTCTCGTCCTACGCCGACATGGCGGGGGACTTCGAAGCCGGCACCGGTCCGTCGGTGCTCGACGTCGCGGGCACGTCGGGGCCGGTGCGCGTCGGTGTGTCGACGTGCTGGGAGGTCGCCTTCGACCGATCCGCCCAAGCAGCCGTCGATCAGGGCGCGCAGATCCTCTACGTACCGACCAACAACGCGACCTTCGGCCGCACCGAGATGACCTATCAGCAGCTGGCGATGTCGCAGGTGCGCGCCGTCGAACACGGTCGCACGGTGCTTGTCGCGGCGACGTCGGGAATCAGCGCGATCGTCGCACCGGACGGATCGATCACCGCCCAGAGCGAGTTCTTCACCCCCGACACCCTGACCGGACGAGTGGTGTTGCACACGTCGAAGACGCTGGCCACGCGGCTGGGCGGCTGGCCGACGCGGGTTCTCGTGCTCTTTGCCATCTGCGGTTTTTTGTTTGCGATCGCCACGCACACTAGATTGAGTAGTCGATTCAACCGACTGCCGGGTGCCCCGAGGGGAGACGGCACAACTACGAAGGAGCCCGATGGCAGCCGGGACTGACGGTGCGCAACACCCGACCGAGCAGGTCGGCCCCCATGGCGAAGGCGCACTGGTCGTCATTCCGACCTTCAATGAGCGGGACAATCTGCCGATCATCATCGACCGGCTGCACAAGGCGTTGACGGGTATTCACGTGCTCGTCGTCGACGATTCGAGTCCGGACGGAACCGGGGAGGTCGCCGACAAGCTGGCAGCTGCCGACACCGACGGCCGGATCCACGTGCTGCACCGCGTCGAGAAGGACGGACTCGGCAAGGCCTATCTCGCCGGCTTCGCGTGGGGCCTCGACCGCGACTATCACGTCATCATCGAGATGGACGCCGACGGTTCGCACGCGCCCGAACAGTTGTCGCGGCTGCTCGACGCCGTGAACGCGGGTGCCGACCTCGCGATCGGCTCGCGCTACGTCCCGGGCGGGCAGCTCGTGAACTGGCCCAAGCGCCGCGAGTTCCTGTCCAAGGGTGCCAACACCTACGCCCGACTCGCGCTGGGGTCGTCGATCCGCGACATCACCGCGGGGTTCCGCGCCTATCGGCGCAGCGTGCTGCAGACGATAGGCCTCGACGAGGTCGATTCGGCCGGGTACTGCTTCCAGATCGACCTGGCCTGGCGGACGCTGCAGGCCGGGTTCATCGTGCGCGAAGTCCCGATCACCTTCACCGAGCGGGCCATCGGCGAGTCGAAGATGAGCGGCGGCGTGATGACCGAGGCGTTCCTGCAGGTCGCCAAGTGGGGCATCGAAAGTCGGCGCAAGAAGTTCGCCCGCACGTAGCCGCGGGCGAGGCCTGCACCGAGACGAGGCCGCCCCCGACCGGAGGTACCGGTCGGGGGCGGCTGTCGTCGGTTGGGGCCTATCCGCGGCGACGCGCCTTGAGGATGTCGAGGCGCTCATTGAGCAGCACTTCGAGTTCCTCTTCGGAACGACGCTCGAGCAGCATGTCCCAGTGGGTACGCGGCGGCTTGACCTTCTTCTCCTCCATCACGCCACCTTCGAGGATGGTGCCTTCCATGCCGTTCTTGCACGGCCATTTCGAGGGCACTTCGGCGTCGTCGGCGAACGGGACGTCGAAGATCTCGCCGTTGTCGGTCTTGTACTGAACGATGCGCCGAGGCGCGAGATCGTGATCTCGATCGGTCTCGTAGCTCACCGCGCCGAGACGGCTACCCCGAAGAACTCGATCTGCCATGAAAATTCCTTCCAAATCGCTTGCGCGTAACCCGGCCATTCTACGCGCTTGTATTCTCGACCGTGTGACCAGTGTTGTTGCCGGGCGCCGGCGCCCGTATGCCTGCGCGTGGTGCGGCGCTACCATCGTCGATTCGGAGCGGGGCAGGCGGCGCAAGTACTGTAAGCAGTCGTGCAGGCAGCGTGCCTACGAACAGAGAACGCTCACCGAGGGTACGTCCATTCCCGCTGACGCGATGATTCTCGCTCCCGACGAGCTCGAATCGTTCCGGGATCGGCTCTTCGAGCTGCGCTGCGCCGCCGAAGATCTTGCGACGGCGGTCGCCGAGGGAGCGGGGAGTGACGAAGTGACACGACTGTGCGACGACGTAGTGACCAGGGCGACACAAGCCGAGAGGTTCCGCTGATGACCGAGGATCTTGAACCGGATCCTGATGCAGTGCCGCAGACACAGCCGCGACGGTCGGCGCGCCGGCGCGCCGTCGAGTTGATCGAACGGGCCGATTCCAGCGAATCCGCCGTCCGGATGGCTCGTACCGCGCGCAGCATGGTGGCGGGCTCCCCGATCACGGTCAATCCGGCTGAGCGGACGTCGGATCGTCTCGCCCGGCTGATCGATGAGGCCAATCGTGAACAGCCAAGTGCGGTAAGAGAATTGGGTCTGGCGACAGTTCAGGTATGGCAGAATCTCACCCGTCGTCGGGCGAACAGCGATGAGCCGGTGCCCACCACGATCCTGTTCACCGACCTCGTCGCGTTCTCCACCTGGGCCCTGGCCGCCGGCGACGACCAGGTTCTCAAACTCCTCTCCGCGGTAAACACCGCGACGTCCGACGTCGTGCGTCAGCACGGCGGACAGGTCGTCAAGGGACTGGGCGACGGCACGATGGCGGTCTTCGCCGACGCCGGTGAGGCGATCATCGCCGCCCACGAGACGATCCAGGCGGTGAACGCCATCACCATCGACGACTATCGGCCCCAACTGCGGGCGGGGGTGCACACCGGAGCGCCGCGGGCCGTCGGCGACGACTTCCTCGGCGTCGACGTCAACATCGCCGCCCGGGTTGCCGCCGCCGCCGGAGCGGGGGAGGTCTTCGCCAGCGACCGTGCGCTCGCGGAATGCGACCCGGAGGCATTCTCCGTGCGCCGCAAACGGTTCAAGGCCAAAGGCGTGCCGAAGGAGCTGAAAGTGTTCTCCGTGGTACCGAGGTACTCGGGACCACCGGTCGATTGAGTGGGCGCGAGAATGGCTGTGTTCGCTCGACCGGGGTCCACGGTGGTAGGTCTCCTGGGCTGGTTGAGCCTGGTTTCACCGGCCGAAGCGTCCCTCTGCTGGTTGAGCCTGGTCGAGCGCCGTGCTGAGCGAGGCGCTAGCCGAGTCGAAGTAGCGCTACCCGAGGCCGTGTCGAAACCATGTCGGCGCAACCGATTTCGTCGGGGGTCGGGTTCGCTGAGGTGGTTGCGTGGTTTCGACTCGCTGCGCTCGCTCAACCAGCGGGAATAGCTCGCTCAACCAGCGGGAATAGCTCGCTCAACCAGCGAGAGTAGTTGGCAGTGTTACTTCGGATCGCGCAGCTCGGCGTTGGCGGCCCGCTCCTTCGCGAGGGCCCGGCCGCGGCGGCGGAACCGCCAGATGTAATAGCAGACGAGCGCGCCGACGACGGCGGCGATGATCGCTCCCCACGCGCCGGCGCCGCGGAAACCGGGACCGTTGACGTCGAGGATGAACTGTCCTCGGTACGCACCGCTGGTGCGCCCCAACACGATCGACAGTGTCAGCAGGTTGGGGACCGCGGCGACGACGGCGAGCACGGTGAATGCGATCGTCGGGACGTACTTCAGTTTCGCCCGGTTGACGAAGGCGAGGCACAGGAACACAATCGGCAGCAGGGTGCAGAAGAAGGCGAGCGTGAAGCCTACCCAGATGCCGGTGCTGAATCGCCCGCTGACGCGTTCGGCGATCCGTTGCGCCCACCACTGCGGTAGCAGATTGGCCAGCACGAAGTAGGTGATCACCGCGAGGCCGATGAACACCAGCCAGACGACCCCCTTCTTCGCGAGGCGATTGACCTTGTCGCCCAACGCTTCCGGCTTCGCCGGTGCCGGCTGGTCGACGTCGAGTCGCGGCTTGTCGAAGGCGGTCGGATCCAGGCCGGGCTGGGTGTGATGGTCGGCCGGGTGCCGACCCGTGGAGTGATTCGCGGAGGGATCGTACGACGACGGGTCGTACGCGGGCGGGTCGCCGTGCTGATTCGGGCTCATGTCAGCGAGTCTAGGACGCAGCTGAGGTCTGTTCTATGTGTGCCACGCCGGGTTTCGCACTATTGGGCGAGTCAACTCGACAGATGCCACACTGCGGCGACCGCGAGCGCTCCGGTGGCGTTGAGGGCCCAATGTGCGGCGATCGACGCGAGCAGCGTACTGCTGCGGTAACGCAGCCAGCCGAACACGATGCCGGCGAATGTCGTGGCGATCACGGCACCGACGATTCCGGCGATCTCCCCGAATGTGCCGTCACCGAGGATGCCGCTCAATCCCCGGTTGCCGCCGGTGAGGCCGAAAGACGAAGCGATGTGCCAGGTTCCGAAGAGCAGTGCGCCGATGGTGATCCCGATGCGCAGCGGAAACACCTTCAGCATCGCGGCCTGCAACACACCGCGAAACGCGATCTCCTCCGGCAGAACGGTCAGCAGGGGGATCGTGACGAAGGCAGCGTAGAGCGCATCGCCCGACGACCCGTAGCGGTCCGAGGTGAAGAACTGTCGAAACCATGGGATGGCCACGGCGATCGCGACGATCACCGCGACGACGCCGATCGCACCGCCAGCCCAGGGCAGCCCGACGCGCAGTTGCCGGGGCGTCAATCCCAAGTCGTACCAATTCAATCCGGCGAGCGCGCCACCGGCGAGCAGCAGCGCCGCCGCGATCGGAACCACGATCACCGAGGCGAGCGGCGTCGTGAAGTGCGCGAGCAGGTTTGCGGCGACGAGGACGGAGATCACCGTGAGTACCAGCGCCAGTCCGCGCCGGTGCTCGGCGAACAACGACAGCGCACGCGACATGCGCGACCCGATACCCGACACCGTGCAAGCGTACGCGTCCGACGCCGCGGCGTAAGTTGATGTCGGTGAGCAGCAAGCAGTTTCAGATCTCGCAGCGCGCGCAGCGGGTCGCGCCGTTTCAGGCGATGGAGTTCGCCAAGCATGCCGACGCCATGGAAGCCACCGGCCGCCACGTCACCCGCCTGAACATCGGCGAGCCCGATTTCGGTGCGCCGCCGGAATTCCTGCGCACCGTCCGCGAACTCGCCGATGGGCGTCCTACGCCGTACACGCCGTCGGTGGGAATCGGGGAACTGCGGTCGGCGATCGCCGAGCACTACCGCGCCGTCGACGGCCTCGACGTCGATCCGCGGCGCGTCTGCGTCACCGCCGGGGCGTCGGCAGCGTTGCTGTTGTGTGCCGCCGCGCTGATCGACCCGGGCGACCGCGTGCTCGTCGCCGATCCCTCCTATCCGTGCAACCGGCAGTTCGCGGAGAGTTTCGGCGCCGACGTCGCATTGCTGGCGACGTCAGCGGCGACCAGATTTCAGCTCGACGCGGCCTCGGTGATCGCGGCATGGGACTCCGATACTCGCGGGGTGATGCTCGCGTCACCGTCGAATCCGACCGGAACATCGCTCGCCGCAACGGAATTGACGAAGATCTGCGCGGCGGTGGCCGAGCGCGGCGGCTGGCGCATCGTCGACGAGATCTACCTCGGCCTCACCCACGACGCCGGGGCGCGCAGCGTGCTCACCGTCGACGACGACGCGATCGTGGTGAACAGCTTCTCCAAGGTGTTCGGCCTGACCGGTTGGCGTCTCGGCTGGTGCGTCGTGCCCGACGTCATGGTCCCGGTGATCGAGAAGTTGGCTCAGAACTACTACATCTGCCCGTCGACGCCCGCGCAGTACGCGGCGGTCACCTGTTTCGAGCCGGCGACACTCCAGCTGGCACAGGATCGGCGACGCCGGATCGTCGAGCGCAAAGAAATTGTGCTGCAAGCGCTTTCGGAGATGGGACTACCGGTTCCGGTTGCGCCCGACGGCGCCTTCTACGTGTACGTCGATGTGAGCGGCACCGGGCTCACGTCGTGGGAGTTCTGCGAGCAGGCACTTGAGCGAGCCAGGGTCTCGTTGACGCCCGGCCACGACTTCGGAGTCACCGGGGCCGAGCGGTTCGTCCGGCTGTCCTACGCGATCGCCCCCGACGATCTTCGCGCCGGTCTGCGGCGGCTAGCCGACTTCGTCGCCGATCAGCCGACGAAGCCCGCGCCGACGTCGTAAAGCAGATACAGGTTCAGCCCGGTGATCACGACGGTGATCACCAGCATCGCGATCGTCGTGCCGAGCCGATTGACCATGTCGCCCATGATCGATCGGCGCCGCGTCAACAACAGCAGCGGTACCAGCGCGAACGGTATGCCGAACGACAGCACGATCTGCGAGACCACCAGTGCCTCACTGGGATTGACACCGATGGCGAGGATGACGAGCGCGGGTGCCATCGTGATGGCGCGCCGCAGCAGCAGCGGCATCCGCCAGTTCATGAACCCGGCCATCACGATCTGCCCGGCGTGGGTGCCGACACTCGCCGACGACAGGCCCGAGGCCATCAGGGCGATCGCGAAAGCCAGTGCCGCACCGCCGCCGACCATTGCGCCCAGTTGGGCGTGGACCTCGTTGAGATCGCTGACATCGGTCATCCCAGCCGAGTGGAACAGTCCGGCGGCGATGCACAGCATCGCGAGATTCACGACTCCGGCCAGGCCGAGACCGATGATGCAGTCCCATTTGTTGTAGCGGAGCAGGACCTGGCGGTCGGCGGAGCTGTCGGCGCGAATTCGATTGCGCTGCAATGCCGAATGCAGATATACGACGTGCGGCATAACGGTCGCTCCGACGATGCCGACGGTCAGCGCGGCGGCTCCGTGGCCGCCGAGGTCGGGGACCAGCCCGGCGATCAGCGCACGATAGTCCTGATGCCCGGCGGCGAAGAACACATACACGAAACCGGCTCCGACGAACGCGAGCATCGCGATGATCGCCAGTTCGAATTTCCGGTAACCACGCTGTTCGAGCGCGAGGATCGCGAATGCGACGACCGCGGTGATGATCCCGGCGGGCAGCAGTGGAATCCCGAAGATCAGGTAGAGCCCGACGGCGGCGCCGATGAACTCGGCGAGGTCGGTGGCCATCGCGACGACCTCGGCCTGCAGCCACAACACCGCGTTCGTCTTGCGCGGGAAGTGGTCTCGGCACAGCTCCGGAAGCGATCGTCCGGTCGCCAGACCGATCTTCGAGGACAGATACTGCACGACGATGGCCATCACATTGGCCATCACGATGACCCACACCAGTTGGTAGCCGTGCCCCGAGCCCGCGGCGAAGTTGGTGGCGAAGTTGCCCGGGTCGATGTAGGCGACGGACGCGACGAACGCCGGACCGAAGAGTGCGACGACGACCCGCCAGCGCCCCTTGGTCTGCAGTTCACTGACCGACACGTGAGGACCGTCGACCTGCTCGCGCCGTCCATCGTCGACCGCCGTCACTGGCGTCCACCACCTTTCGCCTCGGCTCGCCGCACCCGTTCGATGGGCCGCCGTGAATCAGATGGTGGTCATCCTAACCCAAAAGTTCGGGTACCCGAAACATTTCCCGTCGGGGAATTGTCACACAGAGTCCGGCGGCGAGGGCGCACAGCAGGGCGGCGACCACGAACGTCGAGGTGTAGGAGCCGGTGACATCGCGCATGACGCCCGCGCCAAACGCGGCGACAGCCGCACCGACCTGGTGCGATGCGAAGATCCAGCCGAAGACCACCGGCGTCGAGTTGCCGAAGACCTCGCGGCAGAGCGCGATCGTCGGCGGTACCGTCGCCACCCAGTCGAGCCCGTAGAAGACGATGAACACAGCCGTGCCCGCGGACGCATGCGGCGACAGCAACGACGGCAACACCGCCAGCGAAGCACCGCGGCCCACGTAGTAGACCACCAACAGCACGCGGGGGTCGTAACGGTCGGTGAGCCAGCCGGACACGACGGTCCCGCCGACGTCGAAGATCCCGACGAGCGCCAGCAGGCTAGCCGCGGTGGTCGCAGGCATTCCGTGATCGCCCGCCGCCGGGATGAAATGGGTCTGCAACAGGCCGTTGGTGGTGGCGCCGCAGATCGCGAAACTCCCCGCGAGCAGCCAGAACACGCGCGAACGCACGCCGAGTCGTAGTCCCGCGAGCGCGTCGGGCACGACGCCGTCGCGTTCGGTGGGATCGACCTCGGTGGCACCGAATGGGGCGACCCCGACGTCGGACGGCCAGCTGCGCAGTCCCGCGACCGCGACCGGAATGACGATCAGGGTGGCACCGGTGATGACCAGCGATGCCACTCGCCAGCCGTGCGCGGAGGTGACCGCCGCGACCAGCGGAAGGAAGATCAACTGGCCGGTCGCGCTCGCAGCCGTCAGGACGCCGGTGACCAGTCCGCGGCGAGTGACGAACCATCGGGTGGCGACGGTCGCGACGAAGGCGCTGGACAGGCATCCCGCGCCCGCGCCGACGAGGATGCCCCACAGTAGGACGAGCTGCCACGAGGCGGTCATCATCGTCGACAGTGCCGTGCCGACGGCGATCGACGCTAGCGCCGCACCGACGACGGGCCGCACGCCCCAGCGGTCCATCAACGCCGCCGCGAACGGCGACACCAGGCCGAACAGCATCATGTTGACCGACATCGCGAGCCCGATGATGCCGTGTGACCAGCCGAATTCCCGGTTGAGGGGGTCCATCATCACGCCGGGGGCGGAGCGGAAGGCCGCCGCGGCCAGGAGCGCGACGAAAGCTGCGCCGAAGACGATCCAGGCGCGATGTAAACGAAGCATGGGTACGAGCATGGCAGTTCGCGACGGAGCCGACCATTGGCATAAGTGCCAATATATGAAAGGATTCTGCCATGAGTCAGTCGCCGCACCGGATCGTCGTACTGATCCTCGCGCCGGTCATCGGCTTCGATGCGACCATCGTTCCGATGGCGTTCGGCGCGGCCGTCGACGACGCCGGGGAGCGGCTCTACGATGTTCGCCTGTGTTCGATCGACGGTGAACCGGTCGAGTCGACGCACGGTTACGCGCTGGGTGTGCACGGCGACCTGGCGCTGCTCGACGACGCCGACACGGTGATCGTCCCGGGTACCCGCAATCCGTCGGTCCGCGACACGGGCACATTGCCCCGCGAGGTCGCTGAAGCGTTCCAACGGCGCTCTCCGACAACGCGTTTCGCATCGATCTGCACGGGCGCGTTCGTGTTGGCGGCCGCCGGGATCTTCGACGGCCGCCCGGCGACCACCCACTGGCAGTCGGCGGCCGACCTCGCCGCGATGTTCCCGACGGTCGTCGTCGATGAGAAGGTGCTGTTCATCGACGACGGCGATGTTCTGTCGTCGGCCGGCCTGTCCGCGGGAATCGACTTGTGCCTGCACATGATTCGCCGTGACCATGGCACTCGGGTCGCCAATCGGGTCGCGCGCTATGCGGTGGTGCCACCGTGGCGGGACGGCGGCCAGGCCCAGTTCATCGAGCGACCGGTCCCCGACGATGCCGGACAGTCGACGACCGACGTGCGACAGTGGTTGTCGCGCAACCTGTCCGAATCGGTGACCGTCGCGCAGATGGCCCGCCGCGCGCACATGAGCGAGCGGACCTTCGCCCGCAGATTCCGGGCCGAGACCGGCGAGTCGCCCGGTGACTGGCTCGCCGCGCAGCGGATCAACGCGGCCCGCGGACTGCTCGAGTCCACCGATCTGCCGGTCGACGACATCGCGGCGCAGGTGGGATTGGGCAGCGGCACCAACCTACGGGCGCATCTGCGTCGAGCCGTCGACGTCGCACCGTTGCAGTATCGGCGACGTTTTCGCGGTGCGGCGTCGGGCTAGGGTATGTCTCCCAAGGTTAACCGGACAACCTAATCCGATAGGCTCGGATCATGAGCGAGTGGCTCGATGAAGCAAGCATGCAGGCCTGGATGGCCTATGTCCGGATGCGGATGAAGGTCGAAGGCGAGATCGCCTTCGGGCTCGAGCAAGACGGACTGTCGGGCGCTGATTATGAGGTGCTGACCACGTTGTCGGATCAGCCGGGCGTCAGCATGCGCGCCAAAGACCTTGCGCGCGTCATGAATTGGCACAAGGCACGGCTGTCGCGGCAGCTCGCGCGAATGGACAAGCGAGGCCTGCTGACTCGCTGTCAGGCGCCCGACGACGCACGCGGAATCGTGGTGACGCTCTCCGAACAGGGCCGCACGATCCTTGAACAGGCGGCGCCCAAACACGCCGCCCTGATTCAGCGGATCTTCGCCGACCAACTCACCGAACCGGAGATCGAAGCGCTGATCTCGTTGTCCGCCAAGGTGATCGCCGCGGCAGACAAGGAGAGCGACAGCCTCTAGTGCAGCGCAGCCTGCGGCGCAGCGAGGGGAGGTTTCGTCGCTACCACCTCGGTCCCCGAGTGCCGAAGCGAGGAACGAGCTTCGGTGTAACGAGGGGCTGGTGACCCGACGACGCCGCCCTCCGACGGCGGTAGTCGATTCGCTACTGCGGTAACCATTTCCCGCGACGGTGGTTACCCAAGTGTTGGGGGTTGCCGCAGTGGCCGGTCAAATAGCGCGGTGCCGACGGGTTACCGCAGTGCACGCTGGGGCCACGACTAGCGATGCTTCGATATGGCCGCGGGGCGCGTCGGGGGTCGGGTTGGGTTCTTCGTCTCACCAGCCCCTCGTTACACCGAAGCTCGTTCCTCGCTTCGGCACTCGGGGAGCGGGGTCGTTAACCGACTGCGATCGCGTCGTCGTCGGTGGCGGTGGCCGGCACTGCCTGCGCGGACCGCTTCTTCGCCACCGGGATGAACAGGGTGATCGCGGCGCCGACGAATGCGGCGACGGCGCCGATCAGGAAGCACAGATGGAAGGTCGACTCGGCGGGCAGGGTATGTCCGCCCAGATCGATCGTCGACGACGTGAGCACCATCGTCATGACCGCGGCGGCCGTCGTGGTGCCGATCGAACGCATCAGACCGTTGAGACCGACGGCCGCACCGGCCTCCGACAGCGGAGTCGCGTCCATGATCAGCGTCGGCATCGCCGCATAGCCGATGCCGACACCGGCCGAACCGATGACCGAGGCGACCAGCAACTGCCACGGCGCGTTCATCAGCAACAACGCGGCCAGGTAGCCGATGCCGAGCACCGTCGCCCCGAGGGCGAGGGTCGGTTTGGCGCCGAACCGATTGATCATTCCGCCGGAGATCGGCGCGAAGACCAGCATCATCAGACCGCCGGGAGCCATCCACAGACCGGCGGCCAGCAGACTCTGGCCCATGCCGTAACCGGTGGCCTCGGGCAGTTCGAGCAGCTGCGGGATGACGATCGACTGCGCCATCATGCCGAATCCGATGGCGATCGCGGCGAGGTTGGTCAGCAGCACGGCGGGACGGGCCGTCGTGCGCAGATCGACGAGGGGATCGCTGTGGCGCAGCTCGTACACGCCGAAGCCGATCAGCACGACGACGCCGCCGACGAGCAGAACCAGCGTGGCGGGCTCGCCCCAGCCCCAATCGTTGCCTTTGCTGATCGCGATCAGCGCGGCGACCAGACCGACGGCTAGCAGCAGGGCGCCGACGGCGTCGAAGTGTCCGCCGACGGCGTCGTCGACACGCGGGACCACAATCGCCACGAGCGCGGTGACGATGGCGGCGAGGATGGCCGACATCCAGAACAACGCATGCCAATTCCACTGCTGCGCAACCCAAGCCGAGAGCGGCAGGCCGATCGCGCCGCCGACGCCGAGCGTCGCGCTCATCGCGGCCACCGACATCGACGTCAGGCGCGGCGGTGTGACCTCACGCATGAGGCTGATGCCCAGCGGGATGAAACCCATCGCCAAACCCTGCACGGCGCGACCGATCACCATCGGAACCAGTCCCGAGCCGAGCGCGCAGACGAGTGATCCGACGACCAACAGCACCGCGCTGATCAGAATGACGCGGCGCTTGCCGAACATGTCGCCGAGTCGACCGGCGACCGGCATCGCAACGGCGGCCGCGAGCAGGGTCGCGGTGATGACCCACGACGCGTTCGAGCTGCTCGTACCGAGCAGTCGAGGCAGTTCGGGCTGAATCGGAATGATCAGCGTCTGCATGAGCGACGCGACGAGGCCGCCGCCGCACAGGGTCGCGACGATCCAGATCGCTTTCGCGGTCGATTCGTCGGCGGGGTCGGCGGATTGTGCGGTCGTTGACGGTTCGGCACTCACCGGGCACCTCCTACAAGGGTGGGAACTGAAGTGTGGAACTGGAATCGAGCAGTGGATATGTATAGTACATATGTAATCTACATATGCAAACCCGACGATTCTGCGGGCGCTAGGGTAGTCAGCGGAGCGGCTGACGGCACGGAGGATGAGTCACGGGTGAACGATGATGAACGCGCTATCTGGCCTTCGCCGTTGTATGCGGACCTGGTCGACGAGATCCGCAGGTTGGGGCGGCGCAAGGCCACTCATTACGCGGGTGCTCAGCTCGACGGCTCGGCGTTCTCCATCCTGCTGGTGCTTTCCGACGGTCGCTCGCGGACGCTGCGCGAGTTGTCGCTCGAACTGGAACTCGAGCAGTCGACGATCAATCGCCAGGTCAACGCCGCCATCAAGCGCGGGTACCTGGAACGTTACGACGTTCCCGGGCAGGTCAGTCGACTGATCCGCCCGACCGTACTGGGTGCGCAGGCATTTCACGACGACGGCATGCTCCGGGTCGACCGATTCAACCGGATCTTCGACGACCTCAGTCCGGGTACGCCCGAAGCGCTGCTGCGCGAGTTGCGCGCATACAACGACGCTTACGATCGGGCGGTCGATCACGAGGCGCGATAGAGGTACGAAAAATTAGAACACGTTACAGTTCTGCTGTATCGTGTCTGGTCATGGAGCGGTTGAGTGGCCTCGATGCAAGCTTTCTGTACCTGGAGACACCCGAGCAACTGATGCACGTCTGCGGTGTGCTCGTACTCGATACGTCGACGATGCCGGGTGGGTACTCATTCGCCACCGTTCGCGCCACGCTGGAGTCACGGGTGCGTAAAGTCGCTCAGTTCACCCGCAAGATCCGGCGCGTGCCGCTCGACCTCGGGCACCCGATCTGGGTGCACGACGATCACTTCGACATCGACCACCACCTGCATCGGATGGCGTTGCCCGCGCCCGCCGGCCACGACGAACTCGTCGAGATCTGCGGACACCTGGCCGGACTGCCGATGGACCGCGGCCGTCCGCTGTGGGAGATGTTCGTCATCGAGGGCTATCGCGACGGCAGCGGCGGCGAGCAGGTCGTCGTGTTCTCCAAGATGCATCACGCGACGGTCGACGGGGCGTCGGGCGCCAACCTCATCTCGTATCTGTGCAGCCTGGAGCCCGACGCACCCGCGCTGGCACCCGACTCGCCACTAGATCGTTCGGCCCGCAATCCGGGCAGTCTCGAACTCTTCGGCCGCGGTGTGATCAGCACCTTGGCGCGTCCGCTGGCCATTCCGGGGATGGTGGCGCCATCGGTCGGACTCATCGCCGACACCATCGGGCGTGCCCGGCAGGGCACCGCGATGGCGCCACCGTTCACCGCGCCCCGCACGTCGTTCAACGGCACCATCACCGGGCACCGGTCACTGGCGCTGGCCGACATGTCGCTGACCGACATCAAAGCGGTCCGTGCCGCGACCGGCGCCACCGTCAACGACATCGTCCTGTCGATCGCCGGCGGTGCGCTGCGTGCCTACCTCGATGACCGTGGCGAACTGCCCGACGCTCCGTTGCTCGCGTCGGTGCCGGTCTCGGTACGGGAGGATTCGCAGCGCGAAGGCGGTGCCAACAAGGTCTCGGCGCTGTTCGCGCGACTGGGCACCGACATCGACGATCCACTCGAGCGCCTGCGCTCGATGACCGACGCCAACCGCAATGCCAAGGAGCATCACAAGGCGATTTCGGCTGACACGCTTCAGGATTGGGCGGAATTCGCCGCGCCGCGCACCTTCGGTCTGGCAGTGCGCGCCTACGCCGGACTACGGCTCGCGGAGAAGCATCCGGTGGTGCACAACCTGGTCATCTCCAACGTCCCGGGCCCGCCGGTCCCGTTGTATTTCATGGGTGCCCAGATCACGGCGCTCTACCCGCTCGGTCCGGTGTTCCACGGCGCCGGGCTGAACATCACCGTGTTGTCCAACAACGGCGTCGTGCACGTCGGCATCATCGCCTGCAAGGAGAGCGTGCGGCACCCGGAGAAGATGGTTGCGCACTTCCCGGCCGAGCTGGCCCGGCTCACCGAGGCCGTCGCCGGACTCGCGCCCGCCGCGTCGCAATCGTCTAGTCGACCACCGCGGCGCTGAACGACGGTGGATCGCCCAAGAACGGACGGTGCGACGGGGGTTGGTGCCCGTCGGTGTCGACGACGCCGAGTTCGACGGCCACCTCGGCGCCGATCAGCACCTGCCCGCTGCGCCTCATCCGGTCCGGATCGTCGGCGAGCGCCGCGATGATCCGGCCGGGGAACTCGACGGACTCGGCTGCGGCGGCCATCCCCGCGTACATCGCGGGGTCGACCGCGAACGCCGCCAGCGTCCGTTCGGTTTTCAGCAGGCCCATCCACAACGACACCACCGCGACGTCGTACTCCTTGAAGTCGACCGCCATGTCGTGGGCCATCTTGTCGACGGCCGCCTTGCCCGCACCGTAGGCCGGACCGTGCATGTAGCAGGTACCGCCGAACGACGACGTGTGGACCACCAGGCCCGAACCGTTGGCAACCAGCAGGGGAGCGGCGTAGTAGGTCGCGACATAGTTCGAGCGCATCCCGACGTCGAACAGGTCGGTCAGCGCCAGCGGTTTCGACCAGAACGGGCCCTTGCGGGTCAGTGCCCCGGGCAGCGTGATCGCGTTGTTGACGAGGATGTCGAGCCGTCCGTGGTCGGCGGCGACGCGCTCGAACAACTCGGCGACCGCCGCGTCGTCGGCGTGGTCGACGACCATCGGCACGCCGGTGCCGCCGCGTCGGGTGATTTCCTCGGCCGTCTCGAAAACCGTTCCCGGAAGCGGTGATTGGCCCTCGACGTTGGTGCGGCCGGTGACGTACACCGTCGCGCCCGTCGCGCCTAGAGCCAGCGCGATGCCCTTGCCCGCGCCGCGGCTGGCGCCGGTGACGACGGCGATGCGCCCGGCGGTCACGCGTGCCCCCCGACGACTGTGCCGACCGCGTCGACATCGTCGGCCCAGCGAGCGCGGACCGTGGCGCATGCCTGCATGAGTGAGGGCACGAAGGCCTGCGAGTTCAGCACGCAACTCGCGTGCCCGCCGTCGAACTCGTGGATGGTGGCACCCGGGATCCGCCTGCCCATCGCGATCTGCCGTTGCGGCGGAATGGCCTTGTCGCGCAACGGAACGACGACGGCGGTAGGCGCCGTGATCCTACCGATCCACGGCCGCGAATGATGCTTGCCGATGGCGGCGACGGCCTGCGCCACGGCCCGCGGACGCGTCGAGCGGAACTCGGCGAGCGCCCAGCGGTGAATGTCGTCGGTCGGGTCCACCGGCTCGGGCTGGTCGTTCGACGCCGCGCGTTCGCGTCGGGCGCCCGAGCCCTGTAGCGCGGCCATCGACGCCCCGACGCTGCGATGGAAGATGCGCTCGGTGATCGTCGACTGAAAGACATCGGTGCTCGCGCACAGCACCAGGCCGCCGACTCGATCCGGGTGCTGTCGCCAGACCCGCTGTGCCACAAGCGAACCCATCGAATATCCGGCGATCATCGCTTGCTCTACGCCGAGCACGTCGAGCAGGGCGACGGCGTCGTCGGCGCAGTCGTGCAAGGTGAACTCCACCGCGCCGATACCGCGGCCGTGCAATCGTTGATCCAGCGTGATCACCCGAAAGCGTTGTGCGAGTGCGGGAATGCTCGGGAACCAGGTGAGCAGCCCGGTGGTGGACAGTGCGTGCAACAGAAGGATCGCGGGTGCGTCGACGTCGGGTCCGGGAGTGTCGGTGACGTAGGTGGTCCCGCGGCCGGGCAACTCGACCAGCTCGCCCGTCGGGACGTCGACGTCGGGGATGGTCACCCCGGCGGGGAGCCGGGCGGCCAGGTCGGTGCGCCGTGCAGCGTTCATTCGGGTCAGACCCCTAATCCTTGTGGACAATCTAGAACGTGTTTCATTTCTGCGTAACTATGCCACACGTCACTTTCAGCGACCTATAGTCATAAAATTGAATAGGTGCTACGGTGCATATGCCGTCCCCGACACACGTGAGGAACCCCACATGAAAGCATTCCGCGACGCCGTGCTGGCAAACGACATCGACGCGGTTGGCGCATTGTTCGCCGACGACATCGTCTTCACCAGCCCGGTGGCATTCGCGCCGTACCCGGGAAAGCCGATCGCCTACGCGATCATCGAAGCGGTCATGGGCGTCTTCGAGGGCTTCCACTACGTCCGCGAGATCGGCCACGACGGCGACGCCGACACCGCCCTCGTGTTCGAGGCGACGGTGGACGGCAAGTCCGTCAACGGGTGCGACTTCATCCACGTCAACGACGAGGGGCTCATCGACAGCCTGACGGTGATGGTCCGTCCGCTGTCGGGGGCTAACGCGTTGTCGGCCGCGATGGGCGCCAGATTCGAATCCATCAAAGAACGCGCCGCGGCCATGGTAGCGATGCAGTCATGAAATTCGGTCTGCAACTTGGGTATTGGGGTGCACAGCCACCCGCGAATCATGCTGAACTCGTCGCCGCGGCAGAGCGATCGGGCTTCGACGCCGTCTTCACCGCGGAGGCCTGGGGCTCCGACGCCTACACGCCGCTCGCCTGGTGGGGGTCGTCGACGAGCAAGGTCCGCCTCGGCACGTCGGTGCTGCAGCTGTCGGCCCGCACTCCCACCGCATGCGCGATGGCGGCCTTGACACTCGATCACCTCTCCGGCGGTCGACACATCGTCGGCCTCGGGGTTTCGGGGCCGCAGGTCGTCGAAGGCTGGTACGGACAGCGTTTCCCCAAGCCGCTGGCGCGCACTCGCGAGTACATCGACATCATGCGCCAGGTCTGGGCACGCGAGGCACCGGTCACCAGCGCCGGTCCGCACTACCCGTTGCCGTACAACGGCGACGGCGCCAGCGGCCTCGGCAAGGCGCTCAAGCCCATCGTGCATCCGCTGCGCCGCGACATCCCGGTGATGCTCGGCGCCGAAGGCCCCAAGAACGTCGCGCTGACCGCCGAGATCGCCGACGGTTGGCTGCCGTTGTTCTACACACCGCGGATGGCCGACACCTACAATTCCTGGCTCGACGAGGGCTTCGCCCGGCCCGGGGCCCGGCGTACGCGCGCCGACTTCGAGATCTGCGCGACCGCGCAGATCGTCATCACCGACGATCGCGACGCCGCGATGGCCGGGATCAAACCGTTCCTCGCGCTCTACATGGGCGGAATGGGCTCGGAGGACACCAACTTCCACGCCGAGGTCTATCGGCGGATGGGCTACTCCGACGTCGTCGACGAAGTGACCGCACTGTTCCGCAGCGACCGCAAAGACGAAGCGGCACAGATCATTCCGGACGCACTGGTCGACGACTCGGCCATCGTCGGCGACGTCGATCACGTCCGCGAGCAGATCAAGGTGTGGGAGGCCGCGGGCGTCACGACGATGCTGGTGTCACCCGGCAGCGTCGACGAGATCGAGCGGCTCGCGGCGCTGGGCTGACCGGGTGACCGTGCGCGCCGACGGCGACGATCAGATGAGGGTGACCGCCCGCAGGGCGACGTAGAGCTCGGCCGACTGCGCGGGGTCGGTGGTGTCACGGCCGGTCAATTCGCAGATCTTGCGCAGTCGATAGCGCACGGTGTTGCGATGGCAGTACAGCATCTCGGCGGCGGTCGCGGCCGAACCGCCGCTTCGGAACCAGACGTCGAGTGCGGCGAGAAGATCGGACCGTTCGGCGTCGGGCAGCGACAGGATCGGTCCGAGGATCGAAGTGGCTGCCACCCGACTGGCATCGGGCGCGGAGACCAGCAGATGCGCCAACGGATCCGCACCGAAGCGCACGAGGGTGCCGGGGCGAGCGCCGCGTGCGGCCAGGCGTGCCTGTGCGGTCGCCGCCGCGATCCCGTGGGCGGTGGCGAACACCGCGCTCACTCCGACTCGTCCGTCGACCGTTCGTCCGTCGAACACTGTCGTCAGCCGGTCGAAGGCACTCGCGGACTCGGCGGTCGGCGGCAGTACCAACAATCCGAGGGTCGTCTCCAATCCGGCATCCCACACCGATTGGATGCCGACGTCGGCGAGGATCGATGTCAGGCGCTGCCCGGTGGGGTGGTCGTCGCCCGCGGCGACCACGACCGCGAACGTTCCCGATTCCGGCAGGCCGAGGGTGCGCAGCGCGTCGAGCAACCGTCCGGGGTTGGCGGAATGATCGTCGAACAGGGTGCGAACCAACTGTCGATGTTTGTGCTCGTCGGCGCGGGCCAGGTCCAGTTCGGTGTCGTGATAGGCCTGGACCGCGGCGTCGGAGAAGGTGTCGACGATCTCCCAGAGATCGGCCGCCAGGTCGCCGAGATCTCGGTCGGCCGGCTCGACGGCGCGCTCGACCAGCGCCGACCAGACGTTGCGGCCGCCGAGTCGGAACGCATGCAGCAACGACGCGATCGGAATGCCGAGTTCGGCCTTGAGTCGCCCCGCCGCGCGGGCCGGTTCCAGGCGCAGGTCCGCGCGGTCGGCCAAGGCGTCGACCATGGCGCCGAGGTTGTCGATGCAGGACTTGCGCAATTGCTCGGCGGTCAACAGCGTGGCGTCGGCGTAGTGCCGATCGGCGGCGACGATCTTCTCCACCAGGTCACCGACCAGCGCATCGCTGTTATAGCGCAATTCCATGGCCAGGCCGGCCGCCAGCGCCGAGGTCCGGTGTGCAGTCGTCATCAGCCGACAGTAGCAGCCGGCCGTGATCTGTACCACCACATCTTTGTGCTCACGCACAAAGGGAAGTTCCGATCTCATGGCGGATGTACATACCGTTAATGCTTGCGCACATTGACAATGGATGTAGACACCTTCGGGCCGCGACCCGAACTTATCCGACCTAGGAGTATCGCCGTGGAAACAGCCACCGCATCATCACTGGCCGCCGTCGATCAGGCGATCACCGACCTCGCGCAGGGTGAGCGACGCTGGGCGGCGCTGTCGCTGCGTGACCGCGCCGATCTGCTGGATCGGGTCCGCGCGCTCACCGTCGAGCATTCGCAGGAATGGGTGGACGCCGCCCTGGTCATCAAGGGGCTCGACCCGGCGTCGACGCTGGTCGGCGAGGAATGGATCTCGGGTCCCTACGCGCTGGCGACGAGCCTGCACATCGTCGCGGAGTCGCTGCGAGCGCTGGCTCGCGGTGAGAGTCCTCTCGCCGACGTCACCTTCGGTAGCGCCGCCGGACAGACCACCGTCAAGGTGCTGCCCGCGAGCCTGTACGACTCGCTGTTGATGAGCGGTTTCAGCGCGCAGGTGTGGCTCGAACCAGGCGTCACGCGGGAGCAGGCGATCGCCGACGCCGGTCTGGCGCAACGCCATCCGGAACTGACCTACGGAATCGGCGTGGTGCTCGGCGCGGGCAATATCACCTCGATCACCCCGCTCGACACGCTCTACGAACTGATCGCCCACAACCGGGTGGTCGCGCTCAAGCTCAATCCGATCACCGATCCGCTGCTGCCCGTGCTGTCGAAGGTGCTGGCACCCTTCATCGAACTGGGTGCGGTGCGCATCCTGACCGGCGGGGCCGAGGTCGGCAAGTACCTCGTCGAACACGACGGCATCGCGCACGTCCACATGACCGGCAGCGCCAACACCCACGACGTCATCGTGTGGGGCACCGGCGACGAGGCACTCGAGCGCAAGAAGGCGGGCACGCCGCTGCTGGCCAAGCCGGTGACCAGTGAACTGGGCGGAGTGTCGCCGACGATCATCATCCCGGGCAAGTGGAGCAAGGCCGACATCAAGTTTCAGGCGGCGCATGTCGCGACCCAGCGCCTGCACAACGGCGGCTACAACTGCGTCGCCTCCCAGGGCATCATCCTGTCCTCCGACTGGCCGCAGCGCGACGAGTTCCTGGCCGCCCTGCGCGCGGCGATGAACGACGCACCGGCCCGCCGCGCCTATTACCCGGGCAGCGATTCGCGTGTCGCCGGGGCCCGCGAGTCCTACCCGGACGCCACCGGCCTCGGCCCCGACGGTGGGCGACTGCTGGTGGAGGGCGTCACCGCGTCGGCCGTCGAGCCGCTGCTGTCGGGCGAGTACTTCGCCCCGGTCCTCGGGGTCGTCGAGCTGCCCGGTACCGGAGCCGACTTCTTCCGCGCCGCCATCGCCACCGCGAACGACTCCTTCACCGGCACGCTGGGCGCCAACGTCGTCGCACATCCGAAGACCATCGCGTCGATCGGTGCGGCCGAGTTCGAGTCGCTCGTCGCGCAATTGCGTTACGGCACAATCGCAATCAACGCATGGACCGCGGTCGGCTACCTCACCCCGACGGCTACCTGGGGTGCCTTCCCCGGCCATACCCTCGACGACGTGCAGAGCGGAATCGGCGTCGTGCACAACGCGTGGCTCATCGCGCGTCCGCAACGGACCGTGGTGCGTGGGCCGTTCCGGCCGGCGCCGCGCTCGGTCGTGCACGCCGAGTGGTCGCTGTCGCCGAAGCCGCCGTGGTTCGTCAACAACAAGACCGCACCCAAGACCGGTCGACTGCTCGCCGAGTTCGCGGGCAAGCCGAGCCCGGCGAAACTGCCGGTGATCGTCGCTTCGGCGATGCGGGGGTAGTCGCCTCGGGCGCCTTGGGCGAGTCACCACCGGGCATCGTCGAGCGGCAGCAAGTCCGACCGAGGTCGTGCGGCCGACGCAGGTTTCCCATCGAGATGCGCGACGTTTCGTTTCGTTGCACAATCGGCGGTAGAAATCGGCGAGGCATGGCACCCTCGTGTCGGGAAGGTAGTCATCGTGAGATTTGTCTGGGACACCGCCCAACATCCGGTAACCGATCAGATGGCCTACTGGACAGACGTGGTATGCCAAGCGTTCACGCCGCTTGTTCCGGAGCGTCGCAGCGACCACCTGGCGAACAGTGCTCAGCAGACCGGGCTCTATGGATATGTTCGCTCTGAGCGCCTTGCGGCGACCAATACAGCCGAAATCGCCTCGTGCACTCAGGAACTCAGCCACGGTAGGCGGGAAGTGAAGTGCGCCCCCAGCGAGGAGGTATTCGTCAATCTTCAGCTGGAGGGGACATGCCTCGGCGAACAGGATGGCGCCCAGTGTGTAGTCCCGGCCGGCGGTTTCGCGGTTTTCGATACAACGCGTCCCTACAAGCTGGAGTTCATCGAATCCAGCGAAGGGCACCCATGGCGTGTGCTTTCCTTTCGCATCCCCCGCGACCAGTTGATGCCCTTGGTCCGGCTCGATGCGCAGATCACTGCCCGCACGGTGTCGGGTGGGAGCGGTGTCGGAGCCGTCGCAGCAACGATGATGCAGACTCTGTGGAAGGCACACGGTTCACTGGATGAGGTGTCCCGGCTGGCGCTGGATCACGCGTGTAGCCAGGTTGTTGCCTCGTCCCTCGGTAGCGGCGTGATCGACAGCGAGAACCCCGATCGAGCGGCTATCGACGACGCGCTACGAACAGCTGTACGGCACTACATACTCGCCAACATCTCGCACGGCGTTGTGCAAGCAGCAGCCGCTGCCCGCCACGTAGGCGTATCGGTTCGCAAGCTGCACCAGCTTTTCAACGGGGTGGGCACGAGCTTCGGAGCCGAGGTCCGCGAGTTACGACTGACTCACGCCGCGCGTGACCTGGTCGACTCCGATCGATCGTCGTCGATTGCCGATATCGCTGCACGCTGGGGCTTTTGTGATGGTTCGCATCTGACACGTGCCTTCAAGCAGCGGTATGGGTGTGCGCCTCGCGACTATCGCGCGCAGCATATCGAGCAGGTCGCTCGCTGACGCCGAGTTGTCGTCGGGGCTTGTCGGTCTGTCTTCGGTGAGTGGGCGTGCACAGATATCCAACGGGGGTGTGCACATCTGTCCATGCGGCGGTGTGTTGCGACGGCCGACACTCGTGAGCACGCAACCGAGCGTGCACCCCTACGAGTCCCGGGAGATCTTCCATGGCTATCGATTTCACTCTGAGCAACGACCAATTGGCCCTACAGCAAGCGGCGCGGACTTTCGCGACGACCCGTCTGGTCGACGTCGAGAAGGCCATCGCCGACCTTGCCACGCCCGATCTGCGGTTCTATGCGCTCAAGCCCTTCTACCAGGAGATGGTCGATGCGGGATTTCTCAAGGCACTCATCCCGGTAGAGCAGGGTGGTGCCAAGATGGCGTCTCTCGACTTCGCATTGGCTGCCGAAGAGCTGACCAGCGTCGACATCAACGTGCCGACTGCACTGTTGGCCACCGGCCTGGGGCTGCAGCCGATCATCCAGTACGGGTCGCCGGAGCAGAAGGACCGGTGGTTGCGGCCATTCACCGGGACCGAATCCACCACTGCGGCGTTCGGTTTCACCGAAGCGGGGGGTGGCGCCAACTTCGACTCCGATGACCCGTCGGTGGGAGTGCGCACCCATGCATACCTCGACGGTGATGACTGGGTGATCAACGGCGCTAAGCATTACACCACCAACGGCATCGGCTGGGATGGGCTCGGCCCGGACCTGATCACCCTGGTCTGTCGTACCGACCTGACCAAGCCGCCACAGGAATCTCTGGCCGTCATCGTCATCCCTCGCGGCACCCCCGGCGTTGAGATCACCGGGCTGATCGACACCGTCGGTCACCGGGCGTGCATCTCACCGAAACTCAAGTTCACCGATGTACGGGTACCAGCGGAGAACATTCTCGGCAAGCCCGGCGACGGGATGGACATCTGCCGCCTGGCTTTCAACTGGACAGCCTCGCTGATCGGCGCCGCCTGCGTCGGCCGCATGCGGGCCGCGTTCGATTTCGCCCTGACATGGGCCAAGACCGAACGCCGCAATGGTCCGGTGCCGGTCATCGACTACCAAAACGCCGGCTACATGCTCGTCGACATCAAGACCCGGATCGAAGCTGCCCGATACCTGACCTGGAAAGCGTGCCACCACTTCGACATCACCGACGGCCGAGACGAAGAACTCGGCCACATGGCCAAAGTCCACTGCTCGGAATTGTCGGTGCAGGCGGTCTACGACACCATGCGCCTTGTCGGCGTCGACGGATACGGCGACCAAACACCTATCGCCGCCATCATGAACGACGTACTCTGCTTCCCCGTCTACGACGGTGGGAACATGGGCGTGCGTCGCCGCCAACTCCACGCCCTATTACGTCGCGACACGTACAACGCCATGGCGTCGGCGGAAGGCCGACTCGCCGGAGTCTGACTATCCAGAGCTGGTACCGAGTGAAGTAGCGGGTGCTGCGGCTCAAGCTCGCCGGTCAGTGCGTCAACGCGACCTTCAGCGCGACTATCGCGGCGGCGAAAGCCGCCGCGAGCAGACCGGCGAGCAGCACCCGCGGCGTCAGCGGGACACCGCGGATTCGCTTGGCCACCATCTGCACGGTGGCGATGCGGAACACAACGATGCCGCCGGCGAGGGTGAACGCCCACGCCGTCGGGAGCAGTCCCAACCACCCGAGAACCAGCGCGAGCGTGGGAAATGTCGCCGACGTCGCGATCGGCGTCGCGTCCCGCAACTCGGCGAGCGCGTGTTCCCGCTCGCCGGCGGCGTCGGTGTCGTCGTCCGAACCCAGCCCGCCGTGTGCGACGAAGTCGGAGAATACGTGTGCCACAAAGGTTGTCGCGCCGGTGGCGGCCACGACGAGCGCCGCGTCGCCGTCGGCGATCGATTCCGGGGTCGCGATGACGACCGCGCCGAGCGCCAGAATGTTGCCGTAGACGTAGGCCGACAACCGTGCCGTCGCCCGTGCGGTGGTCAACGGTCCGTCGGTGCGCTCGGTGAGCTTGCGATAGCCGCGCGACAGTTTCGCCCGGCGGAGGAAGTCTGCGGCAGTCATACGCAAGATGGTGCCAGAGGCCTGCCACACTAGAAGCCATGACACAACCCAGCGCGCCCGCGATCGTGATCGTTTCCGCGGAACACGCCGACGACCTGTATGTGCAGTTCGGTCGTTATCACGCCGAGTATCGCGTCGAGTGCGTGCATTCCGCGATCGAGGCGATCACCCTACTGAGCGCGCTGCGTAGCGACGGTGTGCCGGTGTCGCTGATCGTCGTCGAATCGCAGCTGCCGGATATGAGTCTGATGGAGGCGGTCGGGGCGTTCCGCAGCGTCGTGCCGACCGCGCGGCGCGTCGTCGCCATCCACTGGAGCCGCTTCTCCACCGATTCTCCCGCGTTGCGACCGGCATTGCAGAAGGGCAAGTTCGACGCGTCGCTGCTCATCCCGCGCGGTCAGCGCGACGAGGAATTCCATTACGCGATAACCGAATTGCTCTCGGACTGGGGAGCAACGGTGGGCGTCTCGGAAGTGGAGGTGCTGCGCATCGTCTCCCCGACGCTCAATCCGCTGACGATGGCGATCCGGGACTTCCTGGACCGGATGGGCATGCCGAACCGGACCCACCTTCCAGAGAGTCCGCAAGGCCGCGACACCATCGCGGCGGTCGGTGGTGCGGCATCGTTTCCGCTCGTGCATCTATTGCGGGACGACGGGAAAGTGATTGCGCCGCAATCGGTTCGCGACGTGTCGACGATGGTCTACGGGCGCCCGTCGGACATCAAGGTCGACACGATCGCCGATCTGGTGATCGTCGGAGCCGGCCCGGCCGGATTGGCGGCCGCGGTCTACGCCGCGTCGGAGGGGCTCTCGACGGTCATCGTCGAGTCGGAAGCCGTTGGGGGACAGGCGGGTACGAGCTCGATGATCCGCAACTACCTCGGCTTCCCGCGTGGTATCTCCGGGATGCGGCTGGCACAGCGGGCCCGCAGCCAGGCCATTCGCTTCGGCGCCCAGATCACCACCGGATGGCCGGTGCTGCGGCTGGAACCGGCGAGTGTCGCCGACCCACATCGCATCGTGACCGAGGGCGGTGACGTGTGCGCCCGCACGGTGTTGATCGCCACCGGCGTCGCCTATCGTCGCCTCGGAATCGCTGCGCTGGAAGACTTGATCGGTGTCGGGGTGCACTACGGCGCCGCCATGACCGCGGCCCGAGAGATGGAGGGCCGCGATGTCTTCGTCGTGGGTGGCGGCAACTCGGCGGGCCAGGCCGCGGTCCACCTGGCGCGATATGCGCGGTCGGTGACCATCGTCGTGCGCCGCCCCGACCTTATCGCGACGATGTCGCGATACCTGATCAACGAGATCGACTTCAATCCGCGGATCACGGTGCGCGGATCCACCGACGTCGTCGACGGCGGCGGCGAAGGGTCACTGGAATGGCTCGAACTGCGTGACCGCACGTCGGGTACCACGCAGCGCTGCCCGGCGGGCGGTCTGTTCCTGCTGATCGGGGCGGCACCCAAATGCGAGTGGCTCCCACCCGACGTCGACCGCGACGACAACGGATTCGTCCTCACCGGGCGCGACGTCCACAAGTCGCGGTGGATGGGTGGTCTGCCGCCGGCCAGTCTGGCGACGAGCCTGCCCGGAGTGTTCGCGGCGGGCGACATCCGTGGCGGATCGATGAAGCGCGTCGCCGCGGCGACCGGGGAAGGCGCGAGCGTGGTGCCGCTGGTGCACGACTTCCTCGCCGAGTCGTCGCGGCGTTGATCTCCGCGCCGCGCCGCGTCGTTCACACGAGCGCCGCGACCTCGCGGGCCAGTGCGAGACACGAGGTGAGCCCCGGCGATTCGATACCGAACATGCCGACCAACCCGGCGATTCCGTGGATGGCCGGGCCGACGATCGTGAAGTCGGCGGCAGGTCGGCCCGGTCCGCTGCATTTCGGGCGGATACCGGCCATCGCCGGAACCAGCGCAGCGTCGGGCAGAGCGGGCCAATAACGTCGGATGGCGGCGTAAAAGCCGTCGGCGCGATGGGGATTCACCGAGTAGTCGAGGGGTGCGTCGGCGTCGAGCCACTCGACGTCGGGGCCGAAGCGTGCCGACCCGGTCAGATCCAGCGTCAGATGCACGCCGAGCCCGCCGTCGACCGGTACCGGGTACACCAGGTGCTCGAACGGGGCGGTGCCGCCGGCCAGGCCGAAGTAGTTTCCCTTCGCGCAGTGCTGCTCGGGAATGTGCTGTGCGGGAAGACCTTTGGTTGCGCGTGCGACCGACCAGGCGCCGAGTCCGGCGCAGTTGATCACCGCCGAACAGGTGATCCGGTCGGCGTTGGTGGCGACTGTGAACGCTCCCGGATCGTCGACGGTCACCGCGCTCACCGGTGAGCGCAGCACCACGTCGGCGCCGGCGTCGAGAGCGTCGCGCAGCAACGCACGCATCAGCCCGTGCGAATCGACGATGCCGGTGGACGGGCAGAGTAATCCGGAGGTCGCCCGCAGCGCGGGCTCGACGGCCCCCACGTCTGCAGCCGAGAGTCGTCGCAGATCGTCGACGCCATTGCGCCGGGCACGCTCGGCGATGACGTCGAGTGCTCCGTGCTGATCATCCGACGTCGCCACGATCAGTTTGCCGGTGCGCCGATGTGCGATGCCGCGCTCGGCGCAGTAGCGGTAGAGCGAGTCGCGTCCGGCCACGCACGCTCGTGCCTTGAGTGAACCGGTGGGGTAGTAGATGCCGGAGTGAATCACCTCGGAGTTGCGTGAGCTCGTCTCGGTGCCGACGTCGTCGGCGGCCTCGAGGATCGCGACCGACCGGCCGCGGGTCGCCAACTCCCGTGCCACAGCGAGGCCCACCACGCCGGCTCCGACGACGACGACCTCGATGTCCGGCGAGTTGCTCACCTCACCGAGGTTAAGGCGTGTTCGGAAACACTCGGCATCGGCCGCTAACTTACGGTACCGTAACTTCATGGACGTGAAGATGGAACAGGCAAGCGAGGTCTACGACCACTACCTGGCACATCAGCAGCCGGTCGCGAAGGCTCGGATGATGTACGGCATCCTCGCCTGGCGGCACAAGCCCCAGGTCACCTACGCCGACGGCGCGAAACAGGCGCTGCGGGAGGCGATCCGCAGCGGAGCGCCGATCATGATCAGCGCCAATCACGTCCGCGAGACCGATCCGTTCATTCTGGCCGCTACCGGCTTCCTGTCGCCGTTGCGATCACATATCGGCCACATGCGGGTGCTCGCCAAAGACGAACTGTTCGAAGAGCCTGAGCAGCGGGCCAAAATCGACGCGCTCGGCGGCATTCCGGTGTTCCGCTCCAAAGATCACGGGGTACGCGCCGCGATGGCGGCCGGTCAGCGGATGATCGACATCTGCGCTCAGCGGATGTCCGACGGCGACTATATGGCGATCTTCCCGGAAGGCACCTGCAACAAAGAAGATCCCGCACGAGTCCAGAAGTTGGGCAGCGGCGTCGGGCATATCGCGACTCGGGCGGCCAAGCTCGGGGTGTCACCGTGGCTGGTCAGCATCGGCATCGCTTACCGGGACGGCGAAGCGACACCGCGACGTCCGCTGGCCGTCATCAACACCCCGGTGCGCATGGCCGACGCCGGGCTGACCACCCCGGCCGCGGTCACCCGGCATATCGCCGCGGACCTGCAGTCGACGGTCGACCTCGCCCACGGCGTACGGGCGGTGTCGGCGGTGGCTCACTCCTGAGAACTAGACCGATACCGCACCCGCGGGGGAGGTGCGTGCGCGGCCATCGCCCATAGCGTCGGGGCATGGACCTGCCACGTATCGGAAAGCCACTTCTGCTCACCAGTGCCGCGATGGCGGCACTGGCCGTATTCTGTTTCGCCGCAATGGGATTCGACCATCGCATGCTTCTCGGTGTGAACATCTGGGTCAAGCCGGCGAAATTCGCCGTCGCGTTCGCGATGTACACCTTCACCCTGGCGTGGTTGCTGTCGCACCCGCATCGCGGCAGTCGATGGACACGACGGCTCGCGGTGCTCTTCGCGGTCACCGCCGTCGTCGACGTCGGGTTCATCGTGCTGCAGGCGGCCCGGGGGACGTTCAGCCATTTCAACACCCAGGGCGATCCGGTGAACTCCATCGGTCAGATCGTCTTCGCCTCCGGGGTGCCCGGACTGTTCGTCGCGAACCTGGCCATCGCCGCAATCTTGATCTGGCAGCGCATCGGCGACCGGGCGACGACGGTCGCCATGCGCATCGGATTGATCATCAGCGTCGTCGGAATGGGACTCGGCTACCTCGTCGGCTGGGCAGGCACGCAGGTCGTGGGCGACGCCGACGGCCATCTCGTCGAGCTCAATGCGCGGCACACCTTCGGTGGCGTCGACGGTGGTCCCGGGATTCCGATCGCCGGCTGGAGCAGTGTCGCGGGTGACCTTCGGGTCCCGCACTTCCTCGGGATCCACGGAATGCAGATTCTGCTGTTGGCTGCCTTCGCGCTGTCGGTGCTTGCGCCCAGAATCGCGGTGTTGCGCGACGAACGGGTGAGGACTCTGCTCGTCGGGGTGACCGGCGGAGCCTACAGCGCGCTGATTGCTATCGCCCTGTCCCAAGCGCTGCGCGGTCAGTCTGTCATTCACCCCGATCGAGTCACACTCATCGCCTACGGCGCTGTCATCGCGGGTGTCGGAGCCGCACTGATGTGGTGGTGGCCGGTCACTGCCGACGGCGTCCGGGCGTTGTCGGAGGTGGCTGGCTCTTGAGTGGACCCGGCCATCGGATGTTGCGGCTGTCGGCGAATCGGGCCGACTGGCTGGAGATCCCTTTCAGGTTCAGGCGAAGAGGTCATCGTCGGGCGGTGGCGATGATGCCGGCGAGGTTCTCGAGTGTGTCGGTCATCTCTGAGCACAGGTCCAGTGCCCGTCTTCGGGCGTGCTCGGCGCTGGGCTGTTGCGGGTGTTGTTCTCGTGCGCGGTCCAGCACGCCGTCGACGGCGGCGCGCAGGGTGCCCCGGGGGACGGGGTGTGCTCCGGCTGCGGCCCTGGCGAGCGCGCCGACAAGTTCGTGGACGGGATCGGTCAGCTCAGCGAATTCCGGGATTGCCTCGGGTGGGGTCGTCGGTCTGTGTTCGCTCAGAAGTGCGGCGTATCGGGCCGCCTGGTCCACTTCGGCTTGAATCTGGATCAGTTGGTCGTTGTTCCAGACGCTGCGGCGATGCGCGGGTTCTGACTCCACCTGCGCGATGGTTGCGTGCAGCTGCTCACGGATCTGGCGCGATGTCGATCGCAGTTCATCGATGGCTAGTGGGTCTCCCACGCCGACCGCGGTGTATCCGGTGAGTATTTCGGGGAGGAGGCGATCGAATATTCGGAGCCATTCGGAGAGAACGTCCGGCACGCGGTGGGTGGACCAGGTGGGCCACAAGCCGAAGATCGCCATGGCCAGCGCGGCGCCGACTACGGTGTCTGCCGCTCGTGCCCATGCAGTGGGAGCTGGGAAGCCGCCTACCTCGTGGATCAAGAAGACGAGCCACGCGGTAAGCCACAGATTGAGCATCAACTGTCCGGTGCGCAAGGTGAGCAGGGCTACCGCGGCGAGCGCTACCGATGCGACCGCGAGTTCTCCGTGCGACCAGTCAGCGAGTGACAGGGCCCACGCGAGCAGGCCGCCCAATATTGCCCCGACCGAGCGCCCCCACCCACGCGCCATCGTGTGGCCATAGTCGGGGAAGAGCACGAGCATCGTCGTCAGGGCAACCCAGAAACCGTGCGAGGCCAACCCCCACCCGCCCCATGTACCGATGCCTCGGCCGACGAGTTCACCGATGACAACGCCCACCGCCAGCCGTACACCATGCCGGAACAAGTGCGCGTGGGGGTTCAGTTCACCTCGTAGTCGGGACGCAGTCCGGGCGAGCACCGACGTCCCGGAATAGAGGCCGGGGACCTCGGCATTCGGTTCGAATGCATCACCGATCCGGTTGTTCGTGGCCAGGAGTCCCAATCGCTGCGCCTCCCGGAGGAGGGCGACGAGCCGCTCCGCCGAGGCGGCCGACGACGACTGCGCCCACCGATCGAGGCGTTCCCACACCGTGGCCGCGGTGTCCTGGACACGGCCCGTGGACACGGTGCGCGAGATGTCGGTGAGAACCTGCGATACGTCGTCGTCGTGTGGCGTCGGGCCGGTTGTGCGGTTCATCCACCCAACGGATTCCATGGTGCGGCGAAGCTGTTCTGCGGTACCGAGCAATCCGAACAGCGCCGCCGCCGCCGGTCGAGTGGACCGAGGTAGCGTCCCCAGCGCGTGACGGGCGGCGATGAAGGGTTGCGTCGGCATCGACGCTCCCGACGCTCCCGACGCTCGTGCGAGTGCGCGGTACAGGGCAGACAGGGTGCGCCGCTGGGCGGGGTAGCGCAGTCCGTAGGGCGGGAGCAGCTGCGTGCCGACCGCGAGTGCGGTCCCGGCGGACATCCAGCCGGCCATGATCAGTCCTTCGTGCAGGTCGGGTGCCATGTCGCCGGTGATCATGAGACCGATGACGGCCAGGCATCCGCGGATTCCCGGCGCGATCCCGAAGGTGCGGCACAGCCCGGCGATGAACGCGAACACGGCCAGCGATGTCAAGAACAACAATGCACTGGAGTGGACGAGTGCACCGAGCAGTGCCATGGCGCTGAAAGCCACCGCCATGGCTGACGCATTCGCCGCCCGGTGCCACACCGGTGACAGCAGTGTTCCGATACTGCAGATGAACGCGCCGACGGGGAGCATCGCGCCGGCTAGAGGGTTCCCCGTCGTCCAGCCGATGGTCGCTGCCGCCGCGACGGCCACTATTGCGCGGGCGATAGCCTGGGGGTCGGAGAAGGTGCGTTCGATGCGCATTCCCTCACGAATGCTTCGGCCAAGGGATTTCCGCCAGGACATGGTGGTGCTAGCCTCTCGCTCGTGGGAACTGGCCGGGTCGTCGGCCCGTGCCGGGCTTGCCCGCGTAGGCCTGCGCGAGGGCGAGGAACTCGTCAGCCAAGTGACCCTGAGTGGTCAGGTCGGTGTCGTCGGGGTGCCGGCGTTGGGTGAGGACGAGTGCCAGATCGAGGGCGGGCCCGCGGATCACGTCGGTCTGCGACTGCCCGTATGTCCAGATGGTCCCGTTGGGGGCGGTGACCTCGAATCGGATGTCGTGCGTGGGGACGTCGAGGCCTCGGTTGCGGTAGGCGAACGCTCGGGCGCGGTATCCGATATGCAACACGTGCTGGATGCGGTCGGTGGCCGGACGGTCGATGCCGAGTGTGTCCACGATGTCTTGACCGTGCGCCCACGTTTCCATCAGCCGCGCCGTGCACGCCGATGCGAGGCTCATCGGCGGACCGTACCACGCGACGCGGGTCGCGGGATCCGCGTGACGCATGGCATCGGTGACGGCTGTGCATCCTGCCCGCCACCGGTCGAGCAGGGTTGCGGCGGGAAGGGCGGCAAGCGGGGCGGCGACGACGTTGACGTAGTCGGGTGTGTCGCGGCGGATCGCCAGCGTGGCCAGGAATGCCGGAGCGTCAGTGATCGACTGCGTCATCGCACCGTCGAAGAAAGCCAGATGCGCGACCTGGTCTCGGATCCGCCATCCGTCGGCGGGTGTGTCGAGGTCCCACTGCTGGTCGCTGAGCGGTGTGAGCAGCTTGTCGAGTTCGTCGTGTTCTGTTTGCAGGTCGTCGACCAGTGCGCTGATGTCGGCCATGGTGATGTCCTAGGCGGGGGTGAATCCGTCGATCTTCGCCAAGACTTGCAGCATCACCTCGTCGGCGCCGCCGCCGATTCCCGCCAGGCGGATGTCGCGCACGAAGCGAGGTACCCACGATTCCTCGATGTAGCCGGTGCCGCCGTGGAATTGCAGTACCCAGTGGGCGGTGTCGCGGCAGAGTCGGCTGCCCATCAGTTTGGCGATGGTCGCCTCTCGTGTGGTGTCTTCGCCGCGCGAGTACTTCTCCGCCATGGCGTAGCAGTAGGTGCGCAGCATGTCGAGGCGGCCGGAGAGTTCGGCGAGTTGGAACGCCGCGTACTGGTTGGAGATCAGTGGCTCGCCGCGGACGATGCGATCGCGCATGTAGTCGCGGGTCTGTTCCAGGGCCCATTCGATCTTCTTCAGCTTGCTGTATGCGCCGCTCATGCGTTCGACGATGAATTGGCTCATCTGTTGCTGAAAGCCGCGTCCGATCTCGCCGATGGTGTTCGATACCGGTACGCGGACGTCGTTGAAGAACAGTAGAGCGGTGTCTGAGCAGCGGCAGCCGAGTTTGTCGAGTTTCTTGCCGATGACCACTCCGGGGGTGTCGCGTTCGACGATGATCTGGGACATTCCGCGGTGGCCGCCCTCGGCGGAGGTGCGTGCGAGCAGGCACATCCAGTCCGCCTGGGTGCCGTTGGTGATGAACATCTTCGAGCCGTTGATGACCCAGTCGTCTCCGTCGCGGACGGCTTTGGTGCGCAGGGCGGCGACGTCGGATCCGGCGTCGGGTTCGGTGACCGCGATCGCGGTGACCATGTCGCCGGCGATGGCCGGTCGCAGATACTTCTCCTTGAGTTCGTGGGTTCCGAAGCGGTGCAGGGCGGGGGTCGCCATCATCATCTGCACGCCGAGGGCCATCGGGATGCCGCCGGCGTGGACTCGGCCGAATTCTTCTTGAGCGATCATCGCGAAGGTGTGGTCGGCGCCCATCCCGCCGTACTCTTCGTCGTATTCGATGCCCAGGATTCCGATGTCGCCGGCTTTCTTGAACAGTTCGTGCGCGGGAAAGATCCCGGCTTCTTCCCACTGGTCGACGTAGGGATTGATGTCGCGGTCGACGAACCCGCGGATAGATGCGCGGAAGGCTTCGTGTTCTTCGGAAAATACCATTTCTACTCCTTTGTGATGAGGATGTTCGAGGTTTCGAGCACCCGGTGAGCTAGTTGTCAATTATTGGTGATGTCGCGCTGTCTCGGTGAATGTTGCGGGCACTTGTTCGTAATTGCGCCCTATTTTTCATCTCAACTGACGAGTGCACCGCCGTCGACGGGTAGGGTGATACCGGACATGTAGCTGCTCGCGTCACTGGCCAAGAAGACCAGCGCCGAATCGAGCTCCGGTCCGTCGCCGAGGCGTCCGAAGAGGGTTCGGGGTATGACGTAGCGATCCAGAGCGTCGGAGCTTAGTTCCGCGGTCATTTCGGATGCGAAAAACCCTGGCGCGAGCGCATTTACGCGTATTCCTTTGCGAGGTGTCCATTGTTGCGCCAAGTCGCGGGTGAGTCCGATGACTGCTGATTTGCTGGCTGAGTAGGCGGCTTGGGGCATGAGGAAGCTGGTGAGCCCGAGGACGCTGGCGATGTTGATGATCGAGCCGCCGGGGTTCATGACCCGGGCGCAGGATTGGGCCATGTGAAAACTGCCGTTGACGTTGACGTCCATCACGCGGGCGAAATCAGTCGGTGTCTCACGCAGCGCGGGCATCACGGTGCCGAGTCCGGCGTTGTTGACCAGAATGTCGAGGTGACCGAACTCGTCGATCGCGGCCCGGGCTACTCGGTCGCAGGCTGCCGGGTCAGTGACATCGCAGGTCGCCGTCACGCAGCGGCGGCCTGTCCGTTCGACGAGCGCCTTAGTGTCCTCCAGCATCGCGCAGCGGCGAGCGGCGATTACGACGTCGGCGCCGGCTTCGGCGAGTGCGCGGGCGAATCCCACTCCGAGGCCGCTTGATGCGCCGGTCACGACGGCTGTGCGCCCGGTGAGCATGAATCTATCGAGGATGCCGGTCATTTCGAGTTCTCGGTTTCGGTCGGCCCGGGATCGGGATGGGTTGTTGCCAATCGAAGTAGGCGTATTTCGTAGTCCAATGCTCCGATTTGGCGGTGGAGCCGGCGAATATCGGTGGCTGAAGGGATATTGGCGAGGTGAAGGAGTCCTGCTTCGGCGTTGGCGATCACGCTGCCTATGGTGCGACGCAACCTAATGACGGTATTCACCGTGGTGAGGAAGTCGGCGGAGGCCACGATTGCGTCGGCTTTGGGTGCGACGGCCGTCTCCACCTGGTTGTAGAGGCTGCGGAGCCTGTTCTGGTGTGGGCTCTTGGAGGATGAGTCGTTCATGCGTCGTTCCGAATTTGAGCGCTGTCTCGGTCAGGATTGACGAATAGGATTGCCAGTACGGCGCTGATTCCCGCGACGATTCCGATTGCCTGAAATGCGGCGGCATATCCGTCGGCTTTATCGGCGTGTTGTTCGACGAGCACTCCGGTCATATAGGGTGCGATGAGGCCGCCGACCGCCATGAGAGCGAGGAATGTTCCGACGGTTCCGGCGACTTGACTCGGTGGGCACAGGTCTGCGACTGCGGCGTTGAACAGCGGAAAGATTGCGGTGACGAATCCGTATCCGATCGACAGCAGTAGCACTGACACTATCGGTGTGTGAACGTATGGAATCGCGACGAGGGCGATCGCGCAGAGGATCAGTCCGGCACTGGGCAGAATGATTCGGACTGCTCGTGCTGATGAGCCGCGTTTCATTGCTCGGTCACTGACCACCGACGAGATCAGGAGGACGATCAGCCCGAAGATGCTGGGTAGGGCGAACATCGCGCCGGCGGTGAGTTGGGAGTATCCGAGGCCTTCTTCGAAGTAGGAGGGCAGCCAGGTGAGCACGACGGTGACCAGTGCGTAGCCGGCGGCGACGACGAGCGCGCCGATGAGGAAGGTCTTCGACAGCAGGATCGTGCGCCACGGCACCCGCGGTTCATCGGTTGGTGAGGCGTGCTTGGTCTGCGACACGTAGGGTCCCGGGCTCCACACGTTGATCCACGCGACGGCCCACACCAGGGTGCATACCGCGAGCACCATGAGTGAGGCACGCCAGCCGTGGTGCACGACGACGTACGTGAGTGCGGGCGCGAAGGCGATCTTGGCTATCGCGGCGGCACCGGCCAGTAGCGCTCCCGGGAGTCCCCGGTCTTGCGGCTTATGCCATGAGTATGCGGCGGTGTGAAGCAAAGCTGAACTGGGTCCCTCGGTGGCGCCGAGGAACATCCGGCTGACGATCAGGACCGCGAGCGATGCTGTGACGAGCATCGGCAGCATGGCTGCCGACCAGCACAGTGCCAGCGCCATCAGACCCCATTTGAGGGTGAGCCACCGGTTGATCGCGCCGGCGAAGAATCCGCCGACGGTGAATGCGGCGAAGAACAGGCTGCCCACCAGTCCGATCTGGGCCGGGCTCAGGCCCAACTCCTGGCGCAGAGGCTTGGCGATGATGCCGAAGACGGCCTTGTCCGCGTAATTGAAGATGTACATCACCACGAGCATCCCGGTGAGTGCCCATGCCTTCGTACGCTGGTCGTTTCGGGGAGGTGAGGTGGTTTCGACGACTGAATTCATGTCTTCTGGTTCCTTGGATTGGCGCACCGAATCACTTCGGTGTTCTGGAGTCGGTGATGGCGATTGCGCGGGCTAGTGGATGCGCAGGCGGTCCGCGGCGATTGCGAGGACCTGCGAGTCGACGGGGAAGGAGAAGTGAGCGCAGTTCACCTCGATGTTCTCGGCGGTGGGGCTGGGCACGTCCATGCAGGTGCGCCACGCCACGATCCCGTCGGTGCGGCTGTACAGTGCGGTACTGGGCACAGGTAGTGCCGGCGCGTCGGCCTCCAACGGGAGGTCGAGCGCACGCTCGTGCCAGGCACTCACAGCCCGGTAGGCGATGCGGGCTCGGCTCTGATCGTGGTGTTCAAGCCGGATGGGGCTGGCGAGCGTTATCACGTGGCGGACATGGTCGGTTTGTTCGCGGGCGAGTTCGCGGGCGAAGACTCCACCGAGGCTCCAGCCGACCAGCGCCACGGGACCCTGATGGTCGGATGCGATCTGGTTGAGGCGGTCGCGGAGTCCGGTCATCGCGTGCCGCGTGGGCCCGACGTTGACGCCTTGGTTCCAGCGGTATGGCTGGTAGCCGAGCCGTTGAAGGTAGCGGCGGAGAACTGAGAGGTGCAGGTCAGACGTTCCGAAGCCGGGGATGGTGAGGACTGGTGTGCCGCCGCCCGGGTGGGTGGTGGTCGGGGAGCGGCGGGACCATGCCCCGGAGATCATGCTGACTAGGGCACGTGGCTGTTCGAGGCCGGTCAGAACGGGCGAGGGCGCGCGGGTGCCTGACTGTTCGATGAGAGGGTCGAATGTGAGCATCGGATACTCCGGTTGTCGTCGGGTTGTCAGTGAAAGGTTGTGGGAAGGCCGGCGACTTGCGCGGTGGCGGCGGCGGTGTTCGCGTGCAACGCGAGGGTGACGATGTCGTGCAGGTGGCCCGAGCGGTCGCGGATCTGGTCGCGCAGCAGTGCCTCCCCGGTGAAACCCAGGCCGAGGAACGTTCCGATGGGACCGTCGGCTTCGGCGTCGAGTTCGATGACGAGTTTGTCGACACCCGTGGCGAGTGCCCCGGTCACGGCGGCTTGCGCCAAGAGGCGGCCGATTCCGAGCCGGCGAGCGTCGTGCGCGACCACGATCCTCAGTTCGCCGACATGTGAGGACCACCCGGGCAGTCGATCGACGCAGGCGTATCCGGTGACGTCACCGTCGTCGCTGACGGCAACCCAGCGCAGTTGCGGGTCGTCGCATAGGCGAGCGGCGGCGTCGAGATCGTAAAGGTCCCCGCGCATCATGGTCAGATCGTGATCGGATAGTTCGCGGAAGAGTGCGACCAGCTGATCGGAGTCGTCGTGGTCGAGCTTTCTGATGGTCATGGCGTTGCCTCACTGCGGGTGCGGAAGAATTCGATGAGGGTGGGCAGGGTCTGCTGTGCTGCCGTACGCCCGACGAACAGACCGGCGTGGCCGCCGGGCAGCGTGTGAAGTTCTTTGTCGGTCGAACCGACGAGGTCCATCACGGGTGCGGCGGCGGATGCGGGCACGATGTGGTCCGATGCGCCGAGTACGGCGAGGAATGGCACGGTGATCTGGGAGAAGTCGACCGGTGTGCCGCCGATGACGAGTGTCCCGTCGACGAGGGCGTTCTCGTCGAGGATCCGTCGCATCTGCCGCGCCGCAGCGCCCGGAAAGGCGACGTGGCCGCTGGCCCAGCCCATCATCGCTTGGTGCGCTTCGACATAGTCGTCACTCCACAGTTGCTGTACGAGGTTGACGTAGCCGGTGACTTCAGAGGTGGGTGCGATCGCCCGGAACGCCGCGAAGATGACGTCGGCCGGAACGTTGCCGTCGTCGTCGAGGACGTCTGCCAGATCGTCGGTTGAGTTGAACACGGTGGTGAGGACGCCGAGTTCGGTCAGATCGACGGGGCACGCGACCACGGTGAGGCTGCGCAGTACCGCCCGGCGTTCACGGGCCGCGTACATCAGCGCCAAATCGCCGCCGAAGCAGTATCCGACAAGGTTGACCTGATCGTCGCCAGACGTACGTCGCACAGCGTCTACGGCCTCCGGGAGGGCGTGATCGACGTGATATTCGAGGCCGAGGTGGGAATCGCGTTCGTCGGGCGTCCCCCAGTCGAGCAGATAAACGTCGAACCCGGACTGAATCAGCTTCTCGATGAAGCTGTTTCCCGGCCGGAGATCCAGGATGTAGGGCTTGGTGACCAGGCTGTACACGAGCAAGATCGCCGGCCGGTAGGCGCGTTGGTCACTGCGGTAGCGATACAGCCGGGTACGGCCGTCCCGCAGAATCAGGTCACGTGGGGACAGGCCGACCCGCGGGTTCGACAAGCCGGCCACCAGCTTGATGCCGTTGCGAGCGCGCAGCAGATTGCGGCCGATCTCGCGTCGGAGCTTGTCGACCGCTCCGTCGTCGCTCGCGGTTTCAGACATTCACTTCCGCCACTTTCGCTCCCTACCGCCATCGGCTGTATCTAACGATCGATATATTCGACTGAACCCAAGGATGCCCCGCTCTGAATGAGGAGGTTGGAATCACGAGGATTCGAGGTATGGAAGTACTATATACCTAACGTTCGCTATATAGCTAGAAGACTGCGACACTACTGCCGAGTAAGAATGAAAGGTGCAGGTCAGAATCGAAAATACCGGTGAAGCAGACGCTTCACCGGTATTCGGTGTGCACTCAGTGGCGTGAGACGACGTGGGCCGCGGAGAGAATCAGTCCGTGGGGTCGGCGCCGACGAGCCGCAAGGTAAGTGCTTCGTAGCGGTCGGCGATAGTCGATGGTGAGTCCGCGCCGTTCGGGCGGTACCAGTCGGCGATGCCTTGGGCCATACCGAGGACGGCGAGTTTTGTGTACTCCATGTCGGTGATGTGGAACTGCCCGGTCCGATTGCCGTCGTTCAAGACCTCCACGAGCATGTCGTCCACTTCATGTCGACGCTCAAGGTACGGGGCGACGGCGGCGCGTTCGAGAAAACGGAACTCGCGATGCAACGAGGCGAGGTCCTGCCGCTGAGTGACGTGCAGAACCGTGGAACGGACGATCCAACGCAACCTGACGACCGGATCTTTGGAGCTGGGATCGTCTAAGACCTTCCGCAGTTTGTTCAGAAGGTCGTCCATGGCGATGTTGAGAAGCGCGACGAGCACGCCCTCCTTGTTTCCATAGTGGTAGTACAAGGAGGGCAGGGTCAGTCCCGCGCGTGTGACGATTTTGCGCACCGACGTCCCGTGATACCCGTTCTCACGAAGCTCCACGAGCGCCGCGGACAGGATAGGCGACAGGTGGAGATCATCGCCTTCCGCCGACGCCACGTCTCCCATCATGACAGTGTCGGTCATTGCTTCGCCTGCTATCTATCGTTCGTTAAACACGTCTGGTGAACTGAAAGATACCCGCAATAACGTGGCCTCGCCACTCAGACACTGGCTACACCTAGCTCGGGATCTGATTGAACGGGATGGATTTGGACGGGTCAGGCTCTTTGGGCATTCGCAGGATCCGCTCGCTGATGATGTTCCGCTGAATCTGGTCCGTCCCACCGCCGATCGAGGTGAAGTAGGCATCGAGGGTGAGGAAGTTCGCGATCTCGGCGTCGGACGGCGGTTCGGTCGCGGCCGACCGCTCGTCGATGAGGCCGGCGATTCCGACGATGTCGGTGCGTAGCGCGGCGGTGGCGTGCAGCAGCCGTGACATGGCGAGTTTGCTCATCGACATCGCGGCCGGGTCCTTGGCCTTTCCCGCGTTCGCGTAGCGAAGCTGGTTGAGTGCTACCGCGGTGCGTTGCGCGTAGGCGTCGGCGATGCGGTCCCGAATCAGTGGGTCGTTCAGGGCGCCGTGACGTTCTGCGAGTGCTACCAGATCGTCGGCGGTACCGACATACCGTTCGTCGTCTTTGACGCGTGATCCCGATGCCCGACCGCCCATCACCGATCGTTCCAGGCCCAGGGCCGACATCAGCGCGGCCCAGCCGCCGTTGACGTCACCGAGGCGGTTGTCGTCGTCGACGAAGGCATCGGTCAGGAAGACCTCGTTGAAGTGTTCGTCGCCGGTGATCTGCATGATCGGCCGCACATCGATGCCAGGCTGATCCATGGGAATCACGAAGAATGTGATGCCCGCATGTTTGGGCGCCGTCGGATCGGTGCGTGCGGCCAGCAGCCCGAAGGCGGCCCGGCGGGCGCCCGACGTCCACACCTTCTGTCCGTTGATCCGCCAGCGGTCACCCTCCCGAACCGCGGAGGTTCGCAGGCTGGCGAGGTCGGAGCCGGCGGCGGGTTCACTGTAGAGCAGACACCCCTGGATCTCGCCGGAAAGCAGCGGGCGCAGGTAGCGTGACCGCAGGGTGGCGGTGCCCATCTGCCGCAGGACACGTGCGTGCAGGTTGGTCAGGTCGGCACGGCCGGGGGCGCCGACGCGCTCGAACTCGGCGCCGACGATTGCGGCTTCCTCGGTAGTGAGGCCCTTTCCGTATGACTCGGGTTCCCACGTCGGCACGAGCCAGCCGGCGTCGAGGGCTTTGGAGCGGAACGCGATCGTGTCGTCGCCGACGGGGTTGGCAGCCAGCCAGGCGGATACCTCGGCGCGCAGGTCGGTGGTGGTCATCGATTCTCCTCCCGATTGGTGATGAGGTCGGTGTAGTCGCGCTTGGCGATCGCGGCGCTGCCGAACAGGTTGCGGTTCGTTGCGGCGCGGCGTCGGTACAGGTGTGCGCGGCATTCGGCGGTGAATCCCATGCCGCCGTGGATCTGGATGTTGTCGGCGGCCACCGCGACGAATCGGTCAGCGCAGAAGAACCGTGCCAAGGCCAGCCGCTCGGCGGCCGAGTCGACGCCGTCGACGGCCGCGTCGACCGCGAGGCGAGATACCGACAGGGCGAGTTCGGCGTCGACGAAGCGGTCGGCCAGGATGTGCTTGAGCGCCTGGAAGCTGCCGACCGGCCGTCCGAACTGGATTCGCTCGCGGGCATAACCGGTGGCGTCGTCGAGCGCGGCGACGGCACCGCCACTGCTGTCTGCGGCGAGCGCGAGGCGTGCTGCGGCCAACGCTTCGGCGAACGCCGCCTGTCCGGTGCCCGCGGCAAGAATGCGCACCGGCGCGGTGTGCGCGGTCACGTCGGCGAGTCCACGGGTGAGGTCGAATGGCGTTCGCGGGGTCACCGACAGGTCCGTGCCGCGGGCCAGCGCGATCTCCGCACCGTCGGACCCGACGAGCAGGACGACATCGGCGACGTCGGCGTCGAGAACGTAGCCGAAGCTGCCGGTTGCGGTCCCGTCGGCGTCGAGGAGGGAATCGGTCCGAACGTCGCCGTGGTCGGAGAGGAACGCGACCGTCGCGATGGTCGTGCCCTTCGCCAGTTCGCCGAGGAGTTCGCGGGCGTCATCGGCGCCGTCGGCGTCTGATCGGGCGAGGCCGGCGAGCAGGACCGGCGCGAACACGGCGGTCGTGAGGAACGGTACCGGCGCGAGTTCGGCGGAGAGCGTCTCGGCGACTCGGGTCGCCTCGGCCAGGGTGGCGTCTGCGCCGCCCAGGTCGTCGGGGATCAGCAGGGCCCCGATGCCGAGTTCGGCCGCCATACGATGCCAGTTCTGCCGTACGACGTCGGGGTCGCGGCGGTGCCCGGGTTTCGACTCGATGGGGTCGGGGAAGCGTTCGCGGCAATAGGCGGCGACAGTAGCGGTGAGTTCGGCGAGGTCGGCTTCGTCGAGCCGCACCACAGTGTCGGTCATGATCGTCCTCTGGTGTTCTCGGGTTCGGTTCGGGCCAGGACGACGTTCTCGCCGCCGTCGACGCCGTCGATCACGGTGATCACGATCGGGTCGCCCACGTGCAGCGAATCTCTGTGCGTCGTGGTGAGTAGCCGGGTGAGCACCCATGGGCCCTCGTCGAGTTCGACGATGGCGGCCAGGTACGGCGCTGGAATGAATGGAACAGGGGAGCGGTGCACCAGCGACCAGGAGACCAGCGTCCCGGTTCCGGCTGCGGCTATGGCGTCGTGCGCCGCGCTGTGGCAGACCGAGCACAGGGCTGCCTGCGGACCGCGGATGGCGCCGCAGGTGTGACAGCGCCGCAGCAACAGTTCACCGCGTGCGGCGAAGTCGAAGAAATCGGCACTGTCGGCGGTGCGGTCGAGTTTGGGCACTGGTACTCGTGTCTCGCTCATGCGGGCTTCTCCGATCGTCCCAGGATGGTGGTCGAGTGGTACTCCAGAATTCCGCCGTTGCCGCTGACGAGAGCGAGGTCCGAGTTGGGTGCTTGGCGGGAACCGCCGTCGCCGCGCAGTTGGATGATCGCCTCGCTGAGGGGGGTGAAGCCCCACATGTAGTAGCTGGAGAGTTGCCCGCCGCCGGTGTTGACCGACAGGCGTCCGCCGGGGGCGAGCGCGCCGTCGGACACGAAGTCGCCGCCCTCGCCTTTGGCGCAGAATCCGTAGTCTTCCAGGCTCACCAGGACGGTGTAGGTGTAGCAGTCGTACAGTTCTACGACGTCGATATCGGCGGTGGTCACCCCCGCTCGTGCCAGTGCCCGCCGGCCCGACTCCACGGCACCGGTCTCGATGCCCCAGGTGGAGTCGCGGTGCAGCACCCGCGGTCGGTGTCCCTCGCCGTACCCCCAGATGTGGACGGCCGGATGAGGTAGGTCGGCGGCCCGATCGGCCGACGTCACCACCACCGCGATCGCCCCATTGGTGACCAGACAGCAGTCGAGTCGATGCAGCGGATCGGCGATCATCGGTGAGGCCTGGTGGTCGGCTATCGTGATCGGTTCGCGGAAGCGGGCCAGCGGGTTGCCGGCGGCCCACGCGCGCTGGGCGACGGCGATTTCGGCGAGTTGCTCGGTGGTCGTTCCGTAGCGCTCCATGTGTCGGCGCGCGGCGAGAGCATACTGGACGTTCGGGGTCGTCGCGCCGGTGGCGATGGTCCACCCGCGATAGCCGGCATTGGTCATCGGTGCCGACCAGGTGGTCGCAGTCTTCTCCTTCATCGGAACGTCGGCGAACGAGCACACCACGGTGGTGGCCGAACCGTCGGCTATCGCACGGCATGCTTGGGCGATCATCGCGCCCGCGCCGGCGCCGAACGTCGAGGTCACCGCCAGTAGGCCGAGTGTGCTGATCCCCAGCTCGGCGACCAAGTGCGGGGCGAGCTCTTCGCCCAGGCCAGCACTCATCAGTACCCCGTCGACGTCGCCCATCGTGAGTCCGGCGTCGGCGACGGCGCGGGTGATGGCCTCGACGGTGAGTTCGGCGGCGGATCGGCCGAACACTTTACCCAGCTCGGTCATGCCGAGCCCGACGATCGCGGCGTTCATCGTCCCTCCCACCGGGGTGCGCGCTTCTCGGCGAACGCGCGTGGCCCCTCCTTCGCATCACTGCTGGCGAACACGATGTCACGTGCCTTCTTGCTCACACTCCACGGATTGTCCGTCCAGGCCATGGACCAGTCCGAGCCCGCTGCGCTTGCTTCATAGATCGCGCGTTTGGTGTGCTGCACTGACAAGGGGGCGTTCGCGGCGATCTTTCCGGCCAACTCGTATGCGGCGTTCATCAGTTGGTCCGCCGGAGCGACGCGGTTGATCAGGCCGACGTCGCGGGCGGTGTGTGCGTCGAAGGTGTCGCCGACGAGGGCGATCTCGAGCGCCTGCTTCAGTGCCACTTGGCGTTGTAGGCGGACGACACCGCCGCCCGCGGCGATGAGGCCGCGTTTGACCTCGGGCAGCCCGAATTTCGCCTCGTCGCTGGCGACGGCGAGGTCGACGGCCAGTAGCATCTCCGTGCCGCCACCGACCGCGAAACCGTTGACGGCGGCGATGATCGGTTTGTCGATCCAGTGCGTCATGAGGCCACCGAAACCCCACTCGGCGCGGTCGGGGAACACGTTCTCGCCAGCGGCGACGGCCTTGAGGTCGGCGCCCGCACAGAATGCGCGGCCGACTCCGGTGAGTACGACGACTCGTACGTCGCGATCATGTGCCGCGGCCTCGAGCGCGTCACCGATCCCGTTCGCGAGATCCGCGTTGACCGCGTTCATCGCCTCGGGACGGTTCATGGTGATGGTGGCGATATGGTCGGCTACCTGATAGCGCACGATGGCATCGGCATCGTCGGTGGTCATGCTTTGGCTACTTTCTCTGTGGCGTGGTTCTCCGTGGGGTGGTTCTCTGTCGCGTGGTTCGTTGCAGCGCGACGCAGTTTCGCCGCGAGGTCGGATTCCTCGACTGCTCCTCGCTCGAGGAGCGACGCGATCTGGGGACTGTCGTAGCCGAGTTCCCGCAGGATCGACCACGTGTGTTCGCCGAACGCGGGAGCCGGACCGAGGGTCGGCGCCCGACGGCCGTCGACGATCAACACCGCCCGCTCGACCGGCACGATCTGCTCGGTGCCCGACACCGACGTGGTCGTGTAGAAGTCGCGGGAGCTCAGACCTGCGTCATCGGGAAGATCTCCCGGCGACAACATGGGCGCCGCGGGTACACCTGCCGCCTGAAGCGCTTCGGCTACTTCGGCGCCGTCCCGGTCGGCGACGGCATCGGCGATCGCCGCAGTGTCGCGTGAGGCTGTGCCGAGGACGACGTATACCCGGTCGAGCTGTTCTGGAGTACGCGGATCGATGACGCACCACCGCTCGGGGCCGCGTGTGGCGAAGACTTGCTGCGACAACAACGCGCCGGGCGCGGAGCCGGGTGGTTGTACACTTCCGGGTGCCTCGGACTCGCGAGCGAGATAGGGAGCGAGGTGGATCAGGCCGATGTCGCTCTGTGCGAGGCTGATATGCGCGCCCCGTCCGGTGCGCAAACGGTTGAGCAGGCACGCCGCGACAGCCACGGCGGAGACGCGCGCGGCGAGATGATCGGGGTAGATGGTTATTCCGTCGCTGAAATAGGACGCATCTGCGTTCTCGCGCCACAACCACGACAATCCGGTCAGCGCCCTCACCAGCGGGCCGTAGCCCATGGAGTGGCGTCGCGGACCGATGGCGCCGAATGCACTCGACTCGACGGTGATGATCTCGGGGTTGATCGCGGCGAGGTCATCGTGGCCGATTCCGAGCTTCTCGGCGGTGCCGGGCTTGAAGTTCGAACATACGACGTCGGCGTGAGCCACTAGTTCCCGAAATATGGCGAGGCCCTCGGCGGATCGCAAGTTCAGGCCCAGATTCTCCTTGCCCATATGTCCGCGGGCCAGCGCGGGAGTCAGGGATTCGAACGAGCGGCGCATACCGTCGGGGAAGGCGGTGTTCTCGATGCGGATGACCCGGGCGCCGAGTTCGGCGAGAAGTTGCCCGGTCTGCGCCCCGGCGACGATGACACCGAGGTCCAACACGGTTACCCCGGCAAGCGGACCGCCGGTCGGCCGCTTGTGGCCCGCGGGGACGATCCGGGGCTCGGTCGGCGGCTGCGTGCGAGCCGCGCATCGTGTGCCGTCCACGTGAACCATCCCTTCGGGGAAGGTTCGCCGTACACCGTCGGAGCAGGCGTCGTCGACGAAGATGCCGATCTCACGAAAATGCGGCTCGGTGAGCACATCGGATACCGACAGCACTTCAGCGGCGGGAATGCGCCGCGCCACACACTCGGCCACCATCTCGGCAACCGTCATCGAGGAGAAGAAGTCGCCCAACGCCGGGACGACCAGATGAGCACGCGCGTACCGGCCGGGATTGGTCTTGAGTTCGTCTCCACACAGGTGCGTCGGTCGACCCATCCAGTCCAGCATCGACTCCCACTGCGCTAGAGACAGTACACAGACACGCACATATCCGTCGCGCACGGAGAACACCGGATAGATGTCGCCGGCGGCAGGTCGGCCCAGATCGGGGACGAAATCCGGTGTACCCGAACCCGTCATTCCCTGGGCGGGGTCCAGGCACGTCATCCCGGCCTCGAAAATCGAGCAGTCGAGAATTCCGCCGAGCCGGTTCGGGCCCCGCAGGCTGCTGAACATCGCACCCACGATGGAGACGGCGATAGCCTCAGCGGCGCCGAGCCGGAAGAGTTCGCCCGGCGGCAGCAGTGGCGGACGGCCCGGCTCGCCCGAGCGTGCCAGCGTTCCGCCCAACGCCTGGTAGACGGCTTCGGTGCCCACCCAGTCACGCCGCACTCCGGTGAGGCCGAAATCCGAGATGACCGCGACCAGCAGCTCGGGGTGCGCGGCGACGATGTCCGAGTGGGAGATTCCTCGGATGCGCGGACCGCACAGCAGGACGTCCGTGATAGGCAGCGCAGCTTCGATGATCTCACCCAACGGGCGGTCACCGGTGTCGAGCATTCGCTTGCCCCGGCTGTCAATGGAATACGCGACCTCATCGCCGACAACGACGTCGGGATCGGCGATCACGTCGACCATGGCCCCCAGGTCGGCGAGAATCTTGCCCAGCGAGGGGAGGAGCTCGTCGACGACTGTCAGCACGCGCAGGCCATGCAAGGGAAGTGCGGTAGTTTTCGGGAAAGTATGCATCGAGGCCTCGTCACATCAGCGTGTGTATATAACGTTCGTTAGGTTACTCAATGTGCCGCGGCTGTCAAGCCCCTTCTGCTCACCCGGGGAACGACGTCTCCGACTTTGACCTATATATCGTTCGTTAGGTATGGTGCGTCGCGAGACTTGCACCACAACGAGGAGGCGCCGTGAGAAGCACCATGATGAACGATCAGCTGTCGATAACCGACGTGCTTGAGCACGGCCAGCGTTGGAACGCCCAACGCGAAGTGATCACCAAGACCGCAGATGGCTGGCGGACAGCAAGTTTCGCCGCGGTCGCCGAGAATGCCGCGCGGCTGGCGAACGCACTGCAGAGTCTCGGAATCGACGGCGACCAACGCGTCGGCACGTTCATGTGGAACAACCAGGAACATCTGGAGGCCTATCTCGCCGTGCCGGCGATGGGGGCGGTACTGCACACCGCGAACATGCGACTCACTCCTGAACAGGTGGCTTACACCATCAACGCTGCCGACGACCGCGTCATGATCGTCGATGCGTCGCTCGCTGAACTGTTCGTCAAGGTGCTGCCGCTGCTGACGAGCGTGCACACCATCATCGTCAACGGGAGTGTCGAAGCCACCGTGTTCGCCGACGCCGACATCACCGTGCTCGACTATCACACGCTGGTCGACGCCGCGTCACCACAGCGGGTCTGGACGATCGGTGACGAGCGAAACGCGGCCAGCATCTGCTTCACCACCGGCACCACCGGCAACCCCAAAGGCGTCGCCTACAGCCACCGCTCCATCGTGTTGCAGTGCCTGGGCACCAGTACGATCGACACGCTCGGCATCGGAAACCGGGATCGGATGCTGGTCCTCGTGCCGATGTTTCACGCAACCGCGTGGTGCTACCCGTACACAGGATTCTGGTCGGGCGCCGACATCGTCCTACTCGACGAGTTCCTCTCCCCGGCCGCGATCATCGACGCGATCCAAACCTTCGGTATCACGTTCGCCAACGGTGTCCCCACCGTGTGGAACGATGTACTGCGGATACTGCGTGCCGAACCTCACCACAATCTCTCCTCGTTGCAGCGGGTGGTGATCGGCGGCGCCGCGGCGACGACAGCCTTGTTCGACGGGTTCGACGAAGTCGGCGTGCGCATCGTCCAAGGCTGGGGCATGACCGAGACGTCGCCGCTGGTCACCGTGGGCCGCGACTCGCGAGGTGTCGACGCCACGACCGCCGCATCCCAACGCCTCTCGCAAGGGCGCGTGCTAGCAGGCGTGCGTATCCGCGTGGTCGACCCGGACTCCGGCGACCCCCTGCCCGACGACGGGCGCTCGGTGGGCGAACTCGAACTTCGCGGCCCGTGGATCGCCGGCGGTTACCTCGGCGACGAGGGCTCCGACAAGTTCCACGACGGCTGGTTGCGCACCGGAGACGTCGGCACCATCGACGATCAGGGCTTCGTCCGGCTCACCGACCGCGCCAAAGACATCATCAAGTCCGGCGGGGAGTGGATCTCCTCGGTGGACCTGGAGAACGTGCTCGTCGCACATCCCTCCATCCGGGACGTCACCGTGATCGGTGTGCCCGACGCCCGCTGGGACGAACGCCCTTGCGCCATAGTCGTCTTCGAGGACGGACGGGACGTCGATGTAGAGGAACTGCGCGTCTGGCTGGTGGGCCGCGTCGCGCGCTTCTGGGTACCCGAGAACTGGATCACCACCACGGCACTACCGAGAACCAGCGTCGGCAAGATCGACAAGAAGGACCTCCGCAGTCGCCACGCCGCAGGTGAGTTCGAGATGCACCGAAGCACCTCGAAGCTTCCCTCCGAAGCGTGACCGCAAACCTTCCCGCACGCGGATGTTGCCGCAACGAATACGCACCGTTTCGCACTACGAGTTCAACTCGCCTGACAATGAAGGAACGTTCATGACCACCCAACAATCACGAGCATTCGGCGCAGCGCTGCCGGCGCTCATTGCCGTAGTCGGACTGGCCGCCGGAGCAGGCGCGGCTTCAGCGGACACCATGGTCCGACTCCCCAACAGATCGGTATCGGGTGATGAAGGGTTGAAACTGGTACGCACCAATGAGTCGGCGCGCATCTCACCGTCGCTGGCCGCCAACGGCGCTGGACGAAATGCCTGGGTGACCGCATCGGTCAAGCTGACCGCCCCGCACATCGGCACCTCCGACCCCGGAATCAGCAACGGCCCCGTCGGTGAGGCAACCGCACCGGGCACCAACGGAAGCTCCTTCAACAATGCCGCCGCCACCTTCACAACGGGCTACATCATCGGCTGCCAAGTAGCCATCGGCAACCTCACCCTCGGCGGGAGCGGATCACTCTCGTCGACGACTGTCGGCCTCTCCGGCTCGCTCAGCGTTCCGTTGACGCCCGGCGCGGTCACCTACGCGGTCATCGACTACAAGAACCTCACCAAGCCCGGCACGTATCACATCGCCTATACCGACTATTCCGTCCAAGTTCACGGGTGCGGCGGTTATGCACAAGCGCGCTCCTACACCGTCGTGGAAACCACGGGCGACAACCACCAGAAGATCACCCTGCTCGGCCAACCGTTCTCCCTCGGCTGAGCCGACGCATCTGACAGCCCCCCGAGCATCTCAATTCCATTGCTTTTCAAGGAGTTCCGCGCATGACCAGAAGTTTCATCACTCGCATCGGCGTGCCGACGGTGACGGCCACCGCTGCAGTCGCCGCCCTGAGCATCGCCACACCCGCAGCGAGCGCGAACACCGTGCGGCTACCCGCACAGACGAAATCTCAGCAGATCGCCGACGGTACCTCGGTCACCATCGAACGCAGCAACGAACGAGCCACCATCGCCGGACCGATGGCCGCCACTCCACTGCACCGCAGCGTTGTCGTATCCGGCCACTACTCGATAAGGCTGAGCAAGAAGTCGCCCACCGTTCTCCTGCAAGCCGGTTACATCGTCGGATGCCAAGTCTCCGTCGGCAGCCTGACGACTACAGGCACCGGATCGGGTGCCGACACCCTCGCGACGGGCGCTGTGACAGGCTCGGGTACGGCAGGCGGCAGCCTGTCGCTCGGGCCGGGACAAGCCGCAACCTACTACCTCACCGACTTCGAACGCACGGACCCCTTCGGCGCCGACCAACACAAGTTCTACGTGATGTACAGGAACACCGACCACGCGAAACTCAACTACGTCAACACCACCATCGGCGTCAACGGCTGTGCCGGCTACGCCCAAGCCCGATCATTCGCGAACGTCTCGGTGCTCAACCCCACGACGGACCAGGTCGTCACTCTGTACGGCAAGCCGTTCAGCCTCGGATAGCGCACGCAACCCGGGACCGCGAGCGCGCTCAGGTCAATGCCGATCATGCAGCCGGCGGCCCAACTCGTGCGCCTTCTGCATCAGTCGAGTCCCGAGGTCGCGGCGGCGGTCCGCCCGAAAGCGCGTCTGCACACCGGTGAGACTCAGGGCCCAGCCGGGGCGGCCGCGACGATCGAATACCGCCGCGGCCATGCCCCAGCTGCCTTCGACCAGCAGTCCGGGATTGACCGCGTATCCGCTGCGTCGCGTCGAGGCGATCCGGCGTCGAATCTGCGCTTGGGAGTGGCTTTCACCCCACCGGTCGACGAGATCGGTTCGAGCCAGGTAGTCGTCGATCTCGCGGTCCGGGAGATGCGACAGGATCGCCAACCCGGCAGAGGCGACACCCAGCGGAAAGCGGATGCCCTCGTAGAGCACGTGCGAGCGCAGCGGAAAGCTGCCCTCCTGACTGAGGACGCACACCGTCTCATCGCCGCGCATCGCCGAGAGGAAGGCGCTCTCTCCGGTATCGCGGGCCAGACCGTCGACGATGTCGCGGGCCCGATCGGCGATGTCGTAGCGATTGGCCGCGCTCGATCCCAGCAGGTACAACTCGGGGCCCAGCATCCAGCGGCCGGTGGCGTCGTCGCGGTCGACGAGGCCCTCGCCGGCCAGTGCGGTGAGCAACCGGTGGGCGGTGGGACGACTGATCGACGCCTCGGCCGCGAGTTCGGTGGTCGTCGAGCCCGACGTCGTCGCCGCGCCGAGGGCACGCAGCAGCGAGCCCGCTCGGCTGATGACCCGGATGCCTTTGTCGTCGGTCATCGGCCGATCCTACCGCCGGCCGACGCGTTCATCTGACGAACGCCGATGGAAGGTCGCGGCCACCGTGCGAACAGAACGGCCCGACGTCGTGGCAGTTGATTGCACCGGTGCCGCGATGGACCGCAGAGTCGTCGGCAGATCACATTTGATGAGGGAGCGGCAATGAAAGTGTTCACCAGCGCGGCCGACGCCGTCGGCGACGTCCCGTCCGGCGCATCGATCGCGGTCGGCGGTTTCGGTCTCTGCGGAATACCCGATCGGCTGATCGAGGCTCTCGCAGCGTCGGCCGTCAGCGGACTGTCGGTGTTCTCCAACAACTGTGGCATCGACGACGTCGGCCTGGGAATTCTGTTGCAGCTCAGGAAGATCAGCCGAGTCACGGCGTCGTATGTCGGTGAGAACAAGGAGTTCGCTCGACAGTATCTGTCCGGTGAGCTGGAGGTCGAACTGACGCCGCAGGGCACGCTCGCCGAACGGCTGCGCGCGGGCGGTTGCGGCATTCCCGCCTTCTTCACGCCGGCCGGCGTCGGCACACCGGTCGCCGACGGTGGCATGCCGTGGCGCTACGACGCCGACGGCTCGGTGCGGGTGGCCTCGCCCGCCAAGGAGACACGGGAATTCGGGGGCGCGACGTATGTGCTGGAAACGGGCATCACCGCCGACTACGCGCTCGTTCACGCAGTGAAAGGCGACACCGAGGGCAACCTGGTCTTCAACAAGACCGCGATGAACTTCAACCCACTGGCCGCGATGGCAGGCGCGATCACCATCGCCCAGGTGGAAGAGCTCGTCGAGCCGGGGGAGATCGACCCCGCCGAGGTGCATCTGCCCGGCGTGTTCGTCCAGCGGATCGTCCACACCGGACCGCAGACCAAGAAGATCGAAAAGCGCACCGTCCGAACCGAAGGAGCATCGGCATGACCGAGACACTCACCAAGCGGGGCTGGACCCGTGATCAGATGGCCGCTCGCGCCGCCGCGGAGATGGTCGACGGCGCGTACGTCAACCTCGGCATCGGACTGCCCACGCTCATTCCGGCGCATCTGCCACCCGGCGTGCGGGTCATCCTCCATTCGGAGAACGGCATCCTGGGCACCGGCGACTATCCGATCGACTCCGACGTCGACCCCGACCTGATCAACGCGGGCAAGGAGACCGTCACGGTCAACCCGGGTGCGGCCTTCTTCGACTCGGCGTTGTCGTTCGGCATGATCCGCGGCGGTCACATCGCCACCGCGGTGCTGGGCGGCATGCAGGTCTCGCGGTCCGGCGACCTCGCGAACTGGATGGTCCCCGGCAAGATGGTCAAAGGCATGGGCGGGGCGATGGACCTGGTACACGGCGCGTCGCGGGTGATCGTGCTGATGGAACACACCGACCGGTCCGGAGCGCCGAAGATCGTCGACGAGTGCTCGCTGCCACTGACCGGCAAAGGTGTGGTCGATCGCATCATCACCGACCTCGCGGTCATCGACGTCGTCGGCGACGGTGTACTTGCGTTACGCGAACTCGCGCCCGGCGTCAGCGTCGACGACGTAGTGGCCGCTACGGGCACGACGCTGCGGGTCTGACTCTTACTGCGGTCATCGCCTCCTGCCATCACCCGTCGCGCGCCGCCGAGTCGCGGCGCGCGATGCGGATGAGGTCGCCGGCCGGCCCGGCGACCTGCTTGGGCGGGCGCCACACGGCTCGCAATGATCGGCGCAGGTCCAGCCCTTCGATGTCGACGACGCGAAGTGAGCCGGCGTCCACGTGGTCGGCGACGGCGAGGGTGCTGAGAACGGCCGGACCCATGCCGGATTCGACGGCGGTGCGGATCGCGGCGCTGCTGCCGAGTTCGAGGAGGGGATCGGCCCGGTCGTAGGCGGCGAGCGCGACGTCGAGCGTGGTCCTCGTACCCGATCCGGGCTCACGGACCAACAGGGGAGTCGCGGCGAGTTCCGCAGCGTCGACGGGACGTCGTCGGCGCGTCCACGGATGCTGCGGCGGTACGACGACGACCAGCCGGTCGCGGGCGACGGTGATGTTGTGCAGAGTCTTGGGCACCGACGGCGACTCGATGAACCCGACGTCGTAGTCCTGCGACTCGACTCTCGTCACCACGGCCGTGGAATTCTGCACCTGCAGGTGAATCGTGACGTCGGGGTGGAGTGTGCGGAACTCGCCGAGCCAGCGCGGCATCAGATGTTCGGCCACCGTCAAAGAGGCCCCGACGGTCAGTTCGGCGGCGCGGCTGGACTGCAGGCCGTCGGCCACCCGCAACAGACTCTCGGCGTCGCCGACGATCTGCCGCGCCCAGTGCACGATCATGGTGCCTTGCGCGGTCAGCTTGGACCCGGCGGTAGTGCGTTGCAGCAACGTCACGCCGAGCTGGCGTTCCAGTCTGCCCAGCGCGCGGCTCGCGTTGGGCTGCGCCATCGACAGGGTCCGCGCCGCAGCGCTCAGGCTGCCGTGATCATCGACGGCGACCAGCAGTTCCAGCGCGGCGAGGTCGAGCGAGCGCAGAGTCATATCCAGACCATATATCCCGATTGCATGGACCGGACATGCACTTTTGATATGGCGACATATCCAGAACACGTCTTCTGCGCAAGCTGTGTCCCGGCGATGGTTGATACATGACCGACATGCTCTCCACCCCGATCTCCGCGAAGCGCGCCGCCGGCCGAGTCGCTCCCGGCCTGCTGCTGTGCGCAGCGGCGACCGCCGCGGCGATGGCGGTCAATCAGCTGCTCCCGACGGTCAGCCCGCTGTTGATCGCGATCCTGCTCGGCGCGGTCGCCGCGAACGTCTGGTCCGTCCCGCAGCGGCTGCAGCCGGGAATCGCGTTCTCGGCCAAGAAGCTGCTGCGGCTGGGCGTCGCGCTGCTCGGCCTGCAATTGGTCCTGGGCGACGTCATCGGGCTGGGCTGGGGGATGATCGTCGTCGTGGTGGCGATCGTCGGGCTCGGTATCGCCGGAACCATGTTCGTCGGAAAGCTGATGGGCATCGGATTCACCCAACGTGTGCTCATTGCGTGTGGATTCTCCATCTGCGGCGCCGCCGCGGTCGCGGCGACCGACGGCGTGATCGACGCCGATGACGAGGAAGTCGCGACCTCCGTTGCACTCGTGGTCATCTTCGGGACGCTGATGATTCCGGCGATCCCCCTGGCCGCGCACGCATTGGGTCTGTCCGAATCGATGGCGGGCTTGTGGGCCGGCGGCTCGATTCACGAGGTCGCGCAGGTCGTCGCGGCCGGTGGCGCGATCGGCACCACGGCGCTCGGTGTCGCGGTGATCGTCAAGCTCGCCCGAGTGATGATGCTTGCGCCGGTCATGGCTGTCCTCAGCATCCGCCAACGCAGGCACATCGCCGCGACGCAGTCGGACGCGCAGGTCACCCGCCCGCCGCTGATTCCGCTGTTCGTCGTCGGATTCATCGCGATGATGCTGCTGCGCTCGACGTCGATCCTGCCGCACGAGGTGATCGTGGTCGGCAAAATCGCGCAGACCGCGTTGCTGACCGCGGCGATGTTCGCACTCGGCCTGGGCATCCGGATCGCCGCGCTGCGCACGGTCGGGATGAAGCCGGTCATCCTGGCGACGCTGGCGACCGTGTGGGTATCGGGTATCGCCCTGGTCGGCGTGCTGGTGGCGGGGCACTAGACCTCGGCAGTCGGACTGCTGACTCACGGTCGACACCGAACTCCCGGTGTTGACCGTGAGTTTTCTGTTAGGTGGGCGGGGTGGGCGCTCGGTCGGAGGGACTGTTGTCGCAGGCTGTACGTGCGGAGGGGGTTCGGGGTGCGTTGGGTTCTTCGTCTCGCCAGCCCCTCGTTACACCGAAGCTCGTTCCTCGCTTCGGCACTCGGGGAGCGAGGTGGGAGGAGCGAAGTGGGGACCGCCCGAGCCGCCGTCAGCCGGTACTCGCCCGCACCACCAGCGTCGGCTGGAACATGATGTTCTCCGGGGGGCGGCGCGATCCGGCGTCGACCGCCGCGAGCAGCAGATCCACCGCTGTCGACCCGATCCGGGCGGTCGGCTGCCGCACCGACGTCAGCGCCACGACGGCAGAGGCCGCGAAGTCGATGTCGTCGTAGCCGACGAGTGCGACGTCGTCGGGAACACGGACATCACCGAGCATCGTCAGAGCCTGCAGCATCCCCATCGCGAGCAGATCGTTGGCGCAGAACACCGCGTCGGGGCGGTCCGCGGGGTCTCGTCGCTGCACCCGTTCCCCGACGGCGCGCCCGGCCAGCACCGACAGCGCGGGCGTCTCGATGATCTCCAGCGAGGCATCGGTGACGTCGTCGACCGCGGCCCGCGCGCCGAGCAGGCGGTCGTGGACCTGCCGCAACGACGCCGGTCCGCCGACGAAGGCGATCCGGCGTCGACCGGCACTCAACAGATGGTCGACGGCGAGCCGACCGCCGGCGACGTCGTCGACGGCCACCGAGTCGAATCCGGTCCCGCTGCCGTCACGGTCGACGAGCACGACGGGGGTGCCGCGGTCGCGGATGACCGCGAGTCGGTCGAGGTCGTCGCCGACTGGTGAGACGAGCAACCCGAAGACCCGCTGTTCGTCGAACGCGTCGACGTAGCTGCGCTCGCGGGCGGGGTCGTCGTCGGAGGTGCCGAGCAGCACGGTCAGGTCATGCTCGGCGGCCCGACGCTCGGCGGCCCGGGCGATGTCGGTGAAGAACGGGTTGCCGACGTCGAGGACCACGAGTCCGACGCTGCGGGAGCGTCCGGCGCGCAATTGTCGTGCGGCGTCGTTGCGCACGAAACCCAGCTCGTCGATCGCCGCCTGTACCCGGGCGACCGTCGACTCGGCGACCTTGCCGGGGGAGTTCAGTACGTTAGACACCGTGCCGACCGACACTCCGGCCGCCGCGGCCACTTCACGCATGCTCACACCCATGCACCCATCTCAGCAGATGCACTCGACGGCGCGGCTCAGGCGCGTGGGCGCGGCACCAATCGGGTCAACTGGGTGACGTGCGAGGGATTGAGTTCGTCGAGCGATGCGACGCCGAGCAGTCGCATCGTGCGTTCGATCTGCTCGCGCAGAATGGTCACCGCACGTTCGACACCCTGTTCGCCCCCGGCCATCAGGCCGTACAGATAGGCGCGGCCGATGAGCGTGAAGCGTGCCCCGAGGGCGATCGACGCGACGATGTCGGCACCGGACATGATGCCGGTGTCGGTGATGATCTCGGCCTGTTCGCCCAGTTCGGCCGCGACCGAGGGCAACAGGTGAAAGGGTATCGGGGCCCGATCCAGTTGGCGCCCACCGTGATTGGACAGCACGAGACCGTCGGCGCCGACGTCGACGACCGCCTTGGCGTCGTCGAGGGTCTGGATCCCTTTGACGACCAGCTTGCCCGGCCACTGCGACTTGATCCACGCGAGGTCGTCGAAGGTGACCGTCGGATCGAACATGGTGTCGAGCAGTTCGGCGACGGTACCCGACCATCGGTCGAGTGAGGCGAAGGCGAGCGGTTCGGTGGTCAGGAAGTCGATCCACCACGCGGGGCGCGGAATGGCGTTGAGCACCGTCTTGGCGGTCAGCGCCGGCGGGATCGACATCCCGTTGCGCTTGTCGCGCAGCCGAGCACCGGCGACGGGGACGTCGACGGTGACCAGCAGCGTGTCGAAACCGGCCGCGGCGGCTCGCTCGACGAGCGCCATCGACCGGTCCCGGTCCTTCCACATGTACAACTGAAACCAGTTGCGGCCGTCCGGGTTTGCCGCCTTGACGTCCTCGATCGACGCCGTGCCCATGGTCGACAGGGAGAACGGGATGACCGAGCGCGCGGCGACCTGCGCGCCCGCGTATTCGCCCTCGGTCTGCATCATCCGGGTGAAGCCGGTCGGGGCGATGCCGAAGGGGAGTTCAGACCGACCGCCCAGGATGGTGCAACTGGTGTCGACCTTGGCGACGTCGCGCAGGATCGCCGGGTGAAATTCGATGTCGCGGAACGCCTGTCGGGCGCGTTCGAGCGACAGTTCCAGCTCGGCGGAACCGTCGGTGTAGTCGAAGGCGGCCTTGGGGGTGCGCCGCTTGGCGATCGCGCGGAGATCCTCGATCGTCAGCGCGGCGTTGAGTCGCCGTGTCCGCGCATTGAATTCGGGCCTGCGGAACTGCATGAGGGGAGCGAGGTCGTGAACTCTCGGTACGCGGCGTTTCATCGGGAAACCCTTCCTGCCGACATCGACGGCGATGCGCGGCGCGTGGTCGTTGGTAGGTAGATCTGCGGTCCGAATGTGTTCGCGACCATAGCGCGGATCGCCGACAGGTCGCCATGGATCAACCCATGTGCCCGGGCGGCGACGGCGACATTGCCCAGCGCGGTGGCCTCGGCGGGGCCGGCGTGGACCGGCAGACCGCTGCGATCGGCCGTCAGTTGGCACAGCAGCCGGTTCTGGCTGCCGCCGCCGACGAGATGGATCCGGCGCACCGGCGTGCCGGAGAGTCGGGAGGCGTCGTGGACGGTCGCGGCGAAGGCGACGGCCAGACTCTCGACGATCGCGCGGACGATCTCCGGACGGGTCAGCGGTCCCGCGAGACCCCGTTCGGCATACCAGCCGCGGATGCGGCCGGGCATGTCGCCGGGCGCGAGGAAGGCGGGATCGTCGGTGTTGAACACATCGAACGTCGGCACGACGTCGGTCGCCTGCGCGAGCAGTTCGGCGAGGTCGGCGCGATAGCCGTCGCGTTCGAACTGCCGGATCGTCTCGCTGAGCAGCCACAATCCCATGACGTTGTGCAGGAAGCGCACGGTGCCGTCGACGCCGGCCTCATTGGTGAAGTTCGCCGCGGCTGCGGCGTCGGAGAGCCGGGGACCGTCCAGTTCGACGCCGACCAGACCCCAGGTACCGCAGGAGACATAGGCCGACGACCCGGGATCCATCGGAACGGCGGCGATCGCCGACGCCGTGTCGTGCGACCCGACGGTGGTGACCGCGGGCGCGGCGTCGATGCCGAAACTCGTTGCGACACCGGGTAACAGCGGCCCCAGGGTGGTCCCGGCGTCGACGACGCCGGGGAACAGGCCGGTGGGCAGCCCCAGCCGGGTCATCAGTTCGGTGTCCCACCGACCGTCGGTCCGCAGCAGTCCGGTGGTCGAGGCGTTGGTCCGCTCGGTGACCGCGACGCCGGTCAGCCAGTAGTTGATCAGATCGGGGATCAGCAGGGCGGCGTCGGCGACGTCGAGTAGCCCGTCGGTGCGCTCGGCGTCGAGCTGGAACAGTGTGGTGAACGGAAGATGCTGTAATCCATTGCGGGAGAACAGTTCCCGACGGTCTACTCGGCTGTGCACGGTCGCGACGGCGTCGATTGCGCGGGAATCGCGATAGTGGTGCGGCAGGCCGAGTAGTCGTCCGCCGCGGAGCAGCCCGTAGTCGACGGCCCAGGAGTCGACGCCCACTCCGACGAGTCGGTCACAGCGTCGAGCGGCCTCGGCGAGACCGGCGCCGGCCGCGGCGAACAGCCCGGGCAGGTCCCAGTGCAGGGCGGGGCGGTGACCGTTCCACAGCGCCACCGGTTCGTTGGTGAACCGCGCCACCTGAGTCAGTTCGAGTCGCCCCGGGCCGACGTCGGCGACCATGACCCGCCCGCTGGTCGCGCCGAGGTCGATGGCCGCGACCTGCCCGCCACCGATGGACACCCGAGCCGATGAGCTCGCGGGAGTCATCGCAGGAAGGCGGCGGCGACGCCGGCGTCGACCGGTACGTGCAGCCCGGTGGTGTGCGAGAAGTCCGAACTGCATAGCGCGAACGCGGCGTTGGCGATGTTCTCCGGCAGCACCTCGCGCTTGAGCAGGGTGCGCTGCGCATAGAACTTGCCGAGATCCTGCTCGTCGACGCCGTACACCGCGGCGCGCTGCGCACCCCAGCCGCCCGCGAAGATGCCCGACCCGCGGACCACCCCGTCGGGGTTGATGCCGTTGACCTTCACGCCGTGCTCGCCGAGTTCTGCGGCGAGCAGCCGAACCTGATGTGCTTGATCGGCTTTCGTCGCCGAGTAGGCGATGTTGTTCGGTCCGGCGAAGACGGAGTTCTTCGACGAGATGTAGAGGATGTCGCCGCCGAGGCGCTGATCGATCAGCGCGCGAGCAGCGGCCTGCGACACCAGGAACGAACCGCGAGCCATCACGTTGTGCTGCAGATCCCAGTCGTCGGCGGTGGTGTCGAGCAGTGACTTCGACAGTGACAGACCGGCGTTGTTGACGACGATGTCGATGCCGCCGAAAGCGAGCACCGTCGCGTCGACCGCGGCGCGCACCGCGGATTCGTCGGTGACGTCGGCGGCGATGCCGACGGCGACGTCGCAGTCGCCGATCTCCGCGGCGGCGGCCTGCGCCTTGGCGGCGTCGAGGTCGGCGATGACGACGCAGGCGCCTTCGGCCGCCAGGCGGGCGGCGATCGCCTTACCGATGCCCGACGCCGCGCCGGTGACCAGCGCGATTCGGGTGGCCAGTGGCTTCGGCTCGGGCATGCGGGCGAGTTTGGCCTCTTCCAATGCCCAATACTCGATGCGGAACTTCTCCGATTCGCCGATCGGCGCGTACCGGGACACCCCCTCGGCACCGCGCATCACGTTGATCGCGTTGAGGTAGAACTCGCCGGCGACCCGCGCGGTCTGCTTGTCCTTGCCGTAGCTGAACATTCCGACGCCCGGAATCAGCACGATCGCCGGGTCGGCCCCGCGGATCGCGGGACTGTCGGGGGTGGCGTGGCGGTCGTAGTACGCCTGGTAGTCCGCGCGGTAGGACTCGTGGAGTTGGCTCAGCCGCGACTTGCACTCGTCGACGGTGGCGGTCGCCGGAAGGTCGAGCACCAACGGGGAGACCTTGGTGCGCAAGAAGTGGTCGGGGCAGCTGGTACCGAGTGCGGCCAGGCGCGGGTGCTCGGCGGCCGCGAGGAACTCCAGGACGCGCGGGTCGTCGGTGTAGTGGCCGACCTGCGCCTTGTCGGTCGACGCCAGGCCGCGCAGGAATGGCGCCAGTGCGGCGGCACGTGCCCGGCGGTCGTCGTCGGGCAGCGGTGCATACCCGTCGAGCGGCGCGCCGAACGGCTGCGGTCGGGAGTTGGCCGCGAGGTACTTCTCGGCGCTCTGAATGATTTCGAGGGAATTGGCCTGCGCCTCATGGGACGAGTCGCCCCACGCGGTGATGCCGTGGCCACCGAGGATGCAGCCGATGGCCTGCGGATTCGCGGCTTTGATCGCGGCGATGTCGAGTCCGAGCTGGAATCCGGGTCGACGCCACGGAACCCACACGACGCGATCGCCGAAAATGGTGCGGGTCAGTTCCTCCCCGTCGGCGGCGGTCGCGATCGCGATACCCGAGTCGGGATGCAGGTGATCGACGTGGGCGGCGTCGACGAGTCCGTGCATGGCGGTGTCGATCGACGGTGCGGCTCCGCCCTTGCCGTGCAGACAGTAGTCGAAGGCGGCGACCATCTCGTCCTCGCGGTCGACGCCGGGGTATACGTCGACGAGCGCGCGCACTCGATCGAGGCGCAGGACGGCCAGGCCGGACTCGGTGAGGGTGCCGAGATCACCGCCGGATCCCTTGACCCACAACAGGTCTACCGATTCTCCGGTGACCGGGTCGGTGTCTGATCCCTTCGCGGAGGTGTTGCCGCCCGCGTAGTTGGTGTTCTTCGGGTCGCGGCCGAGGTGATTGGAGCGGGCGATGAGCGCCGCGACGGTGTCATGGGTGGTCATGTATTTCTCCGGTGGAGTCGGTGGTGGTGGTGAAGATCTGGATGACGAGGGAAAGCTCAAGCGCCCCAGGAAGATTGGGTTCCCCCGACGCGCTGCGCGACGATCGTCTCGGTGTAACCGGACGCGGCGAAGGCGGCCATCGGATCGGCTGGCAGGCCGCGTTCTTCGCGGTAGGCGGCGAGCGCCGGGCGCACGTCGGTGTAGAAGGCGTCCATGAATATCGCGTTGGCGCCCAACACGTCTCCGGCTTCCTGGGCGGCGGTGAGTGCGTCGACGTCGACGAGCGAGGCCCGGGCGGTCATCTCCGCGACGTTGAGAACCGACCGGATCTGGCCGGGGATCTTCGCTTCGACGTTGTGGCACTGATCGAGCATCAGCGCGACCGGCGAATCGGCGTCGAGGCCGCCGCCGCGGATGACCTCGAACACGATCCGGAACAGTTGGAACGGGTCGGCCGCGCCGACGATGAGGTCGTCGTCGGCGTAGAAGCGGGAGTTGAAGTCGAAGGAGCCGAGTTTGCCGAGCCGCAGCAGCTGCGCGACGATGAACTCGATATTGGTGCCCGGCGCGTGATGTCCGGTGTCGAGACAGACCATCGCGCGCTCACCGAGGGCGCTGACCTGGGCGTAGGAGGTGCCCCAGTCGGGGACGTCGGTCATGTAGGTGGCCGGCTCGAAGAACTTGTACTCCAGGACCAGTCGCTGCTCGTCGCCGATGTGCTGGTAGATGGTCGCCAGCGAGTCGGCGAGGCGGTCCTGGCGGCCGCGGATGTCGCCCTGGCCGGGGTAGTTGGTGCCGTCGGCGAGCCAGATCTTCAGATCCGTCGAACCGGTCTGGTCCATCACCTCGATGCAGCGCAGGTGATGGTCGATCGCCTTCTGCCGCACCGTCTTATCGGTGTGGGTGAGGCTGCCGAACTTGTAGTCGTCGTCCTGGAAGGTGTTGGAGTTGACCGTTCCGAGCGCGACCTGATGGTCGGCGGCGTACCCGCGCAGCGCGGCGTAGTCGTCGACGGTGTCCCACGGGATGTGCAGGGCCACGGTCGGGGCGAGGCCGGTAAGGCGGTGAACTGTCGCGGCGTCGGCGATCTTCTCTTGGATGGTCCGGGGCGTGCCGGGCGTGCCGAAGACCTTGAAGCGGGTACCTGAATTGCCGAACGCCCAGGAGGGCAGTTCGATCTTCAGGGTGTCGAGGACGGGGGAGAAGTCGATCATGGTGAGTCCTTGGATGCTGCGTGTCGCTGCGTGAGCTGATGTCGTGTGAAACGTTTCAACGCTGGTCGTGGTGTCTTATGCGACGGTTCGTGTGGAGGACGGAGCGGCAATCGGGAGCTCGGTAGTCGCCTGCGGGCGGGCGCCGTACCGCTCGGTCTCGATCTGCTGCAATGTCTTTCCCTGCGTCTTGGGAGCCCACACGGCGCCGATGATCAGCGCGACGGTGAGCAGTCCGACCAGCAGGCATCCGACGACCGGCAGGCCGGTTGCGGCGAGCAGCGTCGGGAAGAAGTAGCTGAGCAGGCCGGTGGCCGTGCGCACCACGAAGAACATCACGCCCTGCGCGCTTGCTCGGTACGGCGTCGCGAAGAGTTCACTGGCCCAGAGGCTGTAGAAGGCCTGCGCGCCGATACCCGAGGACACGCCCCAGAGAATGGCGAAGGTGAGCATGGTCGGGATGCCGCTGCTGGTGAATGCCACCAGGACGATCCAGCCGATGATGCCCAACGCCGCACCGATCACGTAAAGCAGCCGCTGAGACACCCGGTCCGCGTAGCGCATGAATCCGAAATACGTCGCGGCGACGGTGGCGCCCCAGACGAGGACCTGGAGCAGGTTCTGCCCGACCGCGCTGTGCAGACCCGCGGTGTCGTAGACACGGGGCATGAAGATGCCCGCCTGACCGGCGACGGTGTTCCAGAACAGGTAGATCCCGCCGAGGAAGAGCAGGGCGGTGATGTTGACCCTGCGGGAGAACAGGCCGCGGATGCCCCGCGCGCCGACGCTGCCGGCCAACTGGGCCGACTCGTTGGCGCCCTCCTCTTTCCAGATCTGCGACTCGTGCAGTCCCTGGCGAACCCACCACACGACCGCGGCGACGACGAACAGGTGGCCGAAGATGATGCGCGATCCGGTGAGACCCAGCGGTGCCAGCGCGGCGGCGAGTGCGAAACCGATCAGTGGGCCGATCGACCACGCGAGTTGTGCGGTGCCGACGTGTTTCGCACGCTCGGTGGTCGGAGCCTGTTCGGCGATGTAGGTCCACGACGCCGGGACACCCGCGCCGACTGCGACGCCGGTGATGATGAATGCGGCCAGCAACATCGTGAAGTTGACGGCGAACGCCGCGAGCAGCACGCCGGCCATGTAGACGAGCAAGTCGTAGGTGTAAATCGCCTTGCGGCCGAACTTGTCACACAGCGGGCCGCCGAACGCGGCACCGATGGCTGCGCCGAAAGCGTTGGCGCTCAACGCCGCCAGCAGTCCGACGGCGAAGTTGCTGATGCCGAAGGCGTCCTGCCAGAACGTCAGGCTGGTGGCGATGGCGATGATCGATCCGGCTTCGATGTAGTTCGACATCGCAACCGAGATGGTCGCGCGCCAACCGGTGGTGGAGCGGGCTCCGACTTTCATGGTTCGTCCTTGGTGTCGTGGTCCAGTACAGGGGGGAACAGAGGTGGGGTCAAGGTGTGGGGTCGGCGCCTGCGCCGGTGGGACTACTCGAGATGGAAGTACTCGACGAGTTCGCTGCGGAGATGGTCGGGGTTGGTGTCGCAATCGGCGCCGCCGACGGGCCGGAAGTACTGCGCCATCCGCTTCTGCCACCGGGTGTTGACGTCGGTCGCCGCGATGGCGGCTACGGCTCGGGCGTAGTCGTCGGTTTCGAGATATCCGACGACGAGCCCGTCGTCGGGCCGGACGAACCGGGTGTAGTTGTGCCAACCGGCGTCGCGCAGGGCGTCGAGCATCTCCGGCCAGACATGGGCGTGCACACCGAGGTAGTCGGCGACGCGCTCGGGACGCAGGTGCAGCAGGAAGCACACGCGCTGGGTGCGGGCTTCGGTGTGTTCGGTCATCGCCTGCCTCTCGTCTCGCGAATTGAAACGTTTCAATTCGTGATTGGAGACACAGTAGAACATGGAGTGTGAGGTGGTCAAGCGGCCCGACGCGGGCCGGTCGCCTACAGGCCGAAGTTTCCCGAATCCGGTCGACGCCGCTTCAGGTACCGCTCGAAGTCGGCGGCCAGCGCGTCGCCGTCGATCTGCGAGAGCGCCTCGTCGACGCTGGCGGCAGCGTCACCGCGTTCTTCGAGGCCCCGGACGTACTCGCGGACCTCGTCGTCGTCCTCGGTCATCTCGTTGACGGTCTCTTCCCACTCCTCGGCCTCGGTGGGTAGGTTGCCCAGCGGCACCTCGACGTCGACGATCTCCTCGATGCGGGTGAGCAGCGCCGCGGTGGCCTTCGGGTTGGGCGGCGCCGACATGTAGTGCGGTACCGCCGCCCACAGCGAGATGGCCGGAATCCCGGCCCGCACGAATGCATCCTGCAGAACGCCGGAGATGCCGGTCGGACCCTCGTAGCGGCTCTCGGTGAGCCCGTACTTCTTCGCCGCCTCGGTGCTGTAGGCCGCGCCGGTCACCGGAACCGGCCGGGTATGCGGCGTATCGGCAAGCAGCGCACCGGCGACGACGGTCGTCACGACGCCCAGCTGCGCCGCGATCTCCACGATCTCGTCGCAGAACGCCCGCCAGCGCATGTTCGGCTCGATTCCGCGCAGCAGTACGATGTCGTGGTCGGATCCGGGCGGACTGCAGTAGGAGAACGAGGTCACCGGCCAATCGATGCGGCGGGTCACCCCGTCGACGAGCTTGACCGTCGGGCGATTGACCTGGAAATCGTAGTAGTCTTCGGATTCGATATCGGTGAGATGGGTTGCGCCCCAACTCAACGCGAGGTGATCGATGGCCGCACTCGCGGCGTCGGCGGCGTCGTTCCAGCCTTCGAAGGCAGCGACGAGGATCGGATCGCGCAGGGTGATATCGAACTCCTTGTTACTCACTGAACCAGCCTACGACCATGCTGCTTTTGGGCGCGAACTACTCTGGAGATCATGTCTGACCAACGCACCGCCGCATCAGCACACGGCGGCCCACCGGGGGCCGCCTACGACACGACACTGCTTGACGCGATGTCGCGCCGGGTACTCATCGGCGACGGAGCGATGGGCACGATGTTACAGGCGGCAGATCTCACCCTGGACGATTTTCTGGGACTCGAGGGCTGCAATGAGATCCTCAACGAAACTCGCCCCGACGTTCTCGCGGAAATTCACCGCGCCTATTTCGAGGCGGGCGCCGACCTCGTCGAGACCAACACCTTCGGCTGCAATCTGTCGAATCTCGGCGACTACGACATCGCCGATCGCATCCGCGAACTCGCCTTCAAGGGCACCGCGATCGCACGCGGCGTCGCCGACGAGATGGGCCCGGGCCCGCACGGAGACCCGCGCTATGTACTCGGCTCGATCGGCCCCGGCACCAAGCTTCCGAGCTTGGGGCACACCACTTTTGCGGTGATCCGCGACGCATACTTCGAATGCGCGGCCGGCATGCTCGACGCCGGCGCCGACGGCATCCTCATCGAGACCTGCCAGGACCTGCTCCAGGTCAAGGCCGCCGTCGTCGGGTCGCGGCGCGCGATGGCGGAGCTGGGCCGGTCCATCCCGATCTTCGTCCATGTCACCGTCGAGACCACCGGAACCATGCTGTTGGGCTCGGAGATCGGCGCGGCACTCACCGCGCTGGAGCCGCTGGGCATCGACGTCATCGGGCTCAACTGTGCGACCGGACCGGCGGAGATGAGCGAGCATCTGCGCTACCTGTCTCGCCATGCCCGCATCCCGGTGTCGGTGATGCCGAATGCCGGACTGCCGGTCCTCGGACCCAACGGGGCCGAATATCCGCTCACCGCACCGGAATTGGCCGTCGCGCTGAGCGAATTCGTCGGCGAATTCGGGCTGTCGATGGTCGGCGGCTGCTGCGGCACGACGCCCGAGCACATCCGCCAGGTGGCCGCCGCGGTCGCCGCGGTGACCCGGGCCACCCGCACGCCCGAGCACGAGTCGTCGACGTCGTCGCTGTACAGCCCGGTGCCGTTCGCTCAGGACGCCAGCTTCCTCGTCATCGGCGAGCGCACGAACTCCAACGGCTCCAAGGCTTTTCGTGAGGCGATGATCGGCGGTGACTACCAGCGTTGCCTGGACATCGCGAAGGACCAGACGCGCGACGGTGCGCACATGCTCGACCTCAACGTCGACTACGTCGGCCGCGACGGCGCGCTCGACATGGCCGAACTGGCGAGTCGGTTCGCCACGGCGTCGACGCTGCCGATCATGATCGACTCCACCGAGCCGCCGGTCATCCAGGCCGGATTGGAAGCGCTGGGCGGCCGATGCGCGGTCAACTCGGTGAACTACGAGGACGGCGACGCCCCGACGTCGCGGTTCGCGCGGATCATGACTCTCGCCGTCGAACACGGTGCCGCGGTGGTCGCGCTGACCATCGATGAGCAGGGGCAGGCGCGCACCGCCGATCACAAGGTGGCCATCGCCGAACGCCTGATCGCCGACATCACCGGCAATTGGGGCCTCGCCGAGGAGGACATCATCATCGATGCCCTCACCTTCCCGATCTCCACCGGACAGGAGGAGGTGCGCCGTGACGGCATCGAGACCATCGAGGCGATCCGCCGGCTCAAGGCCACCCATCCCGAGATCCACTTCACCCTCGGCATCTCGAACATCTCGTTCGGACTGAATCCCGCGGCGCGCCAAGTGCTCAACTCAGTGTTCCTGCACGAGTGCGTCCAGGCGGGTCTGGATACCGCGATCGTGCATGCGTCGAAGATTCTGCCGATGGCGCGCATCCCCGACGAGCAGCGTCAGGTCGCCCTCGACCTCGTCTACGACCGCCGCCGCGACGGATACGACCCGCTGGCCCGCCTGATGGAGCTGTTCGAAGGCGTCTCCGCGGCGTCGGCGCGCGAAACCCGCGCCGCCGAGCTGGCCGCACTGCCGCTCTTCGATCGGTTGGAGCGACGCATCGTCGACGGTGAGCGCAACGGCCTGGACGACGATCTCAACGAGGCGATGACAACGGTTCCGCCGCTGAAGATCATCAACGAGACGCTGTTGTCGGGGATGAAGACCGTCGGCGAGCTGTTCGGCTCCGGGCAGATGCAGCTGCCCTTCGTGCTGCAGTCCGCCGAAGTGATGAAAGCCGCTGTGGCACACCTCGAACCACACATGGAGTCGACCGGCGAAGACGGCAAGGGCCGCATCGTGCTCGCGACGGTCAAGGGCGACGTCCACGACATCGGCAAGAACCTCGTCGACATCATTCTGAGCAACAACGGCTACGAAGTGGTGAATATCGGTATCAAGCAACCGATTTCGACGATTCTGGAAGTCGCCGAGGACAAGAAGGTCGACGTGATCGGCATGTCCGGCCTGCTGGTCAAGTCGACCGTCGTGATGAAGGACAACCTCGAAGAGATCAACCACCGTGGTCTCGCCGATACCTACCCGGTGTTGCTCGGCGGCGCCGCGCTCACGCGCGCCTACGTCGAGAACGACCTCTCCGACGTCTATGCGGGCGATGTCCACTACGCCCGCGACGCCTTCGAAGGGCTGCGCCTGATGGATGACATCATGGCGGTCAAACGCGGTGAGGGACCCGACCCGGACAGCCCGGAAGCGTTGGCGGCCAAGCAGAAAGCCGCCGAGCGCAAGGCGCGCCATGAGCGGTCGCGGCGGATCGCCGAGAAGCGTCGGGCCGAACAGGAGCCCGTCGTGGTGCCCGCGCGATCCGACGTCGCCGCCGACAACGAGTTGCCGACGCCGCCGTTCTGGGGCTCGCGGGTGGTCCGCGGGATTCCCGTCGCCGATTATCTGCAGCTGCTCGACGAGCGTGCATTGTTCTTGGGGCAGTGGGGATTACGCGGCACCCGCGGCGGCGACGGCCCGGACTACGACGAGTTGGTCGAGACCGAGGGACGGCCACGGCTGCGGCAGTGGATCGACCGGCTGTCGACCGAGGGTATCCTCGCGCACGCCGCGGTGGTGTACGGCTACTTCCCGGTGGTCTCCGACGGCGACACCGTGCATCTGCTCACCGAGCCGAAACCCGATGCGCCCGTTCGTTTCAGCTTCGACTTCCCCCGCCAGCAGCGCAGTCGGTTCCTGTGCATCGCCGACTTCGTGCGCTCGCGCGAGCAGGCGATCGCCAGCGGCGTCGTCGACGTGTTGCCACTGCAGCTGGTGACGATGGGGCAGCCGATCGCCGACTTCGCCAACAAGCTGTTCGCCGACAACTCCTACCGCGACTACCTGGAGGTACACGGCATCAGCGTGCAGCTGACCGAGGCGCTCGCCGAGTACTGGCATCAGCGCATCCGATCGGAGCTGCAGTTCACCGGTCATGCGATGGCGAGCGAGGACCCGGACAATCCGCAAGGCTTCTTCGACCTCGAATACCGCGGTGCGCGTTACTCGTTCGGCTACGGAGCATGCCCGGAACTGGAAGACCGGGGCAAGCTGGTCGAGCTGCTGGAGGCCGGCCGGATCGGTGTCACGTTGTCCGAGGAATTGCAGTTGCACCCGGAACAGTCGACCGACGCGTTCGTGCTGCACCATCCCGAAGCGAAGTATTTCAACACGTAGTCGGGAGCGGCTCAATTGATGGTTGCCCCTGGATCCATCGACGGGGGACCAATTTCGCTGGTTGAGCCTGGTGTCACCGGTCGGGGCACTCCCTCCTGCTGGTTGAGCCTGAATTCACCGACGGTAGGCCCCATCTGCTGGTTGAGCCTGGTTTGACCGGTCGGGGCACTCCATCTGCTGGTTGAGCCGCGAGGAGCGCTAGCGACGAGCGTGTCGAAACCTCCATACCACAATGCATTTGATGGCAGTGCATTTGTCTAACTGTGATGGAATCGAACATCGGTTCGTTGTCACTGGCGGGCGGGTGAGGGTGGTGTAGTCGGGTTTCCGCAGTGGCAACCGTCATCCCGGTCGAACACTCGCGCGGCATTTCCGACCATTGCGACGCGACACTCCACGAGCCGAAGCCGAGTCGAAACCAACAGTGACACAACAGGTTTCAGTCGACTAGCCGGGGTCGGACGAGGCGAGCCAGCCTCACCTCGGCGGCCTCGCGCTGCGGATTGGTGTGAGCTGTCCGCTCGATCTGAATCGTCCCCGTGCGGTGACGGCCCGCGAACGCAATCGCGTGAAACTGGACGAAGTACATTCCGTCGCCGGCCGACCGCGGATTCAACGTGTCGCCCGGTATGCCGAGCGTGAGATCACGCATGGTGCTGCCGGTTCGTCCGAGCGTGAGGGTCAACATCTCCGCGGTGTTCTCGCCGCGCCATTCGCAGCGCAAGCCATCTCGTCGGCCGACGGCTGCCACGCCGAGGAACTCGACGACTTCGGCAGAGGTCACCAGTGCGCATGGATCAACCGTCGTCGCGGTCGACGATCGGTTGCCGGTCGACTCGCAGGCCCCGACGCCGACGATCGCGGCGGCCGACGTCGCAGCGATGACGGCCCGCTGAGTGCGCAGGATCATCGAGTCTCCTTCGCGTCGCAGTTCGCGGGGAACCGGGGACGAGGCGGTGGTGTCAATCGTGCACCGCGGTACGAGCCGGTACTACTCGAATGGCACAACCGGGGCATTCGCGAGTGGTTGGTTTCGACTCGCTGTGCTCGCTCAACCAGCAGAAGAAGGCCACGGCGATACGTGCGTGTCGTCTCCCGCGGTTCGGCCGGGGCCGATGGTCGGAGACAGTAGTGTTGTTCGTGCGCCGCGCCACCGGCGGCATTGCTCGAAAGGCGCATCCGCAGCTCGTGTGGTGCGTTCCGCCGACGATATCGAAGGACACCACGATGACTGACGTGCTCACCGACGATGCATTGCGCTCCCGCGTGGCGTCGCACATGCCGCAGGCCAAGACGGATTTGAGCACCCTGGTGTCGTTCGCGTCGGTCTACGACCCGGCCCAGCAGCCGCCGCCTGCCGACTGCGATCGAGCCGTCGACTGGCTCGTCGACACATTCACCGCGATGGGATTCGCCGACGTCACCGCGCATGTCACCGCGGACGGCAGCAAGACGGTGATCGGACACCGCATCGTCGACGACGCCGCGCCGACGGTGCTGCTGTACTTCCACCACGACGTTCAGCCGCCGCTCGGCGAGGACCAGTGGGCGTCGTCGCCGTGGAAACTGACCGAACGCGACGGCCGCTGGTACGGGCGTGGCGCCGCCGACTGCAAAGGGAACATCGCCGTCGTTCTCACCGCCCTGCGCGCCGTCGCCGACGATCTCGGTGTGAACGTCCGGATCGTGGGCGAGGGGTCCGAGGAACAGGGCACCGGCGGCTTGGAGGACTTCGTGCCACGCCACCCGGATCTCCTTGCCGCAGAAGCGATCCTGGTCCTCGACGCCGGGAACTTCGCCGTCGGCGTACCGGCGTTGACCACCAGTCTGCGGGGAATGGCCAACGTCGTCGTCCGCGTCGAGGCACTGCGCTCGGCGGTGCACTCGGGCATGTTCGGCGGTGCCGCCCCCGATGCGCTGGCGGCGCTCATCGCCATGCTAGCGACGCTGCGCGACGCCGACGGCAACACGACCATCGCCGGACTCGACACCACGGCGACGTGGCCCGGCCAGGATTATCCCGCCGACGCCTTCCGAACCGACGCCACCGTGCTCGACGGCGTCGGACTGCTCGGCTCGGGCCGAGTCAGCGATCAGGTGTGGGCCCGTCCGGCGGCGACGGTCCTGGGCATCGACTGTCCCCGGGTGGCCGGATCGTCGGCCTCGATCGTGCCCGCGGCGGCGGCACGCATCAATCTGCGCGTTCCCCCGGGTATGGACATCAAGGTCGCGCAACAGGCCTTGGCCGATCAACTCAGTGCCGCGGCGCCGTGGCAGGTCCACGTCACCGTCGAGCCGGAAGCCGACGGCGCACCGTTCTCCGGCGCGACCGAGGGAGCCGCCTTCGACACGTTGGTCTCATCGTTGAAGAATGCTTACGGCGTCGACGATGTCCGACTGCTCGGCCAAGGCGGTTCGATTCCGTTGTGCAATGTCTTCGCCGAGACCTTCCCGGACGCCGAGATCATGCTGTTCGGCGTCGAAGAACCGTCCTGTCTCATTCACGCGCCGAATGAAAGTGTCGCGCCCGACGAAATAGAGACGATGGCAGTCGCGTTGGCCCGGTTCCTACGGGACTATTCGGCGCGGTAGAAGTCATGGCGATACCGTTCGAATGCGCGGTGTGCGGTGCCCGAGTCGACGGTTGGGTGGAGTTCGCCGACTTCGACGCCGATCGCCCGCAGTGGACCCCACGAGCACAATAGCGCCAATGCAAGCGGCCAAGAAGAGGCCGAAGAAACAGAATCCGTGCCAAGGGTCTCGGAAACCCACGAAAAGAGTCTGAAGAAAGAGCACGAAAAGCACGGATGTCAGGCAACGGCAGGCCGATCAGTGTTGGGAGGGGCTGTTTCGATCGGCGGCCTGCTGTGTCGGAATACTTGTCGGTGGTCGAAGGTATGTTCGGTTTATGGGGATCGGTCAGCATGCGACGCGCGCGTCCGGCGAGTATCGCTGGCTGCTGTCGGCGCCGTCGGCTTGGCCGGCTGCGGACCCGGCCACGTTGGAGCTTGGTGATCCCGCCGGTGGTGATA
>NZ_JABBNB010000010.1 GCF_012933505.1 Gordonia asplenii
CGCCGATAACGCCGAGACGACCGTCAGCGAATTCTTCGCCGCCACCAGGTTCGATATCGTCGAAATCGGATCCGGACTACGAACCTCCCACGAATACACCACCATCTTCGAACGAGTCGTCAACACCATCACAGCCAGGCAACCAGGAGTGCGATTCTGCTTCAACGACTCCCCCGAAACGACGCTGGAAGCGGTGAGACGGTGCTCGCGAGGCTGACCCGAACACCGACAGAAGCGCTGGTCTAACAATCGCGATCTCAATGGGCCCAAATACGAATTGATCCCAAATACGAATAGATTCAGCTTGAATCACGCCTGCGTTGTGCCCGAAGTGTTTGAAGCACCGAACCTCTCACCCAGCGTCCAGGATAGTGACTCGTTGCCATGCTTCGAGAGCTCGTACTGCGGCACCGATACTTCGTCATCACCGAGGCGCCGTACCGCATCCGCCACCGCGTCCGCCCGCTGTTTGAGCTCACGCTCGACGACAGCGCGCGGATGATGCGTCGCGAGGCGGCCAATCAGCGCGACCTGATCGGCGGCCTCGTTGAGTGGATGTCCAACGTGCCCTTTCACATGGAAGAACTCCACGGTGCAACCTAACCCATCCCACGCGTCCTCGAACCGGTCAAGGGCGGCTTCGCCAATCCCGCGGTATCCCTCCACTGGCACTCGGTCGTGGATAATCGCCCGCGCGACCTGCACGGCATCAACCGAGTCCGACAGCACACAGAGCTCATGGATTATGTGCGGACCAAACTTTTCGACTCGTCGAGCGCGGTCGTGCACCGCTGCCCGCTACCGTCGATGCCGACGCGCATAGAGCGCGTCACGGAGTGGCGCGGGAAACCTCAGGGTTTCTCAACTCCCAAGGCCGCTCCCGGTCCGCCGCCCGAGTCCCGAGAGGCCAATCGAAGGACTCACCTGGACCGGGAGCGGTCGCCACGCTAACAGTTGCGCAGCAGCCGACACACCGCTCCCGACGTCGGTCGGCAACGGCATCCGCAGCACCCGGGCACCCTCCACCGCCTCGCCATGCTCGTCGAGCCAGACGGAGTTGATAAAGCTCGGGACCCACGCCTGCGAGTCGTCGAACCACTGGAACCCCAGAAGCCGCTGAGCACCCATCGCGAACCGGGCTGCGTCTCGGTCGTCGAGCTGTGCGAGCGTCGCCGTAATCTCGTTCTCGCTGAACGGGGTTGCGCGGGCAACGCACTTGGCGCACCCGCACTCGTTGGGCGCGACAGGCTGGGCCATCTCGCGCGCCAGCATCTCGCGGCCAAGCGCCACGAGCCGACGTTCTGATCGACGCCTCACGCGGTCCTCCCCCGGTCGACACGCTGACGCAAGTACGCACCCATCGACGTCACCGGCGCCGGGTCTCCCAGCCGTCCCCGGGGAACCGAGAACTCGACGGGACGACCAGCTGTGTGTACGAGGACGTCATGAGCGACGACGAGCGCGGCGAGCTGGTCGGGCTGATGCTGGCCCGCCTGCCACAACACCGCGACATCTTCCAGGCCCAGGCCGTGCAAATGGCCGGCGATCCGGCACGTGCCCGTCTCGATCGCCTGCAGCAGTGCACTCGACCGCGCGATGGCATCCCCACCACCACGACCCGACCCACGAGGGGGCCACGACGTCACCCGGGGACGGTGTGCTGTGTGAGGGTGTGCGCGCTGGTGACGGTCGAGCGCGTCGGAGACGACCCGCGTATAGGTCTCCCGGGCTGCGAAGCCCTCCACCGCGATCTCAGACGCGCCGACCTCGTGCGCGAGTTGGGTTGCTGCCCTCGCCCACTCGTCGCTCGTCATCGGTGCCGAACGGTCAGCGATCACGACGACGACTCCCTCGGTCGTGATCGACGCCGCGATGAGTCCGCAGCTGTCACCCCGACCGCTATCAGACGGGTCGACACCGATCACCGTCATCACCGGCGACTCGGGAGCGTGGGCGAGTCGCCAGCGGTCGAACCATGCTCGCTGCACCAACCCGCCCTCGGGAGGTGCGGGGACGCCCTGGAACAGCGCGTGCCACGTCCGTTCACCCACACTGGCGCGCAGGTCGTCGAAGTGCGCCCGTGTCCGTCCGCGAGCACTCGTCATCGCCACCCCGGGCGCACGGCTCAGCGCGTCGGACACGCCAGCAGCCGCTATCGCCGGGATATTGATATGGGTCCAGCGGTCGGGCTCCTCAGCGAGGAGCGTGCCCGCCAAGTCCTCGGGGTGCCAGCGGGTCTGGATCAGCACCACACTCGCATCCGGTGACAGACGAGTCATCAGGGTGGAACGGAACTCGTGAATCACCCGGTGTCGGTGCGCCGCGCTGTCGGCCTCCTGCGCGTTCTTCACCGGGTCATCGACGATCAGCAGGTCGGCACCAAAACCGGTGATGCCCGACAGGATGCCAGCCGCCAGCAGCCCACCCCGCGCACCCTCCACCCGCCAGCGACCCACCGCCGTCTTGTCAGAGGCCAGCGTGAACCCGAGCAGCTGCGCGAACTCCGACACCAGCGCCCGCGCCTCGTGGCTGTGCTCCCGAGCGAGGTCGTCGCCATAGGACGCGAGGATCACCCGGGCGTCGGGGTCGTCGGCGAGCGCGCACAACGGCCCGACCTGAGACACCAGCGTCGATTTCCCCTCACGCGGGGGCATCGTGATGATGTAGCGGCCCCCGGGCTGTGTAATCGCTTCTCGCAGAACGTCAGAGATGAGCGCGAAGCGGGCGTCACCCGATAGCCGGGGACGATGCGCTGCGCCAAACCCGCAGGCGTCGGCGGACGATAACCCTCTCGGCTGCCGTGAAGTGCTCGCACACCCACCAGCGCCGCCACGCGCTCGGCGACCGCCGTGCTCATACGAGCACCAACGGGTTGCTGCCCGCAGCTGCGTGCGCCGCGCGGCTGAACGAATCAGCAGACGTGATGTAGTTGCGGCCCCGAACCTTGACCGTCTCGACCTCGCCACGCTCGACGAGCGCGACAAGCGCACTCAGACGCGGCCAAAAGCCACCGGGCAGTGTGTCGCGGACCCGCGACCACGGCACCAGCTTCCTTCCCAGGCGGTGTGTGCGCGAGCGCCGCCAAGATCGCGGCCTCGTTCTCGTCGTAGTCGGACATAGCGTCGTCTCCTCGATCTCATGCGTCGTCAGTGGACACGCAACGGGTCGAGGCACCTCCCGCTGACGTCGAGCACCACGGTAAAGGTCGAGGGTGCACAGCACCGGCGCAGCGACGCAGCAGCGCCGTAGTTCTGCAGGGAGAGAACCGATTACGCGTCCCGCTCCTCGTAGTCGTCGGCATAGTCGTATCGCGGGCGACGGTGGAACACGGCGCGCAGCTCCTCGTCGTCCATGACGTAGAACTCGTTGGCGACGCGCCACGCGATACCACGGTTGATCCGAAGGAAGGCAGCCTTCATCCCACATGGGTCATCGACCTTGCAGACGCCGCACTTCTTGCGGTGGTCCTCGTTCATATGGTCCTTGGTGAGCATCACCAGCACTTCCAGCCATCGGTCGCGCGACGCGTAAATCTGCCTCAGACGACGTTCCGGGTCGGGCGTCGACGTCAGCTCACTGTCGGACCCACCACCCGATCCCCACACCGCGATCTCATCGAGCAGCTCGTTACCGAGGCGCGTCATCTCCCGCTTGGTCAAGCACGGAACGGGCTGATTGCACTCGCGACACCGGCCACTGCCGTCGTCGTCGAGATGGTCCTTGGTCAGCTCGACGAGCGCACGTCTCGTCTTGGCCAGCTTCGATAGCGCCTCCTCGATCTGGGCCTCGAAGTCGACGGGAGGCTTAGGTGGAGTCGCGGGTTTGATGGGGCGAACGGGAATCGTCGCCATCTGTCGGGCGTGCGCTCGACGCTGCTCGGCTTCCCGCCGATCAGCGCTGACGTAGCGCAGCAGCGCTCTCAGGTCCTTGACCGACAACATAGAGGTGTAGGCCTTCGGTTTGACGTTGGCCTTCGTGCGAATTTCCAGGAACCGGCGTCGCTTGACCCCGTAGTAGTTCTGGAAATCGCGCACTGACATAGGTGCGAGCGCTTCATCGTCAGGCAATGGGGTAACCCTCCTGGTGCGTCGCCGCGACCAGACCCGATCGACTCCGAATATGGGCGTCCCCGAGATGCGGGGAACGTGGACCCTCTAGGCTGTAGCGGTATCGCCAAATACGCGTCGAGCCCTGTCGGAGTCCGCTCTGGCAGGGCCTCGGCGTCTCTGGCGACGGACTCTGATGAATCCGCCGTTCACCATGGTAAGTGGAAGCCCCGACACCATCGAGCACGCTTGTGGATAACTGAGTGTTTCACGTGCGACTGTTACACCTCGTCCGCGAGCGCATTCAGGACGCGCTGGCAATAGTCGAGCCCCGTGTGGCACATGGTCACGTAGGTATTCATGGCTCGCTCGTGACGAGTCCGCTTACCCCGCCCTTTGACTGCTGATGGAGTCATATCCATTTCGTGCGCGATCTCATTTCGCGCCTTGAACAGCGGGTTTAGGCCTTTCGCATCCTTGAATAGCTCCCGCTGTTCGGCGAGGCCAAGCGCTGCAAGCGTAGCCGTGACCTGGGATTGTGATTGCAGACTCGACCCGGTGAGACTATCGACGTACGCAGCCCGCAACGTCTGCTCTGGTTCAGTGGTGACGAGAAGTTTCGCGACCTGCCTGGCGTTGAGAGTGCCCTGATTTTGCAGGTACGCCGCCGCGAAGTCGATGTACTTTTCCCGTGCGCCGTCCGATTTCTCAACTTGGATCGGGATGCAAGATCGAACGGCCTGCTTGAGGACAGAGTCGACACCCGCACCCGCGAACACCACAGCCGCACGGAACAGATCATGCTCGGCATGGGTCAGACGGCCACGGCCAGCTGGTCGCGTTGCACGTAACGCTGGATAGGTCACCTCGATAAGGCTCTGAACCGAGTCGTATGCACTCGCCAGGTACCGCTGCGCCGCCCAAACTGACGACTCGGCTTCCACCCGCGACGCCTCCAGCGGCGGGAACGGACTAGGCAATGTGCTACTCCTCGATCTGTCTCGAAAATGAGATTAGTCCTGCGCCTGCGAGGTGGTGAGCGTTTACGGGCCCGGTCCCGCGAACAGCATCAAGCTGTCGCCTCGTTCGTAACTACATCTGCCCGATCGACCCACCGCGCAAAGAGGCTCCACGCGGCCAGCGTTTCCAGCGCCTCTTGTTCGGTCAAGTCTTCGGCTCCAATATGATTCAGCGGGTTCCGAACCCCCGCGAAGAGACCTCGCCCCAGCGACAGCGCACCCAGGTGCCGGTCCTTGAATAGAGCGGGGTTGGTCTCGTCGCACAAACGCAAGCGCACTTTCCCCTCATCAGGAGGAGATATGCCAAACGCGGCCTCGACCAAGTTCGACTCGCCAAGGTCGGGGCGCTTGGCCTTGGCCTTCAACTGGGAGTTGACGTTGATTGCTGCAGCCCAAACAGCGGCGTCATAGTTGTCCGCATTCCAATGAGGCCTCGCCGCCTCCCAGACCCACGGGTGAAGTGCGTCGGCCGCCAGAGCCGGTCCAGAATGTGACAACCCCAAACGCTCGCGAACCTCGATGCCCTCTTCCAGTTCGAAGATCAACTCACGGACGGTGGTGGCATTCATGTTTCGGAAGTAGCGGTCATTCCAGTCCGCCCATACAGCCTCGGCTACGCGGAGAACACGGTTCGTGATCTTTGCTCGCTCCGCGGTCGAGCCCTTCAGTCGCTGCTTTGCTCCGCGCGGCTCGCGCTCAGCTTCCGGGATTGCGACGCGCTCATGCAGCCGAAGCCACTCGTTGCACTGCTCGACCGCCCATTCCGAGTCGAGGCCCTGAGGCGCTCCGGTGTTGCGTGCCGCAGCATCGTCACCGCTCACGGCTGCGACCTCCTATTTCTTAGCGCTCCCGGACGTTGATCCAAACCGGAACTCCACCACATCCCCATCGGCCATCACATAATCCTTGCCTTCCATCCGGACCTTGCCGGCCGCCTTCGCCGCCGCCATCGACCCGTTGGAATCGAGATCGTCGAACGACACAATCTCGGCCTTGATGAAGCCCTTTTCGAAGTCCGTGTGGATCACGCCGGCGGCCTTGGGCGCGGCGTCGCCCTGGTGAATCGTCCACGCGCGCGCCTCTTTCGGCCCGGCGGTCAGGTAGGTCTGCAGGCCCAACGTGTGGAAGCCGGCGCGCGCGAGCGAGCGCAGGCCGGGCTCGTCCTGCCCGATCGAGTCGAGCAGTTCCTGCGCATCTTCCTCGTCGAGTTCGAGTAGTTCGCTCTCGACCTTGGCGTCGAGGAACACGGCGTCGGCGGGTGCGACCGTAGCGCGCAGTTCGGCCTTGCGCGCGTCGTCGGTGAGCACGCCCTCGTCGGCGTTGAACACGTAGAGGAACGGCTTGGCAGTCATCAGATGCAGATCGCGAACGGCACTCAGATCGAACGAATCCTTTTGAGAGAAGAGCGTTTTGCCCTCATTGAGGATTTCAGACGCCTTCTGTGCGGCAGCCAGCGACGCCGCCAGTTCTTTGTTCTTGCGCGCTTCCTTCTCCAACCGCGGAATCGCCTTCTCCAGCGTCTGCATGTCGGCGAGAATCAGCTCGGTCTCGATCACCTCGATGTCGGCGAGCGGGTCGACGCGGCCGTCGACGTGCACGACGTCACCGTCGTCGAAGACTCGCACCACCTGACAGATGGCGTCGGCTTCCCGGATGTTGGCGAGGAACTTGTTGCCCATCCCCTCCCCCTCGGAGGCGCCCTTGACGATGCCGGCGATGTCGACGAACGACACGGTCGCGGGCAGGATGCGCTCGGAACTGAAGATCTCGGCGAGCCGCTGCAGGCGCGGGTCGGGCAGCTCCACCACGCCGACGTTGGGTTCGATGGTGGCGAACGGATAGTTCGCCGCCAAGACGTCGTTGCGGGTCAACGCATTGAACAGGGTGGACTTGCCGACGTTGGGCAGCCCGACGATTCCGAGGGTAAGACTCACGGGGAGTCAGTCTATCGTGGCAGTTCGACGTGGCCGCGCCGCTACCACCCCGTGAAAACCACCTCGTCCGCTCGCATAGACCTCGCCTATCCAGCGAGGTGTGTGCCAGTGAACGAGGTGGACGGTGCATTCATCATGGCGAGCAGCCGCTGCGCGAACGCTTCCCGATCGTTCAGTGTCGCCCAACCCCAACGCACCACACGAAGCCCCAGTTCGTGCAGCCGGTCGGTTCGCTCCTTCTCGCGCCTCAGCACGGACGGATCTTGGTACTTGACGGTGCCGTCGGCCTCACCCACCAGTCGAAACTCCGGCCAGTAGAAGTCGACGCGCGCGACACACGTCCCCGCTGCGGTCAAGAACTCGTGCTGGAGCGTCGGCGTCGGAAGCTGGAGCTCGCGCATTTCGATCCGACTGCGGGATTCCAGTACCGATTCGGCCCGCCCGTCCATCAGGCCGACGAACTCACGCGCTCGGCCGGCCCCGGTCATTCCCTTGGCGAGGTCGAGCTCACGGTGGAGGTCGTCGACGGTGCATAGTCTCGTGAACAGCGCTGCGTCACCGACTGCGACGGCCGGGGTCTTCGCGTAGCGCCGCGCGATGTCGACGACGGTGCGCGCGGGGGCGGTCACCGGCAGCGCGACGCCGCCGACAGTGACCGTGTCTCTGAGGCGACGATCGGTGACGAGGCGCACCACTCGACTCTGCCTCGTCCCGGGAGGTCGAGTGAAGTCTGAAGCGACGACGCGCTGAGTCGGCAAGCCCCAGAGTGGCAACCCCAACACCGCTGCGGCCGACACGTCGGCGAGCGCGCGGTCGACCGGGCGCAACGGCGGCGGGGCGAGCTTGCGGGCCCACAACTTCACCCGCTCGACGTACAGCGCTTCACGCGACGGCAGCGTCGCATGCGGCGGTGCATACAGCCCCGGACCGATGCGATCGATGTCGCCACGACCGAGCGCACGCCAGATGGCGCTGTCGTCGTAGCCACGGTCGAGCAGTTCGCGGCGCGTGCAGTTCTCGTCAATTTCGAGTTGGGTCACGCTCTATTCGACGCACCGCACACCCCAATCGGTTCCGCTCCACGGCGACTACCCGGATCCACCCCGTCTACTGTCATCCACCTGGCCCGGCCGATGAGGTGGGCGCGAGTGAATGAGGTATTTCTTCGTCGCTCAGCGCAGTCGACGCGTTCGCAGATGACTCGCCAACCGCACCGACGCCTCGATCTCCGCTTTGCGGATCGACACGCTCTCCACATTGAAGCCGTGCGGAATCCCCAACTGCTCGCAGTACGACGTCAACTCGCGCGCGGCGAGAATGCACTGGTCATACGACTTGGCCAGCGGGTCGGGTGAGTGCTCGAGGTCGTTGCGGACCCATCGGGGAACCTCGACACCGAGCCACTCGAGAAATTCCACGGTCTTCATCGACCCGACCACCGACAACGTGAAGATCACTGGCACCGGCTCCAGCCCGGCTTCCTCACAGGCGTAGAAGTAGTCCGACACCATGCTCTTGGCAGCCGAGGTGTCGTAGACCACCTGAGTCACGAAGAACGACGTCCCCGCCTGCTGCTTGCGCACCAGGCGCGAATGCTCCACGCCCCCGGTCGAATGCCGCTCCGGGATGGCGACACCGCCGAGCCGCATCTGCGGCGCGACCTCGTGCCACAACTTCTGCGCGGTCGGCAGATCGGTTCGCCGCACCTTTTCGCCGGTCGACGCCCCGACGAAGGTCGTCAGCACCTTGTCCGGATCCTGCGCTGCCAGCCAGTCCGACAACTGACCCTCTTCGTATTTTCCGACGCAGCGGTATACGACGACGGGCTTGTCCCAGCCGGTCAGATGCTGCTGATAGAACTCCGCAGGATCCTTGGTCGGCAGGTACGGAAACGGGCGCTCGCTGGGATTTCGATCGCTCTCGTCGTCGATGTCGTAGAGGATCAGGCCGTCGACGTCGATCGCATGGAGTCGTTCGACGGTGACGTCGGCGATGCGCTGCGCGTCCTCCGGTGTCGTCGAACGACGCGGCGGAGTGATGCTGAACAGCAACAATCCATCTTCACGACCTGCAATCCGGTCTGCCAGTCCCACATCCACTCCCTCGCTTGCGGCTTGGACCATCGTACAAAAACGCCGTCGCGCACCCGATGACGGCCGTCGACGCCCGCGAATCAGCCCGGTGTGCATGTTCGACGCCGGGCCGTCCGCACGGTGCCGACCAGCACCGGTTCGAACTGCGTTGACCGCGCACCGCCGCGCTGGTGGAACACACCCTGCGGTACTGGTTTCCCGCCACGGCGACTACATCCGCCGCAACGGATCACCGCCGCGAGAAGTCGACCACCGCAGTCGCAGACGACTACCGCAGCAGCGCCACCGCGGGCTTCACGACTGCACCGGCCCACTCGACGGCGAACGGCCATCCGCGCCCCCTACGGACCCGCCGGCCTCGCGCCCAACAAATCACCCCATTCAGCCAACGAGATTTACAAATCTTTGTGTTTGTATAGACACACGACGAATCATCATCTAATGTCTAGTGACACAAGCCACAACCAGCTCACTCCAGGAGGTTCCGATGAGCACCCCACCACTCGAAGCCCACTCGGCCTTACCGGCCACGGAATGGCGCGACAAGAAGCGCCACCTGTGGCTCCTCGGCCTGATCCCGCCGACCGCGATCTTCATGGCCACCGGATTCGTCGCCGCGATGAACGCCATCGGCCACGGCCTGCAGCACGTGTCCCCCGTGTGGTGGTGGATCGGCCCCATCCTGCTGTTCGTCCTGCTCCCGGCCCTGGACATCTTCTTCGGCCCCGACGGTGACAACCCGCCCGAAGAGCTGATGGAACAGCTGGAGAACGACAAGTACTACCGCTACTGCACCTATGCCTTCATCCCGTTCCAGATGGCCAGCCTCGTCTACGCCTGCTACCTGTGGACAGCGGACAATCTGTCCTGGATGGGCGTCGACGGCGGACTGAGCGTCGTCTCCAAGATCGGCTTGGCCCTGTCCATCGCCGTGATGGGCGGCATCGGGATCAACACCGCTCACGAGCTCGGCCACAAGAAGGACGAGCTGGAGCGCTGGCTCTCGAAGGTCACCCTGGCACAGACCCTGTACGGCCACTTCTACATCGAGCACAACCGCGGTCACCACGTTCGAGTCGCCACCCCCGAAGATCCCGCGACGTCACGTTTCGGTGAGACCTTCTGGCGCTTCCTGCCGCGCAGCGTGTGGGGCAGCCTCACCTCGTCGATCGAACTGGAGAAAAAGCGTCTCGACCGTGCCGGCAAGTCGTTCTGGCATCCGAGCAACGACGTCCTCAACGCGTGGGCCATGTCGATCGTCCTGTGGGGCGCGCTGACGGCCATTTTCGGCTGGGAGATCCTGCCCTACATGGTGATTCAGGCTTTGTACGGATTCTCGCTGTTGGAGACCGTCAACTACCTCGAGCACTACGGATTGCTGCGCCAGACCACCGCGAGTGGCCGCTACGAGCGCTGCAGCCCGCAGCACAGCTGGAACTCCGACCACATCTGCACCAACATCTTCCTCTACCACCTGCAGCGCCACAGCGACCACCACGCCAACCCGACGCGCCGCTACCAGACCCTGCGCAGCTTCGACGGCGCGCCCAACCTGCCCTCCGGCTACGCCAGCATGATCACGATCGCCTACTTCCCGCCGATCTGGCGCAAGGTGATGGACCACCGCGTCCTCGACCACTACGACGGCGACATCACCAAGGTCAACATCCAACCCCGCAAGCGCGCGAAAGTCCTCGCCCGCTACGGCGCGACCGCGTAGGAAATCCGATGGCAACCTACCGATGCCCCGTATGTGACTACGTCTACGACGAAGCCAAAGGCGCACCGCGCGAAGGCTTCCCGGCCGGCACCGCCTGGACGGACATCCCCGACGACTGGACCTGCCCCGACTGCGGTGTCCGCGAGAAGATCGATTTCGAAGGAGTTTCAGCATGAATTACAAGAAGTTCATCTGCGCACAGTGTGGATTCGAGTACGACGAGGAGCTCGGCTGGCCGGAGGACGGCATCGAGCCCGGCACCCGCTGGGACGACATCCCCGACGACTGGAGCTGCCCCGACTGCGGTGCCTCGAAAGCCGATTTCGACATGGTCGAGGTCGCCCGGTCATGAGCTCTCCCGACGCCCCGCACGTCGTCGTGGTGGGGACCGGCATCGCCGGCATCACCACCGCGGAGACGTTGCGGGCCAGCGGATTCGACGGTCGGATCACCGTCGTCGGCGACGAGCCCGACCTTCCCTACCGGCGTACCGCACTCTCCAAGGACATCGTCTCCGCAGACCTCTCGACCGCGAAGGTCACGCTGCGCAAGCCCGGGTTCTGGGCGGAGCGTGGCATCGAATTCCGCACCGGCACAACGGCAGTCGGCATCGACACCGCGGCCCGGACGGTCAGCTTCGACGACAGGACCGAAATCGCCTACACCGCACTGGTGCTCGCGACCGGCGGCACACCCCGTCGGTTCAGTTGGATGACACGCGACGTCGCGGTCCTGCGCAATCGCGCCGACGCGCTCGCGGTGCAGGCTCAATTGACAACGGGCACACCGCTGATCGTGATCGGCGGCGGCCTGATCGGGATGGAACTCGCGGCGTCGGCAACCGGCGCCGGTGTCCCGGTGACCGTCCTCGAAGCCGCCGACCGCCCCATGGGACGGGTGCTCCCGCCCGACGTCTCCGACGTCATCGCGGCCGCACACCGGGCGCACGGTGTGGACGTGATCACCGACGTCTCGATCACCGCAGCCGCTGCCGACCACGTCGAAGGCGACGGATTCGACACCCCCGCAACGGGTTTCGTCGTCGCAGCACTCGGCATGGTGCCGAACACCGGGTTGGCCGCCAAGGCCGGCCTGCGCATCGGAACGAGCGGCATCGTCGTCGACGCGCATCTGCGCACCAGCGCACCCGGCGTGTATGCAGCGGGCGACGTCGCCGAGTACCCGCATCCGCTCACCGGAACGCATCACCGATCCGAACACTGGCTCACCGCGGGTGATCAGGGCAAGGTAGCGGCGTCGACGATCCTCGCCGACCTCGGCTACGACGCCGAGCCGTCCACCACCCCGGTCCCGCTGGCGTGGACCGTGCAGTACGGCACCAACATTCAGATCGCCGGCTGGCCCGCCGAGGGCGACCGCATCGAGGTCGACGGCTCGCTGTCCGATCTCGACGCCACCATCCGCGTATTCGACGGCGAATTGCTCGTCGGCGCCGTCGCGGTAGGCCGACCCGCTCACGGACGAAAGACACGAGAGGAGATCACCGCATGTTTGACTCAGTCCCAGTCTCCCGTCGAAACCTCGTCGACCCCGTCGCCAGACTCGCGCCCGTCGTCGGCGATAAGCTTGGCCGGGTGACGTCCCGACCCACCTACGCCCAGGCGAGCAAGGCACTGCTGCGCAACTCGCTGCTCGACGCCCTGCGTGATCTGCTCGTCGACCGCGACTGGTCGGCGATCACGATGACACACGTCGCCAAGGCGGCCGGGGTCAGCAGGCAGACCGTCTACAACGAGTTCGGTTCGCGCTACGGGTTGGCGCAGGCCTATGCGCTGCGCATCGCGGGCACCTTCGCCACGCATGTTAGCGTTGCGATCGAGGAGAACGTCGACGACATCCACGGAGCCCTGTACGCGGGCTTCAGCGACTTCTTCGCCCGCAGCGGAGAGGACCCGATCATCCGGTCGTTGCTCGCCGGCGACGCCAACATCGACCTGCTCAAACTGATCACCACGGACGCGGCGCCGCTGATCACCACCGCGAGCAACACGCTCACGACGTCGTTCACCACGTCGTGGCTGCAATTGGCCGAGGTCGACGCCGTGCGGATCGCCCGGGCGGTCACCCGCATGGCGATGAGCTACGTCGCCATGCCCCCGGAGGGCGACCGCGACGTCGCGAGTGACCTCGCCGAGGTGATGGGACCGGCCATCGCGGCTGTGTACCACGGCAATTCGGTCGCGTCGGGGCACTGAGCGCGCGCTACGGCGTAGCCGGATCCGCCCCGTCGACCTGCGCGTCGATGCTCGGCGGGTCGGCGCCGACGTCGTCGATCACCTCGGGCACGTTCTCACCCGCGGCCTCGGCGATCTGCTCGTTGACATAGCGGAACACCACCGCGAGGGCCGATGTGGCGGGCACCGCGAGGAATGCGCCGGTGATGCCGAACAGCGTGCCGCCCAGGGTGACCGCGAGCAACACGATGACGGCGTGCAGATCCATCGACTTCGACTGCAGCCACGGCTGCAGAACATTGCCCTCCAACTGCTGTACCAGCAGGATGATGCCCAGCACGATCAATGCCTGAGTCAGGCCGTTGGAGACGAGGGCGATCAGCACGGCGAGTGCTCCCGCAACGAAGGCACCGATGATCGGCACGAATCCGCCGAGGAACGTGATCACCACCAGCACCGATGCCAGCGGAACCTGCAGGATGAACAATCCCGCGCCGATCAGCGCGGCGTCGACGAAACTCACGATCGCCTGGGTCCGGATGAAACCGCCGAGGCTCGCCCACACTCGCGTCAGCACCGCGGCGGTGTGCGTGCCCGACGGATGCCCGAGCGTCCGATTGAGCCACGGCACGAATTTCGGGCCGTCTTTGAGGAAGAAGAACACCAGGACCACCGCGGTGAACATCGTGATCAACACCGACGTCGCCGCACCTACCCCGCTGAACACGCCCGACGCGATGGACGCGGCACTCGACTGCAGCTTCTGAGTGACGGTATGGACGATGTTGTTGATCTGGTCGTCGCGCAGATTGATCGGCGGTCCCTGAATCCACGACTGCAGCTTCTCGACACCCTGCGTGCCCTTGTTGGCCAGTTCGGGAGCCTGCTGGACGATGGACGGCACGATCCAGGTCAGAATGCCGGCCAACACACCCACGCCGACGAGCATCATCACCGCCGACGCCGCGGCCGGTGGTATTCCCTTCGCCCTCATCCAGCGGACCGGCGGCCACATCACGGTGCACAGGATGATGGCGAACAGCACCGGGAGCAGCACCACCCAGAACTTCGCCAACACCCAGAACAGCACCCACATGGCCAGTGCGATCAGGACGAATTGCAGGCCGACGATCGACGTCGCGCGCATGCCGGACATGAAGACCTGTCCGCGGGTGGGGTACGCAGGCTTGTCTGCGGGTTCGCTCACCGGTAAATCCTCACATACCGAACACGGGATGTGCAGGAAGCGTGGACGGTGTCAGCGTCGACGCATGAACAGCCGAGCCAGCTTGCGCCCCAGGGCGTCGATCGCGGCGAACTCGGCCAGGACCGGGTCACACTGGGCGGCCCCGAACTCCCCGATCGGTTCAGCCTTGCGCGGCGTCGACGTAGCCGGGTGCGGCTCGATCGCAGCGGGCGGCAGATATACCGGCACGAATCCCACCGCCGACAGAACGGCCACCGACCGATCCACAGCCTGTGGCGTCGAGGTGCGTTCGGCATCCAACGCGGCGGCGATCGTGTCCGGGCCGTAGAGCCCCATCATGATCTCGAGTCCCCACGGAGGAAGGTCCGACAATCGTTCGCTGTGATTGCGGTCACTGCTCCAACTCATGTGACAAGGATTACACATGTTCGACGCCGAGACGTAACGTCCCCGTACCGACAACGCCGACGGCGATGGCCGATTTCCGCTAGCTGTGGCCTCGGCGCGCTGGCACAGTGGTGTCATGGTCACCGCGATCACCGCCCCCAGCCTCGATTTCGACCGATGCTACGGCGCACTCAAAGCCCGCGACGCGCGCTTCGACGGGCAGTTCTTCGTCACCGTCGCGTCAACCGGAATCTATTGTCGCCCTTCATGTCCCGCGCAGACACCGCTCGCCCGCAATGTCGGTTTCGTGTTGACAGCGGCCGCCGCGCAACGCGGCGGTTTCCGCGCCTGCCGACGCTGCGCGCCCGACGCCGTACCAGGCTCACCGCGTTGGAACACCTCCGCCGACCTCGCGTCGCGAGCCATGAAGCTGATCGCCGACGGTGTGGTCGAGCGAGCCGGCGTCGACGGTCTCGCCAGTCGGCTCGGATATTCGACGCGACAGCTCAGCCGGGTCCTGACCGCCGAACTCGGCGCCGGACCGCTCGCCTTGGCCCGCGCGCATCGGGCGACCAACGCACGGGTATTGATCCAATGCACGACGATGCCGATGACCGACGTCGCCTTCGCCGCCGGTTTCGCCAGTATCCGTCAGTTCAACGACACGATCCGCGAGGTGTTCGCGCTGTCCCCCACTCAGTTGCGGGAATTGCGCGCGTCACGGGCACACGGGGCGTCGACCAGCGCGAACGGCAGCTCGATCACGGTGAAACTGCCGTATCGACGACCGTTCGACGCCGCGTGGCTGCGCTGGTTCCTGTCCGCGCACACGATCCCCGGCGTGGCGGAGATGATCGACGACGAGTTCGTCCGGTCGTTGGAGCTACCGCATGGCCCCGCACTGATCGCCATCGGGATCGTCGACGATGATCCGGCCGTGAAGACCGGCAGCGTCGTCTTGCGATTGCGTCACCTCGACATGCGCGATCTCGGAGTCGCTGTGCAGCGGGTGCGCAGATTCCTCGATCTCGACGCCGACGCCCAGGCCGCCGACGAGTGGCTGTCGTCGGATCCGGCGTTGACACCGTTGGTCGCCGCCGCGGCGGGAATACGCGTTCCGGGTTCGTTGGATCCGGTCGAGACGCTGTTTACAACGATGATCGGCCAGCAGATCAGCGTGTCCGCCGCGCGGACGCATCTGGGGAATCTGGCCACCGAGCTGGGTGCGCGGGCGCCGTGGGATGACGCCGACGGCCCGACGCTGCTGTTTCCGTCCGCCGCAGCGATCGCGGAGTGCGGTGGGAGTGTGCTCAGGGGCCCGCGGCGGCGGATCGACGCCGTCGTCGGGGCCGCGGAGAAAATTTCTTCCGGTTCGATGGAACTGCACACGGGTCTGCGTGCGTCAGATATGCGTGGACTGTTGCGCAGCCTGCCCGGGGTGGGCGACTGGACCGCGAATTATGTGTCGATGCGGGTGGCGTCGGATCCGGATGTGCTGTTGGGCACCGATCTCGTCGTCGTTCGTGCGGCACAACAACTGAACATCGATTTGTCACAGAACATCAAGTGGGCCCCATGGCGCTCGTACGCGTCCATGCATCTGTGGCGCGCCGCGATTCTGGGCGTGCCCGAGGAATCCTCGATTATCCGATCGGCAGACGCTGCCGACATCCGAAAGGGAACACTTCATGTCTGACAACGCTCGCTGGGCCACCGTCTCGACGCCCGACGGCCCGTTCACGATCATCGCCGACGACACCGAGCGCGTCCTCGCCTCCGGCTGGGTCGACGACGCCGATTACCTTGCGGCCCTTATCCATTCGCGTATTCAACCGGAGACGGTTCGACAGTCGCCGTTGCCCTCGCTGACCGACGCCGTCGAGGCGTACTACGCGGGCGAGCACGATCTGCCGATGGGAGTGCCGGTGCGCCAACATTCCGGCGAATTCCTGATGCACGCCTGGGAGGTGCTACGCACGGTCGGGGCCGGGGACGTGGTGACCTACAGCGATTTCGCGCAGTTGGCGGGCAACGCGCCCGCGATCCGGGCGGCTGCGTCGGCGTGCGCCCGCAACGCTGCGGCGCTGTTCGTGCCATGCCACCGGGTGGTCGGAAAGACGGGAAAGCTGACCGGCTTCCGCTACGGCGTCGACATCAAACAGTCCCTGCTAGAACGTGAGGCGAGCTGAGGAGGAGCGACCGCGTTGAGCCGGGCCCGACGAGCCGCCTCCTCCGCTGGTTGAGCCGGGCCCGAGACGCGCCTCCTCCGCCGGTTGAGCCGGGCCCGACGAGCGCAGCGAGACGCGCCCGTGTCGAAACCACGGTGAGACGAATTACCAACTGTCACTGGGTGTTTGGTGCGCTGATCTCGTCGGCTTACGTGGTTTCGACACGGGCCTTCGCTAACGCTCCGGCCCGGCTCAACCAGCGGGGTGGGCCGCTAGCAGCGCAACCCGCTACCTGGCCGCGCGGCCAGGGCGAAGCGCCCGTGCTCTGCAGGGAGGAGGCGCCGAGCACGGTTAAGCGAAGCCCGACAAGGCCGCAAATCCAATACTGTCGTACCCCTCTGGCATCCTCCCCCTCATGTCCCCCACCATCGTCATCACGCTCGCTGTCGGCCTGATCCTCGGTTTCGCGCTCGGTTGGCTTGCGCAGGTTGCGCGCACCGGTGCGCGGGTAGCGCAAGCGCGGGCCGATGCGGAGGCGTATCAGCGATCGGAGGCGTTGGCCGCGCGGTCGTTGAGTGCGGCGAGTGAGGATGCGGCGCGACGGCAATCGGCGGCGATCGGGGCGGAGGTTCATCACATCGTGGGGCCGCTGCGGGACACGTTGGGCCGACTGTCGGAGGAGTTGCGCCGGACCGAGACCGATCGAGTGAGCGCCTACGCCGGTCTGACGGAGCAGGTTCACGGGATGCGTCATTTATCGGCACAGTTGAATACGCAGACGCGAGCGCTGGCGAATGCACTGCACACGCCGCACATCCGCGGTCGGTGGGGCGAGTTCCAGTTGGAACGGGTGGTCGAGTTGGCGGGTATGACGCGTCATTGCGATTTCGATACGCAGGTCGGCGGGTCGTCGGCCGACGGTTCGGGGGTTCGGCCGGACATGGTGGTGCATCTCGCGGGCGGGCGGGACATCGTGGTGGACGCGAAGGTGCCGTTGCATGCGTATCTGGAGGCCGTGAACTCCGACGATCCGTCGCATGTGGAACAGGCTCGAGTCGCTCATGCTCGAGCGCTGCGGGCGCACGTGAGTGCATTGTCGTCGAAGGCGTATTGGACCGCGTTCGCGAACACGCCGGAGATGGTGGTGCTGTTCATTCCAAGTGATCCGATTCTGGAGTCGGCGGCTCGGGTGGACACCGATCTGATCGAGTACGCGTTCGGCAAGAAGGTGGTGTTGGCAACGCCGACGACGCTGGTGGCGTTGCTGCGGACGGTTGCGTTGGGCTGGCGGCAGTATGCGCTGACCGAGGACGCGAAGGTGATCCACGATCTGGGTTACGAACTGTATCGACGGTTGACGACGGTGCTTGGGCATGTGGACAAGATGGGCATGTCGCTGCGCAGAACAGTCGAGGCGTACAACTCGACGGTCGGGGCGATCGACGCGCGGTTGGGGGTGACCGCGCGCAAGTTGGCCGACCTGGACGCGTTCACCGATCAGACGGCTCCGCTGCCCGACCCCGGGTTGATCGATGACGTGGTGCGTCAGGCGGTCGGCGACCGCGGGCGCGTGTGACGCCGCTAAGCAGACGGATCGCCCAAATCGCCCCCTGGTTGTTGACGTATGCCACACCACGCAGGACCGGATACCGATTTTCTCAGGTGTAACCGGTACCGTCGTAATGTGTTATCCGGCCAATTCGCGGCAAGCAGTGTGCCCATAGACGAGCAGTCCGCCCTGCCCAAGTTCCGTGGTCTGCCCTGGTGGGGCGCTGTGGCGTTCGCTGTGGTGCTGACCGCCGTGGGTGCGGGCGTGGATGCAATGCGCGTCGACGCGCTGGCTACGACGTACCAGGTCCTGTACTTGGTCGGGTGCGTCGGCGCGGCGTTTCTCGTTCGACGCCGGGCCCTGTTCACAACTGCCGTACAGCCACCGCTGATCGCTCTCGTCGTCAGCGTCGTCACCCTGTACACACTCAATTCTGGTGCCCAGATGTCGGCGAAGACACTGGTCTTCAAACTTGCCCTGCCGATCGCGAGCAGCTTTCCGTCGATGGCGGTGACGTTCTTGCTGACCTTGGCCGTCGTCGCCGCACGATGGTTCATCTCGCGTCGTCAGTCCGCGGCGAGGAAGCCCGCGAAGGCAGCGGCCAAGCCGACTCGGTCGCGCTCCAAGCAACCCGAAAAGGTAGAGCACAAATCGGGATCGCGATCGCGCACTGCCCAGTCCAGGGCCAGTGAGCCGCGCCGAGCCGCGGCGCGGTCGGAGGACGAACGCACCACCGTGCCGAGGCGCCGTCGCGCGGCCGAGGCACCGGGTGCCGTAGCGCCGGTTCCAGCGGCTTCCGGTCCAGCGGCCCCGGCGACGGGTCGACGCCGCGCCGACCGCGCCGAGGGCACCGGGCAGCCGGTTCGTCCTGCCGAACCGCGCCAGCGCCCCGCAGAACCACGACAGCCGCGTCCTCGTCCCCGTCCGCAGGGCGGCGAATCGCTCGACGATCAGTCGCGGCCTCAGCGGCCCCGTCAGGCCCAGCAGGGTCCGGCACCGCGCCGCACGGCCGGCGCCGCGGCGCGTGCCGCCGGACTGGACCTGACCGCCGATCTGGGCGATGACCCGTCGGTGCGTCGCCGGCCACCTACGCACTGAACGAGGAACGAGTCTCGACGTAGTCGCACGACGACCCCACTCCGCCGGTTGAGCCGACCCCACTCCGCTGGTTGAGCCGGGCCGGAGCGTTAGCGAAGGCCATCCACTCCGCTGGTTGAGCCAGGCCGGAGCGTTAGCGAAGGCCCGTGTCGAAACCACGTACGCCGCATCGATAGTTGGCAATTCGTCTCGCCGTGGTTTCGACACGCTCGTCGCTATCGCTCCTTACGGCTCAACCAGCAGAATTGCCAGCAGAGTGCCGCCTACCCGGCCCGCTCGGCGAGCCACTGTCCCAGTTGACGGGCGGCGGCGTCTACCAGCGACGGCCAGTCCATCGCTTGTTCGTCGGCCGAGTCGCTGACGACTTTCACCAGCGTGAGGTCGACACCGAAGGCGGCGCAGACGTGCGCCAGCGCGGCGCCCTCCATGTCGACCAGGTCGGCCCGCTGTGCCAGTTCGTCGCGCACAGCGGGGTCGGCGATGAAGGTGTCGCCGGTGGCCAGGACGGTGCCGTCGCCGTCGAACGTGTAAGTGTCGACGATGTCGTAGCCCATCGAACGCAGGGCGACACTGGAGATGTCGTGTTCGATGACGGTCGAGGGAATGAACAGGCCGGCATGCCGAACGTGCAGCGCACCGGCGGTACCGATGTTGACCACGCCGGTCACTGCGGGTGCCGCCCCGTTCTCGGCTGCACTGAGTTCACGACTGAGAACGGTCGCGGCCCGGACCTTGCCGATTCCGGTGATCAACAGTCGTGTCCCAGCCGGGACGTGGGCCGCTTCAGCACGCGTCGCCGAGACCACCAGGGTCCCGGCGTCGAACAGTTCAACCAGGACCGTTGGTCACGTCTCCGGCCGACGTCGCGGCTCGACCGGCGGCGTCGACCGCGGGCGCGATCTGGGCGAGCTTGTTGAATCGATCGTTGGCGATGCGCATCGCGATCTCGTACGGCAGCGCGAACTTGCGAGCCCACCAGTAGCCGAACCGGATGTCGAACGACGTGTACACCAGATAGCGGTTCTTGCGAACGCCCTTGACGATTGCGCGCGCCGCGGTCTCCGGCGATACCGCGACTTTGTGAAACCCGTCGATCGCCTTGCGCACCGTGGGATTCTCGCGGTCGACGCCGACGATCTGCACGGTGTCGACCAGCGGTGTGGCGACGCCGCCGGGGCAGACCAGCGACACCCCGATATTGTGCCGGCGCAGATCGTAGCGCAGCACCTCCGAGACTCCGCGGATACCGAACTTGCTGGCGCTGTACGCCGCATGCCACGGCAGGGCCAGCAGCCCCGCGGCCGACGACACGTTGACCAGGTGACCGCCCTGCCCGCGGTGAACCATCTGCGGCACAAACGATTCGATGATGTGGATGGGGCCCATGAGGTTGACCTCGACCAGTGACCGCCAATGCTTGTGTTCGAGATTCTCGACGGTTCCCCACGCCGAAATGCCCGCGACGTTCATGACGACGTCCATCACGCCGACCTCCGCGTCGACCTGCTTGGCGAAGGCCCGCACCCAGTCGTAGTCGGAGACGTCGCCCGCCTGGTGGTAGACCACCGACCCACCGTCGGCGTTGATTCCGGCGACCACCTCGTCGAGCGGTGCCAGATGTAGATCGGTGAGGACCAATTGCGCGCCCTGACGCGCCGCGAGTTCGGCGGTCGCACGCCCGATACCGCTGGCCGCGCCGGTGATCAGCACCTTGCGCCCCCGCAGCGACGGTACCGGCGTCTTCATGACGATCAGCTCTGTGAGACTCATGTCTCGACTCTACGGGTCAGCCGACGGGCAGCTTGCCGCCGAACAGCGAATAGATCACCGAGAGCATGGCCTTGAGGACCTGCGACCCGACATCCTGGCCGGGCCCCAGGATGAGCGCGAGCAGTGCGCTCGGATTACGGGTCTCGACCGCCTTCGTCACGAACGGGATCACGCCCGACAGTCCCTCGACGTCGACGTCGGTGTTGGGCGTCGTCGGCGAGTCGGACGGGTTGGCACTGAGCGACCCGGTGGACAGCAGCGGGGACCCGCTGACACCGGCACCGGCCGCGTACGCGAGGATGCCGTCGGTGATCGCAGTCGCGTATTTGAGCTGTCCGACCTTGCCCGACAACGCCGCCGCTTCAGTTGGATTGGACAGGTTGCCCATCTCGATGAACACCGCGGGCACCGTGGTGAGGTTGACCGCGGCGATGTCTGAGCGGGTCTGGATGCCGTCGACGACGCCCGCGTAGTTGGCCGGTGCGAAACCCGCCTTCTTGAACGAGTCACGCATCATCGACGACGCCTTGCGGCCGCCGCCCGACTGCGCGAGCTGCGCGGCTGAACTGGGCAGCGGCAGCGTCGGGACGATCATGTGAAAGCCCCTGTTGGTCGCATCGCTGCCGGCGCTCGTCGAATCGGCATGCAGGCTCACGGCGACCGCGGCGCCGGAACGGCTGGCCGCCGCCGCACGCTCGTCGACGCATCCGCCCCAGCCGGTGTCGTCCGCGCGGCTCAGCACCACCCGGGCGCCCTGGCTCTCCAGACCGGCCTTCACCAACTGCGCGACATCCCAGTTGATCCGATGCTCCGTCACGCCGTTGACGCCTGTCGCGCCAGTCGTCTGGCAGTCCTTGGTGCCACCGCGGCCGTCGGGAACCTGTTTGCTGAGACTGTGACCCGCGGCGCCGCCTTGATGGCCGGGGTCGAGGAAGATCGTCTTGCCCATGAGCGTCGAGCCGGCGACCGGAACAGGTGCGATCGGCGCCGACGGCCTGGCCTGCGCGACCGGAACCGTCGTTGTGGACACGACGACGGCCGCGGCCGCTACCGCCGCCCCGACGACAGTCTTCTTCAGTGCAAACACAGATCGCCCTCCATAGACCAACGCCAGTCACAACAATCCCACTGGCCACTTTGATAACAGTGAATCAGGGCTTGAGAGTTTTGACGAATCTGCGACCTGGCCCGATGCCTTTCGTTAGACAGCTGTGACCTCACCGAGTCCTTAGAGTGAAGGACTCCCTTGCGTCTGAGGCGAATACCTCGTGATGCTCAGAATCCCGAATTCGTCGTCGACGTGGGTCCCGACGGCGGCACGAAGACCGTCGACGACCTCCTGCTCGACGAGCCCCGCCCCGATCACCACGATCGACGTCGACGGCGGCTCGCCGGCCCATGCCGCCGCATCCACCCGGATTCGTCCCCCGACGGCGTGGAAGATGTACTTCTCCCGGTGATCGAGGAGGCCGAAATGCGCCCATCCCTTGATTCGATAGGTGCCGTTCGGCGGACGCTCCAGGAATGCCGCCAGCCGGCGCGGGTTCATCGGCGCGGATGATTCGAAGGACACCGACTGATACTCGTCGTGCAGATGCCGATGCCGATGCCCCGAGCAGTCCCCGAGCTCGGACCCCGCGCGCTCCTCTGCGCGCAACAGGTCGTCGAGCGACAGCTGCCGGGGGCCGTCGACGTCGGCGCGCCCTTGCACCGGATCGAACAGCAACGCCGGATCCACCACCGACTCGACGGTGAGCACCACCGGCGCGGTCGGATTGAGTTCGGCGACCGCACCGAGCACCGCCGCCCGATCCGCGACGGCGGAATCGGTTGCGGCGCTGGATGATTCCGCGCCGTCGAGCAGATCCGCCTTGTTGACGATCACCAGATCGGCGATCCGCACGTGCCCGTCGAGTTCGGAGTGGCGCGCTCTGGTCGCCAGGAATTCCGCGCCGTCGACCAGATAGACCAAACCGCCGTAAACCGCGCGAGCATCGGTCAGCGCCGCGACCATCCGGATCAAGGTCCGCGGTTCAGCGAGCCCCGACGCCTCGATCACAATGGCGTCGATTCCCGCACGCGGCGCGAGAAGCCGGCCCACGACCGCGGCAAAACCTTCCGGTGAATCGTCGTCGACGGTGCAACACATACATCCATTACCCAGCCCGACTACTCCGTCGACCTGTCCGGCCACCAATAGAGCGTCGACGTTGATCGCGCCGAAGTCGTTGATGATCAATCCGATTCGAGTGGCGCCGCTGTGCCGGAGAAGATGATTGAGCAAGGTACTCTTGCCCGAACCGAGGAATCCCGCAACGAGGATGATCGGAACTTGCCGGGGTCGACCGGTCATCGCGTCACCGCGAGTTGGGCGTGCGTCAGGCATTCCGGGCACACGACCACCAATTCGCGACCGTTCGGATCGGGGTAGTTCGCGATATTCTTGGTGGGCACGCCACATTGCGAACAGACACCGAGCACCTTTGCGTGGTCGGAGAAATCGACACTCATCCGATCGTCGAATACATAAAGCGAACCCTCCCACAGCCCGTCGTCGCCGAATTGCTCGCCGTACCGGACAATTCCGCCCTCGAGCTGGTAGACGTCGCTGAATCCGCGGTCGCGCAATAGTGCGCTGAGCACCTCACAGCGAACCCCACCGGTGCAGTAGGTCACCACGGGTCGATCTTTGAGGTGGTCGAACTCGCCGGCGTCGATCAGCGGGATAAAGTCTCGGGTGGTCGCGACATCGGCCACCACGGCCCCGGCGAATCGACCGATTTGAGCCTCGAGGCGATTGCGGCCGTCGAAGAATACGACGTCGTCGCCGCGCTCGGCGACCAGCTGATTGACGCCGTCGGGCGAGAGACGGGTACCGCCGCCCACCACACCGTCGGTGTCGACGCGCAGTCGCTCCGGCGCACCGAAACTGACGATTTCGGGCCGAACCTTCACGCTGAGTCGGGGAAAGTCGTGGCCCGTTCCCATCGACCACTTCACATCCGCATCAGCGAAGGGTGCATACGATCGAGTAATTCTCACGTACCGTTTGACGTGCGGGAGATCACCACCCACCGTCGCGTTGATACCGTCGGCTGAGACAATGATCCGACCGCGCAGTTCCAGCGACTCGCAAACCGCCGTCTGCCACAGCCGAATGGCCTCCGGGTCGGCAAGCGGAGCAAACACATAGAACAAGACGATCTTGGGAGTCGACACAAGATGCCAGGGTACGGATTTCTGCGGCACGGCAACACTCGGCCCGACGCACCGCGGGTGCTGGTCCGCGCGATTGCGGCGGTCGCCGCCGCGACGTCGCTGTTCGCGGCGAGCGGATGCGGACTGACCGGCGGCTCCGGCCCAGGTCAGATAATCGTGCCGCCCACCGACACGCTGTCCACGGAAACCGAAGCACCCACCACCACGTCGGCCGCGGCCGACGAGCCGCCGTCGTCGCGCGACTCCGATCTACCCAAATGGACCATCGGGCGGACGGTCAGCGCCGCACCACGCGTCGACAACAGCAACTATCACAAGGGCTCGGTGACTTCGGACTCGCCGCGCGAGGACACCACCGGCTTCAATTTCACGACGCCGAGCCGTTCGGTCAACTGCTCTACCGGAACCAATGGCCGCGACACTCTCGCCTGCCAAGCCACCGGATTGGAAGGCGCCCAGAATCCGCCCGCCAATACACCGTCGACCTGTCAGTGGGCACCGGACATCATTATCCTCAATAGCTCTGGGCCCACTCACGGTGCGTGCGCGAATCTATATCCGGTGATGCACCGCGGAACCATCGTCGATTTCGGCCAGAGTATCGCGGTAAGTCGATTCACCTGCTTGAGTCACATCAGCGGTCTCTACTGCCTGCAAGTGTCCACCGGGAAGGGGTTCTCGGTGACTTCGGGCGGGTATCGCGAAATCAACGCCGCCGACGCCGCGCCGTCCGCGCTACTCGGAATCACCGCGCCCACGCCGACCACCTCCGATCAACAGTCCCCGGCAACGAGTTCCCCACCAACTTCCTGAGAGTCGACACAGTGTTCGCACAGCTATGTGCATTGTTTCCTCTTTTCGGTTATTCTCATGAGGAAGTAATACGCGGCGGGTCCTCGCCACTACATCTTGATCGCGGAAATGTCCGTCGCATATCGGTGTCTACCCAGAAGGAGCGCAGTCAATGGCAAAACGTGAGGTCGTTGAGGTTATCGATGACATCGACGGCAAGGTTCTCGAAGAGTACGAGACCGTTCGCTTCTCGGTAGACGGTCGCACTTACGAATTCGACACCTCCGCTAAGCACGCCGACGAGTTCCGCTCCTCGCTGCAGAAGTACCTCGACGTATCGCGTCCCGTCGCTCGCACACCGCGACGCGGCGTCGTCGTCGGAGCCAATCGCAGCAAGGCTCAGACGCAGGCAATCCGCGAATGGGCCAATGAGAACGGCCATACGGTCAGCGATCGGGGCCGCATCCCGCTGCATATCGTCGAAGCATACGAAGCAGCTAACTGAACTCAAGTATGTGACATTCGGGCCGTCCGGCAGCAGCCGGACGGCCCGTATTGTCGATTGAGACCTGCCGCGACTGTGGTCGCTCTGATTGCTGTCGATTGAGCGGAATCCCGTTGATTGGAGGGGCTTTCGAGTCGAAATCCGCGTGCGACGGTTTTCTCGGGTGTTTCACGACTGTTCTCGGCGTTTTGGTTTGCGTCGGGTTACGTGGTTTCGACACGCTCGTCGCTAACGCTCCTCACGGCTCAACCAGCGGAGAGGGCCCGCCATCGGTGAATCCCGGCTCAACCAGCGGGGTGAAGGGCACCCCCACGCTCCTCACGGCTCAACCACGGGGTGAAGGGCACCCCCACGCTCCGGCCCGGTTCAACCAGCGGTTGTAATCTTGCGACGTGGGTGAATTGCGTCCTTTACGACCATCGGTGACGTGGCTGTTGCTGGGCACGGCGATCGCGAGCGAGGTCGCGGCGTCGTTGTCGCTCAAGGGATCAGCGTCGACCCCGGCGCTCTATGCGGTGGTCGTCGTCGGCTACGTGAGCAGTTTCGTGCTCCTCGCACAGGTTCTCAAGCGGGGAATGGCACTGGGTGTGGCCTACGGAGTCTGGGGCGCGGCCGGCGTCGCCGCGACGGCCATCGCGGCGGCATTGATCTTCGACGAGGCACTGACGGCGATGATGGGCGTCGGGCTGGCGCTGATCGTCGCAGGCGTCATCATGATCCAAAGTGGTTCGCGCACAACCGAACTGCCCGACGCCCACACCCCCGACGTTGCGACCCACCGCGTTTCGGAGCACTGAGGTGGCATATCTGTTCTTGGCCTGCGCAATTGCGTCGGAGTTGATCGCCACCCTGGCATTGCGCGTCGCGGCGACCGGCCGACCGTCGTTCTATGCGATCGTGACCCTCGGCTATCTCGGCGGCTTCGCCGGACTGTTGATCGCACTGCGCCAGGGCATTCCGCTCGGCGTCGCCTACGGCGTGTGGACGGCGGCAGGTGTCGCGCTCACCGCCGTGGCCTCCCGCATCCTGTTCGACGAACCCTTGACGCGACGCATGATCGGCGGCATCGCGCTCATCGCGGCCGGCGTGCTGCTCGTGGAACTGGGTGCCGCGCACTGACTTTCACAGCGTCGACGCGAGGCGGGCGAGCTCTGCTGACGCCGCCGCCAATGACGCGTCGGCCGCGCCGGAGTGCTCGGCCAGCGGCGGCATCCGGGTTGCCAGGGTGTAGTCGACGACGACGCTGGTCACCTTCATCCCCATCGACTCGCCCAGGACCTTCTCGATCGGCGGAACGGTGTAATCGCCCGCTGCGGTGGGATCGGCATTGTCGTAGGCGAGGCCGCGCGGTGACACGACGATCACCGGAATCCCATGAAACACACCGGTCGAGCCATCCGCGGGCACAGTCGTGCCGAGGACGTGGAGGTGGTCGATCCATGCCTTGAGCGTCGACGGAATCGACCAGTTGTACATCGGCGCCCCGATGACGACGGCGTGCGCACCAGCTACTTCGTCGATCAGCTCCTGCTGCCGTGCCGCCGCGGCATCGTCGACGACCTCGTGCGCCCGCCGCATCGCGGGGGCGTAGTGGAGCCCGGCGGTCGTGAGATGCGGCACGGGGTCGGCGGCGAGATCGCGGTAGCGCACCTGCCGACCGTCGGCGGCATCGAGCCACGCCCGACTGAACTCGGCGACGAGCGGGCGGGACACGGAGTCCTCTCCCGTGATCGAACAATCTATGGCGAGTAGGTAGGTCACCCACCCAATGTCTCACACCCCGCGATCGAGACCGAGGAACGTGACGACATCTTGCGCGTCGTCGAGGAGATCGCGTTCGTCGCGCGGCATCGGACGCTGCCGATGAGGCGGCGACGTGGGCGACGTGGTGAGGTCGGCGGCCGGCTCGATCAGCGGCGCACCTCGTAGCGGTTCGCGACCACGCCGGAAGCGTATTCGTATCGACTGATCTGCCGTAGATCTATCGTCGAGGGAAGTCCGGCGAGCAGCGTCGGGCCGTGACCCGCGATCCGCGGATGCACCACGAACTCGTACTCGTCGATGAGATCCCACTGCGCAAGTGCCAGCGGCAACTGCACTCCGCCCACGGCCAATGAACCACCCGGCTGCGCCTTCAGCTCCTCGATCGCGGTGCGCAGATCACCGCGGAGGAGTTCGGAGTTGTTCCAGTCGACGTCGGGCAGAGTGCTCGACACCACGTACTTCTTCGCGGCGTCTATCGTGACGCCGAACGGCTGCATCCAGTCGGGCAGCGGCGACGGCTCATCGGTGACCCGCCACGCCTCTTCCATCATCTGAAACGTCTTGCGGCCCAAGATGATCGCATCGGCCTCGCGGATGTTCGCCTCGGCGCGCTCGTGCAGTTCGCGGTCGGCGATGCCCTCGCGGTGATCGCAACAGCCGTCGAGGGTGATGTTTATCGAATACCGGATGGGGCGCATTGTGCCAGCGTAACGCCGGGATCACGGGTTCCGGCCGGATTCACCGAGCCGTCTCACTTCTCCCGCACTCCCCCACCCTCGACGTGCCAGCCCCGGTCGACGCGCACGTTCTCCAGCATCCGACGGTCGTGTGTCACCAAAAGCACGGCACCGTCGTAGGATTCGAGCGCCAATTCCAGCTGTTCGATCGCCGGCAGGTCGAGGTGGTTCGTCGGCTCGTCGAGCACCAGCACGTTGGTGCCACGCGCCTGCAGCAGCGCGAGGGCCGCGCGGGTCCGTTCGCCGGGCGAGAGGTCCGCGGTGGCGCGATCGACGTGGTCGGCGCGCAGCCCGAACTTCGCCAGCAGGGTGCGTACGTCGGCCGTGGTGAAGTCGGGGACGAGACTCTCGAATCGTTCGACGAGCGGCTCCAGACCGGCGAATTGTCCTCGCGCCTGGTCGATTTCACCGATCGCCACGTTGGCACCGAGTTGCGAGCTCCCCTCGTCGGGCTCGATTCTGCCCAGCAGCAACCTCAGCAACGTCGACTTGCCCGCGCCGTTGGGCCCGGTGATGCCGATCCGCTCCCCCGCATTCACCTGCAGCGACACTGGACCGAGCGTGAAATCTCCTTGCCGCACAACGGCATTGTTCAACGTGGCGACCACCGAACTCGACCGCGGCGCCGATCCGATGGTGAATTCGAGGACCCACTCCTTGCGTGGTTCCTCGACTTCCTCCAGTCGCGCGATGCGGCTCTCCATCTGCCGGACCTTCTGCGCCTGCTTCTCACTCGACTCGGTCGACGCCTTGCGGCGAATCTTGTCGTTGTCGGGCGCCTTGCGCATCGCGTTGCGGACGCCCTGGCTCGACCATTCCCGCTGAACACGTGCCCGCGCAACGAGATCCGCCTTCTTCGCCGCGAATTCTTCGTAGTCTTCGCGCTTGTGGCGCCGGGCTACTTCGCGCTCGTCGAGGTAGCTCTCGTACCCGCCGCCGTAGACGGTATTGGTGTGTTGCGCCAGATCCAGCTCCAACACGCGGGTCACGCTGCGCGCCAAGAACTCTCGATCGTGGCTGACCAGCACCACGCCGCCGCGCATGCCAAGCACGACGTCCTCCAGCCGGGCGAGGCCGTCGAGGTCGAGATCGTTTGTCGGTTCGTCGAGCAGCACGACGTCGAATCGCGAGCACAGCAGCGCGGCGAGTCCCACCCGCGCCGCTTGCCCACCGGAAAGCCCTGTCATCAGCGATGATTCGGCCGCGACGAGCCCGGTGACGAGCCCCAGGTCGGCGAGCACGGCGGGCAGTCGCTCCTCGAGGTCGGCGGCACCGGTCGCCAGCCAATGATCAAGCGCGGCGGCGTAGACGCCTGCGGCGTCGGCGGGCGCATCCGGATCGGCCAGCGCACCGGCAGCCGCATCCATCGCCGACGCCGCTGCGGCACAACCGGTTCGGCGCGCGACGTACTGTCCCACGGTCTCTCCGACGATCCGTTCGTGTTCCTGCGGCAGCCAGCCCACGAAGGCGTCCGACGGCGCCCGGCTGACAGTGCCCTGCAGCGGAGCCAAGTCGCCGGCCAGTACCCGAAGCAGCGTCGTCTTGCCGGCTCCGTTGGCCCCCACGACTCCGACCACGTCGCCGGGGGCGACGGTGAGGTCGAGGTGGTCGAACAAGACGCGATGCGCGTACCCGCCGGAGAGGTCCTTGGCGACGAGTGTTGCGGTCATGGGCCTATCGTCTCACTCCGGTCAGGAGATCATGTCGGCGAAGTCCCGAAACTCGTGGTGCCCCGGCAGTTTGGCGAGACACTCGCCGATAAGCGTCCGTGCCTGATCGTCGTCGCCGTTCCGGTGAGCCAGGCGCGCGCGCAGGAACTTCCGTTCGGTTGGGTCCAGTACCCGACTGTCCGCGATCCGGTCGAGCCGATCCTGGTAATCGGTGCCCCACAGCCGATCCATCAGCAGGACATGCCATTCATCGAGGTCTTCGCGGCGCTGGAGCCCATGACGACCGCCTGACTCGAGCTCATAGAGATACTCATCGGCGAAGGGGCCCCATTCGCCGATACCGTTCAGCAGTGCCGCGGCAATCCCTGCGAGAGACCGCTCACGTTCGCTGACCTTGCCGAAGCCGCGGCGCGTCCACCCGTAGCGCGACTCCCAGCGGCCCAACTGGTCGGGAGCGGTGGCACACAGAGCACCGAAGCCACCGAGTGCCAGCGTTGTCGACCACAACGCCTCTACGGCGTCGGACACGACGAACCGCGCTGCCTCCAACGGCTCCTCTGACCGAAAGTACTCGTAGTCCTTCGTAGCGCACGCGAGGTCGATCATGAGTTCGGTTGCGATCGCCGCATCGGCGTGATTCGGACCGCCCAGCCCGCCGACGGCGGACGAGGCATGCGCACTGAAGGTGAATCGCCAGCGCGTACGTTGCTTCGGCGAGACCCGACGGTCGCCGCCGAAGTACGCGCCCTCGCGGGCCAGTGCGACGAACTCGCGGATCCCGCCGAGATCGACGCCGGGCTTCTTCGGCTTGACCCGAGTTTCGGCCGGCGGCGCGATCATGTCCTCGATACGCTCACGCTGCGCGGCCGACCCGCGGTAGTACAGCGTCCACACCATCTTGCGTAACGCCTCGGCGTCGAATCCGTCGACTTTGGCGAAGAATTCCTGCTTGTCAAGACGCCCGGCGGTCATCGTCGCCCACTCCTTTGCGCGCGTACGCCGTCCTCGAGAATCGCGAACACGCGGTCGATACCGCTCAGAGGTGTAGTCATCAACCCGATTCTCGCACAGCGGGCGAACGCTGTCCGTTCCGCGGCGACGCGCGCGCAGGCATAGGCTCACAGCATGCCTACCGGAGACTCGGCCGACAAAGCCGCCACACTGCTCGCCCTGCACAACGGGCAAGGCTTCATCATCCCCAATGCCTGGGACGCCGGCTCCGCACGCATCCTCGCCCAAGCCGGGTTTCCCGCGATCGCCACCACGAGTGCCGGAATCGCCTGGTCGTTGGGCGTCCCCGACGGTGGTTCCCTCGACGGCGACACCATGCTCGGGGAGGCAGCCCGCATCATCGGCGCGGTCGATCTTCCGGTGTCGCTCGACCTGGAATCCGGCTACGGCGACGCACCCGACGACGTCGGGGACACCGTCGCCCGCGCCGTCGACATCGGAGCGGTCGGCGCCAACATCGAAGACATCGTCCACGGCACCCTGTTCGACGTCGACACCGCTGTCGCGCGGATCGCCGCCGCGCGGGCCGCAGCCTCGCGCGGATCCTTCGTCCTCAACGCGCGGACGGACACCTACTTCAGCGGCGGCGTCGACGACCCCTTCACCGAGACCGTCGACCGTGCGACCCGCTATCTCGACGCCGGCGCCGATTGTGTCTTCGTGCCCGGCGTCGTCGACGCCGAGTCGATTCGCCGGCTCGCCGCCGCAATCCCCGGCCCGCTCAACATCGTCGCCGGATTGTCGAACACCATCGACGCGCCGACGCTGTACTCGTTGGGCGTCGTGCGGGTCAGCCTCGGCGGTAGCCTTGCGCGCGCCTCGTTGACTTTCCTGGACCGTGCCGCACGGGAACTCCGCGAGCGGGGCACCCTCGAATTCCTCGACGGCGCAATCGGTTACGCGGATCTACAGGGCCGATTCGGCCGCTGAACGCAGATGCACAGCCTCCCGGAACTCGCGGCGCCCGTCGATCCTATCGTTGCGCTGCAACGCATTTCGTGGCTGCTGGAACGCAAACGCGATTCCCGGCATCGAATCGAGGCGTTCCGCAACGCGGGGCGCGCCGCGGCGAAGTCGGCCCCCGGCGAACTGGCGCGCCGCGCGGCGTCGAACACCCTGACCGACCTTCCGTCATCGGCACGAGCACGGCCACCGTCATCACCGAGTCATTGCGGGGCGACATGCCGACCTACCTCGACACGCTGCAAAGCGAGCCCGAGCCGTTCCCGTTCGACGACGACCTCCTCGGCGCACTGCGCGGCGACTGCCACGCGCACACCGAGTGGAGCGACGGCGGCGCGCCCATCGATGAAATGGCCAGTGCGGCAATCGCTCTCGGACATGAATGGCTGGCGATCACCGACCACTCACCACGATTGACCGTCGCCAACGGCCTGACGGCGCAGCGCCTGTCCGATCAGATCGACCGGATCGCCGACTGGAACTCACGGAATTCGACGCTACGGCTGCTGACCGGCATCGAAGTGGACATCCTCGACGACGGAGCGCTCGATCAATCCGACGAACTGCTCCGACGACTCGACATCGTCACGGCGTCGGTGCATTCGAAGCTGCGGATGGACCACGATGCGATGACCACGCGGATGGTCGCCGCGGTCAGTGATCCGCGGGTCCATGTCCTCGGTCACTGCACCGGCCGGCGCGTCCTCAGCGGGCGTGGGCATCGGCCGCCGTCGACGTTCGACGCCGAAGCGGTCTTTCGCGCATGTGCCGATAACGGCACCGCCGTCGAAATCAATTCCCGCCCGGAGCGGGTGGATCCGCCCGACGATCTCATCGAGCTCGCCATGGACCTGGGCTGCCTCTTCGCGATCGACTCCGACGCCCATGCACCGGGTCAGCTGGAGTTCAAGGCCCTCGGCGCACAGCGGGCCGTCGAACACGGCATCGATCCCGACCGAATCGTGACGACGTGGTCGGCGGAGCGACTGCTGTCGTGGAAGTGATCACCAGGTCCAGGTGGTGGTAACGACGAGGTCGTCGTCGGGTGACACGACTCGCGGGTCGGTGTTGAGCCCGTTGGGCGGCCCCGACTGCGGTTCGACGCAGATCGCGAAGTCGCGCATGTCGTAGGCGACCACCCAGCGCGCATCGCTGCGGATCCGGATTCGTCGTGCACCGGGCCATTCGCAGGTGACGTCGACGCCGTCGGGCATGCCGAAACAGTCGTCCCAGGGCGACGGTAGCGGGTCGATGCGTCGGCCGGTGGGCAGATAGTCGTCGCCGCGCTCCTCCTGCCAGGCGGGGCTGAAGTGAATCCGCAGCGGTTCGCCCGCGTCGTCGAGGGTGCGCCGGAACCACGGATGCCACCCGACCTGCGCCGGGAACGGCTGATCGGTGGCGCGGACGGTCATCGCCAACGAGAGTCCGGAGTCGGAGACGGTGAAGCTCTGTGTCACGCTGCCGGGAAGCGGCCATCGCGGCTGCAGATCTTGAGTGAGCGTCAACGAACCGTCGGTGCGTTCGACGATGTCCCACGGGTGATCGCGCACGGTGCCGTGAATGGCGTGCGGGGCGTCGTTGCGCGGAAACTCGTACCGCTCTCCGGCGAAGTCGAGTACACCGTCGCGCAGTCGACCGCACCACGGCGCCATCGGGAAGCTGCCGAAACGCTCGCCCTGGTGAAGGTGTTCGACGTCGGCGATGCGCAGCGACGTGATGCGGCCGGTGGACGGTCGGACGGTAACGGCGGTGGCGCCGGAGGCGATGGTGAGAGTGTCGGTCATCGATTGATTATCGTGGCTTCGACCACGGAATTGGGGGCGAGTTGACGCACTGGATGCGATCGTGTGTTTGCGTGCTCGTCGCCGTGGGGCTGTCGGGGTGTTCGCCCGGGGCCGAGGTGTCGTCGGTGGCGACGTCGTCGTCGCGGTCGTGTGAGCAACCGGTCCAACAGTCGGGGCGGCTCACCGTCGGCGTTCCCGCCGACACGCGATTGCGCATCCCCCCGACGGTGGCGGTGCCGCCCGGTGATCCCACGACAGCTGTCCCGTCGGATCCTGTGATGTTGACGAACGTCGAATACCGAGCCGGGCGCGGTGCGCTCATCTATACGTTCGGCGGCAACGGGGTGGTGTCGTGGAGCGCCCGGTACGTGGCGAGCCCGTCGGGTGTCGCGGCGGAGAAGGTGGCCATCGTCGGCGCATGCCTTCTGCAGGTTGATCTGTCGGACATCGGCGAGTCGACGTCGGCGGCGAAACTTCAGGCGCCGCAGCGTATTTCACTTCCGGCCGACGCTCTTCTGACAGATCTGGTCTATCTCGACATCGGTTCGGCGACAGTTCAGACGCTTGCCGCGACGCGCTCGACGTCGGTCACCGTTTCGGTCGAACCGTCGGCGCAGGCGTTAGTCGTGCGAGTGCGGTCGTAGTCGGGGCGCTGATCGAAGGCTGTCGGGAGTTGTGCCGCTGAGCCGACGCTGTCGGCACCGCGACGATGTTTGACCGCCGTCGCCACGGGTACTCGTCATCGACTCGAACGTCCGTACCCATCGGAGGTGAATGACAATGCGTTTCGCCAAAGCTCTCGGACTATGGGGCTACATCACACTCCTCGCGGCCATAGCACTCGTCGTGTTATGGATCGGTATGGCCGCCAGCGACCACCCGGATACGATGTGGGCGGGGACCGCCGCGGCCGTCGTACTGATTGTCAGCCTGGTGTCGCTGACCGCCAGTAGGCGGATGCTAGTACACCAGGATCCGGATAGCCGCCCGGAGCAAGACCCGCTACAGCCCGCGGTCACCGACGAGGAAGCGGCGGAGTACGAAGCTCATTACCACGGACGACACATCCGCGACGATGACACTGACCACTGAATCATCCTGGGCGTCAACTGATTCGGTCTACCGCCCACAGGACGACAGTTACCTGCTGATCGACGCGCTGCGCACGCGCTCGGTTATCGGCCGCGACGTGGCTGACCTGTGTACCGGCTCCGGAGTGATCGCTGTGCATGCGGCACAGCTCGGCGCACGGAAGGTGACCGCAGTCGACTCGTCGGCAGCCGCGGTCAGGAGTGTGTGTGACCTGATCCGTCGACATGGCCTGCAGGGTCGCATCGACGTCGTGCACGACGACGTTGCGACGTTCGGACGCTGCGAGTCGTTCGATCTGATCACCTGCAACCCGCCCTACGTGCCGACACCCGGGACCGCCGATGCGGCGCTGCATCCTCCCGGGCCGAACCACTGCTGGGATGCCGGCCCGTGCGGGCGCGACGTACTCGACATCGTGTGCTTGACGACGCCGGCCTTGCTGCGTCCTGGTGGGAGCGTGCTGATCGTGCAATCGGAGTTCGCGGACATCCCCGCGACGCTCGACGCACTGTCGGGCGCGGGGCTGCGCTCCCGCGTCGTCGCCGAGGCCGAGATCCCGTTCGGCCCAGTGCTTTCAGCGCGAGCCGCTTGGCTGGAAGAAACCGGACTGCTCGACGTCGGGCGTCGGCGTGAGGTGATCGCGGTGGTCTGCGCGGAGCGCGAGCGATGAGCGAGCCGGTAGCCGTTCGAATGGTACGCGGCGGTCCCGTACTCGTGCGTGGCCCGGTGACCATCGAGTTGGCGGACGGGTCGACGGTGACGTCAGAGAGATTCCAGGTCGCCCTATGCGCATGCGGCCGCAGCGGGATATATCCGCTGTGCGACACGAGTCATCGGTGCAGGAAACGCCGTTAGTGATGGTCTAGCGTGATTGCGCGTCGTCCGTGCACCCACGCTCCACGCACATGGTCGGCCAACATGTCTTCAGCGAACTCGAAGCAGCCGATACCGAAGGAGACGTCCGATTCCAGGTCGGGTTCGTCCTTGAGCAGCGCACCGACGACGTCGTTGCGCATGACATGCTCGTGAACAGCATCGGCCTCCACGTGCTCGCGGTAGAACAGTCGGCAGGCTTGCGGTGCGTCGAGACGCTCCAAACCACTGAGCAGCCGCTGGGCCCCGGGCGGGGATGTGATCTCGGTGGCTGCCAGATGACCCACGACCGCTCCACGCAGACGACGGTGAAGCCCCAGATACGAGATGACGTTCGACACCAGCAACGCGGGGACCGGTGCGACGTCGAGATAGCCGAGATAGTCCGAGCGTAAACGCGCCGCGGTCAGGAGATCGGCGAAGAGCTTCTGATGCATGTGCTCGGCGATCCCAGCGCCGTACTCATCAAACTCCACCGCGATCAGTGCCGCCTTGGGAGCACCGCTGAGGCGGGGAATCACCCACGCGTGCGGGTCGGCCTCCTTGAGCTGGTAGATCGAGCGCAGAGCGAAGTACTCGCGGTACTGCTGCCAGGTTCCCTCGGTCTCCAGATGTCGCGTGCTACTCGGTTCGTCGGCGATGGCATCGGAATAGGTGAGGTCGGTCAACGCGTCCATCGCACCGCGCGGATATTGCGGCACGTCAGCCCGTAGAGCTCGCTCGAATGCCTGCTCGAGCCCCCTCCGGAAGCCGAGGATCTGCGGGCGCCACTCCCAGTCGGGATCGACGCCGGCGAATCCGCGGTAGAAGAGTTCATAACAGATCAGGAGCGTGAGTTGGAGATCGTCGCCGTACGGATCGTCGGACGGCATGAGCGTCGGAAGGCGCAATGGCCGTTCGGGCGTCGTCGCCAGGCGTTCGACGACGTATTCGGACAGCCTTCCGCGCGGTCGCGGTAATCGTGGTGCCTTCATGTACGTTCCTTTCCTGCGGCGCCATCGAGTGCGGCGTCATGACGGCGGAATCCGTTGCGCAAGTTCAGAATCCCGCGTCTGGATCGAAGTCGACGACGTCGGTCCACTCGACCGGTGTCGAACCGCGCCGACGCGTTCCCCGTCGATCTCCACCTCATCGACAACGCCGACGGCTTGGCCGTCCACATCGACGATCTGCCGGTCGAACAGGTGCGCGCGCAGGTCGACCCGACGGGTGCGGGCACGACTGTCTCCGAGAGAACTCATACGTGCCGACTACCCGCCGTGAACGCCGTCGAAACCCCAACGGCATGTTTGGTGCGCGCAATGCCGAGGTACCCGTTGTGCATCCCGAAAGGACAGACCATGGACCCACTCGCCGTGCTCGCGGAGGAGCACAAAACCATCTCATCGCTTGTGTCGACGATCGAAACGCTGCCCGACGATCTGTTCGGAGGCGAGACCCGGTCCGATGTCGCGACAGCCCTGGTCATGGTGACCTCTGCTCACGAAGCTGTGGAGGAACAATGGTTCTGGCCGGTTGTTCGGCAGCTCGTCGAGCATGGCAAGTCTCTCGCCGGCCACGCTGTCGACCAAGAGACCGAACTCAAGACACTTCTGGGGCTCGTGGCGGACACCGTGCCGGGTACGTCGAGTTTCGCCGATGCCATGGCGCGCTTCGCCGACGCGGTCGTCGAACACATGTCGTACGAGGAGAGCGTCGTATGGCCTGCGGTGCGAGCATCGATGTCCGCGCCTGACCTCGATGCACTCTTCGATGCGATGAGGGTCGCCGCGCACATGGCTCCGACGCGGCCCCACGCCTGGTTGCCGCCCGGCGGATTTGCACAGAATTCTATCGGTCTAGCTGTGGCTTTGACTGACAAGCTGCGCGATCGTGTCACCGGCCGCGGGCAGATCATGGCCGATCACGTCGCCCTCACCCGATAGCCCGATCCCGATGCCTTGGCGAACAGACGCACGCAGCTCGTGACCGACGGGGTGTCGAGAGCTCAGCGATCGGCGTCGTGATCATCGCTCGTGACCGAGCGGCCGAACTCGCGAAACCTGCATGCGCTGGCGCACAGTCCGTTCCAGGATTTCCGGGGCGACGGTCTGTTACTGCGATTCACTGTCGATGCGGCACCTTCCGTCGCCGCGACGTACGCGTCGACGACGTTCCCGAGCCGAAGATCGAGCAACCATCCGACGCGATTGTGCGCGTCACCTCGACCAACATCTGCGGCTCCGACCTTCACCTGTACGTGGTGCTGACTCCGTTCATGTCGCCCGGTGATGTACTGGGGCACGAGGCGATCGGCTTCGTCGAAGAGGTCGGATCGCATGCGGGCGATCTCAGTGTCGGCGACCGAGTGGTTGTGCCGTTTCAATCTCCTGCGGGCATTGCTTCATGTGCGATCAACACCTGTACACCCAGTGCGAGACCACTCAGGTGCGCGCTCAGGGGACTGGCGCCGCACTCTTCGGCTATTCAAGCCTGTACGGTTCGATCCCCGGCGGCCAAGCTGAGTACCTTCGCGTGCCGCAGGCTCAGTTCACTCATATCAAGGTTCCCGACGGCCCGCCCGACAGCCGATTCATCTACCTGTCCGATGCGCTGCCGACCGCGTGGCAGGCCGTCGAGTACGCACAGGTACCGCCCGGTGGCAGCGTCACCGTGCTGGGGCTCGGGCCGATCGGCGACATGGCGACGAGAATCGCTGCGCACCATGGCCTTCGGGTCATCGGCGTCGACCGGGTACCCGAGCGCCTCGAACGAGTAGCAGACCACGGTATCGAGGTCATCGATCAATCCGCGGTCAGCGACGTCGCCGGGGAGATCCGGGACCGCACCTACGGGCGCGGCACGGACGCGGTGATCGACGCCGTGGGGATGGAGGCACACGGCTCCCCTGTCGCCGGCGGGATGCAACGTGCGACGGGACTTCTCCCCGACGCTCTCGCCGAACGGTTGACCCGGCTGGCCGGTGTCGATCGGCTGGCGGCGCTCCGGCTGGCCATCGACATCGTCCGCCGGGGCGGAACGGTCTCTCTTTCGGGTGTCTACGGCGGTGCGGCGGATCCACCGCCGATGATGACGCTGTTCGACAAGCAGATTCAGCTGCGGATGGGTCAGGCCAACGTGAAACGATGGGTACCGCAGATCCGGCCACTACTCACCGATGCCGACCCGCTAGGCGTGGATTCGTTTGCCTCGCATGAGCTTTCGCTCGACATAGCGCCGCAGGCTTACGATCGTTTCCAACGCAAGGTCGACGGCGTGGTCAAGGTGATGCTGAAAACCCTGACTCAGCCGGCCTGTTCCTCCGACCGCGCATACATCGAATTCGGCCCGCGAGTTTGGGCCGCGTCGTCACCGGGTATTCAGCGCGGACTAACCATCCACGAGCAAAGGACTCGCCATGATCATCGAACAGGGAGGAACCCTCCTACTCAGCGACCACGATGGATCCGATATCGCGTACGTTGTGCGGGCAATCCGGCACTTCCCCATCGATTTCGTCGAACTGGAACCATGCGATGGCGGACCGACGCAGACGATGTCGATGTCGGCGATCGAGCAGGCGGCGCGACCGGGCTGAGCCCGGCACGGACGGACTTCGACGTCCAACTCTCCTCTCGCCGTTGATGACTTGTCCGGATACGGGACTTCCTTGTAAACGCCCGGCTCCGGTCAGGATAAGCAGGGGGATAACCGCGTTGAGCCGTGCCGTGCCCAGGTCTTTGACCGTCCAGCCGTCCTCGACTGCGCCTGATGATTCGTACGGGTCATCGCGGCGCCGAACACTCGTCGGCTATCTTTCGCAGTCGATCCAGCGTCGGCTGAGGATCCTGCCCGAGGTAGGCCGTGACCGCATTGCCCACCATGTCGTCGCGTAGCACCATCAGTTGGGCGCGAGCGAGCCGACCCTTGTCAAACGCGCGCAGTCACCCTTTCGGCTATCTGATTGCGCTCGCCGGAAGAGTTCGACGACTTCGCCGTCCCCGTCCCGCTGAGCATCGGCGATGAACGTTTCCATCCGCAGGGCGTTGGTCAAACACTCCTCGGTGTAGCGAATGAGGTTGTATGTCTTGTCGCGCGTGCCGGTCAGGTCGCCGGTCTCGGCAGTGGTCATCATTTCTCCTTCTCGTCGGCGCCGGAGGGTGTCTTCGACGCTGTGACTGTTGGGCGGCGCAGCCGCCACAGGAGGAATTGCCACGGTCGGGCCACGCCAAACATGCGACGCGACCCGACCTCGCAACTAGGCTGGCGCGGTGCCCCCGACGGCATCGAAAGCCATTGGCAGCCAGTCGAATACCGGCACCAAGCGAGTGATACCGGTTCGTCGTAGCGGACGAGCGACGGCTCGTCCGCCGGCTACCGCTATCGCTCCCCCGGAGTTGGAAACGGTTCGTGCCGCCGCGTGTAAAGCAGCGATACCGTCGACGCCCAAGAAGTCGACATCGGACATGTCCAGGACGAGTCGCCCGGTGCCCGCAGCGCAGGCAGCCGCAAGATGCCCGGTGAAATCGTCGATGCTGGCGGCATCGACCGATCCGGTAATGGTCGCCTGCGTGACCCCTTCGACATCAGCGACCACCGCCTCGCACTCGCCGTCACGGACCTCTGTGATGGGTACGGCGCGTTCAGGAATACGGTTTTGTACGGGTTCTGCGGAGAGAAAGTTTGACACGGTAAATCTCCCGTTGGGCAGCGGCCGAGCCGCCAGGACGGCTGTTGTGTCAACCGGTGTCTCAAGGCTAGCAATCGGTTGGATCGTTCGCTAGGCAAACGATGTTTCGTCACGACCCCCGATCGGTACTTCGCGAAGACATACCGATGAGGGAGTCGCGTGAGTGAAATTGACCGAGACGATGCCATCGCGTCCCTGGGGCTAGTGTCGCGTCTGGTTTTCCGGATCGATGCGATGGCAGTGTTGGGGCGCGTGAACGCGCTACCGCAGGGCGAACGCGGCGATGGCGCGGTCCAGACGCGCGTCGACACGCTGGTAGCCAAGGGTAGAACGATTCGTTGATACCACTGGTGCGCAAGAGACGCGAATCCCTCGCCAATTGCGCCCCGACAAGAGCGGCAACGGCGCCTGCGACCGTATAGTCGCGACAATCCGCTAGCAGGCGCCAAATCATCGAAGTGTTTTGCGACGCCGCGTCGGGGGTACGCGAGAGAACAATGCGCAATCAAACGGGCGCATCGACACCGACCCGGAAGCGAGCAACGGCATGATCCAACCGCAACAAGGAATCACCCCCTTCCCCGGTAACACCGAGGAGATGCCCGAACAGCCACGCGATGAGATGCGCGACTACGTCGGGCGCGACCTTCTGCCGAGCAAACGAGCCCTCGTCACCGGCGGTGACTCCGGCATCGGCCGTGCTGTCGCAATCGCGTTCGCGAAAGAGGGCGCCGACGTCGCCATCGCGTATCTCGACGAACGCGAAGACGACGACGCCCACCGGACCCGGGCGCTCGTCGAAGAGTGCGGTCGGCGGTGCTTTCTGTACCGGACCGACCTGGCCGAGGCCACGAACTGCACCGCGACGGTCAACCAGGCGATCCACGATCTCGGCGGCCTCGATGTGCTGGTCAATAACGTGGCCTTCCAGTCGCCGGTCGAACAGTTCGACGACATCACCCCTGAGCAGTGGTCGCACACCTTCGCGGTGAACATCGACAGCTACTTCCACGTGACCGCTGCGGCAGTGCCACATATGGAACGGGGATCGTCGATCATCAACACGGGATCGATCAACGGGTTGCGGGGCAATGCCAAGCTCATCGACTACTCAGCAACGAAAGGCGCTGTCACGGCACTCACGTATTCACTGGCTCAAGCGTTCGTCGACGCCGGCATTCGCGTGAACTGCGTTGCGCCAGGACCAGTTTGGACGCCGCTCATCCCGTCGACGATGCCTTCCGCGTCGGTTGACGGATTCGGCGAGCAGGCACCCTTCGGGCGCAGCGCCCAGCCCGACGAGATCGCACCGTCGTATGTGTTCTTCGCGTCGGAAATGCTGTCGTCCTATTACTCGGGCCAGGTGCTCGCGCCGGTCGGCGGAGAGATCGTGCCGGGCTGACGGGGGTCGGATCGCGGTGGTTGATGCACCGCTGTGCCGTCGAGCGAGGAACGAGCCCGAGAGGTATGTCCCAGGCTCGAATCATCCTCGCCGCCGCCCTTTGCGTGTTCGTCCCGGCGGTGCCGCCGGGAAGCAGCTGAGAACGAACGTTTGAACCGCGGTTGCCGTGGGCATCCGAAACGAGTTGACCGACGCCGCGTCACCAGCGACCGTCATCCAGCGATGAGGGCTTCAAGCCCATTGGGAGGTTCGATGAGCAAGAGCACCGTCGGCGACTATGTACTGCAGCGTCTGCGTGAATGGAATGTGGAGGTGACATTCGGCTATCCGGGTGACGGGATCAACGGCTTGCTGACCGCGTGGGGCCGAGCCGACGATACGCCGAGGTTCGTCCAGGCCCGCCACGAGGAAATGGCCGCCTTCGAGGCGGTCGGCTACGCCAAGTTCACCGGACGGCTCGGCGTCTGTGTAGCCACGTCCGGCCCTGGCGCCATCCACCTTCTCAACGGCCTCTATGACGCCAAACTCGATCATGTGTCGGTGCTGGCGATCGTCGGCCAGACCGACCGAAGCGCCATGGGCGGGTCGTACCAGCAAGAGGTCGACCTGCTGAGTCTCTACAAAGATGTCGCCAGCGAGTACGTGCAGATGGTCACCGTCCCCGAACAGCTGCCCAATGTGCTCGACCGCGCAATACGCACGGCGCTGTCTCAGCGGACGCCGACGGCGGTGATCATCCCCAACGACGTCCAAGACCTCGATTACTCCGCACCGACGCACGAGTTCAAGATGGTCCCCTCTTCGATCGCAGCCACCCGCGCCCCGGCCGTCGTACCGCCCGACGCCGAGATCCGCCGGGCCGCTGACCTTCTCAACAACAGCGAACGGGTGGCGATACTGATCGGTTCGGGCGCTCGCGACGCAGCCGCCGACGTCACCGCAGTTGCCGACGTCCTCGGCGCCGGAGTTGCGAAAGCGCTGCTGGGCAAAGACGTGCTCTCCGACGAACTGCCATGGGTAACCGGCGCCATCGGCCTCCTCGGAACCCGCCCGACCTACGACATGATGCAGGGCTGCGACGCGTTGCTGACCATCGGCTCCAGCTTCCCGTACAGCCAGTTTCTTCCCGACTACGACCAGGCGCGCGCCGTCGAGGTCGACCTCGATCCACGTTTCATCGGCATGCGTTATCCCTACGAGGTTACCCTCGCCGGCGACGCCACATCCACGTTGCGTGCGCTGCTGCCACTCCTGCACCGCAAGGACGACCGAAGCTGGCGCGAAGACATCGAGTCCGGCGTCGCCCGCTGGTGGCAGACAGTGCATGCGCAAGCGCAACTCGACATACCCCCGGTGAACCCGATGCGGTTGTTCGAAGAGATCTCCGATCGATTGCCGCGCGACGCAATCGTCACCGCCGATTCCGGCTCCTCGGCGAACTGGTATGCGCGCAATATCAGGTTTCGCGACGACATGCGCGGCTCATTGTCGGGAACGCTGGCCACGATGGGTCCGGCCGTGCCGTACGCGATCGGCGCGAAGTTCGGTCACCCCGATCGGCCCGCCGTCGCATTCGCCGGCGATGGCGCGATGCAGATGAACGGCCTCGCCGAACTGATCACGATCCGACGCTATTGGCAGGAATGGGCTGATCCGCGGTTGGTGATCGTCGTGCTCGACAACCAGGATCTCAATCAGGTCACCTGGGAGATCAGAGCAATGGGTGGCTCGCCGAAATTCGCTGCCTCACAAACACTTCCAGCGGTCGACTACGCAGGATTCGCGCAAAGTCTCGGACTCGGCGCAGCTACTGTCGACCGCACCGACGACCTCGCCCAAGCCTGTCGACGCGCATTGGCCGCCGATCGGCCGTTCGTCCTCGACGTGCACACCAGTCCGCACCTGCCACCGATCCCCCCGCACGCGACAATGGACCAGGCAACCAACATGATCGCCGCTGTCCTCAAGGGTGACAGCGACTCGTGGGCGTTCATCAAAGCCGGCATCAAAGCGAAAGCACGGGAAGCGATGCCGCACATGGGAAACTGACCGAGCGTGGTCCAATTGAATAGAGCACGAGATGGGGCGCGATCATGATCCTCCGTCAGCTCCCGTTCAGCGTCGCCGCGATCTGCGGAACGCTTCTCTTCGTGGTCGCTGCACACCGGGGGTGGCCGTGGCTGATCGGCGGTGTCCTGCTATGGGTCATCGCATTCATCGGAGCTTACGATCTCTTACAAAGACGCCACTCGATACTGCGAAACTATCCGCTGATCGGACATCTGCGGTATCTGATGGAATCGATCCGCCCGGAAATTCAGCAATACTTCATCGAGCGCGACGTCGACGGCAGGCCTTTCGACCGCGATCAGCGATCGCTCATCTACGAACGCGCTAAAGGCATCTCGGGCGAGTTGTCCTTCGGTACCGAACGTGATCTCGCCCAGAACGGCTACGAATATCTCGTCCACTCCATCGTCCCAGTCGAGCCCGCGGCCCAGCCACCGCGAGTCCGCATCGGCGGCGACGATTGCCGAATACACCATGACATGGCGCTACTCAACGTCTCATCGATGAGTTTCGGAGCGCTGTCGGCGAACGCGATCCGCGCTCTCAACATCGGTGCACGCAACGGTGCCTTCAGTCACGACACTGGTGAAGGCGGTCTCACTCCGTACCACCTGCAAGGCGGGAGCCTGGTATGGGAACTCGGATCTGGCTACTTCGGCACCCGCACCGCCGAGGGACGATTCGACCCGAGCCAATTCGCCGACAAAGCTGATAATGAGAATGTCTCGTGCATATCCGTCAAATTGTCCCAAGGCGCCAAGCCGGGAGTGGGTGTGTCTTGCCCGCGCCGAAAGTCAGCGCCGAGATCGCGCGGATCCGCGGCATCCCGCAAGGCAAGAAATGCGTGAGTCCCGCAGCACACCCGGAATTCGCCACCCCGACCGAACTTCTCGACTTCGTCGCCCGACTACGTGAACTCGCCCGCGGCAAACCCGTGGGGCTCAAACTCTGCGTCGGCTCACGCGTCGAAGTGCTGGCCCTGTGCAAAGCGATCAACTTAACCTGCATATCCCCCGACTTCATCATCGTCGACGGCGCCGAAGGTGGCACCGCGGCCGCCCCACCAGAATATGAGGACAATGTGGGGCTGCCGCTCACCGACGGTCTCATGATCGTCCACAACGCGCTCGTCGGCGCCGGCATTCGCGAGCGTGTCAGAGTCGGCGCCAGTGGCAAGATCGCAAGCGGTTCCGACATCGTCAAACGGCTGATCCAAGGCGCGGACTTCACCAACTCCGCGCGTGCCATGATGATGGCACTCGGGTGCATCCAAGCCCAGCGCTGCCATACCAACCTGTGCCCGGTGGGAGTCGCCACCCAAGACACACGACGAGCACGCGCACTCGACGTCGACGACAAAGCCGAACGCGTGCGCCGCTACCAGGCCGCAACCGTGAACGAAGCGATGCGACTCATGGCGTCGATGGGAGTCAGCCACCCCGACGAGCTGACGCCAGCCATGCTGCGCAAACGAGTCAGCCGGACATCCCAAGCGTCCTACGCCGAAATCTACGAATGGTTAAGCCCCGGCCAACTCATCGACGCCCCTCCCGCGAGCTGGGCGACCGACTGGGCCAACGCCGACCCGGAACACTTCCGGACCTGAAACAACTCGAACAAGGAGCGGACGAATTGCGACATGTGGTTTCCGACCACCACATGTTCGGTCTCCAGCTCGCGATGTCCGCCGCCGAACGTGCGGGCCCCGCCGGTTCGGCGGGGCCCGCAATCCGGCAGATCTACTGCTGATGGGCCTGTTGCCGCTTCTCGGCAGCTTCGGCATGGGCGCGCTCGGCGTCGGCCTTGACCTCATCCTTGCCCGCTTCCTTGGCGGCCTGCCCCTTCTCCTGTTGGGCACGACCTTCCTTGGCGAGATCAGACCGTCCGGTCACGTCTCCGACGGTTTCTTTGACCTTGCCTTTCACGTTCTCGACCGTTCCCTTGATCGTCTCGCCGGGTCCGTTGTTGTCAGCCATGAGCGTCCGCTCCTTTCGAGTTCGGGGTGTGTGTTCGACGGGCACCATTGCCCGTCTCGGTTGGGGTAACCGATCGGCGCGGGCCTCAAACATCCGCACGACGGCGGCACGTCCTCCTGCGGTTGTGGTCCCGCTTCCCCGGTAGCCGCGACAGCGATATCAGCGTCGAAAAGATCGGCGGTGCCGCGCCATCCGACCGGCAGTCCGACCCGACACCACGGGCCCCTTCGGAACGTCAAGTTGCGACACGACGAGCACCGCAGGCGATGCCGATGATCCGCGATGCTCGACAGCGCGGGTGCCCCGGTAGCACTACTCACCCCGTCCCGGGCCGGCTGAGGGATGATCCCGATCCGCGGATCGAGCCTCATCACGCATGACGCCGCACCGACGTCGGCTCCGGTCGGCACGGCCGCCGAACACCACACATGCATCGGCGTAGTCGCGGGATGGTCGCGCGGGCCAGGGCGGCGGCGCTCAAGCCCGATGCGCCGTCGGTGATGAGTACAGTGCCGAGGTCGTCGGTGGTCAGGAGCTCTCCTGTTCTGTTCGGGCCGACGGACGCTGAATCGACGGCGAGATGGAGGTTCTGGGCGATCCGGGGCGATCGTGGGCGCCGGAATGGTTGCGACCGAAGATGCGGCGCGTCCCGTCGCCACCTGCGGGTTTTGCGGCCTTGATCAGATTCGTGCTGGAATAGCCCGCAATGGTGGACAGAATCATCACCCTGCCGCCGCAGGCTCGGACCGTCGGGGTCTCCGGCATGCCCGCCTCCGCGTAATCCGAGCCTTTCACCCAGATGTCGGGCCGCAGCCGCTCGATGGCCTTCGTGGGTGTGTCCTCGTCGAAGATGACGACGTCATCGACGCAATCCAGCGCCTTGAGCAACTGTGCCCGGTCGGCCGCGGGCATCACCGGACGTTCAGCACCTTTCGCCCGCGCGACGGATGCGTCGGAGTTCAGGCAAACCACCAATGAGTCCCCCAGTGCACGAGCGCGTTGCAATAGCGACAGATGGCCGGGATGCAACAGGTCGAAACAGCCCCCGGTAGCGACGAGAGTGCCGCGTCGCACGACGTTATCCGGTTGCGAGGCACTGGTCGCGATTGGGAATGCTTGGGCACCAAGGGAATCCGCGACCGCGACGGTTCGCGCCAACGACGCGCAGTCCCTCGGAGATCATCGCCGTCGCACGCTCGACGGCGACCGCGACGGCCTCGGACAGCGGCGTCCCTCGCGCGAGTTCTACGGTGACTGCAGCGGCAAATGCATCACCTGCACCGCAGGTGTCCACGTCGTCGGCCTCGACCAACTGATTGTCGGCGATCGGCACCCGCTGCGGTGCGCGCCCGTCGGTGAACAGTGTTGCGCCGTTCTCGCCTCCGGTGACCACGACCGCTCGTACCCCGAACTCGCGGGGCGAAGCGCCTTCGGCGAGCCGTCGGTCGATGTTCTGTTGTTGTGCTTCAACGAGATTGGGCGTCATCAGCATGATTCCGTCGACGGGGTCGGCGCCCCGCGGGTGCGGATCCCACACGACCGGGACACCTGCCGCGGCGCTGCGCGCCAACGCACTGCGCAGTGTCACGCAGCGAGCGAGTCCACGGCCGTAGTCCGATACCAGGATCGCATCGGCGCCGTCGAAGTGGTGCGCGCCGATGCCGATGTCCCCGTGCGGGGCAATTCCGTCGCCGCAGTCGACCCTGGCGAGCGTTCGCCCGCCGGACCTGATGCGCGTCCTCTCTGGAGTAGAACCGCACAGCGGTACCGCGACGACGTCGATCCCCTGGTCGCGGAGCGACGCGGCGAGCCGCTCGCCCGGCGGATCGTCGGCCAGGGCCGTGATGAGGCTGACGTCGGCTCCGTACTGCGTCGCGATCATCGCCGCGAGGCCGGCGCCTGCCGGCCCTTCACACACTTCGGTCGTGTCGATCACCGGCCCGACCGAGTCCGGGCATCGGCGATCGGACTCGCCGACGATGTCACGGTCGAGCATGACGTCGCCGATCACGTACACGCGGGCAGACATCATTCCACGCCCGATCGATGGTCGAGCGCTGTGCACAAGGCATGTATCAGCGCTCGATGGACTTCGTGAACGGTGGGGCCGACTCCTTCGACGGGCACATATCCATCGACGACCCCGGCCAGCGAGTTGGGGGCCGGTCCGGTCAGTGCCCAAGCGCGGATACCGATCTCCTGTGCGGCCTTGACGGCGCCCGGCAGATTGCGGCTGATGCCTAGAAACTTCATCGAGTTCTCACAATTCAGCTACGGCTGCGTGCAGTGCTGCGGCGGTTGGCGGTCTCGATGGCGGTTACCAGTTCGGACTTGGTCATCCGTGATCGCCCCGGGATATCGAGTCGGCGAGCGATGCCGTAAAGATGGTCCTTGGTCGCCTCGGCATCGACGCCCTCGGCGCGTTCACCGGTGGCATTCGGGCCTCCGCTGCGCGCACGTTCGTCGGAGGGACCCGCACGCCCCTTGGGCTCCCAGTGGTCGCCGACCTTTGCGAAGGAATGCTTCAGTGCGCTGTACGCGACACGGTGCGCCCGCTCCTCTTCGTGGTACTCCTCGAGTGCGGCATCGTGGGCCTTCGCGAAAGTGCGCTGCGCCTTGGCCGGCGACCGCTCGATCGTCGCCGGCAACTCCGACTGCTTGGCCGCTCCGTTCTGTGTCGTCTTGGGCATGACTGCTCCTTCCGCGCGATGACAGGTGATCTGGTCTCGTGTGAGGGGCATTCCCCCGCCGACACCCGCCCAAACATCGGCGTCGGTGTTGGACGCGCCGTCAGGCCGCGGTCGTCGCAATTGCCGACAAACGGTGCGCATGACGGAGCCGGCCCTGGACGAGCTGGGCGTGATCGGCCCGCCGAGGTCGTGGAAGTCGACGTCGCCGGGCTAGGCGAACTCGACTTCGATGTCACCATCGCGCAGCGGCCCGAAGACCTCGATCCGATCACCGAGCTCACCGGTCGTCGTCCCGGAATCGATTGTGCGACAATCTATGTCGAAACAACGCGTGCGCGCGAAGCTGGGGTGGCAGCCGCGGGTCGATCCCGACGAAGGACTGCGTCACACCGTCGAGTGGTTCGCCGTACGCGCGTCGGACGTCGTTTGATCCAGCGGATGGGTGGGTAACCGATCTTCATGACCAAAGCACTCGCACTGGTATGCACATTGAAGCCCTCACCCGCGCCGTCGAGCAGCGACGTGCTTGCTCGACAGGTTCTCGGCGCGCTGGACCGATACGGTGTCGCAGGTGACGTCATCCGCGTCGTCGACCACGACGTGGCGCCGGGTGTCGAACGCGATATGGGTGGCGCCGACGAGTGGCCACGGATCGCCGACGCCGTCGAAGCGGCCGACATTCTCCTGATCTCCACGCCGACGTGGCTGGGCCACATGTCGAGTGTGGCTCAACGAGTGCTGGAACGACTCAACGCCGAGTTGTCGCAGACTGACGACGCGAACCGTCCGGCGATGGTCGGCAAAGTCGGGATGTGCGCGGTCGTGGGAAACGAGGACGGCGCCCACAAGATCATCGCCGACGTTTTCCAAGGACTCAACGACATCGGGTTCACCATCGGCGCTCAGGGGTCGACCTACTGGAACGACGAAGCGATGGGCGGCCGCGACTACGCCGACCTCGACGGCACACCGACAGCGGTCGCCACGGCCACGGAGTCCGCCGCTCGCAACGCAGCACACCTGGCCAAGCTGCTCGCCGGGGCAGGCTATCCCGACTACCCGTCGAAATAGCCATCAACCGCAACGGAGCTCGACCGGCATTCACCGCCGCACGTAACAGGAATGGGACTGCGCTGCCGCCGCACCCGTGATCGTACGGCTCATCTCGGTAGGTCGGTGTCGGGGCTATCGTCGTGATGGGTTGGTAGTCCGACGAGGGTGAGCACGTGGTGGGCAGTGGTTCCAGGCGGAGCAATAAGGGTGGGGATGTTGTTGTGGCGGCGGGAATTACGCATGTGTCGGATGAGGGCGCTGACAGCGGCTGAGCCGATGTGGGTTGCCGCGGTGAGGTCGATGCGCAGGGCGATCGTGCCGGCGCGGCTGTGTTTCGTCAAGGCGCCGGATAGTTCGGCCGCAGCTGCGGTATCGATGTCACCGGTGACGACGAGGGTGTGTTCGTCGGTGAAGTCGATACGCGGTTCGCTCACGGTCGGGCTCTGCTGGTATTCGGTTTGGGGATCGGTGAGGATGTGGGCTGGGCGTGTCAACCGGTAGGACAGTCGAATGGTGGTGCCGTTGCCGTCGTGGTCTATCACAGTGTCGGGGATCATGGTTTGCGCCATCGCGAGACCACGACCACGGTCCGAGTCGATGGTTTCGGAGTCGCGCCAGCGTCCGGTGTCCGTGACTTCCGCGTGGAGTCGGCCGCCGGGGTGGAGGCCGGCGGTCACGGTGACATCACCAGGATCGGTTGCGGCGTCGTAGGCGTGCTCCACAGTGTTGGTGACGTACTCGCCGATGGCATGCTCGACGAGTAGGCTGCCGCCCGATCGAGCGAGCGGAAGGTCGTGCAGCCACGAGCGGAGTTGTTCTCGCACCGTGCGTTCGGCATGCTCGTCTGCCGGCACCGTCACAGCCAGTGGCGGTGCAGGCGTGCGGCGTTGCGCGGCGAGTAGGGTGATGTCGTCGCGGAACCCCGTTTGTCGGGTCAGCAATTCGACTGCGCGCGCGCAAAGTCGCTCGACTGGTGCCGGGTATGCGTCATCGATCGGGTGGCCTTCGCTGTGCAGGATCCTGGCGGTAACGTCGGCGAATTCCACGCTGCTCTGCGACGTCGACCGGCCGGGCCGTTCAATGATCCCATCGCTGTATAACACGATCGCCTCACCAGCATCGAGGTGATCGGTTTTGGTCACGACGCCGTCGATGGCTCCGCTGAGAGGGCCGCTGCCGGTGGGTTCGAGGTAGCGGGGCGGACCATCGGCACGGATCAACAGCGGAGGCGGGTGACCGATGGTGCAGTACTCGAAATATCCTGTCGCAGAGTGCAGTTCACCGATGCACATCGTAGCCGATTGTGCCCCTCGAACGTGACTCGAGAAGCGATCGACTGCTTCTATCGCGTCGCTGAGTGGTACCCCGGCGGTCAGCTGCATCCGCACGGCGGTACGTAGTTGTGCCATGACGGCGGCGGCGCGTACGCCGTGGCCGACCACGTCGCCGAGAACGAGGAAGAGGCGGCCATCGCTGGCGGGAATGGCGTCGAACCAGTCACCGCCGGCAGCGGTGTCTTCGGTGGCGACAAGGTATGCGGCTGCGACGTCGACTGCGGGCATCACCGGGGTGTCGGTGGGAAGTAATGCCTCTTGCATTTCGTTTACGCCGTCGTGAGCCGAGGTGTACCGGGCGGCCAGCTCGGCAGCTTCGTCTTGGGCCGCCTGCCGTGCTTTGACGTGCTCGCTCACATCCGTCGCGGTCACCTCGACGCCTAGGATCTCCCCACCGTCGCCACGTACGGCACTGATCGCATAGTCGGTGAACACCTCGTAATAGTCGCCGTCTCCGACGCTGTACCGCACTGGCCACGCGTCGAGCTCGCAGCGTTCACCGGTCGCGTACACCTGGTCGAGCAGGTCGATGAGGAAGTCGATCTCGGGTGCGAACGAGGCGATCGGCACCCCGATGCGCCAGCGAGGAAACACCGCGAGACATGCGTCGTTGGCGATCCACGCCCGATGCTGCGGACCGTAGAGCGCCACCACCGCGACGGGCGCCTGAGTGAACGCTCTGACGATCGAGTCTGTCTCGTCGGTGGGAGGCGCGGAATCCTCGTCGACCACAGTTTCTCCTTCCGGGCTGCCCCCATATTCGCTGGCGAGAGAAACCGGAGGGGGCCCGGACTCAGGTTGTAGACGTGTCTCTTTGAGTTACCCGCGGGTGCTCGATGTTAACCATTTGCGCGGCGACCTCGGCGAGGGCGATATTCGATTCTTGGGAGAGTTGCCTCAGCATGGTGAAGGCTGCGACGGCGTCGACTCCGAAGCGTTCCATGATCATGCCCTTTGCTTGGCCGATGATGTCGCGGCTGGCCAGGGCGCTGCGAAAGTGTTCACCGCGGCGAGCGGTGCTCAGCGCGATCGCGGCGTGGGTAGCCAGGACCAGCGCCAGATCCTGGGTATCTTCGTCGAATGCGTGTGGGGCATGGGAATGCAGATTGAGCGCTCCGAGGTCGAGTTTCTCAATGTAGAGCTGCATCGACAGCGTTGAGCGGATCGGTGTCTGTTTCAGTGTCGCCGCGGTCAACCGAGGCCACCGGTCCTCAGTCTCCATGTCATCGATCTGCACGGTGCGGTGCTGCCAGATCGCCTCGAAACAGGGCCCGTCGTCGACTTCGTGTTGAAGCTCATCGAAGCGTCGCGCCACGTGATCGCTGGTAGCGCTGGTCTGCAGCGTGGCTCTACCGCCCGCATGATGCCTGCGCACCAACGTGATGCCGGCATGGTCGACCGGCGACAGCACATCGACGGCCGAGCGTGTGATTTCATCGAGCACGCGGTTGGGTGACACATCCCGGTCCACTGCCCCGTGAAGCACGCGGGCGAGTCGCGCGATCTCCCCATGCACGTCCACAACACATCTCCCATACGCAGTCGCCGACCGTCCAACACCAGAATTATTCACCCTTCGGAGGAGTCAGGTCACTACATCGGTCCGACAGCGGTTGCCACGTCAGCGCGGCGTTGGTCTCGATGAGGTGGGCAACTATGTCGACTACGCTTTTCGCGGTCTTGCGCTTATCCAGTCCCGGTATTGTCGAATACCTCGTGTGCCTGCAGAGCGGCAAAGGTGCTAAACGCCCATGACGGTCGACTAGCGAGGACGTTGAGCAGTCGATCAATCGGTGGGCTTGTGATGACGGCACACTCCACCCCGTGAGAATTCGCGAACTCTGACAGTTCCATCAGTAGTTGCAGCCCACCCGCAGACATGAATGTCACCGCACGTAGGTCGAGCGCAATATCTGCCGGATCTAACAGCAGCGACGCACTTTCAGAGCCGATGAGATCGATATTTGACGCATCAATTTCGCCTGTAACGACCATAAGGATCGGCTGATGTGAACTGAACGGAGGTGGCAGGCAAATATCGATCTGCGCCGGACCACTCGGTAGGCAATGGTCGAAGTCACTGTGCAGCAGCATAATTGAATCCACGCGATCTTGCGAAGGGGGTCGTTGACGCCCGCGACCCAGGCCTGCGTGCGGGGCATATCCGACCGGAGCGTAGGAGTGAGGCGATCAGTGAGGCTGCCTATTCAACCACCCCGATGGTATGCAGATACCGACCTGCACGTCAACGACCTGGCCCGACGGCGAAGGGACGACGCGGCGTACATCGAGCGCGTACACATGAACGCGGAGTCGTCGAGCACCGTATGAGACTGCACGATATCGGTCTTTGAACGCTGCCCGAAGCGGCCAGTCCGCTAGTGGCGTGGGCTGGCCGTTCCAGACTGTCAGAGAATTAGTCAGCCGTTGGAGTGGCTGTTTTCGCCGCCTCGAACCTTTGCTTCATGGGGTTCAGCCTCGGCGCCTTTACGGCCGGCCGCCTGCGGGTCGGCTCCCCGCTCGGACCCGAACTGACCGGGGCTGCTTTCGCCGCCCTTGCGCGCCTGCTCTTCGGTGTCGTCACGATTGCCGAATTGGCCGGGATTGCTGGAATCTGCCATGATTTTCGCTCCTTTGTTGTCGCAATACTGGGTGCTTGAAAACGAGCACGAGGATCAGGTACCCGCCGGTGGATATCGGCAAACATCGAACGTCGACTAACATTTCGGCGCCTGACAAAAGTGCGGTGTGCTAACGCGAAAGCCGGACCCAAGTCGTTGGCTGCGTGGACGTGGGCTCCACTGCGTCGGATGAAAACGGGTGGCCACACGTTGCTACCAGCATTCCGCCAGCCCATTGACGTGCAGGTCTGGGTCTGCATACCATCGTGGTGGTTGAACAGGCAGCCTCACTGATCGCCTCGGCCGTCTCCCCTTTTTCGTGCTCGCCGGGAACGCCAGGCATCAACGATCCCTTCGCTGACAGTGCGAGGATCCAATTATGAAGTCACACAAAGATTTTGGCGGCACGACCCACGGCGGCCACGGCGGCTAGCTCCTGGCTGACGCGCCATCGTGCCCGGCCCGCCTGCCTTGCAGACAGTCGGAAACAGAATTCCGACTGTGCTCCCGAGCGCTACCTTCAGCGGGATTTGCTCCTGCGATTCCGGGACCGAACTCGGCTGCGGGTTGAGCAACTTTCACACATCAAACCCGCTTTTCAGCTATTTCGAAGCATTTGCAAACCATCCCGGCTTCACTTTCTCTGAAATCAAGGAGACCCAATGCTCACCATTGGCACCCACCTCGACACACTCACCGCGGGACGCCGTGTCCGCTATCGGATCGCAGCGATCCGTCGAGCACCGTTCAGCTACGTCGAGCTCGAACCGGTCCTCGGCGGACCGCGGCGCCAGCTTCCCCTGCACATCGCTGAACGCATACTCCGCGCCACCGACACCAGCACGATGCTCAACGCTGAGAGGGCGTCGACGGGGCCCGTGCCGGCCCCACGTGCCGCACGGCGGGCTACGAAGCGATGATCACCGTCGAGAGTTGGCACACCGCCAGCACCCACCCCGCCCCGGGACAGCCCGCAACCGAGCACACCGACGAACAGCCGTGCACGACCGCAGACTGGCAGAGTGACCGCGACGAGATTCTCACGTTCGCACTCGGATGGGCATCATACGGCGGCGGTGACGCCGAAGACATCAGGATGCATTTCGGAGTAACAGAACCCACCTTTCTTCTCGGCTTGCGTTACCTTCTATCGAGCCCACCGACTCCGGGCATCGACGAATTGACCTGGGCCCGACTCCGCTGCTTCTGCGAACGCCGCCTCACCGCCGTGCCCGCACCTACCGCGCAGGGTTGTGCGGCCCGGTGAGTGCGGTTGCGCGACAACTCACCCAGCCCGGTGAACGTCATCGACGCCCAGCGCGATCCGCCACAGAGGAATCGGTACCACTCCCCGAGTTGATCACTTTTGCGCTGCGCTGGTACCGGCTCGGCGGCGGAGCGGACGAAACCATCCGCGAACAACTGGGGCTCGAGCCGATCCGCTTCTTCTCGATCATGTTGTGGCACTTGGCAACCAATCCGCCGTCGCCGATCAAGCCGGAAGTCGTCAATGCGATCAGTTCAGTTGCACGCCGACGTATCTGGCTGGCATCGCTCGACATCCGCGATTGAATCGAACAGCGCACACCGCACCGCGATCACAAGGAGGCACCATCGTGACATCTGAGGTACCTCAGCAAGACTCGTTCGACGTCGGGCAGCTCTGGTACTCGTTCGACGATGATCATTGGGAATGGTCCGACGAGGTCGCACGCATGCGCCGGTACACCTCGGCTGACGCAGGCGAACCGATCGGCACCACCGGCTACTACATCGTCCTGAGTGACCATAAGGTGCTGGCCGAGGCGGCCGACGTCGTGCACGACGAACTCCGCCGTACGGTGCACGAACAAGTGGAGGAAGCCCTCGCGCACCGATAGCAGACATCGCCCCTGACTCGTGAGAGAAGCGTCGGGCGCTCAACCAGCGGATAGGGCCTACCGCCGGTGAGTACCTGCTCAACCAGCGAGTGGCCGGGCTTTCGCCCGGCCACTCGCGGATCTTGTGCGCCTGCTCCGTGTGACGTCAGTGCTCCTCGGTCTCCCGTGAGTTGGTGAGCGTCAACGCGCCCCAGGTGGCGATCACTCCGACGATCACCGCGAAGACCGCGTAGGTGACGCGCTCACCGCGGAAGAACGACTCGACGAGTTCGCTGCTCCACATGCCGCTGGGCAGATTCGTGGTGACCAATGCGGCGATGAGAGTGCCGATCAGCGCGATGCCGATGCTGGTGCCGACTTCCTGCGCGGTGTCGTTGAGAGCGGTGCCGATCGACGTCCGATTGCTCGGCACGGCACGGACCAGGGCGACCGCGCAGATCGTCATGACGGTGCGCAGACCGATGGTCAGCAGGACCATGCAGACGGCGATGACCGGGTAACCATGATCCACACCCCACGCCATACCGACGAGCGAGAGAGTGAGAAACCCGGCGCCGATGAGGCAGGCGATGCGATGTCCGAAGCGCTTGGCGAGGAATTCGGAGAACGGTGTCGCAACGATCATCGTGAGAATGAGCGGCAGGTTGGCCAGCCCGGCCTTCATCGGGCTCCATCCATACGCGTACTGGAAGTGCAGAATCATGCCGAACATGACGCCCGCCATCGCGATCGACGTTGCGACCTGCGCGGTTGCGGCACCGCGGACGGTTCCACTGGTGAACAGTCGCAGGTCGAGCATTGGCTCTGCGGTGCGTCGCTCGTGCCAGATGAATGCGACCAGTGCGACGACGGCGCCGATGCCCGACGCCCAGGTCCACGTCGACATCCAGCCGTGCTCCACACCCGCGGTCAGGGTGTAGCAGCCAAGGCCGATGGTGAGGATGCTCAGCGCGGCACCCGGAAGGTCGAGACGGTCCGACGTCAGGCCCGCGGGGTCGTCGGCGGAGACGCCGAGACGGACACCGAGGAAGGCGATGAGCGCGATCGGGGCGTTGACCAGCAGCAACCACTGCCAGCCGACGTGCGCCAGAGCGGTTCCGCCGAGCACCGGGCCGAGGATGAATCCGCTCATGCCGACGATGATCATCAGGGTCATCGCACGCATCTGCAGTGCTTCGTCGTCGAAGAGCCGGAAGACCAGCGAGTTGGTGATCGGGGCCATCGCAGCCGCGGCGATGCCGAGCGCGGCCCGCAGGGCGATCAGTTCGCCGGTCGAGGTGACGGCGAGGACACCCAGGCTGATCAGCCCGAATGCGGCGAGGCCGACGAGGAGTACCCGGCGTCGACCGAGCCTGTCGGCCATCGACCCCGCGGTGAGCAACAGTCCGCCGAAGGTCAGGGAGTACGCGCCGGTGACCCACTGCAGAGCGGTGGTGCCGCTGCCGAGGTCGCGGCCGATCGTCGGCAACGCGATGGTGAGCAGGGTGTTGTCGACCATCTCGACGAAGAAGGCCAGACAGAGGGCGAGCAGGGGAATCCATGCGGCGCGCAGCGATGGGTACGTGCGAGCGGGTGAGGTCTCAAGTGCGGTAGCCATTGGGACACCTCCTTTGCGAATCTGGTCCGGATCGAAATCCGGATCGAACGGTGTTCGGTTATCGAACGATGTTCCATACTCTAGAACAGCGTTCGATAGGATGCAAGGGAGGAGGTATTCATGACTAGGCCCACGAGCAAGGAACGCACCAAACCCGCAGGTGGCCGACGTCGAGCATCACATTCGATGGACACCGTGATCGGCGAGGCCGTCGCGATTCTCGACGAGTCCGGCGAGTCCGCGCTCACCTTCCGGTCCCTCGCCGCGCGGCTGGGCGGCGGCGTCGCGAGCATCTACTGGTACGTCTCAAGCAAAGACGAGTTGCTCGACCGCGCCACCGACCACGTCCTCGGCGACGTCGTCGAGAAGACGGACACGTTCACCGACACCGACGACCCGATCGCCGACGTCCGCGCCGTCGCGGTCGCGCTGTTCGACGCCGTCGTCGACCGGCCGTGGCTCGGCGGCTACATGATGCGCGACACCGGTGTACAACCCAACGGTCTGCGCATGTACGAGGCCATCGGACGGCAGGTGATGCGGCTCAACCTCAACCCGCGCAAGACTTTTCACGCGGTATCGGCGATTCTGGGCTTTGTCATCGGCACGGCGACCGACTTAGGACAACAAGTCCCCGCGGAGGTGCTCGACGGTTCTGTCAGCCGCGAGGGATATCTGGCGCGCTACGCCGCGCAGTGGCGGGCACTCGACGCGGACGAGCACCCCTACATCCACTACATCGTCGACGAATTCGACGGCCACGACGACGCTGACCAATTCCGCGCCGGGCTGGATCTGTTACTCGCGGGGCTGCGGTTGCAGGCGGGACGGTAGGGCCAAGGCGACGACGGGTTCGTTGGCGCGAGCCGCTCACAAGGTGTTCGACGGGACCCCGATCGCGTAGCAGTCGGGGCCGACGCATTGCCACGACTCGAAGTCCTCGATCGGCGGAACGCTGTACACGCACCGATCGTCGGTTCTGAGCAGAAGGCCGTTCCGGTCCGAATACATCGCCACGTCGATAGTCCGTCCGATCAATTGTCGTAGAGCCTGTTGATCGGGCTCGCCCTGCGTCGGGTCGACAACAGTAATGTCATCCCCGACGCACATCGACATGGGCGCTTCGATCACCAGCTCATAGTCGCTGTCGGTATAGATATGGATGGTGTAGTCCGCTCGAATACCAGCGATTCGAGATCCGGCAATCGGCAGCGGCCTCATGTTTCCCTTTCTTCGAAAACCACGTGCTCAATTCCGCAATTATTAGATGCGTCTGCGAGTGCCGTCAGCGGGTCAGTCGGAAGCGCAGCAACTCGGACTGACCGTTGAGCGAGCGACCCCAATAGCCGCCGTGACCGTCGGACCGCAACTCGTCGCGGACGAATCCGACCGGTGTGCCGCTGTAATCGACGACGATGACGCGGGTTCCGTCTTGCACTGAGCGCCCCGGATAGACCCGGCCGGGAAACGCCCAGCCGATTGCCGTGTTGTTGATGACGGTGCCGCGACCGAAGGACTTGCCATACCACACGGCGTTGCCCGCGGGCATCGTCGTCACGACGCCGCGGTAGTAGCCCGTCGGCATCGGCGGAGCGGCGGACGCACTGGCGACACCGGTCACCAGACCGACCGCGGCAGCGCCGGTGACCAGCAGCGCGGACACACTACGCATGATTGTGCGGTTGACGGACATGGCTGCACTCCTTCAGTCGATCGATGAGTGATCCCATCACTGGAGATGTCGATTTCGACGGTCGTTTTGGTACATCCTCACGAGTTCGTGACGGCAGCTCGGCGCCCCCCGAATTTCCATCGGGATTGACGATGGATTGCCTCCGTCAGACGATGGAGCCATGTCCGACGCCGACGCCTTCTGCGACCTGTTCCCGCAGGCGTACCTCGCTTTTCACCGACGTGACGGCCGGCGCAGCGAGTTGACCAACGCGTCTCGCGCAGTACTGACTCACCTGATCAGTTCGGGTCCGATCACCGTCGGCGACGCCGCGCGTCATCTCGACCGCGCGCAGTCCGTCGTCAGCGACATCGTCACGCAATTGGAAGGGCACGGGTTGGTCGAGCGGGAGGCCGACCCCGCGGATCGGCGTCGAACACTCGTCTGGCTCACCGACGCTGGATTGGCCCGATTGCGCAACGACTCCGACGTCCTCGACCGAGCGCTGGTCGCCGCGGCCATGGAGCGACTCGACGACGTCACCCGCCGCGGGCTGCTCGACGGACTGACCGCACTGATCACCTCCACCCAAGGATCACTTCCAACCCAAGGAAAGGAACACCCATGAATAACTGCGAGAGTTGCAGCATGCCGATCGAATCGGGGCGCTACTGCGAGCACTGCACCGACGCCGATGGAAATCTGCAAGATTTCGACACCCGGTTCGCCGCGATGGTCGGCTGGCAGCAGCGTCGACACCCGAATGAGTCGCAGTCGGTGATCGAAGAGCAGACCCGGGCGTACATGGCGACGATGCCGGCGTGGCGCGGGCATCCGCGATTGGGGTGAGGGGCGGCGCCCTGATCTCAGCTATCCCGGTCCACTGGAATAAGTTGACTGAATGCCATTCACCGGCGAGGAACGCTTCACGGTAATCGACAGTCCGCTTCGCGAATTCTGGGCATACGCGCTGTCGAATCTGCAAGAGAATGCGGCGCGTGGACTGCTCGCCGAATACCTGGTCGCGAAGGCCGTCCAGGCAACCGGCCTGCGCGTCGAATGGGATGCCTACGACGTCGAGGCGCCCGATGGCACCACCATCGAGGTCAAGGCGAGCGGGCACTCTCAGACGTGGGCCCGCGTTGGACCGCCCGTCATTTCCTTCGCCGGATTACCGGGGAAGGCGGGAAAGAAATCGTGGCACGCGCAGTCGAACACGTGGACCGACGTACACATCGCCGACGTGTATGTGTTCGCCGTTCATACGACGCCGGAGGGCGAGCCGTACAACGGTCTCGATGTCGCCGCGTGGGACTTCTACGTTCTACCGGGATCGACGGTCGTGGCGACCGGTCAGCAGTCGATGCGGCTGTCGACGGTGGAACGACTTGGGGCGGTTCGTGTTTCGTGGAGCGGGTTGCGCGACGCGATTGAGGTTGCGGGTTGGCGGTGGCGCTGACCGTCGGGAACGTGTCGAATGGTCCGACGTGGGGTGCGCAGCGTCGTCGTGTTGTGTCACGCACCTAGAACATCGGCGGCGAGGAGTGCCGCGACAGCTTCCTCTTCCACTGCGAGTCCGTGTTCGGCCATCGCTGTGGCGAGGTCGGGGTCCCAGACTGCACCCGCCGGCTCCCCGAACAGTCGCAGTGACGGGGCGTCGCCGCTGACGGCCGCGCGGTAGTCCTCCGCGCCGTACCGCCACGGCGTCCAGGGAACCTTCGACCTCACGAACGCGGCGATGCGCAATCCGGCCCAGTCGAAGTCGCCGTGGTACCGGCATTGCGCACCTTCGCGAGTCAGAATCGTCAGCACTTCGATGACCGCTGCGCTCGGCTGGCCCGACGTGCACACCAGCACCGGGCGGCAATCCGAGGCGTCCGCGCCGCGCCACCCCTCCGATACCAGCTCGACGACGCTGGGGTTCTCACACACGTGAACCACACCGCGCGACCCGAGGGGTGCAACGCCGCCGGAGCGGACCTGGTCGAGTGTGAGGACGAGCGGCATTCGCGCTGATCCCATCGCGTCGAGGACCGTTGCCGTCGCGGTGCCGAACCCGCCGACGCTGCGGCCCGTAACACCGAGGCACAGGACCGTCGACGCCAGACCCGACAGCATGACGCCTGCACTGGCCCAGGTCTGACGTACGCCCACGTCGTCGGCTGCCCGGAAGGCGCAGGCCACGACGGCAATCGCGAGCCGCCCCACCGGCCGCGTCGAGTCGAGGCCGTGCGCATCGCCGAACACACGCCGAGCAAGCACACTGAGCAGGACTCCCTCGGCGGGCAGCTCGTCGAACAACGCGGCAATCGACTCGGTCAGCTGCGCGCCGACCGCGGGCGTCGACTCGACTGCGCGACGACGCGCCTCGGACTGCGCGGCCCGCTTCAAATTGCCTGCCGCACACCATGATTCCCACCATTGTGCGATATGCGGGAACCGGTCGACGACTGGCGCAAGTGCTTGTGTCGCCGCGGCCCACCTCGCATCGTCGAGCTTTCGTTGTGTGCGGCGATCGACCACTGGTCCACTCACAGTGGTCACCAGATCGGCAAGTCCCGCGGGCCAGGGTCCGCGACGCAGAACCGCCTCCACGTCTTGCAGGCGCACGGCCAACGAATCCCCGGCGCGGCGTGGTCGACCGATCAGGTCTGCCATCGCGGTCCGCTGCTCGGCGGTGGGGTCGGCGAGACGTACCAGGCCCGACAACGGTTCGTCCGGTGCGGTCAGAATGCGCTTGCGCACCCGGTCGACGAACCACGCCATCTCCGGTCTGTCGAAGAGCCCGACTATTCCCGACGTCTCGTTCCGCTGCATGGTCGTTCCTAGTCGAACAGGGTCGACTCGTCGGGCGAAGCGGCTTGCGCTCGGCGACCGGCCCGCGCGGCGTCGTCGACCTCGGCGATTCGACGACGCTGGGAACCGTCCCAGCGCCAGCGTGTCACGCCGACCGCGTCGATGCCTTCCACGCGCGACAACTGTGCGATCGACAGTCCGGGCACCTGCGGATAGCACCCCCATTCGCGTTCGCTGGTCATGACGACGTCGAGGTCGAAGGTCGCGAGCAGACCGAGTGACTTCGCCCTCGAATCGTCGTCCACACCCGCGAAAGCTTCATCGAGGAGGATCAGTCGAGGCGCGGTCTGGCCCGCCGAGTTGTAATGCGCCGACGCCGCCGCGAACAGCGGAATCGACACGACGAGAGCACGCTCACCGCCCGACGCAGGTCCCGACGCCGACTTCCAGTTCCCGTTCTGGTTGCGCTCGATCGCGAACCTGTGCCATTGCCGGTAGTCGAGGGCCCGCGCGAGGTGTTCCTGCCATCCGCCGGTCGGGTCTGCCTCACGCACCTCCGCGATCTGCGCCTGCAGAAAGTCGCCTACCGCCGATCTGTCATCGGCCGTCCACATCGCATCCGATCGATCCAGGATCTTGCGCGCTTCGATCAGCCCGGGTGGCCCGTCTCCGCGTTCGCGCCACAGCACTCGAAGCTGCATCCCGGTGGATGTCTTGCGTTGTGCGAGTTCACGATTCATCGTATCGATCTGTTCTTGAGCGGTACGCAACAGCTCGTGCAGATGAGCGGCGGCCTCGTTGACGAGACTGTTCTCGAGGATCTCTCGTTCCCGGGCGCTGAGCAGTCGCTCGCGATCTGCGACGTCGCTGGACAACCGCACCGCGAGGAGATCGACGTCGATGTCTTCTTGCAGGTACCGCACCCGGGCGACATTCACCTCACCGCGCTGTTCCATCGACGCGATATGACCGTGCCTGCTCATCTGGGTGGTCAGCTCGGTCCATGCCGTAGACACTCGCTGCTGTGCTTTGGCCCAGCCGTCATCCCCGTCGTCGAAACGGCTGAGCTCGGCGTCGACCCGACGGGCGAGACCGACCGCGGCGCTGACGGTTCCGCCACCGATGTCGGAATCTACGTCGAGATCGGGCAGCGCCACGCGCAGCAAGCCGGTCTCGATGAAATGGTGAAGAGCCTCGATCGCCGCGGCACGCACCTGCGCGGCTTGCTCACGTCGCTCCGTCAGATCGATGACTCGTTGCTCCGACGTCCCCAACGACGTTGCGGCGGCCATTTGTTCTCGCATCAATTCTGCAAGGTCGTCAGCCACCTCCCTCAGTTGCTCCGCGAGAGTCTTGAGCCGTTCCTGCAGCTCTGCGACCGACGCACCGACCGTTGCGAATAGTTCGTCGTATTTGGCACGGAGCGAAACCGCGAGCCCGTTCGCCACCCGGTATTCGAAGTCGTGGCGTTCACGGATCTCGGCCGCGTCCACCGCCCGCTCGGCAGCATGAACCAGATCGTCGTGGGCCGCGGCCTCCAGCGTCGCGGCCGACCGTACCTTCACCAGGTGGATGTCGTAGGCGTTGATCGCGGCCTCGAGGGCATCGATCTCACTCGCTGTCGTCGGGACGGAGAGTTCGTCTGCCTGCTCCCGCAAGAGAGTCAGCGACTCCTCCGCGAGTGCGGACGCGCTGACCCACTGTTCGCGGACCTCGGTCAGACGTGTCCGCGCCACCTCGACTTCCCGCGTGGCTGCGGCGACCCTGCCGTGCGCCGCTCGCACGTCGTGTTCGATCGCCGTCGGGTACCGGTCGCGCTCGCCGGCGATGTCGGTGATCGTTCGACGTGCCTGCGCGACCCGAGCACGCGCCGCCTCCGATTCGAGGTCTACGTCCCGCACCTGCCGTTGAAGTTCCGCTACCTGGGAGCGGCGTCGTTCTTCGCGCGCTCCCGCTCCCACGAATTCGGCCGTCGGCTTACTCCACTGTCCACGGGCAGGCCCCGCGCCCCAGCGCCCCGTGTCGTCGATCCAGATCGCCGCGCCGGCGTCGACGCCGCGTCCGATCCGGTCGAGAACTGCCGACACCGCGTCTTCGGTGACGTCGTCGTCGGGGCCGGCGGCCGCCGCGAGCAACGTGCGGGCCGACGGCGACGCCACCGGACCAGCCGGACCGAGGACCACATCACCACTGGTCTCAACGGTTCCGTCGGGAAAGATCCACGCGTCGAGCAGTCCCGCAGACGTCAACGCCGCTTCTGTTCGCGCTCGCGCATCGTCGTCCAAGTCGGTGGCGAAGTCGACGACGCGCCATAGTGGTGCACCGGGCCGATCGACTCGTGCGGCCGGGTCCCGACCGGGCGTCGCCGCGGGCTCCACGTCGTGACCGGCTTCGAGGTGCTCGATCTGCTTCACGAGCTCGGCGTGTAGCGCCGTCAGCCGCGCGATGTCGGCATCGGCCTCGGAGAGGTCGCGGGTGGCTCGCTCGGTGGCGGTGCTCGCCGCCCGATCCAACTCGGTTCGGGCGGGCGACTCGCCGTCGAGGCTCTCCGCCCACGCCCGCCCATGTTCGACGAACTCGTCGACGTCGGAGTCGATGTTTATCAGTTTCAGTTCTGCGACGACGGCCCGCAGGGCATCCCGGTAGCCGTGGATCACCGATTCGACCGCTGCGTGCTCGGCGTGCAGCGTTTCCGCGCGACGAGCGGCGTCGGCCTCAGCCCTGTCGAGTTCGGTGCGCAGTTGTACCACGGCGGTAGCGGCACTGTCGGCGTCCCGAAGGAGCCCTCGCACGTGGGACGCCTGTTCGCGACGACGACGCAGCTGTCGCTCGGCCGCATTTTCGTCGCGAGCGATGGTCGGATGTTCCACCGCCAAGCCGGCGGCGTTGGCTGAGGCGAGCGCCGCGTGCTCGGCTCGGTCGACGGCGTCGGCACGCTCTTCATGCAGTTGCTGGGCTTCCGCCTGCTGTGTGAGGTATCGGTCGGCTCGGCCTGCGGACTCTTGGGCCTGCTCGAGCGCCTTGGCCGACCGCTGCTCGGCATCGACCGCGGCGCGGGAAGCCTGATCGAGGCTCTCGGCGTCCTTCATCTCCGGGCTGGTACGCAGTGCCTGTTCCTGGCCGCGCAGCGCTCGCTGCCGGTCCTCGGCTACTGTGTGCGCCGAGTCGAGGCGAGCGCACGTCGCGGTCGCTTCGGTACGTTGGGCCTCCGCCTCGATCAGGTCTCGACCGACCCGCTCGTACTCCGAGTTCTTCTCGCGCACCGCGGTCGTCGTGCGGCGGGACGCGATTGACGCGTACACCCGGTAGTGCCGCAGGAATGCTTCGGCGGCGCTCAGCGTCTGGCGGGCGGTCGCGATGCCCGCACGTTCTTCGTCCAACGATCGGAACGACTCTGCGACGTCGGCGATCAGCGCCTGATCCGGCGGTGCCAGCGCTTCGGTCAAGGCCGCCGACAGGGCCTTCTCGTCGGGCCGCTTGGACAATTGCGGTTGGCGGAGCTGGATCAACAGGTCGATCAGCGCCGCGTATCGGTCGGGGCCGAGGTTGAACATTGTCTCGTCGACGACGCGTCGATACGACTCCTGCTTCGTGAAGACCTGTCCGCTCCCGCCAGACACCAGCTCGTCGCGCAACCGTTCCAGCGACAGCACCGACCGGTTCTCGTCCACCAGACTGAGATCACCGATCCGCCGCGACGTGACGAAGAACCAATGCTTGACGATCCCTCGCCCCGACGCGGCCTTGAGCCCGATGCCGATGGTGACGAACTGTTCGACGCCGTCCTCGTCGATCCGGCCGAACTCGGCCCACGTGTAACCGGTCCGCTCCGGGTTCGGGTGCGCACCCCCGAGCAGGAGGTTCCAGTCCATCCTCTTCTTGGGATCGGCGTCGGGTTCCACCCGACGTGACACCAGCGACCCGTCGAGCAGGAAGGGCAAAGTCAGCGCCAACACTTTCGACTTTCCGGTTCCATTGTTGCCGCGCAACAGCAGGCGACCGTCATGGAACCAGAACTGCTCGTCGTCGTAGTAGAAGAGGTCGACGAGGCCGAGCCGCAGAGGCTGCCACCGGTTCAGGACGGGAGTCGGCAGAGTACCGGGTTGAGGGGTGCTGTGCGCCTGGCCGGTCATCGAACCTTCCTGTCCCGGATGGTCGGCGCGGTCACGGCGAACCGGCGAAGCGCGGGCAGCGGTTCCACGGCGCCATTGGAGCCTTCGCCGATCACGCGGACGAGGCCCAGGCCCACCAGACGTTCGAGGGCATCGTTGACGAGGTCGTTCTCCGCGCCGGTGTCACGAGTGGTCTTGCGCCAGAACGATGCGTTGTCCTTCGCAAGACGTCGCATCACCGACCGCAGCGAGGCGATGGTGGCCGCACCGACGAGGGCCAGGTGTTCGGCGAGGAGCAGCGTCGCATGACCATCGGTGCCCTGATCAGGCATTCGGACGTCGGTGAGTTGGTCCTCGGGATCGACCATCGCGACGCCTTCGGCACGTAGTTCCGGGACGAGTCCGGTGGCCGCGGCAAGTCGGCTGGTGAGCGGAACGCGCTGGTTGGTGAGGTAGAGGCGTTCGTCGTCGGGCAGTTCGTCGTAGTAGACGACGGGATCACAGAGCAATCGGTGGGAGACGGCATGGCGAAGCCGCCGGTTCGACTCCTCGTCGGTGTAGGCGGGCGGCGGCTTCTGTAATGCGGCCTCGATGTCTCCGATCGATGGTGAGGGCCCTAGCGATCCAGCCACCATCCCCGGCGAATGTTTCGTTGACAGCATCGTGGCGAGCATCCGGCGGTCGACGTCGTACAGCGCGTCGCCACCCGACGCCACGTAGGCGTCCTCGTCGCCCGCGACGCGGTCGAGCACACCGTATTCGAGGAGGATGCGAATCGCGGCCACCAGGTCCGACCGCTCGGCACGCGTGCCGAGCGTGAATTCGATCGTCTCCAAGCCGGGTTGCCGCGCGGCGAGCACGAGGTCGTCGGCCAGCTGTCCCAGCGATGTCTGCGGATCGGACCGTTCGAGGACGGCGAGCGCCAAGCACAACAACACGTATCGGCGCCGGGTGAAGGGCGGATCACCCCTCCTGGCCCTGGCCGGGTGGCGTTGAGCGATCGCCTCCGCTGTCGGGCCCGTGGGAATATACGAGGTCAGGAGTCGGACGGTCTCGGCTTCGACGATCAGCCTCCATCCGGTCTCGGCCTCGAACCACGCCCGCAGGGTGTCGGCATGGCGTCGCGCCAGGCGGAAGAGTTCGCCATCGCGTTGTGAACTGAGGACCTGCCTGGCGAGCAGCGCTCGGATCACTCGGACGCGTGCTTCGGCGTCTCGCGACTCCAGGGCGTCGGCGACGCTGGTTCGACTCATCCGGCGGCTTCCCACAGCACCGAGCCCGCGGACGGCGTGATGTCGACGAGGTGATCGGTACCGGTGAGGACACCGTCGGGGGTCGTGATCGTCATCTGACCCGCGTCGTCGATCCGGGACAGCGTCACGATCAGTTCGCCGTCGGATGTGCTGACCTGCGATTGACTAGCGGTCGGCCCCATCGCCGACAGTGCGTCGCCGAGCAGCGCGAGGAACAGTCGGAAGGCGGTCGAGTCGAGCGTTCCGAACGCCGACAGTGGGCGCGGACCGTTGGTGAGGATCCGCATTCGGGCTTGGGCGGTCTGCTCGGCTTCTTCCCTGGCGCGCGCCAAGAGCATCGCCTTCGCGTCGGAACGGTCGGTTACGCGGACGCTCCGTCCGCGGCGCTCGTACGACCCGCTGCGGCGCAGTTGCGGGCTGATCTCTACGGAAGGAGCGTCGGCCCACGGCGTGGTGCTGCCGAGTTCGGCGAGGTCCCAGGCTTCCTCGGTCGGGGCCGTCACGCTCAGGTGCCGGGCCGGGGTGAGCCCGAACGCCGTCCGCCACAGTCGGTGCCGGTCGCCGTCGTCGGGCAGTGCCGCGAACCACGTCGCGAGTGTGACGAAGTCATGGGTGCGGTCGGTGCGGCCGCCGGCCTTCTCATGCAGTGTGCGTACCACGGCGAGCAGCGCCGGGATCGCAGCGCGCGCTCGCGACCGCAGAAGTCGGGCCTCGCTCTCCCGGTCACGCGTGCTGATGAACCAGTCCGTCAGGCCCGACCACTGTCGTAGCCAGGTGGTCCTAGCTCTCGCATAGGCCTCATCGGCTTCACCGGGCGCAGCGTCGAGCGCCTCACGTTCAGCGGCGACGTCGAGGAGGAAGGCGACGGCGTCGTCGGGGATCTCGCCGAGGAGGACGCTGATCGTGGCGCCTCGTGTCAGGAGGTCGCCGATGAATCGTTCGAGATATTCGATGAGCTGCTCTTTGTAGGCGAGGAACGCTTCGACGTCGGCGTCGTGCAGGTCGATCGTGCGCTGAATCGAGCCCATGAAGGCGACCGCGTTCTCGGCGAGTTCGGAGAACCTGTCACGCAGGCCGCGAAGCGTCTGGTGTGCCAACGCGGCGTCGACGTCGGCGCGTGCGGCGGGATCGGCGACCAGATCGCGCAGCGCGGTCAGCAGGACGACGATGTCCTCGAGCGCGACCGATTGCAGTGCGCCGCGGGATCCGAGCGCGGCGTCGTATTGGGCGAGGGCCCGTTCGGCTGCTTCGCCCTGCCTAGACAGTTGAAAGAGCATCCGCCGCCGGTAGAAGTCCGACAGCGCCGTCACGCGGCTTGAGTCGGCGAACGCGAGCAGGTTGCCCCATTCGGGCCGCGCGAGGCGGTCGAGTGCGTCGCCCACCGCCTCGTCCGACACCGGATCTCCACCGTCCGATTCGACGGCGACGACCACCTGATCAGGGCGCACGTGGACGGTGAACCGCTCCTTCTCCGCCATCAGCGCACGCATCACGCGACGGTACAGCGGTGCATTCGGCGCACTCAGGTACGCGAACGGCCCGTACCCGTCCATCGGCGCCGCCGCCTCTGCCGATGCCTCCACCACGTCTGACATGCGTCCATCGTGTCATTGGGGTCTGACAGGTTTTCGTCGGGCTGCTGGCAGCGGGTGGTGAGCAAGGTGGGGCCCTGGTGTGCGCGGCGGTCATATGCCGGCCCGTTTGTTGTCGCAGCAGGTCGTTGAACTCGTCAAGGATGACGGGGCGAAGGATGGTCCACAGCACGCACGGCGTGCAGCGTGTTGCGTTCCGTGTGCATCACCACGAGTGGGAGCTCGTCGACTTCGACGGCATCATGCCGATGCGGTGTCTCTTAGGCAATGCGACGACTCGGAACCGGGTTCGGGTCGGGTGGAGCGATGGGTCGAAGATGCGTCGGGCCAGGCGGCGAAAGTGAATGAAAATCCTGCTATCGTCATGCTGCGCCGCAGGTCAGCAAGTGTCCGCCCCGCGCGAGCGGGGATGATCCCCGCTTGAAGTTGGCGAGGCCGTCACGGAGGGTGTCCGCCCCGCGCGAGCGGGGATGATCCCGGCGTGATCGCGCACGGGGTAGCCGAGTGGACGTCCGCCCCGCGCGAGCGGGATGATCCCAACGACTATCTGCCGTGGATGGGAACGAGATTGTCCGCCCCGCGCGAGCGGGGATGATCCCGCGTTCATTCGCGTCATAGGCTGCTGAGAGTCGTTCCGCCCCGCGCGAGCGGGGATGATCCCGACGCGTGGGGGCCACGGATCGGCTACAGCCCGTGCGCCCCGCGCGAGCGGGGATGATCCCATGGCAGCACTGCTACTGCGGCCGTTCCGTGTGTGCGCCCCGCGCGAGCGGGGATGATCCCGCGTCGCGGGCGGCCTCACCAGCGACATAGTTGTGCGCCCCGCGCGAGCGGGGATGATCCCGACGGAAATATGGCGCGGAGATTCGCCGCCTTGTGCGCCCCGCGCGAGCGGGGATGATCCCAGCACCCGCCAAGCCGACCCCATCAACGACAGTTGTTGACGCCCCGCGCGAGCGGGGATGATCCTGAGTCTGATGGCGGCATCAGCCAGCAACTAGAGTGCGCCCCGCGCGAGCGGGGATGATCCCTCTGTCTATATGGTCACCGTCGGCAGCAGCAGGTCCGCCCCGCGCGAGCGGGGATGATCCCAGGAGGGTCAGCAACCCCGCAAACCCTACTTGGTGCGCCCCGCGCGAGCGGGGATGATCCGCGTTCGGTTGCGCCGTCGGCGGCGCCGTGGCAGTCCGCCCCGCGCGAGCGGGGATGATCCGTCGATCCCGCGTGTCGGGTTCGGCAATAAGATGTCCGCCGCGCGCGAGCGGGGATCCCATGGACTGCCGCAACCAGATTGTCGAGCCGGGGTCCGCCCCGCGCGAGCGGGGATGATCCCTGCAAGGCTTCACCCAGCAATCACTCAGGCTAGTCCGCCCCGCGCGAGCGGGGATGATCCGAACATCTTCTGGCTGCAACAGCGCCCGGGTGAGTCCGCCCCGCGCGAGCGGGGATAATCCTTACGGTGACGTCGTCTGCGTCCAAGCGCGGATGTCCGCCCCCGCCCGAGCGGGGATGATCCCACGAGGTCTTGCTCGACGAGCTTGTCAACCTCGTCCGCCCCGCGCGAGCGGGGATGATCCCACGGTGGTGGGGGAACTGACCGCCGAGTGCTTGTCCGCCCCGCGCGAGCGGGGATGATCCCGCGTTGCCGTCGATCGGCACCGCCGGCTACGTGTCCGCCCCGCGCGAGCGGGGATGATCCTTCGTTCCGTGGTTTGAGTGGCGCTTGGGGTTCGTCCGCCCCGCGCGAGCGGGGATGATCCCGCCCAGGGGCAGGGCGTTGCGATGGTCAACGGGTCCGCCCCGCGCGAGCGGGGATGATCCCGCCCAGGGGCAGGGCGTTGCGATGGTCAACGGGTCCGCCCCGCGCGAGCGGGGATGATCCCGCACAGACCGGCGCGCTGACGTCGGCCGGCGTGTCCGCCCCGCGCGAGCGGGGATGATCCCGATCTTCCTGCTGGCAAACGCCGGTATCCAAGGGTCCGCCCCGGCGCGAGCGGGGATGATCGATCCCTGGCAGGGAGGCTCGGATTGACCAACGCCAACGTGCGCCCCGCGCGAGCGGTTAACAGACGCTCCTCAACAAGCTGGTGTCGTCGTCATCCGAGAAGTGTCAGTCCCCTCAATCGGGGACGATCCCAGCCAGTAGTCGAGTCTAAGGTGCGTCGTCTGCCCCACACTGCCAGCGCTGATTCGGCGCGTTCACTCGCGTGTCGGGGATTGGCCTCTGAATACACAGACACCCAATTTCAGGGCGTCGAGTACATACCCGACTGCGCGGCTCTCGGCACAATCGGGAAGGTCTTGGGCTCATAGTTCGCACGAATGGTCCGTTTAGATGACATTGCGAGGTCTCGCACGCTTTTGCGTAGATTGTCCGAGAAGATCGCCAGAGACCACCCAGACAGGAGAAACACCCGAAATGACGCAACAGCCCCCGCAGCAGCCCTACCCAGGCCAACCCGGCCAGCCGTACCCTCAGCAGCCGTACCCAGCGCCTCCGAAGAAGCGGAAGAAATGGCCGTGGATCCTGCTCGCTCTGGTTGTCGTGATCCTCGCCCTCGCCGGCGGATGCGTGGCGATCGTCGGAACAGCTGTCGACTCCGTCGACAAGCAGTCGAAGTCGACGACCACCATCACTTACCAGGTAACCGGCGACGGCAGCAAGGCCTCGATCACCTACACCGCCTCCGACTCGAACATATCCCAAGACACCGCAGCGAGTCTCCCGTGGAGTAAGGACGTGACGCTGACCGGATTCGTGAAAGTCGCATCGCTCACCGCAACGAACGACTTCGAAGCCGACGCGTCGTCAACGATCAAGTGCGAGGTTGTCGTCAACGGCAAGGTCAAGTTCACCAATACCGCGAAGGGACCTGGTGCGTCCGCGTCCTGCTCGGGATCGATCGACTGAGGCGCCAACACCCGCCATGTTCGCTCGCGGCGATCCGGCGTTGCCGGTTTGCCTCGCCGCGGTCTCGCCGTGACTTCCGAAGAGCGGGTCGAGTTGAGCCCTTGCATGCGTGTCGGACAAGTCGCGGCCAGTGCCCACGACTTGCTGTGGGTGCATTCCGAGTGCATCGTCACGAGTGGGAGCCCGTCGACTTCGACGGCATTATGCTGATGCGCCGTCCCACCGACAACGCAACGACTCGGAACCTAGTTCGCAGCAGGTAGAGCAACGGGTAAAGATGCATCGAGTCAGGCGGCGAAAGTGAATGAGAATCTTGCTATCGCCACCCTGCGGCGCAGGTCAGCAAGTGCCTGCCCCGCGCGAGCGGGGATGATCCCTTCGCGGTCCACACCTGCGGATCGTCACCGCCGCCTGCCCCGCGCGAGCGGGGACGATCCCTCGTCGATGACGAACGGGTCGCAGTCCTCTTGGTCTGCCCCGCGCGAGCGGGGATGATCCTTCATCCTGGACGGTGGTGTAGTCGGCGCCGTCGTCCGCCCCGCGCGAGCGGGGATGATCCCGAATTGTGTGTACAGGCAACGGGTTTGAGGGTGTCCGCCCCGCGCGAGCGGGGATGATCCATTGCTGCGGTCGTCGACGACGACCCACTCGGAGTCCGCCCCGCGCGAGCGGGGTTGATCCCAAGCCGGCCGGCAACCGGGCACGGCTCATCCGGTCCGCCCCGCGCGAGCGGGGATGATCCCTGTAGCGTCAGTCTTCCTACTAATAGAGAGTGCGCGCCCCGCGCGAGCAGGGATGATCCCAGGAGTATGGCCAGGAATCGCCAACATGAGTAGTTCAACCCCGCGCGAGCGGGGATGATGCCACGCCCTCTTGTCTTCAACGACTTCCGGGTCGTGCGCCCGCACGAACCAGTCATGGTCCTACACGTGAGTGCCGCAGCTACCAGCCGCGATGCAGCTATTCGACGTCGGGGCCTTCGGTTCACTGCTCGCATCAGCGAATACATCGGCGGTGTGCACGGAGAGCTGGCTCGGGCCGTCGAGTCGAGACGGTCCGGAGCAGCGGAAGGCGCGATCCTAGAGCCCTACGGCCATCTGGCCACAATATTGCCTCCGTGTCCCCACGTCCTCGCCCGGCGTGAGTGGCAGTGTTGCTGGACCGCCACGGCGTGATCGCACGTACGTGAGTGTCTACCCACCACTCGTCGACACTCTCACTCACTGTCCGAGGGCTCGGATAATGAGTCGGCCACCATCTGGTTCGCCCGCGGGCTGCGAGCAATCACATGGCCTGGATCCGCACCCGGTCCGCTAGCTAGGCCGGGTTCTCAAACCCCGCCGCGTGAACGGGACTGAAGCGGAATCCACTTTCACAGGCCCGCTCCTTGGGGCTTCTTCAGTGACATTTCACACGCAACTTAACGCTGACGTGTAGCGGTGGGTCAGTAGCAACTTTTTCCTAGCTATTCTGCTGTTAGTAGTCGCAATGAACTCAATTCACCAACCACTACACCAGCTGACCGCCAACGTCAGCCCCTACGTTCGCGACATGCTCGTGGAAAACCGGGAACGCGCCCACAGTCACGTCATGTCTGCGTTTCAGCGCGCCATCAGTGACGAGTCGCCGCGATCCGAGCTCGGCATCCTCTGGTACTTGGATCCCGCGGCAGCGCTCCTGACCGTCCGGTCACGGGTGCCGACGCTACGTTCCAGCCTGCTCGGAGACGTCCGGAGCGTCTGCGATGTTTCTGCACCTTCCGTGGGATCGGAGGTGCAGGTGAGATTGTTCTGCAATATCCAGAAGACACCATCGCCGCATGTACCTCCGGAGTTGCACCGGGCCGTCAAGGCACAGACGGGCAAGGCGTACCGATCGCGGCTGGTAATCGTGCCCGACGCCGAACGCGCAGACTGGGCCGTTCGCCGCCTCCAACGCGCCGGGCTTGTTGCTGATCCAGCCGCCGTCACGGTCGGCCGCATCAGCTCGGCCAGGTTGGGCCGACGCGGCCAAAGTATCCCCGCAGCAGAACTCACGGCTCGCGCCACAGTCCACGACTCCGCCCTGCTCACCGAAGCCATCGGCAACGGCGTCGGCAAGGGCAAAAACTACGGGCTCGGCCTGCTCCGTCTTGATTCCGTCGAACTTCACTGAAGTCATCACGATTTCGCCACTGTCGAAAGGACCCTGCCATGCCATCTGACCTGAAAAAGACCGTGTATCGACATGTCACCAACTCAGACACCGCTGGGCTGGTGATCGAGACCGAACTGATCCCTCTCGGGGGACGCAACGTCGCCGTGGCGCCCCCCACTTATGCGGGGGCAGAGCGCGACCGGAACAAGGGGCCGCAGTTCGCTGAGACCGCGCAAGCGTTCGTCCCCTCCAAGGATGGGCGGGGCTGGTACCGCGAGATCCGCCGCGATGGCGAGGACCCCGTCTTGGCGCGGCGCGTCCTCATCGACAGCGTGGCGTCGCAGAGTGGCCGCGCGGAGTCCGCGCTATGGGAAATCCAAGAACAGCTGGGGCTGGAGTTGCCCGGCATCACGATCACCGGGTCGTACAGCGGCGAGCCGGCGAGCGAATTGGAACGCCAGACGGCCGACGCGCTCAACACCACGATCTCCACCTGGACCGCACCCCACCGTCAGGCCGACGCCTGGATCCGGTTCGCGGAGACCGCGGACGGCGAGCAAGTGTGGCAACAAGACGTCCCAGATTCGGTGAAGCGTCTGATCACCTCCACCAGCGCCGCTACGGGCGAGCGCCTCTACAGCAACTTCCCGAACTCAGCCCTCTACGGGTACTGGTTGTCGTCGGGAACGGCGTCGCGCCACAAGCTGCCGCGCGCCTATTCGTCAGAGATCGTCGGCTTCGGCGTCCGGCCGGTCATCACCGGAACCACCAAGCTCGACGCCGGTGGTGGCGCCTCCGAGAAGTCCAAGGTCAAGATCGGCACCGACGGGAAGTTGAGCATCGGGTCAGGCAATAAGCCGTCGAGCGCCGGGTTCGGCCAGGTACCCAGCCAGCCGGTCACTACCGGCTACCTCTGTGAGCTGATCCTTCAGCAGGCAAGTCTCTCTTTGACGATGCTCCGTTCCCTCACCTTCCAAGACCAGAAAGTCAAGGACGCTGCGCTGACCGTGCTCACTCTGCTCGGCATGACGGGACATCACCTCGCCGGCCAGGACGGCTTCCTCCGCAGCAGCTGTTCGTTGGTTCCGATCACGGACCGGTGGGGTTGGATACGTCGGGGTGATCTGCACCCCGAGCCGCTCGACGTAACGGGATTCGATGAGTTGAGGGACGCGCTGCTAGAAGCTATCCGGGATGCCGAGGCCCTCGGCCTGTCGTTCGCCGAGCCCGTCCAGCTGCGGTTCTCCGAGGCCGAGCGCGATCTGATCGAGGAGCGGGTCAGGCTGGAATCTGCCAAGCAGAGCACGGAGGGCGAGTGAGCATCGTCGTCCGGGTCACTCTGCTCCGGGCCACGTACCACGGCCTGGCGCGCGATGAACGCGTGCAGTGGCCGCCGGACCCGGTCCGCCTACTCGGTGCTCTCAAGAGCGGGGTCCATGCGCTGGACGGTTCCCCCTCGTCGGCGACCGCGCACAGCGCCCTGAACCGCCTGGTCGAAGCATCACCGCCGACGATCAGAACTCCGCGCCACGTCCGGCTCGAACATCCCGACACCTACACCGACCGCACCGGCCTGCCGCTCAGGCTTTCCTCCAAGTACGAGGAACAGCCTGCGCGACTGCTGACACTGGCGCCCTTCGGCATGGATTCGTCGAATCGGGTTACAAAGCGACGCGACGGCGTCGCACTGGCCGGTCACGTCCTCGACTTCGAGATCGACGTCGACATGCCACCGAACGAGGTGTCTGCGCTGGATGCGGCAGCACGTCATATCCCCTACTTCGGGCGATCCGAGGACGCGGCCATGGTTGAGGTACAGCAGCAGGCGAGGGAGACGACCGACGACGACCTGGTGGCGTGGTATCCGTCCGACGATCCCGACGGCAACTCCCGCGGGTGGCAGCCCAACACTCTCGAGTGGATGGACGAGAACTACCTGCGGGTGTTCTCGGATGACCCGGTGGTGTCGTCACTCCCCTCCTTGCCTCCCACCGGATACGTCCGTCCGCTGACCTACAGCACGGACGCTCCACTCGCCATCCAGCCCGCCGCGACCGCACTGATCGTCCTCCCGCTGCGCGTCTCGACCGACCAATACCGGACACCGCGACTCTTGGGCCGATTGCACGAGCACAAGCTCATGCCCTCAGGATGGAAGCCCCTCCCGCTGACTGCCAGTTTCCACCAGAACTCCGACGGCCGACTGGTCGGCCTGGGTTTCTACCCCAGCGACGACGCCGACACGACCGAACCCCCTGCCCAGTGGCTTCCGAAACTCCATGAGAAACTCAGCGGGGACCAAGCACAGCAGCGGCAATTGGCATCGCTGCTCCCCGAGACCTGGACCGGCCCGGCCCGACGCTGGACGTCGACAACACCCCTCCGCGGATTTCCGCAGCTGATGATCCTCGAGGACGCGCTGAGGCGGGAAGCGGAACAACGTTTCGGTCTCGATGTCGAAATCATCGAGGCCTCGACGCACGCACGGACCCGCCGCGAGCACCGGTGGGCCAACTCCACCTATACCGACGGGTTCGGATTGTGGTGGGTCACTTTGGAATTCACCCAGCCGCTCACGGGTCCCCTCCAGTTGGGGGCCAGCACCAAACACGGGTTTGGAGCGTTCCTACCGAAGACACAAGGGGGACAGTCATGACCTTTCCTTCGTTCCCCGAGTTCTTCAAGGCCGCCAACGGCCACGATCCGTACGTATGGCAGCAAAGGCTCGCCGACCATCTGCGAGAGCACGGCCGATGGCCGTGGCATGTAGACGTCCCCACTGGTCTCGGCAAGACCTCCTGCATCGACATCGCCGTCTACGAACTGGCCCGCCAAGTGCATGACGGCGACCGCCGCACGGCACCACAGCGCATCTTCCACGTGGTGGATCGCCGCACCATCATCGACAGCGCCGTCGATCACTCCTCGAAGCTCGCACAGCAGATCAACCAAGCGACGTCGGGGCCCTCGGCCGCGATACGGACAGCTCTATCGAGGCTCACGCCGGAGGGCTCGGCCGAGGTCATCCACGTGGTCGGCATCCACGGCGAGCGTCCGGATGATCGCCAGTGGATGCAACGTGCCACGGGATGCACGATCGCCTCTATGACCAGTCACCAGTTCGTCTCGCGTCTGCTTCTGCGCGGCCACGGAGTGTCTCCTGGGAACCGGCCCGTCGCCGCGGCTCTGTGCGCAATCGATCGGTTAGTACTATTCGACGAACCTCACTTGTCGACGCAGGCCGTCCACACCATCCTCGCCACAGAACGGCTGCAGGGCCGCGCCGTGGAGGAGCTGGGGCTTCCCCGCTCTTCCACCGTGCTGCTCGGCGCCACGGTTCCCTCCTATCTCACTGCGTTGGGAGACGATTCGATCTGGGTGGAGATCGACCGTGAACGAGAAGGAGCAAAGGAGCGTCTCCGCGCATTACGGCCCGTCACCGCGGACTGGGCGGCCGGCACCGACTCGGCCACCTCCAAAGCCCTGGTAGACGCGGCGCGCCGGATGGTGGAATCCGGTGCCAACAGGACCGTGGTCTTCGCCAACACCGTGGGGATGGCGCAGGAAGTCCATAGCGCGCTCGTCGGCAAACTCAATTCGTCCAAGTCACCGATTCCGGTGCGGCTGGTGACCTCCCGCTTCCGGCCGCGGGACAAGCCGAAGAAGAAGGACCTCGAAGAACCGGGAGTGATCGTCGCGACACAGACCCTGGAGGTCGGCGTCGATACGAGCTTCGACGCGCTCGTCACCGAACTGTGTCCGTGGAGCTCCCTGCTGCAGCGCCTCGGAAGGTTCAACAGGTATGGAGAGTTCAACGCGGACAAGACCTTCGAACGTAGGCCTGCCGTGGTCGTCGCGGGATGGGATGCCGTCCGCGATGAGCCCTCACCGCGCAAGGCGTCGGTGAGTGTCTACGGCACGGCGCAGCTGGACGCCTGTGCTCGTTCACTCCGGGGTCTGATGGGCGCGAACGACGGGGGCGTCGTCAACTTGAGTCCGGCCGGACTAGCGGGCGTCGACCAGAGCAAGTTGGAACCAGAGCAACCCCGCGTGGGCACCCTGACCTCCGCCATGCTGCCGCTCATCGCACAGACAAGACCGACGCCGGAAGCGGACATTCCCGTCGATGCCCTGATCTCGGGACCCGACACGAACGCCTCAGCCGAGGTCGAAGTCGCTTGGAGAGACAACTTAGACGTCTTCGACGTCCACGATGTCACTCTGCGGGTGTCTCCCACCGAAGTCGTCTCCATCCCGCGAAACGCATGGGCGGCCTTTCTCGCCGCAGACAAGAAGCCGACAGAGAACCTGCACGACATCGAGGCCGCACCGGAACCGCAGAGCCCCGCGCCAGACGTCAAGCGCCTTGACCTGTATCGGGTCTGGGATCCTGCGGACGGGACGTGGGTGATCCCCTCGGAGCGCCAGCTTGTCCGTTCCGATCGTGTGGTCATGAGCTCCACGCTGGGGGGTTACGCGCCCGAGCTCGGCTGGACGGGCTCGCATACCGAGGTGAAGGGGCTGGATATCTCCGGGGAAGCCGCGCAGGAAGATCTCGATCGGCTGTTCTACGGCGGCCGGCCCGTGGACCTGATCCTTCGCCGCGAAGACCTCGACACGAATGCCTCTGGCGCAGTTGAGAAACTCGTCGAGGCCTTCAACGACGCTCACGAGGAGCTGTCCAGAGGCGTCCCGTGGAAGGATATCGACGACGCCGCCGTCATCAAGGCTTCAGAAGCCTACGTCGAATCACTGATCTCGACGCCTACCACCGATGATGTGGTCCCCGAACGAGCACAAGCCCCCACGCCGCAGCCGAAGGCGACCGTCGTGGGCCTCATCCCCGACACCGTGATCGTTCGCGTCAAGGTGACACTGACCCACAGCAGCGACCGAGTGCCACTCGACGAGCACCAGGCGCAGGTCGGCGCCTGGGCCAGCGCCGATGCAACCGCGGCGGGGCTCAACTCTGAATTGATCGGAGAGGTCGCGTACGCCGGGGCACACCACGACGACGGCAAATCGTATGAAGTGTTCCAGGATTACCTCGGCGGTGACCAGACGACCCTGCTGGCCAAATCGGGCAGACCGGCCGAGCTCCCCTGGGTGGACCGACGACGGCGGGCGGAGGTCGGTCTGCCGAACGGCTGGCGGCACGAGATGGAATCGGTACGCCGGATCCCGCAGGCGTCTGCGTTGGTTCGGCATCTCGTCGGCTCGCATCACGGATGGTTCCGACCGGTGGCGCCGCCGACTCCGTACGCCGCGGGCCACGACGGGTATCCCCTGCCCGTTGCCCACGGGGACGACTTCGACCAGCTCAACGCTCGCTTCGGCGTCTGGGGACTGGCGTATCTGGAGTCGCTGGTGAGAATGGCCGACTGGCGTGCCTCTGCCCATCCGCAGAAGTGCTCCGATGTGCAGGCGCTGCCTGAGGTCGCTCCGCGCGTATCGCCGACTGACCCGTCGCCGGTCTCGCGGACTGCCCATTCATTTCCCGGATTGCATACCCATCCGATGACAGGCTGGTTCGCGGCCGTCGGGCTGCTCGCAGCGGCAGCACGCACCGATCCCGGAGCTCGTCTGCGCTGGGAGCCGTTATCCTCGGACGCGACCGAAACACCGTTGGTCCCGGTACTGACGACTTCCGAGCAACCAGAGCAGCTGGTCCGACGGATCATCGAGTCGGCATCGTGGCGATCGGCCCGGGAACTTACCGACGGTGTGTTGGCCGGCGGGGGCCTCAAGATCAAAGGACAGAAGGTGGGACCGGCCTCGGCCTTGCACGGCTTGCTGGAGTCCGCCGAGGAGCAACAAGAATGGTTGCTGTCGGGACTTCTCAACGACTTGGCACCCGCTGAGGCGTCGTCGAAGATCCCGCTCGCCATCGCTCCCTTCGCCAACAACGCCACGTACCTGGGTATTGCCTTCGAGCGCGTTGATCGAGGGAAGATGTCTGCTCGTTCCGCCGACGAGGCACTTGAGGCCCTTACGACGACCTCGGCAGGGTTCTCACACACCAAGTGCGACGGCGGAATGGATCGAAACTTGGCTGAGACACCGGGCGTGAACGGTCTCGGCGATCCCGTCACCCGTCTCAGTCGGTCCGCACTGGCGCCGCTGGCGCTGTATGGGATGGCGAGCCTTGGCGCGGGACCCGTGCGAGGCATTGGAGTGGTGACGGCAGGTGACGTCGCGCTGCCTCTGCCAATCGCCGAGCACACATTTCCCCAGTTGCGTGCCCTGACCTATCTGGGTAGCGGCCGGCGTCGGTGGCCGTGGGCGTCAGCAGGACTCGAATGGATCTACGCGGCCGAGAAACAACCCCTCACCGCCTATGAGGCGGTCTGGAATGGACGGGCAACCTTGCGTAGCTGAATCTCACGGCTCGATGCCGCGGAACAACCAACAGGGACACGTCTCGTGTCGGCCAAGGCGGAGTGTGGCACCGTCGGGCATTTGACCGAAGCAGACGTTGCTCGACTTCACCGTGCCAACCCATCGAGAGTGGCGGCCTGATCGGCAATGAGTGGACCGCCACCAAGGGTAGTCGAGCTGCGGTCAGCTCACGAGGCACAACGGTGTGTAGTCGCTGCGTCCGCCCGTCGTCGGGGATACGAGGAATAGGCACGGGTTGAAGCCGAGTTTCTCCACCTCGCTGCGCAGCCGCAGAAGCTGGGCCGTGGAGATCACCCGATCCCGGCTCAGAGCGAAGCCGGACAGGCGCGTGGGGTCGCCGACGATCGCGTACTGATAGGCCCTGCCGGGACGCTCGTCGTCGGCGACCCAGGCGACAATGTAATTGGGGTGATTCTGCGGATCGATGGTGTTCGGCACTCCGGGAAAGCTGACGACGAATTGGGCTCCGGTCTTCTTGTCGGCCAGGTCGGCGCGGCCGACGACACCGTCGGGCATCCCGGTCGGCGAGATGCATCGGTTGTCGACTTTGATGGTGGTCGCGCTGATCAGCGAGTACGTGGCGTGCGTGTCGCGCGCGCAGCGGATGCTGTAGAAGCCGGGTATCGCTGCCTGCTGCCACCAAGTTCCCAGGTAACGTGCCGTATCCAGCGATGGCACCGGCGTCAGCGCGCCGCCGGGTGCTGCCTGAGCGGGACCACCGACGGCGGTGGTCAATGCGACTGCGGCGGCGACGGTTGCCAATACGGTGCGGATCGTCGTGCGCGAGAACATGAGTGTCCTTCCGGTCGTGTCTGCAAGTCTCCGCATAGTGCTTCGGAGCCACGACACGAGCGGATAGGTCGCTGACTGGTCTATGCAAGCGCCAGCTCTGGTTAGCGCCGTCAATAATTCGAGTCAGCTCGCGACTCAATCACCCCCGTATGCTCCGCGACGACGTCCCGTGTCCACTCGCCGCCGCGTCAGTCTGTTGCCCGGGAACGACGGGCGGTCAGAAATAGTGTCTGACCTGTGTTCTGTCGAGTGAGCCAACAGGGCAACTATCGAGCCTCCTCGTCTAGCGTCATCGGATGCTTCGGTCGTAGCCGTCGCGCCTCGCGCGTGAGCTCCGGACGTATGCTAGTCACCATGACGATCACACGCGACGAACTCCACGCCCTGGTTGATCGCGTGCCCGCGCAGGACCTCGATCGGGCAGCCAGCGCCCTGTCCACATTGACCGACGGACGGTCCGCTCCGCCACGTCCCCGTTCGTTGGGCGCGATCGACGGCGAACCGAACGACTCCGCACAGGTCGACGAGTTACTGGCCGAGGGCTTCGGACGTTGATCCTGATCGACACCGGCGTACTGGTTGCACTGGTCAACCGCCGCGATGTCAATCACGAAGCTTGCCGCGAGTGGTTCCTCAGTACTACGGTGGCCGACCTCGCGATCGCATCTCCGCTCCTGTCTGAAATCTGCTACATGATCGCCCTGCGTGGTGGCCCGACCGCCGAACACCTCTTCCTACTTGATCTGGCCGATGGACTCTACGGACGGGTCATCGAGATCACCCAGGCCGACCTCCAGCGCATGGCCGAACTAGTGAACCGATACGCCGACCTACCACTGGGCGGCGCGGATGCCTCCATAATCGCTATCGCCGAACGCCTTGATGTCCGCGAAGTTGCAACCATCGATCGCAGACACTTCACCGTCGTCCGCCCGGAACACGTCGCGCACCTGACGCTGCTCCCACATCAACTTTCGTAGTCAGCCCTGACATGACGCGGCCGAGACGGACACGAATTTGTCCCATGCGGTTGCGGCCAGTTCCGTCACGAGGGCTCTCGCTGACGCACAAGACGCTCTGAGTTCTTCCATGTTCGTTCGAACGTTTCCGCATCGACCTCTGCCACTACGAGAAGATTTGGCAATTGAAGGCAACGAGCCTGCCACTCGACCGTCATCGATTCTGGTGGCGGCGCGACCGGTCCAACTCCCATCGCCGGTCAATGCTTATGGCGCCGCGACGCCCAACGCCGCGATCCGCGAGTTGCGAGCCTTGAGGAACCGTCGTGCCTCCTTCAAGTAAGCCTTGTACTCGAGTACACCTATCGGATGTCCTGGACGATCGAAAGCACCGAACGGCAGCATGAAACGAACGTCACCAGTGGCTGGATCGGCAAGGTCCTGGAGTTCGAAAAACTCGATGAAGCCTCCGAAGTTGGCGAACAACCCGAAGTATGCAGCGTTCGCATCCATAACCCGCGCCAGTGGGCTCGACTGCCCCTCGTAGTGCCTCCGCACGCATTCCAGCGTCAGGTCGAGCCTGTCACCGATCCTACTGTTGAAACCTCGCATGGCGTTGATCGTGCCGACACCCTTAACCGTGGTGCTCGGCCAGATCATCATGCTGCCGATCGTGTAGCGCATCCGCTCGAATGATCGCAGCTTGTAGTCGGGTACCTCTCGCACCGCAGTCTCCATCCGCGTCCATCCGAGATACCCAGGGACGCAAGTGTCGCTCGACATAGCGAAGTCGCCGACCCTCGACGTATGGCTCAAGTACCGACCGGGGGTTCGGGTGTCGAGGAGGAAGATGTCACCCCTCGGCAACGGACGGCTCCATAGCGCCGCGTGGTAGCGCCGGAGCGTCGGACTTGTCCTGTCAGGATCGCTTCCGTGCTGTGCATCCGATCGGAAGTCAAAGTTCGTGTCAATGGTCTTCCGCGAGGCGTCGGGGCTCACGAATCGGAACATCATCGCCTCCGTCTCGGTGATAGCCTTGGATATCGCGGCCCTGCTACCTGTTTGGGCGAGTTCGTATTGCGAAGTTCGCCCAGGCTGCTTCAACTCGTGTAACCATCTTGCGTGATTTCCTTGAGACGTCGCCACACAGTAGCGACTCTCGACTCGATCATGGGTGAAGTCGTGGAATTCTGGCTCGAGGTCGGCGCAAGTCGATCTGTCGTGGTGGCACCGGCAATCGACGGGTTTAGTAGGGCCGGATGCTGACCGTGGCGTGGGACGATGTGCCCGAACCACCGATGTCATGGTGTTGACTACGAGACCGGCAATGAGAAACATCTTCTGACCTGCCTGTCTATTCGAGCATAGCTAAGTCGACTCGAACCCCTGACCCCAGACTGCCAGTGCGAAGTCGGGCGTACTCGGATGTCTCCTGTGCTCCGATTCGTGCAGGTTGACAAAGGACTACGTGATTGCGTCTCGGTGGTGTCTGTTAACTCGGAGTCAAAGGACCGCATTCAGACACCACCTACGCCGGTACCTCGATCTTGGAATGTCCTCCCGAACCAAGTCCGGGAGGACATTCCACCCATCGATCGAGATCGTGTTAGTACCAAGCGACTCCAAATAACGCATCTTTACGGGGTCGCGCTGACTCTGCACCGTGTAACTAACCGGAGCATTCATGCCGAGTGTGTCCCGCACGTCGTCAAGGAGCAGGTTGAAGTTTGGATCGGTGAGGCTGAACCCGAGGAACAGAAACGTTGACGACAGCATTTGCGTCCTGAGCATGTCGAACATGACTCGACGCTCGGTGCGGGCGCGACTGTAGTCGGTGCGAGTCAGCACGACAGTGGTCGGTCGTTCGATCGTTCCATGGAGCTTGACGAGGTGGTTGCTCGGGTTGGCTGCGAGTGACTGCCGAAAGTCATCCTCGGTAGCGCTGACTGTCAGGTCAAGGGACTTCTCGGTGTATGTCCGCTCAATCAATCGGTCGTAGTTGGTTGTAAATAGCCGAGTCAGCCCAAGTCCACGACCTCTGAGTGCGACGGCGTCGGGGCACATAATGGGTGGCGGTCATCGAACTGTTCCTGCAAGAACTCACGATATTGCCGTCGCCCACCGTGCGCCGAAACACCTCGGCACAGTCAATTGCCGGTTCGGTTCGGAAGAACCTTGTCACGATTCTTGTTCGGACTCCTCGGCGCGGACCCACAGTTTGCTCCTCATGCGGTCGATCAGTTGCGGCCAGGTGGGCATTGGTTGGTAGTCGTCATCACCGTTATGCCAGAGATCCGGCACCGGTGAGCTATCCATGTCAAAGTAGCGGCGCTGCCCCTTGCGAGCAGTACCATATGAAAGGCCGGAGCCGACGAATATTAGGAGGTTGCCGTCGGCCACCTTGCGCCGGAGTGACTGTAGGTACTCTGCGTTGAGCGGATCTCTGTACCAGTGTGTATATGTCACGATGCCCTCTCATTCAGGCGTGCAGCCGATGAGTCCTGAATTGTCGCATGCGCCTTGGCGATCCGCCGCAGTTTCAAACTGACGCCAGCGTCCCCGGATCTCCATGCGATGGTCCGGGGCCGCCGGTCGCGCGGGTGGGACTACGCCGCGGTGTCGAGCTTGACGATTCCCTCGGGTCGGCTCACGCCGACCTCGAAACGGCCTTCCAGACTTGCGCGGACCGCGGTGCGGTCGAAGTCACCGCGGGCGCGGTCGCACTCCACACGGACGGCACGCCGAGGTCTGCGTGGATCCGTACCAGTCCTCCGACAGGAGGCAGCCCCCACCGGCGGCGATCTGGGTGGAGACCACGGACTGGATTCGCCGCAGACGAGCCGCGGTGGGATCAGCCCGCAGACCTTCTGGCCGTTTGGAATGGGCACAGTGAGGGCAGATAAGCTGTGCCCGAGTTCGCCTAGGGCACAAGGAAGCCCCTCTAATCCAGATCGGAGCACGTTTCTCATCTGTGGACCTAACAGAACAACTATCGAACCCCGAGGACCACTTCACCCGATGCTCGCGAAGTCACCCGCTGACCAGCGGTGGTCTCGACGGCTCCCCCGGGACCCTCCGAGCAAACTTTCCACCGGTGATATGCTGTTGCGGTCCCGGCCCGCACACCACCGGGGCGCCAAACACGTGTGTTCGTTGCGTGTGGCCCTGGTCTGGTGCACCGTTTGACTCGGTGCTGCAGGTTATATCGGTGTGCAGTGTTCTTGGTTCCACGGTAGTAGTCCCAGCGCTGGAGACGCTTGTGAGCGGCCTAGGAAGTCGCGAATTTGCCAGCAGCGAAGGCAACTCGAAGGGAGCTCGTATGGTTCGTAAATCTTGGTTTGCGATTAAGAACATCTGGTATGGCCTTACAGGGTCGCTCCTGACCATGACCAGACGCAACGAACCGGTAGTAGCGTGTCGCGTCTAAGTTGTTGGGTACGGTCGCCGAGGCTTGGGCGTTGTGGTTGTCGATGACCGCCACGTCCATCTCGTTTCCTCGCACACACCCGCCGTCAAGGCGAGGTGTCTGCGAGTGGACGAGGTGAACCGTTCGCGGGCGTCTCCACTCACCCGCGGCACGGATATCGTGCGCCCGACTCACTCCCCGGTGTACATCATCTGTCCCACTGGTAACAACGAATCGATGCTGCATCCACTTCGTGCGCTGAAGCGTACCCTGTGTCGAAGTTGTGGCGGGTGTGATCGGCCGGCAGAGTGCCCTGACCCTAATTGGAAACTGCCTGCTCAGCGGTAGTGCGGTGAATGTTCCCCGACACTGGTGACGGGGCTGAGTGCAATCGGCCGCGCCGGGCCAGAGGGCCGCAACACCACACCGTTAGCCGCGCACTCCACTAGTCCAGACCCACCCACCCCGGAGATGACGCCACGGGTGTACGTGCACGCTCGACCGTAGGCTTGTCGCCGCCGCGAATGCCGTGACCCACGGCCACAGCGCGACCTTCTAGCACGTTCTCGGCACACTCGAGGGTTACAAATGAAGAACGGCCCGATCAGAAATCTCTCTGACCAGGCCGTTTCTCTTTGGAGTTACGGAGTCTCATATGTGCAGCTAGTGGCAGGTTTCTGTGTCGAGAGCGGCTAGTCCATACCGGCGTGTTTCTGCCCACCTTGGGACACTCTTGGGACACTGGGGTCGAGCAATAGCAACGGGAAAGGCACAGGTGTATCGCGATGACGAAGATTGCGGGGTATTACGAGCTGGAGTCCTCGTTTGTCACGAACGCCGCCATAGCTGACTTGACCCTCGAAACCTTGATCGAAGGCCACGCGGTGACAATCGAGTTGCCTCGCCTCTCGGCTACCAACCCGTGGGAACTTGCACCTGCCAGATCGGTTCCGTGGACCAATGGCGACTGGGGGATGGTTACCAGCCTAGAAGGTGGCCGCGCAGCCTCAATAGTGGTGCAGTCCATCGGATTCACCTTTGAGGTCGCCTCGGACGATCCGACAGAGCGTGCGCGAGAGATCGTCCTCCAGCTCGATGCATGGTGGGCCAAGACGTCGAGCTGGCTCGAAATCGCGACCGGGCAGATCTTGAGCAAGATCGGACACACCACTGTCGAAACGATCGGGGAGAAGACCCCTGTGTGGTCGGTCAACGATGATGAAGATGGACACAAGCCCCTCACCTGGCCGAGTGTGACCACGATCGACATGGGGAATCGAGTAAGAGCTGTAGACAAGGACAACCTCGCCGCCGCTCTAGCCCTCGTTGCCATCGACAAGAGCCCGCCTCTCGCATGGACTCTTGTCAGGGATGCTCGCTCCCTAGCCGATGCGGGCCAATTGCGACGAGCGATTGTGGACCTAGGATCCGCGGCTGAGATCGGGGTAAGAACTCTCCTCCACCATCAACTCGACCTAACGGTTCCGACAGGAATCAAGGAACGCCTGACTAAACGACCTCCGACGCTCGGCCAGGCGGCCCAGATTCTAGAACAGGCGGGATTCGGCAGCCTACCGGCTAGCTTCCGCTCCGACGTCGTAGAGATTAGGAATCGAGTCGTTCACCTAGCAGCAGCATCCTCAACAGACGACGTTTCGTACGAGGAATATGAATGCGCACTCAAAAGCGCGGTAGCAGTGGTTGAGCTGGCTTCTCCGCTTCCCGACGGAATCGTACGAGAGTGGTACGAACGCGAGGATTAGTGTTGGTCAGCGCACACCGGCTTAGCGATCCCGGCGGCGCAACTTGGGCAGGCGATCCCCGGCGCGATCTCGTGCGGCGCGCTACGTGGCCCCACGACGAGAACTCGGTGACCGCGTGGGGCGATCGCTGGCTCGTGGCCTGACGGTCCAACTACTCCATCACTAGCCAGACGTACCGGCCACGATGATCCCGAGGCCGCGTGGCGCGAGCTGGAGCGAGTCCGACGATACGACACAGGTGACCAAAGACGCACAACGACAAGGGATCATCGCCCGGGACCCGGCCGAGTTCGCGGAACCCGCCAAAACCAAGCGCCGCACCTCGGAAGAACTCGACGCGTGGACGCGGGATGAGGCCAACCTGTTCTGCAAGCACGCGGCCGGGGACCGGATGGCGGCGTGCTGGCTCCTCACGCTGTGCGGACTCCGCCGATCCGAAGTGCTCGGGCTTCGCTGGAAAGACGTGGACCTCGATGCGGGAACGATCACAGTCACCCAGGGGGCGCGTCGAGGTCACCGCGACATCCATCGACACCGCCGAACCCAAGACGGCACGCGAGTACCGCACCCTACTGATCTCGGGCGAGATCACCGAGGCGCTGCGAGCCCTGCGCACCACCCAGGCGGCCGAGCGGGTGGAGTTGGGGTGGCAGGTACGTCGAAACGGGACTCGTCCCGGTGGAGGCCGACGGGACCGCGACGCTGTCACAGACGTACGCGGATCGATTCCGACGACTGGCGGCGTCCGCCGGAGTCCCCGCCATCACTCTCCGCAACGTGCGGCATACGTCGGTGTCGGTGATGTTGGACGCCGGTATCCCGCCGACAGTGGTCGCCGCCTGGCCTGAGCACGATCCTAGAATGACGGTCTCGGTGTACGGCCGGACCTACGACGACTCACTCAAGTCGGCCGGCGCGGCCTTGTTCGGGCCGTCGGCGTAGGACGTAAGCCGCTGGGGCACTCTTAGGACACTGGCTTCGGCAACGAAAAAGCCAGGCCCGAGGATTTTCCCTCTGACCTGGCTCTATTCTGTGGAGCTAAGGGGACTCGAACCCCTGACCCCCACACTGCCAGTGTGGTGCGCTACCAGCTGCGCCATAGCCCCGTGTTCAATTCTGTGCCCCGCGTTGTTCTTCTCGGTGCAAGAGAAAAAACTACACCATCGCCGCGAGCGCATCCAAATCGCCTGGACAGACGCGAAATTCACCCGTTTGACCTCTATCCGAGGGCGGCTGAGCACGTTTGCATGGATCGGTGCGACTACGACAACTCGGACCGATCACCGTCGCCGCGGTCGCGGCAGCTCTGCTCGTGAGTGCCAGCACGCCAGAAGCCGTTGTACGACAGGCAGTTTCCGCTACGACGGCGTCGAAGCCGGCACCCCACACTCCGACGACGCGCACCCTCACGATCAGCTGGGTCGGCGACAACATCCTGGGCACCGACAAGAACTTCGGCGGCGCCACCCTGCCCATCCTGTGGCAGGAAGCACACAACTCCCCCACCTACTTCTACGACCATGTACGCAGCTACTTCGACGCCGACGACCTCACCGTCGCCAACTTCGAGGTCGCGCTGACCACCGAGCGTCGCGAACGTTACAAGGGCGAAGGCGTTACCTATCACTTCTACGGTGAGCCGGCCGCAGCCCGAACCCTCTCCGCAAGCGGCATCGACGCCGTGACGATCGCGAACAATCACACCTTCGACTACGGCCAGAAGGGCTTCGACGACACGGTGCGCGCCCTTCGGGCGGCAGGCGTCGACTACTTCGGCAGCGGCTATGACGGCGAAGGTTCCACCTACGACTATCAGGTTCTGCGCGACGTCGCCGGCGTGCACGTCGGACTCCTCGGCTATCAGGCGTGGACCGACACTCCGCAGTTCCGCGCCAGACTCCGCGACGACTTCGCCACGATGCGCCGCCGCGGCGCCCAAGTGGTCATCCCCTACTTCCACTGGGGCATCGAGACCGAGCACATCCCCTACGACGTCCAGACCGCGCTGGCGCACTACTGCATCGACCAGGGAGTCGACGCCGTGATCGGCACCCACCCGCACGTCCTGCAATCGATGGCGACCTATCACGGCAAGCTGATCGCCTACTCGCTCGGCAACTTCGCCTTCGGCGGCAACAACAACCCGACCGACAAACGCACGATGATCTTGCAGACCCGCCTACGCGTCACCGACGGCCACGTCGACGACACCGAGTTCCGCGTCATCCCAACGCGGGTCTCGGGCAGCGAAAGCTTCAACGACTACATCCCGACGCCGTACCGCGGCGCCGAACGCACACAGGTGCTCGGATTCATCAACGAGATCTCACCGTCGCTGCACGGCCGGGTGAGCACGGAGTTCACGCCCGTGAGGTGATTACGAGCCGTCGGCTCGATTTTCGAGCCGTGGTGACCGGTTCGGGGTTGACGGTGAAAGTTGTAGGGCCGCAGGGGGATTCGGTCAGACTGAGTTCTTCGGCTCGCCAGACCCCTCGTTACACCGAAGCTCGTTCCTCGCCTCGGCACTCGGGGACCGAGTTTGTCACCTCGAGTCGGCTTGGGTTCGTCGACTCACCAGACCCCTAATCCGCCTTCGCGCTGAGCAGCGTGCTGAGCCAGTTGGGGTCCGACACGTCCAGCGGCGCGCCGGCACTGAGCACCGTCGGCGTGCCGACCTGGCCACCGGTCGCCTTCGCCAGCTGCGTCTCCGACGCCTGGGCGGCCTGCTTGGCCTGCGACACCTTCGCGCCGTCGGCGATGCACTTCTGCGTCGCGGCGCTCGCGCCCTGATCGGCGGCGATCTTCGCGAGGTCGGCATTGCTGTGGTCGCTGGTGCCGCCCTCCTGCGGCTGCTGCGCGAACAGCGCACTGTGGAATTTCAGGAACACTTCAGGCTTCTCCCCGGTCGCGACGCACTGGGCGGCGCCCGCGGCACGCGAGGAATAGTCACCCGACGGCGACCGCGAGTCCAGGAAGTTGAGCATGTGGAAGCGCACCCGCAGCTTGCCGTCGTCGACGGCCCGGACGATCGCCTGCCCCGACTGCTTCTCGAACGATCCGCAGATGGGGCACATGAAGTCCTCGAAGACGTCGATGGTGTGCCCGGCGTCGTTGGCCCCGACGATCAGTGACGCGTTCTCGGTGAGTACCTTCTCGTCGACGCCGCCCTTGTTGCGCTGGCTGTTCCACACCACGCCGCCGATCACCAGCCCGGCGATCACGACTACGGCGAGTCCGACGAGCACATACGTCAACGTGCTCGACGTCGACGACGGCTGATATCCCTTGCCGGCCTTGGGAATCGATCCAGATTGCTTGCTCACACCAGTTCCTTCTCATCGGTCGCTGCGGCGTCGGGCGAATCCCACCGCAGTCGCGATCCGGGGCCAAGAGCCCAGCGGGATCGCGGAAATACACTGAGCCACAACGCAATCGCCAGGAACCCGACGTCGCGCAGGATCTCGGTCAGATAGTGCCACCACGTGACCGACGCGTCTTCGCCGCCACCGCCGAAGCATCCGCAGTCAATCGTGTAGCCGCGCGCCCACACCGACGCGATCACACCGATGAGCACCACGAACAGCACCGCGGACACGATCGCCGTCGGCCGTACCGCCAGCCCGATCAACAACAGCAGGCCGAGCGCGATCTCGAACATCGGCAACACCAACGACGTCGGGTAGGCCAACGAGTCCGGCAGAATGTGGTACGCACGTACCGCGATCTCGGACTGATCCGGGTCCGCCGCCTTGAGTCCGCCCGCGACGATCAGCACAGCGGCGAGCCCCACACGCGCGAGCAGACTCACCCAGGGCACCCAACGATTCACCACAACGACAATAGTGCCGGGCCCCTAAGAAGACACTGAGCCGCTACGGCCCGAGCACACCGTCGACGAGTTCCTGCGCCTGCTGCTGTACCTGCTTGAGATGCTCGGCACCCTTGAACGACTCCGCGTAGATCTTGTACACGTCTTCGGTCCCCGACGGCCGAGCCGCGAACCACGCGTTCTCGGTGGTCACCTTCAGCCCGCCGATCGGCGCGCCGTTGCCGGGCGCTTCGGTGAGGATCGCGGTGATCGGTTCGCCGGCCAGTTCCGTCGCCGACACCTGGTCGGCCGACAGCTTCGACAGCACCGCCTTCTGTTCCCTCGACGCCGGGGCGTCGATGCGGGCATACGCCGACTCGCCGTAGCGCTGGGCCAGTGACGCATAGCGCTGGCTGGGGCTGGTACCGGTGACCGCCTGGATCTCCGACGCCAGCAACGCCATGATGATGCCGTCCTTGTCGGTCGACCACGGCGAGCCGTCGAAGCTCAGGAACGACGCTCCGGCACTCTCCTCGCCGCCGAAGGCGATCGAACCGTCGAGCAGCCCGTCGACGAACCACTTGAATCCGACCGGTACTTCCAGCAGCTTGCGGTCGATGCCGCCGACCACCCGGTCGATCAACGACGACGACACCAACGTCTTGCCGACCGCGGCGTCGGCGCCCCAGCCGTCACGGTGGGTGAACAGGTATTCGATGGCGACCGCGAGGTAGTGGTTGGGATTCATCAGCCCGGCGTCGGGGGTGACGATGCCGTGCCGGTCGGAGTCGGCGTCGTTGCCCGTGGCGATGTCGTACAGGTCACGATTTGCGATCAACGACGCCATCGCGTTCGGCGAGCTGCAGTCCATGCGGATCTTGCCGTCGGTGTCGAGGGTCATGAACGCGAACTGCGGGTCGACGGTCGGATTGACGACGGTGAGATTCTCCAGGTTGTAGCGGAATCCGATCTCCGCCCAGTACCCGACGGCCGCGCCGCCGAGCGGGTCGGCGCCGATGCGTACCCCGGCGTCGCGGATGGCCGCCATGTTGACCACCTCGCCGAGATGGTCGACGTACTCATAGGTGAACGGATACTCGGTCACCAACGGCGAGAGCCGCGCCTTCTCGAAGGGCACCCGCTTGACGCCCTCGAGTCCCTTGGCGAGCAACTCGTTGGCGCGCGCCGCGACGCCGCTCGTGATCGACGTGTCGGCCGGTCCGCCCGACGGCGGGTTGTACTTGAATCCGCCGTCGCGCGGTGGATTGTGCGACGGCGTCACTACGATGCCGTCCGACAGCACCCCCGGATGGTCGCGGTTGAACCGCAGAATCGCGTGGCTCACCGCGGGAGTCGGGGTGAACTTGTCGTTGTCCGCGGTGAACACCTCCACGCCGTTGGCGACGAGAACCTCGATGGCACTGCGCCAGGCCGGGATCGACAGGGCGTGCGTGTCGAAGCCGATGAACAGCGGACCGGTGATGTTCGCACCGGTCCGGTATTCGACGATGGCTTGCGTCGTGGCAAGGATGTGCGCTTCGTTGAATGCGGTGTCGAGACTCGAACCACGATGGCCCGACGTTCCAAAAAGCACCTGCTGCAACGGGTTTGACGGGTCAGGCTGCAGATCGTAATACGCTCGCTCCACCGCGGCGACGTCGATCAGGTCTTCGGGCAACGCGGGAGTACCGGCTCGTGGGTGCGCAGTCATGCCGGATATTGTGCCAGGAGTCAGCTGGGTTGTACTGGCAGCTGAGCAAACAGCAACGAGTGTCAGTAGGCACTCGCCGAAGGAGTTGAATCCGCCGATGTCGCGCCGCCCCGCACTGTCGATTCTCGTGCTGCCCGGCGGCACCGACTTCAGCCACCGTCCGTTCAGTAAATGGCAGCCCTCGGCGCTGCGGATGTACCCGTTCACCTGGTCGTTGCGGGCCCGCTTCGGCTCGCGGGTCCACGTCACGCAGGTGGAATACGGCGTCTACGGATGGAACGGCGACCAGGCCAGCCCGATGGTGCACGCGCGGGCCGCGCTCGACGCCCTGGCCGCCGACAATCCCGGTGCGCCGATCGTCGTCGTCGGGCATTCGATGGGCGGCCGGATCGCCGCACAGCTGGCCGCAGATCGTCGAATCGTCGGCGTCGTGGCACTGGCACCGTGGTGGCAGTTCGCCGATTGGCGTGAGATCCACGGCGGCGCAAAGGTGTTGGCGATGCACGGCAGCGCCGACAAGGTCACCTACGCGTCGCGGACCCGAAAAGGCGTGCAAGAGTTGACCGCTCGCGGCGTCGACGCCACCTACGTCGACGTCCCCGGCGGTGCGCACGCGATGCTCGATCACATCAACCAGTGGCAGTCGGCGCCGATCCGGTTCGTGAACGAGATTCTGCGCCAGGTGAATTGAGGCACTCAGGTGATTGAGGCACCCAGCGAATTGAGGCGTCAGCCGTCCCGTCGTCGAAGTCGGTCGACGTCGCGGGCGACGCCGATCACGTCGTCGATGCTGACGCCGCCGAGGTTCACCATGGCGTCGGACCCGAACGTCGCACTGCGGACCGACAGACCGTCGGCGATCAGGAGGATCGTCGCGGCGGCGGCCCGGTCGGCGCCGGCGTCGATGAGCGCCTGATGCCACTGCGCGTAAGCGGACTCGATGGCCGCCTGTGCGGCGGGATGTCCCCGCATCGCCAGCCGCGATACCGCGTGATAGATCAGCTCGAACCGCTCGTCGAGGTGATGCGACGTGCGCAGCATGAAGTCGATCGGCCCGGCGTCGGCGTTGCGCATTTCCACGACGTCGTCGGCGAATAGGTCGTCGGCCAGCTGAGCCAGTCCGTCGGCGAGCGCGGCCTTCGACGCGAAGTGATAGAGCAGCCCGCCCTTGGACACCCCGGCCCGTTTGGCGACGGCGTCGAGGGTGGCCGCACGCTCCCCGCTCTCGGCGAGGATCTCGGCGTAGGCGTACAGAACCTTGGCGCGGGCGGCAGGTGGGGGCGGCACTCGCAGAAGTCTAGTAAGTCTGGTCACCATGCTTGGAACTCATACCGTCCAGACGGTATAGTAACGCTGGTCAGACATACAACACAGGAGAGTGGACCATGACTTCCGCAACGCGGAACAACCCAGCGAGGGCAGTGAACGGCGGTGTGCCCGAACCGGCTGGCGGTACGTCGTCGCGTCGACGCTGGCTGGCCATGGCCGTCCTGCTGCTGCCCGTGCTGTTGGTCTCGATCGACAACACCGTCTTGAGCTTCGCGCTTCCCCAGATCTCGACGACCCTCTCCCCCAGCGGCACCCAGATGCTGTGGATCATCGACATCTACCCGCTGGTGCTCGCCGCCCTGCTGGTGCCGATGGGGTCGTTCGCCGACCGCTTCGGTCGACGTCGGATGCTGTTGATCGGCGGTGCGGGATTCACCGTCGTGTCGGTCGTCGCGGCCTTCGCACCGACCGCCGCGGCGCTGATCGCCGCCCGTGCCGCGATGGGCATCTTCGGCGCGATGTTGATGCCCTCGACGCTGTCGTTGGTGCGCAACATCTTCACCGATCGCAATGAGCGACGTATCGCCATCGCGATCTGGGCGGCCGGATTCGCCGCCGGTGCGGCGCTGGGCCCGATCGTCGGCGGCTTCCTGCTGGAGCATTTCTGGTGGGGCTCGGTGTTCCTGCTCGCCGTACCGGTCCTGGTTCCGCTGCTGGTTCTCGGCCCGATCTTCCTGCCCGAGTCCCGCAACCAAACCCCCGGTCCGATCGATTTCCCGTCCATCGCAATGGTTTTCGTCGCTATGGGATCGTTGGTGTTGGGCATCAAGGAGATCGCTGCCGACGGTGTCACCGTTCTTTCGCTGGCCATCGTCGCGCTGGGCGTGGCGATGGGTGTGGCCTTCGTTCGACGCCAGCTGAGCTTGCCGACCCCGATGCTGGACATGTCGTTGTTCACTCGACGGGCGTTCAGCGGCGCGGTGCTGGTGAACCTGCTGTCGGTGTTCGCGCTCGTGGGCTTCCTGTACTTCGCCTCGCAGGAACTGCAGCTGGTGCACGGCCTGAGCCCGATGACCGCGGGCCTGGTCCTGATCCCCGGACTGATCGGGATGGTCGTGGCCGGCCTCGGGTCGGTGCCCGCGGTGAACCGTTGGCGACCGGTCGTGGTGGTGTGCTTCGGCTTGGCGCTGTCGGCGGTCGGGTACGCGTTGATCGCAGGTGCAACGGGTAGTCTCGCCGTGCTGATCGGCGCGTTCACCGTGATGGCGATCGGCATCGGCGCGACCGAGACGGTCTCGAACGATCTGATCGTGTCGGCCGTACCCGCCGAGAAATCCGGTGCGGCGTCGGCTATTTCGGAAACGGCCTACGAGTTCGGCGCGGTGTTGGGCACCGCGGTGCTGGGTAGCGTGCTCAACGCGATCTACCGGTCGAAGGTCCAGTCGGGTTCCGGCGTCGATGCGAGCGCGGTCGACACCCTCGGCGGCGCCCACGAGACTGCCACCGGCCTGCCGGCCGAGCACGCGTCGTCGTTGATCGCGAGCGCCAACGACGCATTCGCGTCGGGCGTCGGCGCGACCGCGGGAATCGGCGCGCTGGTGATGATCGCCGCGCTCGGATTGGCGGCCGGCATGCTGCGCTCGGCCAAGTAGAGTCCGCGGTTGGTTGACGCAGCGCTGAAATGTTCCCTGGGCGGCTTCGGATCCTCCGCGTTTTCTGGAAACGGACCCGGACGGGGAACATTTCAGTACCGCCGTACCGACCACCCGGAATCCGTTTCACGTGAGTACACGACGCGGATGTGCCGGCGGTCGGTCGAGCCTTCCCAGAATTCGACGCGATCTGCGACGACCCGCCACAACCGCCAGTCACCCGGGGTTACCTCCGCACGAGCGGCCTCGCTCCGCGCGGCGAGGTCAGCCTCGCTCTCCTGCATCGACGCCTCCACCACGCGCCCCCGCACCCGCACCGACCGGACCAACGGTTGCCACCAGAACGTCAGCGCGGCAGCTGGATTCACGGCGAGTTGCGCACCCCGACGACCCGACGCCGGGCCCGCGAACGCCCAGCCGCGCCCGTCCACATCCTTGAGGATCAACACTCGCGCGTCCGGCATACCGTCACTGTCGACGGTCGCAAACGACGCCGCGTGCGGCTCCGCCACGCCAGACTCCAACGCGACGTCGAGCCACCGCAGAAACTGTTCGACCGGCTCCGTCGACCATCCCGATATCGAATCCCCGGGTGGTGCACCGGTCAACACCGGGATGTCTCGGAGGCGGGCGGCGGTGTCGTCGGTCATATCGGGATTATCCACGCGACCCGCACCCCGTCGGCTGTGGATCACTGCCGCTCTGCCGAACGGTCTCGGGGCAACGGCAACCTACCCGCGCCGTCGCGAGCCTCACGCCCGAGGCCGAGTAGATACCCGCGCCGAACAGTGGGATCCGCGGCTCCGATGCGTCGGAAGCGGACGGCGAGGTGGGACCGCTCACCTATCCATTTTCCGTGTGGCTCCGAATCACTGGTGATCGGCGGCGGCGGGCGTCGTCGACGACCCCAAGGAGGACCCATGAATAGGACAGCTCGATTCACTGCCGGTCTCATCGTCGCGGTCGCCGGAGCTGCTGGATTGGCCTTGGGCGGCGCCAGCGAAGCCGCCGCGGCACCGCAGGTATGCCCCGGCCTACCCGGCCAGGCGAGCAGTTCGACTCATTGCGCGGTCAAGTCCGGTCCTCAGGGCTTGAGCCTGGCGGTCGTCGCCGACGGCGGTCAGGCGACGGTGAATGCGAACAACTTCGCCGGACCGGCCGCAATCGCCTTGGGCCCGAATGCCAACGTGCGGATGGACGGAGTCAGGCCGGGTCTGGCGATCGCCATCGCCGGACCGAATGCCACAGTCGTCGTCGACGGTAAGAACGGCCCGGTGTGCTCGGGTCCCGGTATGTCATTCTCCGGCGACTTCCAAACGCTGAAGGGCTGCTGGCGGTGAGTGTCCCGACGCTGACGTGCTCGAGTGTCCGACGGTAGGTCAACAACTGGCCGCAACGACCACCTCGCGTACCTCGCGCAGGCGATCAGAGGAACTGGACCATGATGCCTGTCGCCATGGGTCGTTGGTCTTGGGCATCGAGTGTCGGCCGTCTCCGCCGAGAAATCCGGTGTGGCGTCGGCGATTTCGGAAACGGCCTACGAGTTCGGCGCGGTGCTGGGCACCGCGGTGCTGGGTAGCGTGCTCAACGCGATCTATCGGTCGAAGGTCCAGTGGGGTTCCGGCGTCGAGGCGAGCGCGGTCGACACCCTTGGCGGCGCGCACGAGACTGCCGTCGGCTTGCCGGCCGAGCACACGTCGTCGTTGATCGCGAGCGCCAACGGCGCGTTCCGGCGTCGGCGCGACCGCGGGAATCGGCGCGCTGGTGATGATCGCCGCGCTCGGATTTGGCGGCCGGCATGCTGCGTTCGGCCAAGTAGAGTCCTGCCGCGGAGAACCAGCGGTCATAGCGGAACGATCAGTCGCGGCCGCGGCGGGGAACATTCAGCGACGTCGTCGCCTCGCATCCAGCTCACGCTCGTTCCGATCCCGGACGAGTGGCGTCTGCGCAGGTCAGCGGGCATTTGCCCGGCTTGTCCGCAACGGCTGCACACCATAACACGTGTTTGTGCGATTCCTGCTACGACACGCCGGCCGCGCGCCTAGGTTCAGGTTGCTCAACAGATCTATGAGGAGACAATGACATGACCAGACGCGCACTCGTGACCGCCGCGGCGGCTCTTGCCATCGCGGGCGGACTACTCGCACCCGCCCAAGCCCACGCGTCTGGCGGATGCGGAACCGGTGAGTATCTGAATTCCAGCGGCCAGTGCGTCCCGGACCCCGAGAACGACGGCAACACCGCGCCGGCGGGAGCTACCGCGAAATGCCGTGACGGTGACTACAGCTTCAGCAAGCACCACACCGGCACTTGCTCCGGTCACGGTGGCGTGGCGCAATGGCTGTGAGGTAGCGACGGTCGGGATGGCACTGGGGACCGTCGAGGGTTGCCGGGAGTGCCGTATTCAGCACGCCTACGAAGTACGCAACTGAAGATATTGCGTGTTGCCCGTCGCCACGGGCGTCAATGCCATCAGGCTGAACGCTCCGTTCACCGGCTGAGACAAGCCCAACCGCACCGGAAACACCGCCCATTTGCCATCGGCACAATCCGGGACGCACTGATTGGCGTGCTCCGTCCCGGTTCCATTAGCCGAGCCGGCACCCCACGATTGCCAACGGATATTCAGAATCTCGTCGTTGGCATCCGCGCAGGTCATCACGATTTCGGACGGCCGCACCACAGGGTGCCCCAGGCAGTCGAAGACAATCGGATCCCAGGCAGCGTCAGCCACTGCCGGCATCGCGGCACCCGCACCCGCACCCGCAAGGACGATCACGCCCACGATTACTCGCATCCACCATCTAGCCATGCCGTCAGGGTAGGACGGCACGGCACGCACCGTCGGCGATGACCGACTTGTCCAGCCGCGGACAGGACCGATGACGGTCATCTCGGTGACAATAGATCGCGCCTCGCGCCAGGTCGTGCACGGCACGCCGGTGTCCACTTCGACTGTCCCGAGCCAAAAAAGTCCCCCACCTGTGTAAACAGGTGAGGGACTGGAGTGGAGCTGCCGGGAATCGAACCCGGGTCCTTCGTCGTGTCAATGGGGCTTCTCCGTGTGCAGTTCGCTACGCCTCTACTCGGATCTCTCGGTCACGCGAACAAGCCGAGATGACGATCCCAGTCCCTGTGAGATGTCCCGTCCTCTCCCGCGACCGGCGAGGACGGTGAGCTCTCTAAGATGATGCCGGGGACCGGACTGAGAGCACGTCCGGGCCGACAGACTAGCCTGGCTGCTTAGGCAGCGAGAGCGTAGTCGCGCTGATTCTTATCGGCGCTTAATTGGTTGCTGCGACGCTTATACGGTGGTCTCTAGCCTGCACCGACACGCTTCCCCCACCTCGACGCACGCAGTCGAAACCGTTCAGCCCCAAGATGGTTCCGCCACGGGTCGTGGCGGACTTCCAATACTAACAACACCGCCCGACAACTTCATCCCAATTACTCGCGCCGGCCTCACACGATTTCCAGCAGCGCCGTGTCGCCGGCCGCCACCTGCACCGACAGCACTCCGTCGTGCGCTTGATACCGCTTCGACGTCCACACGTCGACGCCCACCACGCCGTCGCCCGACAATCCCAGCGACGCCAGCGACACGGTCACGGTCGCATTCCGCGACGTCCGGTTCGTCATCGACACCGCCAGCCCTTTCGGCCCGATCGCCCTCGACCACACCTGCGGATCGCCCGCCACCGGCGCCCCCGACACCACGCGCGAATTCTGGTCGATCGCCAGCATCGCCTGGTTCCCGACAACCCCAAGCCCGGCGTCGGACAGCCTCGTCAGATCCGTCCCGATCATCAGCGGTGCGGCCATCATCGCCCACAGCGACATCTGGGTGCGGGCCTGCGCCGCGCTCAATCCCTGCCCGACGACGAGCATGTCGGGGTCGTTGAACGCATCCGCGCGCGTCCGCGGCGTGACCAGACCCACGACGTCGGCGATGCCCAGCACGCTGGCGAACGACGCCGCGATGTCGTTGGTGATCCGTGTCATCGTCGCGACGCCGCCCCAGTCGAATCGCTGGCCCGGCGGCATCCCGGACACCCCGCTGTTCGGGTTGATGCTCAACACCATCGGCCGCCCGGTCGCGCGCACCGCGTCGCGCCACGCGGTGAACGCCGCGACCTGATCGTCGTGATCCCCATTGCTCGAACACCAGTCGGCCTTGATGTAGTCGACGCCCCACCACGCCAGCGTCGCAGCGTCACGCTGTTCGACGCCGCGGCTGCCGGTGGCGCCGGGATACTGTCCCTGATACTGCGTGCACGTCTTGTCGCTCGCCCCGACGTAAAGTCCGAACTTGAGTCCCCGCTGATGCAGGTACTCCCCCAATGACGACATTCCGTCTGGGAATCTCGTCGAATCTGATTGCAGCGCACCGTCTTTCGTGCGCGTCGACGCATTCCAGCAATCGTCGACGACGACGTAGCGGTAGCCGGCGTCGCGCAATCCGGTCGACACGAGGGCATCGGCCTGCGCCTTCACCTGCGCTTCGGTGACACCGCACCCGTACGGCTGCCAACTGTTCCAGCCCAGCGGCGGCGTGGGCGCGACACCGGCCAGTGCGACGCCGGAGCCGCCCACTCGCGCGGGCGGCTCCGCGACACACGCGACGACGACGAGCGCCGACAGCAGTGCTGTCAACGCTCGAATCCGGCGGAAGGCCCGTCGTCGCACGTGAAAAGTAATCCCCTACATGCCCTTGATGCGACGGCCCATTTCCCGTTCGACTTCCCGTCGAGCGGTCCGCTGAGCGATGTCCTGTCGTTTGTCGTGCGCCTGCTTGCCGCGGGCGAGCGCCAACTCGACCTTCACCTTGCCGTCGTTGAAGTACATCGACAACGGCACCAGGGTCAGGTTGCCGTCGCGGATCTTGCCGATCAGATTGTCGATCTCGCGGCGATGCATCAGCAGCTTGCGGTTGCGCCGCGGTGCGTGGTTGGTCCACGACCCGTTGCCGTACTCCGCGATGTGCAGTGCGCGCAGCCAGATCTCGCCGTCGTCGACGGTCGCGAAGGCGTCGACCAGCGACGCCTTGCCCTCCCGCAGGCTCTTCACCTCGGTTCCGAGCAGCGCGATGCCCGCCTCGTAGGTATCGACGATCGCGTAGTTGTGCCGCGCCTTGCGGTTGGTCGCGATGACCGTGCGACCCTTTTCCTTCACCACCGGAAGTTCACCACCGGAAATTCACCACTGTCCTAGCCGTTGTGCTGTCTTGAAGGCTCGATCACTCGCGAACGTACCAGCGCAGGGTGACATACGACGTCACTCCCGAGAGCAGGATTCCGCCGAGCACCAGCCATGGGGACACGAACAATACGTCCGTGTTGCTGATGCGCGCAAGGATATTTACGCCGTACAGATCACGCAGCGCGTTCTCGAAGAACAGGATGCGCGCCGCGAACAGTCCGCCGATGGCCAGCAGTGAGCCGATGAAGGCGGCGAGCACCGCCTCCAGCAGGAACGGCAACTGCGTGTACCAGCGCGTCGCACCGACCAGCCGCATGATCGACACCTCGGTGCGCCGGGTGTACGCGGCGATCTGAACCATGTTGATGATCAGCATGATTGCCGAGATGGCGAGAATCACGGCGATCACGAACGCGGCATTGCGGGTACCGTCGAGCACGCTGAAGATACGCTTCACGAGGTCACGCTGATCGAGTACGCCGTCGACGCCGGGTGCCTTCTGATACTTGTCGAGCACCGCCCCGAACCGGTCGGAATCGCTCATCCGCACCTTCAACGACGCGGGCAGCGTGTTCTGGTCGACGATATCGGGGGTGTCCTTGAAGGTCTCCTTGGCGATCTTGTACGCCGCGGCACGATCGATGAACGTGACCTTCGCGACGCCGGGCTCGGCTTCGAGCTGCTTGCGCAGCGTCGCGCACGGATCCTGCGTGCAGTTGGGATCGCGGTCGGCGACGTCGTCGTTGATCCAGAACTGCATCTCGACCCGGTCGAGGAAGATCTTCTGACTCTTGTCGGCCATCTGGATCACCAGCAGGCCGGCGCCGAACATCCCCAGTGTGATGGCGGTCGTCAGGATCATCGCCAACGTCATGGTGACATTGCGGCGCAGCCCGTTCAGGACCTCACTGATGATGAAATTCGCTCGCATGCTCTCCTCAGATTCCTTGCGGCGTAGATGACGCGACTGACGTAGTCCCGTCGCCCGTGATGTAAGCGACTGACGAAGTCCCGTCGCCCTTGATGGACGCGACTGACTGCTCGGGCCGATTTCGGCGTTCAGCCGATGCCGTAGATGCCCTGGACGTCGTTGCGAACCAGTTGGCCCGCGTCGAATTCGATGACCCGGCGTCGCATCGCGTCGACGATCTGGCGGTCGTGGGTCGCCATGACGACGGTGGTGCCGCGCCGGTTGACGCGGTCGAGCACGTCGACGATCTCCTGGCTGGTATCGGGGTCGAGGTTGCCGGTCGGCTCGTCGGCCAGCAGCAGCAGCGGGCGGTTGACGATGGCTCTCGCGATGGCGACACGCTGCATCTCGCCACCGGACAACTCGTAGGGCATCCGGTCGAGTTTGCCTTCGAGCCCCACGTATTCGAGCACCTCGGGTACCGCTTTGGCGATGGTGCTCGGTGGTTTGCCGATCACTTCCAACGCGAAGGCGACGTTGTCGGCGACCGACTTCTGCTGCAGCAGACGGAAGTCCTGGAACACGCATCCGATCGACTGGCGCAACTTGGGCACCATCCGGGCCTTGAGCTTGTTGACATGGAAGTCCCCGACGTACACGTCGCCCGACGACGGTTTGTCCTCTTTGAGCAGCACCCGGAAGAACGTCGATTTGCCCGACCCGGACGGGCCGATGAGAAAGGCGAATTCGCCCTTATCCAACTCCAGCGACATGTTCGACAGGGCCGGGCGAGCCGAGGCCTTGTACTTCATGGTGACGTCCGACAGCTTGATCACGAGATGCCAGTGTAGCGACGACGGCTGAGAACTCCGCTCAGGTGCGGCACGCTCCGGCGTGTTACCGCTGTGGCACCTGAGACTCGGTCGTCTGTTGGCGGGTACTCGGCGTCGAGCCCTGGGGGAACAGCCAGCTCGGCAGCGGGAGCTGGTTGTTCGACGCCGACGGTTCCGTCGACGACGACTCCGTCTCGCTGTCTCCCGACGTCGTGGTGACGTCGGTCGACGACGAGCGCGGCGTCGACGATCGTCTCGATGACGATGTGGTGCTCGTCGGCGTGTAGTCGTCGGTGGTCTGCGTCAACGCCGGCCGACGGGCGAGCTCGCGGGCGGCGTTGTCGGCGTCGATCTGCGCGTAATGGTCGGTCGTGTAGCCGAGCAGCACCAGCAGACCGAGGAACGCCGCAAGCATTCCCGCGGTCGAGGTGCGGATGCGGGTCCCGTAGATGTGCGTGAAATCACGCGAGCGGGGGTGCGGGTGAGGATCCGGTTGCGGCTGTGGCTGCGGGTCGGTCGGTTCGGTCGAATCGTCGTCGGTGGTCATCGGTACTCCTCTCGCTCACGCATCGCCGCGGGTCTCACTCGGTTCCAGTCCGGTCGGGGGTGTCGACCCGGACAGCACGTCGCGGCCGGGGGCGATGGTGATGCCCGCCCGCGCCAGCGCACGGATGATGCGTGCACGCAACGCGCGACTGATCTCGAACTGTTTGCCCGGCAGGGTCCGCGCGACCATTCGCACGGTCATCGAGTCGAGTTCGAGGTCGGTCACGCCCAGCGGCGCCGGAGCGTCGAGCAGCAGGCGATGCATGTTGCGGTCGCTGAAGAACTCCGCACCCACGCGCCCGAGGATCTCGTTGACCTGGCCGATGTCGGCTTCCGCGGGGATCGGGATGTCGACGACGGCACGTGCCCAGTCCTTGGACAGGTTGGTCGACTTCACGATCTGCCCGTTGGGTACCGTCACCACTTCACCGTCGCTGGCGCGCAGTTTCGTGACGCGCAGATTGACGTCCTCGACGGTTCCCGTCGCGTCGCTGCCGCCGGTGAGTGTGAGCTCCACGACGTCGCCGTAGCCATACTGCTTCTCGGTGACGATGAAGAAGCCGGCGAGCAGATCCTGCACGACGCGTTGCGCGCCGAAACCGAGTGCGGCACCGAGCACGGCGCCGGGGCCGACCAGGCTGGTGACCGGCAGGCCCAACGCCATCAACACCTGCAGTCCGGCGACCAGCACGACGATGCCGATCACAGTCCAGCCGACCACCTCGACGAGGGCACGACGATGTTTGGTGGTCTCGGTGCGGACGATGAGGTCGCTGCCCTCGAACTCACGGTCGATCCGCTGCGCGTAGCGGGCGAGACCCCAGTTGACGAAACGGATGATCAGCGCGGCCGCGAGCACCCACAGCACGATCTGCACGCCGTTGGTCGCCAGCCAGCGCACCAGTCGGTCGGTGCCCGCCGGGCCGGAGAAACTCGCGAGCCGTTCACCGGTTGCCGCCAGCGAACCGTTACGCATCGGCATTGGCCATCCGCCAGCGAATGCCGGCATCGATGAACTTGTCGAGCGCGCCGTCGAGCACGTTGTTGGGATTGTTGTCTTCGAGGTTGGTGCGCAGATCCTTCACCATCTGATACGGGTGCAGCACATACGAGCGCATCTGGTTGCCCCAGCTCGACCCGCCGTCGCCCTTGAGCGCATCCATCTCGGCACGCTCCTCCTGGCGTTTGCGTTCGAGCAGTTTGGCCTGCAGCACGCGCATCGCCGCGGCCTTGTTCTGCAGCTGCGACTTCTCGTTCTGACAGGTCACGACGATGCCGGTGGGGATGTGGGTGAGGCGGACCGCGGAGTCGGTGGTGTTGACCGACTGGCCGCCGGGCCCCGACGACCGGTAGACGTCGACGCGCAGGTCGTTCTCGTTGACGTCGATGTGGTCGGTGGTGTCGACGACGGGCAGCACCTCGACCTCGGCGAACGACGTCTGTCGTCGTCCCTGGTTGTCGAAGGGACTGATCCGCACCAGCCGGTGCGTACCCTGCTCGACCGACAGCTTTCCGTACATGTAGGGCGCCTTGATGGTGAACGTGGCGCTCTTGATGCCCGCTTCTTCGGCGTAGGAGGTGTCGTAGACCTCGACGCCGAACCCGTGCTGCTCGGCCCAGCGGATGTACATGCGCATCAGCATCTGCGCCCAGTCCGCGGCGTCGACGCCGCCCGCGCCGGAGCGGATGTTGACCAGCGCGTCACGCGGGTCGTACTCGCCGGCGAGCATGGTCGTCACCTCCATCGCCTCGATGTCGGTGCGCAGTGTCACACGTTCACCGTCGGCGTCGGCGAGCGCGGCCGTGCGGTCGGCGCCTTCCTCGGCCTCGGCGAGTTCGTAGAGCACAGGCAGATCGTCGAGGCGTTGCCGCAGCTCGGTGACCCTGCGCAACTCGGCCTGCGCATAGGACAACTCGCTGGTCACCTTCTGCGCGTGGTCCTGGTCGTTCCACAGGTCGGGATCGGATGCCTGCATCTCCAGCTCGTCGATCCGACGACGCAGCTCCTCGAGGTCGAGAACCTTCTCCACGGTGGACAAGGTGGCGTCGAGGGATTCCAAATCAACGGTCACGTCGGGATGCACGGTTTACCAGGATACCGACTACCCGTCGCCTAGGGCGGCGGCAGCGTCCCCAGTCGCCAACTCGTGTCGACCTTGCCGGGCTTGTAGAGGACCGGAAGGTCGTCGCCGGGGCGCGGCCACCGATCGTTGGCCAGGTTCAGCACCACCGTGGTGTAGACGTCGGTCGGCGAGGTGCCCGGCCCGACGATCGTCCCGGATATCGTCGCGAACACCTCGCCTTTCGCATCCGCCTTCGCGGGCCGATCACTCACGCCGGTCACCGTGAGAGTGCCCTCTTCGAACTGCGCGGACTGCTGGGCGGACAGCGCCTTCGGTCGGCGCCCACGTTGCAACTGGATGATGAGCGCTACCGCGGCGGCCGCGATGATGACGGCGAACGTGATCTGGACCAACATGCTCGCTACCCTAGTCGTCATGTCCGACATCGCCCCGGCCTCGACGATCGCCGACGATCTCGCGGTCGCGCTCTCGATCGCCGATTCCACCGATGCGCTCACCCTGACCCGGTTCGGCTCGATGGATCTCGAAGTCGACACCAAACCCGACCTCACGCCCGTCTCCGACGCCGACCTCGCCGCGGAAACCCTTGTCCGGGACCTGCTTTCACAGCATCGGCCGGACGACGCGGTGCTCGGCGAAGAGTTCGGCGGCACCGCGTCGTTCACCGGACGCCAATGGATCGTCGATCCGATCGACGGCACCAAGAACTTCGTGCGCGGCGTGCCGGTGTGGGCGACGCTGATCGCCCTGCTCGTCGACGGCGTGCCCGTCGTCGGCGTCGTGTCGGCGCCCGCGCTCAAGCGCCGGTGGTGGGCGGCCGCCGGACTCGGCGCCTTCGCAAGCTTCGACGACGCCGCGCCGCAACGACTTTCCACCTCGGCCGTCGGTTCGCTCGACGACGCCAGTCTCGCCTTCTCCAGTCTCTCCGGGTGGGCCGAACGCGGTGTGCGCGAGAAGTTCATCGAGCTGACCGACGCCGTGTGGCGGGTACGCGGCTACGGCGACTTCCTCAACTACTGCTTCGTCGCGGAGGGGTCGGTCGATGTCGCCGCCGAGCCCGAGGTGTCACTGTGGGACCTTGCGGCGCTTGACATTCTGGTACGCGAAGCGGGCGGGACGTTCACCTCGCTCGACGGCGCCGCCGGACCGCACGGCGGCTCCGCGGTGGCGTCGAACGGCCTGCTGCACGAGCGCGTGCTCGACGCTCTGCGACCGTGACTCACTCCGCGGCGGACACCGCGGACTGAAGCGCACTGACCGGCAGCCCGTTCGGATAGGGAGCCGAGATGCCGTTGGCGTCGAACGCCTGCCGGATGCGACGCCGCAGTTCGCGTTCCATCGACCACTGGGCGCCCGCGCGGACGGTGATCGTCAGCCGGAGAGTGATCGCGTCGGGCTTCAGTCCGTCGACGCCGAGCATTTCCGGCGGCGCCAGCACGTCGTCGCGGCGATCCTCCTCGTCGGCGACGGCTTGTGCGGTATCGAGCGCGACCCGGCAGGCGAGATCGACGTCGGAGCCGTAGGAGATCGGAAGTTGCAAGAAAGCCACGGCATAGTCCTGGCTGAAATTTCCGACCCGCATGATCTCGCCGTTCCGGCAGTACCACAGGGTTCCGCATTGGTCCCGGACGGTTGTCACCCGCAGGCCGACCGACTCGACGGTGCCCACCGCGTCACCGAGATCGACCACGTCACCGACGCCGTACTGATCCTCGAAGAGCATGAACAGCCCGGACAGGAAGTCGCGCACGAGGTTCTGCGCACCGAACCCGAGGGCGACGCCGACGATACCCGCCGAGGCGATGAACGGCGCCACGTTGACCCCGACGATGGCGAGGCTCTGCAGGATCACCCAGATCAATACCGTGAACGAGACCGCCGACTTCAGCACCGACCCGATGGTGTGTGCACGCTGCAGACGGCGACGTCGGGTCCGCGCATCACGGTTGCGTGCATCCCTGAGCTGGTCCGGTGTGCGATGGCGCAGGCCCGAACGCAACGATTCACCGGCCAGACGCCACGATCCGACACCGCCCCGCTCGCCTACGGCGAGCTCGGCCGCGTCGTCGACCGGAGGTGTTGCCCGCGCGGACCGACGCCGTTTCCACAGCCGTCTGCGTACGACGTCCGCGGGTCGACGCTGACCGGTGACGCGGTCGATCGCTAGGTGCATCACGTAGCGGACGACGAGCGCCAGGGCGACGTAGATCGCGATGTGGATGGGCTTGTCGATGAGCCAGTCGCGTGTCGTGTCTGTCATTTGCAAAGCTAAGGAAGGCACGACTGCAGGCTAGTGACAATCGCTCGTTTCGTCATCCCTCGGCACCACCGCGGTGCTCACAGATCGGTCGGCGCTCGGTCGTCCAGCACCACGAATTCGGTTGCCGCGTCCTTCATTTCGTCCAGTCGCGCGTTATGGATCGCGATACCGGCGGCGGACAGCACACCCTGGTGGATCGGCACCGCTACCCGCGGCGCGACCCCGCGCAGATAGTCGACGGACTCGCTGAGCTTCATCCACGGTGCCGCAGCCGGGAGCGCGAGCACGTCGATCTTCTCGAATGGGATGTAGAACGAGTCACCGGGATGCATCAGCGCGCCCACCTGCGACGCGGCGTCGACGATGTAGGCGGCGTTGTCGACGACGGGGATCGCCGGATGAATCACCGCATGCCGCCCGCCGGTCACCCGGACGGTCACCGCCCCGACGTCGAAGGTGTCGCCCGCGTGCGCGGCCGTCCACTCCCCCGCCGCACCGTCGTCGTTGAGTTGCGCGGCGGTCTGCGGATCGGCGTAGCGCAGCGCCTCGGGATTGGCGGCGACGAGTGCGGGCAACCGCGCGACGTCGGCGTGATCGGGATGCTGGTGGGTGATCAGGACGGCGTCGAGGTCGGTGAGGCCCTCGAACCCCACCGACAGTGTGCCTGGATCGAAAAGGATTCTGGTGCCGTCGAATTCGGCGAGCAGGCAGGAATGTCCGAAGTGAGTCAAGCGCATGAATCCATCATCGCACCAACCGTCACGTCGCTACGCTTATCGCGTGAACAGCATCCTCATCGGCATCCTCGCGATTCTCGTCGGCGTCGTCTTCTGCTTTCGCGGAGTGGTCGCGATGCGCATCGTCATCACCATCTGGGGCGCATTCGCCGGCTTCAACCTGGGCGCCGGTCTGATCTCCGCGCTGACCGGCGACGGCTTTCTGTCGACCTTCCTCGGATGGTTCATCGGCGTGCTCATCGGCGTGGTCTTCGCGCTGCTGGCCTACCTCTACTACTCGGTCGCCGTGGTGCTCACGATGGCCTCGATCGGATTCATCCTGGGCTCGGCGATCATGGCCGGCATCGGCGTCACCTGGAATTGGGTGATCGTCGTGATCGGCGTCGTGGTGGGCATCCTGCTCGCCGTCGCGGCCGTCGCCCTGAATCTTCCGGCCATCCTGCTCGTCGTGTTCAGTGCCTTGGGCGGCGCCTCCGCCATCGTCGGCGGGGTGATGCTGGTGACGACGGTGATCTCGCTCGACGACTTCGGCCGCGCCTCGATCACCTCCACGATCAGCCACAACGTCGTGTGGTACATCCTGTACCTGATCCTCGCGGTCTCCGGCATCGTCGTGCAGTCGCGGATCGTCGGGCGCGAGGAGCTTGCCGACCAGTGGTGAGCCCCGACACTTCGCACACCCGTGCGATTCTGTCGTAACCATGTGCGACACTGATCTCATCACCTGCTCGATGAGAAAGGCCTGCTCATGCCACCGCGCCGCTCCGCATCCGCATCGGAGTTCCTGACCCCCGACGACCTCACCGCCCTCGCCGCGACCGTCGCCGACGGCAAGGCGGCGACCGTCTATCTGCGCGAGGGCGTCCCGAGCCTCGGACTCACCGCGGGCGCGTCCGCGCGGGTCATCTCGGTGTCGGGCAGTACCGTGACCGTCAAACCGCGCGGCGTCGACGACGCGCTGCCCTACGGGGCCGACGAACTCCGGTTGACGAAAAACATTGCACCACAAGAGAAACCGGCCAAGACTCGGCAGGCCGCGTCGTCACCGGCCAAGCCCGCCGCGCCGAGCGTCCCCGCAGCGCGTCAATCCCCAGCGGCCCCACCGACTTCCGCCGACGTCGCGCCCGCAACGCCCAAGTCGGTCAAGCCGGCCGCCGGAAAACCCGCGCGCCGCGCGGTCGGCTCACCCAAGCCGCCGGCGTCGGTCACCGTCACGATCTTCGGCACGCCGGACAACAAATGGTCGGTGTCAGTCACTCGCGGCGGCCGCAAACCCACCCGATCCCGCAGTGTCACACCGGATTCCGTCGACGCCGCGATGGTCGGGCTCGCCGACGACGCCGCGCTGGCCGCCACGTCGTCGGTGCTCAATGCGGCCCGCGAAGAGGCGCAGCGCCGCGTCGACGAGCTGAGCGCCGAACTCGCTGCGGCGCAAGCACTTCTGGCGAATCTCGGGACTACGTAACCGACGGGAACAGCCCGGTACCGCGCGCCGCGTCGACGATCCGCGCAACACCGTAGGCCATCCAGACGGCCAACAGCACCATGGCGGCCGGCGTGGTCAGCCACGACCCGAACTTCTCCAGCACCGCGGGGCGTCGAGCGACGAGCGACCAGCCCGCGACTATCGTCGCCGCCAACCCCACCACGAAGAACACCGGCCCGAACAGGTTGAACGAGAACGCGCGCGCCACATCTCCGTGCGCAAGCATCACGAAGCTGCGGGTGAGGCCACACGCGGGGCACGGCCAGCCGGTCATCTCCCGAAACGGGCAGAATCCCGGACCGGACACCACTGCGGCCGGCGACCACGCGAGCGCGATCCCGTACACCGCTACCCCGCCCGCCGCAACCGCCGCCGCGGGCAGGGCCGCGATGAGCGGCCGGCGCGGGGATTCGATGACTTCGAGCTCGTGCGGGTCCACCACACAAATGTATCGGGCACCACACGTGACATCTTCCTTACCGAGGAGTAAGGTCTGTTCTTACTAGGGAGTAAGAACTCCGTGGGACTGGCCGAAAGGCCAGCTCAACCATCATCCACCTCGACGAGAAGCAGTTGGTGACAATGACAACTTCCACCGAGCCCCGGGACACCTCGGCAGTCGGCCGCAATCCCCGCAAGCGCTCAGCGATCGGCACCGCGATGCGCGTCCTGACCAGCGTGACCGGCTCCGAATTCGCCGAGAAGTACAAGCTGCGCGAGCCCATCAACCGCATCGCCTACGAAGGCACCAAGACCGGTTTTCAGACTCTCGGCGCGGCCAATCGCGCGTTCAAAGCGGCCCAGGGCGGCGACGGCAAGGCCAAGCGGCTGGCCACCACCCCCAAGGACTACTTCAACCTGACCCCCGACGACGAGCAGCAGATGATCGCTGACACCGTCAAGGAGTTCAGCACCGAGATCCTGCGTCCGGCCGCCTACGACGCCGACACGGCGGCCCAGGCCCCGGCCGACATCCTGGAGCGCTCCGCCGAGCTCGGCATCACCATGATCAACGTCCCCGAAGAGTTCGACGGCGCGGCCAGCGAACGCGGCGTCGTGACCAACGCGCTCGTCGCCGAGGCGATGGCCTACGGCGACATGGGTCTCGCCCTGCCGCTACTCGCCCCGAGCGGCGTCGCCACCACTTTGACCAACTTCGGCAGCGACGAGCAGCAGCGCACCTACCTTCCCGACTTCGCCGGCGAGAACGTGCCGCAGTCGGCCGTCGTCATCGCCGAACCCCGGGCACTGTTCGACGCATTCAACCTGTCCACCAAGGCAACTCGCGTGCCGAGCGGCTACCGCCTCAACGGTGTGAAGTCATTCGTGCCCGCTGCCGGGTCATCGGAGCTGTTCATCGTCGGCGCCCAGCTCGACGGTCGGCCCGCGCTGTTCATCGTCGAATCCGACACCACCGGACTGATCGTCGAAGCCGATCCGGGCATGGGCGTACGCGCCGCGGGCATGGGTCGCCTGCTGCTGCAGGACGTGGCAGTGCCGACGAGCGCTCTGCTCGGCGGCGCCGAGGGTGATACCGCTGCGGCCGCCTACCGCGACGTCGTGCGGCTCTCGCGCCTGGGTTGGTCGGCCCTTGCGATGGGCACCGCCCGCGCAGTCCTCGACTACGTGATCCCCTACGTCAACGAGCGGGAGGCATTCGGCGAGCCGATCTCCAACCGCCAGGCCGTCGCCTTCATGGTCGCCAACATCGCCACCGAGGTCGACTCGATCCGGCTCGTCACGCTGCGCGGCGCGGCGCGCGCCGAGCAGGGACTGTCGTTCGCGCGCGAAGCGGCGCTGGCCCGCAAGCTGACCATCGACAAGGGCCTGCAGATCGGCCTCGACGGCGTGCAGTTGCTCGGCGGCCACGGCTTCACCAAGGAGCACCCGGTCGAGCGCTGGTACCGCGATCTGCGCGGCGCAGGCATCGGCGAAGGCATCGTGGTCCTCTAAGGACGCGAAAGTACTTGGGAGACAATAACAATGGCAATCAATCTCGAACTGCCCCGCAAACTCGACACCACCATCGACCAGGCTCACCAGGCCGCGGCGCAGATCTTCCGGCCCATCTCGCGCAAATACGATCTGCGTGAGCACGACTATCCGATCGAACTCGACACCCTCGCCAGCCTGTACGACGGCCTGTCCGCCGCCGGCGCGGCCGGTGCGGGCGCCGACGGCGGGCGTGCCGCCGCGAAGAACAAGCCGGCCAAGCCCGACGGCGCCGTCGTCAACGGCGGCAACATGCAGTCGGTGCTCAACGCCCTGGAAACGTCGTGGGGCGACGTCGGGCTCATGCTCTGCATCCCCTACCAGGGCCTGGGCAACGCGGCGATCGCCGCCGTCGCCACCGACGAGCAGCTGAAGAGTTTCGGCAAGGTGTGGGCCGCGATGGCCATCACCGAGCCCAGCTTCGGTTCCGACTCGGCCGCCGTGTCGACCACCGCCACCCTCGACGGCGACGACTACGTCATCAACGGCGAGAAGATCTTCGTCACCGCCGGTTCACGGGCCACCCACATCGTCGTATGGGCCACCGTCGACAAGAGCGCCGGTCGCGCCGCGATCAAGAGCTTCGTCGTACCGCGGGAACATCCGGGCGTCACCGTCGTCCGGCTCGAGCACAAACTCGGCATCCGTGTCTCGGACACCACCGTGCTGCGCTTCGAGGACTGCCGCATCCCCAAGGAGAACCTGCTCGGGTCGCCCGAGGTGGACACCAAGAAGGGGTTCGGCGGGGTCATGCAGACCTTCGACAACACCCGCCCCATGGTCGCCGGCATGGCCGTCGGCGTCGGACGTGCCGCGCTCGAAGAGTTGCGCCGCATCCTCGAAGAGGCGGGCGTCGAGATCGACTACGACCGTCCGGCGGCCGATCAGCATGCCGCGGCCGCCGAGTTCATCCGCCTCGAAAGCGACTGGGAGGCGTCGTATCTGCATACGATGCGGGCCGCCTGGATGGCCGACAACAAGCAGCCCAACTCCGCCGAGGCGTCGATGTCGAAGGCCAAGGCCGGTCGCACCGTCACCGACATCACCAACAAGACCGTCGAGCTGGCGGGCACGCTCGGTTACTCCGAGCGCCTGCTGCTGGAGAAGTGGGCCCGCGACTCGAAGATCCTCGACATCTTCGAAGGCACCCAGCAGATCCAGAACCTGGTGATCGCACGTCGCGTGCTGAACAAGAGCAGCGCCGAACTGAAGTAGCCATCACTCTCCACGAGCCCCGTCGGCGTCGAACCGGCGGGGCCGTCGTGCTGCACAAACCCGACTGGCAAGTATCAAAAACCGCATACATGCTGGTAATCGACCGCGTATGTTCCTCGCTATGGGTCATCTGTCCAGCGTCAGTCGTTTCCTCAGCCGGTTGACGCGGGGTACCGTCGCCGTCGCGGTCACCACCACCGTGGCAGCGGCCACGCTCACCGCCACCACCGGCGTCGCATCAGCCGAGCCCGCACCCCCACGCGACTCCTTCTACGACGCCCCGGCGAACTTCGCCGCGGCCGCCGCCGGTCAGGTGCTGAAGAGCCGCCCGGTGAATGTCCGTGCGCTGCAACTGTTTCCAGTGCATGTGCAGGCGTGGCAGCTGTTGTACCGGACGGCCGATCAATACGGCAAACCTGACGTCACCGTGACCACGCTGATGATCCCCGAGGGCGCGCGGTACAAACGCAAACTGCTGTCGTTCCAGGCGGCGACCGACTCGATCCTGCGAGTGTGCGGGCCGTCGTACAGCTTGACCCACGGGCTGCCGATCGACCTCTATTCCCGCACCGGGCCGATCACGCTGACCAACGGCGGCGCCGAGACGCTCCTGGCCGCGGCCGGCCTCACCAAGGGTTGGGCGGTCGCGATGCCCGACCACGGCGGCAGCCGAAACTCCTTCCTCACCCCTCATCAGCCCGGCTATGCGGTGCTCGACGGTATCCGTGCGGTGCAGAACTTCATGCCCTCGCAGCTGCCCAAGAAGACCCCGACCGCGCTGTGGGGCTACTCGGGCGGCGCGATCGCGAGCAGCTGGGCCGTCGAAGAGCAGCCCACGTATGCGCCGGAACTCAATATCAAGGGCGCCGCGTTCGGCGCTCCCGAGCGCGATTTGGGGGCGTCGCTCAAGTCGGTGAACTTCACTCCGCTCGCCGGACTCATCCCCATCGCGCTGGGAGCGATCGGCAAGGACTCGCCGGCCTTCCATGCCCGCCTCAACCAGTTCCTGACGCCGCGGGGCCGCCAGATCGTCGCCGAGACCCGCAATCACTGCGTCGGGCAGAACGTCCTGTCCAACCTGTGGTTCGACTATCGCAATTACCTGACCCGGCCCGTCGACGTCGTGCTGAACGATCCGATCATCAAGAAGGCGATCGCCGAGCGCGGCATCACCGGCCGGGCTCCGACGGTGCCGACCTACATCTACAACGGCATCAGCGAGGAGGTCGCGCCGATCGCGGGCACCGACCGTCTGGTGCGCAGTTACTGCCGCGGTGGGGCCGCGGTGACGTTCCACCGCGAGCAGCTCCCGCCCAATCCCATTCCGCAGATCTCCTCGACACACGGGATCGTCTTGATGACCGGAGCCAGCGCGGCATTCGACTGGATCAACACGCGACTGACGCCCGGAGCCCCGACGCCGAGCGGCTGCCAGATCACCACCCTACCCAGTTCGCTGCTCACCGAGCAGTCGTTGCAGGGGCTCGGACCGATCGTCGCGGGCTCCTTGTCGGCGATGCTGGGGCTGCCGGTCGGCGCTCGTTGAGCACGTAAATCAGGTGACCCGGCTCACAAAAATGCTGTGTGATAGGCCACTTTTCGCAGGTCAAGGGCACCTAGCGAATTCACAGGTCGTTATGCGCTTTAAGCTGGGAATACACTGAAAATCACATAGTTATCATTCCGTGATCTGACTAGTCGTTTTTCACAATCGCGACATGACAGATCACGGTTTGATTACGTAGTGTCCTTTCCGTTCATAGTTCATCACCGAAAACCACAAATCGCGGTGATGACGAATACGGAAGGTGACTCATTCACATGAGCCTCAAGAAGATTGCAGTTCGTACCGCCGTGACCGGCGCCCTGGCCATCGCCCCGCTGACCGTCCTCGCGGGCAACGCTTCGGCCGCCGGCCACAACTGGGACGCCGTCGCACAGTGCGAGAGCGGCGGCAACTGGGCCATCAACACCGGCAACGGCTACTACGGCGGTCTGCAGTTCACTCAGGGCACCTGGGAAGCCAACGGCGGTTCGGGCGTGGCGTCGAACGCTTCGCGCGAAGAGCAGATCCGTGTCGCCGAGAACGTCCTGGCCACCCAGGGCGCCGGCGCATGGCCGGTCTGCGGCTCGAACCTGTAAGGGTCTCGCCACATCGAGCCTCTCAGGCCCCGACATCCATCGGATGTCGGGGCCTGGCGCATTCTGTCGGGATTCGGTGACGCCCGGCCTAGTCTGGGTTGATGGCCCATCACCTGTCCGAGTTGGTGCACAGCGGACGCTTCCCGCTGTTCCTCTTGTTCGTGGCCTTTCTGACGACGTTCGTCGTCACTCGGGTGATCACCCGCATGATCCGCGCCGGGCGCGGACCGTTCCGCAACAACGTGCATGGCGGCGTCCACATCCATCACGCGGTGCCGGGCATCATCCTGATGGCTTTCGGAGGCATCATGTCGGTCGCGGGCGACGGGGCGTCGCCCATCGGTGAGATCGCCGCCGTCGCGGTGGGAGTCGGCACCTCGCTGGTCCTCGACGAGTTCGCGCTGATCCTGCATCTGCGCGACGTCTACTGGACCCGAGAGGGACAACTGTCGGTCCAGGTGGTGACGCTCACGTTCGCGATCCTCGGGCTGATGCTGCTCGGCTACATGCCCTTCGACGACGACGCCGGCTGGTTGCCCGCCCACATGGTGTTCACCGTCGACATGCCGCTGCGGATCGCCGCGGTCGTCGTATGCGTGTCGAAGGGCAAGTACTCGACGTCGATCCTCGGCGCACTGCTGCCTTTGGTCGCCCTGATCGGTGCCGTTCGCCTGGCCCGGCCGTCATCGCGGTGGGCGCGGCATTTCTACAGCCCCGCGAAGGTCGAGCGGGCACAGCGTCGAGCAACGACATTCGACGCCCGGTTCGGCCGATGGGGTCTGTCGCTGGAAGATCTCGTCGCGGGCCAGCCGAGCGACTCCCCCGCTGAGCAGGCCGCATAGGCCAGCAACGATCCGCCACGCGCCACACAGAACGGCATGCTAGGTTATGAATTCTTAATCAAAGCTTTGCCAATCGAGAGGACTTCGCGGATGAAGGCCACACACTTTGCCTCGGCAGTACTGGCGACTGCCCTGGTGGCCGTTGCCCCGGTCGCGGTCGCGCAGGCCGCGCCGTCGACGCCGGTTCGGTCGGGTATGGACATCCGCATTCCTCAATCCATCATCACCGACGCCAAGTGCACCCTGGGCGCCGTCGTATCTCCGACCCGCGCCTACACCGCCGCCCACTGCGGCGCCACGGGCAAGCCCGTTTATAACCCCGACGGCGCGCGCATCGGCACCATCACCTCCAACCTCGGCACCTCCCGCCATCTCGACGTCGCCGTGATCACCCTCGTTCCGGGAACCAGCGCGCGCGTGGATGCCGTCGACTTCTCCGGCCACCTCGTCAAGGGCCAGTCGGTCTCCAAGTACGGCGTCACCACCGGGCTCACTCGCGGCACCGTCCTCGATCCGACTCCGGAACTCCTCGACGCACACGGCTTCTCATTCGCTCCGCCGTTCCTGACGCTGCAGGAGACCTACAGCATCAGCACCACGCTGCGCTCCAGCGAAGGCGACAGCGGCGGCGGTGTCCGCAACTCGTCGGGATCGGTCATCGGCATTCTCTCCGCCGGAACCGGCAAGATGACCACCTTCGCCCCGCTGTCCCGGGTTCCGGGGTATCTGCGGTAGGTGTAACCACCCCGCTCCCCGAGTACCGCCACCCCGCTCCCCGAGTACCGAAGCGAGGCACGAGCTTCGGTGTAACGAGCCTCGACACCGCTTCGCTGGTGGACGCGATAATGCAAGATGCCATGTCCAGTCAAACCTCTGAACTGCGGAGACATGGCATCTTCCTTACAGGGGTCGGCAAGCCGAACAACCCAACACGACCCAGGAGCCACGACACCCAAGCACCGCCACCCCGCTCCCCGAGTACCGAAGCGAGACACGACCTTCCGCGCAACAACCCGCTCCCCGAGTGCCGAAGCGAGGAACGAGCTTCGGTGTAACGAGGGGTCGGCAAGCCGAACAACCCAACACGACCCAGGAGCCACGACACCCGCTCCCAGCCCCCGCTCCCCGAGTGCCGAAGCGAGGCACGAGCTTCGGTGTAACGAGGGGTCGGCGAGCCGAAGAACCCAACTCGACACAACCCGAAATATGCTGCGCGCCTGCAGCTTTCGCCATCACAACTGAGCACTGAGCGCTGGGACCTGCCTGCGACTCGTAACCTCGCACATCCGGAACACCCGGCCGACAAACGACAGCTCAGCCGATCAACTCCCGATGTCCCGCAAACATCGGCGCGGTGTGCGTATCGAATCGCGTCGTCGTGTTGCCGACCAATCGAGCAACGGCATCCCCGATCGCATCCGTGTCGGCGGCGCGTCCAGGCACGATCGTCCCGCTTTCGTCGACGGCGATGTAGCCGCGCTCGAACAGGGCGTCACACCCGAGTACACAGGCCAGTATCGCGACGGCGCTGAAGTTCCGGCGCTCTTGGTCGGTGCACTTCGACCGTGGCTTGATATGCGCGGCCACCAACATCGACATCGGCAGTATCCGACCGCACAGAGCGCACGCTGCCTGCGAACGCCCGTCCGCGAGGAACGCGCGGAGTGCTGCCTGCTCAATTCGCGTCGATCCCACCGACGCGGCGTCGGTGAATCCAGCACCGTAGATCGTCTCGGCGTCGCTGCCGACGAGTTCGATGTCGGTGGACACGGTATCGGCGATCACCGCGTCGAGCTCTGCCAGAAGTGTGTGGCCTTGTGCCTCGGTCAGCGCCGACAGGTACTTCTGCTGCGGGAGCCCCCGCTCGTCGAGCGGGCCAGGAGACCCGTGCGGGAGCAGCTCGGCGATCCGCGACCGATCGATCTCAAGCCCTGTCACCAGCGGCTTTACGGTGACAAGCCAGCCGGTGTCGGAATCCTCGTCACGCTTCTTCGGGTACCCCTCCGGTCGGGGTGCGGTCTGCCACTGCGTCAACGCTGTGCTGACGGCACGCAGAAACGGCCCCTGGTAGTGGAATACGACGTCGCCCGGCTGGATGTCTTTGATCAGTGCCCGATCCGTTGGGATTCGACCATCGAACCACGGACAGGTCCACAGCGACCCCTGCTGGATCGCTATCGGATGATTCTTGCCCTGACTCGCCCACCAAAACGCCATTGTCTTCCGTTCTCCTTGATCGATGCCGGCACGTGCCGGAAAGTTTCCGACGACACCCTGTCCAGCGATCTACTTCTCGCGTTCTACCCGCCACAATCCGGGGCGGGCTGTGCGGCGATCGTAGCGGGCACTACCGACACATCGGATACTTCGGACAGTAGTGCCGTTGCGCGAGGCGATCGCGCAGACCAACCTTGCCGAACGTGCTCAAGGAGGACGGAGTCGAGGTACGACATGGAGCACGTTGTGGCAGCTACCCAGTGTCTACTTGTCCAGGCTGGCAGTGTTGTCCTCACCGATGTATGCGTTTACTCGCTCGATCAGCAGTTCCAGGCACCCTTTCCCCTCGCAGTGATTTCGGCGACGCGCTTTGAACCGCACGAATTCGAAACCACCGGTACCCGCGGGCAACCGATCCGAACACCGCCGACTTGCCGTAACCCCGCTCGATTGCCAACTCCTTCAGAACCGGCGACGCCGCATCTAGTAGAACCTCGGGATTCACATTGTCCAGGCGCGGTGTTGCGGCGACACGGCTTATGAGTACTGGACGAACGAGATCGTGTTTCCGTCCGGGTCTCGGACATGGAAGTCAAGGCCACCCCAGACTTGGCGGGTCAGCCGCTGAACGAACTCAATGCCCCGAGCAGCCATTTCGTCGAACAGCGTCTTCACGTCGTCTACTTCGATCGTGGCGAGGATGAGGGAGTGCTCGCGACCCGCGAGCTCGGCGAAGTTCGGACGGGCGACCAGCCGCAGGTGCAGGCAGGCGCCACCGCGGGAGACGGAGCCGTAGAAGGGTGGATTCCCGTGCAGGAAGTCTGTCATGAAACCAAGTCCCCCGAACCAATTCGCCGCAGCGGCAACATCACTAACAAACAGAATCGGCACGGCAGGCTTGAGCCGCGGCCCGCCACCTCCGACGGCGTCGGCGGTCGAGCGCCTGTGTGGCGACCGGTCGTGCTCGGCCGCAGCGCGAAGTTCCTCCCAGCCTGAGTACCCGGCCTCGGCAGCCACGATCTCCTGGGCGAGCACCAGCGGCAGCGGCATCGCCAGTACCTCGACGTCCGTCAGCGTGCGGTAGCGCTCCAGCTGCCGCACCTTAGCGCCGACAGAGTAGTTCCGCTCCTTATGCCAGCGCCTGAGTTGCTTAGCTTGCTTGCGGTACGTCTCGATCGAGGACATCGCTCACCCTTCTGCTGACAGATCAGTTCAGCGGGTGGGCATCGCCCTTTCGACCTTGATCGTCGATGCGTCCCGAAAGGCACAGACCAGTCTAGACGTCTCCTGGTCGGGCGCATCCCCACCATGGCACGTCATTCGTCGCACAGGCCCACAAGATCCATACGACGTGCTCAACAAGCAACAATCGACGCAAGCGCGTTTAGTCACCCGCGGCGACTTGAGCTTCTACACCTACCCCGGCACCCGCGAAACGCACCACGTCGTGATCTACCTCGGCGGTGATCACATCGTGTAGGCACCCCAGACCGGAGAAAACGTCCGCTGCGGCACCCGTCTGAGTTCAGCGACGAGATCACCATCGTCCGCCGCCTCGGCTGAGCGCGCCCCAACCTTTCAGTCGGAACCGTCGAATCAGCGCTCGGAGATGCGAAAATGACCCTGACCGATGCGCAAATTTTTGCGCTGGTCAGGGCCACTTTCTCTTTGTAGCGGGGACAGGATTTGAACCTGCGACCTCTGGGTTATGAGCCCAGCGAGCTACCGAGCTGCTCCACCCCGCGTTGGGTAAACACTAAGTTACAGGTGGTCCGACCCCGGCGCAAATCGGTTTACGCAAAGCCCCAGGTCGACCGGAAACTCGTGACGAGCGTCACAGTCAAGACCGCTCTGACCTGCAGAAACACCGTCACCTCGGATGCACGCCGAGCAGCGCCGCAAGCTGCTGCGCGAGTGGATTGAGGTTCAGCCGGTCCGCATCGACCTTCGGTTTGCCGTCCCACGGCTGCGGATACGCCGGATTCGACAGCGCCGCGCGATTGGCATCGCGCACACCGGTCGGACTTCCCTGCGGGACCGCGCAGTTCGCGTTCGTGTTGAGCGGGAAGTCGTCGTAGTTGATGTCGAATCGCGGATTGGTGCGCTTGATCTTCTCGATCATCGCCGTCGTCCCCTCGTAACCGCGCGTGCAGGCCGCCGGATTGTTGGTCTCCAGCACGATGCCGAAGTAGATCAGACCGTTGCGATGCACTGGTCCGTGGCTGCTCGCCGACAGCATGGAGAGCATCGCGAGCGCCGAGTTGGTGGCCCAACCGGCCGGTGCGATGGTCGACGCCGTCGAACCCAGATCGTGCACGACCCTGCCGACGTCAGCACCCTGCTGCTGCAACAGCGTCGACAGGTGCGACGCCGTCGCGGTGCCCGTCGTCAGCAACCGTCGCACGTCGGGATCGGCCGACGCCAGCGTCGCGGTGACCAGGTCGAGGTTGCGTGACCAGTCGAGCACGGCGTCGGACTGATCGGCCTGCGTCGCGAGCACGACATTCGAATTCTTCAGCAGCGCAATGGTTTCCGGAAGACTCTCGACGCTGGCCGACGACAGTCGGCCCAACGACGTCACCAGACGACTGAGATTCTCGCCCTGCCCGTCGAAGGCCTTGCCCAATTCGGTGATGACGGTGTGCAAGTCGTCAATCGGAACCGACTCCGCGAAGTCGAGCGCGCTGCGAACCACGTCGTCGAGCGGCGGCGGCACCGAGGCCTTCGTGATGCGAGCACCGTCGTAGAGGAACGGGCCCGACGCCGACGTCGGCTGCAGGTCCACATACTGCTCACCGATCGCCGACCGATTGGCAACCACCGCAACGGAACTCGCTGGAATACGCCCTTGGTCGCCATCGAGCGAAAGCACAACGTCGACGCCGTCGCGAGTCAGCCGCAGGTCGGTCACTCGCCCGGCGGGCACACCTTGATAGGTCACTTCGGCGTTGACGAAAATCCCACCCGACTCGGGCAGCGCTGCGACGACCCGATACGAATTGAGTCCGACCATTCGATCGACGTGCACATAACGCACCCCGGCGAAGGCCGTGGCGACGATCCCCAGCACGACGAGCGCAACGATCTGGACGCGTTCCAGTACACCAAGCGGCGGCATCCGCGAATACTAACGACGGTCATTGTTCCATTACCAGAGGTAAGTGGCTGATACGCAAAACCGCCAATACTGTGACAAGAACCACAAACTGGCTACAGTGGAATCGCGGGCACGATGCTGTGCAGGCGCCCGCGTTCGTCATTCGCTCAGGAGTTTGCGATGCCGACAACGCACGTCGTCCACCACCACGAAAGCCACGGCAACCACCCGATGAGCATCTTCGGATACTTGTCCATCCTGGCCGGTTTCGCCAGCGCAGCCCTCTGGCTCATCAACCTCGCAAGCGGCAACACCGCGATAGCGATCATCTTCGGCGTCATCGCGGCCTGCGCCTTCGTGTCGGCGATCGTCATCATGACGACGCTGACCCGACGGGTGCATCACAGTCCGCTCGTCCCCGACAACACCGACGTCGAGGCGTCGCGGTACCTGCACGAGTACCGCGGCGTCTGACCCCTATTTGGTGCCCAGCGCCTCATAGGCCGCGACGGCCTTGTCGAGGTCCGCCAGCGCGTCGCCGTAGGCCTTGAAGTCGCCCTTCGTCTGGGCCGCCTTCAGGGCCTCCAGCGCCGTCCCGATCGCCTTGACCGCGGCGTCGCGGGCACCGTCGCTGCCCTGCGGGTTCTGCGGAGTAGGCGTCGGGGTGGGTGTGGTGGTGTCCGGCGTCTGCCCCTCGACGGGGTTGGCGCTGCCCGGTTTGGTGACCTCGGTCGGGTTGATGCCCACCTGCCGCAATGCTTCGGCGACCGTCGCGGCATAGCCGACTTGACCGCTCCCGTCAGGCCCGACGTAGTACACGAGAATCCGGTACAGCTTCGGAACCGCGGCAGAATCACTGCGCGACTGCGTGTACATCGGCTGCACGTAGAGCAGGCCGTTGCCGCCGACCGGCAACGTGAGGAGATTGCCGTAGCTGACCTTGGTGGTGTCTTCCACCTGCTTACGATCCGACGCCACCTGGCCCGACGACTTCAGGTTCTCCTGGGCTTGCTGTGGCCCGACGGTCTGCTTATTCGTCGGCAGCACCTTCACGGTGATCTGGCCGTATGTCTTCGGATCCGACGACGCCGTCATGTACGCGGCGAGGAACGGCTTCTGCAGCACCGTCATCACGGTCGTCAACTGGAACGACGCGTCCGTGCCGTTCGGTGCCGCGGCGGTGAAGAAGTAGGGCGGCTGGCTCAGTCCGGCGGAGTTGTTGTCCTTCGTCGGATCGGCCGGCAGCGACCAGATGTCGTTGCCGCGGAAGAAGGTGTCGGGGTCGCTCACGTGGTAGCGCGCGAGCAACGCCCGCTGCATCTTGAACAGATCCTCCGGGTAGCGGACGTGGTCGGCGAGGCCCTTCACCTTGTCGAAGTCGGCGCGCGACTTGACCGAACCGGGGAACACCTTCATCCACGTCTTGAGCACCGGATCGCTGGTGTCGAACTGGTAGAGCTGCACCTCACCGGTGTAGGCGTCGACCGTCGCCTTCACCGAGTTGCGCGCATACGCGACCTGCCGGTTGATCTGCGATCGCCCGGTCTGCCCCTGATTCAGATCCTGGGTGTCGGTGGTGACCTCCTGCAGCGAGGTCTTCTGCGCGTACGGGTAGTCGTCGAGCGTGGTGTAGCCGTCGACGATCCACTTGATCGAGCCGTCGGCCATGACCGCCGGATACGACTTCGAGTCGACAGTCAGCCACGGAGCCACCGCTTTCACGCGGTCGCGGGGGTCGCGGTTGTAGATGATCTTCGAATTGCTGTTGATCGCGCCGGACAACAGCATGTTGCGTTCCATGTACTTCACCGAATACAGGAATCGGTTGAACCAATTGCCCAGCGACACTCCGGCCGGACCGTTGTAGGTGTAGAACTCGTTGTCCTCGTCGTACTCCCGGTTGGTACCGTCCTGCGATCCGACGATGGCGTAGTCGGGGCTCACCTTCGCGATCATCTCGCCGAAGTAGATGCGCGGCTGGGTCACCTTGATCGGTGCGTTCTTCTTGTAGTCCTCGGTCTGGTAGTTCTCCAGATCGCTGACCTTGAAGATGGGGAATCCACCGCGGTCGCTGCCCGCCTCCGACGACGCCGCGTCGACGGTGTTCGCCGGTGCCGCGATGAACCCGTTGCCATGGGTGTACACGGTGTGCTTGTTGATCCAGTTCTGCTGGTTCTCATCGAGCCCGTTGGGGTTGAGCTCACGCACCGCGACGATGTAGTCGCGCATCTGTCCGTCGACCTGATAACGGTCGACGGCAAGCTGATTGGGGAACCCGTAGAAGTTCTTCAGTCCCTGCCGTTGGTTGAAGACCGGCGAGATGACGTTGGGATCCAGGATGCGGATGTTGGACAGCGTCGCGCTGTCGGCGTTGACTTTGGCCGGATCGGCGGGCTGCGACGTCCAGTTGCGCTCGTATTTGACGTCGCCGCCGCCGATCCCGTACGCGTCCCGGGTCGCCGCTATGTTGCGCTCTATGAACGCCCGCTCCTTTTGCGCCGCATTGGGTTTCACCGAGAACTGCTCCATCGCGGCTGGCCACAGCACGCCGATCGCCAACGCGCTGAGCAGCATCAGTGCGGTGGCCATCGCGGGAATTCGCAAGTCGCGCAACACGATTCCGCCGAAGAATGCGGCAGCGCAGATCACCGCGATAGCCATCAGGATCAGCTTCGACGGCAACACGGCGTTGGCGTCGGTGTAGGTCATGCCGGTGAAGATATCGCCGCGCCGATCACTCGACAGCAGCGAATACCTGTCGAACCAGTACGCAACGGCCTTGAGCAACAAGAAGATTCCTGCCAGCACACCGAGTTGCACGCGCGCCGCGACCGTCAATGCACTGCCGCTGCGGCCCGAGCCGAGCCTGATTCCACCGAAGATGTAGTGCGTCAACAGGTTTCCGAGGAACGCGACCACCACGATGACGAAGAAGAAATTCAGCAGGAACCGGTAGAACGGCAATTCGAAGGCGTAGAACGAGATGTCGAGGTTGAACTGCGGATCGCGCTTGCCGAAACTCTCGCTGTGCCAGAACATCTGCAGCGTCGCCCACGATCCCTGCGCGACGAGACCGGCCAGCACACCGATGATCACCGCGGGTGCGATGGAGAACCACCGCAGATGCGTCATCACGGTGGTGCGGTAGCGGGCCAGCGGATCGACTCCGCTCGACGCCGGGACGAACACCGGGCGCGCGCGGTAGGCGGCGGCCAGCGCGCCGAAGATGATCAGCCCGACGACGACCGCCGCGACCAGGAACATCGCCACCCGCGTCCACACGATGCGCGCGTAGACCGACGAATATCCGACCTGCGAGAACCACATCCAATCCGTGGTCACCCCGACGACGCGAGGCCCGACCAGCAGCACCACCAGAATCCCGACACCGATACCGATCGCGATCTTGCTCCGCCGCGACAGCGTCGGCATACTCGCCGGTCCGCGTACTCCCACCAAACTCTCCTGTTGCGATCTGGTCCGCGCGGCGGGCACACCAGGGCACCCATGCGAACTCTGTCCGATTTTCCGTCCAATGTACCGGCCGGTCGACGACCAGGTAGTCGGCGTCGGACCCTCGCCAGCGAGGTTACCCGGTCCGTCGGCGGAGCTCACCGAAGATAGGATTCGACCGTGACTACGCCACCCACCGGCAACCTCTCCCCCGACGCTCTCGGCAGTGCGCTGCGCGACGTCGTCGAATTCGTCGACGCAGCCGGCTGGGACCAACCGCCGACGCTGTTCGCACTCGTCCCGACGTCGGTGCTCGCGCAGACTCAACCCGACCTCGTCGACGAGTTCGACACCTCTGAGCTCAGCCCCATCGCCCAGGAGCCGCTGCCGACCTCGGAGGTGGGCCCCGGTGCCGATCGCGCCGTCCAGGCCGCCGAGCTCGAACACATCCTGGCGACCACGAGCTGGCCCGACGCCGTCGCCGGTTGCGCTCTCGTGCAGGAGATCATCGTGCTGCCGCCGGAGGCTGAGGCAGACCTCGACGACGCTTTCGAACCGTTGCTGTCCGACCCCGACGCGGCCGACGCCGCGGCCCGCTCGACGGCCCTGTCACATCCGGAGTCGCGGGCGGCACGACTCATCGCCGGCGCGCTGCGCGACGGTCGCACGCTGTCGCTGCTTCAATTGCGCCCCGACGAGGGCGCCGACGACGGTCAGATCGAACTGCTCTCCCACCCCGACCTCGCGCCCAACCTCGTCGAAGCGCTCGCCGCGACGTTGGAGAACAGCATCGACGACTAGACGGTTGATTCCGAGGCGATTGACGGCGGGCGTCGAACTCGTCCCCGCCGTCGACGACTCGGGGGCCGCGCCGCGTCCGAAGAATCGGGAAAATGGCTAGTCGCGCTCAGCAGCCCTGCCGGGCGACCTTCCCGGTGAGCACGCCGACGGCGGTGTCGAGCGAGTCGACCTTGACCAGCTCCAGACCGTCGGGCGCATCCGACTTCGCCTCGGCGCAGTTGGCCGCCGGGACCAGGAACATCGTCGCGCCGGCTTCGCGGGCAGCGAGGGTCTTGTGGGTGATACCGCCGATCGGTCCGACGACGCCGGAGTCGGAGATGGTTCCGGTGCCCGCGATGAACCGGCCGCCGGTCAGGCTGCCCGGGCTGAGTCGGTCGACGACGGCCAGGGTCAGCATCAGCCCGGCCGACGGCCCGCCGATGTCGCCGACGTTGAAGTCGATTTTCAGCTTGGGGTCGGCGTTGAGCACCTGCGGCGTCACGCCGAGGTAGCCGGTGCCCTTGACCTCGGCCGGCGCGCCGTCGGGCCAGCCGCCGAGGGTCACCACGACGTTCTGCGGTGTGCCGTCCCGGACGATGGCCAGGTCCAGCTTGTCACCGGGTTTGTGGGCCCGGACCGCTTTCTGCATCTGCGCTGTGGTGGACACCGGCGTCCCCGACACACTGATCACCTGGTCGCCGACCTTGAGTCCCTTCGACGCCGGGGCGTCCTTGCCGATCGCGGCGATGGTCAGCTTCGTCGGGCGGTGCAGGTAGCTCAGCGCGGCAGCCTGAGCAGCGGCCTCCGACCCGCTCATCTGCGCCGCGTTGGCGTCGCGGACCTGCTGATTGGACTGTCCGGGCGGGTATACCTGTTCGCGCGGTTCCAGCGTGTAGCGGCCCGACGCCCATTTGCTCAGCGCGTCGAACAGGTTGAGTCCGTCGTACACCGACACCGTGGTGAGGTTCAGATGCCCGTCGGTCTTGTCGAGTTGAGCGCCGGTGATGTCGACGACCTGCCGCTCGCTCGCCACGACTTTGCCGTCCTTGCCCTGCTCGTCGATGGTGACGTCGCCGAGAGTGTTGACCGTCGGGCCGGGTCCCATCGCGACATAGGGCACCTGGACGTACATTCCGACGACGAACAATGCGACGACGGCCACCACGGTCACGACGATGGCGGCGATACGGCGATACGCCGGGGACACGCTCATTTCCACGAGCCTAGTGGAGGCACCTGCAAGCGGCTGAGACGGCGCACGCCCGACTCCGCTGACGGCGAACAGCAGAGCGCGTGAAACAGGCCGAACTGCCGGTACCGTTGACACCATGAACGACTTGCCCTTCGGATTCTCGTCCTCCGACAAAGACGACGACCGCGACGACGCCAACAAGGGCAACGGCGGCGCCGACCCCAACAACCCGTTCGGGTTCGCCATGGGCGGTGAGGGTTTCGATCCCGCCGCACTCGGCCAGATGTTCTCCCAGCTCGGCAACATGATCAGCGGCATGGGCGCCAGTTTCGCGTCCGGCAAGGGCGGCGGCCCGGTCAACTACGACGTCGCAGCCAACCTCGCCCGGCAGCAGATCGGATCGTTCACCCCGGTGCTGGACAAGGAGAACCAGGCCGTCGCCGACGCCGTGCGGCTCGCCGAGGTGTGGCTCGACGACACCACGACTCTCCCGTCGGGTGTCACCCGCGCGGTCGCCTGGACTCCGGTGCAGTGGCTCGAAGAGTCGATGCCCACCTGGAAGGGGCTCTGCGACCCGATCGCCACCGGGCTGTCACAGACGATGGAGTCCGGGATGCCCGCCGAGGCCGCCCAGTTCGCCGGGCCGATGATGGGCATGCTCACCCAGATGAGCGGCATGATGTTCGGCACTCAACTCGGACAGGGCCTGGGCCAGCTCGCCAAAGAAGTGCTGACGTCGACCGACATCGGCCTCCCGCTCGCCCCGGAAGGCACCGCCGCACTGCTCCCCGAGGCGATCGCGACCTTCGCCGACGGTCTCGAACAGCCCGCCCAGGAGATCATCGTCTTCCTCGCCGCGCGCGAGGCCGCTCACCTGCGTCTGTTCACCCATGTCGGGTGGCTGCGACAGCGTCTGCTGTCGACGATCGAGCAGTATGCGCGGGGCATCACCATCGACTTCAGCGGCATCTCCGACCTCGCCAGCGGCGTCGACCCCACCGAATTGCTGTCCGACCCGAGCAAGCTCGAGGAGCTCGTCGGGGCGTCGACGGCGTTCACCCCGCAGACCACGCCCGAGCAGCAGGCTGCGCTCACCCGCTTGGAGACACTGCTCGCGTTGATCGAGGGCTGGGTGGAACACGTTGTGTCGCAAGCACTTTCCGATCGCATCCCCAGCGTCGGCGCACTGACCGAGACAATGCGCCGACGCCGCGCGTCGGGCGGCCCGGCCGAGCAGACGTTCGCCACCCTGATCGGCCTGGAACTGCGTCCCCGCAAGGTGCGCGAAGCGTCGGCGCTGTGGAGCCGTCTGCTCGACGCCTCCGACGTCGCCACCCGCGACAAGGTGTGGGAACACCCGGACCTGCTTCCCGACGCCGACGACCTCGACAGCCCCGCCGGTTTCATCGATCGCATGATCGGCGGCGACACCAGCGACTTCGACGACCCGATGGCAGCGCTGGAGAAGACCATCGCCGACGAAGCGCGCGCCCGTGAAGAAGGCAAACCCGACGACGACCCGGCGTCGTAGAAGTTTCCGTCAGCCGGTTATCCGCAGGTAGAAGCGCTTGTGGGCCTGTGGATAACCGGCTGATCGCCGCCTGATCGCACGCGCGGCGCTGGCACCATCGGACCATGACCACCGCAGCAGCGCAGCCGCCCGTCGTGCGTCCGGGTGCGACGATCCTCGTTCGACGCCCCGACCGCATCCAACTCGGATGTGACCCGGAGCATGCGACGATCCTCGACCTGACTCCGCCCGCGACCGCCGAGTCGATGGTCGCCGTGTTGCGCTTTCTGTCGGTCCCGCGGACGCACCCCGAGGTGAGCCGGTACCTGCGATCGATCGGGCTGTCGCGCAACGACTTCGAGGTCCTCGTCGAGCAACTCGAAGCTTGTGACGCGTTGTTGCCCACGAGCGGCGCCCGGCGCATCAGCGAGCTTCGGGTACGCGTCCACGGACGAGGTCCCATCGCCGACAGGCTCACCGACTCGCTCAGCGATTCCGGGCTGCGCATCATGAATTCGGTTCGGGCACCACGCATGCCGTGGACCGACACGCAGGTCGCCATCCTCACCGACTACCACGCACACGACCCCATGGTCATCAAACTGCTTATGCGCCAACGTATTCCACATCTGGCGGTGCGGCTGCGCGACGGCGTCGGCATCGTCGGGCCGCTTGTTCTGCCCGGTCTCTCGAGTTGTCTGCGCTGCGCCGACCACTACCGCGCGACACTCGATCCGCAGTGGCCGACCGTCGCTGCCCAACTGCTCGGCAAGCCCGGCTATGCGAGCGGTGCGACCATTCGGGCCACCGTCGCACTGGCTCACGAACAGATCGAGCAGATCGCCAACAGACTCTCCACTTCGGGCGAACCCGACGTCGCCGCTCCACCCGACCTCGTCGACCACACGCTGGAGTTTCACGTCAACCCGGTACGGTTGCGGCGCAAGCACTGGCCGGCGCATCCCTCGTGTGGATGCTCCCCGGCCGGTTAGCCGCGCCGGAGACCGTCGACGTCGGTGCGTGCCACTAAACTCGACTCATGAGCGAAATCACGCGGGGGCAGGGTCGGCGCAATGCGAAACTTGCCTCGCTCCCCATCGGCATGGCTGGACGGGCGGCAGCAGGTCTCGGCAAGCGCATGGCCGGCAAGAGCAAAGACGAAGTCAATCAGGAAATGATGGAGAAGGCAGCTGAGCAGCTGTTCTCCGTTCTCGGGGAGCTCAAGGGCGGCGCGATGAAGGTCGGCCAGGCGATGTCGATCATGGAGGCCGCCATCCCCGACGAGTTCGGCGAGCCGTTTCGGGAGGCGCTGACCAAGCTGCAGGCAGAGGCTCCCCCGCTGCCCGCGGCGAAGGTGCACGCCGTCCTCGACCAGCAGCTCGGTACCAAGTGGCGCGAGCGATTCCAGTCCTTCAACGACGTGCCCGCGGCGGCGGCCAGCATCGGTCAAGTCCACAAGGGCGTGTGGTCCGACGGTCGGCAGGTCGCGGTGAAGGTGCAGTATCCCGGTGCCGATCACGCGCTGCGCGCCGACCTCAAGACGCTGTCGCGGATGGCCGGGCTCATCCAGAAGCTCTCGCCGGGCACCGATGTCAAGGCGATGATCGATGAACTGATCGACCGCACCGAGGATGAACTCGACTACCTCGCCGAGGCCGCCAACCAGCGCGCATTCGCCAAGGCCTACGACGGCGACCCCGATTTCATCATCCCCAAGGTCGTCGCCAGCGCACCGAAAGTCGTTGTCTCCGAATGGCTCGACGGCACACCGCTGTCGAAGATCGTCACCACCGGCACACAGGAGCAGCGCAACGACGCCGCGCTCAAGATGGCGACCTTCGAGTTCAGCTCACCCGTGCGCGTCGGTCTACTGCACGGCGATCCGCATCCGGGCAACTTCTTCATCGCCGATGACGGGCGGTTCGGCGTCCTCGACTTCGGGGCCGTTGGTCACTACGAGGGGGGCCTGCCACCGGCCACCGGTCCGATTCTGGCGCTCGCCCGTGACAAGCGTTACGACGAGCTGCGTGAACTGCTCGTTCAGACGAACTTCATTCAGCGCTCGCACGCCGACAAGGTGACGCCCGAGGATCTCGAGGCGTATCTGCGGCCGTACGTCGATCCGCTGTACAGCGAATCGTTCCACTTCACCCGCAAGTGGCTGCAGCGCGCGGCGGGCAAGTCGGTCGACGTTCGCGGCGACGTGTACAAGACGTCGCGCAATCTGAACGTTCCGACGAACTATGTGATGGTGTTCCGCGTCCTGATGGGGTGCGTCGGCATCGCGGCGCAGCTGGAGGCGTATGCACCGTATCGCGCCATCCTCGAAGAGTGGGTGCCGGGCGTGCGTACCGACGAGGCGTAATCGCGACCACAGACACGAAACTGCCCGTCGTCGGGCATCTCTCGATGTCCGGCGACGGGCAGTTCGCTGTCCCCCGGTTTCCCTTCCGACCCCCTGATCTCACTCCCCCGGCATCGGGCGAGCTCACGCCACGATCTTGCGCGGGCGTCCACGCGGGCGCTTGCGGGCGATCACGACGCCTCGTTCGAGGATCTCGCCGCCCCAGACACCCCACGGTTCGGCGCGGTCGAGCGCGGCGGCCAGACACTGCGCACGCAGCGGGCAGGTCGCGCAGAGAGCCTTGGCCTGCTCGAGGTCGCGCGGGTTCTCCGCGAACCACAGGTCCGGGTCTTCGACCTGGCAGGGAACGTCGAGACGTCCGGCGAGAGTGCTGGTTTCGGTCGGGTCCATACAGGATTCGAGAACGCAAGTCATGAATTTCTCCATCGTCTTCGGTGAACGGTTTTCGTTTCTCGACCCGAGACTGTTGAGTTGGCTTGCGGTGCTGCCAAACAAAAAGGTCACGGGTCTCGCTTCCGCGATTCGCCCGTGACCTTGAGGTCTGCTTGCCAGCTGAGGGTGTCTAGACCAGACACCTCCGGCGGAGGTTCGCGTCGGCGAATCGCCGTGGCGCTCGCGCTACTGCTGCCGATGCGCGCAGGGCCGCGGGCGGGAAGCCTTCGGCCTTGGGGCGCGCAATAGCGCACGGTGCCAGTTGGATGTACGCATCCCAGGAATGGGCATGCTCGGTCGCCAAGTCTTGCTGGGCGATTTTCAATGTTCCGTTCACGACTCCACTCCTTTCTGCGATATCCAAGGGCCACCGGCGACAACCACCGGCCCGATTCCGTTTCACCGACGACGGCCGCAATCGAGCGCCGTCCACGGATGAACTTGACGCTACCGAGCGTAACGGCTAGTCCGTAATTCGCACAACCTATTTTTGACCTGCGGTTATTCCAATCAGTTCAGTTGTTCGCCGCCGCGCTGACGATCCCGACCACGTCGGCACCGTATGCCTCCAGTTTCGACGATCCGACGCCGCTGATCTTGCCCAGTTCGGCGATCGTGCCGGGTCGAGCGGTCGCCATGGCGATCAGTGTGCGGTCGCTGAACACCACGAAGGGCGGCTTGGCCTGTTCGCGCGCCTGGTCCAGGCGCCACGCTTTGAGCGCCTCGAACAACTCGACGTCGGCAGGCGACAATTCGGCGAGGGCCTGCTCACGCGCCTGCTTGCGGGCGGCCCGATCCGACGCGGGCCGGGCCGCCGGTTGCGCACCCCGGCCGTCGTCGGGTGCGACGCCGTGCAGGAAGCGGGAGCGGCGTCGGCTGGCCTTGCCGCCCTCGGTGCGCGCCAGTGCCCACGAGATGGCCAGATGCTCACGCGCGCGGGTCACGCCGACGTAGAACAGGCGGCGTTCCTCTTCGATCTCGTCGGGTCCGGCGTTGATGGCCTGACTGATCGGCAGCGAGCCGTCAGTCACGCCGGCGAGGAACACCGCGTCCCATTCGAGGCCTTTCGCAGCGTGCAACGACGACAGGGTCACCCCCTGCACGGTCGGTGGATGCCGCGCTTCGGCGCGAGCCTTCAGCTCCGAAATGAGTTGTCCGAGAACAAGTTCAGGATTCTCGGTGAGCATGTCGCCGGTCAGCACGGCCAATGCCCGCAACGATTCCCAGCGGGCCCGCGCCTCGGCACCCGACGGCTCCTGTGCGGTCAGACCGAGCGGCTCGAGGACCGCTTCGACCAATTCCAGCAGTTGCTCACCCTCGTTGGCCGGGTCCGTCGGATCGAGTTGCCGTGCGGTGGCGTCGAGTTGGCGCAGCGCCTGCCGGATCTCGGTGCGCTGGAAGAAGGCGTCGCCACCGCGCACCTGGTACGGGATGCCGGCCTCGGTGAGCGCTTGCTCGAAATTCTCCGACTGCGCGTTCACCCGGTACAGGACGGCGATTTCGGCCGGTTCGACGCCGCGCCGGATCAGGCTCTTGATCTCGGCGACCGCGCCGATCGCCTCCGACGGCTCGTCCTCGTATTCGCTGAACGTCGGCTCGGGTCCCGACGGTCGCTGTCCGATCAATTTCAGTCGCGTGCCCGCGATCCGCCCGCGCGCCGCGCCGATCACGCGGTTGGCCAGGTCGACGACCTCGGGCGTCGAGCGGTAGTCACGTTCCAGGCGCACGACGTCGGCGTGTGGGAAGCGTCGGGAGAAGTCGAGCAGGTAGGTCGGGGTCGCGCCGGTGAACGTGTAGATCGTCTGGTTGGCGTCGCCGACGACGGTGAGGTCGTCACGTTCGCCGAGCCACATGTCGAGCAGGCCCTGCTGCACCGGTGTGACGTCTTGGTACTCGTCGACGACGAAACAGCGGTAGCGCGAGCGGAACTCCTCGGCGACGCCGGGAACGTCGCGCAGGATCGTGGTGGTGTAGATGAGCATGTCGTCGAAGTCGAGGTACCACTCGTCGGCGTCGGCTTGTTTGAGCGACTCATAGTTCTTCCACACGTCGCGGACCTTGAGCGGGTCCACCGGAGCGTCGCGGTCCCGGTCGATAGCGGCCTGCGGGTAGGCGTCGGGGCTGAGCAGCGACGCCTTGGCCCATTCGATCTCCGACGCCAGGTCGCGCAGCATGTCATTGCCGGTGCCGACGCCCGCCCGGCGTGCCGCACCGGCGATCACCGGCATCTTGCGATCGAGCAGCTGCCAGCGTCGGTCACCGAACGCCTGCGGCCAGAAATACCGGAGCTGGCGCATCGCCGCGGCGTGAAAAGTCTGTGCCTGCACGGCGTTTCCTGCGCCCGCGACGCCGAGCGAGCGCAATCGGCCGCGCATTTCGCCCGCGGCGCGCGCGGTGAACGTGACCGCGAGTACCTGCGACGGGTTGACCTGTCCGGAGTCGATCAGATGGGCGATACGTCGGGTAATCGTGCGGGTCTTGCCCGTTCCCGCACCCGCGAGCACGCACACCGGTCCGCGCGGTGCGAGAACGGCGGCCCGCTGCTGCGGGTCGAGATCGGCAAGCAAGTCGGAATGGGCCACTCCAATAGTGTCCCATCGGCCACTGACATCCCCGACGGGGCCGGTCGGTCTGGGGATCGACGGCCATGCTGTGGACAACCCGCCTTGTGCAATTTCAGTGCACATCTGTACTCTATGTTCATGAAGTCCGACGTCGAGACCAACGCCGAAGTGCGCGCGCTGACCGAATTGGGTCTGCGTGAGGTCGGTGTGGCCGCCGGCGGGATACACAAGGTGCATCGCGCAGTGTCCGACCGCGTCTTCGCCGGCGTGCGGCTGGGCACCGGCGCAGCCGTCACCCCGATCAAGGCGATTCACGACGGCATCACCGACGGCGTCTACCAGTCGATCGAGATCGCTTCGGCTGCCGCGAGCGAACTCGCGGGCAAAGCGATGCCGAGCAAACGCTCATGGTCGGCCCCGTCGGAAACAGTCCGTGGAGCTGCGGCGATCGGCATCATCAATGGACTGATCGGCGACCGCCTGGAGGCTGACGAATCCCCTCTCGCCCAAGATCCGATGACCATCCGGGTCGGCGGTCGCGTCGTATCGCCCGACCGGACACAGTTGCGTCGGGCGTTTCCCGCAGCGACCGGGCGGATCGTGATCTTCCTGCACGGGCTGGTGGAGACCGAGTATTCGTGGCGACTCGGCGGCGCGTCGACGTACGGCGATCGGCTCGCCGACGACCTGGGCGTGACCCCGATAGCCATTCGCTACAACACCGGACGACACATCTCGGCGAACGGGCGTGCACTCTCGTATCTAGTGGCCGCGACGGTTCGCAACTGGCCGGTGCCAGTCACCGACGTCACTCTGGTCGGGCACTCGATGGGTGGGCTCGTCGCGCGCAGCGCGGCATTCCACGGTGCGCGCGCCGGCATGGAGTGGACGACGGTGACGTCGTTGACCGTGAGTCTGGGCACGCCGCATCACGGCGCACCCCTCGAACAATTGGCCCACGTCGGCAGTGCGCTGCTGACGAAGATGCCCGAGACCGCACCATTCGGCCGGTTGCTTCGACGCCGGAGTGCGGGCATCCGCGACCTGCGTCACGGCTCGCTGGTCGACCAGGATTGGCGTGGCCGCGACGCCGATTCGCTGGCGAAAGTCGCCACCACCGAGGTGCCGTTGCTCGCGGGCGCGACCCATTGCTTCGTGTCGGCGTCGGTCGCGACCAGCCGCCTCAATCCGCTGGGGTATCTGATCGGCGACGGTCTGGTGCTGACGCGCAGTGCATCCGGTCGGTCCGGCACACGTCGAGTCGGCTTCGGCGACGGTTCCGGCTTCCACCTGCCGGGCGCACACCACATGTCGTTGCTGAACAACGACGCCGTGTACGAACAACTGAGGACGTGGGTAGCCACGGCGGGCCGGTTGCCGGAAATACCGGTGCCTGTACCGGCGTTGAGCGAGTCGTGACTACACAGACCCCCGCCCTGACCATGTACACCACCACCTGGTGTGGCTACTGCAACCGACTCAAGGTCGGGATGAAGAGCGCAGGAATCGTCTGGGATGAGATCGACATCGAGCAGAACCCCGACGCCGCCGACTTCGTCGGCAGCGTGAACAACGGCAATCACGTCGTCCCGACGGTGAAGTATGCCGACGGAACCACCGCCACCAATCCCTCGATCGCGGACGTGAAGAAGAAGCTCGGGTTATAGGTCGGCGGGCGACCCAGCGTCATTCGCCCAGCAACGTGTAAATGACGTCGACCGCGTCCTTACCCGGTGACCGAGTCATATCACCGGCCAGTTCGCCGGCCAACCCGACGACCGATGTCATGACGACGCCGGCCGCGGTTAGTCGCGCCAGGGCGGCCGCTTCGGTTCGCGTACTCAAACCCGCGCACGCATCGGTGACGAGGTGCACCTGGTATCCGTTCGCCCGTCCGGACAGTGCCAACCACTGAACAACGATTTCGGTGGCGACACCGCACACGATGAGCGTGGGGCGGCTGTACTCGGCGAGAGCCGCACGGATGAGATCGTTGTCGAACGAGTCGGGCGTCGTTCGCTGGAAGTGGCGGTAGTTGGTTCGAACGCTCACGACTTCGGGTATTACCTGCGCTTGTCCGCCATCACGTTTGGGCATCGTGATGACCACCGTCGGCATGTCGAACAATTCGGCCAATTTCGCCAGGCCGGCAGCGGATCGACGCAGTGCGCCGGCGTCGACTGTCAGCGGCAGGGCGACGATCTCCGACTGCAAATCAGCGAAGACGACAATCGCGTCTGCGGGCTTGAGTTTGGGGTCGGTCATACCGGCGACTCCTACGCGGCCCATGCCTCGATCAATGCGCGGGCAATCGAGATCGATCCCGGCAAGCGCAACCTCGGTCCCTCGGTGGGAGCCTCGTTCTCGGCGCCTTCGACGCGGACCCAGTCGTCGCCACGAGCCAGCGCCTCGCGGACTTCGTCGCGGTGGAACCAGACCGCGTCGCCGATTTCCCCGTCGAGGAAGCGCAACGGTTCATCGGGGTCGGCGATGGCTGCGAATCCGCACATCAGCGAACGCGGGAAGGGCCACGGCTGACTGCCGAGGTAGCGCTGCGAGTGGACTTGAATCCCGACCTCTTCGTAGATCTCGCGGGCCACGCACTGTTCGAGCGACTCGCCGGGCTCGACGAATCCGGCCAGCGTCGAGTACCACCGGTCGGGCCAGGCCGCTTGGCGGCCGAGAAGCACACGGTCGCCGCCGTCGTGCACGACGGTGATGATGGCGGCGTCGGTGCGTGGGAATTCCTCGCGTCCGGTGTCGACGTCGCGCCGTACCCAGCCGGCTTTGTCCGAGCGCGTCTCGCGGCCCGACGACGGCGAAAATCGTGATGTGTCATGCCAATTCAGCATTCCGAGTGCGGTCGCGAGCAGCCCGGCCTCGTCGGGGTCGAGGTTGATCGCGCCGAGTCTCGGGTCGCTGCGCTCGCCCACGACCTCGCTGACGCGCCGCGCCCACTTGTGCACGCCGCCGTCGACACCGAGCAGCGCCACCGAGTCGTCGATGTCACCGGACGCGGCTGCCCAGCGCAGGTGGCCGTCGCCGGTGATCGGGTACCGGCCCTTGTAGTCGACGTCGAGTACCAGGGCGCTGCCCCACCCGGCCGCGAGCGCCGCCGGATCCTCCCGCAGATTGTGTGCGCGGTCAAAAGTCGCCCGCGACAGCATCGGCGGGGCGGGCAGCACGAAACTCATTTGTCACCCGGCCCGCGCCGCACGTACAGCAGACGGTCGCCTGCCTCGATCGCCTCGACTTCGGCATCCCCGACCCGGTAGAGCGTCCCGTTGCGCACCACCCCGAGCACGATGTCGGCCGTGTGCGCAGGCGAGCCACCGGTCTCGGTGGGGTCGACTTCTCGTTCGGCGATCGCATATCCCTCGTCGGGAGTCAGCAGGTCTTCGATCATCTCCACCACCGACGGTGTCATCGTGGCAAGCCCGAGCAGGCGCCCCGCGGTCTCCGACGATACGACGACGGAGTTCGCGCCGGACTGCTGCATCAGGTGCGTGTTCTCCGAATTGCGAATGGACGCAACAATTTTCGCGGTCTTGTTGAGCTCCCGAGCGGACAGCGTCGCGAGGGCGGCGGTGTCGTCGCGGCTGGCCGCGATGACGATGCTCGCCGCGTGCGCGACACCGGCCAGGCGCAGTACGTCCGACTTCGTCGCGTCGCCGCGGACCGTCACCAGGCCGTCGGCGGCCGCGGTTTCCAGAACGGCCGGATTCTCGTCGACGACGACGATCTCGGCGGGCTTGACGCCGTCGCCGATCATGGCGGCCGCCGCGGTGCGTCCCTTGGTGCCGTATCCGACGACCACGGTGTGGTTGCGCAACTTACTCCTCCAACGCTGGATCTTGAGGGCCTGGCGAGACCGCTCGGTGAGCACTTCGAGCGTCGTGCCGATCAAGACGATCAGGAACAGGACGCGAAGCGGGGTGATGATCAGTACGTTCATCAGTCGTGCGCCGGGTGTGATGGGCGTGATGTCGCCGTACCCGGTCGTCGACAGGGTCACCGCCGAGTAGTACAGCGAGTCGAGGAACGACAGTTCGTTGCCCTGGGCGTCGCGGTAGCCGCCGCGGTCGAGCCAGACGACGCCCGCGGTGAAGAACAGTGCGCACACCGCGAAGATGACTCGCCGACCGATGGCACGTCCCGGACTGTTCTGGATCTCTGGGATCTTGATGATGCCGACGAGGGCGTGCTCTGGACGTTCGGTGAGCGGATCCGAGCCGAAGCGTCGACGCAGGCGCGATGGCATCAGCGATGTCTCCCGTTCAATGGCAACACAGTCGCAAGCCTAGACTCTCAGTGGCTCAGTAACCCGGCCAACCCCGCTTCGTCCGGCAGATCGTCGGGCTCCAAGGTCACCCCGCTGCGCACGTAGTGAAACGCCGCCCGCACCTGGTGCGGATCGACGTCCATCAACTGGGCCCACGCGATCCGGTATGCGGCCAGCTGCACGTAGAGCGAATCCCGCTGCGCCGGTTCGGGTACCGCTCCGGTCTTCCAGTCGACGACGAGCCAGGTCGAACCACCGCCGCCACCGCCGCGCTGCTCGAACACCGCGTCGATCCGACCACGGATCACCGTGTCGCCGATGACCGTTTCGAACGGGACCTCCACCTCTACCGGGGTGCGATTGGCCCACGGCGACGCCAGGAACGCGGCCTGAAGTGTGGCGAAATCATCGTCGACGCCGGAACTCGCGTCGGCTGCGCCGGGCAGTTCGTCGATGTCGAGCAGCCGGGTAGCGCCGAAGCGACGTTCCACCCAGGCGTGAAACGCGGTGCCGCGCCGCGCGAGTGGATTCGGCTTGAACGGCGTCGGGCGGCGCAGTCGTTCGGCGAAGCGCGCCTCGTCGGTGTCGAGGTCGACGAGTTGGCTGACCGACAGATGCGTCGGCAGTTCGACGACGATATGCGCCTGATTGGCACCGTGCCGCTCGGCCAGCAGGGCAGCCACCTCGGCTCGCCAGAGCGCCACGTCGGGATCGTCGTCGGCCGGTTCGGCCGATGCGTCCGGGTCGTCGAACAGTGTCGGCTGATCGCGAGCGGCGATCGCATCGAGTACCAGAGTCGCTGCGGCGCCGATGATTTCGCGTCGGTCGCCGAGCGCATCGGCGGGCCAGGGTGCTGACACCACGTGTTCGGCGAGCGGATTGGTGGTACCGGGCTCGGGCGCCGGCTCGTCGACGTCGATCACCAGGCCGTCGGCGACCTGCGGATCGCCCGAGGCGATGGCCGCGGTCATCACCTCGTGCAACTCGTCGAAGAACGCCGACCCGCCGCGAGGATTGTCGTCGCCCATCGACCAGTGATGCGCGGAAATCAGCAACGACTGCTTGGCGCGGGTCAGCGCCACGTAGAGCAGCCGACGATCCTCTTCCAGGCGCCGCCGCGCGATCGCCTCCTTGTGCTCGGTGAGGGCGTCCTCGAGTTCCTTGCGGTCGCCGACCCGGGAGAGGTCGAGCGGCGGAAACCCTTCGCTGACACCGTCACCGGCCCGATCGGCCAGGTCACCGCGCAACTCGGCGGGCAGTTCGCGGGCGCTGCCCAGCCACGTCGACTCCGACCTTCCGCTGGGAAAGATGTTGTGGCACAGGTGCGGGATGGCGACGACATCCCACTCGAGCCCCTTCGCAGCGTGCACGGTGAGGATCTGCACACGCTGTTCGGCGACCTCGATCTTGCCCTGTTCCAGGCCCTTCTCGATGGTCTCGGCGGTGTCGAGGAAGGACAGCAGACCGGGCAGTGTGGCGCCGGGGCGATCGGCGTAAGCGGTCACGTAGTCGGCGAAGGCGTCGAGATGTTCGCGGCCGGTGATCGCGCCGCGCATCCGGCGAGCCCGGATCTGCGCTTCCACGGCCACCCCGATCGTGTGCTCGACGTCGGCGACGAGTTCGGGAAGCGGCTGTCCGATGCGGCGCCGCAACATCTCCAGTTGCCCACCGAGGGAACGGATCCGGGTGAAACCCGCGGGACTGTAGCGCTCGGCGGGCCCGGGGTCGATCAGGGCGTCGGCGATGCCGGCGGCGTCGACGATCTCGGCGGGCAGCGCGGCGTCGAGTGCGGCGTTGAGTTCGTCGACGCTGGTCATCACCCCGCTCGACTCCGCGAACTCGACGGCGGCCAGTTCGGTGGCGCGACGCCACAGTGCGGCGATGTCGGCGGCGCCCAACTGCCAGCGTGCCCCGGTCAGCAGTCGCATGGCAGCCGTTCCGGCGAGCGGGTCGGCGATCAACCGCAGGGTCGCGACGATGTCTTCGATCTCCGGGACGTGCAGCAGTCCGCCGATGCCGACGACCTCGGCCGGGATGCCCCGCCGTTCCAGCTCGGCGGCCAGCGGCGCGGAATCCTCGTTGCGCCGCACCAGGATTGCCGTCGTCGGCGGTGCCACGCCCGCGTCTTCGGCTGCGCGGTAATGGGATTCGATGTGGTCGGCGATCCAGCTGCGCTCGTCGAGCACGGTGGACGTAAGCGCCAGGTGGACGGTGCCCATCGGCGCGTCGGGCCGAGGCCGCAGAACGCTGACCGGAATCCCTTGTCGCCGTAGCTCTTCGGATGTCTCGTTGGCCAGCCGTAGGGCTTGCGCGGCATTGCGCCAGCTGGTCAGCAGCTCCAACCGGTGCGCCGGGCTGCCGTCGGAGTGCGGGAAGTCGGTGGTGAAGCGCGGCAGGTTGGCGGCCGACGCGCCACGCCAGCCGTAGATCGATTGGATCGGATCTCCGACGGCGGTCACCGCGACACCGGCGCCGCGTCGAACACCGCGCGCGTCGGGCACACCCGCACCGAACAGCGTCGCGAGTAGGATCCGCTGCGAGTGCCCGGTGTCCTGATATTCGTCGAGCAGCACCGCCTTCACCGATTCTCGTTCTCCCGCAGCGACTTCGGCGTTGGCGGTCACCAGGCGCGCGGCCAACGACATCTGCGAACCGAAGTCGAGGGCGTTCTGTTCGCGCATCCTGTCGATCAGTGCTGCGACGAGGGGGAGCAATTCGCGCCGCTCGTTGATCACGCCCTGGATGTCGCGCAGCTTCTTCGACGGTTCGCCGCGCTGGCGAGGACCCTTGGGCAGGGTGTCGATCAGGTCGTACAGGTCGGTTCCCGACGACGCCAGATCGTCGAAGTCGACGAGGTGCTCGGACATTTCGCCGTACAGCCGCAGCACCGCTTCGGTGACGCCGGCGGGCACCTTGGTGGTGTTGAGCGGGCCCGGCCAGTTGCTGACCACCGAGAATGCCAGCTGCCACAGTTCGGTCTCGCTGAGCAGCGTCGACGCCGGTTCGACGGGTAGCAGCAAGCCGTAGTCGGCGATGAGCCGACCCGCGTACGCGTGGTACGTGCTGACCTCGGGATCGGCGTTGCGCAGCCGCATGGCCAGCGAACCGTCGGGATCCCAATTGACCAGTGCCGGTGAGGAAACCAGCATCGACAACCGGCGGCGGATGCGGGCGCCCAATTCGCTCGCGGCCTTGCGGGTGAAGGTGAGTCCCAGCACCTCCTCTGGCCCGACGAGCCGATTGGCCACCAGGTAGACCACCCGCGAGGCCATCGTCTCGGTCTTGCCGGCACCGGCACCGGCGACCACCAGGACGGGTTCCAGCGGGGCCTCGATCACCGCGACCTGCTCCGGCGTGGGCATCGGAAGTCCCAGTGCCGCAGCCAGACTCGTCGCCGACACGCGCGGCGTCGTCGAGCCGTCAGTCATCGATCACCGACTTTCCGCGCAGCTGCGCCGGACAGCTGGTCGACAGTTGGCAGTGCCCGCAGCCGGGGTTGACAGTCGCGGTGAACACCGGACCGACGCTCGCTCTCGCCGCCGCCCGCAGGATGCCTTTCCAGTGGTCGACCAATTCCGGTGTGAGAGCGTCCTGTTCGCGGACCGACGCTCCCGTCTTACGGTTGCCCTGGGCCACATACACCAAGCGCGCGCCACCGGTCTGAACCGGACCGAGCTCGGCGACACCGCCCAGATTCAGTGCCAGCTGATATGTCGCGAGCTGGGCGTGTTCGGCGGCGTCGTTGGCGGATATCACCGTCTTTCCAGTCTTCACATCCACCACGACGGGCCGCCCCGAACTGTCGGTCTCCAGTCGGTCGATGCGCCCGACCAGCCGGATCGGAATCGACGTCGGGTCCTCCGGATCGGCGGGCAGCTGTGCGTCGATCGCCGTTTCGACGCCGTGCACCCGCAGCTCCGACCGTGACTGGGCGAGCCACTCGCGGAAATTCGACAGCATCCCCTCCGCACGTTCGAGCTCTTTCGCCGAATACCACTGTGCCCCGGAATCGACCCGATCCCAGATCTCCCGCAACGCCTCGGTCACCTCGACGGGTGCGATCTGCCCGGCGACCGCCTGCACCAGGGTATGCACCAGCGTTCCGGTCAACGCGGGTGCGGCATTCCCGTCCCGGCCGCCGTGCCGTTCCAGCACCCACCGCAGCGAGCAGCGGCTGAGCGATTCGACATTCGACGGCGATAGGGATCGAGGACCGCGGTCGGGTGTCCACAGCGGCGCATCGGTCGACGGACCGGCCAGCCCGAACCAGTCCCGCGGGTGAGCACCGGGGATGTCCGAATCTGCCAGTTGGGCAAGCAGTTGCGCCGCGGCCCGGGTCCGGGCGTCGGGTGCGCCGCCGGCCACCACCTCCGATCGCAGAGCGGCGACCAACGAAGGCAGCGACAGAACTCGGCCGACGCCGGGATCCACCGGCAATGTGTCGACCTGGGTCTCCGCGGAGTCGTCGGTGCCGAGTTGACCCAGTGCAGCGGCGATCTCCGGGATGAATCGCGACGGCGACGCTTCACCGCTGCCGTCTTCGACCGCGGAGACCAGCAGGCGCCGCCGCGCACGGGTACAGGCCACCAGTAGCAGTCGGCGCTCGTCGGCGAGGGCGATCGAGCTGCGGGCGACGGTGTCGACGGCCTCGGGATCGATGCCCTCGAGGAGGTCGATCAGTTGACCGGTCGCCAAGACGCTGCCGCGCGAGCGCAGCGACGGCCACAACCCGTCGAGGACCCCGGCCACCGCGACGACGTCCCATTCCCGACCGGCCGCGGCGTGCGCGGACAGCACTGTCACCGACTCGGTGGCGGCGTGGGCCACCCGCGAATCGCGCGGAATCTGCAGCGCGGTCAGGTGCCGTACGAATGCCCCCACGCCCGCGGTCGGCAGATTGTCGGTGAACGACGCGGCCGCCTCGAACATCGCGACCATCGCATCCAGGTCGCGATCGGACTGCTCCCCCACCGGACCACCACGCAATGCGCTTGCCGCCCAACGCTTTTCCAGTCCCGATGCCTGCCAGGCCGCCCAAAGCGTCTCTTCGACGCCGCGATGGGACGCATTCGTCCGTCGTGCCGCATTGACGACGTCGAGGGTGCGTTTGAGCGGACGCGCCCCGACGTCGGACAACGATGCGAGATAGCGATCGGCGGTTTCCCGGTCGGTCAGGGCGTGCCACAGCGATGCCAACGAGTCGACGTCGGCTTCGGGGGCGGATGTCTCGTCGATGCGACGCACTCCGCGGCGGAGCCTGCGCAGCGACGCCGGGTCGGCACCGCCGATCGGCCCGGACAGCAGGGTCACCATGTCGTCGGCGTCGAACGGATCGGCGTCGACGACGTCGGGGTCGGCGCTGGTGGCGTCGACGACCCGCAACGCGAGCAGGAACGCCGACACCGCGCGCTGGCGGTGCAGCGGCAGATCCGACGCCGGGGTGGTCAGCGGAACGCCCGCCGAGCGGAACGCACGCCGCAGCGCCGGCGCCGCCAATGCCACCGACCGCACGATCACCGCCATCGACGACCACGGCACGTCGTCGAACAGGTGCGCGCGCCGCAGCAGATCGGCGACGGCCGTCGCCTCCTTCGCGGCCGAGGTGAACACCCGCACCTGCGCGGTGTCGTCGCGACGGTCCGACACCGGCTCCGGATACGCGTGCGGACGATGCCCGGCAAGCCTGCGGGCCAGCGCGGCACCTACCCGGTTGATGTCGGCGGTGCTGCGAAAGTCGGTGTCCAGCACAATGTCTCGCGGCGACCCGGCGTCGGTCAGCGATTCCGCGAAGCGCGGGCTCGCGCCTCGGAAGGAGAAGACGGACTGGTCGGTGTCGGCGGTGACGATGGTCGAATCCGCTCCGGTACCGATGAGCCGGATCAGTTGCGCCGCTTGCGGATCGAGATGCTGGGCGTCGTCGACCAACAGATGCCGGACCCGGTTGCGTTGCACCGTGAGCAATTCCGGATCAGTCGCGAACGCCGACAGCGCCGAACCCACGAGTTCGGCGGCGTCGACGGCGGGCGCCGACGCATGCGGCGCCGCGACGCCGACCGATCCCCGCAACAACATGTTCTGTTCGTACTGTTGATACGCGTATCCGGCCGCCGCCCACTCCGGATGTTTGTGGGTCCGTCCGAGCCTGATGAGTTCCTCCGGTCCGACGCCCCGTTCGGCGGCGCGCATCAGCATGTCGCGCAACGTCTGCGCGAAACCATCGGTCGCCAACGCCGGACGCAGCCACTCGGGCCAGTACGCCGCGCCGTCCTCGATGTCGCCCATCAGCAACTCGCGCAACACCACATCCTGCTCGGAACCGGTGATCAGCCGCGGCGGAGGATTGTCGTGGACCGCGGCCTGCAACCGCAGGATCGCGAACGCGTACGAGTGGACCGTACGCACCAACGGCTCGCGCAACGCGCCGCCGAGGATCTTCCGGTGCGGCGCACCGGCTTGCGCGTCCGCGGCGCCGACCGCCAAGACCCGCCGAGTGATCTGCTCCCGCAACGCCGTCGCGGCCCGCCGGCTCGACGCCAGGACCAGGACCGACTCCGGATCGACGTCGGGATTGCTCAACCGGGCGACCGCCGCGTCGACGATCAACGACGTCTTGCCGGTGCCCGGACCGCCGTGCACGTAGTACGGCAACCAGGGCTGTTCGGGATCGCTGAGCTGCATCGTGTCGATGACGCGTTGTGCCCGCGCCGGCCACCACCGCGCTCCCCCGATATCCGCCGCCGCGGACACCAAACGCGTCCGCAACGCGGTGCCGGCCATCGCCGACGGGGTACGGGGAGTCATTGGTCTATCGAAGCATGTGGGTCTGACAACGTTGATTATGCGGGTGATGCCCAGGTGGCCGCTGCCCGATCTCGTTACGAGAACTCACGTTGAACCGACTCGAAGCGGTGTTGAACACTCGGGGAGCGAGTCGGTCACCTCGGCACTGGAGAACGAACTCCTCACCTCGGCACTCGGGATGAAGTCGGTCGCGACGGCGACGCGGTTCGGGAAGTCGCGGCATCGCTTCTCACCCGGGCGTGGGCCCCGCAATCACACCTCGCTTCCGATCCGGCATCATCGGACCATGCCCCAACTGAACACCATCGTCTTCCCGGGCGCTCCCGGAGCACCGACTGTTCTCGCTCTGCACGGCCTCACTGGGCACGGTCGTCGTTGGGAGCCGCTGGCCGACGAACATCTTCGCGACGTCCGGATCGTCGCGCCCGATCTGCTCGGACATGGACAATCGCCGTGGACGGCACCGTGGTCGTTCGACGCGCATCTCGACGCCATCGAAGACGTCCTCGACGCTCGCGTCGACGCCGCCGAGTTGCCGATCGTCGTCGTCGGTCACTCCTTCGGCGGGGCACTGGCCGTCCGTCTCGCCCGACGTCGACCCGACGCCGTACGAGCGTTGGTGCTCCTGGACCCCGCGCACGGACTCGCGCCGGACTGGGCGTCGCAGATAGCGCAGGAGTCGATGGCGCACTGGACCTACGCCGATGCCGACGACGCCCGCGCCGCCAAGCGCGCGGAGGGCTGGGCGCTGGTTCCCGACCACATCCTCGAAGCGGAGATCGCCACCCACCTCATCGACGTCGACGGGCGCGTCGGCTGGCGCGTCAGTCAGCCCGCCGCCGCGACGGCCTGGAGCGAGATGGCCCGGCCGGCGGAACTGCCACCGGCGCACATTCCCACCACGATCGTCGTCGCCGACCGTGTACAACCACCGTTCGTTTCCGCCGACTTCCTCGACGCGGCGTCGAAAACCCTTGCCTCCGTTGATATCCGCCACGTCGACTGCGAACACATGGTGCCCTTCCTGGCACCGGAGCTGGTGGCCGCGCTGATTCGGGCGAGGCTGTAGCGGTGGCGTCGGTCACCGACGACGACGTCGAGCGGGTACGTGCTCTCGTGGCCGCGATCCCGTCGGGCAAGGTCAGCACCTACGGTGATCTGGCCGACGCCGCGGGACTGTCGAACGCCCGCATCGTCGGCTGGATCATGCGCACCGACAGCGCCGACCTCCCCTGGCACCGGGTGATCGGCGCGGGCGGCCGCCCGGCACCGCACCTCCTACATCGCCAGCTGGAAGAGCTTCGCGCAGAAGGTGTTCCGATCCGCGACGGCCGAGTGCTGTTGCGGCAGTGCCGCTGGGAGATCCCCGCGGCCGATTAGCGGAGTCGCGGCTGACCGGGAAACGTCCCATCTCCGCTAGACCATCAATCGCACCAGGTCGACGACCCGCTTGAGTCCCGGCAGGGCACCCGTCGTCGAACGTGGGTGCAGGGCGTGCACCGCCAGCCGGAACATGGTGGCGCGCAACATCATCTGCGGCCACTCGGGCTGATCCGACCATCGGTCGACGAGTGCCTCGTCAGCGCCGCCCCACGCGAGCGAGTCGACGACGACCACCGCCGACGCCCACGCCGCAGGGCGGTAATACGGCACGATGTCGGTGATGCCGGGAGCCGCGGCACCGGCGAAGAGCACCGTCCCGAACAGATCGCCGTGCACCACCTGCGACGGCGAATCCACCTTCTTGCGAAGCGTCGCAAGGGTTTTCAGTATCTCGACGCTGACCTTGCCGTCTTCGGTGGTCGGCTCGTCGATCTGCGCGGCGCGCGCCGTACGCAGCGGCACGTCCTCCCACGCGGCGCGATCGGCGGCGGTGAACACGTCGACGTCGGTAATCGGCGGGGCCGGCTGCTGCAACAGCAATCGAGGACGTTCGATGGGCGCCAACGCGTCATGCAATCGCTCCGCGACCTGCAGCACCTCGTCGTGGCGGGGTTCCGGTGCGCCGGCGATATAGGTGTCCGCGCGCCACCCGGCCACCACATAGCGACCGTCGGTGGACCGGAACGGCCGGGCGATCCGCAGGCCCGGGACGAAGAGATTCTCCCGAATCGACGCCGACCACGCGGCCCGCGCGTGGTCGGGAACCATCGACAGCACGACCTCGCCTACCCGCCATCCACCGGTCCAGGAATTACCCATGGCGATCGGCGGGTGTGCGGTCAGCCCGAACGTCTGCAAGACGTGCTCGGGAGGTTCAACGCTGGTCACAACCCGAGATTACCGATCGGCCCCGACATTCCCGCGGACGCCACGCTCATCGAAGCGCAATACCGGCAACTCTCAGTACACCGGCAGGCTGTGATCTACCTGATTCGCCCACGCGGTGACTCCGCCCTGCAGGTGCACCGCGTCGGCGAACCCGGCGCGCTTGAGCGTGGCGAGCACCTCTGCCGAACGCACCCCCGTCTTGCAGTACACGACGGCCTGACGATCCTGCGGAATCTGCGCGAGTGCGGCACCGGATTCGAACTCGCCCTTGGGAATCAGCGTCGCACCGTCGATGCGGACGATCTCCCATTCCACGGGTTCGCGCACGTCGATCAGGGCGAGCCGGTCACCGGCGTCGATCTTGGCTTTCAACTCGGCGGCGGTCAGCGTGGATCCGGCTGCGGCGTCGGCCGCCTCGGTGGACACGACGCCGCAGAAGTCGTCGTAGTCGATGAGTTCGGTGATCTTCGCACCGGCCGGATCCTTGCGGATCTTGATGGTCCGATAGGTCATGTCCAGGGCGTCGTAGACCATCAGGCGGCCGAGCAGCGGCTCGCCGATACCGCAGATGAGTTTGATTGCCTCGGTCCCCATGATCGAGCCGATCGAGGCGCAGAGTATCCCGAGGACGCCGCCCTCCGCGCAGGACGGCACCATTCCCGGCGGCGGTGCCTGCGGATACAGGTCGCGGTAGTTCAGTCCGCGACCGTCGGGGGCGTCCTCCCAGAACACCGACGCCTGCCCCTCGAAACGGTAGATAGAGCCCCAGACATACGGTTTGTGCGCGAGCACCGCGGCGTCGTTGACGAGGTATCGCGTCGCGAAGTTGTCGGTGCCGTCGAGGATCAGGTCGTACTGCGAGAACAGCTCGATCGCGCCTTCGGGCTCGAGCCGCTGCTCGTGCAGCACGACGTCGACGAACGGGTTGATCTCCTGAATCGATTCCTTGGCGCTGAGCGCTTTCGACTTGCCGACGTCGGACTGACCGTGGATCACCTGACGTTGCAGGTTCGACTCGTCGACGACGTCGAAGTCGACGATGCCCAGCGTTCCCACACCGGCCGCGGCCAAGTACAGCAACGTCGGCGAGCCGAGTCCGCCCGCGCCGATGACCAGGACTCTCGCATTCTTGAGTCGCTTCTGACCGTCCATCCCGACGTCGGGGATGATCAGGTGTCTGCTGTACCGGGCGACCTCAGCCCTAGTGAGTTCGGCTGCGGGTTCGACCAGGGGTGGTAGCGACGACACTTCGTGCCTCCAGATTGTGCGAAATCAACTCCAATCACAACACCACGCGGGCGCGAGTCATTCCACCGTCGGAAGGAACCCTCAGCGCTCGGGGAACGGCCACGGATTGGGCCGGCAGACGTAGGAGGCATTGGCCTGCATGTCCGGGTCGAGCGCCATGATGTCGCGGTTGGCGGTACCGAAGGTCTGCTGCATCATGATCGGCGCCAGCGCGCCGTTCTCCTTGCACGGCTGATGCTTCTCATAGCCGATGCCGTGGCCGGTCTCGTGGTTCACCAGATACTGGCGATACCCCATGTCGTCGCCCTGATACGACGACGCCCCGCGCACCCACCGGGCCTCATTGAGCGTGACCCGCTTGGTCGGCGGGTAGAAGCAGGACGTCTCCAGCTTGATCTGGTATCCGCAGAGTTCACGAGCGGTGTTGGTCGACGAGAGCGAGATCCGCAGATCCGGTTCACCGGTGTCGATCCGGCGGAACGACACCTTGCCGTCACCGGTCCAGCTGCGCGGATTGCCCAGCGTCGCGTCGACGAATTTCCCGAAACTCCGGTCACCGCCGAAGTCCGTTCCGTTGAGCCCGTTCTCCACCTCGACGGTATAGGTGTAGACCTGCCCGCCGGTACCCACCTGCGCCGTCGTTCCCGGCACCACGTGATAGGTCTTCTTGCCCACCTTGGTGAACGGCCCTCCGCCGGGCAGCGCACCCGCGGGCAGCGCGGCGGCGGCGATGTCGCCGGTGGGTGCACCGATCGCCTTGGACTCCTTGGTGACGTCGGTGTTGCGGGCAGCCGGATCGGGCGTGGAGTCCGGTGCGGCGTTGTCGGCGTGCGAGTCCTGGATGGTGATCACGATGAGCACGATGGTCAGCACGACGAGCACCGGGATCGCATACGCGCGCCATCCGTAGGTACTGACGAAACGCCCCAGCGCGGACTGCTTCTTGCGCGGCTCGTCGCGGTCGGTGCGACTGCGCCCACTGTCGTCGGTCGGGTCCCAGCGAGCCCGCAGCGGCTGGTCCGGACGGGGGCGTCGGGGCGTCGTCGACTGCCCGGCGTCGGACGATTGCGCGGGTCTGGTCGAACCTTCGTCAGTTCGGCTCACGAGTTAACCTTCTCACAACCCCGTGTCAATGCCAGTCAACGCCCGCCACGTGTCTCCGGCGTACACGTGCGCCCGACCGGCGAGTAACCTGAACGCATGTCTACGACAGCGAGTTCGCACGCAGGACGTACCGGTGCACGACTGCCGCGCAGCGCCCGCCGCTTGCAACTGCTGGATGCCGCCAGCGAGATCTTCGTCGAGCGCGGCTACCACTCGGCCGGCATGGATGAGATCGCCATCCACGCCGGAGTGAGCAAACCTGTCCTCTACCAACACTTTCCGTCGAAGCTCGACATGTATATCGCGGTCGTCGATTCGCACGCGGAGAAGCTCGTCAGCGACGTCAACAAGGCGCTGGCCGGTACCTCCGACAACCGCCAGCGGGTCCGGGCCGCCGTGCAGGCGTTCTTCGACTTCATCGACCAGGACAACTCCGGTTACCGGTTGATCTTCTCCTCCGACGCGATGGATCCGGCGGTCATCCGCCGCGTCGAAGGCGCCACCGAAGCCTGCGTCGACGCCGTGTACGGGCTGGTCATGCACGATTCCGGCCTCGATCCGTATCGCTCCCGCATGCTCGCCGCGGGCCTGGTCGGCGCGAGTCAGGTCAACGCCCGCTACTGGCTGGAGGCGCGTCGCCCGATCGACAAGCAGACCGCCGTCGACACCACCGTCGCCCTGCTGTGGGGCGGACTGTCGGGCGTCCCGATGCACGCCCTGGGCGAGGTCGGCGTCGCCGACAGCTCCGACGCCGAGGCCCCCACGCCGGATACGACTTCGGCCGACGATCACTGATCGTCGGCCGAAGATTGGAAATTGTTGTCGCTGAACAGGTTTGACAGCGCAGACGGTTTACGCCGCCCCGAACCCGACCTTGCGGCTCTCCGACTTGCCCACCTCGACGTAGGCGATCTTGGTAACCGGCACCACGAACCGCGCACCCTTCTCGTCGGTCAGTGCCAACAGTGCCGACTTGCCGCCGAGAGCGGTCTCGATCGCGGCGTACACATCGTCGCTGGAATCTGCGGACTGGATGGTCAGTTCGCGGGGACTATCGGAGATGCCAATTTTGACTTCGACGCTCATGTCACCAGGTTAGTTCACCGGCGAGCCGTGCCGGGAGCCGCTCCGCTGACAGCGTAAGTGTCGTGTCGCGAGGCGCTACGCCAATCCCAAGTCGGCCATCCGCTGTGCGTGCCGGTCCGACACCGAGTCGAAGAACCGCGACACCGCCTGCAGATCGCCGGTTCCCTGGAACAGCAGATCGGTGACGTCGTCTTCGGCGGCGAGCACCCACTGTGCGTGCGTGATCGCCTCGCCGAGGAGTCGACGCCCCCACAGCGTCAACGGTCCGCGCAGGACGGGCTCCGCGGCGAGTTTGCCGCGAACCTGCGCAATCGCGAAGGCCGAGTTGCCGGTCTCCGCCATCACGCCCTCGACCACCGCGCGCGCGTCGTCGGGCAACATGTGGGCCAGTTCGAGGTAGAAGTCGGCGGCCAGACCGTCGCCGATGTAGGCCTTGATCATCGCCTCGTACCAGCTCTTCGGATTGGTCGCACCGTGGTAGCGGTCGAAGACGTCGACGTAGTCGCCGATGGCCTTGATCGGATCGCCGCCACGTGCTTCGAGCTGCGCGGCCAGCAGATCGAAGTGGCCCATCTCCGCGCTCGCCATCCGGGCGATCGCTACTCGGCTGGCGATGTCGGGGGCCATCGCCGACTCGGCGATCAATCGGGTGTAGGCCGCGTACTCCCCCGCCAGCAGCACCGCGAACAGTTTCGTGATCCCCCGCTCCAAAGCCGCATCCGATTCCGTGGGCACCGCTGAACTCTCCGCCATGGTTGTAAATGGTAGGCGAGAGGGCGTCCCGACGTTCACCAGTGGTGAGCCACCGGTCCTCACCAGGTACAATTATCGTCGGCGTCCATCATCGACGCGGTAGAACGGCCCTGGCGGAGCAAGTCGCGCCGGCTCATGTGCCCGCGTCGCGATGTTCGTCTTCGATGATGTGCGCGCACACCTGAGCCTGCTCGCAGGCGCCCGACGCCGGGCCGCCGACGAGTGCCACACCGCATTCTTGCTGGCAGAGAGCCTTTTTGTGCGTGCGAACGCAGCTAGGAAGGCACCACCGCAATGACCGAGACCACAACACCGCAGGCTCCGCCCGGCGACGACGTGCAGACCACCATCGTCGACGAGGAGCACGTACCACCCACGTTCGCCGAGCTCGGCGTCGACGACGCCATCGTCGCGGCACTCGCCGACGATGGCAAGACCAACACCTTCGCGATCCAGGAACTCACCCTGCCGCTGGCCATCGGCGGCAGCGACCTCATCGGTCAGGCCCGCACCGGCATGGGCAAGACGCTGGGCTTCGGCGTGCCGTTGCTGCACCGCCTGGCACGCGCGACGGGCGACGCGCCGTCGGGCATCCGTCCGCTCGACAACACCCCGCGGGCGCTCGTGATCGTCCCGACCCGTGAACTGTGTCTGCAGGTCACCGGCGACCTCGGCGTCGCCGCGAAGAAGCTCACCGTCGAACTCGCCGACGGCACGGTTCGTCCGCTCAAGATCACGTCGATCTACGGCGGTCGCCCCTACGAGGCGCAGATCGCCGAGCTGCGCGCCGGCGTCGACGTCGTCGTCGGCACGCCCGGACGCCTCCTCGACCTGGCCCAGCAGGGTCATCTCATCCTCGGCAAGGTCGCGATCCTGGTCCTCGACGAGGCCGACGAGATGCTCGACCTGGGCTTCCTCCCGGACATCGAGCGCATCATGGCCGCGCTCCCCGACGCCGAGCGCGGCGGCTCCCGCCAGACCATGCTGTTCTCCGCGACCATGCCGGGCCCGATCGTCACCCTCGCCCGGACGTTCCTGCACCGCCCGACGCACATCCGCGCCGAGCACGCCAACGATTCGGCCGTCCACGAGCGCACCACCCAGTTCATCTACCGCGCCCACGCCCTGGACAAGTCCGAGCTGGTCGCGCGTGTCCTGCAGGCGACCGACCGCGGCGCCACGATGATCTTCACCCGAACCAAGCGGACCGCGCAGAAGGTCGCCGACGACCTCGCCGAGCGCGGGTTCGCCGTCGGTGCGGTGCACGGCGACCTCGGGCAGATCGCCCGTGAGAAGGCACTGAAGAAGTTCCGCAACGGAACCATCAACGTCCTCGTCGCGACCGACGTCGCGGCCCGTGGCATCGACATCGACGACGTCACCCACGTCGTCAACTACCAGTGCCCCGAGGACGACAAGACCTACGTGCACCGCATCGGCCGCACCGGCCGGGCCGGGCGCAGCGGCACCGCGATCACCCTCGTCGACTGGGACGAGCTGCATCGCTGGGAATTGATCAACGCCGCCCTGGGCCTCGGTGTGCCGGAGCCGGTGGAGACCTATTCCAGCTCCGAGCATCTGCGCACCGACCTCGGTATCCCCGAGGACGCGACCGGCCGCGTCGTCGCACCGCGTCCCGAGGGAACGGCCGAGCGCACCGACGACGGCCGCGAGCAGCGCGAGGCCGAGCGGGCCAAGAAGCGGGCCACGCGTTCGCGGCGGCGCACCCGCGGCGGCAAGCCGGTCGACGGCGACTCAACCGAGACCGTCGAGTCGGCCGACTCGACCGACGGCGAAACTACCGATGTCGCCGCAGACGGCGAGAGCGGCGACGGCCCCGCGACGACGACCGACGGAGCTGTCCGCAAGCGCCGCCGCCGGCGTCGTCGTTCGTCCGACACGGCCGCGACGGACGCGGCGTCGCCGGACGCCTCGGGTAGCGTTGCGGACGGCGAGTCGGCGTCCTAGCCCGGCTCGCGAATCCACTTCGTAAAGGGCAACTTTGGTCACACCGGAACGCCGGCACCCGATCGACATAGCGGTGTCGTTATGCATCGTCGCCGTGCTGGCCGTCGTCGGGGTGACCGTCTGGTGGTTCAGCCCGGCCCGGCACACCTCCAGTGAGCCGGCGGCCAAGTCCGCGCCCGCGGTCACCGATCCCGAGGTCGCGCCGGAACGTTTCGTCGAGAAGTGGACCGCGGCGTCGACCGCGGCGCCCGTCCCGCAGACCACCCAGACCGTGGTCCTGACCGGGGCGGACGGCTCCCTCGTCGGCCGCGATCCGGCGACCGGGCGAGCGGTGTGGAGTTATCGACGTGATCTGCCGCTGTGCGCGTTCTCCGCGTGGGGAGGCGCCGGCACCGACCTCGCCGTCGCCGCATACCGCAATTCGCGCGGCTGCGGCGAGGTGACGACGTTCGACGCCGGGTCGGGACGACGCACCGCGGCCCGCACGAGCCTCGCCGATTCGACGATCCAGCTCATCACCGACGACGGGTACATGCTGGCCCAGGGCCCCACCCGCCTGGAGACCTGGGGCAACAACCTGGTCCGCGGCATCGAGTACGGCCGCGTCGACGCCCCGGTGAAGCCCGGAGTGCAGCCCCACGAGGGCAAATTGTGTCTGATCCACTCGTCGGCGATCGCCGGCTCCCGGGTCGCGGTGATCGAGCGCTGCGACCACGAACCCGGCTACCGGCTGACGGTCCTCGGCGCCACCCTGGACAAGGACGAGAAAGTCACCCAATACGGATCGTCGATCATCAGCAGCGGCACCACCCAGCCTCCGCCGCGACTCATCGCGATGTCGACGTCGGGGATCGCCGTCTACGACGGCGGCGGCAACAGCCCCGAACCACGCGGCGCCACGATCCGTCAATTCAACTCCGACGGCGCGCAAATCGGTGAGAGCACGGTCAACGGCCCGCTCGGGCCGCCGATCGATTCGACGCCGATCACCCGCGGCGGACTGACCACGTTCTGGACCGGGACCGGGACCGTCGTGCTCGACGCCCAGAGCGTCCGGCCGCTGTATCAGATCCCCAACACGCTCGGCCCGGGCGTCGTGATGGGCGGGCAGCTGCTGTTGCCGACTGCCGCCGGAATATCCGTGCGGGCATCGACCGACGCGCACGAGGTACGCACGATTGCGTTGTCCCGCAAGGATTATCACGGCCAGACCGTCGCCGGCGGGGTGCTCGGCGGCACCTATTACGAACAATGGGGCGACACGCTGCACGCCTACGGCGCGGCGCCGATCAGCTAGGCGCTGCCCGCCGTTGGTTGAGTTGAACCGGGTTTGGCGAGCGCAGTGGAGTGCCTGCTTCGCCGCATCCTGCTGGTTGAGCGAGGCGAAGCCGAGTCGAAACCATCGGGCTACGAGTCGCTAACTGTCGCTATGTGTTTGGTGCGGTGGTCTCGTCGGCTCACGTGGTTTCGACACGGGCCTTCGCTAACGCTCCGGCCCGGCTCAACCAGCGGAAGGGACGGCTCAACCAGCAGGAGGGACGGCTCAACCAGCGGAAGGGACGGCTCAACCAGCAGGAGGGTCGGCTCAACCAGCGGAAGACCACAGCACAACCCGCGGAGTGCTAAGACCTCACTCCACCACCGCGTCGAAAGTCGCCAGCGGCGCATCGGAATTCCAGTGCTTCCAGAGATTCGCGGCGAGCTCGCGATAGGCGTCGGCGCCCTTGTTCTTGCGTCCGCGCATCACCGAGCTGCCCGACGCCGAGGCCTCGGCGAAGCGCACGGTCCGCGGAATCGGCGGGTCGAGGACCGGGAGGTTGTAACGATCGGCGACGTCGGAGAGGACGTCGCGCGAGTGCGTCGTGCGCGAATCATAAAGTGTCGCAACGGCTCCCAGCATCTCCAACTTCGGATTGGTGATCTGCTGGATCTCGGTGACGGTACGTAGCAGCTGCCCGACACCGCGATGCGCGAGGGTCTCGCACTGCAGCGGCACCACTACTTCGTCGGCGGCGGTCAGTCCGTTGAGCGTCAGCACGCCGAGCGACGGCGGGCAGTCGAGCAGGATCACGTCGAAGTCCTCGGCGACCTCCGCGAGTGCACGCTTGAGCGCATATTCGCGGCCCGGCCGCATCAACAGCAGCGCCTCTGCACCGGCGAGGTCGATGGTCGCGGGCAGCAGCGTCACATTGTCTTCGGTGTCGAGTAGGACGTCGCCGATCTCCTCTTCGCCGAGCAGGACGTCGTGCACCGAGGTCTTCAGTTGATCCGGGTCGTGGCCGAGCGAAAAGGTAAGGCAGCCTTGGGGATCGAGGTCGACGACGAGCACCGACACGTCGAGGTCGGCCAGCGCCGCCCCCAATGATTCGACCGTGGTGGTCTTGGCGACGCCACCCTTCTGGTTTGCGATGGCAAGCGTGCGGGTCATACCGACATGGTATTGGGTTCCTGATCGGGCGGCGCGTCAGGCGTTCGGTGGCGCGGCGTCATCGCTGTCCCGTGGTCAGCTGTCCCCGTAGTCGTGCGCCAGCCACCGCACCGACGCCGGCATGAACAGCAGCACCATCACCACGATCACGGCGATGATCAGCGGAATCCCGTACAGCGGCTGATGACTGTCGGTGAGCAGTGCGTAGGCGACCGGCAACAGCAGCAACTGCGCGACGACGGCGATCGCCCGGCCCCACCGACGGCCCTTGAGCAGCGCGATTCCGCCGACGAGAACACCGCCGCCGATGATCGCGAACCACGCCCCGGTGCCATAACTGTTGGCGATCGACTGATCGTCGCCGCGCAGTCCCAGAATCACCATCACGACGGCGGCGATCACGCCCAGTCCGCCTTCGAGCGCCACGAGCGCTCCGGCCCGGCGAATCGTCGTCGGCGGCTTGTCATCGATGGTCGGCCGTTCGTTCGGCGCGTTGTCCTCCACAGATCCCAGGGTATTGCCCGATTATGTGGATTCCGCCGCGACCCCATATCCTTGGCGCCGTGCGCGCCATGCTGATCGTGAACCCGTTCGCGACTTCGACGACCCCTGCGGGCCGCGACGCGCTGGTCAACACCCTCAACTCGCGCTTCGACCTCGTCGTCGAGCACACCACCCATCGCGGGCATGCGGGCGAACTCGCCGCGCGGGCCCGCGCCGAGGCCTTCGACGTCGTCGTGGTGCACGGCGGCGACGGATCGGTGAATGAGGTCGTCAACGGCATCCTCGGCTCGCCCGGCGCGCCCCGGCCGGAGTCCGACGAGCTGCCCGCCGTCGGAGTGATCCCCGGCGGCAGTGCGAACGTTTTCGCCCGTGCCGTCGGCATCGAACCGGACCCGCTGCGCGCGACCGGCCAACTCATCGAACTGCTCCAGGCCGACAAGAAGCGGGCGGTCAACCTCGGCCACACCGACGACCGCTGGTTCATCTTCAACTGCGGCATGGGCATCGACGCCATGGTCGTACGCGAGATGGAACGCAAACGCAATGCGGGCAAGGCGGCCACACCGAACCGCTACCTGCGCACCACCGTCGCCACGTTCATCCGACACAGCGCCGACGCCGCGCGCTTCGACGTCGACGTCGAACTGCATCCGACCCCGAAGGGTGCGCACGCACCCATCCATCTGCCCGACGTCGCGTTCGGGTTCGTCAGCAATGCCAGCCCGTGGACCTACCTCGGCGGCCGCGAGATCCGCACCAACCCGACCACCGGGTTCGACAACGGGCTGGGCATCTTCGCAGCGTCGTCGATGGGCGTGCTGGCAAACCTTCCGCTGGCCTACCGGCTGCTCGCCAACGCCGAGCCGAAGGCTCGCCACCTCTACCGCAACGACGATGTCCGCGAAGTGACATTCACCGCATCGCAGCCCCTTGACGTACAGATGGACGGCGACTACATCGGCACCCATCAGCGATTGAAATTCAGCTATCGCAAGGCGGCCTTGCAGATCGTCGCACCCTGATCTACCTGCGGTTTCACTGTTCGACGCGGCAAATGCCACGCGTGTAAGCCACGCCTGTGACCTGGACTTTTTGTAAAAAACCCTGGTCAGATCGCCAACACAGTAGTACAACGGTACGGGGCTACTTTCGAGTACCCCCGGGGCAGTGACTTTGACCACGTGTTAACGGAAGGCTATTGACTTAACGTCAATTCGTGAAAGTATTCACAAGCAACAACGCGGAAACATTCAGTGTGCGCGTGTGTGAACTAGCTGTTACAGCCAACGAACTCGAACGAGTCGATGAGTGGTGCGCAAGGCACCTTAAGGAGAAGGAATGGACTGGCGTCACAAGGCAATCTGTCGCGATGAGGATCCGGAGCTGTTCTTCCCAGTGGGAACCAGCGGACCGGCCATCGCTCAGATCGCTGATGCGAAGCTCGTCTGCAACCGTTGCCCGGTTACAGCGGACTGCCTGTCGTGGGCACTGGACTCGGGCCAGGACGCCGGCGTGTGGGGCGGAATGAGCGAAGACGAGCGCCGCGCACTCAAGCGCCGCAATGCTCGCACCCGCGCCCGCAGCAGCGTCTAACGACCGAAAGTTCGCCGCCACAGCCCGGCGGCACCCTCGCGAAGAAGGACCCGGCCACCTCGGCGGGTCCTTCTTCCGTTGCATGAAGGCGTGTCTTGGCCCTTGTGCTGCACCATCTTTCGCGCCTACCTGACCGGCACGGTCACGGTCGCGCGGGTGCCGCCACCAGTGCCCGCACCGAGTTCCAGCGCGCCGCCGAGATCGATCTCGACCAGCGTGCGCACGATCTGCAGACCCAACCGCTCCGAGGCGAGCATGTCGAAACCCTGGGGCAGCCCCTGCCCGTCGTCGCTGATCGACACCTTCAGGCGACGCATGTCCCGGCTGCCGGTGATGGTGATGGCTCCCCCGTCGTCGCCCGACATACCGTGCTCGACGGAGTTCTGAATCAGCTCCGACAACACCATGACCAGCGGCATCGCCAGCTCGGCGGGTAGCACTCCGAGCCGTCCGCGACGACGGACCCGGGTATGAGTGCCGCCCGCGGCGTCGAGCAGGGTCGGCATCAGCCGGTCGACGACCTCGTCGAGATCCACTTCCTCGTCGACGCTGCCGGAGAGCAATTCGTGTACCAAGGCGATCGACGCCACCCGGCGATCGGCCTCGGTGAGCGCGGTGCGCGCCTCCGGATAAGACGTCCGTCGCGCTTGCAACCGCAACAGTGCCGAGACGCTCTGCAGGTTGTTCTTGACCCGGTGGTGGATCTCCCGGATGGTGGCGTCTTTGCTGATCAACGCCAGATCACGGCGCTTGACCTCGGTGACGTCGCGGATGAGCACCACCGCGCCGGTGGTCTTCGACGCCGGGCGCAGCGGCACCGCACGCAACAGGACCGTCGCGCGCCGGGCGTCGACTTCCATCCGCATCGCGACGTCGACGTCGGGCTCGCGCTGTCCGACCGCGATCCGCAGCATGTGCGCGGCGTCTTGCGCTTCGAAGGCATCGGTCAACAAACCCGTGATGACATCGGCCAGCAGCGTCCCCGACAATTCCGCGCTGTAGCCCATGCGGTGAAACGCGGACAGTGCGTTCGGACTGGCGTAGGCGACCGCGCCGTCGGGATCGAGCCGGATGAACCCGTCGCCGGCTCGCGGCGTCGATAGACCGGTCGGATTGCCCTCGACGAGCGGGAAACTGCCGTCGCTGACCATCTGACAGAGGTCGTTGGCGCAATCGCTGTACGCCGCTTCTAGCGGCGACGGCGGACTCGGCGCGCCCGCGTCCACCGCTCGGGTCAGTACAGCGATCACTTCGCCGTCGAATCCGATCGGCCACAACTGCAGCCCGACGGTGACACCGCCGGCGGTCACCGAATCCCTCGCCGGTCGACCGGCGAACACGGCGTCGAGTGCTTCGGATCGCCCGCCGTCGAGCAGGGTGCCGACCTCGTCGCGGGGTAATACGGTCGAGGCCGTGTTGGGTCGGCACTGCGCGACGGTCAGCACCCGGGTGTTCTCGGCGTCGGAGCCGACCGTGCGCACCGACATCAACAAGTCGGCGAAGGAGAGGTCGGCGAGGAGTTGCCATTCGGCGACGAGGCGCTGGAGGTGTCCTGCTCCCTCGTCGGTGAGCGCGGTGTGCGCGGCAAGGAGATCTGCGAGAGTCGACATCTAGCGCACCTGTCGACGGCTCGGCGGGTCAGCGGTAGACAGCGATGACATCCCCCGCCTGGATCACGTCGCCGACCGCCACCTTGACCTCGGCGAGTGTCCCCGCGTCCTCGGCCACGACCGGAATCTCCATCTTCATCGACTCCAGCAGTACCAGCGTGTCGCCCACTTCGACCGCCTGTCCGGCGGCCGCACGAACCTCGAGCACACTCGCGACGATCTCGGCGACGACATCCTCGGGCGCCGAAGAATTCTGATCTGCCATGCACCTAAGTTAACCCACGAACCGCCCGGAAAACGATTCCACACCGGTACTGACCAGTAGCAATCGGTCGTGGTGCCGAATACGCTCCCGCCGGGTTACGAGCCGGACGGCGATGCGTCCAGGTCTGCTGCGCATGCGACGGCCCGACGAACGCCGTCGGCGAGGGAGGTCGGAGCCCGTCGTTCGTGCGGCTCGTTTTCGCTCCGCGGTACCTCACGTGGAAGAATGGACCGGCACTGAACACGAAGGAGGCCCATCATGGGTAAGCGCGGACGCAAGAAGCGTGCTCGTAAGAAGAACGCAGCCAACCACGGCCGGCGGCCTAACTCCTGACTCGCGAACAGTTGAGTCAGACAGCAACACCCGGGTGACCGGCGAACGAGAGTTCGCGGCCCCGGGTGTTTTTGGTTGCTGCGGCGGTCGCGCGGTCGACGCGGACTAACCGTCCGACAACCGCTGCTCGTGCACGATGACGGTCTTGCGGATCTCGATCGTGAGCCGCTCACGCAGGCCCTTGGGCGCCAGGTCGCCACCGCACTTGCGGTTGATCAGCGCTTTGAGATCCTTTTCGATGCCATAGCGTTCCAGGCACGACGGGCACCGGTCGAGGTGGCCCTGCAGCCTGCTGCGCGCGCCCGGATCGCATTCGTTGTCCAGGAGCAGCCAGACGTCGGCGATCACCGTCGAGCAGTCGATCTGGGTGAAGGTCGGGTCTGCTGCCGGTACCGCCGGATCGGCGTCGGCGCCCTGTCCCGCGGTCATCGGGTCGCCCCCGACGTCGAGGTGTTGCGGGCGGCCCGATTGAATCCACGCTCGGCGGCCACGTCGGCCAGCAGTTCACGCAGTTGACGTCGGCCGCGATGCAGTCGCGACATGACGGTTCCAATCGGTGTATCCATGATCTCGGCTATCTCTTTGTAAGGGAGTCCCTCGACGTCGGCGTAGTACACCGCCATCCGGAACTCTTCCGGGAGCGCTTGCAGCGCATTCTTGATGTCATCGTCGGGCAGGGCGTCGAGCGCCTCGATCTCGGCCGAACGCAGACCGGTGGAGCTGTGTTCCGCGTTCGCGGCGAGCTGCCAGTCGGTGATCTCGTCGGTCGGATACTGCGCAGGCTGACGCTGCTTCTTGCGGTAGCCGTTGATGTAGGTGTTCGTGAGGATCCGGTACAACCACGCCTTGAGGTTGGTGCCTTCGCGGAACGACTTGAACGCCGAGAACGCCTTGATGTAGGTCTCCTGCACGAGATCCTCGGCGTCGGCCGGATTGCGGGTCATTCGGAGTGCAGCGCCGTACATCTGGTCGAGCAACGGCAATGCGTCGCGTTCGAAGCGGGCGGAGCGTTCCTCGTCGGTTTCGGCGGGCTCCGGCGCCTCGGTGGCGGGGGCGGGTTCGGTCACTACGATCCCTTCGGTCGCGGTGCTCCGCCCGGCAGATGCTCGCAGCGGAGGTGTAACGATGTCCGGCAAGTTTACCGACCCGAAGACCTCGCCGGACACCGCCGTACTCCGCGTTGCCGCTGCCACTGTCATTACGTGCCCTCTCCTGTTGACGCTGCGGTTCGTTCGCCTGGGATAACGCCATCTCCCGCGCCGATTGTTCCCGCGTCCCGTTCTCGAACGCGACCGGCTGGGGACGACCCGGCCGGACGACGTGGCAGACTGTTGCGGTCATGGCAGCTACTCCCGCGATCGCCGCTCTGTCCAAGGCCGGCATCGACCACCAGGTACACAGGTATCGGCACGACCCCCGCTCGACCGACTACGGCGCCGAAGCCGTCGATGCCTTGGGCCCGACGCTCGGCGTGGTGGCCGCGCAGATCTTCAAGACCCTCGTAGTCGACGTCGGCGGGAACCTCGCGGTCGCGATTGTTCCTGTGCCCCAACAACTCTCACTCAAAGCGGCCGCTGCCGCGCTCGGTGCGTCGAAGGCCGTGATGGCCGACAAACAAGTGGTGACCCGCTCGACCGGTTATGTGCTCGGCGGGGTGTCACCACTCGGGCAACGCACCGCGTTGCCGACGGTGATCGATTCGTCGGCACGGACCTGGCCGACGATCCTCTGCAGCGCGGGCCGACGCGGACTTGAGATCGCCCTGGCCCCCGACGACCTCATCGCCGCCACCGACGCCGTCGTCGCCGACATCGCTGTGTGAGCCATCCGATGTCGGTGGTCCGTGACAGCATGGACCCATGTGCGGACGTTATGCAGTGACCACGGACCCGGCGAAACTGGCCGCTGAGATCGACGCCGTCAACGAAGTGCCGCCACCGGAGCCGGCCGCCGACCTCGACGCCCCGGATACGGGCACCGCCGACGCGCAGCTCACGCTCGACGGCGCCCCCGCCGACGATCCCAAGCCCCGCCCCGCCTTCCCCAACTACAACGTCGCACCCACCACGACGATCATGACGGTCGTCGCGCGCCACTCCCACGACCATCCCGATGACGACCCCACCATGCGGATCCGCGCGATGCGCTGGGGACTCGTGCCGTCCTGGGCGAAGGAGATCGGCAAGGGATCGTTGTTCAACGCGCGGGCGGAGAGCGTCGGCGAGAAAGCGTCATTTCGCGGGTCGGTCAAGTCCAAGCGCTGCCTCATCCCGATGGATGGATGGTACGAGTGGCGCAAGGTCGAGGTTCCCGGGTCGTCGAAGCCCGCGAAGGTCCCCTACTACATGTCGCCGCGCGACGGTACCCGCCTGTTCATGGCGGGACTGTGGTCGGTGTGGCGCCCACGCAACGCGGGCCCCGACGCCGCTCCCCTGCTCAGTGCGACCATCCTGACCACCGATTCGGTCGGCCCGCTCACCGATATCCACGACCGCATGCCGCTGATCATGCCGTTCGAGGAGTGGGACGCCTGGCTCACCCCCGACGCTCCGGCGCCGCCGGAACTGTTCGACGCCCCGGCACTGGCTCTCGCCGAGGCGATCGACATCCGCGAGGTGTCGCCGCTGGTCAATCGAGTGTCGAACAACGGTCCGGAGCTGCTGACGCCGGCCGGTTAGTAGGGTGTCGCACTAAAGAGTTGTATGACGTTGCTTTCCTCTGCCGGTTGAGCCGAGGTCAAGCCTGGGTCCACCGATGGTGGGCCCTCTCTCAGCTGGTTGAGCGAGCGGAGCGAGTCGAAACCCCACCGGCCGGGCAATGACGAAACACCCAGCGTCACAGTGGTTTCGACTCGGCTTCGCCTCGCTCAACCAGCAGGATGCGGCGAAGCAGGGTGCGCGCAAGATATCAATACGGAGACCGCTGGACGTCACCCGCGGCTACGGTCAGAACCACCACTGGCAGCGGCAGCTGATCGAGGTCCGGACGGCTGTTGGCGTCGCGGCTGCGGCAACGCCAGACTCAGCGCGAATGCCACGACCGGCACCACACACAACACGCCGAGCACGGTCGCGGTGCCCCACCGATCCGCGATCGCCCCGAGCAGCGGCGCGAACATTCCGCCGATCGTCACCGCGAGCCCCAACGTGACGCCCGCGGCGGTTCCCGGCCGCGCCGGCAGATAGTCCTGGCCCAGTTTCACCAGCACCGCGAACGGCACATTCACCGCCACCCCGGCGACCAGCGCGCACACCAGACCGATCCACATGTTCGGCGTGAATCGCACCAATGCCAGGGCGGGAATCGCTGCGGCAGAGCCGATTCGAATCACACGCACTTCGCCCCACCGGTCGGCGAGGCGGCCCCCGAGCAGCGTACCCAGCACTCCACCGCCGAGGAATGCGGTCAGCGCCACCCCACCTACGCTCGGCGACGCACCGTGGTGGCCGATCCAGAAGAGCGCGATGAAAGTGTTCATCCCAAAGAACACGATCGACCGGACCACTTCCAGGGAGGTCAACAGCGAGAACGCCACCCACCGGTCGGGTCCGGCGGGCGCTGCCGCCGCGTGCGCGGCCACCCGCCGCCGCTGCTGGTGTCGCGACAACACGAACGCCATCAGAACAGCCGGCGGAATGAACAGTGCGGTCGCACCGATGCCCAGCGTGACGAGCGCCGGCGTCACCAGAGCAGGCGCCAAAAAGAACCCGATGCTACCGCCCGCGGCGAACAGGCTCATCGCAGCCGCACTTCCCCCGGCGTCGCGCCGCGCGTCCCGGCCGGCGGCCGGGTGGAATGCCGCGACTCCCAGGCCCGACAGCAGCAGGAGCAGCCACACCACCGCATACGCGGGCACCAGCCCGGACAGTCCCGCGGCGATCCCGGCCAGCGCCAAGCCCGCCGGTGCAAGCCACAACATCGGCCGTCGATCCGCAATCACACCGGTCAACGGCTGCGGCAACGACGACCCTAACGTCGCGGCGAGTGCCAGGCCCGCTGCGGCGGTATAGCTGTACCCGCGGTCGAGGACGAAGAACGGGATCGACGCGGGCACCAGCCCCTGGTAAAAGTCGTCGACGGCATGGGCGATCATCCAGTGTCGCATGCGATTCCATGTACTGAGTTCCACGTCATCCACGGTAGGCAGCCGACCGGCATGCGCACTTCCGCTATTCTGACCAAAAGTATCGATAATCCGCCAATCTCCCAAGAATGCACCAATGACCACCAGCGACCTCGTCGACGAGGTGACGAGCCGCCGCAGCCATGCCGGTGGCAGTCGCATCGCGCCGCACCGGCACGACCGTCATCAGCTGATCTATCCGAGCAGCGGCATCATCGCGGTCACCACCGACGCCGGGACGTGGGTCACGCCGCCCGACCGCGCGATCTGGATCCCCGCCTTCGCAAACCACGGGCACCGCTTCTACGGTCGTACCGAATTCCATTGCGTGGCAATCAATCCGGCCCTCGACCCGTTCAACAGTGACGGACCGGTCGTCGTCGCGGTCACACCGCTGCTGCGCGAGTTGATCATCGAGTGCTCGCTGCCGGCGACCCGCCCCGACGAGGAGACCAGTCGACTCGTCGCCGTGCTCGTTGACCGACTGCGCCGATCCCCCGACGCCGCGTTGCGACTGCCGGTCGCTCGTGACCCGCGGCTGGCGAACGCGTGCGCCATCGTCGTCGACGATCTGTCCCGGGTCCACTCGCTGGCCGAACTCGGTCACATGGTCGGCGCGGGCGAACGCACCCTGAGCCGACTGTTCCGCAACGAGTTCGGCATGACCTACCCACAATGGCGAACGCAGGCGCGGCTGCATCGAGCGCTCATCGCTCTCGCCGAGGGCCGCACCGTCACCGACGTCGCCACCGTCTGCGGGTGGGCTACGCCGAGCGCGTTCATCGACGTCTACCGCCGCGCCTTCAGCCACTCCCCAGGTGCCCGGGCGTAGCCTCCCGACATGGCATTGCACTATCAGCGCGGCGAGATCGCCGGACTCGCCCGGCTCATCGTCAGCGTCGTCATCGGGGTAGCCGTGACGGTCGTTCTGCGGGTCACTACCTCCGTCGACGTCCCACTCGCCGGGTGGGCGATCGGCGCGGCGATCTTCGTCCTGTGGACCTGGGGCATGCTCTACTCGATGGGCACCGAAGCGACGGCCGCGCACGCATCGCGGGAAGAACCGACCCACGGCGTCACCATGATCGCGGTGATCGTCTTAGCCATGGTGAGCCTCGGCGGAGTCGTCTTCGTGCTCGGCCACAAGGATCACACGAGTCTCGTGGTATCCACCCTCGCCAGCGTGATCATGTCCTGGGCGGCCATCCACACGATCTTCGCCGTGCACTATGCGCGGATCTACTTCACCGACCCGGTCGGCGGGGTGGACTTCCATCAGGAAACCCCGCCGACCTACTCCGACTTCGCCTACATCGGGTTCACGGTCGGGATGAGCTTCGCGATCTCCGACACCGATTTGAGTTCGTCGAAGATGCGCCGCCCCGCCCTCGCGCACGCCTTGCTGAGCTATCTCTTCGGCACGGTGATCGTCGCGCTTCTCGTGAATCTCGTTGCAGGACTGTAGCTTTCGCAGCCCGACGATCAGCGGTAGGAGTAGTCGTCGAGCGGGAACCGGCCCATCTCACGCAGCGTCGACGCCGTCGAACGCGGCCGTAGCAGCGTCGCCTCACCCGACTTGTTGAAGTAGTAGCTGCGCGACGACGCACAGTCGCCGCTATAGAACACCGACGAGTCGAGTCGTTCGGTGGCGTCGTCGAGGAAGGCCGCGTTGGCCTCCTCGGTCACTTCGAACGTGGTCTTGCCGCGACGGGCGAGTTCGCCGAACAGGCGGCCCATGTGCTTCATCTGGCCTTCGATGGTCGTGAAATACGACAGCCCGCTGTAGGAATACGGACTGTTCAACGACAGAAAGTTCGGAAACTTGGGGACGGTGATGCCCTCGTAGGCCTGGAATCGCTTCTCCCGCCACCACTTTCCGAGATTGAGCCCCTCCCTGCCGATCACCTCGATGGCCGGAAAGTTGGTGTCCCACAGGTCGAAGCCGGTGGCCAGCACCAACGTATCGACAGCGATCTTGCCGGCCTCGGTGACGATGCCGTCGGGCTCCACGCGGACGATCGAGCTCGTCTCCAGGTGTGTGTTGGGTTGATTGAACACCGGGTAGTAGGTGTTGGAGAAGGTCGGCCGCTTGCAGCCGAAATCGTATGTGGGCGTGAGCTTCCGACGAGTCTGCGGGTCACCGACCTGGTTGCGCAGATGTGCCTTCGCCAGCAGCGCGGCACCCTTGTTGCCGAGTTTGAACTGCTTGAAATGCAGCACACCGGTAACCATCAAGACTTCCAGGACCGACCCCGACACCAGCCGAGCCGCCTTCTGCGTTAACGGAACCCGCGCGAACAGCTCCCGAACCTGCGGCGGGATCGACAGTTGCACCTTGGGGACCACCCAGATCGGCGTGCGCTGAAACACGGTGAGTTCCAACGCCTGCTTGGCCAGTTCGGGAATCAACTGAACCGCGGTGGCGCCGGTACCGACGATCGCGACACGCTCGCCGGTGAAATCCCGACCGTCCGGCCACGCGGTCGTGTGGATGATGTCGCCGGCGAAATCGCCGATGCCGGGAAAGTCCGGGACGTGCGGCTGAGACAGGAAACCCGTCGCGGTGACGAGGTAGCGCGCGGTCCGCGACACACCGTCGTGCGTGGTGACCCGCCACAGCTGGGCGTCGTCGTCCCAGACCGCACCGTCGACGACGGTGCCGAACTCCATGTGACGTTTGAGGTCATACTTCGCGGCGACGTCGGTGGCGTACTGCTTGAGTTCACCACCCGGCGCGAACAGCTGCGACCATCGCGGATTGGGCTCGAACGAGTAGGAGTACGTGACCGACGGAATGTCGACCGCTAGGCCCGGATAGTGGTTGACATGCCAGGTGCCGCCGAGATCGTCCTCGCGCTCCAGTATGGCGATGTTGCCGTGCCCGAGCCGCTTGAGTTCGATGGCAGCACCCATTCCGCCGAAGCCGGCACCGACGATGATGGCGTCGTAGTCAGGTTCCATGAGATCGACTCCCCACTGATGGTGTGACTCGGCGTCACACATAATGTGTGAACAACGTTACACCGTGTGGCTCTATCCGCCATCACCGTTCGGTGGCTCGACGCCGAGGACACGGTGGGGACGGACGGAATCGTCCTTCTGTGGGACCGTGGCGCGTAACCGCTCGTTTGCCTCTGCTCGTCGCTTGGTAAGCACGGCGCCTCGTTGCGGTGCTCGGGGAGCAACGGGTGCGCTCCGATTATTCGTTCCCCACCTTAGATCTTCGGCTCACCGACCCCTCGTTACACCGAAGCTCGTTCCTCGCTTCGGCACTCGGGGAGCCAGGTTACGGCCTCACTTCGGCACTCGGGAGCGAAGTTACGGCCTCACTTCGGCACTCGGGAGCGAAGTTACGGCCTCGCTTGCGCACTCGCGGAGCGAGGTTACGGACCCGGCTGCGCACTCGGGGAGTGACACTGTCACCGCAGATCGTTCGCGCGTCACGGAGCCGATCGGGTGAACGTCCCTTGCTTATTGCGATCGAAGAACTCCACCCACACCGATGGTGAAGTGTCGCCGGTCACGGTGAACTTCACCTGCGAGATAGTGCCGGGGTTCGCCGTCTCGCCGCGCGGTATGAAGGTGAACGTGTCGCCGTCGAAATGCGAAAGGTCGTAGGTTTGATTCTTCGGCCCGATCGACAGCGTGAGTTTCGTGCCGTCGGCCTTGATGGTCAGCGGACCGAAGTATTGATTGGCATAGGTGCCCGCGTAGGTGTTGAGCGGCTTGGCCGCTGCCGCGTTCGCCGGCGGCTTCTTGCCCACCAGCTCGCCCTCCGGCGCGTTCGTCGGGTCGATGAGCTGCTGGAATTGCGCGAACCAATCGGCGGTCAGCCTGCCGTACTGCGCCAGGTCGGTGAAATCTTTGGCCACCGCTTCGGCAGCACCCACCGGCGCTCCGTTCGTCAGCACCACGATGCCGAGATTCATCCCGGGGACGATCTGGTAGTTGGTCGCCGCGCCGGTGGTGAATGCGCCCGAATGGTTCAGCATCGTCCGCCCCGACGGGTCGCTGGAGATGTTGAACCCGAAACCCGTTGCGCTGGGCCGGAAGTCGGCGCGTCCGGACGGCAACGCCATCTGCGGTGTCATCGCCGCGAGCAATGCATCCGACGAAACGATCTGGCGCCCTTGATATTTCCCGTCGTCGAGCACCATCGTCATCCACTTCGCCAGATCGTTGACACTGGCGCTGACGCCACCCGCGGGCGCCTGCGCGTCGGCGTCGCGCTGGGCCAGCGGCGCGAACTTCCCGTCGACCTTCGCGTGCAGGAGCGCGCGGTTGGTCCGGCTGAGGTAGTCGGCATAGCGCATGCTCGACGACGACATTCCCAGCGGCCCGAAAATCGTTTCGGCACTGAGGGTTTCCCAATCCTTGCCGGCCTTGTTCGCGACGGCCTGCGCGGCCGCGGTGAGCCCGAAGTTCGTGTAGAGCTCCTCGGTGCGCAACGGCACGAGCGGCAGATACCGCAGCCGCCGCAGAATCTCGGCACGGTCGTAGCCGATGACCTCCAGATCGTCGCCCGCGTGGTCGGGCAACCCCGACCGGTGACTGAACATGTCGGCCACCGTCACATGCGTGGACACATACGGGTCGGCGAGCGTGAACGAATCGACGCCGGCGGCCACCGGCATCGTCCAATCGATCCCCTGGGTGCCGGCCCGTCCGGCGACCACCGTCGCCGACACCGCCTTGGACAGTGACGCGATCTGGAACACGGTGTCGGCGTCGACCGAACTATCGGGCCGACGATTGTCTTTGACGCCGAATCCGCCGGTGTAGACCGTCTTGCCGTCGTGTACCACCGCTATCGCCATGCCGGGAACTCCGGTGGACTGCAACATCTTTCGCGCCAAATCAGGTAGCTGCCGCACGGCGTCGTCGATGCGGGCCGAGTCGGTGGGGATACTCGCGACCGCGGGCGGGGGCGTCGACCCGACGCTGAACTCCGGCGTCGACGACGACGAGCCATTGCCACATCCAGCGACAAGGACGCCGACACTGAGGACCGCCACAGCTGCGACTCGCCTGTTCATCGTTCTCCTCACGGATTCCCCGAGATTCGCCCGAAATCACAGTAGAACCCGCGACGCCGCCGCCGCTACGGACCGACGAAAATGAGTTCGTTCAGGCCACGTACGGCCCTAAAGATGCAGATCTCGATTGCGAATCGCCGCGGTGGCCGCGACGCTGATCGCTGCCGTCGCAACGAGATACGCACAGGCGAGCCAGGGCCTGCCGTCGTCGACGCCGATGAGTGCGGTCAGAATCAGCGGCGTCAGACCCGACGCCCAGATACCCGAGAACTGATAGACCACCGACAATCCGGTGTAGCGGACCGGCGTGGGGAACAGGCTGGCGAACAGTGTCCCCTGGGCGCCGTAGAACAGCGCGTGCACGATGCCGAAGACGAGTACCAACCCCACGGTCAGCCACACCAGATTCGCGGTGCCGAACAGCGCGAACACCGGATAGACGAGCAGTCCGTAGGCGGCGATGCCGATCAGGTAGATCCGCTTGGGCCCGAACCGATCTGCAAGCAGACCCGACGCCGGGAGCAGGACGGCCATCACGATCGCGGCGATGCTCACCGACACCAGGACCGGTACTTTCGCGAGGTGCAACGCGCCGGTCGCGTAGGTGATCGCGAAGACTCCCCAGGTGTTGAACGCGGCGCCCTCACCCCAGCGGGCCAGCAGCCCCAACAGCGTGTTACGCGTATTCGGCGGCGTGATCACGTCTTTCAGCGGAGCCGACGACTTCTGCGCCAGTCGATCGACTTCCGCGAACTCAGGGGTCTCCTCGACTTTGAGTCGTACGACGAAGCCGATCACCACCAGCACGATGCTCAGCGCAAAGGCGATGCGCCACCCGTACGACTGAAACGCGGCGTCGTCGAAGATCATCTGCAGCAGCGCGAAAACCAGTGTCCCCAAGGCCAATCCGGCGGCCAGCCCGATCTGGGGAATGCTGCCGAACAGGCCCCGACGCCGGGCCGGGCTGTGCTCGACGGCAAGCAGGACCGCACCGGCCCATTCGCCGCCGAGCGCGAATCCCTGCACGATCCGCAGCACCAGCAACAGGATCGGCGCCGCGACGCCGATCTGAGCGGCCGACGGCAATGCGCCCATGAGCGCGGTCGCGGCGCCCATCAGCACCATGGTGACCGCGAGAGTCCGCTTGCGGCCGATCCGGTCGCCGACATGCCCGAAGATCACCCCGCCGATCGGGCGCACGACGAAGCCCACCGCGAAGGTGGCGAAGGCCAGCATGGTCCCGACGAACGCGCTCGCATCGGGGTAGAAGACGTGTTTGAACACCAGACTGGCCGCGGTGGCATAAAGGAAGAAGTCATACCACTCGACGGTCGCTCCGAGCAGGCTGGCCAGCACGACGTTGCGGAGTCGACGACGATCGGGCACGTGGCGCTTGCCGATCGTCGACGCCGGGTGGGGCGGCGCTTCGGTCACAGTCATTCGCGTGATGCTAGGGAGCCAGGCGGGGCGGCGACAGGGCTGCGATCAGGATGATTCTAAGGTCAGGTGTCGAAACCGTAGTCGCGCTCGACTCTCGCGACGCGCACCCGGTAGGACGAATACCACCGTTGCCTGCCGTTGCGCTGCGCGACGAGGTGTTCGGCTTGCCTCTTCCAGTGGGCGACGTCGTCGAGGGTCTGCCAATACGAGACGGTGATGCCCGGCGCATCCTCCCCGACGCCGCGAGCGGACTCGACGCCGAGGTAACCCGGCATGGTGGCCGCCAATTCCATCCGCTGCGCCGTCTGGGCGTATCCGTCGTCGCCCAGCGTGCGCAGCGAGCTGAAAATCACTGCGTAATAGGGTGTTTCGAATCGGTCGTCCGGAAAGTCCGTCACCACAGCACTCCCGGGTTGAGACGCTCGTGCGGGTCGAGCGCGGCTCGGATGGCCTTCATCGCGGCGACGTCGGCCGGGTCGCGGGTCGACATCCACCGCACCTTGTCCCGGCCGATACCGTGCTCGGCGCTCACGCTCCCGCCGGCATCGACGACGAGTTGCAGTGCGGCGTCGGCCAATTCGGTCTGCGCCGGCGCCGGCACGTCGAGGTAGTTGAGATGGATGTTGCCGTCGCCGATGTGGCCGAAGAAGATAGTGCGGCAGTCGTAGGTCTGCGCTTGCCCCAGTGCGGCAAGCGATTCCAGCGCCTGCGGCATACTCGCCCGCGGCAGCGAGACGTCCAGCTTGACCGGAACCGTCGTCGACGACGCCGCGATCGCGCCGGTGTGCCCCTCGCGGATCTCCCACAGTGCGCGGGCCGGCGCAGGCTCACCCACCGTGTCCACGATGCCCGCGACGTCGGAAACGGTCTGCACCACAAGCGATTCCAGGTCTGCGGGCCCCGCGACCTCGACCAGAACGTAGTACCTTGCACGGGCCTCGGTCGGCCTGCGGTGGCCGCGCTCGTGAAGGAGTTCGACGCCGGCCGACGTCATGAGTTCGGCGGCCTCTATCCGAAGTCCCGAATTCTCCAGCCCGCGAAGGAGGTCGAACGCGACGGGCACGGCGTCGAGCGCCGCTACCAGAACGAAGCTCGACGCCGCCGGCGTCCGCAGCGCGAACAGCACGCGGGTGATGACGGCGAGGGTTCCCTCGCTGCCGGCGAGCAGTCCGGGTAGGTCGTAGCCGACGTTGTCCTTGACGACGCGTTTCCAGCGTCGAAGGACGGTTCCGTCGGCCAGCACCGCCTCGACTCCCCGGACCTGAGCCCGCGCGTCGCCGTGGCGGATCATGTGGATGCCACCCGCGTTCGTCGCGACGATCCCGCCCGCGGTTGCGCTGTCCCGGGAGGCGAGGTCGATGCCGAACGTCAACCCGACTTTCGCTGCGCGCCGGGCGATTTCGGCGACGGTGACACCCGCCCCGACAGCTATGCAGCGGTCGATTTCATCGACCGCCTCGACGTCGGACAGCCGCGTGGTGCTCAACACGATGCGCGGCGCGTCGTCGTCGGGCGGGACCGATCCCCCGACCAGTCCGGTGTTGCCGCCTTGCGGGCAGATCGAGAGTCCGTGCACCGCACAGGCTTTCACGACATCGCTGACCTGATCAGTAGTCGCGGGTCGTACTACCGCCGACGCCCGGCCGGTTCGGCGCCCGGTCCAGTCGGTCAGGTACCGGGCGGTGGTGTCGGGGTCGGTGAGCACATGCGGGGCACCGACGATCGCCTGCAACGCGGTCAGCGCCCCGTCGGACATCAGACCAGCCGGGCTTGGAAGGAGACGTCGTAGTCGACGATGTCGTCGGCGCGGCCCTGCTCGTGCTTGTGCACCCAGTCGGGGTCGGAGAGCAACGCGCGTCCGATCGCGACGAGGTCGAACTGCTCGTCGTCGAATCCGGTGAGCAGCGAATCGATTCCGGCCGTGCGCGCCGCCGTCATCCCGACCCCGGCACGGTCGGCGAAGACCTTGTCGAGGCCCACCGATCCGACCGTGATCGTCGGGACCGACGACAGTTTGCGGGTCCAGCCCGCGAGGGTCAGGTGCTCGTCGGCGTCGGGGAAGGCGACGTCGCCGAAGCGCCGGGTCGAGGCGTGCAGGATGTCGACGCCCGCCTCGGTGAGCGCGGTGACGATCTCTCCCAATTCGCCTGGCGTGTCGGCGATTCGGGCGTCGTACTGGTTGGACTTCCACTGCGAGAAGCGATAGATCACGGGAAAGTCGGGGCCGACGGCGGCACGGATGGCGCGGACCACCGCGGTCGGGAACGCGGTCGGCTCACCCCACTCGTCGGTGCGCCGATTGGTTGCGCGCCATAGGAATTGGTCGAGCAGGTAGCCGTGTGCGCCATGTAACTCCAGCGCGTCGAAGCCGACATCCACCGCGAACCGGGCCGCGGCGACATACGCCTCGATGAGCTTGTCGATGTCGTCGGCGGTCAGTGCCCGCCCGGCAGGCGTGCCGTCGAGCGCGAGTCCGGAGGGACTGACCGACTCGACGTCGGGGTTGAACTTGGGCGTGGTGCCGCGGGCAATCCCGAGATGCCACAGCTGCGGTGCGATCTTCCCGCCCTCCGCATGAACTTGTTCGACGACCTTCGCCCATCCGGCCGCCGCCTCGTCGCCGTACAGGTGCGGGATGCGCCGACCGGGCCCGACGGCGGGGTCGGGGATGTAGGAGCCCTCGGTGATGATCAGCCCGACGCCACCGGCGGCCCGCTTGCGGTAATACTCGGCGACGTCGTCGCCGGGGACACCGCCCGGTGAGAACATCCGGGTCATCGGCGCCATGACGATGCGGTTGCGCAGGGTCAGATTCCGCGAGGTGAAGGGGGCGAGCAGTCCGGCGAAGCTGTGGGTCATGCGGGAGTTCCTTCGGTTGAGTCGGCGGTTCAGTTGGAGCGGGAGGAGGCCAGAGCGTCGGCGACGGGAGTCGGGCCGTCGTTGAATTCGACGATTGCTCCGACCGTAGCGGGTGTCGCGAGAGTTGCTGCGATCACCTCGGCGACGGTGGATCGGCGGACCGAGCCCTTGTCGATCGGATGTGCCGCGGTGTTGACGGCGATGGAGCCGGCGTCGGGCTCGTCGCTGAGCCGGCTCGGCCGCAAGATGGTCCAGTCGAGGTCAGTCTGCTCCAACGCGGCATCGGCAGCGGATTTCGCCTGGGCGTATGGATAGAACGAGTTGTCTTCTGGCACACCGTGATCGGGACCGGCTCCAAAATACGACACCATGACGTAGCGGCGTACGCCCGCCGTGGTCGCGGCCGCAAAGGAGGCGATTGCGGCATCCCGATCCACGGCGTAGGTACGTGCGGGGTTGCCGCCGCCTGCCCCCGCCGACCAGACCACGGCGTCGAATCCGCGCAGCGCGTCGGCGAGCTCGGCGGGACCGGCGTTCTCGACGTCGAGCACGAGCGGCGCTGCGCCGGTGGCCTCGATGTCGGCGGAATGGTCGGGGTTGCGGATGATCGACGTCACGGCGTCGCCCCGAGCGCTCAACAATCGCGCCGCCTTCAGCGCGATCTTGCCGTGTCCGCCGATGATGGCCACTTTCGTCATGGGTCTGCTCCGTCTCGAATCGTGGGGTTGCGTACTCGTGGGTGCAACGCGGTCAGACCCGGCGGGCATTCCTCAGCTCGGCTTTACGAATTGTTTACTTAGCTATCAGCAACTAATAATGGTTGCATCGAACATCTATTGGAAGCAGCGAAATGACGATCTCACCTCAGCCGTCGAGCGCCGCACACCTGTATCACAACCTGGTTCGGATCAGCCGTTCACTGCGCGCAAGCGGGACGGGTGGCCTGAGCGCGGGGTCGTCGTCGGCGTTGTGGACCATCGTCAACAATCCCCCGCTCCGCTTGTGCGACATCGCCGACCGGGAGTCCGTCGCGGCTCCGACGATGTCGCGTGTGGTGGCGGGACTGGAGAACGACGGCTTCGTGCGGCGCATCGTCGACCCCGAGGACGGCCGCGCACGACTGTTCAGCGCGACGCCTGCCGGCGTCGAACTGATCACCGACGCCCGGTCTCGCAAAGCTCAGGTCTTGTCCGCGGCCATCGCGGATCTGTCCGACGCAGAGCGTGCCCGGGTTCATGAGGGACTGGAAATTCTTGCCCGAGCACTGACCACAAACCGTTGCACCGACACTGACAGCCGCGCACGACACAACGACGAGGAATCATGACAACGACTTCAGCCGCACCGCCCGCGGACTCGCACTACAAGTGGATCGCCCTGTCCAACACCACACTGGGCATGCTGATCGCGACCATCAACTCATCGATCGTGCTGATCGCGCTGCCCGACATCTTCAAGGGCATCCACCTCAATCCGCTCGAGCCCGGCAACACCAGCTACCTGCTGTGGATGATGATGGGCTTCCTCGTGGTGACCGCGGTGCTCGTGGTCAGCTTCGGGCGGCTCGGCGACATGTTCGGCCGCGCCCGCATGTACAACATGGGCTTCGCCATCTTCACGGTGTCGTCGGTCATGCTGGCCATCACCTGGTTCGACGGCGCGGAGGCCGCCATCTGGCTGATCTTCTGGCGCGTCATCCAGGGCGTCGGCGGCGCATTCCTGATGGCCAACTCGTCGGCGATCCTCACCGACGCCTTCCCGGCGAACCAGCGTGGTCTCGCGCTGGGCATCAACGGCGTCGCGGCCATCGCCGGCTCCTTCCTCGGCCTGCTCGTCGGCGGTGTGCTGGCGCCGGTGCAGTGGCACTACATCTTCCTCGTGTCGGTGCCGTTCGGCGTGATCGGAACGGTGTGGGCGTACCTGAAGCTGCGCGATACAGGTGTGCGCAAGCACGCGAAGATGGACTGGTGGGGCAACGCGACGTTCGCGATCGGCCTCGTCGCGGTGCTCGTCGGAATCACCTACGGCATTCAGCCCCACGGAACGTCGCAGATGGGCTGGAGTAGCCCGATGGTGTTGTCCTGCCTGATCGGTGGACTGATCGTGTTGACCGCGTTCGTCATCATCGAGACCCGCGTCGAGAGCCCGCTGTTCAGTCTGGGACTGTTCAAGAACCGGTCGTTCCTCTTCGGCAACATTGCCAACCTGATGGCGTCGATCGGCCGCGGTGGCCTCCAGTTCATTCTGATCATCTGGCTGCAGGGCATCTGGCTTCCGCAGCACGGCTACGACTTCTCGCAGACTCCCCTGTGGGCCGGCATCTACATGGTGCCGATGACCATCGGCTTCCTGGTGTCCGCACCGGTGTCGGGTGCGCTGTCCGACCGCCTCGGCACCAAGTGGTTCACCACCGTCGGCATGCTGCTGACCGCGGGAACCTTCGCGGCGCTGATCGCCCTGCCCGTCGACTTCGCCTATCCCGCGTTCGCGGTCATCCTGCTGCTCAACGGAATCGGCATGGGCCTGTTCGCGTCGCCGAACCGCGCGGAAGTGATGAACAGTCTGCCCGCCGACCAGCGCGGCTCCGGCTCGGGCATGATGACCACCTTCCAGAACGCAGCCATGGTGCTGTCCATCGGCCTGTTCTTCTCGCTGATGATCGCCGGTCTGGCCGACAACCTGCCGGGCACGATGAGCACGGGGCTGACCGCCAACGGTGTTCCCGCGGCGCAGGCTCACGAGATCGCGTCGCTGCCCGCGGTCGCCGTGCTGTTCGCGGCGTTCCTCGGCTACAACCCCGTGCAGCAGTTGCTCGGCCACAGCCTGCACTCGCTGCCCGCGGCCAACCAGGCCCACCTGACCGGGTTGGACTTCTTTCCCCACCTCATCTCGGCACCCTTCGCCGACGGCCTGTCGGCGGCCTTCACGTTCGCAATCGTGTGCTGCATCCTCGGCGCGGTGGCATCGTTGTTCACCGGACGGCCGAAGTCAGCCGAACCTGCCGAACGACACAGCGTCGGCGAGGAGCTGGCCGCGGTCGCGGCGGACGCCACGATGGAGAGCCCGGGCGAGCTGATCGACGAGCCGACCACAGCGCGGTAAGTCGCGGCCGTCCCGAGGATTCACCTCGTGGGCTCGGATTGACCTCTCCAGGATGCGAGGTGAATCCGAGCCCACGAGGTGTTTCTCTTTCCCGCCTCCGTCGCCGATCCATCCATAACCTGCGCGATGCGCAGGAACTGAACCAGATCGCAACGCAATAGATTCACCAAACCTCCTTGCGTCACGCAATTCACCATGTTAGCGTGATCACACCACGCAAACAGTGGTTGATATTCGATTCAGCTAACGGCATGCGCAGCGTCGCCCCGCCGAAAGCGTGAAACGCGCGAGGAGCCTGCACATGGCAACCACCCCGACTTGGCCCGGCGGCAAATCTGCCGCGGTCTCACTCACCTTCGACGTCGACGCCGAAGCCGGCTGGCTCGGCGAGGGTGCGGAATACGCCCGACGCCTGACGATCCTGTCCGAGGCGCGCTACGGCGTCACCCGTGGCGTCCCGCGGATCCTCGATCTGCTTGCCCGCCACGACATTCCGGCCACCTTCTTCGTTCCCGGTCACACTGCGGAAATCCACGACGGGCTGGTGCAGACCCTGCTCGACGCCGGGCACGAGGTCGCACACCACGGCTACTTGCACCTACGCAGCGACAAGGTCAGCGCCACCGATCAGGTCGAAGAGATCGATCGCGGCCTGGACGCGCTGGCGAAGGCCGGTGCCCCGGCTCCGCGCGGGTACCGCTCCACCTCGTGGGAACTGACCCCGGAGACCTTCGAACTGCTCGTCGACCGTGGGTTCGCCTACGACTCGAGCTGCATGGGCGACGACCGCCCCTACGTCGAACACTGGGAGGGCCAGTCCATCCTGGAGATTCCGGTCCACTGGTCGCTCGACGACTGGCCGCGATTCGGCTGGAACATCGACGGCGGCGGCAACGTCGCCGACCCGGCCGAGATGACCCGCACCTGGATCAGCGAGTTCGAATCGGCCCGCGCGGAAGGCCGCCACACCAGCTTCACCATGCACCCCGAAGTGATCGGACGCCCATACCGGCTGGCACACCTCGAGCGGGTCATCGAGCACATGGTCGCCTCCGACGACGTGCACTTCGCCCGCCTCGACGACATCGCCGCGACTGTCGCGCCGCGGCTGCTGGCCGCCCGATGACCGCGCCGGCCCGCCGATTCCGTTCCCGGGCAACCGAACCCACCGAGCGTGGCATCGAACTGGGCACCGCACACGGCACCGAGATCCGGACGTGCATCGCGGCCTACCAGCGGTTGTTCGACGACGCCGCGGGCACCGCCGTCGATCTCGAGTACTGGGGCTCGCTGGCCTGGGCGTCGATCACCGCCTGCGCACCCGCACTCGCCCGAGAGATCGCCGGAATCGCCAGTGGCGCAAGAGTTTCAGTGAACTCAGTGGCCGCCATCAACGCCCGCACCGAGATCCTCGCGGCCGTCGGCGCCACGACGGCCGGTGAATGCTCGACCGTCGTCGCCCTGCATGACGACGCCGCGCCGACCGCCGTTCAGGCGTGGGACTGGTACTCCGAGCTCGCGCAATCGTGGTTCGTGTGGGAGATCCCGCACGCCGACGGCCGCCTCACCACCACCGTCACCGAGTACGGCATCGTCGGCAAGATCGGCGTCAACGACCGTGGACTCGGCGTGCACTTCAACATCCTGCATCACGACGCCGACGGCGTCGGGATCGGCGCTCCGGTACACGTGCTGGCCCGCAAAGTCCTCGACGACGCCGCCGACCTGAACCAGGCTCTGCTGACGCTGGCGGCCGCATCGGTGTCGGCATCGTCGTCGCTGACGCTGGTCGCCGCACGCGATGGCGAATCCGCGGCCGTCAGTGTGGAACTGAACCCGGCCGGCGTCGGCTACGCGCTCCCCGACTCCGCCGGACTACTCGTTCACACGAACCACTTCCTGCAGGCTGCGGCGGCGCAGGGACACGACACCGAGCTGCGTAACGGCCCCGACACCGTGGTTCGCTACGACATGTTGCGTCGCCGGCTGGCCGGCCGCCACGACATCGGTGTGAACGAGGTTGTCGCAGCACTGAATTCACACCTGCTCGGCGGGGGCGCCACCTGCTGTCACCCCGATCGCGGCCTGCCCGCGACCTCGCATTTCGCGACGCTCGCCACCGTGGTGCTCGACGTCGAACACGGCACCCTGGCAGCCCACGACGGCGGTCCCTGCACATTCGAATCCCCTGCCCCAGAACAGTTTCCCGCCACAGAAGACCCCACCACAGAACACACGGAGACAACCATGCTCAAACTCAAGCGCATCGACAACATGGACATCCTGACCACCGACGTCGACCGGCTCGTCGAGTTCTATCACGGAACACTCGGGCTCGGCTTCCATCTGCCGTACGAGAAAGACGAGGAGTGGGCGGCCATCGACATGGGCAACCTCACCCTCTACATCTTCAAATCCGAGGTGGGCGAACATGCTCCGCGTCGTACCGCGATCAACGCCGACAACGCGCCGGGCTACGATTCGATCGCCTTCGAGATCGAGAACCTCGATGAGGCGGTGTCCGAACTCGATGGCAAGGTCGAGTGGGTCGACGAGGAAGTGCAGTGGAAGCATCCCAGCGGCGCCTGGTACCGCTACCGTCCCTTCTTCGATCCGGACGGCAACATGCTGTACGTGACCGAGCCGCATCGGGCCGACGCATGAGCCCGCGCAGCACGGAGCTGACCGGTCGCGTCGCCTTCATCACCGGGGCCGCGCGCGGCATGGGCGCCGCCCACGCCGAGGCGCTCGCGGCGCGCGGCGCCGACCTGATCATCACCGACCTCGACCTCGCCGAATTGAACTCCGTCGCAAAGGGATTGCGCGAAACCTACGGCCGTCGAGTCAGCACCCTGCGGCTGGACGTGACGGCGCCCGACGCGGGCGCGCAGGTCGCCGCGCTGGCCCGCGACGAATTCGGCCGCCTCGACATCGCCGTGCACAACGCGGGCATCATGCACGACTGGAAGGGACTCGACGAGACCCCGGCCGAGCGCATCCAGCCGTACCTGGACGTGAATGTGCTCGGACCGTACTCGATTACCCGTTCGCTCCGCCCGCTGCTCGCCGCGGGCGATCAACCGCGGGTGATCTTCATCTCGTCGCAGTGGGGCCAGGTGCCCGACGGCCACTCGTACGGCTACATGATCGCCAAAGCCGCTCAGCTCGGCATGATGAAGGCGCTCTCGAAAGAACTGCTCGTCGACAAGATCCTGGTCAACGCCGTCGCCCCGGGCGCGATTCATACCCGCATGGTCCCCGACGAGGTGTACGAGGAAGAGCTCGCAGCGGTTCCGCTCGGGCGCCTCGGCGAGGCCGACGAGATCGCCGCGACGGTCGCCTTCCTCGCCTCCGATTCGGCCGCGTTCATCTCCGGTCAGACGATCGCCGTCAACGGCGGCGCCCTGGTTCCCGGCGTATAGCCCCCACTCCTCCCCAGCCCACTGTTCTACCGCGTCACCCGCAAAGGAATTTCCCATGACCGCAACACTCCCGCCCCGCACCGCGACTGCGGCACCGGCCCCCGCAGCAACCAAACGCGAGCTCGCCGAGGCCGCCATGCGCCGGTCCTGGTTCCCGGTCGCACGTATCGCAGACCTCACCACCCCGCAGCGGGCCAAGCTGCTCGGCGTCGACCTCGTGGTCTACCGCAGCGGGGACGGCACCTTCGCGGTTCAGTCGAGCCGCTGTCCGCATCGCGGCGGCGACCTGGTGGCCGGACGCGTCCATGAGAAGTCCATCGGTTGCCCCTATCACGGGTGGGAGTTCTCCAGCGCCGACGGCAAGTGCAGCCGTATCCCCTCACTCGAGGATCAATGCAAGATCCCGCCTCGGGCGGCGCTGAAGACTTATCCCGCCGTGCAGAAGTACGGGCACGTGTGGACGGTTCTGGAGGATCCGATCCGGGAGATGTACGACGTCGACCAATGGAACGACATCGACCTGGAATGGCTTGCCGCAGAACCGATCGACTCGCGAGTCGGTGTCGGCATCACGATCGAGAACTTCCGCGACGTCGCGCACTTCCCGTTCGTGCACGAGGTGTCGATGGGGCCGTCGCCCGAGGTCGTCGAACCGTTGACGGTGACTCGCAACGACCTCGACATCACCATGGTGCGCCCACTCGACGCCGGTTCGGGCGAATGGGCGGAGGACGGCAACTGCACGATGCATTACCGTTGCTCCGCACCGGGATTCGCGTCGATCACCTACGACTACGAGAAGCTCGGCCATCGCATCGTGGCGGGCTTCCCGTCGCCCGTCGACTACGAGCACGTCACCATCTTCTGGGGCGTCGCCAACGAAGTCGGCTTCCGGGGGGCGAGCCTGGAAGAGTGCCTGCGGGTGGAGACAATGGTGTACCTGGAGGACATTCCGATCGCTGACGGCATCCGCCCGCGAGAGATCCCGTGGGACAACGAGGTTCAGGAATTCTCGGTGCCCGCCGACCTGTTCACCCTCAACTACCGTCGCTCGTTCAACTCGCTGATGGACCGCGCGAAGGTCGCGTCATGACCGCGGTCCTCGGCGCCGAACTCGACGTCGCGGCGTCGAGCGGAACAATGACGCTGCAGGTAGTCGCCGCGGTCCTGCAGGCGTCGTCGATCACGTCCTATGAGCTGGCCCGGACCGACGGCGGCGTCCTGCCCGCCTGGGAACCCGGCGCCCACATCGATGTTCACCTGCCATCGGGAACGGTGCGACAGTATTCGTTGTGCGGAGATCCCGCCGATCGCAGCCGCTACCGGATCGCGGTACTCGAGATCACCGACGGCCGCGGCGGATCTGTCGAGGTACATCGCGAGCTGCGACCCGGCCGACAGATCGAGATCAGTTCTCCGCGTTCCAATTTCGAACTGATCGACGCTCCTGCATACGTGTTCGTGGCGGGCGGGATCGGCATCACCCCGATCCTCCCGATGATCCGCACCGTCGCGCAGCGTGGACTGCCGTGGGAGCTGATCTACGGTGCGCGGTCGGTGCGGCACTTCGCCTTCGCCGATGAGCTCGCCGTCGACGACTCCGGTGCCGTTCGCTACTTCGCTCAGGAGACCGACGGCCACATCGATCTGGAGTCCGTCGTCGCCGGATCGTCGGGAGCCGCGGTGTACTGTTGCGGCCCAACAGGTCTCATGGATGCGCTGACCGACGCGATGAGTGCGGCCGGCCGCGTCGAGGACCTCTACATCGAGCGGTTCGCGCCGGTGGCCCAACCGGTCGACGAGAACGCGGGCGACTTCACCGTCGAGCTGACGCTGTCGGGGGTGAGCGTGGACGTGTCGCCGGATCAGTCGATCCTGGACGCGGTGCGTGCGGCCGGCGTCGACGCGCCGTCGTCGTGCGAGATGGGCATCTGCGGAACGTGCGAAACGAAAGTCGTTGCCGGAGATGTTGATCACCGCGACGATCTGCTCACCGAGGATGAGCGTGCCACCTGCGGGTCGATGATGATCTGCGTCTCACGCGCCTGCGGCAAGAAGCTGGTGCTGGAGCTGTAGGGCGTGCCTCTTGCGCTACGGCAAACCGGAATGCCGGAGGCCGGGTGTCGGTCGATGCGGCGAGCGCGCTCCGACCGACACCGTCGCCTCACAATCACACTATTGATTTCTCAAAGTCCATGTGCGGGACCGTAGTCCGCAACACTCGTGCCGCCGTTCGGTTGATTCCAGGACACTATCTCGGGGGTCTGACAATTCGTTCCGACGACGATCCTCGCCGCCGCTGTCGTGGTCGCTGTCGTCGGCGGGCTGGTCAGCTCGCCGCGGATTCGGCCGATGTCAGCGTCCTACGGGCGTGCGATCGGATCCACTGGCGCGGCCTACTGGGCCGCCTGGGGTCGGCCGGAGCACGGAACCACGGGTGCCCATCGCCGCCCATGATCATCTCCCAGTCGGTGGCGTGGATCAGCGTGTGATGTTCCTGGCACAGCAACCCACCATTACCGATCGACGTCTCCCCACCATTGCTCCAATGGATCAGATGATGCGCCTGACACCACGCCGGTGGACGACCGCAGCCGGGGAAACTGCACCCCTGATCCCGCAGGATCAACGCCCGACGCAGGTGCGGTGGAAACAACCGGTCCATCCGCTTGAGATCCAGCGGGACACTCTGCGCGTCGACGATCACCGCCGTCAACTCACTGTCACACGAGAGCATCTCGGCGATCTGTGGCGTGATCGGCTGTCCGGTATCGAAGGACGCCACCTCCCGGACGCCGACGCGAGCCATCGGGTCGGGTCGGCCGGTGTCCGAGACCGGATCCGGTACCGGCATCGCTTGGCCCGACGGTGCTGGTGGTGGGACGATGTCCGGGTCCGGTACCGGCACCGTCTGGTCCGGTGCGACGGTGTCGGTCCGCGGGGTGAACATCGACAGCGGCGCGTTCACCACCAGGTGCGGATGCACCCCACCGCTGGTCGGGCGATCCCGGTGACGCAGGTAACTGTCGACGATCTGTTCCAACGCATCAGCACGACGTTTCCCCGCATCTCGCGGATCACGCGACCCATCCGGCAGCGGCACCGGCGTCATCAACGGATCCAACGCCGTACGCAACTTCTCCCCGGCCACCACATCCAGATCCAGTTCCGAACGAGTCCGCCCGTCCTCCCCGACGGTCAACGACGCAGTGTTGAGGTCCCGATTCTCCGCCACCGACACCGGTGCATCCGCGGGTAACAACTCCAGCGCCCGCTTGCGGGCGAACGCCTTCACATCGGCCGGCACACCGGTTACCGCCCGCGCCAGCAGACCTCGCACGCACCCGTCGCGCGTGTCGGCGTCGAGTCCGTCGACGGCCTTGCCGATGTGCTCGATACCCGCCACCACCGCATATGCATGCTCACCCGACATCCGCGCATCACTCAGCGCCGCAGCCACCGTCGGCAGCGTGGTCAACGCCCGCGCGACCCGCGTACTGTGCGAGGCCACCGCCGGCGGCACCCCGATCCCCACCATCATCGAGGTCACCGATTCCTTCACCCGCCCCGGCATCCCGCTGCGCTCGATCGCGGCCACCGTCTTGACCAGCAGTGCATCGGCCAGATTCCGCAGCCCAGACACCACCACTAGCAACTCACGCAACCGAGCATCATCGGACACAGGTGCCGGCCAGGTCAGCAACTGACCCACACCCGCACCCTCACCACGCGCACCCACCGCCCCCAGATCGTCGATCACCGACGACATGAAAGCCTCGATCTGTTCAACTCTCATACCCGAACGCTAGCTCTGGGGTCTGACAAAACGGACTCACATTGATACTCGCGTGAAGGTTGATTCAACCGATGCACAAGTTATTCAAGGTGCTCATTGTGGCACCCGATGTGTCGAGACCCCTAGCATTCTAGCCGAAACCTGTTGTGCCAAAACAAGTTCGGCACGCAGGTCGCGACAGCAGCGCCCTCACGCGAATCGCGGTGTGAATCCTGCATGGGGCACACTGCACGGCTTCGCCGATCTTGGACGGCGACGGTGACGTCGTCGAAATCTGTTGTGTCACCGTGATTTCGACTCGCTGCGCTCGCTCAATCCAAGGGTTTCGACACGTTCCGTCACTTCGACTCGGCTTGCCCCTCGCTCAGTACGGCGCACTGACGCGCCTCACGGCTCAAACCAGCGGAAGAGGCCCGTCGTCAGTGGATCGTGGTTCAATCCAAGGCTCAACCAGCTGCTCTTAGGACCCGAAGTCGGGGAACGGGCGCGGCTCGGTCGAGCGCCCCGGGCACGGCGAATTCCATTCCGCCTTGCAGGTGATCACGACGGTGAGATCGTTGCGCTGGGTGCACGCGAGATGCCGGGGCATCGGCTCATCGCATTTCAGTGTGAACGGCGACCTGGCCGGCTGGCCGTCCTCGTCCTCAGCGAAGTTGATTCGGTAGGTTCCGACATAGGGGTCCGTCGTGTAGACCCGGAACATCTGGTAGCTCTTCACGGTGATGCATGCCGGAATGATGGACTCGCTGACATCGATCCACAGGTTGTGTTCCTCCGGTGCGGCGCCTGTGGTGCGGAACGGAAACTCGCCGTTGGCGTTGATACATTTGTACGGGGAGATCGCCTCGACGCCGCCTCTGATGCCGGGACCGAGATCGAGGATGACCTTGCCTGTCACCCGATACTCGGACAGGTGCGGCCGCGGCGCCGCCGACGCGCTCGGCGCGACCGCACAAACGACCGCGAGGACCGCGGCACCGATCAACGAAGTCATCGTCCGAACCACGGTCGTCGTCATCTTGACCACGGTATTCGACAAAGCCGACAGAACCCAGGTTGCTTAGCGTCGCAACATAACTCAGACCGGCAGACAACGATTCGACCGCCTCCGACGCCGTAATCTGAGCCGAGCAACCGCTGACGGTGGTCGTCGACGACCACCCATTTCCGTGACGGCGGCGCATGCGGCCTAACCCGCGGTGAACGGATCCAGGTCCTCGCCGAGGTGGGCGACGGTTCTTCCGAGTCTGGATCCCATCGATGATGGACCCGTTTCGCTGGTTGAGCCGGTCCGGGCGCCGTGCTGAGCGAGGCGCTAGATGAGAGCGTGGCCGTCTCGGCCTCAACACGAAAACTCACCGTCGACGCCGTTTCGGACGGATTGACGGTGAGTTTTCGTGTTGAAATCAGGCTCGCGTCGCATGAGGACCACCGGCAACACGATTCGTTTGCGGTGGACGAATAGCACGGCAGGACGTTTGTCGCATTTGAAGCCTTGGTGCACAACCGGTTTCGCGTGTCGGTGGTTTCGACTCGCTGCGCTCGCTCAACCAACGGAAGCAGGTGCGCTCGCTCAACCAACGGAAGCAGGTGCGCTCGCTCAACCTGGATCCACCGACGACGGGCCCTATCCGCTGGTTGAGCCGCGAGGAGCGCTAGCGACAAGCGTGTCGAAACCCCTGTACCACAATGCATTTGATGGCAGCGCACTCGTCGAACTGTGATGGAATCGAACATCGAGGCGTGTGCACCCGTCGGGTGCACACGCGACACTTACCGGGAGTCATCGCCGGAATTGGCGCGCATCATCGAAAGTCGTTGTGGCTGAGAGGTTTCGACACGGACTCGGCTAGCGCTACTTCGACTCGGCTAGCGCCTCGCTCAGCACGGCGCTCGGCCGGCTCAACC
>NZ_JABBNB010000100.1 GCF_012933505.1 Gordonia asplenii
ACCGGTGAGGGCTGGCTGTACCTGGCCACCGTCATCGACTTGACTACCCGGATGGTTGTGGGCTGGGCGACCGCCGCGCACATGCAGACCCCGCTGATCAGTGAGGCGTTGATCAACGCCCACCGTCACGGTTACGTCGCCGGTGGTGCGGTGTTTCATTCGGACCGCGGAGCCCAGTACACTTCGGCTGAGTTTGCTTCTGTCGCAGCACTTGTAGATGTTCGACTGTCGGTTGGGCGGACTGGGGTGTGTTGGGACAACGCGGTCGCTGAGTCGTTCTTCTCCATGCTGAAAAACGAGATGTATCACCGGGAACGGTTCGCCACTCGTGCCCGCGCCCGACTCGCCGTCGCCGACTACATCGAGGTCTTCTACAACCGGAAACGACGCCACTCAACCCTGGGTTACCAGACCCCGCACCAGGTGATGACTGCCTTCTTCACACGCACACACCCCGCAGCCAACCAGGCCGCATAAACCAAACAGAACAACGGTTCTCACGTCGACAAAACTTGACACAGCCC
>NZ_JABBNB010000101.1 GCF_012933505.1 Gordonia asplenii
TTAAGTCCGCCGATAGTGGCGCGGTGTTCGCCGAGTTGATCCGTGCGGGCATGCAGGCGTTGATTGAGGCCGAGGTGACTGAGACGATCGGCGCGGGCCGTTACGAGCGGTCGGAGGGCCGTTCGGTGCACCGCAATGGGCACCGGACCAAGACGGTGTCGACGACGGCCGGGGATGTGGAGGTGAAGATCCCGAAGCTGCGGTCGGGGTCGTTTTTCCCGTCGTTGTTGCAGCGGCGCCGGCGGATCGACAAGGCGTTGCATGCGGTGATCATGGAGGCGTATGTGCATGGGGTGTCCACGCGCAGTGTCGATGATCTGGTGGCGGCGATGGGCGTGGCCTCTGGGGTGTCTAAGTCGGAGGTGTCTCGTATTTGTGCTGGTCTCGATGGGGAGATCGCGCAGTTCCGGGAGCGGAGCTTGGCGCACACGAGTTTCCCGTACATCTACTTGGATGCTACGTACTGCAAGGTGCGGGTGGGTGCGCATGTGGTCTCGCAGGCGTTGGT
>NZ_JABBNB010000102.1 GCF_012933505.1 Gordonia asplenii
CGTTGCGTAACTTAGTTCGAGTCAGAGCGACACGGCGCCGGCCGGGACGCCCGAGAGGGTGTGTGGCGGTGGAGATCGATTGTTTCTGGCGGCTTCCTTGATTGTGTGTCTGCTGGTTTTGTGCTGGTGGGTGGATGGTTGGGGTGGTGGGTTTGGCAGGGTTTGCGGCCTGGGTTTGTGTCTGGGTTGTGGGTCTGTTAGGCTGGGAGAGTTGCACTGGTGACGGTGTGACGCTTCGTATATGTGGATGCTGTCTGCTGGTGAAACGCCTGTTGTGGGTGGAGTAGCGGGTGGGTGTGTGTTCTTTGAGAACTCGATAGTGTGTGATGGATTGTTTGATGCCAAATTTTGTTTTGTTTTTGGTGTCTGAGAAGTTTTGTGGCTCCACTACTGTTTTGTGGGTGGGGTTGTTTTTTGGATGCTGGTTTTTGTTTTGGATTTGGTTGGGGTTTTCTCTTCTGGATTTGTGTTGAAACTGCCCTGGTGC
>NZ_JABBNB010000103.1 GCF_012933505.1 Gordonia asplenii
CGCGGACAGTTGTGGGCTGATCGCCCCCGTCATCGCATACCGGGCCGCGACCTGCGACTGCTGCGACACCAACCGGGCGTCATCGTCACCCGACCCGCCAGCCAACTGGTCATGAATCCCCGCCAACGCCCGGTATTTGGTCCACAGCAGAAACGATTCCCCCGCCCGACAGGTGGTGATCGCATCCATCAGATCGTTGATGTGCCCACACGCCGCATCGTCGGCGACCCGCCCGACCTGCAGGTGTAGGCCGATGCGGGTGGGGTCTTCGGTTGCCCACCCGTAGCGGGACACCGTCGCACGCGACGGCGGAACAGAATCACGGCTAGTAGACATCAGGTGCTCCGAACACGCAGGGACAAACCATCTACAAAAAGAGGTGCTTCCCACGTTCGGCGGCCCACCCACGATCAGGGCCTTCGCTACTATGTTCGATTCTACCCCGCGGCCGGCCGCAAACCAAGAGAAACCGGACATCAA
>NZ_JABBNB010000104.1 GCF_012933505.1 Gordonia asplenii
CGTTCCTCGAATGCTGTCGACGTCGCTCGCGCCGCAACCCTCTGCTCCTCGAGTGCCGGAGCTGTCGCTCGCGTCGCAACCCACCGCTCCCCGAGTGCCGAAGCGAGGCACGAGCTTCGGTGTAACGAGGGGGCTGGTGACCCGAAAAGGCTCACCGGGGAACGAGTTTCGGGACATTGAGAGCTTCCGCGTCGGGCTCACCTGTTCGACGGTGTGGGTGCCGAAGTGGCCTGGACGGGGACGCCGGGTGGCGGGTGGAGTTGGGGTGCCCGACCGGCGGTTTGTCGATGACCGGCGGGGCGGGGCGGGGTTGGAGACGTAGATCCGACTCGGTGGCGCGGATCCGACCGTCTCGGGGTGTCGGATATGCGCCGTCACGTCGGGTCTGTCGACAGTCCGTCGGCGGTGATGGTGGTGCGTGAAAGCTGCTGCCCACCACCATGACTACCGCCGGCACGACCTGAAA
>NZ_JABBNB010000105.1 GCF_012933505.1 Gordonia asplenii
ACTGGGCAGTCTGCGGGCATGGGTGTGTCGACGCCTGGTGTGGGCGTCGTCGGTGAATGTGGTTGTGGGGGTGGCGTTTTCGTTGGCGGGTCTATTCGCGTTGCGGCGGAGTCGGAGTCGCGCCGTCGGGTGGGGGTGGGGCGGGTGCTGCAGTGTGGTGTCGGGCCCAGATACGGCGGAGGATCACTTCGGGGAACAGCGTGTTGTTCACCTGTGGCGTGCGGGTGGGGTCGGTGGGGTCGATCCAGCCGACCCGGCCTTTGTCGGGGCCGGTGCGGATCACGATGGTCTTCCACTGGGCACTGCCGGGGCCTTCGCGCCGGTTGTCGTGCCCGCACGCGGCACCTAGATTCCCGATGGTGGTACGCCCGCCGTACTCCCATCGGTGCACGTGATGGGCCTGGGAACCGAACATCGACGCCGTACATTTGGGTTTGGTA
>NZ_JABBNB010000106.1 GCF_012933505.1 Gordonia asplenii
GCTGGGCAGTCTGCGGGCATGGGTGTGTCGACGCCTGGTGTGGGCGTCGTCGGTGAATGTGGTTGTGGTGGTGGCGTTTTCGTTGGCGGGTCTATTCGCGTTGCGGTGGAGTCGGAGTCGCGCCGTCGGGTGGGGGTGGGGCGGGTGCTGCAGTGTGGTGTCGGGCCCAGATACGGCGGAGGATCACTTCGGGGAACAGCGTGTTGTTCACCTGTGGTGTGCGGGTGGGGTCGGTGGGGTCGATCCAGCCGACCCGGCCTTTGTCGGGGCCGGTGCGGATCACGGCGGTCTTCCACTGGGCGCTGCCGGGGCCTTCGCGCCGGTTGTCGTGCCCGCACGCGGCGCCTAGATTCCCGATGGTGGTACGCCCGCCGTACTCCCATCGGTGCACGTGATGGGCCTGGGAACCGAACATCGACGCCGTACATTTGGGTTTGGTG
>NZ_JABBNB010000107.1 GCF_012933505.1 Gordonia asplenii
TAGTACTTTGTTAGGTGGGGAAGGTGTGGTGGCATAGGGGGCAGGTTCCGATCCAGATGGCAAGTGCGCGTTGGATTGTGCGCAGGATGCTGTAGAGGGTCAGGCCTGCCCTGATGCTTTTGGGGCGGTGAGTCGCAGGGTGGTGAGGAATAGGTGGGCGGCGAGGACGAGGGTGGTGTGGTGGTACCAGCCGGGGTAGGAGCGTCCTTCGAAGTGGTCGATTCCGAGTCCGGTTTTGAGTTCGCGGTAGTCGTGTTCGATGCGCCAACGCATTTTGGCGGTGCGGATGAGTTCGGTGGTGGGGGTGTCGGGGGGCATGGTTGAGAGCCAGTAGTCGGTGGGTTCAGGTGCTTGTGGTGGCCATTGGGCGATGAGGGTTTGGGGGTTGAGGGTGCCGTCGGGGTTGCGGGGGATGTCGCGGTTGGCGGGGCGGACGGT
>NZ_JABBNB010000108.1 GCF_012933505.1 Gordonia asplenii
GGCATTCTCCGGCGTGTCGGGTACGTCGACAACTGTGCCGTCGATCGCAACGAGCCGTCGACCGGCGAGCCAACTTCCCGGGGTGTCCGGCCCAGCCAACGGGCCCGCGACACGGGCGAAAAGATCACGTACCGGCTCGAACCCTAATCGCGAACGTGCTTGAAAGATAGCGGATTTCGTCGGCGCAGCCCACGAGTGGCGCCACCGACTCGTCCACGACAACCCGTCGGTCAGCGCCGCATACACATCCTCGTACGAGCCGTCGGAGAACAACGCCATGCCAATAGCGAAGTACGCCATCACCCGCGCCGGCAACGCCCGCTGACGCTGCTCGGTGCGCCCCGCAGCCGCGATCACCTCATCCACCACATCAGCCGGAAACACCCTGGTCAACAAACCCACCGACACCAAATCCGACAAACGACGATCCGAC
>NZ_JABBNB010000109.1 GCF_012933505.1 Gordonia asplenii
GTCGGATCGTCGTTTGTCGGATTTGGTGTCGGTGGGTTTGTTGACCAGGGTGTTTCCGGCTGACGTGGTGGATGAGGTGATCGCGGCTGCGGGGCGCACCGAGCAGCGTCAGCGGGCGTTGCCGGCGCGGGTGATGGCGTACTTCGCTATTGGCATGGCGTTGTTCTCCGACGGCTCGTACGAGGATGTCTATGCGGCGCTGACCGACGGGTTGTCGTGGACGAGTCGGTGGCGCCACTCGTGGGCTGCGCCAACGAAATCCGCTATCTTTCAAGCACGTTCGCGATTGGGGTACGAGCCGGTACGTGATCTTTTCGCCCGTGTCGCGGGCCCGTTGGCTGGCCCGGACACTCCGGGAAGTTGGCTCGCCGGTCGACGGCTCGTTGCGATCGACGGCACGGTTGTCGACGTACCCGACACGCCGGAGAATGCA
>NZ_JABBNB010000011.1 GCF_012933505.1 Gordonia asplenii
CTGAACGGGAAACGCCATGCCCTCACTCAACATCACCTTCACCGACGAGGAGCACGCTCAACTGCAGGAGGCGGCAAAGCGCGCCGGCAAGGCGCTCAAGCCGTTCGCTCACGACGTCGTGGTGGACGCCACGAGCGATTACCGGCGAGCGGTGTTGGAGGCCGCGCACCGGGCGGCTGTCTGGTCAGCGGAGCTCAACCAGAGACTCAAATGACGGTCTTTCTGGATCGCGACGCTGTTGTCACCTCGGGTTCGATCGCTACTGAACGACAGCTGACCGTTCGCGACGAAGGACTGCTTCAGTCAGCGGTCGCTCGCCCGCGTTCGAGCGCATTCGGGCTCGATGCGTATCCCTCCGTGTGGGACAAGGCTGCGGCTCTGATGCATTCCCTCGCGACAAATCGTCCGTTCGTTGACGGCAACAAGCGCACGGCGTGGGCGTCGGCCGTTGTCTTTCTCGACCTGAACGGATTCCGCCCCGGCGGACCCATGGACGTCGACTGGGCCGAGAAGTTCGTTCTCGACGTCGCCGAGGGACGCCTGTCCGACTGGGAGACCATCGCGTCGGGGATCAAAGATATCTACGGCTAGGCCCGGCTAGGCCTACGTGCCCACGCGGAGCAAGAACCGCGACGACCTGCTCGCCCCTGTTGCCGACCGCGGATCAACCCGCAAGACCGCAAAGGTCATGGTGAGTGAATCCGGTGGTATGTCGCGTCTAATGGTATTGATATCTTACGCGCACCCTGCTTCGCCGCATCCTGCTGGTTAAGCCTAGTTTCACCGGTCGGGGCACTACATCTGCTGGTTGAGCCGCGAGGAGCGCTAGCGACGAGCGTGTCGAAACCCCTGTACCACAATGCATTTGATGGTAGCGCGCTTGTCGAACTGTGATGGTATCGAATATCGAGGCGTGTGCACCCGTACGGGTGCACACGCGTCACTTACCGGGTGTCATCGCCGGAATTGGCGCGGACCGTCGAAAGTCGTTGTGGCTGAGAGGTTTCGACACGGACTCGGCTAGCGCCTCGCCCGGCTCAACCAGCAGAGGGGCGCTTCGGCCGGTGAATCCAGGTTAAGCGAGGCGAAGCCGAGTCGAAACCACCGTGACGCTGCCGGTTTCATCATTGCCCGGCCGGTGGGGTTTCGACTCGCTCCGCTCGCTCAACCGACAGAGGAACGCGACGTCATACAACTCTTTAAGTGCGACACCCTGCTAGTGCGGACCGCGGCAGCCGGCCAACAGGGATGACCTGCCGTTAGACCGGCTTGGTGCCGGTCACCATGACGTTGTAGAAGTACTTCGGCGGGACGATCTTGCGCAGCACGTTCTCGTCGAGCCAGCTGAGTTTCTTCCAGCCGCCGAAGGCGAACCGTCCCCAGCCCCAGCCGAGCTTCTCCGGGGGAACCGCGGCCTCGAAGGTGCGGACCGGCCAGCCGAGGAACGCCGCGGCGAGCTCTTCGGTGGCGGTGTTCACGTCGGCGGCACCGGCCGAGCGGGCGATGCCGGCGAGCTCGTCGGGGTCGAAGGTGTGGATATCGACGACGGCCTCCAGTGCGGCCGCGCGCGACGACTCGTCGAGCTCGGCCTGCGGGCGGCGCCAGCTCTGCAGCGGACCCAGCTTGGTGATGTTGGTGGTCGCGTACCACGTGGCGCGCGAGATCCAGCGTGCGTAGAAGTCACCGATCGTCGACGGCTCACCGGCGAAGACGAAACGTCCGCCGGGCTTGAGGACGCGCAGCACCTCACGCAGTGACTGCTCGACGTCGGGGATGTGGTGCAGCACGGCATGCCCGACGACGAGGTCGAAGGTGTTGTCGTCGTAGGGAATCTTCTCGGCGTCGGCGACGCGGCCGTCGACGTCGAGTCCGAGGCCCTCGGCATTGCGCAGCGCCACCTTGACCATGCCCGGGGAGAGGTCGGTGACCGACCCTTTCTCCGCGATGCCCGACTGCATCAGGTTGAGCAAGAAGAATCCGGTGCCGCAGCCCAACTCCATCGCCCGCCCGTAGGGCAGCGTGGCATCGGGCACGACGGCGTCGAAGCGGCCGCGCGCGTAGTCGATGCAGCGCTCGTCGTAGGAGATCGACCACTTCTCGTCGTAGGTCTCGGCCTCCCAGTCGTGGTAGAGGACCTGGGCGAGTTTGGTGTCCTTGAGCGCCGCGGCCACCTCTTCCTCGGTGGCATGCGGGTTCGGCTTGGGGTCGGACTCGGGCGTGAGATTTGCAGTCATCGATTTCGCTTCCGGTTGGTAGAACTCGTGGCAATCTTACTTGCCGGTAAATCGCGCCTTGCCCGGGCCGTTCGCGATGAACGAGTCCATGCCGATCTTGCGGTCGTCGGTGGCGAACAGACCTGCGAAGACGCTCGCCTCGATGGCCAAACCGGTCGCGAGGTCCACCTCGCCGCCCTGGTCGATCGCCGCCTTCGCGGCGCGCAACGCCACCGAAGCTCCGTTGGCGAACTGCGCGGCCCACCGCACCGCGGCGTCGTAGACGTCGTCGGGTGCGACGACCTCGTCCACCAGCCCGATCGCCAACGCTTCCTCGGCTCCGACGAAACGTCCGGTGAAGACCAGGTCCTTGGCCTTGGCCGGTCCGATCAGTCGGGCGAGACGCTGCGTGCCGCCGCCGCCGGGGATCACGCCGAGCAGTACCTCGGGCACGCCGAGCTTGGCGTTGTCGCCCGCGATCCGGCGATCAGCGCCCAGTGCAACCTCCAGCCCGCCGCCGAGTGCGAACCCGGTGATCGCGGCGACCGTCGGCTTGGGGATCTCGGCGATCGAGCCGAGCGCGCGCTGCAGGCGCCCGGCGACCTTGGCCATGTCGGCGTAGGACATGTCGGTCATCTCTTTGATGTCGGCGCCCGCGGCGAGGACCTTCGGCCCGCCGTAGACGACGACGGCCTTGATGTCGTCACGCACCGACGCCTCTTCCGCGGCGGCCTGCAGCTCGGTCTGCACCTGCCGGTTCAGCGCGTTCATCGGCGGCCGGTCGAGCCGGATGGTTCCGACGCCGGGGTGCTCATCATGGGTTTCGAGGGTCACGAACTCAGGCATGCCCACAACCCTAACGGGGCCCGGCCTATCCGGACGCGGCACGGCTCCGAATACCCGGCATGACTGAACCAACCGGGGTCCGCCGGCGCGTCGCGGTCATCGGGTCGGGAATCTCCGGACTGATGGCCGCCCACGTGCTCGCGCGTTCCCATCAGGTGACCCTGTATGAAGCGGACGGCCGCCTCGGCGGCCATGCACACACCCACGACGTGACACTGCCGTCGGGCTCGACGATGGCGGTCGACACCGGATTCATCGTGCACAACCGCCGCACCTACCCCACTCTCATCCGACTCTTCGACGAGCTCGGTGTGGCCACGCGCGAGTCGGACATGTCGATGTCGATCAGCGCTGCGGCGGCCGGACTCGAATACGCGGGCGGCAAGGGCATTCGCGGTCTGCTCCCGTCGTCGCGCGCTCTACGCAACACCCGATATCTCCGACTCATCGCGCAGGTGCCGCGGTTTCACCGCGGCGCCCGCCGACTGCTCGCCGAAACGTCGGACACCACAACGACATTGGGTGATTTCCTCGACGCCGAGCGGTTCAGCGCCGACTTCTGTGACTACTTCCTCACCCCGCTGGTGTCGGCCGTGTGGTCCTGCGATCCGCACGACGCCCTGGACTATCCGGCGCGTTACCTGTTCACCTTCCTCGACCACCACGGAATGCTGTCGGTCTCCGGCTCGCCGACCTGGCGCACCGTCGAAGGCGGCTCACGTCGATATGTCGAAGCCGTCGCCGCTCGTCTGACCGACGTCCGGCTCCACACCCCGGTCACCTCGGTGCTCCGCCGCCCCGACGGGGTGACCGTAGCGTCGACGACGGGGCCGGCCGAGGAGTTCGACGCCGCCGTCATCGCCACCCACCCGCACCAGGCGCTGCGAATGCTCGCCGACCCGAGCGCGCGGGAACGGCAACTCCTCTCGGCGATCACCTACTCCCCCAACCGCGCACTCTTGCACACCGACGAGTCGGTGCTGCCGCGGACACCGAATGCCCGCGCGTCGTGGAATTACCTTGTGCCCCAACCGGATCGGCAGTCCTCCGGCGTCGTCGTGACCTACGACGTCACGCGTCTGATGCGGTTGCCGCAGACGCCCCGCATGCTGGTCACCCTCAATGGCGAGGGTCTCGTCGACCCCTCGAGAATCGTCGACGAGATGGAGTACGAGCACCCGCTGTATACCGCGGCCGGCGTCCGCGCGGCGGCCGACCTCGACGAAATCGACTCCGACACAGTCGTTTTCGCCGGAGCGTATCGAGGTTGGGGGTTTCACGAGGACGGTGCCCTTTCCGGCGTGCGCGCGGCGCGGCGCCTGGGCGTGGCGTGGATACCGACACCGCAACCGGCGGGGGTGCACCCATGAGCCGCGCCCCCGCGATGTATCGCACCGAGATCACCCATCAGCGCCGGTCGCCGGTCACCTACCGGTTCGAGCATCGGAGCCTGTCTTGGTTCATCGACGCCGACGACCTCGCGCCGGTGTCGAAGTGGCTGCGCCCGCTGGTCAGCTTCCGCGCGGAAGACCATCTGTTCCGCCCCGACGTCGGGCCGGACACGCTGCGCGGCCGGGTGAATGCCGAACTCGCTCGGCACGCCATCGCGCCACAACCCGGCCGAGTGACCGTGCTGCTCAACGCGCGCTCGCTGGGCTATGTGTTCGACCCGCTCACGCTGTACTGGTGCCACCGCCGCGACGGAACCGTCTACGCGGTGCTCGCCGAGGTGCACAACACCTACGGCGGGCGACATTGCTATGCGGTGGTACCCGACGACGCCGGGCGTGCCCAGGTGCCGAAGGGCTTCTACGTCTCGCCGTTCAACACCGTCGACGGCCGCTACTCGATGCGGGTCAGCGAACCCGACGACGCCCTACACATAGACATCACCTGGCATCCCGAAGACGACCTGCCATTCCACGCCCGCATGCGCGGGACACGTGTCGAAGTCAGCACCCGCGCCGTCCTAGCCGCACAACTTCAGACGCCGCTGGCCCCGCTCGTCGTGTCCGCACGCATCCGCAGACACGGAATCGCCCTGTGGCGCAAGGGCCTTGCCATCGTTCCCCGACCCGCCCGAGATCCGCACTCAGTAAGGAGAAGCCGATGACCCTGGAACTGCACCTGCGACGGCCCGTCGTGGACGACCACGTCTGGCCGGACATCGCGACCGTTCCCCGGAGCCTGCGTGCCCGCGCCGCCGCACCCCTCACCATGGCACTGCTGCGCCGGGCCGCGGAACGCGCACACGTCCGAGTCGAGATCGCCACCGATGTCGCCGGTCAGATCGACGGTCCCGTCATGTTGATCGCCGACCCCGAAGCCTTCGCGCGGCGGGTGGGCAGCTGCGGCCTCATCGGTCTCGGCGAGTCGTACATGGCCGGCGAATGGGATTCGCCCGACCTCGTCGGTGTCTTGACCCGCCTGGCCGGGGTGATCTCCACCGCTGTTCCGGCACCGCTGCAGCGACTTCGGTCGATCCACCTCCCACCCGTGCCCGACGTCGACGACCCGCGGACCTCGCACGCCGCGCGCAGCAACATCGCACGCCACTACGACTTGTCGAACGAGTTCTTCGCGGGCTTCCTCGATGACACGATGACGTATTCGGCGGCATTGTTCGACGATCCCGACACCGCCGGCTGGAACGATCTCGCGTCCGCGCAAGCCGCCAAGATCGATCGGCTGCTCGACCGAGCGGGCGTCGGGCACGGCACCCGCCTGCTGGAAATCGGCACGGGCTGGGGCGAACTCGCGATACGCGCGGCAGCGCGCGGGGCGCGGGTCCACTCGGTGACGCTGTCTGGCGAACAACTGCATGCCGCCCGCGCCCGCGTCGCCGCCGCCGGACTCACCGACAGCGTCGACATCACGCTGACCGACTATCGCGACATCACCGGTCGCTACGACGCCGCGGTGTCGGTGGAGATGATCGAAGCTGTCGGGTACGCACACTGGCCGACGTACTTCGGCAGGCTCGCCGAGTTGGTGCGGCCGGGCGGACAGATCGCCCTGCAGGCGATCACCATGCCGCACGATCGGATGCTGGCGAGCCGGAACACGTATACGTGGATCCAGAAATACATCTTTCCCGGCGGCCTCCTGCCGTCGACCGAGGCAGTTCTGGCGCATGCATGGGTAGCTGGCCTGCACGTCACCGACCGGATGAGCCTGGCACCGCATTACGCTGCGACCCTGCGCCTGTGGCGACGCCGTTTCGGAACCGTCGGAGCGGCTGCGCTGCCGCCGGGCGCCGACGACGTGTTCATCCGGATGTGGAATTTCTACCTCGCCTACTCCGAGGCGGGTTTCCGGTCGGCGTACCTCGACGTCGAACAGTTCGCGTTCCGTGTCGGGGGCCCGCAGTGAGCCCGTCGCCCGTGGCCGCGCAGCTTGCACGCGTGTTGCGACCGGTCGCCGGCGAAGAGCTGCCCATCGGGCTGCACGCGTGGGACGGTTCGAGTACCGGACCGGCCGATGTGCCCGCGATTCGGTTGAACACCGCGCGGGTGCTGGCCCGGCAGTTGTGGGCACCGGGCGAACTCGGTGCCGCGCAATCCTTCGTCGCAGGCGAACTCGACGTCGACGGAGACCTGTCGGAGGCACTGGCTCGGGTGTGGGCCGCCGCCCGGGAACGTCGTCTTCAGCCGGGGCGAGCGGCGCAGACCGCCCTCGCATCGCTCGCAGCCGTGCGCGTCGGGTCCCGCTGGGGCAGCCTGCGACGTCCGCCGATACCGGACAGCCAGATCCGCGTCGGCGGGCGACTGCACAGCAGGCGACGCGACCGCGACGTCGTCGCCTCGCATTACGACCTGTCCAACGAGTTCTATTCGTTGGTCCTCGACGATCAGATGGCGTACTCGTGCGCATACTTCACCGGGAATGTGCCCGGCGCGCCGAGCCGGCCCGGATACGGGCTCGCCGACGCGCAGCGCGACAAGTTCGACCTGGTTTGCACGAAACTGGGGTTGGCGCCGGGGATGACTCTGCTCGACGTCGGGTGCGGCTGGGGCGCCCTTGCCGCTCACGCCGCCGAGCACTACGGGTGCCGGGTCGTCGGGATCACGTTGTCGGTGCAGCAGAAGGCCTACGCGGATGAGATGCTCCGACGTCGGGGCCTGGCCGACGTCGTGGAGATCAGGTTGTGCGACTACCGCGAACTCAAGACGAGCGGCGCCGGGAGCGCAGCGAGCGGGCCGAATACTACCGGCGGATTCGACGCGGTGGTGTCACTGGAGATGGGTGAGCACGTCGGGCAGCGAAACTACCGGATCTACGCGCGTGTACTGCACGATCAGGTTCGTCCGGGCGGGCGCGTCCTGATTCAGCAGATGTCCCGTTCGGGACGCCATCAGGGTGGCGGGCCGTTCATCGAGTCGTTCATCGCACCGGACATGACGATGCGACCGGTCGGGCAGACCATCGACTTGCTCGCCGGCTCCGGGCTGGAGATTCGCGACGTCCAGGCGATGCGCGAACACTACGTGTGGACCGTCGACGCATGGATCCAGCGGTTCCAGCGGAATCGCTCACACGTGGTGGACCTGGTCGGCGAGGAGGTCGCCCGGGTTTGGGAGCTGTACCTGGCCGGTGGGCGCCTGAGCTTCGCCGAGGGACGGATGGGCGTCGATCAGATCCTCGCGGTGCGGCCGGTGCTCGGCGACCTGTCGTCGATGCCGCGCCGCGCCGTCGACGAGGAGGCCGTCAATGGGTGATTTCGCGGTGGTCGCGATCGCGTCCGCGCTGGTCCTGACGGTCGTGCAGGCGGTGACCTTCGGGATCGGACGTCGTATCGGCCGGTACAACGTAGTCGACGTCGCATGGGGCGTGGGGTTGGCGGCCGTCGCGGTTGTGGCGCCTGTCGTCGGCGGCGGTGATCCGGCGCGCTCGACCGCGCTGGCGCTCATCGTCGTGGTCTGGGGACTGCGGTTGTCCTGGCACATGTGGCGCAAGAGCGCAGGCGCGGGCGAGGATCCCCGATACGTCGAGATGTTGGAGCGGCGGGGCGGGAATCGGGTGGTGACTGTGATCACCCGGATCTTTCTCACGCAGGCGATCGCACAGTGGGTCATCTCGTTGCCGGTTCAGGTATCCGCGGTCGGCGGGCCGGTGCGCGGCGCGGGGTGGTGGCTGATCGTCGTGGGAGTGGTGCTGGCAGTCGTCGGAGTGGTCTTCGAGGCCGTCGGCGACGCACAGTTGCGCAGGTTCAAAGCCGATGCGGCCAACCGCGGCAAGATCATGGATCGAGGTCTGTGGTCGTGGACACGCCACCCGAATTACTTCGGCGACGCGTGCGTATGGTGGGGTGTCTATGTCGTGGCCGCAGCGCAGTGGCCGGGCGTACTCACCATTGTGTCTCCGGTGGCGATGACGTATTTCCTCGTCTATGCCACCGGCGCCCGGCTTCTCGAACGGCACATGGCGCGGCGTCCCGGTTACGCCGACTATCGGCGACGCACCAGCTTCTTCGTGCCCTGGCCGCCGAAGGTCTGACATGATTGCCACCAGCGGCGCCCCGAGAACCCCGGAGAGGACAGGCATGGATGAGCCGGCCCCGGCCGATACGCCGACGCTGGCACGGTTGCTCGTCCGGGTCGGCAATGGTGACGCCGACGCGTTCAGCGAGTTCTACCGTCACACCTCGGCGCGGACCTACGGTCTGATTCTGCGCGTGCTGCGCGACGGTGGGTACAGCGAAGAGGTCCTGCAGGAGGTCTACCTCGACGTATGGCGTTCGGCGCGCTCATACGACTCGTCAACCGGATCGGCGATCGCCTGGCTGCTCACCATCGCGCACCGGCGGTCGGTCGACCGGGTGCGCAGCGAACAGTCGGCGAGCACCCGTGACGCCAAGTATTCGGTGTCCACGTATGTGCCGCCGCGCGACGACGTCGCCGATTCGGTGGTGCGGCGCTCCGAGTCCGCCGGGGTCGTCGACTGCCTGGACACTCTGACGTCGGCGCAACGGGTGGCGGTCGAGTCGGCCTACTACGGCGGGCGGACCTATCGCGAAGTCGCCGACGATCTCGGCCTGAGTCTGCCGTCGGTCAAGGCACGCATCCGCGACGGCCTGCGACGGCTGCGCGACTGTGTAACGGAGGTGAACGACGATGTCTGAGTTGACCTCCGAACAGCTCCTCGACCTCGCCGAGGTGTTCGCGCTCGACGCGCTCGACGACGACGAGCGACGAGACGTGGTGGCTGCACTGGCGTCGGCGCCGCCCGCGGTGCGTCGCCGATTCGAGTCGGTCGTCGCCGAGGTGCGTCAGACGCTCGCCGAGCACTCGACCGTCGACGCTGTCGAGCCACCCGCACACGTACACGACGCGCTGATGGACCAGGTCTCACCGTCTGACGGCACCGACGAGGTGCGTTCGATCGCGACGCGGCGCAGGCGCCTGTGGCTGGCCGTCGCCGCCGCTGCCGCTGCGGTGATCGTCGCGGTCGTCGGTGTCGGCGTCGCGACCCAGTTCCGTCAGCCACCGGCACCGTCGGCCGCCGATCAACTGCTCACCGCCGCCGACCTTCAGTCGTCGTCGGCGGCGGTGCCCGGCGGCGGCAGCATGACCGTGCTGTACTCACGCAAGGTCGACGCCGGAGTCGTGATCCTCAACGGCGTCGCCGCACCCGCCAGCGCCACCGCCTATCAGATGTGGCAGGTCCCCGACGCCGGGCGGCCGAGGTCCCTTGGCGTGATGGGTGCCGCGGACATCGGGCCGTCGACGCGGGTGCCGCTGCAGCACGTCGACGGCACGTCGTCGATCGCGGTCAGCGTCGAACCGCCCGGCGGGTCGTCCGCCCCGACCCGCATCGTCGTGTCGGTGCCGCTGCGAGGGTGAGCTGATGAGTCGGCCGGCCATCGTGTGGTTCCGCCGAGACCTACGACTCACCGACCTGCCGACGTTGCTGGCGGCAGCCGACTGCGCCGACGACGCGATCGCCGTCTTCGTGCTCGACGACGCGTTGCTGCGCCCCTCGGGAAACCCCCGGCTGGCGTTCCTGGCCGGATGTCTGCGCGCGCTGAACGACGACTTGTCGGGGCGGCTGCTGGTGCTACGCGGTGCACCCGAATCGGTGTTGCCCGCACTTGTGCGCGACGTCGGGGCACAGTCGGTGCACGTCAGCGCGGATTTCGGCCCGTACGGAACGCGACGCGACGACGCCGTTCGGGCGGCCCTGCAGGCGGACTCGGTGCCGCTGATCGCGACGGGTTCTCCGTACGCGGTGTCTCCCGGCCGGATTCTCAACAAGGCCGGCGAGCCGTATCGGGTGTTCACCGCCTATCGTCGCTCCTGGCTCGATCACGGTTGGCATACTCCCGCGCAGACCAGTGCGCGCACGCTCACCTGGCTGGATGCCGACACGTCGGCACGTCGGGTCGACCTCGATACCGCCTTCGACCTGCCCGCTCTCGGTCCACGACTACCCGACGCAGGCGAGGCCGCAGCACTTCGACGCTGGCGCGAGTACCGCGACGACGACCTCGACAGCTACGACAGCCTGCGCGACCGCCCGGACGCGGACGCGACGACCCGCTTGTCCCCCTATCTCAAGTTCGGCTGCATCCACCCGCGAACGATGCTGCACGACATGCGCTCGCGCACCGACGTCGACGCGCGGACTCTGCGCAGTGAACTCGCGTGGCGGGACTTCTACGCCGACGTCCTGCATCATCGCCCGGAGACCGCCCGCCGCAATTACAACCCCAAGTTCGACGCACTGGTGCACGACAGCGGCCCCGGCGCACGAGCGGCGTTCGAGGCGTGGCAGACCGGCCGGACCGGCTACCCCATCGTCGACGCCGGGATGCGTCAGCTGCTGGCCGAGGCCTGGATGCACAACCGGGTACGGATGATCGTCGCGTCGTTTCTCACCAAGGACCTGCACCTGCCCTGGTGGTGGGGCGCACGACATTTCATGACGCATCTCGTCGACGGCGATCTCGCGTCGAATCAGCATGGCTGGCAATGGACTGCGGGCACCGGAACCGACGCCGCGCCCTACTTCCGGATCTTCAACCCGGTCGCCCAGGGCGAGCGATTCGACCCGTCCGGCGACTACGTCCGCAGATGGATACCCGAGTTGCGCCACATCGACGGCAAGGCGGTACACCGTCCGTGGACGCAGGGCGCGCTGTTCGACGAGGCCGCCGGATATCCGCAGCCCATCGTCGACCATGCGACGCAACGTCGTACGGCACTTGAGCGCTACGGCGCGCTGTAGCCTCGCGGGACGACTCTCGCTCGGGCGTCGTGACCGACCCCAACCCGTCGGTTCAGCGAGGCGAAGCCGAGCCCAGGCCGACCGAGCAGTACCCCCGGCCCCCGCCGGTTGAGCGAGGCGAAGCCGAGTCGAAACCACTGTGACACTACGGATTTCAGCGTGACCACGACGACCGTGGCATACGGTACCAGCCGAAGGATCACCAAGGTTTCGACTCGCTGCGCTCGCTCAACCAGCGAAGGGGATCGACAGACGAAGCAACCCCCGCCGGTCGAGCGAGACGAAGCCGAGCTCGGCCTGGGATTTGCACCGCGCATCCTGGCTTCTCACTGCGGTGGTTCCTTCGCGCAGCGTTCGTCGAACACTTACGGCGGTAATCCGCAAACACGGCGGTAGCTACCTGCCGCGGGAGGAGATTGCTGCCGTGGGCGCCGGCGACCTGCTCGTCTGCGCCTTTCGGAACTCGGAACCACCCTCGCGCGACACGCCCGAATCGACACCATCCACTGACGAAATCGATTGTGCTGCAGCAGTTTCGACGCGCTACGCTCACTCAACCGGCGACAGGGCCCGGACCCGGAATCATCGGTGTATCCGGGTCTGGGCGGCTAAGCTCGACGTCGTGGCCAACAACGGCGAGGCAGTCGACATCGAGGTGGCCGGTCGGACGATACGCGTTTCCAGCCCCGACCGGATCTACTTTCCCGAGCGCGGCGAGACCAAACTCGACCTGGTGAACTACTACCTGTCGGTCGGCGACGGGATCGTGCGGGCCCTGCGGGACCGGCCGTGCATGCTGCACCGATTCCCGAAAGGTGTCGCCGAGAAGAAGGTACATCAGAAGCGCGTGCCATCCGGTGCCCCCGACTGGCTGGAGACAGTCGAGATCTACTTCCCACGCTACGGTCGCACCGCCGACGAGCTCTGCGTCACCGAGCTGGGCAGCGTCATCTGGGCGGTACAGATGTCGACGGTCGAGTTCCATCCGTGGAATTCGCGACGATTCGACCCCGAAGTTCCCGACGAGTGGCGCATCGACCTCGACCCGATGCCCGACTGCCCGTTCAGCCGCATTCAGCGGGTGGCGCATGTGGTGCACGAAATCCTCGATGAACTCGGGATGGAGGGCTTCCCGAAGACGTCGGGCGGCCGCGGTCTGCACATCTACGTGCGGATCGCGCCCGAGTGGGGATTTCCGCAGGTCCGACGCGCGGCCCTCGCGTTCGCACGCGAGGTGGAGCGGCGGGCGCCGTCGGAGGTCACCACCACGTGGTGGCGCAAGGATCGCGATCCCGCCGCGGTATTCGTCGACTTCAATCAGAACACCCGCGATCACACGATGGCGTCGGCGTACTCCGTGCGTGGCAACCCGCGGGCCACGGTGTCGGCGCCGGTCGCCTGGACCGAGATCGACGACGTCGCGCCCGACGACTTCACCATCGCCACCATGCCCGCCCGCTACGCCGAGCTCGGGGATCTGCACGCAACCATCGACGACGTCGCCTACCGTCTCGACACACTGCTGGAGTGGGCCGACCGTGACGACCTGCCAGAGGACGGCGAGGACGGCGATTAGGGTGCGTCTCGCCGGTGGGCGGGCGCTGGGGAATCGTTGTCCGGTGGTCGAACGTGGCGCCGGCGGCGGCTAGTAGGGTCTCCCGATTCTTCTAGAACGCGAACCGCTGCTTGTTCTCTTCGGACAGGGTCGCGAAATAGTCCGCCGACCCGGCGAAGCCGAGCCCGCTGAAGGAGCCGTCGGAAGGTACCGCGGGTTCGATCGGTTCGATGACCCGTTGCGCGGCAAGCAGATCCGCGACGGTCTCGAACCGCGAGATGTCCCGCAGTTGAGACCAGGTAGGCGGCAATAGGAAACAGCGGCCGGCGGCCCAATCGTCAAGCGCGTCAGCCGCGTTGCGCCAGTAGGCCTCCTCCACTTCGGTGGTGCGATCGTCGGCGGATTGCCCGGCGGGCAGTGCGGCGAGGAAGAAGCGGGTGTCGTAGCGGCGCTTCTCGTTCTTCGGCGTAATCCAATGTGCGAGCGGCACAAGCAGATCCGTCCGCAATGTCAGATCGTTGTTCGCGAGGAACTCGGCCAGGGACAGGGTTCTGTCCTCCAGCAGGGCACGCTGGGGCGCCAGCGCGCCGACGTCGGGTTCCGATCCGTCGGTGTTGCTGACCAGCAACACCCCGCACTCCTCGTAGGTCTCCCGTACGGCGGCGCACACGAGCTTCTGCGCCGTCTCCTCAGTTGCGTTGAATTGTGTTGCCCACCAATCCTTTCCAGGACCGGTCCACGATACGTCGGCATCGCCGTCGCGCGGATCGACGCCACCGCCGGGGAACACGGTCATTCCGCCGGCAAAGGCCATCTGCTTGACCCGGCGCTGGAGAAACACCTCGATCCCCTGCGACCCGTCACGGACCAGCACGACCGTCGACGCATCCTTGAGCGGCACAACGTTTTCACTCATGTGGCGAACGTTACCCGCCGACGTCGACGCCACCATCGCAGCCCCTGACTGATCGACCGCCGACCCGCGAGCTCACCGGCGTGAATATCGAGATCCGAGCGCACCCGACCGACGACGGATCAGCGACAGATCAGCGACGCACGCCCAGCAGGTCGAACATCAGATATGCCGCCACCCGGGTGCCGAACGGAATCGCCGCCAGGTCCACCGCGTAGAACGGCGAATGCGGCGACGGCACCGGCGTTCCGTGCTCGCTCGCGTCGGTGAAGACTTTCTCGCTCGCCACCCCGACGAGCAGGTAGCCCACCCGGATCGACTCGTGCGGACCGACCAGTTCGTGGCAATCCTCGGATCCGTTGACCGGCGGCGCCGCGGTGATCACGTGCTGCTCGTCGAGCAACGACGCCAGGTCGGCGCCCAGCTGAGTCACCAGTGCATCGTTGTTGACCAGCGGCGTCGACGACCCCTTCATCGTGTACTCGGGCAGGCGGTCGGCGGGCATGCCCGCGGCCGTCGCCGCGGAGTCCGAGATCCGCTTGATGCCGTCGATCATCGTCGTGCGCACCCCGGCGTCGAACCAGCGAATATTCGCTTTGACCAGCGCCGAATCGGGAATGGCATTGTTGGCGTTGCCGGCATGCACCGCACCGACGGTCAGCACCGCCGTCGCCGACGGCGAGATCATCCGGCTGACGATCGACTGATAGCCGACGATGGCCTCGGCCGCCATCAAGACGGGGTCCTTGCCGGCCTCCGGCATCGATCCGTGCGCGCCCACGCCGTGGAACTGGATGTCGATCTGGTCGGTGCCGGCCATCCGCGTGCCCGGCACCGCGAGCACGTACCCCACCGGCGCGGGCATGGTGTGCAGCGCGACGAGGTCGTCGGGTACCGGGATCTGGTCGTACAGTCCGTCGGCGACCATCGCCCGGGCGCCTTCGATGGGTTCTTCGGCGGGTTGCCCGACGAGAATGGCTGTGCCCGACCACGACTCACGCAGGTCGACGAGCAGCTTGGCCAGACCGAGCATCCAGGTCACGTGCGCGTCGTGGCCGCACATGTGTCCGACCGGTACGGTCTTGCCGTCGTCGGAGGTGGTCGTGGCCGTACTCGCATACGGCAGCCCGGTCTTCTCTTCGATCGGCAGTGCGTCCATGTCGGCCCGATAGGCGACCGTCGGGCCGTCGCCGTTGCGCAGAATGGCCGCCACACCGGTCTGGGCGATACCGGTGTGCACCTCGAACCCGAGTGACGTCAGCTGGTCGATCACGATTCCCGACGTTCGCGTCTCGTGAAAGCCGAGCTCGGGATGTCGGTGAAGGTCGACGAAGATGTCGGTGAGCCGCGTCGTGTCGGCGTCCACGGCCGAGTCGATGGCCTCGACGAGGTCGGCGGGCAGGGCGGTCGGTTGAGCGGACATCTTCGATTCCCTTCGGTGGTTACCTACGGTGCAGCTGTCGGTTCTAGGCGCGTCGATGGCCGCCGGCTCGACGTTGCCGCCGCGCGAAGAAGCGGCCGTCGATCCGGTCGAGCGCGATGCGCTGGCTGAACGCGGTCGAGAGATTCTCGGCGGTGAGCACCTCATCGAGCAGGCCCTGCGCGACGACCTGCCCCTCCGCGAGCAGCATCGCGTGGGTGAACCCCTCCGGAATCTCTTCGACGTGGTGGGTGATGAGCACTGTGGCCGGCGCGTCGGGGTCCTGAGCGAGCACGCCGAGCCGCTCCACGAGCTCTTCCCGCCCGCCGAGGTCGAGTCCCGCGGCGGGCTCGTCGAACAACAGCAGTTCGGGGTCGGTCATCAGCGCCCGCGCGATGAGGACACGTTTGCGTTCGCCCTCCGACAACGTGCCGTAGCGCCGGTCGGCGAGGTGTTCGGCGCCCATCGACTCCAGCGTGTCGATGGCCTGCTCGCGATCCATCTCGTCGTAGCGTTCGCGCCACCGCCCGACGAGCGCATAGCCCGCCGAGATCACGACGTCGCTGACGATCTCGTCACGCGGAATCCGCGCGGCCAGCGCGGGCGAAGAGATTCCGATCCGCAGCGACAGTTCACGCAATTCCGTTGTGCCCAACTGTTCGTCGAGCAGGCGTGCCGTCCCCGACGTCGGGTGCAGGCGTCCCGCGGCGATCGACAACAAGGTGGTCTTACCCGCGCCGTTCGGGCCCAGAATCACCCAGCGTTCATCGAGTTCCACCTGCCACGACACCGGCCCGAGCAGGGTCCGGCCGTCGCGCACGACGGTCACGTCTCGCAGGTCGACGAGGAGGTCGGGATTGGACGCCGAGGAGTCAGCCGTAGTCACGGGGTCCATAGTATGGGCCCGCTCACACCGCGGGCCGCACCGGCGGTCGTGTCGCAGCAGTCGTGTCACCGCACCGGCGCGGCGGGGGAATAGTTTCGGGCAGCGACGCCGTTGGTCTCGTACGTGGCTTTACCTCTTTCACTCCTCGACCTCGCGCCTGTCAACCTCGACGCGGGTGAGACTCTCGCCGACAGCATCAAGCAGAGCGTGGCGATGGCGCAGACCGCGGAATCCGTTGGTTACCAACGTATCTGGTACGCGGAGCACCACAACATGCCGACCATCGCATCGGCGGCGCCCGCGGTGCTGACCGCGATTGTCGCCGCCCAGACGTCGACGATCCGTCTCGGCGCGGGCGGCGTCATGCTGCCCAACCACGCACCGCTCACCATCGCCGAGCAGTTCACCACTCTCGCCGCCGCGCACCCCGGGCGCATCGACTTGGGTCTCGGCCGCGCCCCCGGCACCGACCAGCAGACCTTCGCCGCCCTACGACGCAACGTCGCCTCCGCCGAGCGCTTCCCGAGCGACGTCGTCGAGCTGCAGGCTTACCTACGCGGTGAATCCCGCATCACCGGCGTGCAGTCACTGACCGGGCAGCCGACCGACGTCGAGCTCTACATCCTCGGGTCGTCGTTGTTCGGTGCCCAACTCGCCGCCCAGCTGGGCCTGCCGTATGCATTCGCGTCACACTTCGCGCCGCAAGCGCTCGAACAAGCGATTGCGCTCTACCGCAACGAGTTCCGACCGTCTGACGCCTTGGCCGAACCGTATCTCATCGCCGGCATGACCGCGATCGTCGCCGACGAAGGAGAAGTCGCCGAGGATCAACGACGCCGCGTCGTGCGCAGCCGCGTGCGCCGCCAACTTCCCGCCGGGCGCACCTATTCCGACGAGGAGATCGATGCGCTGCTGTCGACGCCCAACGGCGCCGCCATCGCCGACATGATGCGGTATTCAGCGGTCGGCACCCCCGACGTCGCGCGTGCCGCCGTCGACGAATTCGCCGAGTACACCGGGGCCGATGAACTGATCATCGCGCCCACCGCCCTCGACCGCGGCATCTGGCACAACACGGTGCGGGCGCTGGCACCCGACGCCCCGCCGTCGGCCTCATCGACCGGTCTCGACCGGGAACCCGCGGCGTCGTAGCTCGTCTTCGAGCCTGCTCCGGTCACGTTTGAAATCAGCGGACAGGATCTTCTCATTCGCCATGTACAGCGGGTAGGAGAAGGTACGACCGCGCCGATTGCGGATCGACGCGTCGGCTCCGGCGTCGAGGAGTGTCATGCAGATGTCGATCTGCCGTTCGGTCGCGGCGACGAACAGTGGCGTCTCGCCGCTCACCGACTCTCTGGTGTTCAGATCTACGTGTCGTTGGAGCAACAATGTGATCGCATCGCGGTTGGAATACAACGTCGCGGTGTGAAGAATGTTGCCGCCCAATCGGTCCGGCGATTCCACCAGCTTGGCGTCGTAGTCGAGAATCGCGCGCAGGGACGAAATCTTGTCACGAAGTATTGCGTACCCCGCCGGGCTGTAGTTGCCCGAGTCGCGACGCAGCGGGTCGGCGCCGGCCCGAAGCATCGCGGTCACGGCGTTCGCCCCGGAGTACTCGACGACGAAGAACAGCAGCGGAAGTCTCGACCGCCGCGGATCGTGTGTGTTGCCGACGCCGTTGAGATCGACGCCCGACGCCGCCAACGCGCGGATGCGATCGACGTCGAATCGTTCCGCGGCTTCGATCACCTGCACCTGCCGAGGATCGTCGAAGTACTCGCGCGGATCGGGACCGGTCAGGCGATTGATCAGGGAGCAGCCGGACACGACGCCCACTGCCACGACGACGCTGAGCAAAGCGGATAACACACGCATACGTCGAACGCTAGCCGCGCGCGGCGTCGACGGGATGAGTAGTTCTGCGCAACATCCGGCACGACGGTACTTGCGTTGGAGTGCACTCCAACCTCTACGGTGGCCTCATGCCCGCTGAACATCGCATCGCCGAAGTCTCCGCCCGGACCGGACTCACCCGCGACACCCTGCGCTGGTACGAGTCTGAAGGCCTGATTCCCCCGGTTCCGCGCACGTCGGCGGGTGTACGCAGCTACGACGACGCCACGGTCCGAATGATCGAATTGTTGGTTCGTCTTCGACGCACGGGAATGTCGGTGGCCGTCATGCGCGACTTCGTGACCATGGTCGCGCAGGGCGCGCGCACCCACGGGCGCCGGATGCGGCTGCTCGAAGATCACCGTGAGGAGATCGAGTCACGGATCCGCGAATTGATCGACGACCTCGGCGCCGTGGACGACAAGATCGGCCACTATCGTCGCCTCATCGACGCCGGGCTCGACTGTTCCGAAGATGAGATAGCCGACCCCGATGTCCTTGAGCAACAACGTCTTTCCGAAAGCTAGAACAGAGAACAGGAGCACAGATGCAGACCACTTCACTCGGCGACGGCCTCGTGACCTCCGCCCTCGGCTTCGGCGGCATGGGTGTCACTCATGTCTACGGAGGCACCGACGACGACGCCGCGCTCGGAGTCCTCAACGCCGCGGTCGACGCCGGCATCACCTTCATCGACACCGCGGACGTCTACGGCACACCTGCTCCCGGCGCCGACGGCCCCGCCGGAACGAACGAGCAACTCGTCGGGCGGTTGCTCGCCGAGCGTCGTGACGAGGTGACGCTAGCGACCAAGTTCGGTATCACCGGTCGCCCGGAGAAGCCCGCCCGGGGCGATGCGGAGTATGTCCGCACGGTGCTGGACGCGTCACTGCGCAGACTCGGCACCGACGTGATCGACCTCTGGTACATGCACCGCCGCGATCCCGACGTGCCGATCGAAGAGACCGTCGGAGCGATGGCCGACGCCGTGCAAGCGGGCAAAGTCCGTCACCTCGGGCTGTCTGAGGTCACGGCGCCCGAACTCCGTGCGGCACAGACGATTCACCCCATCGCGGCGGTGCAGAGTGAGTGGAGCCTGTGGTCGCGCGACGTCGAGGCGCATGTGATTCCCGCGTGCGCCGAACTCGGCATCGGATTCGTGCCGTACTCGCCGCTCGGGCGGGGCTTCTTGACCGGCACGCTGACCCGCGAGCAGGTGGCGTCGGACATCCGCGGCCGCACGTCGCGGATGGGCGACAACTGGGACGCCAATCAACGGGCACTCGCTATCGTCGGCGACGTCGCGAATCGCCTCGGCGCCACCAATGCGCAGGTGGCGCTGGCCTGGCTGTACGCGGCGGGTCGTCGCGCCGGACTCGCGACCGTCCCCATCCCGGGAACGCGAAATCCCGCGCGGATCGTCGAGAACGCGGCTGCCGTCGACCTCCTGCTCGACGACGACGCGATCGCCGACCTCGACACCGTCGCCGACGCCGTCGCGGGCACCCGCAACATCGCCGCCGACCCCACGTGGATCTCCGCGGGACGAGAGTGAGGCGAGCGGAGCGTCATCCCGCGGCCCCTTCCCGCCGGTTGAGCGAGCGCAGCGAGTCGAAACCTATGGTGAGCCGAATTGCCAACTGTTTCAAGGCATTCTGCGGGCAGGCAACGTCGTCTTGCGAGGTTTCGACACGGGCTTTCGCTAGCGCTCCAGCCCGGCTCAACCAGCGGAGAGGCTCAACCGGCGGGAAGGCGCTCGCTCAACCAGCGGAGAAGGCCCGCAGGCAGCAAATCCCGACTCAACCAACAGGGTGAACAGCCCACTGCTCAAGCGGCCCACTGGGCGATCACTGTCACCGACCCCGGCGCGATCTCGGTGAACCCCGCGTCGCGTACGGCGATCGCCGATCCGCGGCGGTCGCCTTCGAGCAACGCTGCCCACCGGTCCTCGTCTGCGGCGCACACGTCGATCGGGCACCCGGCGTCGAACCACGCCCGCGCCTCATCGCGCGACATCAGTGCGACGCCGAGCATCGACCCGTGCCCCACCTGTGCGGCGACCTTTCCGACCGTCATCTCCAGCGTCGGATTGATCCACAGCACCAGGGTTCCCACGGCACCAGACGGAGCCGACGGCAGTTCGCCGTCGACGTCGGTGCCGCCGATCTGCAGCCGTCTGACTCGTGCGTCGACGCCGCCGACGCGGCCGGGCACGAAAGCACGTGCCTGCGCGTCGCCGTGGGACGCGGTGACGCCCCAAACCTCTTGTGCCGCTTGCCAATGCGCCCCGCGGGCGCGTCGTGCGATCTTGCGGATGCGGGCGTCGCACCAGGCATCCATCGGCGCGGCCCACGGGCCGTCGGCTCCGGCTCGGTCGTCGAGGCACAGCAACGCCACCGCCCGTGCCGCGGCGATCAGCAGATCCGTACGATCCGGCGGATCGGCCTTCTCGATACGCAGCGCCACCTGCATGGCGAGCACGTCGGCCGGGTCGTCGGCGTCGACCGGCACCCTGGCGTCGTCGATGTAGTCGTGCAGACGACGCCAATCGTCGTCGAATGCGGTCAAGCTAGTTACCCTTCAGCGACGACGTACGTGCGGTGCTGACGGTGGCCACGCAGACGATGGTGCGGTCGCCTTCTGCCCAGGTCCGGGGCAGCGGGTAGACGTACTTCACGTCAATGGCCGGATCACTGTACGAGGCCGGCGAATAGGTCTTGAGTTTCTCGACGCACTGATTTCCCAGCCGCTCCATCTCGGAGTCACTCGGCAGAGTCGTCTCGGTGGTGGTGAACTTGTCGAAGACTTCCGCATGATGGGCACTGCTACACGCGACGATGTCGGGATCGCCGACGGTAGACGCACCGGAGGAATCACGTGCGGACAGATCGAGCGACGAAATGCAGTCCCCGATCGAGACTTTGGCGCTGAAGACATCAATCGTCGACGTCGTCGGAGCGGTGATCGTATTGCTGGTCGAGGAAGCGTTGAACACCGCCGACAGCCCGACGACGACCAGTCCCACCACAACCCAGCCGACACTGATCCAGATCGCGGCCAGCGCAAGACCCCGCCCCGGCTGTCCCCGACGTCTGCACTGCCCGGCCGCGACGATGCCCAGGATCAGCGGAAGAAACACCAGAGCCGGAATCAGACTCAACACGAACGCGGCGATCGCGAGCCCGTTGGTCGACTGCGGGCGCGCCGGTCCCGGGTACCCGTACGGAGCCGTCGGCGGCTGGGCGCCAGGATAGGGCGCGGGATATCCCGGCTGTTGATACGGTCCCTGCGGGTACGGCCCCGCAGGCTGATTCCACCCGGGCGGCGGTTGCGTCATCAGAACCTCACTCCAGCGGTACCCGACGCAATGTTCCGTCGACGGCGTCGGCCGCCTCGATCTCGTCGCGGGTGACCCCGAGAATGAACAGCACGGCGTCGAGGAACGGGTGACTCAGCGCGGTGTCGGCGATCTCGCGCAACGCCGGCTTGGCGTTGAAGGCGATTCCGAGGCCGGCAGCGGTCAGCATGTCGATGTCGTTGGCGCCGTCGCCGACGGCGATGGTCTGCTCCAGCGGCACCCCGACCTCGTCGGCGAAGGTCCGTAGAGAGCGTGCTTTCGCCGCGCGGTCGATGATCTCGCCGACCACGCGCCCGGTGAGCTTGCCGTCGACGATCTCGAGCGTGTTGGCCCGGACGAAGTCGAGTTCCAGCTCGTGGGCCAGGCCGTCGATGACCTGCCGGAAGCCGCCGCTGACCACGCCGCAGTGGTAGCCGAGACGATGCAGCGTACGGATCGTCGTGCGCGCGCCGGGGGTCAGCTGCAGCGACGCCGCGACCTCGTCGACGACCGATTCATCAAGTCCGGCAAGGGCTTTCACGCGCTGGTGCAACGACTGCTCGAAGTCCAGTTCCCCGCGCATGGCCGCTTCGGTGACCGCGGCCACTTCAGCTTCCTTACCTGCCTTGGCGGCGAGCATCTCGATGACCTCACCCTGGATCAGGGTGGAGTCGACGTCGAAAACGATCAGCCGCTTGGCCCGCCGGGCCAGTCCGGCTCGTTCGACGGCGACGTCGACGTTGTGCTTGGCGGCGACCGCCGAGAGCCCCTTGCGCAGCGCCGCGTCGCCGGCGACGTCGTCGCGTGCGACGCTGACGAGCAGTTCCAGCCCGGTGACCGGATAATCGGCTATGCCCCGGATGGCGTCGATGTTGCCGCCCTGGCTCGCCAGCTCCGACGCCAGCGCGCGGAACGCCCGCGCGGTGACCGGGCTGCCCAGCACGACGACGGCATGCGACGACGGCCGCGACGTCGCGTGGTCGTGTCCCACTTCGACGTGCACGGTGATGCCCGCGCTGACGTGTCCGCCCGCTGCCATCGCCTGTTCGACGGAGTCTTGGAGTTCTTCGGGGTCGTCGGTGCCGGTGACGAGCACGCCGAGCGTGAGTCGGCCCCGGATGACGACCTGTTCGACGTCGAGTAGTTCGACCTGTGCTACCGCCAACGCCCCCATCAGCGCCGAGGTGACGCCCGGTTTATCGGGGCCGCTGACGGTGATGAGGACGTTGGTGGGATCTGTTGAGTTGATTGTCACTGTTCGTGTGAGTGGGAAGGACTAGTGCCCGCCACCCGGCCCAACGTGTGCTTCGGCGCGCATTCGCTCGATCATGTGCGGGTAGTGCAACTCGAACGCGGGACGCTCCGAACGGATGCGGGGCAGCTCGGTGAAGTTGTGACGCGGCGGCGGGCAACTGGTGGCCCATTCGAGCGAGTTGCCGAAGCCCCACGGGTCGTCGACGGTCACGACCTCGCCGTAGCGGTAGCTGCGGAAGACGTTCCACAGGAACGGCAGGGTGGACAGGCCGAGGATGAACGCACCGACGGTCGACACCATGTTCAGCGTGGTGAAGCCGTCCGACGGGAGGTAGTCGGCGTAGCGGCGCGGCATGCCCTCGTTACCCAGCCAGTGCTGCACCAGGAAGGTGGTGTGGAAACCGATGAAGGTCAGCCAGAAGTGCACCTTGCCGAGCTTCTCGTCGAGCATGCGGCCGGTCATCTTCGGGAACCAGAAATAGATGCCCGAGTAGGTGGCGAACACGATGGTGCCGAAGAGCACGTAGTGGAAGTGCGCGACGACGAAGTACGAGTCGGACAGGTGGAAGTCGAGCGGCGGGCTGGCGAGCAGGACGCCGGTGAGGCCACCGAAGAGGAACGTCACGATGAAGCCGACCGCGAACAACATCGGTGATTCGAAGGTCAGATGCCCCTTCCACATCGTGCCGATCCAGTTGAAGAACTTCACACCGGTCGGCACCGCGATGAGGAATGTCATGAACGAGAAGAACGGCAGCAGCACGGCGCCGGTGACGTACATGTGGTGCGCCCAGACCGCGACCGACAGCGCGGCGATGGAGATGGTCGCGTAGACGAGGCCGTTGTAGCCGAAAATCGGTTTGCGGCTGAACACCGGGAACACTTCGGACACGATGCCGAAGAACGGCAGGGCGATGATGTACACCTCGGGGTGTCCGAAGAACCAGAACAGGTGCTGCCAGAGCAGGACGCCGCCGTTGGCCGGGTCGTACAGGTGAGCACCGAACTGGCGATCGACCTCGAGGCCCATCAGGGCGGCGGTGAGCAGCGGGAACGCGAGCAGGATCAGCAGCGAGGTGATCAGGATGTTCCACGTGAAGATCGGCATGCGGAACATGGTCATGCCGGGGGCGCGCAGGCAGATCACGGTGGTCACCATGTTGACGCCACCGAGGATGGTGCCCAGACCCGAGACGGCCAGGCCCATGATCCACAGGTCGCCGCCGACGCCGGGCGAGTGGATCGCGTCGGTGAGCGGAGTGTAGGCGGTCCAGCCGAAGTCGGCGGCGCCGCCGGGGGTGAGGAAGCCGGAGACGGCGATCGACGAGCCCAGCACGAACAGCCAGAATCCGAAGGCGTTCAAGCGCGGGAAGGCGACGTCGGGCGAGCCGATCTGCAGCGGCAGCACGAAGTTCGCGAAGCCGATGACGATCGGCGTCGCGTACATCAGCAGCATGACCGTGCCGTGCATGGTGAACAACTGGTTGAACTGCTCGGTCGAGAGGAACTGCATGCCCGGATGTGCGAGCTCGCCGCGCATCAGCAGCGCCATCAGGCCGCCGATGAGGAAGAACGCGAAACACGCGACGATGTACATCATGCCGATCAGCTTGTGATCGGTCGTGGTCAGCAGCTTATAGAGGAAGGACCCCTTGGGCTGGTAGCGCTCGGGGAACGGGCGCTCCACTGCCACCTTTGGGGTGGGCTGGTCTACCGCAGTCAACACATCCTCCTGAAGTTCACAAATCCCAGTATCGAACTTGCTGGTGCACCCTGTGGCGCACGCGTTTTCGTCCGCTGGGGACTTCGACTCGCACACGGACAGGCCACACCCGATGAGATGATCCTAAACCCTTCCTGAGGACAAAGCGGAGCGGGTCCTACGAACTGTCGTAATTGATTCTGGATTGAGCTGTTTTGCCCGGTCGCGGGCATCGGACCGACGTCGCGCGACGCGCCGGTCCCCGCGACGTCGTGCATCCGGCCGCCGCAAGCGCGCGTCGACGGCCCGCCCGACGCCGGGTGCTAGCGTGATCGAGTGCTGCGCAAACCGTCTCCTCGCCGTTTCACCGCGGCCCGTTCGCCCCGCCGAGTCGTGGTCGGCACCGCACTCGCCGGCGTCGTCGCGATGGGGGTATTGAGTGGCTGCAGCGAAGATCCCCCGCTGACGACGCCCGACGGCAAACTGATCTCGACGTCGACGACACGCATCGCGGAGGTCAATGTCGTATCCGCCGACCGGGACTACGCGCGCACCTGCCTCGCGCCGACCGCAACGGATCCGGGCAAGCCCGACGTCGCGCGGATCGTCGTGACCGATCCGGCCCTGCTCGACGCCGTGTGCGGCCTGGGCATCGGGCCGAAAGTCGTCGCCGTGACGGCCGACGCCGCAACGATCCCCAAATATCTAGGACCTCAACTCGGCAGCGTGCCCACCATCGGCTCCTCCCCCGACGCCGCGGCGGTGGCCACCGCCAAACCCGACGTCGTACTGACCACCCCGGCGACGGCCGCGTCGGCGAAGGCCTTCGGCGGCGCCAAGACCGAAACCATCGCGCCCGGCACCTGGCAGGAACAGTTCCAATCCGTCGCGACGGCACTCGGCCGCACCCAGGCAGGTAAGACCCTGCTCGACGAGTTCGCCACCGAGACGGCCAAGACCGGCAAACGAATGGACGCCTCGCACGACGAGGTTTCGCTCGTCCGATTCGGCGCCGACTCGGAAATGGTCGCGGGCACTGCGTCGTTCGGGGGGCAGATCCTGTCGATGGTCGGAGCCCAGCGACCCGTCAGTCAACGGCAACCGCAGCAGACGACGCTCACCGATTCGACGTTCAAGAACGCTGACGCCGACCTCATCCTGGTCAGTTTCCAAGGCGCCGACGGCCTGGCTCACGGCAAAGAAGTGCTGTTGTCGGATCGCTGGCTGGACATGGGCGCCCCGACCTGGAAACGCGTGCTGATCGTCAACGACGACATCTGGTACAACTCGTCGGGCCTGGCCGCCGGCTGGCTGGTGCTCAATGACATCAAGGGTTCGCTCGACGGCAACTCCGCGCCGTTCTGAGTCCGGACCGGCATGCGCATTCTCGTCGTCGACGACGACGTCAACGGAGCCGAAACCCTGCGGCGCATGCTCGTCGCCCAGGGTGGCGTCGTGCAGGTCGCGCACGACGGCGACGCCGGTTTCGAGTTGGCGGTCAGTGAACCGTGGGATGCGATCGTCCTCGACATCATGATGCCGGGCCGCAACGGTTACGAGGTGGTACGCGATCTGCGCCGCAGCGAAGTATGGGCGCCGGTGCTGATGCTCACCGCCAAGGACGGCGACTACGACCAGATCGACGCCTTCGACTTCGGCGCCGACGACTATCTGATCAAGCCGTTCTCCTTCGACGTCCTCTCCGCGCGCCTGCGGGCCCTGGTCCGCCGCGGTGCCCCGGCTCGGCCGGCCACGTTGGTCTGCGACGACCTCACACTCGACCCCGGCGCGCGCACCGCCCGCCGCGGCGACACCGAATTATCTTTGACGCCAAGGGAATTCGGCATCCTTGAAATGCTGCTCCGGCACGTCGACCAAGCTGTCAGCAAGGCCGAGATCATGCGATCGGTCTGGGACGTCAACTACGAGGGCGACGAGAACGTCGTCGAGGTGTACGTGAGCTACCTGCGTCGCAAGGTCGATACTCCCTTCGGCCGCAACACGATTCAGACCGTGCGCGGCGCGGGCTACCGGGCGACGTCGGGGTCGTAGCCGGTCCGGTGACCCGACGTCGCCATCGGCCGCGCTCAGTCCTGCGAGTCGATCGGCAACTCGATCGTGACCTGGGCGCCGCCGCCAGGGGCGTCGCCGATCCGGATGTCGCCACGGTGCGCGCGCGTGATCTCGGCGACGATCGCGAGCCCCAGCCCGGCGCCGCTTCCACGCCGGGTACGCGATCCGTCGAGCCGGACGAATCGCTCCAGGACGCGCTGCTTGTCGGCGTCGGAGATGCCCCCGCCGTCGTCGGCGACGGTGAGCTGCGCGGTGACACCGTCGGAGATGAGCCCCAGCTCGATCGACGAATGTGCGTGTCGCACAGCGTTGTCCACGACGTTGCGAATCGCGCGGATGAGCATGTCCCGGCTTCCGCGGACACGTACCGGCTCGAGGTCGGCGGTGACCTTCACCTGGCCGAGCGCCGCGACGCGCACCGCTTCGTCGGTGAGCAACTCGTCGAGGTCGACGTCGCCGAGGTCGACCGACAGTCCCGCCTCGTCGGCGCGGGCGAGCAGCAAGAGGTCTTCGGTCATCCGTTGCAAGCGCATCGCCTCCGGGTAGAGGATGTCGCTGACGGTGTCGGCGTCCATTCCCTCACCGGTGACCCGCGAGAGGTCGGCCAGCCCGACGATCGTGACCAGCGGGCTGCGCAACTCGTGCGACGCGTCGCCGACGAACTGCAGCTGTCGTTGCCGCGACGAATCGATCTGCGCGAGAAGGTCGTTCATCGTCGTCGCCAGCGTGGCGATTTCATCGTCGGTGTCTGGTATCGCCACCCGGCCGACGGATTTGCGGTGCGACATCTCGGCGACGCCGGACCGGATATGCTCCACCGGCGCCAACGCCCGCCCGACGACGAAATAGGTGGCCATCGCGAGAATGAGCAGCAGGATCGGGAAGACGAGCGACAACACGAGCGCCACCGTGAGCACCACGTCGTGGATGGGATTCTCTTGTGCGCCGACGACGATCGTGAGCGCCTGGCCGCGGACCCGGACACCCATCATCGACACGCGATAGTCGGCTCCGTCCGCGTCGGTCACACCCTCGACGGTCTTGCGGACGCCCGGCTGCAGCGGTGGCACCAGCGCGTGCCTGTCCCCGTGCCGGCTCGTCCGCAGGACGTTGCCCCCGGCGTCGAGGATCTGCGTGACGTCGACGTCACCGGTGGCGCTGAGGAGTTCGGCGTCGAGGCCCCCGACGTCGTCGGAGGCGATCGAGTCGGCGATCAGCGCGGCTCGCGCCGACGTCGCGGCGTCCGACGCCGACTTCAGCGAGTTGTTGAGGACGAGCAGCACGATGGCGGCGGCGATGATCAGCGCGATCGCGAGCAGTCCGGTAGCGAGCAGGGTCAGGCGGACGCGCATGTGTCGGCGCTGCCTGCCGAGCCATCGGACCGCCTGGCGCAGTTGGGTCAGCACGTGTGCAGCCTAGCCGTGCACCGGGGCGCCACGATGGACTCAGCATCCCCTAAGCCGGTCACCGTCACCGTTGGATCATGAAGTCCAGCCGCCTGCCGCTCATCGCCGCGCTCGTGCTCATCTGCGTCGTTTGTGTCGGCGGCGTGTTGATCGCGCTCGGCCACGACCCGTTGACGCATCTCGACAAGACCGTGTTCGACGCCACGTCGGCGCACCAGAACTTGGCGGCGATGCGTGCCGTCGAAGTGTTCAGCAACCTCTTCGGTCCGCTCGCGGTGTCGGCGGTGACCGCCGTCGTCGCACTGTGGCTGCTCGTCAAAGACCGGGATCTGCGGCGCGCCGGCCTGGTCGCCGGTTCGGTGGCGCTGGGCGGCGCGCTCTGCGAGGCGCTCAAGATTCTCGTCGCCCGGCCCCGTCCGCCGTATGTGGGACAACTCGACGTCGAGACCGGAATGTCGTTCCCGTCGGGCCATGTCTCCGGTTCGACGGCCCTGCTCATGGCACTCGCGCTGGCGTTCACGGTGCATGCGTCCCGCGCCGCGCGACGCGTGGTGCTGCTCTGCGTCGGCCTGCTCGCCGTCGTCGTCGCGGCCAGCCGCGTCTACCTGGAAGTGCACTGGATCTCCGACGTGCTCGCCGGACTGATGGTCGGCCTCGCCGCCGCGCTCGTCGCATCCGTGCTGGTGCCGTGGTTCGCCGGCGTCCTGGAACGACGCTGGCCACTACTGCGTGGGGCGCGATCCCCGCGTCCGGAACGAAGCGAGGTCCAGTGCGCGGCATGACGGGTGTGCTCCCGCTGGTGGGCCGGGAGGCGGCGGTACGTCCGCTGGTTGAGCGAGCGCAGCGAGTCGAAACCCTCCACCCGCTGGTTGAGCGAGCGCAGCGAGTCGAAACCCTCCACCCGCTGGTTGAGCGAGCGCAGCGAGTCGAAACCCGGTGGTCGTGTCGGGGGCTTGATGAGCGACGCTCACCCAACGAGACCGGATCGCCGCCGGCAGTTATCCTCACACCCCGCCCACATCCCACCAGTGGTGTACCGGATCGTGAATGAAGTAGCGCGCCAACGTCTCCACCGTGAAGAACGACCCGTTGCTCCGACGTCCCGTCCGATCCCATTGTGCGCCTTCGACACTCGCGAAGCGTTCGGCGAGACCGGCCGCCGCCGAACGAATTTCACCGGCCACGGCCACCGGGTCCTGCTCACCGTAGCGGCCCTCCACCGCGGCGGCGTCCTGGTCCCAGTTCGGGAACGGCGGATCGTCGAGCGTCAGCATCAGTTCGAGCCGCTCGTCGAACACCATCGTGCAGTCGCGCACGTGGCACCCGTACTCCAGCGGGCTCCACGTACCCGGCGCGGGCCGAACGCCGACCGCGGCGCCGGTCGTCAGCAGTTCCGCGAACTTGTCGGCCACCTCGACCAGCAGGTCCGGCACCCCACCGACGTCGATCGCCGACGCATCGAAGCCGCAGTCGGGGCACCGGCGCTCAAGCACCCAGGTCCAGTCTTTGATGTCCGGTTCGATATCCACGAAGGCAGGGTAACCCTTGCAAACTTGTCAGTGCCCGCAAGTAGGGTGGCAGTCATGGCAACCACAGTCCCCAGCGGTTACGAAGACCTCCTCGAACGCCCCATCGTCGCGGTGCTGACTACGGTCTCTCCCGACGGCGTACCCAACTCGACGCCGATGTGGTTCCTCTGGGATCCGGCGACGTCGCAGCTCAAGTTCACCCACACCAACGCACGCAAGAAGATCAAGAATCTGCAGTCGAACCCGAACTTCTCGTTCACCATCACCGACCCTGACAATCCCTACCGCTACCTCGAGGTGCGCGGGACGTTCGGCTCGGTCGAGCCCGATCCCACCGGATCGATGTACGTCACCCTCGGAAAGCGCTACGGCAACGCCGACCAGGCACCGCCGCCGGATTCGGCCGATCGCGTGATCCTCACCCTCGACGCGACCTACTTCGGAAAGAAGTAGCACTGGACCTGCACGCCCTATGGCGCCCTGGCAGCGGCATGTCGGTATGGCGCCAGACGGAGTCGGCGCTGCCGCCGCATATCGACGATGCACTGCGCACCAAGCGTTTTCGGCACAAGGTCGCGTTCGTCGACGCCGACGGTAAGCGCACCTTCGTGACATCGGCGACGCTCGGCATCACCAGTGCGGTCGCCTTTCTGGACGCCTTCGCCGACGCCGATGAACCGCCGGGCGAGGTGCGCTACTACCGGAACCTGCTCACCGGCGTGCGCGCATTCGTCTCCTCGGGCGCCGTCGCACCGGCGGTCGTAGTCGTCGCCGACGAACCGCTGCTGCGTTGGCAGATCATTCCGACGCCGGTCTGGCGAGGCTGGTTCGCCGCGGTCGAACATGCACTGTCCCCGGCGCTCGACGCCAACGGCGGGTTCGCCGCAGTCGCCGACTTCGCCGCCGAACTCGTCGACCACGAATGCCGAAATCGCCTGCGCGACATCGACACGATCGGCACACCCGCCCTACGGGCGTTACTGCCCGACGCCGTCGACGACCTCCCCTTTCCCGCGGGCAAGGCGTCATCGGCGTGGTCGGCGTGGTCGGGCAGCGCCGCCGCATCGGACTCGACGCTGCTGTTGCGTCTGCACGAGCCGGAGTCGCCCGCAGACGCACTCACCTTCGACGACCCCGCCTTCGAACCGATCGAGACCCCCGAACGCTGGCGCCTGCAGGTGTGCCGCCGGCTCGTCGACGGCGGCATCGAAGCCGTCGTGCCACACCACCTGGACCCAACCGAATTAGATTCTCTGACAACCGATCTCGCCGGTGCGGTCAAGGCATGGCCGCAACTGGCGGACGCCGACCACGACCCGCACAACCTCGACTTCTTGCTGCCGACGCCGCTGACCGAAGAACTCTTGACCGCCGGGGCCACGATCCTGGCCGAGGCGGGTATTCAGCTTCTGCTGCCGCGCACCATCGCGACGGTCCGTCCCACTCTCGCGGTCCGCGCTCTCCCGGTCGGCCTGAGCTCGGCCGTCAATACGATGGTCGGCCTGGACGACGTCCGCGAGTTCGAATGGCGACTGGCCCTCGGTGATTCGCCCGACGCCGCGTTGTTGAGCCAGTCGGACCTCGACGAACTCGTCCACCAACAGGGCAGCCTGGTACGCATTCGCGGGCGGTGGGTGACCGCCGAGAACTCCGCCCTGACTCGAGCCGCAAAATTCATTGCGGCACAACGAACTCAAGCCTCGTCGGACCATCCCGCCGACCTCGGCGAACTATTCGGACTGCTCACCGACGACGCACTTCCGGCTCCGGTGACCTCGGTCAGCGGACTGTCCTGGCTCGACGACGCCGTCAACGGATCACTTGTCCCGCACGACCTTTCCGCGCCCCGAACGCTCATCGCGGACCTGCGCCCCTACCAGCAACGCGGATTCGAATGGCTGGCCTACCTCGCCGCGCACCGCATCGGCGGGGTGCTGGCCGACGACATGGGGCTGGGCAAGACGATTCAGGTGATCGCGCTCACCTGCCATGAGATTCTCACCGCCGACCCGGCGTCACAGGCCCCGCGTGTTTCGCTGGTGGTCTGCCCGATGTCTCTGGTGGGCAACTGGGAACGCGAGTTCGCACGGTTCGCGCCGTCGGTTCGCACCGTCGTCCATCACGGCTCCGCCCGCTCGAGCGGCGACGAATTCGCTGCCTCCGTCGCCGACGCCGACGTCGTCATCACAACATTCGCGCTGGCCGCGCGGGACAACGCGCTGTTGACCGGATTCCATTGGCGCAGAGTGATCGTCGACGAGGCGCAACATGTCAAGAACGTCGCCACGCGCCAGGCCAAGGCGCTGCGACTGCTTCGGGCCGATCATCGCGTCGCGCTCACCGGCACCCCGGTCGAGAACCGCCTGGAAGACCTGCGCGCCGTCGTCGACTTCGTCAACCCCGGACTGCTCGGCACGCCATCGGTGTTTCGAGCGCGCTTCGCCGATCCCATTGAGCGCGAACGTGACAGCGGCGCGTTGCGCAGACTCAACGCGATCACCCGACCGTTCATCCTGCGCCGCGAGAAGACCGATCCGACCATCGTCGCCGACCTTCCCGCAAAGACCGAACTGACCATCCGCACCAACCTGACCGTCGAGCAGGCGGCGTTGTATCGAGCGATCATCGACGACCTGATGGAAGCGTTGCGCGACGCCCAGCAGCGTGCGCTTCGACGCCGGACCGTCCTCGCGGCGCTGACCCGCCTCAAGCAAGTCTGCAACCACCCCGCCCATTACCTCGCCGACGGTTCAACCATATTGCGGCGCAACGAGCATCGCTCCGGCAAAGTGGAACTGCTCACCGACATCCTGACCACCGCCACCGCCGAAGGCGACCACACCCTCGTGTTCACCCAGTTCGCGGCATTCGCCGAACTTCTCGCCCCGTGGCTCTCGGAACAGCTCGGAGCCGAGATCCCCGTGCTCCACGGCGGGCTGCCACGCACCGCCCGAGATGAGCTCGTCGCCGACTTCCAGTCCGGCGGCGGACCACCGGTCCTGCTGGCGACGCTGAAGGCCGGTGGCACCGGCCTCAACCTGACCGCCGCCAATCAGGTTGTGCACGTAGACCGGTGGTGGAATCCTGCCGTGGAAGAACAAGCAACCGACCGCGCATACCGGATCGGGCAGCAGCGAGCGGTCCAGGTACGCAAGTTCGTCTGCATCGGCACCCTGGAGGAACGCATCGACGAGATGATCGCGTCCAAGAAGGAACTCGCGGGGCTCACCGTCAGCGCGGGCGAGCACTGGCTGGGCGACGTCGGCGACGACGAGCTGTTCGAACTGTTCCGACTGCGCGACGAGGCGGTGAGCCAGTGACCACACGTAACAAACGTGCACCGGTGCGCGCGTATGGCGTCACGCCGTGGGGGCAGGCCTTCCTGTCGGTCGTCGACCAATCCCAACATCGGCGAGTCACCAAGGCGCGCAGCTACTTTCGTGACCGCCACGTGCACCGGTTGACGATCGGCAAGGGTCTGATCAGCGCTACCGTCGACGGCAGCCAGCTCGACCCGTTCGAGACGACGCTGCGCACCCGCACGGTCGACGCCGCGACCGTCGTCGACCTGCTGCGGGGCCAGCATGCGATCGACGACCTGATGGCGCTGGCTCGCGGTGAGCAGCCGACCACTCTGGGCGCGTTGATCGCACCGACCGAGTCGGCTGACGTCGTCGCAGCCTGCACGTGCCCCATCGACGACACCTGCATTCACATACTCGCCGTCGCCTTCGAGGTCGCGGCCGAAATCGACCGTCGCGCAACCACGTTGCTGACAGTGATGGGCACCGACCTCGCGGAGCTGCTCGCGAAGCAGACCGGCGCGCACGACGCCGACGGGGTCGACGAGCCGCGCGACCCGCTGCACCTCGTCGACTACTTCGGCGACGGACGGACGCTACCGGCCGTTCCGACACCGCCGCCGTTTCGCGTCTTCACCGAGCTCGACGCCGGGGCGCTGCGAACTGCGTTGCGCGCCAGCGGTGTCGGGGCACTCGACGTCACCGAGGCGACCGACGAGCTGGCCGAGCTGTACGAACGGATCACGGGCCACTGACTCGGGATCGGCTGCCCTGTGCTGTTTCACGCGGACTCTCCCACGGCGACAAGTTCTGGAGTGCTGGCACCCCGAATGACCGGCGGTACAGCGCGGCGAGTGACACCGCCTGCGGTGTGGTGTCAGAATTCGCAACAACATCCTGGGTCAGTTGTGCGATAGAGTGTATACACAAGAGTTGTCACACCTGTCCCACAGACCGATCAACAGGAAGTTGCCGATGCCCGTTCGCGTTGACTCGACACTCGATAACCTAACCATTCCGGAATTCGTCAATCGCCGCGAATTGAGTTCCGATGTTCATCGCCACCTGAGACGATTGATCAACGACGGCGTCATCCCCGCGGGCTCCGAGTTGAACCAAGCCGACCTCGCTCGTCGATTTCAAGTGAGTCGCATTCCCATGCGCGAAGCCTTCCGAATGTTGCAACAGGAAGGGCTCATCAATGTCGAGCTGAATCAGCGCGCAACGGTGCGCGCGTTGGACTCGCGCGAGGTGGATCAGCTATACGGTGTTCGGATCGCGCTGGAGGCGTTGGGAGTGCGGATAACGGCCGGGTACTTGACCAAGGCCGAAATCGACGAATCGCGGGAGTGTTTGAAGCGGATGAGCGAGACCAAACGGTCTCAGGACATGTCCGAATGGATTTCGGTACACCGACACTTTCATACCCTGTGCACCGCCAGAGCAGACGAACCTCTGGCACGCATTATCCTGTCGTACTCGGAACGCACCGAACGCTATCTTCGATTTGTTCAGCAATCACATCCCGATGCGTTCGCAGCCGCGGAGGATGAGCACGAGCGAATCCTTGCCGCTCTGACCAGCGGTGATGCCGACGGTGGCAGCGCACTGATGGCGCGCCACCTCGCCCATACCGCGACCAGTGTCCTCGCGGATCTCGACGACGAGTTCGATGCCACGACGGTTCAGCAGGCGTTAAGTATGACTTGCCTGGCAGCGCGATGACGCTGCCAGTCGCATCGCCGCGCTTGTCAGGAGAATACGAGACCGCCGTCAACGACGAGCGTTTGGCCGGTGATGAATCCACTGGCGGCCGAACAGAAGAACCTCACGGATCCCGCTAGATCTGCGGGCACCATGTTGCGAGGCACGGCACGCTGGCGCGCAACAATCGGGAAATAGGAATCGTCGTTCAAAGCCACCGACGCTTCGTTGTCCACCAGCCCGGGAGCTATCGCGTTAACCGTGACGCCATCGCAACCGACCTCTCTGGCAATCGATCGAGTAAGCGCGATGACCGCTCCTTTCGACGCCGTGTAATGTGCAAAGAACGGGACCCCGGCGTGCACCGTCGCACTTGCGATGTTCACGACACGACCGAAATTTCGCTGCTTCATCACGGGGAAGACGGCGGTCGTGGCAAGCCATACACCCTTGGTGTTGACGGCCATCACCCGATCCCATTCGGCGACAGGTATCTCCGAAAAGTGCTTCTTCTCGCCAAGACCTTCGTAGATCGCAGCGTTGTTGACCAAAGCGTCGATTGTGCCGAAGTGATCCACCACGGCCCCCGCGAGGTCCTTGGTCGACACCGGGTCTACGACGTCAGTGAACTGAAACATCACGTCGTGTCCGCTCGATCTGAGTTCGTCGGCCAGCGCGGCACCTTCGCCAGTGAGAACATCGGCGATCACCACCCGAGCCCCATTGTGGGCTAGGTGCCTGGTCAGGGATGCTCCGATACCCCGGGCTCCGCCAGTCACGATAACGACCGACCCGTCGACCGACATCCCGTCATTGTCAATGTGAGTCATGCTGGCCGCGTCTCCTCGCGTAGTGCGAACCCGGCGACTGTCTTGTAGCGCTGCGAGATGCCTTCGAGTTCATCCTGCGAGATCACGTCGTCCAGGTTGTCGAAAGGTGTGTTGCCGGTGCGTTCCCACACCTCTCTCAAGATGGCGTCGGGGGGTGTTCGCCGGTTGGCGAGGACGACATCAGAGGTCTTTGGCCGCCGGTCTGCCTCATAGGCGAGCAGCGCCTTGCCGGGGTTGGAGTCGGATTCGAGCGCCTGCCGTAGTTTGCGGGCATCGAGGATCGCCTGACCTGCTCCGTTGGAGCCCCTCGGCACCATCGGATGCGCGGCGTCGCCGAGTAACGTTGCTCGACCCTGTGTCCAGTGATCAAGGGGGTCTTGGTCGACCATCGGGTATTCCAAGACAATGTCTGCTTGTCTGAGCAAGGCCGGCACGTCCAACCAATCAAAGGCCCAATCGGCGAACGCCGGCGCGAAATCTGCGGGATCGCCCCGTCGCCCCCAATCGCGGTCACCATCGGAGGGCGCTTCGATCTCGGCAACCCAGTTGATCAACTGGGTGCCGTCGGGGTAATCCCGGATCGGGTAGACGACGAGTTTGCCATCGGTCAACCACCCGGCACGAACCATGCTGGCACCGCTGAGGAACGGCTGCGCGACGGTCGTCCCTCGCCACATCAGCACCCCCGAGTAGCGTGGCGCGCCCTCGGTCGGATGAAACTGCCGGCGTACCGCTGAGTGCACCCCGTCACAACCGATGACGACTTCACTTGTGACTGAAGGCAGTTGCGCACCCGCGGCGGACGACCGGAAGTGGGCCGTGATGTTCGACGCTCCGTTGTCCACACCTACGCACTGGTGGTCGAGCACAATCGCGTCAGGGCCAAGACGTTCGCGGACGGCATCGGCGAGAATGCGGTGCAGGTCGCCGCGATGGATGGATAGCTGGGGGTATGCATAGCCGGCGTAGCGACCGGTCGGTTCGGTGAAGATATGCTGGCCGAAACGATTGAAGAACACCGCCTCTTTCGTCTGCACCGCGACCTGTTCTAGTCGGTCGAGCACGGTGAGTTCAGCGAGTACCTCGGTGGCATGCGGCAGGATGTTGATACCAACGCCTAGCGGCCGAAGCTCGGGAGCGGCCTCATAGATCCGGCTCGGGATGCCCGCGGCATGCAGTTCAAGCGCAAGGGTGAGGCCGCCGATCCCGCCTCCGATGATCGAAATGGGTTGTGTAGTCATGTCGTTCCTAGTCTTTCAGTTGTTGCTGCATGTCGACGCGGTCGGCGAGGACCTGAATCTCAGTCGATTCCTCCAGTGCCACTACGCCGTGGCCCCGGCCTATTCCGCTCTGCTTGAATCCGCCGAACGGCATCGATGAATCCGATGCCCCCACGCGGTGGATGTTGACGAATACCGACCCTGCCTCAATGCGCCGGCCAAGGTCGAAGGCGTGGTCCACATCGTCGGACCAGATCGACGCGGCGAGCCCGTATTCGCTGTCGTTGGCCATCGCAATAGCGTCATCTTCGGTGTCGAAGGGCATTATCGGCACAACCGGTCCGAATTGCTCTTGCGTCATAAGCGGCGAATCGTGGGACAAACCTGTGACTACGGTGGGCCGCACGAAATACCCATCCGACATGTCTCCTCCGCTGAACTGTCCTAGCTCGCGCACCTGGGCGCCCTCGCGGAGACTGGTCGCGATGAGGTCGGTGACGACCTGACGCTGCGGCGCATTGTTCAGAGGTCCCATTCGCACGTCTGGGTCTCGACCATCACCGACGACGAGCCGGTTAGCCGCGTCGGAGAAGGCTTCGACGAAATCGCTGAAATGCTTACTGTGCACGTAGAGACGCTTGGGTGCGTAACACACTTGCCCGGTGCTGGTGAACGCTCCGCGGACGAGTTCATCGACCATGATCGAATTGAGGGAGGCGCTTTCGAGGATGACCGCCGGATCGTTGCCACCGAGTTCGAGACTCAGATTCTTGAGATTGACGCTGGCGTCGCGCATGATGGTTCGCCCAGTCGCAGTACTGCCGGTGAAGCTGACTTTGCGCACCCGGCGATGGGTGGTCAACGCCAAACCAACCTCTTCACCGGTGCCGGCGACGACATTGACAACCCCGCTCGGAAGAGCAGCGGCGAGGTGTCTCAGCACGAGCGACAAAGCCAGTGGTGCATAGTCGGGTAGCTTCACAACCACACTGTTGCCGGCCATCAGCGCCGGAGCGACCATCAGCGTGGCGAGGAGCACGGGGTAATTCCAGGGCACGATAACCGCGACCACCCCCATGGCCACCCGCCGTTCGATGATCCGGCCCCGGAAGTCTTCAGTCACCCTTTCGTGTGCAACACGATCAGCCAAACCCGCGTAGTAGCGCAGTGTTCGCGCCGAGTTGGTGATTTCGGCCGCCGCGTCGGCCGTGACCTTACCGTGCTCTCGTGTCAACAGCAGCGTCAGTTCTGCGTGCTCGTCGTCAATGGCCGCGGCCGCCTCCGAAAGAGCTTCTGCACGGGATCTCGGGGAGACCGCCGACCACCCCGAAAACGCGCGAGCGGCGGCGTCGACAGCCGCGTCGACCGTACCCCGATCTCCCGTGGCGTAGTGTCCGACGGTTTCGGTGAGGACTGCCGGATTGCGCACTCGAGTGCCCGGTCCAGCGACGTCGTGTCCGCCCACAAGCATGGGAAGGGCGATGTTCTCATATGTAGTGGTCATGCCGTTCCTGAGTGTTGTCATGACACGTCGATCGTGACGACCGGCGTGGCTCCAGGCGTGCCCGACGAGCCGGGAGCGGTTATTCGTGAAACACAACAGCACATCCGCCGGCTCTTGCCGCGTTGCTGGGCGCTGTAGAAGACATCGCGATGGTCGACGGTGCCGTTCACCTCGAGCAGTTTCACTTCACACAGGCCGCACTCGCCCTTGCGGCAGTCCGACATCATGTCGACGCCGGCGTGCTCTAGCGCATGAAGCATCGATTCGCCGGCACCTACGCGAGCCTCAACCTCCAGGCGCGGAATGCGTACGATGAACTCGACAGCATCGAACCAGCCGCTGTTGCCGAACGTTTCATATCGGAGATTCCCGGCGGGCAGCCCCGCATTTCCCCAACTGCAGCGCACCGCGTCCATTAACCTGATAGGGCCGCAGACATACAGTTCGGTGTCTTCATCGATGCCTTCGATGAGAACCCCGACATCAAGAGACGTGTTCTCGTCATCGACGTGAATTGTCAGACGACAGCCGTGCACCTGTTGTAGCAATTCGAGGTATGCCATCGCAGATCTGGAACGGCCTACGTACACTAGCTGGTAGTCGAAATCAAGCTGCTTGAGGACCCGGGCCATTTCGAGCACCGCGGTAATTCCTATTCCACCGGCAACAAGAACGTAGCGGCGGGCGCCAACACGTAGCGGGAAGTTCTGCAAGGGTTGGGTAAGCTCAATGCGGTCGCCCACAGTGAGTTGGTGCATGCGCACTGAGCCGCCGCGTGAATGCGCAGTCTTGAACACCGTGATGGCAAGCTGGCGGTCGTTGCCGAGTGACTCCACGATCGAGTACGACCGAATGTGGCGGTGGCCACCGATCACTACTGCGATGTCAACATGCGATCCGGGTTGAGCGGGCGCTGGATTGGATACTTCCAGAACGATACGACGTGTATCTGTCGCGACATCAGCGATCGATACGACTGTTCCGAATTGCCATACTTCCTTGTTGGTCGCGGCCATGGTCAGGTCCGTCCTTTGGTCAGTCTTGCGAGGCCAGCAGGCCTTCAGCTTCGAGCCGGCGGGATATCAGCCGGCGAATCCACATACCGCCGGCATCGATGTTGAGATTGTAGAATTCGTAGTCGGGATTGGCGTCGATCGCTTGTTGCTGAGCGTTCAGCATCGCGGTGTCTTCAGTGAATACCCCCCGAATTCCGTCGCGAATCTGCGTAGTCAAGAGCTGACTGTCCGTCAAGTAGTTGCGCATCCAAGCCCAGTGATAGCGACAGCTGGTGTCGGTCTCGGGGGTGATAGTGTTCATCACGTATCCGTTGATCCCGTGACTGCGATCCCCTTCGGGAGCACCAGTTCCCGTCTTCGCGACTCCCACGTCGATACAGATGGTGGAAGGGAATTGATAGTGGATGATCTGCCACCGATCGACATTGCCCTCAAAACCGGGGAACTTGTTCTGCATCTGAGCCCGCATGAACGGCACCGGTTCGATATCGACCATCCAGCGCGTGAGAGTGACGCTTCGATCATCGTGCGCGACATCGAAATCAGAGGTACTGATGTTTCTACCACCGATGCTGCTGGTGTGCAGAAACTCTTCATGAGTCAAGTCCATCAGATTGTCCAGCACTAACTGGTAGTTGCAACTCAGCGCAATGGTTTCACCGTCGCCCGCCCATGCCGGGTCATTCATCTGATGCATGTCCGGGATGGTCTGCGGGTCGGCGACATACGGATCGCCGAGCCACACCCAAACGAACCGGTCCCGTTCGACCACCGGATAAGACGGCACCGTCGCGCTCGGGTTGAGAACCTCTTGAGCAGGCATCGCAGCGCAACGCCCGGCCGAGTCATACACGATTCCGTGGTACGGGCACCGGATCCCGTCGCGACCCACCAACTGTCCCATCGACAACGGAGCGAGACGGTGCCAGCACGCATCGGCGAGTGCCACCGGTCGGCCATCCTCGGTGCGATAGAGAACCAGCGGAATCCCGTCAACGCGTACGGGGGATGGCTGGCGGGTGACCTCGCGGTCCCAGGCTGCGGCGTACCACGCATTTCTCGGCGCCGGCATGGTCTTGATCGTCGTCTGCGTACGAGACTCGACTCTCAGCATCGCGTGAATCCTTTCCGGAAGCTCGTCCAGCACTGTGAGCTGGAACACGATGCCAAAGAGTATACACATTGACAGCGCGGCCGCAACCGCACGCATCAGCTCCAAGAAAGATCCGCCAAAGTGTAGACACTATGAGTCGAAAGGAGCTACAGTGTTGCCCGTCACACTTACATCCGCGCACCCTGCGCGGGCTTCCCGAGGAGACGCACCGTGATCGAGATCAGCCGCACAATTCCAATGAACGATGGCAGTCAGCCACCGCTGACAGTCGATGATGTCTGGGCCGGATTGGTGGAAAAGGCCGAAAATCCCCTGCCGTACGTCGCCGCGATCACCGCGTGCACAGTAGTGGATCGCTTCGAAGGCGGCCTGATCCGCGACATCGAACACAAAGGGCCAGTCCGGGAAGTAGTGACCTTCTACCCTAAGAGGTTGGTGCATTTCGTTCGGACCCACGGGGCCGCACGGGGCACGATCGACAACGAGATCGCCGTCGACGACGACGGCCAGGACATTCTCAGATTCTCTTTCAGACTGGTTGTCGACGGCCTCGACGATGGGAGCCCGGAAGAGTCCGCCTTCGGCGAGCAGATGCAATCGGACTATCTCGATGCGGTCCGTTCCACGCTGGACGCGGTCCGCGAGCGCATCGCCGCTCCGCGCACGGTTGCCCCGAGCTAGCCCCTAGCGATTGCAGCCTCGAAGCGCTGCACTCACCCCAAACTCCACATCACACATCACACATCATTCAACAAAGTGAATACACTATAGCTTGGGCCGTGCCCGGCGTGGCGATGACGCCCTCGAAGCGAAGCGCTTCGCGCGGAACTGAAGGAGAATAAATGACCACCATCCATCACCCGACGGCCACCGAGGTGTTCGCCGTCATCGACGGGCAGGATCTCGACACACTCGGCGACCTGTTCACCGACAACGGCTCGCTGGTATTCGGCAACAATCCGGCAATGGTCGGACCTGAGCAGATCCGGACCGGTGTCCGTGAGTTCTATGCCACGGTGGGCGCCCTGGCACACACCATCCTCAATGAATGGACCGTCGGTGAGCAGACCATTGTCGAGCTCAGCGTGACCTATCACCGACTCGACGGTCAGCAAGTCACCATTCCGGTCGTCAGTATTTGGCGTCTGACGCCAACGGGAAAGATTGATGACTACCGAGTCTACTTCGATTTGGCGCCCGTCTATGCCTGAGTACAGCGAGCTCAATGGCAAAGTAGCGATCGTTACCGGTGGCGCCAGCGGAATCGGCCAGGCCTGTGTGCATGCTTTCGTCTCCCAGGGAGCATCAGTCGTCATCGCCGATCGCGACGAAGCCGCCGGCAAAGCCACCCTGCGAGGTTTGCCGCCAGGATCGGCCGCGGTTTTCCAGCTTACCGATGTGTGCGATGCCGATTCGGTCGCATCAATGGTTCGCGCTGCTCACGACAACTTCGGGGGCTTGGATATCGCACATAACAACGCAGGCGTCGAAGCCGCCGGCCGCGCGATAGCCGATATGACCGATGACGACTGGAAACGCGTTATCGATGTCAACCTGACTGGCGTATGGCAGTGCATGCGCGCCGAGATACCGGCCCTACTGGCACGCGGCGGTGGATCGATCGTAAATACGGCTTCAGCGCTAGGACAGGTCGCATTGCCGTTCCAAGCGTCCTATGTCGCCTCCAAACATGGCGTCATCGGTCTGACTAAAGCCGCAGCGCTTGAATATTCGGCGCTCGGCATCCGGATCAACGCAATCTGTCCCGGCGTCGTGCGCACCGCGATGATTGAAGAGGTCGCTGCCACCGATTCGGGATTCATGGACAAGATGTACTCCATGCATGCATTGGGGCGAATTGCGGAAGTCAACGAAATCGCCGAAAGCGTGCTGTGGCTCGCCTCCTCGGCGTCAGGGTTTGTAACCGGCAGCGCGCTGGTTGTCGACGGCGGCTACAGTGCCGCGTGAAAGGAACTCACATGAACGACTTCACTGGTAAAGTCGCCATGATCACCGGCGCTGGGCGCGGCATAGGTGCCGCGACAGCACGGGTGTTCGCCGATGCCGGGGCGGCAGTTGCGATTTGCGACGTACTCGACGATGACGCCGAAGAAACGGCCGCAGCGATACGCCGGGGCGGAGGCGCCGCGATTTCAATCCACACCGATGTCTCCGACGGCCGATCGGTTCAATCGGCGGTCGCGCACGTGCTCGAAAAGTATGGGCGCTTAGACTTCGCGCACAACAACGCCGGCACATTCAGTCCGGCACCTCTGGCCGACGTCAGTGAGGAGGATTTCCGCAAGGTCATCGCAGTCAATCTGACCGGGGTGTTCTTGTGCATGAAGTACCAAATACCCCATCTCGTGGAGACTTCCGGGGCCATCGTCAACACCGCATCGGTGTGGTCGATGGCCGGGGCTCCAAACCAGTCTGCTTACAGCGCAAGTAAGCACGGAGTTGTAGGACTCACTCGGACCGCCGCCATTGACTACGGCGAACGAGGAATCCGAGTCAACGCTGTCGCGCCCGGTCCAATCGCGACAGCGATGACGGCGTCGGTGCCCACCGAGATCATGGAGTCTGTGGTGAGTCGAACAACCCTCAGTCGCTACGGGCAACCCGACGAAATAGGCAAGGTCGTTGCGTGGCTGTGTTCGTCAGAAGCGTCCTACTTGAATGGTGCGGTTGTCCCTGTTGACGGCGGGTGGCTGGCCGCATGACCACCCACTTGCCCCATGCCGAAGGTTCAACAATGATCACCGCCGCGTGGGCATTGGTACAGTATCGCGAGACCCCCGGTGACACGGTGGCTACCGGGATTCACGTCGACGGGCGCACCTTCGGTGTTCCCGAACCGATGTCCGGGCTCAGCGTGCTGGACCTGGTGCAGGACTGGGAACGTTGGTCCCGAGAACTTCGGCAACTCGACCCCACCAGTCTGACCGAGATAGCGGATGCGCAAGTCACCGCGCCGCTGACCTACCCCCACAAAGTAATCTGCGCGGGAGCCAACTACTACGACCACGCCGAGGAGATGGGTACCGAACGCCCAGACCCGGCCGCTGAGCCCTTCTTCTTCCTCAAGACCCCGACGACGACGATCGTAGGTCCTCATGCGACGATCGCGATCGCTGACAACGGCTATTCACAGGTCGATTGGGAAGCCGAACTCGGCGTCGTGATCGGGCGCCGGTGCGCCGATTTGGCCGACACCGAAGTCACTGACGTGATAGCCGGTTACATTGTGGCCAACGACATCTCTGACCGTGGGGTCTTCCATCGCGACGGCTCGGTGTTTCCGGCCTTCGACTGGGACTGGCTCGGACACAAGAGTCAAGACGGCTTCTGTCCGATCGGACCGGGACTGGTTCCTTCTTGGCTCGTCCCCGACCCCCAATCTCTCGCGATCCGGCTGGACGTCAACGGCGTCACCAAGCAGGACTCGAACACCTCACAGATGGTCGTCGACGTATTCCGGGTCGTTGCTGCGGCCAGTCGTCTTCTTACACTGGAGCCCGGCGATATCGTTCTCACCGGAACCCCCGCCGGCGTTGGGATGCCGCGAAAGGACTTCCTCAAGCCCGGTGACGTCGTCGCCGTGGAGATCGAAGGTATCGGCCGCATCTCAAATAAGGTGGTGCGCAAATGATCACAACTGCAGCAGACCAAATCCGTCCCTGGCCGACGGTACGCCCGGTACCTTCTACCATGCGTGCCGTCACTCTTCGCGAGTTCGGTGGACCTGAGGTACTTCGCCTCGAACACCTACCGACACCTCGGCCGGGCCCCGCCGAGGTCTTGATCAGGGTCGCTGCAGTCAGTGTGGGTCGCCTTCTCGATTTGGTGGCGCGTTCGGGAAAACACCCCTATGCGGCGTTCACATTTCCGCACATACTTGGTGCCGAGCACACCGGTATCATCGCCGCGCTCGGGTCCGATGTGCAGGGGTTCGCAATCGGTGACCACGTTGCGACGTTCCCGGTGATCACCGACCCCGACTGCCCCTACGTGAAATCCGGCTACGCGGAACTGTCCCCCACAGCGCGTATCATCGGCACTCATACACCCGGTGCGGACGCCGACTACATAGCGGTTCCGGCCACGAATGTGTTCGCTGTTCCCGACGGGCTAGACCCCGCCGAGGCCGTCGCGCTGGCACTCGCCGGCGTGGTGGCGATGAATCAGTTCACCCGGGCCGGTCTCGAAGCCGGCCAGCGTGTCGTAGTTCAGGGCGCGAGTTCAGCCCTGGGCTCGACTACGGCTCTGCTCGCCAAACATCTCGGGGCAGAGGTAATCGTGACGTCGAGGCACCATGTCAAACGTGCACGGCTGCGCGAATTGGGCTTTGATATGGTCCTCGACTCGGACTCACCGTCGTTCGTCGCTGACGCACACGCCGCATTCGGCGGACACGGAGCCGATCTGATCGTGGACAACCTCGGCGATCCACAATTGTGGGACAAGGGAATGTCCACCTTGGCTCCGCGTGGAGCCATGGTTACCTCCGGGGCGTTCTTGGGCGGACTCGTCCAATTGGACCTTCGACGTCTTTATACCTTCGGCCAGCGGGTCATCGGCGTTCGATCAGGTGACCTCATCGCCGCGGGACGACTGTGGGCTGAGGTCCGGGCTGGATTCCGCAGCGTCGTCGACCGAACCTTCTCCCTTACCGACGCCGCGCTGGCACACGAATACGTGGGATCCAGCGGCAACGTGGGCCGAGTCGCACTCCTCACCGAGCCCACTCAATAAGCAGCAGCCACCAGAAAGGCACCCCTATGTCCACCGAGAGCAGTTCAGCCGAGCAGATATCACGCCCCGCGGCTCCAGTGTCTAAGCTCGGCTACGTCACGTTTGACACGCCTGATGTCGAACGCATGGTCTGGTATTACACATCTTTGCTCGACTTCGCAGTCGTCGAGCAGTCACCGGAGTATGCATACCTGACGACCGGCGCCGATCACCACAGCATTGTGATCCGCAAGGGAGAGACCAAGGCACGCAGCAACGTGGGCTATGAAGTACGCGGCCCGCTCGACGACGCGTACCGGAATCTTCGCGAATCTGGCTACGAAGTCGAACGACGATCAGACATCGCCCCAGGAACCCCTGACGTAGTGGTCCTGAAGGAGCCGGCAACCGGCGTCGACCTCCACTTATTCGAGAACCAAACGGAAAGTGGTGTCGACGGACGGGCGACCTTGCGCCCCACCAAACTTGGCCATGTTGCCGCGTTCACTACCGGACTCGAACAAATGCAGTCGTTTTACCAGGACCTATTGGGCTTTCGATGGTCAGACACAATCGGCGATTTCTTCGTATTCCTCCGGTGCAACGCAGACCATCACGCAGCGAACTTCTTGCAAAGCACCATCAAAACGGGCATGCATCATATAGCTTTCGAAATGCGCGACCCGAATCACCTGATCACGATGATCGATCACCTCGCCAAGAATAATTTCCGACTGCATTGGGGGCCCGGCCGGCACGGGCCCGGCCACAACCTATTCAGTTATCACAAAGACCCCGACGGTAACACGATCGAACTCTTCACCCAGCTCGACGTCATCCACGACGAATCCAAAGGCTATTGGGAACCCCGCCCATGGCACGAGACCTACCCGCAGTACCCGAGGACCTGGGAAGTCGACATCGCCACCATAAACATTTGGGGCCCGGTCAACGAGGAAGAAATCAAACACTGACGGTCCCGGCCGCCTGCACACCACCGCCGACTCATGGCCAGCCCTCGACCGCGGGAACCTCACCGTCTTGGACAGCCTTCGCCAGTTGAGCATGATCGCGATTGTTTTGGTCGGCGTACGCGAAAGCGAAGGCGGAGAACGCATCTGCGGCCTTGACCGACTTACCGAGGTAGTCGTCGATCGCTTTGGCGTCGCCGCTGCGGGCATGCGCGCGAGCGAGAACATGCCCGCACGCAGATGCGAACTGCGCCAGACGGGGCGCGATCATGTCGCCCTTCGGAATCACCTTGCCGTCGCGGAACTGGCGGACGTAGAAGTCGAGCGGCCCGGCGTCGGCGACACCGTGGATCGACGTCCAGCCGACGAACATGTCCGTCGCGCTCTGAATCATCCGTTGGCCGTGGATGACGCGCGATCCGTGATTCTCGTACTGGCTGGGGCCGAGGAATTGTTCGTAGACCGATGGACCCGCCTGTTTGATCTGCAAGAAGATCGGATCCTGCGTGCGTCGCTCTTCACTGAGGGTGAGGAACACACGCATTCCGACGCTCCCGACGCCGACCACCTGCTGTACCGCGTCAACGAGGTCGAATCGAGACCAGAGGCTGGAGATGTGGTCGGGAATCGAATCCTGATATTGACTGACGATCGCCTCGAGTTCGTCGTAATGCTCGGCGAGGGCGTGGGTACGATACGGCGGGTCTTCAGATATTCGCCGCACACCGTCGACGACGCTGGTCAGCTTCTTGAAAGCGCCGCGGCTGGACCGTTTCGCCGCTCGCTTCTCGATCAGCTCGTCGAGGCGGTGGTCGTCGTCGGTGGTGGCGTAACCGACGAGTTGCTCGGTGCTGACGCTGTCGTACCAGATATCGAGCTCCGGCCACGTCGCGTATTTGCCGATCCATTCCCGATACCCGTCGTAGGCAGCGGTTACCGCAGTCTGCGCAACGTCGGGTACACCGTTCTCCCGAGCCAGAATCACCAGACTGGCCAGGAATCGTTTGACGTCCCATTCGAACGGTCCCGGGAGCGTCTCATCGAAGTCGCGCAGGTCGAATGCGAGATTGCGTTCCGGGGTGTTCCACAGACCGAAGTTCAACACGTGCGCGTCGCCGCACAACTGCACCATGATTCCGGTGTGCGGCGCCGACGCCAGGTCCGCCGCCATCACCGCGGCGGCTCCGCGGTAGTAGGTCCACGGCGTCGCCGCCATCCGGCCATGACGCAGCGGCAAGAGGTTCTGATCGCGAATGCTGTTCTGCGCCAATATCGTTTGCAGCGAATCGTGTCCGCGTTTGTCGGGGTCCCACTTTCCGAGCGAGCTCCGCCCGACCACCTTGCGCCGCGCCGCGCCGTCGAGCGTGACGATCTTGTTCGGTCGCGACTCAAACGCGGTGTCACCCTGCCACAAATTCATGGGGTTCATTATCGCCCCCGACCATGCCCATCGACACGCGAACTGCGGTGTGGCGCATGAAAAGATCGACCGATGACCGCAATCGAAGAGGTGCGCCGGCTCGTCTCGCTGGCGAACAGGTTCGACTCCGCGCAACGCGGAGCGCCGTGGAACAATCTCGCGAACCTCGCTGCCGTCGTCGACGAGGCACGCGCCGTCGTCGAGTCCGACGATCTCGACGGGCCGGACGATCCAGCGTTCGCGGCAGCCCACGCGGCGCGGGTCGCCACCGCGCGTGCGATCGTGGCGATGGCGGAGAATCCGCCGTCGGCGGACGCACCGGCCCGCAAGCCGCCCCGAATCGGCAACGGTCACAGCGTCGAACTGCAGACCATCGCCGCACGGGTTTGGGCGGGCCTGCTCGACCTGCCTCGCCGGATGCGCGGCGAGCTGCGTCACGTGGTCGCCGAGAAGCCGCACTCCATCTTGCTCCGGCTGGTCATCACCTTGGGCATCAGTGTCGGCATGGTTGCTTTCTATGAGTTCAGCGGATGGTCGAATTACACTGCGGCACAACTGATGTTGTATCTCTACTCGGCAATGATCGGCAGCGTCGTGTGCACCAATGCGTTGTGTTTCGAGGCTGGCCGCACGCGGTTGCTCCTGTGGTCGGGGGAGCGAGTCTGGCGAATTCTGGTGGTGAAGAATCTGACGATGATCGGGCTGATGTCGATCACTGGGATCCCCGCCATCGCGCTGTTGGCATTGGGTCCCAGTGATCTGAAGCTCATCCCGCTGATCGACCAGTTCTTGGTGATGATGTTCACCTGGACGGGTATCGCGAACGTGCTCTCGGTCGTATCGCCACTGCGTCAGGAGCCGGTGTCGGCCCGCCTCAAAGACGGCACGTGGCTGCCGTATCTGGTCTCGTTCGGGGTGTCCTACGGCGTCGGCCTCACCGTCAACCTGATCATCTTCTGGCAGTTGTGGGCGCGCCAGGCGGCGAGCAACCAGATCACCGGCGGCACCTGGGCGGCATTCGTGCTCGTCTTGATGTCGGCGATCGTCTTGTGGTTGCTGCTCACCGTCTTCGCCGCGGCATGCATCGAGACTCAGGAGCTGCGTCGGGCGGTGGATCGGGAGATGATCGTGTACCGCAAGACCTAGACGCCGCGAGCCGCCGAGTCCATGGTCGGATCCGGCGGCCCAAGCCACCTACAACTGAAGTTCGGGAACTCTAGAAGTCCCAGTCCTCGTCTTCGGTGTTGACGGCCTTGCCGATGACGTAGGAGCTGCCCGAGCCGGAGAAGAAATCGTGATTCTCGTCGGCGTTGGGCGACAATGCCGACAGGATCGCCGGGTTCACGTCGGTCTCGTCGCGCGGGAACATCGCCTCGTAGCCGAGATTCATCAACGCCTTGTTGGCGTTGTAGCGCAGGAATTTCTTGACGTCCTCGGTCAGGCCGACTTCGTCGTAGAGGGCTTCGGTGTAGTCGGTCTCGTTCTCGTAGAGGTCGAACAGGAGTTCAAAGGTGTAGTCTTTCAACTCATTTCGACGCTCCGGCGACTGGGTCTCCAGACCGCGCTGATATTTGTAGCCGATGTAGTAGCCGTGTACGGCCTCGTCGCGGATGATCAGCCGGATCAGGTCGGCGGTGTTGGTGAGCTTGGCGCGGCTGCTCCAGTACATCGGCAGATAGAAACCGGAGTAGAACAGGAATGACTCGAGCAACGTCGAGGCGACCTTGCGCTTGAGTGGGTCCTCGCCACGGTAATAGTCCATGACGATGTGGGCTTTGCGCTGCAGGTGTTCGCTCTCCTCCGACCAGCGGAACGCCTCATCGATCTCCTTGGTCGAACACAGCGTGGAGAAGATGGAGCTGTAACTCTTGGCGTGCACCGATTCCATGAAGGCGATGTTGGTGAGGACCGCCTCCTCGTGGGGAGTCGTGGCGTCGGGGATCAACGACACCGCGCCAACGGTGCCCTGAATGGTGTCGAGCAGCGTCAGGCCGGTGAAGACCCGCATGGTGAGTTGCTTCTCATGCTCGGTCAGGGTGTTCCAGGAAGGGATGTCGTTAGACACCGGCACCTTCTCCGGCAACCAGAAATTGCCGGTCAACCGGTCCCAGACCTCGGCGTCTTTCTCATCGGGGACGCGATTCCAGTTGATGGCCGACACCCGGCTGACCAGCTTGATGGGCGCGCCGCCGGCCGGACTGTGGGCAGATTCAGTCATGGTCCCTCAATCTAGATTGGGTGCGATTTCGCGTTCGACACTACCCGTCGAGGTCTTCGACTCCCCACACCAACATCGGCCACCTTCCGTCCGCCGCTCGCGTGCCTTACGATAGTTTATCGTTCATCAACTTGAGGGAGCAGAAGTGTCCGACCTACCTTTGACCGGGCTGACCGTCGTCACATTCGAGCAGGCGGTCGCGGCGCCCTTCGCGACTCGGCAGCTCGCCGACCTCGGTGCGCGAGTCATCAAGGTCGAACGCGCCGAAGGAGATTTCGCCCGACGATACGACCGCAGCGTCGGCGGCGAGTCGTCGTACTTCGTCTGGCTCAACCGCGGCAAGGAAAGCGTGGTCCTCGATCTCAAGTCCGACGTCGGGCACGCCGCGGCACTGGCCCTGTGCGACCGGGCCGACGTGGTCGTCGGCAATCTGGCGCCGGGCGCGCTGGATCGGATGGGCCTGGGCGCCGACGCCCTGCGGGCACGCAAGTCACGGCTGATCCACGCGTCGCTCACCGGGTACGGACGCGGCGGTCCCGACGAACAACGCAAGGCCTACGACCTGCTGCTGCAATGCGAGGCCGGCCTGCTCAGCGTGACCGGCGGAGAAGAGCCGGCGAAGGTCGGGATCTCCGTCGCCGACATCTGCGCCGGAATGTACCTGTACTCGGGGGTGCTGACCGCACTGCTCCGACAGGCGCGCACCGGCGACGGCGCGACCATCGAAGTGTCGATGCTCGAGGCACTCGGCGAGTGGATGACACAGCCGATGTACTACGCCACCGGGATGGGACAGCCACCGCGTTCGGGCCCGCGGCATGCGACCATCGCACCGTACGGTCCGTTCCCGGCCGCCGACGGCACCGTCTTCATGGCCGTGCAGAGCGAACGCGAATGGGTCAAGCTGTGCGCCGAGCTGATCGGCGACGAATCGGTGGCCGACGATCCACGGTTCGCCTCCAATCCCGAGCGTGTGGCCAATCGCCCCGCAGTCGAGGAGGCCGTATCGGCGGCGACCCGCGGCTACAGCGTCGACGACCTGATGTCGCGACTCGACGCCATCGGCATCGCCAACGCACGGATGCGCGACATGATCGAGTTCGCCGATCACCCGCAGCTGCGGGCCCGCAACCGGTGGCGCACGGTGTCGACGCCGAGCGGTGACGCGCCAGCGTTGATCCCGCCGGTCACGATGGACGGCCTGGACCACGCGATAGGAGCGGTTCCCGCCATCGGCCAGCACACCGACGCGGTGTTGGCCGAGCTCGGCGTCGAGCTGACCTGAGCTGAGCCGGATAGCAGAATCGGACGCGCGAACGCCGGGGCGAGTGGAGTTCTCCACTCGCCCCGGCGTCGTCGGCTGGTTGGGGTCAGCCGAGCACTGCGTCGACGGCGTCGACGAAAATCGAAATCGCCTGCGCGAGTTCGGCGGCGGTGATGACCAGCGGCGGCATCCAGCGAATGGCGGCCCCGTTGCGTCCGGCGGTGGTCACGATGAGCTTGCGTTCGAAACATTCCTTCATGACCGTCGGCGCGGTGCTGGGATCTGCGAACTCGATCGCCAGCATCAGCCCGAGTCCGCGGACGTCGACGATGCCGTCGTAGCGCGCGGCGAGTTCGTCCAGCGCGCCGCGCAGTTGCGCCGCGCGGGCGGTGACGCCGGTCATCACCTCGGGGTCGGTGACGACGTCGATCGTCGCCAGTGCCGCGGCGCAGGCGATCGGGTTGCCGCCATAGGTGCCGCCGTGCGAGCCGGGCACCCAGGAGTCCATGATCTCGGCGCGCGCCCCCACCGCGCTGATCGGCATGCCGGAGGCGATGCCCTTGGCCATCAGGAAGATGTCGGGCTCGACGTCGAACTGCTCGATGGCGAAGGTGGTGCCGGTACGACCGAAGCCGGTCTGCACCTCGTCGATGATCAGCAGAATGCCGTGCGCCCGGCAGATCTCGGCGATGCCGTTCATGAACCGCTGTGGCACCGGACGGTAGCCGCCCTCACCCTGCACCGGCTCGATGATCATCGCGGCGGTGTCCGACGGCGCCGACTGTGCGTCGAGGATGAAGTCCAGCTGTTCCAGACACCGGTCGATCTCGGCGTCCTCGTCGGGATAGCGGACGAAGTCGGGGAACGGTGCCGCGAAGATGCCGGCCGGTACCGGTTGGGTGCGGAGCCGGTAGGTGGCTTTCGACGTCGTCATGGCCCCGGTCAGGTGGGTGCGTCCGTGGAACGATCCGGTGAAGACGATGACGTTGGTTCGGCCGGTGAACTGTTTGGCGAGCTTGATCGCCGCTTCGACCGCTTCCGCGCCGGAGTTGCTGAAGAAGAACTTCTCGATCGACGGCGGCGTCAGGTCGCGCAGGCGGCGACCGAGCGGTTCGAGCAGATCGTGGTGATAACAGTTCACCTGCGCGTGAATGATCCGGCCCGCCTGCTCGCGGATGGCTTCGACGACCTTCGGGTGGCAGTGGCCGGTCGCGCAGACCGCGATCCCCGCGGTCGCGTCCAGGTAGCGCCGGCCGTCTGCTGTCTCGACCCACGTTCCCTCACCGCGTTCGATGGTCAGGTCAGTGATTCGGGCCCACACGCCGGCCAAAACCGAATCGCTCATCAGCTCATGCCTACTTTCCGTCTGTTCGAAACAAGAATCCGTCGACAGCCGACGCTATTTGATCTACGATAAAAAATCAATGGAGATCTGAAAGGAACCGACAGTTGAATCCACGCCGGGTTGACCGGGCCGTCGCACGCCCACCCCCTATAGTTGATAAATATGACTGGCCCGCTGTCCAATGCTCGCAAGCTTCCTCCTCGCCCGGTAATGCGCGAAGAGGTCGCCGATGTCATCCGCAACGCCATCCTCGTCGGCGAACTCCCCCGAGGGAGTCGCTTGGACGTCCTGGCGATCGCGGGCGACATGAGCGTCAGCCAGCTGCCGGTCCGTGAAGCGCTGATCGCCCTGACTGCCGAAGGGCTCGTCCGCACCGAGGCACGACGCGGCTACTACGTCGAGACGATCGACCGGATGGACGTGCTCGACTACTTCGAGATCTGCGGCAAGATCGAAGGCATCGCGGCAGCTCGCGCGGCCGAGGTCATCTCCCCGACCCAGCTCGACGAGTTGCGGACCGCCAACGAACGCATGCGATCCAGCCTCGACCCCGAGGAACAGGAAGCTCTCAATCAGGAGTTCCACGGGATGATCAACCTCATCGGAGGTTCTCGCCGGCTGCGCTCGGTCCTTCGCCCGATGTCCCGCGGTATGGACCACTTCGGCAACCTCATCCCGGACTGGCACAGCGACGCCGCCGATCAACACGACGCCGTCCTGGCTGCCCTGACCGACAACAACGCAGAAGCTGCCCGTACCGCGATGGAGCAGCATCTCATCGTCAACGGCCGCAAGGCCGCCGACGCCCTCGAAAGCGCGGGTTACTTCACTACCTAGACGGTGATCAGACCCGCGCGCCATGACCTGACGGAGGTTTACCGCGATGCGCGCGGATCACTGGATCAATGGACGGAGCACCGCCTCGGTGTCCGGCGAGTACCTGCCCACCCTCGACCCGATGACCACCGCCCCCTGGGCTGAGCTGGCCCGCGGCACCGAGGCCGACGTCGCGGCCGCCGTCGACGCCGCCGCACGAGCACAACCGGGCTGGTTGCGTGCCGGACCGTCGGCGCGCGCCGAGGCGCTGTGGCGCCTGGGCGATCTCATCGCCGACCACGCCGACGAACTCGCCGCCCTCGAATCGCGCGACGCAGGCAAGGTGATCCGCGAGGTTCGCGGCCAGCACCTGAGCATGCGCGGCTGGTTCCACTACTTCGCCTCGCTCGCGATGCACAACGAGGGTCGCCAGGTGCCCATGGACTCGCCGTCGATCACCAGCTTCACGATCCGCGAACCGTTCGGCGTCGTCGGCGTGATTCCCGCGTTCAACTCGCCGGTCCTGCTCGGCGCGATGAGCATCGGACCGGCGCTCGCCGCCGGCAACACCGTCGTCGTCAAGACACCCGAGGTCAACGGCCTGTCGCTGGGCCGGATCGGCGAACTGTCCAAGGATGCCGGCCTGCCCGACGGCGTGCTCAACGTGGTCCACGGGTACGGCGCCGAAGCGGGCGACGCGATCGTCGTGCACCCCGACGTCCGAAAGATCTTCTTCACCGGTGGCCCCGACTCGGCAAAGATCGTGACCAAGCGCGCCGCCGAACACCTCAAGCCGGTCGTCACCGAGCTCGGCGGAAAGTCGGCCAACATCTTCTTCGACGACGTCGACGTCGACAAGGTGACCAACGGCGTCATCGCGGGCATCTTCGCCGCAGCCGGCCAGACCTGCGTCGCCGGCTCCCGACTGCTCGTCCACGAGAAGATCGCCGACCAGCTGGTCGACGCCGTCGTAGCCCGCGCGAAGGTGATCAACCTCGGCGACCCGACCGATCCGGCAACTGAAATGGGACCGATCTCGCAGGAGAAGATCTTCGCCGGCGTCCGCAACGGCGTCGACACGGCACTCGCGCAGGGTGCCGACCTGCGTGCCGGCGGTCCCGACGGCGGAGCTCCCGAACAGGGTTGGTTCTACTCCCCGACCGTTCTGGGATCGGTGACGCCGGAGATGGACGTTTTCGGATCCGAGCTGTTCGGTCCGGTCCTCGCGGTCACCACCTTCTCCGACGAGGACGAGGTCGTCGGCCTGGCCAACTCGACCGAGTTCGGCCTGGCGGCGGGCGTCTGGACCAACGACCTGACCCGAGCGCACCGGGTGATCCGCGGGCTCGTGTCGGGCACCGCGTGGGTCAACATGTACCGCGCGATGAACTTCGCCATGCCGTTCGGCGGCACCAAGTCGTCGGGCTACGGGCGGGTCAACGGAATGGACGGATTCGCCGAGTTCACGCAGCCGAAGTCGGTGTGGATCAACGCCGACGACTCGCCAGTGGGTGACCCCTTCGTGCTGCGCTGAGGCGCACAGCCCGCACCGACGACGATGGCCGCGACCCGAACGGGGTCGCGGCCATCGTCGTCTGGCAGTGCGGGCGACCCGGCTCAACCAGCGGGGTGCCGGGTCGCCACCTACCTCAGGCAGGCGAGTACGACGGATCCGGGTGCAGGCGGACCGGCATCTTCTTGATGCCGTGCACCAGGTTGGCCCGGACCAGCGACGGCTCAGCGAGCAGCTCGATCGACTCGAGCCGTTCCAGCAGTGCGGCGATGACGATGCGGATCTCCAGCCGGGCTAGCTGATTGCCCAGGCAGAAGTGCGGACCGCCCTTTCCGAAGCTGACGTGGTCGACGTCCTGCCGAAGCACGTTGAACTCGTACGGATTGTCGAACACCCGCTCGTCGTAGTTGCCCGACGAGAACCAGATGACTACCTTGTCGTCCTTCTTGATGGTCTTGCCGTGCAATTCGACGTCGCGCGTCGCGGTACGGCGGAAGTACTGGATGGGCGAGGCCCACCGGAGAAACTCCTCGACCGCATTCGGGACCAACGACGGGTCCTTCTTCAGGATCGCCCACTGGTCGGGGTGCTGCGCCAGCGCCTTCACGGTGTGCGAGATCGTGTGGCGGGTGGTCTCGTTGCCTGCGATGATCAGCAGCGCGAAGTAGTTCTGGTAGTCCAGATCCGACAGCGGGATGCCGTCGCTGGGCGTCGTGTTGATCAGCTTCGACACCAGGTCGGTGCCGTTGCCGCCCTTCCGTTGCGCGGCCAGCCGGAAGCCGTACTCGAACACCTCCAACGCGGCGGGCGACCGGAACGGCAGGTGCTTGTACTTCTCGGATTCCTCGCTGCCGGCCAACACGTCGGCGTAGTCCGGGTCGGAGTTGGCGATCATCTGGTTGCCCCAGTCGATCAGCTTGTCGGTGTCGTCGATGGGGACGTCGAGCATCCGCGCCAAGACACGGATCGGGATGTCGGCGCTGACCTGCTCCACGAAGTCGAATTCGCGCAGCGCGATCGCCTCGTCGAGCGCCGAGGCCGTGAGCGCGTGTAGGAACTCGGAGTACTTGGCGACCGCCCGGGGGCTGAACTCGCGCATCAACAGTCGCCGCAGCGCCCAGTGCCGGGCGCCGTCGGTGTCGATCATCGATCGACGGATGATCAAGTTCTCCTCGTCGAGCTCTTCGAGAGTGTTCTGCTGCGCCGAGGAGAAGGTCTCCGGGTCCTTGTCGACAGCCCACACGTCGGCGTGCCGGGTGACCGACCAGAAGCCCTTGTTTCCGTCGGTTTCGTCGTTCCAGAACAGCGGTTCCTCGGCGCGCAGAAGCTTGAACGCCTCGTGCGGGATGCCGCCGGAGAACTGGTCCAGGTCGGTGAGGTCGATGTCCTCGAGTTTCATGACAATCCTTACGTCGTGATGGTGGCTGAGGTCAGGCGGCCGCTCGGCACGCGGCGATGAAGGTCTCCAACAACCTTCGCTGATAGACGTCGCCGACGGCGGTGTCTTCGGGATGCCACTGCACACCGAGCACCCAACCGGGCAGATCGGGTGCGCGAACGGCCTCGACGGTCCCGTCGTCCGACGTCGCGATCGCGGTCAGGCCGGTGGCGAGCTCGGCGATCCGCTGGTGGTGGTAGCAGCTGACGTTCATGGTCGTCGGCACGTCCAGATCGGCCGAGCCGAGCCGTGCGGTGAGATCCGAATGCGCGGGCAGTTCGAGGCTCACGATGGTGTGCTGGTGCGGCCGGGCCATGTCCTGCTCGAGTGTGCCGCCCAGCATGACGTTGAGCAGTTGGGTCCCCCGGCAGACGGTCATCAGCGGCAACGCGGTGTCGACGGCGTGCCGCAGGACCGCCAGGTCGAACTCGTCCTGCACGGCGTCGGCGGGATCGGTGTGACCGTCGGCCTCCTGGCCGTAGAGATGGGGATCGACGTCGGCGCCGCCGGGCATCAACACGCCGTCGAAACCGGCGAGCCGGCCGGCGATGTCACCGGCCGGATCGTCGGGGTCCAATGGCGTCGGCAGAACCGTGACCGGGTCGCCGCCCGCGTCGTAGACGGCCTGCAGCAAGGCGCGGGCATTGACGACCGCCTCGTAGCGAAGCGCCGACGCCGAACGGCTGAAGCGTCCGGGCATTGCGATGATCGGCCTGGTACGCGGCGGTTTCATGACACGCGTGCGCCGTCGAGCGCCCAGTCCAGCATCGCTCGGCACCCCGCCTGGGACTCCTCCACGCGTGCCGCCACCTGCTCACGGAACTGTTCGGGCGACACGTCGTCGGGCAGGCTGTTCGGCCAGGCGTCGATCCACTCCAACGCCAGCTCGTGGGACACCTCGGGATGGAACTGCATGCCGAGCGCGGTGCCGTGGGTGAACACCTGCGGACCGACCGTGCTCGACGCCCACCGCGTCGCGCCGTCGGGAATCGACACGATGTCGCTATGCCACGAGAACCATGGTCCGGCCGCTACCGGGCAGCCGTCTTCGACGTCGAAGGTGAGCATGCCGGCCTCGACCCGGCCGGTCGGCCTGACCGCCCCGCCGAGCGCGAGAGCCAGGATCTGACTTCCGAAGCAGATTCCGACCACCCGGATATCGCGGTCGAGCGCCGAGCGAACCCAAGCCGTCTCGACGTCGACCCAGTGCCGGGACTTTTCTTCCCACGCGTGCTCGGTCGACCCGAACACGATGACCAGGTCGACACCGTCGAGCGACGGCAGGTCCACGTTCGGGTCCTGCGCCTCGATGGTCGCGAACACCTGGTGGCGGATCACCCGACAGCCGCGGGTCGCCAGATAATCGCCGATGATGCCGGTGTCGTCGACGCCCGCCGCCTCATGAGTGACGAGCACCGCGACCCGTGCGGCATCAGAAGATGTCGGCATACCGTTTGAACTCCCAATCGGTCACGTGTGCCGCGAACGCGGCCATTTCGTCGTGCTGCATCTTCGTGAAGGTGTCGACGAACATGTCGCCGTACACCCGTCGGGCGAACGGGCTCGCCGAGAAGGTGTCGACGGCCGATTCGAGTGACAGCGCCACCCGGCGCAGGCTCGTGTCGGCGTGCGGATCGCCGCTGGAGATGTTCTGCAGCGTGTAATGCTCGCGCATACCGGCGAGCCCGGCCTGCAGATACCCCTGAGCCAGCAGGTACGGGTTCGCGTCGGCGGCACCCCAGCGAACCTCCACGCGGGTGCCCGGCCCGATACCGGTCAGGCACCGCACACCGACCAGCCGGTTGTCCAACCCCCAGCACACCTGCGTCGGAGCGAACGAGTAGTCCTCGGCACGCTTGTAGGAGGTCAGCGTCGGCATGGCGATCGCCTGCAGCTCCAGCTGATGAGTCAGCAGACCGGCGACGTAGTCGCGCATCACCTGCGAGGTCACCGGGTGCGACGGATCGTCGACCCGGGCGAAGGCGTTCTCGCCGCTGCCGTCGACCAGGCTCTGGTGGATATGCATACCGGAGCCCGCTCCGCCGTTGATCGGCTTGACCATGAAGGTGGCGTGGTAACCGTGCTTGCGGGCGACGGCCTTCGTGATGTGGCGGAACAGAATGGTCTCGTCGAGCGAGGCGAGCGCCTCGCCGTAACGCAGGTTGATCTCGACCTGCGACTGGCCGTACTCGACGTTGCTCGCCTCGCAGTCGATACCACTGCGGCGCAGCGCTTCGCGGATGCCGCCGATGACGGTCTCGAGTTCGTCGGCGCGATCCATCGAATAGCACAGTGTCTGATCCGACACCGGCGACCAGTCGTCGTTGAAGAGATGAAACTCCAGTTCGGGTGCCATGTTGACGCTGTAGCCGGCGTCGGCGAACTCGGCGAGCGACTTCTTGACCATTCCGCGCGCGTCCATCGGGATGGCTTCGTGGCTGACCGGGTCGATCGCGTCGCACATCACCACCGCGAGTCCCTCGGTCCAGCCCGCCACGCGGAAGGAGTTCAGGTCGGGCACGAGATTCATGTCGCGGAATTCGCTGTCCATCTCGGCCCAGGGCGTCGGCAGGATGTCCGACCGCGGCGTCCACGAGAACGCCACCCCCGCCATCGAGAAGCCCGCGCCCCGCAAGAACTGGTCCAGCGGCAGGCGCTTACCTCTCGGGATGCCCCAGGTGTCAGTGAACATGCAAGCGACGGTGCCGATGTTGTTGTCGGACGCGATCTTTGCGCATTCGCCTAGTGTGCGAGCCTCGGCGTCAGCCATCGAGCCCTCCTTCCTCAATCCTAGATATTCTCTAAACGATAAAGTATCGTAACGCAGATCACAACGGCTGGAAATTGTGAAAAATGGAGGTCCCAGACAAATGCGAGCCATGGTCATCGAGGCGCCGAATACGCCTCTCATCAGCAAAGACGTTCCCGATCCGGTCGCCGGGAACGGCGAGACGATCATCGACGTCACCGCGTGCGGCGTGTGCCACTCCGATCTGCACGTGGTCGAAGGCAGCATCGGGCGGACACCGTTGATCCTCGGACACGAGGTAGTTGGCGTCGACGCCGACCTGGGGCCCGTCCTCGTCTACGCACCGTGGGGTTGCCGGAAGGCCGAGTGCGCACAATGCTCGGCCGGCCTGGAGATGATCTGCGCCGACAGCCATGAGGCCGGCGTCCTGGATCCGGGCGGCTACGCCCCTCGGATGCGGATTCCGCATCGCGAGTATCTATTGCCGCTCGACGGCCTCGACCCGGTCACGACCGCTCCCCTCGCATGCGGCGGGCTGACCGCATTCCGGGCCGTCCGCCGCGCGATCGGGCTGTCGGAGTCGAGCACGGCGCGGCGCAAGGCGCTCGTCGTCGGGGCCGGCGGACTGGGACAATACGCCGTTCAGTACCTCAAGCTGCTCGCCGACGCCCACGTCACCGTGGTCGACACCCTGCCCGCGCGACAGGCGACGGCCCTGGAACTCGGCGCCGACGCCGCCGGCACGTTCGACGACGTCGCCGGCGAGAAGTTCGACTCGATCATCGATTTCGTCGGCGCCGACGCCACGTTGGCGGGCAGCGCGAAAGTGGTCGCCCGCGGAGGCGTTGTCGTGCTGGTCGGCATGTTCGGGGGCACGGTTCCGTTCGGGTTCGGTCACCTGCCCAGCGAGGCGTCGTTCACCACCAGCGTGTGGGGCAGCCTCGACGACCTGCGTGAACTGCTCGACCTCGCCCGGCGCGAAAAGCTCGTCAACGTGGTCGAGACGATGCCCCTGGCCGCGGCCAACGAAGCACATCAGCGCCTGCGCGACGGCACGGCCCGCGGCCGCATCGTGCTGACGATGAACTGACCCCTGTCCCATCCCCCGACGACCCACGATCCCGACGAGGACCAAATGAGCGAAGTGACCTCCACCCCCGACCCCATCCCCGACCAGGCCGAGCACGACGCGAAAGGGTCGTCATTGCAGCGCAATGCGATCGGCGTGTTCGGCATCTGCTTCTTCGTCATCGCCGCCGCGGCACCGATCGCGGGCATGACGGGACTGGTCCCGAGCATCATCGCGATCGGCAACGGACCGGCCGTCCCCGGCACGTTCCTCGTCGCGGGCATCGTGTTCCTCGTCTTCTCGGTCGGCTACGCGACGATGAGCAACCACGTGGTCCACGCCGGCGCGTTCTTCGCCTACATCGGCCGCGGTCTCGGCCTGCCGTGGGGCGTGGCGTCGGCGTTCGTGTCGGTGATGTCGTACTGCCTGGTCCAGGCTGCCGTGTACGGATACTTCGGCGCGGTCATGACCACCACCGTCCCCGACATCCCGTTCGCGTGGTGGGTGTGGTCGCTGCTGGCGGCCGCCCTGGTCCAGATACTCGGGCTGATGCACGTCGAGTTCGGCGCGAAAGTTCTCGGCGTGCTCCTGCTCACCGAAGTCGGGTCGATGCTCCTGACCGCGATCGCGGTCTTCGCCCACGGTGGCGGCCCAGAAGGAATCGACTTCAGCGCGTCGTTCAGTCCGTCGGCGATCGCCGACGGCGCGCCGGGCATCGCCTTCGCGTTCGCATTCGCGGGCTTCATCGGATTCGAGGCGACAGCGATCTACGGTGAGGAATCGCGCGACCCGCGACGGACCGTTCCCCGCGCGACGTACGCGTCGGTCACCATCATCACGCTTCTGTTCACCGTGGTCACCCTCGGCATGGTGAGCGGCATGGGTGCCTCCCACGCAGTCGACAAGACGATCAGCCTGACGACGGTCGGCGGCGTACCGCTCGCCGATCCCACCCAGGTACTCTTCAGCGTCGCCGACCAGTACGTCGGTTCGTGGTTGCCGTCGCTCATGCGCGTCCTGCTGCTGACCAGCATGTTCGCGTGCGTCCTCGCGTTCCACAACTCAGCGACGCGCTACTTCTTCGCGATGAGCCGGTCCGGATTGCTACCCAAGGCGATCGGACGCACGCGCGGCCACGGCGTCCCCGCCAACGCGTCGTTCCTGCAGACCACCGTCGCCGTCGTCATCATCGTCGCGTTCGCGGTATTCCAACTCGACCCGGTGGTGAACCTCTTCTATTGGTTCTCCATCACGGCGATCCTCGCGTTGACCTTCGTTCAGGCGCTGGTGAGCGTTGCGGTCATCGTCTATTTCCGACGTACCCGCGAAGACACCCGGCTCTGGAACACGCTGATCGCGCCGGCCGTCAGCCTGGTGTCCATGGTCGTCATCATGTATCTGCTGATGAGCCGCTTCGGCCTCATCAGTGGTACATCCGGCGGCGCCCTCGAATCGTGGCAGATGTCGGCGACCGGTTGGCTGCTGTGCCTGAGCCCGTTCATCGTCTTCGCCGCCGGTGTGGCCTTCGGATTCGTCACCGCCAACAAGCGCGACGCCAACGAATCTCTGAAGGAGTTCGTCGCCTGACGCGTGCGGGTGGGTAACCCGCGAACGACGTAGCCCCCGGACCGATACCGCGGTCCGGGGGCTACGTCGTTCCAATCGTCTGGGACGTTCCCAGTCGTCTGCTGGCTATACGGACTTGGCCCGCACCAGCTTGCGATTGGCGAATTCCTGAATGCCCAGCGTGCCCAGTTCGCGCCCGTAACCGCTGCGCTTCACACCGCCGAAGGGCAGTGCCGCGGCGGTCGACGGTGACTCGTTGATGAACACCATCCCGACGTCGAGCCGATCCGCGAGAGCGAGCGCGCGCAACGGGTCGGCCGAGTGCAGCGACGCCGACAGTCCGTACGGTGAGTCGTTGGCCGCGGTGATCGCGTCTGCGACGTCGCCGTACCGATACACGACGGCGACCGGCCCGAAGATCTCTTCACGGAAGGCTCTCATCCCCGGCTGAACTCCGGTGAGCACGGTCGGCGCGTAATACGCGCTGTCGGGGCCCGCCCGACGTCCGCCGACTTCCACCGTCGCACCGCGCTCGACGGCGTCGCGCACCTGTGCCTCCACCTCGGTGGCGGCGGCGACCGACGCGAGCGGTCCCATGGTGGTGGCTTCGTCGAGGGGATCACCCGGTTCGATCTGCCCGACGGCCGCGGTCAACTTGGTGGTGAAGTCGTCATACAGGTCGTCGGGGACGAAGAAGCGTTTGGTGGCATTGCACGCCTGACCGGTGTTGCCCATCCGCCCGACGATCGCCTCGCCGACCAGTGCATCGACGTCGTCGGTGTCGAGCACGATGAACGCGTCCGATCCGCCGAGTTCGAGCACCGCCTTCTTGAGGTGTCGGCCGGCGATCTCAGCGACGGCCGCTCCCGCGCGTTCGGAGCCGGTGAGCGACACCCCCTGAACGCGGTCGTCGGCGATGATGTCGGCGACCTGCTCGTTGGACGCGAACACGTTGACGTAGGCGCCCGCGGGAAGCCCGGCGTCGAGGAAGATCCGTTCCATCTGCCGCGCCGATTCCGGGCACTGTGGCGCATGCTTGAGCAGAATCGTGTTGCCCAGCAACAGGTTTGGCGCGGCGAATCGCGCCACCTGGTAGTAGGGGTAGTTCCACGGCATGATTCCGAGGATGACGCCGATCGGCGCCAACCGAATCAGTGCGGTACCCGCGTCGATGCCGGGCACCGCCTGATCGACCAGCATCGCCTCGGCGTTGTCGGCGTAGTAGCGGTAGATGTCATCGCAGATTCCGATTTCGCCGCGGCCGGCGCGCACCGGCTTGCCCATCTCGGCGGCCATGATCCGGGCGAGTTCCGGGGCACGCTCGCGGTGCAGCGCGGCGACGCGGCGCAGGATGTCGACGCGTTCGTCCAGCGGCGTCTGTCGCCACTGCTCGAAGGCCGAGTCGGCGCCGGCGATCGCGGCCGCGATCTCCGCATCGGTGGCGGTCGGGTAGTGCGCACCGTGCTCGCCGGTCGCCGGATTGACTATCTGAAACGACGTCACGTCGCTCTCCTTACTGGATCTGCGGCGCGAGTCGATGCGGCAGGCGCCGCGGGGGTGTACCGCGGTTCAGCGGCCGGGATGTGCATCCTCGGTGAGCAGGCGACGCATCACCTTGCGCACCTGGATCAGCGCCGCGTCGGCGGCGACGTTCACTTCGCGGACCCAGCCGTCGCGGTCGATCACGCCCTGCATGATCTCCAGCTCGACCTGGACCCGTCGGTAGTACGCGGTCAACAGCGGGCGCAGGGTGCCGGTGACCGCGTCGCTGTGTCCGAAGTTGCGGCTCACCACCCAGTGGTGGCGGGTCGTCGTCGCATCGATCGGGGTGATCGCGTGACTGAAGTACATCTGCAGCGGACCGTCGGGGCCGGCGACGTCCCATCGGTCCACCCAGAGACCGGGGCTGGCGAACAGTCCCTCCTCGTGCTGGACGTGCTCGCTGCCGTGTTCGATGCCGAGGACCTCGTACTGCCAGTTCTGCAGCTTCGACGCCGGGAAGTCACGCCAGAACCGAACCTGTTGCTCACTCACCTCGACGACGAGCGTGGGCGGCGGGCCGTGCAGAGCGGGCGGCGAGAGCACCGGATCGACCTGCGCGACATGCGTGATGTCGGAGAAGTTGTCCTGCAATAGCGCGCCCGTCGCACGCGTCACCCACGCCTGCCCGAAGCTCGTCCAACCGTCACCGTCGAGCCACGGGAGGTCGATGAGCGGGCGCCGGTCGGCCCGATCCGGGGTCCCCGGCCACACCCACACGACTCCACCGTGCTCGATCACCGGGAACGTCCGCACCGCGGCACCGACCGGTGGGCTCGTCTGCGTGGGGACCGATGCCACGGTGCCGTCGGGGCGGTAGACGAAGCCGGTGTATGCGGCCACGAGGTCGTCGCCCGACACGGTGCCCCGGCTGAGCGGGTACGGCCGGTGGATGCAGCGGTCGGCGAGGGCGACGATGTCGCCGGTCAGCTTGCGGTACAGCACCACGCCGGTGTCGAGGAGCCGGACTCCGAGCGGAGATCGGCCGACTTCGCTGCTGCTCGCAACCGCGTACCAGGCGTTGTACGGGAAGTCGGTGGATGCGGGGGAACTCTGTGCACTCATCGTGGCGGTCCTTGAGTAGTCCGGTCTACAGGTCCAGGGTCAGTTCGCGGCCGCGGCAGCGCGACACGCAGATCATCAGCGACGTGTTGGCCGCGCGCTCGTCGTCGTCGAGAACGACGTCGCGGTGGTCCGCCTCGCCGTCGACGATGTCGGTCTCGCACGTGCCGCAGATGCCTTCCAGGCATGATCCGAGCACGGCGATCCCGTTGTCCTTGCAGACCTGGTAGATCGACTTGTCGGCCGGGACGGTCAGCGTGACACCCGACCGTTCGAGAATCACGTCGAATTCGGTGTTCTCGCCGCCGGTGTTCTTCGCGGAGAAGCGCTCCAGGTGCAGCGACCCGGCCGGCCAATTGCTCGACGCCGCTTCGACGGCGTCGAGCAGCCCCTCGGGCCCGCAGCAGTAGATGAGGGTGTCGGGCGTGGGTGTCGACAGAATGGCGCCGAGGTCGAGGCGGCCGACTTCGTCTTCGGGCATCAACCGGACACGATCAGCGTGATCGGCGAGTCGCGGCAGGAACGCCATCGATCCGCGCGAGCGGCCGCCGTAGACCAGCGTCCAGTCAGCGCCCGCCCCCGCGGCTTCGGCGATCATCGGGAGCAGTGGCGTGATTCCGATGCCGCCGCCGATGAAGAGGTACTTGCGACTGGGCACCAGCGTGAAGTGATTGCGCGGTCCACGCACGCGGACGGTGTCGCCCGCCGCGATGCGGTCGTGTACGTACTCCGACCCGCCACGCGAGTCGGGGGTGCGCAGAATGCCGACCTGCCACGTTCCACGATCCCGCGTGTCACCGCACAGCGAGTACTGGCGGACGAGTGGTTCATCGCCGTCGGTCGGCAGGATCAGGTCGATATGCGCGCCGGGCGTCCACGGCGGCAGCGCCCGCCCGTCGTCGAGTGCGAGGGTCAGCGACACCACGCCCTCCGCTTCGCGCACCACGGAGCGAACCTCGACTTCCAGTTCGAGTTCGTGGAGAACCATGTCTGTGGCCATCGTCACTACCGCTCCTCATCTCGGCGACAAGGAAACGATAGATTATCAACGATCAAAGTGGAAGCATTTCGTCGGAACAGCACCGGCGATATGCCACCTCCGCGTCGACGAACGGCTCGTCACGGCCGGATGAACAACCTTCGCGGTCGTTCCCGCTCGGTAGCCTCGTTGAGGTCGTGCCTGCGGGCGATCAACAGGTCCGACAGCCGCACGACGCCGACCAGCTCGCCGTCGTCGGCGACGACGGGAACGGTCTCGACGTCGTTGTCGGCCATCAGATACGCCGCGTGCCGCAAGGTGTCGCGCATACCCAGCGTCGGGCCCGACGCTGCGCGCGCGAGTCGGAGACTGTCCGGGTCGCGATGCACGACGTCGGCGCAGAAGAACGTCTCGAGCGGATCGGTCGTGTAGTCGCGGGTCAGGTGCAGTCCGCGTCGGGCGATCTTCTCGGTGAGCACGGATCGGCGCAGAACCATCACCGAGATCGCGTACGCCGTGACCGAGGCGATCATCACCGGGAGCACCACCGACCACGCCTGGGTCAGCTCCATCGTGAAGACGACTCCGGTCAACGGGGAGCGCATCACTCCCCCGACGACTGCCGCCAGACCGAGGATCGCCCAGAAGCCGGGAAACACGTCGGGCATCCCCAGCCCGACCGCGGCGCCCAGTGCACCGCCGATCATGAAGATCGGCGCCAACACGCCGCCCGACGTGCCCGATCCGAGTGACAACGACCAGATCAGGGTCTTCACCACGAGGATCCCGACGATCAGGTTCACCGTTGCGTGGCCGGTGAGCAGGTCGTCGATCACGTTGTACCCGACGCCGAGCGCCTGCGGCTCCACCAGGCCGCCGACGCCGATGATGAGCCCGCCGATCGCCGGCCACCACATCCAATGCAGCGGCAGCCGCGCGAACGCGTCCTCGGCTCGATACACCAGCCAGGTCGCGCCGACCGCCACGACCGCGCCGCAGACGCCGATCGTGACGGCCAGTGCGTCGACCAGCGCCGAGGCGTGCGCCCCACCGGTGACGACCGGGAAGATCGGACCGCTACCCAGGATCGGCGCGCGCACCACCGTCGCCACCGCGACCGCCGCGCACACCGGCACGAAGCTGCGTGGCCGCCACTCGAAGAGCAGCAGCTCGACGGCGAGCAGAATAGCGGCCAACGGCGAGTTGAAGGTCGCCGCCATTCCGGCCGCCGACCCCGACACGAGCAGGACCTTGCGTTCGTCGGCGGTGAGGTGAAGATGCTGCGCCAGAATGGATCCGATCGCGCCGCCGGTCATGATGATCGGTCCTTCGGCGCCGAACGGACCGCCCGTGCCGATGCTGATCGCAGACGAAATCGGTTTGAGTACAGCGACTTTCGGTTCGACGATGCTACCGCGGGTGAGGATCGATTCAATCGCTTCGGGCATGCCGTGCCCGCGGATCTTCTCCGAGCCGAACCTCGCCATCAGCCCGACGATGAGCCCGCCCACGATGGGCAGGAGCAGAATCTGCCACCAGGGATGGGCTGCGGCACCCGGCGCGACGAGTTGCGTCGACACGCGACCGTAGAAGCAGAGGTTGGTGACGAGTCCGATCAACTTGAGCAGAACCCATGCGGCGAGTGCCCCCAACGCGCCGACCGGAACGGCGAGCAGCGCGATCACCGGCATGCGTTTGTCGATCGCGAAGTCACCGAGCTGGGTATTGAGCACCACCGCGGTCACCCCACCGTCTGGCGCACATCGTCGCCGAGGGCGATATGCAACTCGGCGAGGCCGTCCACGAGATTCCTGCGCGTCCTGGAGTCCATGCGCCGCAATGCATTTCGAAAGACAGCCGCCCGACGTTCGACGACGGCGTCGATCACCGCACGCCCGGCGCCGCTCAGCGACAGGAGCACCACGCTGCGGTTGTCCGCACTGTGCGTCCGATCGAGTAGACCCGACGCGACGAGTCGGTCGGCGAGCCTGGTCACCGACGACGCCGCGACGCCGAGTTGCTGCGCGAGCACTCCGCACGACGACGACCCGGCGTCGTGTACCGCGAAGAGCAGGCGCATCTGCTGCATCGACACATCGGTGCTCTGTTGCACCGTGGTCATGGCGACGGCGAGGAGGTCTCGAGTGAGCCGCTGCAGCGAATCTACGTCGGCCTGGCAAACATTTGTCATTCGACAAGTTTTGCATATTGCAATTCTGGAAGCCATTGCCCGCCACGCCGATTCCCGGGCGCTTTGTCAGTGCCATCGGCCATGCTGGACGGCATGACCGAAATGCCGATGTTCCCGCTCGGTTCCGCACTGATGCCCGGCGAGCATCTGCCGCTGCGCATTTTCGAGCCCCGCTACCGGGAGATGCTGCAGGACTGCATCGATTCCGGCGACATGCGCTTCGGGGTGGTGCTGATCGAACGCGGCAGCGAGGTGGGCGGCGGCGACATCCGCACCGACGTCGGGACCATCGCCGAGGTCATCGAACACCGCCGGTCCGCGGGCGGCACCTGGGCCCTGCTGTGTCGCGGCGTCGAACGCATCCGAATCGACGAATGGCTCGACGACGCCCCCTATCCGCGGGCGCGCGTGTCCACCTGGCCGGACCCGCCGATCACGCCGAAAGAGTGGGACCGATGGCTGATCCAACTCGAACAGGCCTCGACCCGACTCATCGATTTCCTCGCCTCATACACTCACGAGAACAAGCAGGATCTGCCCCTCCCCCGACTGGCCCGCCCCGACCTGCCGGCGTCCGAATATACCTACGCCACAGCGGCTTTCATGCCGATCACCCAGGCCGATCGGCACCGGGCACTGTGCGCACCGGACGTCGGGACCCGCGCCCGCGTACTCGCCGAGGCGATCACCGACGCACACTCAGCGTTGCAGTTCCGGCTTCAGGAGTAGCCACCGTCGCGACTGTTCCCTACTGTTCGTCGTCGGCGGGAAGCCGTAGGGATCCCGCGGCACCGATCAAGTACTCGCCGAGGTCGCGGATCCTCCGTTCGCCCAGCCGGGTCGACGGGCCCGCCACCGAGATGGCCGCCGCGATCCGACCTTCGGCGCCGCGAACGCCGACGCCGACCGCCACCAGACCCGATTCGGTGTCCTCGGAGTTGACTGCGTATCCGCGGCGCCGCGTCGTCTCCAGATCCCGCACCAACCGTTGCCACTGCTGATTGCCCAGGCCCGCCTCCGAGTCGTTACCCGGACTGCGGTAGAGCTTCTGCAATTGCGGTGCGGCGAGGTCGGCGAGTATCGCGCGTCCCGTCGCAGTCAGCCGTGCGGGCAGAGCGACGCCGCGCCGATCGCCCACCCGGATCGCCTGCTCCGACTCGACCGTCGCGATGAACCGCACCCACCGGCCGGTGCGGACCGCCAATTGCACAGTCTCGCCGGTATCCGCGCAGATCGCCGCCATCGCCGGCCGTAGGTGCGTGTTGTACTCCCCCGTCGGACGGTGCTCGACGGCGGAGACGTACAACGCCGGTCCGGGCAGGTATTTGTGCTCCTCGTTCTCGACGGCGAAATCGCGGTATACGAGCATTGCCAGCAGCCGGTGCGCCGTGGACCTGGCCACCCCCAGCAACTCTGCGGCCTGGCTCACCGTCACCACCCCCTGGTCTCGCAGGATGTGCAGCAATAGCAGCGCATTGTCGACCGAACTCTGCCCGTACGTCGGCCGATTCCGCATATCAGAATCGTAGGCCGAGTGTCTTCCAGATCACAGTAGCGTCGTCGGTGCGAGCAGATCAGTACCGCACCGTTTCCCATCGGAATAGCCGATAAACCCAGTCGCACAACGACATTCATCCCCTGACGGACGGTCTTCCTCAACGTGCTCGACGAACGAGAAAGGCGAGATGACGATGAACCAAAGACTCTACGTAGGCGTGGACACCGGGGGCACCTTCACCGATGTGGTGGTGATGGACGAGACCGGTGCCGTGCTCACCAATAAGGCACCGACCACGCCGCAGGCGTTGGAGGACGGCGTCTTCGCCGCGCTGCGCTTGATCGCCGGGGAACGCGGCGAATCCCTCGCCGACATGCTGGCTCAGGTCGCCAGCTTCGGGCACGGCACGACGCAGGCCACCAACGCGCTGATCGAGCGCCGCGGGGCGCGCACCGGCCTGATCACGACGAAGGGTTTCGGTGACACCCTGCTGCTGCAGCGCCTCATGGGGTTCACCGCCGGCACCCCCGTCGAGCAGCTCGGCGAGTTCAGCCGCCGCCGCTACCCCGATCCACTGGTGCCGCGCAGTCGGATCAAGGAGGTCCTCGAGCGCGTGGATCAGTCCGGCTCCGTCGTGATCGAGCTAGACGAGTCCGGAGTGCGCAGCGCGGTCGCGGAACTCGTTGCCGACGGTGTCGAGGCCTACGCGATCGCGCTGCTCTGGGCGTTCCGCAACCCGGATCACGAACAGCGGATCGCCGCGATCGTGCGCGAACTCGCGGGCGACGACGTGTACGTAAGCCTGTCGAGCGAGGTGAATCCCGTTCTCGGCGAATACGAGCGCACGTCGACAACCGTGCTCAACAGCTACCTGGGACCCAGCGTGCAGCGCTACCTCGAGCGCATGGAGCGCAAGCTGAGAGAAGCGGGCATGTCAGGCCGATTCAGCGTCCTCAACAGCATCGGTGGTGTGATGAGTGCCCGCGACGCGGCCGACAAGGCCGTTCTCCTGCTGGCCAGCGGCCCAACCGGCGGCGTGCTGGGCAGCCAACACCTCGCCGCGCAGCTGGGGCACCCGAACGTCATCACCTCCGACATGGGCGGAACCAGCTTCGACGTCGGGCTCATCGTGGCCGGCCGGCCGGTGGTCTCAGCTGTCACCGAGGTGGCGCAGTACCACGTGGCCGCGCCGATGGTCAGCATCACGGCGATAGGTGCCGGCGGCGGCTCCATCGCCGAGGTCGTCGCCGGGGAACTGCGCGTCGGCCCGGAGAGCGCGGGCGCCTTCCCCGGGCCGGTCTGCTATCGCCGCGGAGGCGCCCGGGCGACGGTGACCGACGCCGACGTGGTGCTGGGCGTGATCGATCCCGACACATTCCTCGGCGGACGCATGCAGCTGGACAAGCGCGCCGCGCAGGAGGCCATCGCCACCCAGATCGCGGAGCCCCTGGGCCTGTCCCTCGTGGAGGCGGCCGCCGGTATCCGGCACATCGTCGATTCGCGGATGGCCGACACCCTCCGCGAGCTGTCAGTCGGCCGAGGGCTCGATCCTCGTGACTTCGTGCTCTACGCCTACGGCGGCGCCGGCCCGATGCACTGCGCGGGCTTCGGGGGAGATCTCGGGGTCGCGCAGATCGTGGTCCCCGCCACGTCGATGGCGCACTCGGCCTACGGGGCGCTCGCCGCGGACATCTACCACGGCACGGAGCGCTCGTTCCTGGTCAAGACGACGCCGGGCAACACCAGCCCGTGGGAGGACATCGACGCTCGCGCACTCGATGAGATCTATGCCGAGTTGGGGGCATCGACCCGGGCTCAGCTCGCCCGCGACGGCGTCGAGCCCGCGGACATGATCATCGAACGGTCGGTGGACGTCCGCTATCGGAGCCAGACCCATGAGTTGATCATCCCGGTGGAACCGGGCGCTATCACCGCCGAGCTGGTCCGCGGGATCGTCGACCGGTTCGAGACCGCGTATGAGGACACCTACGGCAAGGGCGCAGGCTTCCGTGAGGCGGGCATCGAACTCACCACCTTCCGAGTCAGCGGCATCGGCCGCACGCCCAAACCGGCGTTTCGAGACACCGCTCCGGTCGCCGCGCAGCGCGAGCACGCACGGCGGGTCTACGACGTCGCGGCCCGCGATTGGCTGGATGCCACGGTCGTGGACTGGCATTCGCTCCAGCCGGGCCGGAAGATCCGCGGACCGGCCGTGGTCGAACATCCCACCACCACGGTGTACACCGGCCTCGGCCAGCAGGTCGGCATCGACACCTTCGGCAATCTGATCATCACCGCCTGAGCGCGACAGGAGACCAATCATGAGTACAGACACACTGGCAGCGGCCGCGACCGAGGTCGATCCGATCAGCTTCGAGGTGATCCGCAACCGGCTCTCGGCGATCACCGAGGAGCAGGCGATCACCCTCAAATCGGTGTCGGGTTCCCCGGTGGTCACCGACGCCACCGACTTCAACGTCGGGACCTACCTGTCCGACGGCTCGATCGTCACGATGGGCCCGCAGGTGCTGTTCCACTCCGGATCGATGGCGAGCGTCGTACGCAACATCATCGCCGATCGTTCGGACAACCCCGGCATCGCCGAGGGGGACATGTTCATCCTCAACAACCCGTACAAGGGCGCGCTGCATCAGCAGGACGTCTCCATCGTCGCTCCCGTCTTCCACGACGGAGAGCGAGTTGCCTGGGTCGGCGCGTGTGCGCACCAGATCGATGTGGGCGGCCTGAATTTCGGCAGTTGGGCCTTCGGCGCGACCGAGATCCAGCAGGAGGCCATGTTGCTGTCGGGCGTGAAGATCGTGGAGAACAACGAGATCCGCGGTGACCTGTGGGACATGGTGATGGGGATGACCCGGATGCCGATGGCCGTGGGCCTGGATCTGAAGGCGATGATCGCGGCGAACCAGGTCGCCGCACGACGGCTGGGCGAGCTGTTCGAGCGCTACGGTCTCGACGTGGTGCTGCGGGTGATGCACCTCGAGATCGACCACGCGGAACAGCAGCTCCGGGATCGTCTGCGCGAACTGCCCGACGGCGTCTTCCGCGCCGTCGACTACCTCGAACACGACGGACACACCAACGCGCTGTACGAGTTCCGGCTCACCGTGACCAAGTCCGACGACCACCTCGACTTCGATTTCACCGGTACCGATCCACAGGCCCCGGGATTCGTCAATTGCACGCGATCGGGACTGGTCGCCGGCGTCTTCACGGCGTTGCTCCCCACTCTCGCCCCGCGGATCAGCTGGAACGAAGGACTGTTCCGGCCGCTCACCATCACCGCGCCCGACGGCGTCATCTGCAACGCCACCTGGCCCGCGCCGGTCTCGTCGGCCACCATCTCGGCGGTGTGGGTGGTGCAGAACGTGGCGTTGGCGGCGTTGTCGCGCCTCGCGGCCACCTCGCCCCTCACGGCGCAGGACTCCGCAGCGGTCACGAAGGGGTCGATGACAGCACTCGTGCTCAACGGCCGCGACCGCGACGGTCTCCCCTACGGCAACTTCCTCCTCGACTCCACAGCCGGCGGTGGCGGTGCATACCGAGATCACGACGGGCTCAACGGCTCCGGCGACTTCTGTGTCCCCCGCCCGGCGATCACCAACGTCGAGAGCCACGAGGCGAACGGCCCGATCCTGTTCCTCTATCGGTCGATCCTCACCGATACCGGCGGTGCCGGGCAGTTCCGTGGCGGCGCCACCGTCGGCCTGGCGATCACGCCGCACGACACGGACGAACTGACCGCGATGATCGTCGGGCACGGTGTCGAGGTGCCCAACAGCATCGGCTTGTTCGGCGGTCTGGAGGGCTCGTGCAACCGCAATCAGCTCGTTCGCTGCGCCGGCGACAGCCCCGCGGGCCGGATTACCTCCGTCGACGACCTGGAGCTGACCGGCGATGACCGGGAGGTGCTGGGCGCCAAGCCAGGCTTCCTCGCGCTGCGCCCCGGGGACACCCTGGCCTACAGCTTCCAGGGTGGCGGCGGGTACGGCGATCCACTCACCCGCGAGCCGAGAGCGGTGGCCACCGACGTCGAGCACGGATACGTCAGCGTCGAGGCCGCATCCGACCTGTACGGAGTGATCCTGGTGGACGGCCGGGTCGACGATCAGGCAACCTCAGCCCGCCGGGGCGAGATCCGTGCGGCGCGTGCCAGCGGGGCGCACGCGCGGACCGAGTCCGCCGCCGCGGGGCTGCCGATCGGGCCGTCGCTGATCAGGGCGGACGACGGCGTCGTTCACTGCCGGTGCGGTGCCGCGCTCGGCCCGTCGAACGACTGGCTGGCGGGAACGGTGCGCCGCGTGGTCGATCCGTTGGGCCACGGTTCGTTCCTCCGGCTTCACGAGGGCTTGGAGCTGCGCGAGTACGCCTGCCCGGGTTGCGGCACGCTGCTCGACAGCGCCGTCGCCCGGCCGGGCGCGGCAGACACCCTCACCATCGAGCTGCGGTAGGAGGCACCATGTCTGTGCGCACCTTCAGCGCCCCGACGCGGGTCGTGGCGGGGCTGGGAAGCCTCGACCGCCTCGACGCGGAACTGGCGAGCCTGCCCGGCCCCACCGCGGTCGTCGCCGATTCCGGGCTGGCCGATATCGGGCTGCTGGCGGAGCTCCTCGGCCACGTCGACGAGAGCCGGATCGGCACCACGGCGTTGGTCGATCCCGACCCCGACCTCGCCGCAGTCGAGGCCGCCGCCGACGCGGCGCGATCGGCCGGCTGCGCAAGCGTGCTCGCCGTGGGCGGCGGGTCGGGACTCGGCGCGGCGAAGGCCGTGTCGATCCAGCTCACCAGCCCCGGACCGATCACCGCCTACGAGGGCACGGGCCGGGTCCCACGACTCCCCGCACCGACGGTTGCCGTCCCAACCACCGCCGGCAGCGGCAGCGAGGTGTCGAACGCCCTGGTCTTGCACGAGCCCGGCCGCGACCGGGAGATCATCGTGCGCGGCCCGGGATGCGAGCCGTGCACTGCGATCCTCGATGGGACGATCTTGCGACGGTTGCCGCGCCTGCCGATGCTGTATGCGGGCCTCGACGCACTCACCCACGCATTGGAATCGTTGTGGGCCAACGGCTCCACCGTGTTCACCGAGTCGCTCGCGATCCGCGCCGCGCACGAGATCCTGGCGACGCTGCCGGTGGCCGTCGCGGGTGCCGGGAGCGCGAATGCCGACGGCGACAACGACGCCGCGCTGCAGCGGCTACTCGAGGCCAGCACCGCAGCCAACCTGGCCTGCGGCAACAGTGGCCTCGGCCTGGTGCACGCCCTATCGGCGTCGGTCCAGGTCACCCTGCCGCACGGGTTGCAGAACGGAGTCCTGTTACCGCGGGTGGCCGAACTCAACCGGTCCGCGGTTTCGCCGGACGCCGCTGATCTGATCGACCGGCTACCCGCACTGTACGAAGTGCTCGGATTCCACCCGCAATTCGACAGTGCCACAGTCGGCGAACGACAGATCGCATCGATGATCGCCGCAAGCACCGGACACCCCTTCCGCATCAACAACCGCAAGGATTTCACCGACGACCAGTTGCACGAGTTACTCACGCGGTCGATCGGTTCCGGCGAGGAGCTATTGCCATGACGAAGCCCCCTCAGCGCGGCGGACACGCCGCCTACCACGACCGGATCGCGGCGCTGGCCGACCACCCGTGGCGGCTCCTGATCGGCGGCGACCTTCGTCCCGCTGCCGACGGTGCGACCTTCACCACGTCGGACCCGTTCACCGAATCGCCCCTTGCGCAGGTTCCCGATGCGACGCCGGAGGACGTGGACGCTGCCGTCGACGCGGCCACCGCCGCCCGCGCCCAGTGGCGAGCGGTTCCCCCGACCGATCGGGCCGCGCTGGTGCTGCGCTTCGCCGACCTGATCGAGAGTCATGCCGACGAGCTCGCGTTCCTGGACAGCGTCGACGCCGGGTCCCCGATCAGCAACGCACGATTCGATGTACAGATCGCGCTCCAGCAGATGCGGATGTTCGCCGGATTCGCGCTGGAGATGAAGGGGCAGACTATTCCCGCCTCCAACGCGCTGCACGTGACGGTCCGCGAGCCCGTGGGTGTGGTCGCCAAGATCTGGCCGTACAACCACCCGCTGATGTTCGCGTGCCGCATGGCGGCACCGCTCGTCGCCGGCAACCCCGTCGTGGGAAAGCCGCCGGAGGCCGCTCCCCTGTCCACGCTGCGGCTCGGTGAGCTTGCCGCGCAGGTGTTCCCGGCCGGCGTCGTGAACATCGTCGTCGGCGATGGTCCGGCGACACCCGACCGCCTCGTGCGCCACCGTGCTGTGCGCCGCATCGGGTTCATCGGCTCGGAGCCGACCGGACGCGCGATCCAACGCGCGGCCGCGGAGTCCGCGGTCAAACATGTGACGTTGGAGCTCGGCGGCAAGAACGCGATGGTCGTTTTCGCCGACAGCGACATCGAGTCCGCGGCCGCGGGGGCCGTGTTCGGGATGAACTTCACCTGGTCCGGGCAGTCCTGTGGCTCCAACTCGCGGCTACTGGTGCAACGCCCCATCTACGAGGCCGTCATCGACCGCGTCGCGGAACTGGTGCGCGAGAGGACGATCGGCGATCCGCTCGACGAGGCCACCGAACAGGGCACCATGATCAACCGGGCCCAGTACGAGAAATCCCTGTCCTACATCGACGTCGCACTTGCCGAGGGCGCGCGGCTGATTACCGGCGGCGGGCGCCCCGAGGGCGACCGGTGTGCCACCGGCTATTTCGTCGCCCCGACGGTGTTCGCGGACGTCGACCCCGGAGCGCGGATCGCACGCGAAGAGGTCTTCGGCCCGGTGCTCTCCGTCATCCCGTTCGACACCGAGGAGGAGGCGGTGGAGATCGCCAACTCCGTCGACTACGGGCTCACCGCGAGCGTATGGACTTGCGACCTGAACCGAGCGCATCGAGTGACCCGCGACTTCGAGGCCGGCCACACCTGGATCAACGGGTCATCGACGCATTTCCCGAATGTCCCGTATGGCGGCGTCAAGGGATCGGGTGTCGGAGGCAAGGAGGAGTGCCTCGAGGAACTCCTGAGCTACACCGACGAGAAGGTCGTCAACATCATGTTCCGCTGAGCCCGCCGACCCACCTCCCACCCACGAATCGACCGATAGGAAAATCTCATGACCAGCACCGAGGACAGCCTGCGCAGCACCGTCGCCACGTCCGCCCGCATCTTGGCCGCGACCGGCGCGGGCGACCTGATCTGGGGCCACGTCAGCGCCCGGGACCCCGCGGGCCGGGGCGCCTGGCTCAAGCAGGCCTCGTACGGCCTCGACGAGATCACCCCGGAGCGCGTGCATCTGGTCTCGCCCGCCGGCGACGTTCTCGACGGCGGCGGTCAGCGCCACAGCGAGTACCCGATCCACACCGAAGTGCTGGCGGCCCGACCGGACGTGGGCGGTGTGGTCCACGTACACAGCCGCTACGCCGTGGCGCTAGCCGCCGCTGCCGCCGAGTTGCTGCCGGTCAGCCACGAGGCCAACTACTTCGCCGAGCATGGAGTCCCCCGGTTCACCGACACCGCGGACCTGATTCTCACCCAGGACCTGGGTCGCAGCGTGGCGCGCGCCCTCGGCGACGCTCAGGCACTGTTCCTCGTCAACCACGGAATCGTCACCGTCGGACCCGATCTGGAGACCGCCACCGTGGCTGCGGTGATCCTCGACCGCGCGTGTCAACAGCAACTGACCACGCTCGGTTACGGCGGCACGCCCAGTTGGTCGGATCCGGAGGAGTCCCGAGCCAAGTGCGAGCACATCTACTCGGACGAGGCGCAACATCAGGTGTGGGACTACCTCGCTCGCCGTCTCGATCCCATCGCATAACGACCTGCGGCCGATCTCCCCCACGCGGGGGAGACGAAATCAGCCGCGCGCACGATGTTTCGGACTCGCGCTGTCCATACCGTTATTCCCATGGACGCAACAACAACACTCCTCATCGCAGCAGTTCCCGCATTCATCGTGCTCTCGGTCGTCGAATGGATCGACGAGCGGCGCGACCCCGACAACGCCAACGCGAGAGACGACGGCTCAGGGCGCTCGTCCGGTTTCCTGCGCGACTACGCCGGCAACTGGGCCACCTACCTGATCAACTCCGCGGTGAAGATGGTCACCCAGTATGTGCTCCCGTTCTCCACCATCGTCATCGCCTCCGCCCTGACCCCGCTGCATCTGTCCGCCCGACATTGGTGGGTATGGGTGCTGGGCCTGATCGTGACCGACTTCTGCTACTACTGGGCACATCGGGCCGATCACCGGGTCCGGCTGCTCTGGGCCGCGCACAGCGTTCACCACTCGAGCACTCACTTCAACATGTCCACCAACCTGCGTTTGCCCTGGTTCCACCCGGTGTCCTACACATTGCGCAGCCTCGCATGGCTACCCGCGGCCTTGCTCGGATTCCCGGTCTGGTTGATCTTCCTGCTGAACACTGCCGGACTGATCTTCCAGCTTCCGTGCCACACCCAGCGCATCGGCAAACTCTGGGCGCCGTGGGAGTTCTTGTTCAACACTCCGTCGCATCACCGCGTGCACCACGGTTCCAATCAGCCGTACATCGATAAGAACTACGGCGGTGTGTTCATCATCTGGGACCGCATCTTCGGCTCGTACGCCGAGGAGACCGAACCCGTTCGGTACGGACTCATCCACGACATCGAGACCCAGAACCCGATCAAATACAACTACCTGGAGACGATCAACATGCTCCGCGACTCCGCACACGCCCGCACCTGGCGCGGCCGCCTCGGATACATCTTCGGCCCTCCCGGATTCATCGAGGCGAAGGGCGAGACCGCGCGCCGTGACTCCGTCGCAGTCTGACGGAGCCGGCCCGGCCCGGCCGGTCATGCGGCAGACGTACGCGCCTCGGCGCTATAGTCGTCTGCCATGACCGTGTCGGGCCTCGCTGTCGTGCGGCGATCGCTGGAACGGCAATCACTGCTCGTCGGTGTACTCGCCGCGGTTGTCGATGTGGCTGTCTTCGTGTCGTCGGGGATCGTCTCCGCGGCACCGCTGGCCGGCTTGACGATGTCGTTCCTGCTGGCCGCGGCCGATCTCACGCTGGCTGCGCGTCCGCGAACCACGGCGGCGGTCGCCGTGATCCAGGTGATGACCCGGATCGCCGCATGTCTCCTACTCAGCCGCTATGGTGCAGCCGGTGCGATCGGCGACGTGGGCATCCTGGTCGCGGGCTACCGGGCCGGCGCCTGGCTGTCCGACCGGGCGTCCACGGTGGTGGTACCCGTACTGGTGGCGGGAGTCTCCGGAGCAGCTCTGATCAACGGCGCCGCTCATTCCTGGTGGATGGTGCTCGCTATCGCAGTGTCGAACGCGGTAATCCCCTGGCTGGTCGGTCGATACACCGCCGCGGGTGGTGCGTACGTGACGAAGCTGGAACTGCAGCGCCAGCGCAACCGTGCCGATCTCGAGCGTGCACTCGCCGACGAGCGGGAGGCCATCGCCCGCGACCTGCACGACGTGATCTCGCATCACGTCAGCGCCATCGGAATCCACGCGGGGGCCGCCCGGATGGCACTGCCGACCGATGCGGAGGCGTCGATCCGGTCGCTGCGAGCGGTCGAGACATCGAGCAGGGCCGCGATGATGGACCTCCGGCGGCAACTGGACCTGCTGCATGGCCGCTCCGCCGCCGGCGACCGTCAGCCCGGTCTCGCCGATATCGCCGAGCTGGTCGATTCGGTGCGGCGGACGGGTCTGAGTGTGGAGCTCGATCTTCCGTCGTCCGCGGTGCACCTGCCGGCGTCGTTGGACGTCACGGTGTACCGGATCGTGCAGGAACTGCTCACCAACGCACTGCGCCACGGCGACGGCACCGCGCGGCTGCAGATCCGCAGCAGTGGGGCGGAGATCTCGATCGTCGAGACCAATTCCGTTGCGGCGCAAGCCTATACCGGTGAATCGTCGCATCGCGGTCTCGACGGCATACGGCGACGTGCACAGTTGTTCGACGGCCGGGTCGAGTGCGGCCCCGACCCGCTCGGGGCCTGGCGGAGCGCCGTCACCATTCCGATTGGAGCAACATGACCGAGCCGATCCGGGTGCTGATCGCCGACGATCACGCCATGTTCCGTGCGGGGCTGCGAACGGTGATCGATGCCTGTCCCGACACCACCTGCGTCGGCGAGGCGGGCGACGGTCGAGCGGCGATCGACGAGGTGCTCCGGACTCGACCGGACGTCGCCGTCCTCGATGTGCGAATGCCCAAACTCGACGGGGTCGCCGCCGTCGGACCGATCGTCGACGCGACCTCCGTCCGGGTGCTGATGCTGACCACCTACGACAGCGAGGAAGTCCTTGCGAACGCGCTCCGGGCGGGCGCGGCGGGGTTCCTGCTGAAATCGTCACCACCGGAGGAACTCATCGGCGCCATCCGCGTCGTGGCCCGTGGCGACTCCGTCATCGATCCCGTGATGACAAAGCGCCTGGCCACCAGGGTCGCCGAGACGTTAGCGCCGGTACCGGTCCCGGCCGCGGTGTCGACGCTCACCGCCCGCGAGTACGAAGTGCTACTCCTGCTCGCCGACGCTCTGAGCAACGCCGAGATCGCCGCTGTCTTGTTCGTCGGGGAACAGACCGTGAAGACGCATGTTTCCCATATCCTCGCGAAACTCGGGGTCCGCGACCGTATCCACGCCGTCGTCTACGCCCACCGTCACCGACTGACCGAGCAGCCCCGCCCCTAACCGGGCCTGCACAGTTGAGGCCGCTGATACGGCTCGGCACGCTCTACCGCTGGCTGATCGAGTGCCGTCGTGCGGGCGCAGATCGAATCCCGCCGATTGAGGTCGGCGGACAACAACTCGACAACTCTTCTGAAAAAGTTCAGAATAGAGATATGGTCGCCGAAGTGCAGTGGAGTGAGTTACAGCGTGACCCCAAACAAGTCGCGAAGCTGGCCGAGACCGGGGCCGTACGCGTACGTAGACGCGATGGCGCTCCGCTCCTCCTTATCCGCGAGGACGACGAACGTTCTGTGATGAGCGGTGCGCTGGCGGCCGCACGCACGCTACGCACGGTTTTCGCGCACGTCTCCCCAGACGACCTCCTTGCGGGCCTGATTGACGAATTCTCGTGGCTGGACCTGCTTCCAGACGCCGACCAACGAGAGTTCCTCATCGAGTTCGTGCGCAGTTTCCAAACGTCTGCCGAGACCGGTCGGTGGGACCTCCTCGACCAGACCATGCTGGAATGGCGCAACACCGCTGCGGTGCATGCGGATTCAACGCTAGCGAAGACGCTGGCGGAGCCGATCGTCGATGACCTCGGACCAGTTTCATCGCCTGTCGCCTGAGTGCAAGACCTATTCGGTCGCTTTCGGGTGCGACGTACTGGCCATCGTCAGCCAGACAACCATGTTCTCCTCGTCGACGCAGTACCAGATGCGGCCACTCGAAGTAACTTCGTACTGCCATTGCGGCATGCTGACTCCCTGAACTGAGCGCGTACCCAACTGCCCCTTCAGTTGATGTTGACGCGCTCGGTTCATGGGAGTGACAGGCCGCTCCGACAGTATGGTCCACGCGTCCCAAGTCTGAGCCGCAGCATTACGGCACAGTTCCTCCCAGCCTTTCACCGCATCCGACGTCGCGAACCGCAACTCCCAGCCCTTCGGCCGTCGCGGCGGCGGGACGCGCTCCCCCCTTTTGGGACTCATCTCACCCCTACAGCATGCAGCTGACGCAGCCGTCCACCTCGGTACCCTCCAACGCCATCTGGCGCAAGCGGATGTAGTAGAGCGTCTTGATACCTTTGCGCCACGCGTAGATCTGTGCCTTGTTGACGTCGCGGGTGGTGGCCGTGTCGCGGAAGAACAGCGTCAACGACAGTCCCTGGTCGACGTGCTGGGTGGCCGCCGCATAGGTGTCGATGATCTTCTCGTAGCCGATCTCGTACGCGTCCTGGTAGTACTCCAGGTTGTCGTTGGTCATGTAGGGCGCCGGGTAGTAGACGCGGCCGATCTTGCCTTCCTTGCGGATCTCGATCTTCGCGGCGACCGGGTGGATCGAGCTGGTCGAGTGGTTGATGTAGCTGATCGAGCCGGTCGGCGGCACGGCCTGCAGGTTCTGGTTGTAGATCCCGTACTTCTGCACCGACGCCTTCAGCTCACGCCAATCGTCCTGGGTCGGGATCGCGATGCCGTCGGTGGCGAACAGGCTTCCGTCGGCGCCGCCGGCGTTGGCGAACAGCTCACGCACCCTTTCAGTCGCCGGCTCCCACACCTGATCGGTGTACTTGTCGAAGAACTCGCCGCTGGCGTACTTGCTGTTCTCGAACCCCGCGAAGGCGCGACCGTTCTCCTTGGCCAGCTTGTTCGACGCGCGCAACGCGTGATAGAGCACCACATAGAAGTAGATGTTGGTGAAGTCGATGCCTTCTTCGCTGCCGTAGAAGATGTGTTCGCGCGCAAGGTATCCGTGCAGATTCATCTGACCCAGACCGATGGCGTGCCCACTGTCGTTGGCGTGCTTGATCGACGGCACCGAGTCGATCGACGTCTGATCGGCGACGGCCGTCAACCCGCGGATCGCGGTCTCGATGGTCCGCCCGATGTCCGGCGAGTCCATCGCCTTGGCGATGTTCAGCGAGCCGAGGTTGCAGGAGATGTCACGCCCGACTTCCTTGTAGGACAAGTCGTCGTTGAAGGTCGACGGCGTCGACACCTGCAGGATCTCCGAGCAGAGGTTGGAGTGGGTGATCTTGCCGTCGATCGGGTTGGCCCGGTTGACGGTGTCTTCGAACATGATGTACGGGTAGCCCGACTCGAACTGCAGTTCGGCGAGAGTCTGGAAGAACTCGCGCGCTTTGATCTTCGTCTTGCGAATCCGCTTGTCCTCGACCATTTCCTGATACCGGTCGGTGACGTTGATGTCGGCGAACGGCAGACCGTAGATACGTTCGACGTCGTACGGGCTGAACAAGTACATGTCGTCGTTGTTCTTGGCCAGCTCGAAGGTGATGTCGGGGATCACGACGCCGAGGCTGAGTGTCTTGATGCGGATCTTCTCGTCGGCGTTCTCCCGCTTCGTGTCGAGGAAGCGGTAGATGTCGGGGTGATGCGCGTGCAGGTACACCGCGCCCGCACCCTGCCGGGCACCGAGCTGGTTGGCGTAGGAGAACGAATCCTCCAACAGCTTCATGATCGGGATGACGCCCGAGCTCTGATTCTCGATCTTCTTGATCGGTGCACCGTGCTCACGAATGTTGCTGAGCAGCAAGGCAACTCCGCCGCCACGCTTGGACAGTTGCAGCGCCGAGTTGATCGAGCGGCCGATCGATTCCATATTATCTTCAATGCGCAAAAGAAAGCAGCTCACCGGCTCGCCGCGCTGCTTCTTGCCCGAGTTCAGGAACGTCGGGGTGGCCGGCTGGAAGCGGCCGTCGATGATCTCGTCGACGAGGTTGCGCGCGAGCGTCTCATCGCCGGCGGCGAGGGTCAGCGCCACCATGCAGACACGGTCCTCGAAGCGCTCGAGGAAGCGTTTGCCGTCGAAGGTCTTGAGCGTGTAGCTGGTGTAGTACTTGAACGCCCCGAGGAAGGTCGGGAACCGGAATTTCTTCTTGTACGCGTGGGTGAACAGCGCCTTGATGAACTCACGGTCGTAGCGCTCGAGGACCTCGGGCTCGTAGTAGTTCTCCTCGACGAGGTAGTCGAGCTTCTCTTCGAGATCGTGGAAGAACACCGTGTTCTGGTTGACGTGCTGCAGGAAGTACTGGTTGGCCGCCTCGCGGTCCTTCTCGAACTGAATCCGGCCGTCGGCGTCGTAGAGGTTGAGCATCGCGTTGAGCGCGTGGTAGTCGAGCTCGCCCGGCTCATGCCCGCTGGGTCCGGCGTGCACGCCGGACTTACTGGCCGACGGGACGTCTGAGGTGATGGTGGGCGACACGACTACTCCCTAGAAGTGAATTGTATTGCTGGACATACATTCAGACGCTCGGCGTCAGAGTGGACCGCGAGAAGCGCGTGGTCCCGGCGAACTCCGTCAGACCCTCGCGGACGCGCTCGACGTCGTAGTCGGTGCCCATCAGTTCGAATCGATAGAGGTAGGGAACCCCGCACTTGGCGGCGATGATGTTGCCCGCCATGCAGAATTCCTCACCGAAGTTGGTATTGCCCGCTGCGATCACCGCACGGATGCGGGACCGGTTGTGGCGATCGTTCAGAAAGCGGATGACCTGCTTGGGAACGTACCCACCACCGGTCGATGACCCGACCTTGCCTCCCCCGTATGTCGGGGTGATCAAGACATAGGGTTCGTCGACGGTGAAAGCGCTTGCCGCGCTGGACGATCCGTGAACCGGAATACGCAGTGCGCGCATCCCGAGCTTCTCGACGAATCGGTGAGTGTTCTCCGACACCGACGAGAAGTAGACGATCAGCGGCGATGATGCTGCCATGTCTTCCTCCCGCGGTGTCCGACGTCGTGGTACGTGATGATCAGTTCGCTCGCCATCGCTGCGCGTGTGACCAGACCCGGCTTCCCCTTCGGATCGGTCATCGAAGGGTCAGGCGACGTTGACCGCGAGAGCCTTGATGCGGTCCGGACGGAAACCCGACCAGTGCTCACCGTCGACGACGACGACGGGGGCCTGCAGGTAGCCGAGCGCCATCACGTAGTCGCGGGCCTCGGGGTTCTCGCTGATGTCCACGACCTCGTAGGAGAGCCCCTGCTTGTCGAGTGCCTTGTAGGTCGCATTGCACTGAACGCAGGCCGGCTTGGTGTAGACGGTGATTGCCATTTTTCAGGTGCTCCTCACAGCGGATGGGATGGAAAACTTGATGCTCCGGTGTGGTGAATCGTGAACTTTCCGTCGGCGATTACCAACGGCACAAGCACGTCCCCACTGGGATGGCGCCGTCTGCCGTTCCGGTTCCTCAGACACTACACCTAGTGGTCAGCGATTGGAACTGACACAAGAACTTGTGAATCACATTCATGAAAGTCCCAGGTCGCGGCAGTGCAGAATCACAAACTCCGGCGTGTCGCGACGAGCTTGGGCGTGTCGCATACGGTGTGCTGAACGCGGGTGCCAACGGTCATGGTCGATGGTTGTTCTTCTCATGGCTTCATCACTACACCGGGGGTATGACAACCCGGTTCGACGCCGCGACCCGCGTCGACTACGGCGTCGGCGCACCGGCGACGAGCGCCCGGACCATCGCCTCCCACCGGGCGATCACGTCGAGCAGATCGAGACCCGCCGCGGTGGTCAGGTGCGTGATCGCCGCGGCCTCGAACGGCGCCTGGATCGCCAGCGCGAGTACCGGCGTGTCCACGAAACCGAGCTGCCGCAGCAGCATGGTCACGTGTGCGGTCGACGCCGCGAACACCGGATGCGTGAACCGATCGCCGCCGGCCTCGTCCGCCGCGAGCAGCAGATCGAGGTGGTCGGCGTTCATCTGCAGCCGCGCGCGTCCGTAGGCGAGCAACCGGTCCAACGGCGGCGCTCCCGGCCCCAATGGCGGCGGTCCGGCGATGAACGCCTGCTGCAACTCGGTCTCCGAGTGGTCGAGCAAGGCCCGCATCAGGCCGGTCCGGTTACCGAATCGCCGAAAGACGGTGCCCTTGCCGACGCCGGCCTCACGGGCGAGCGCGTCCATCGTCACGCCCGCCGCGCCATGGCGCTCAACGAGTTTCGTGGCGGCATCGAGCAGCAGACGACGATTGCGCGCGGCATCGGCGCGCTCACATTCGCGTGACAGTGGCAAGGTGCCGTCGAGATCCTGCATGTGATGAGCGTAACTGTTGACTGGGACGGGAATTGAACGGACCGTAGTCCGGTTACTACCACTGTAGCGCCAACCGCTTACGACCCGACATCCGCCGAAACCCGGCGACGCCATTGACACAGAATGGGGATTCACCGATGACCACTCAGAACACCACGATCGCCGTCCTCGTCGGCAGCCTGCGCAAGGCATCGATCAACCGCCAGCTCGCCGAAGTTGCCCGCGACAACGCCCCCGACGGTGTGACCCTCACCATCGTCGAGGGCCTCGGCGACCTGCCGTTCTACAACGAGGACGCCGACCCGGCGACTCCGGACGGCCAGGGCGCGGCACTGCCCGAGTCGGTCGTCGCCGCCCGTGCGGCGGTCGCCGCCGCCGACGCCGTGCTGATCGTCACGCCCGAGTACAACGGAACCATCCCGGCCGTGCTGAAGAACGCCATCGACTGGCTGTCTCGCCCGTACGGCGCGGGCGCGCTGAAGGACAAGCCGGTCGGCGTCATCGGCGCTGCGCTCGGCCGATTCGGCGGCAAGTGGTCGCGGGAAGACACCCGCAAGTCCGTGGGGATCGCGGGCAGCCGCGTCGTCGAAGAGGTCGAGATCGGCATCACCACCGCGGACCTGACCGACGAGGGCGTCGGCCACGCCGACGTCGTCGCCCAGGTGCTCGTCGCCGTCGCGAGTCTCGCCGACGCCGCCAAGGTCAACGCCTGACCGACCGGGAATTTCGTTCCGATTCACCCCCGACTGCTTCGCGCGGCCGGGGGTGAATCGTCATGATCCCTCGGTGACCACCGGGACTCCCGACCGGTCGGGCGGCATACCGGCATGCGCCACGAGCGCATCCGTCTTCGACAGGGTCGGTCCGGGCGCGAGTAGCGACACCATCGGCCACGGTGCGAGTACCTCGGTGTCGTCACCGAGGCCGAGCGTCGACCCCGTCTCCGCATCGGCGATACGATAGCGAATCCCATTGTCCGACACCAGATACCGCCCCTGCCGACGCGGACTGTCGGCATCGAGTCCGGTCACCCGGAAGTATTCGACGCCGCCCGGAACCGCGGCGATCGCATCGACCCCCGGCCCCGAGCCGTCGGCTCCGACGGGCACCGACAGCCGTTGTCGCGTGCCGAGCGGCACGGTATGCGAGAAGCGGATCGACGTACTCGACGTACCCGCCGTATCCGCGCGCCACTCCTGACAGAGCACCGGCGCGGTGGTGACGTCGACGAGATGCGGTGTCGCCGAGGGGAAATGGTTCACCGGCAGCGCGTCGCTGACCGGGAGCCCCGCCAGCGCCGCCGCGCTGACCGATCGAGCCGGAGACCGGGCGTCGGCGACGGCCGATCCGCCGGCCAGCAGCAAGACATCGGCGACGACGCTCGAAATCCGTTGCACCCCATCGGATAGCAGCACATGGAACGACGACTTGCCCGCGGCGTCGACGGTGCGCACCACCGACCCCACCGGTACATCAGCCCCCAGCGCGCTGGGCAATCCGCTCCCGACAATCGCGGGCACGACGAGATCCGGCACCCGCGGCACGCTGTTGAGCAGCGCCGGACTCATCGGACGTGCGGGCACGCCCTCCGCACCGATCGCCCGGAGAATCGGCACACTGGCGGTGTCGATGCGCGCCCGGACCGGTCGTGTCCGCTCTCCCTCGCGTGCGGTGAAGATCAGGTAGTTGCCATCCGCCGCGGCCACCACTGCCCCACTGCCGATCCGCGCAGGCTCGGATGCCGTCGTCGGCGCGCCGATCAGCAGTGTCGTCGATTCGACGACGCTGTCGGCGCCCCGGCCGGTCGCGGAGTCACAGACCGACCACTGCGACGATCCGCGCGGCGCGGGCAGCGAGCTCGGCGCCCCGGGAATGCCGAGCAGCGGCCCGCGCGAGTACTTCGCCAGTACGTCGTCGCTCACCGACTTCGGCGACGCCGCCGACCCGACGATGAGCCGCGCCGACGCGAGGTTCAGCACCGGATGCAGCCGGTCGTCGAGCCGGACGTACATCGCCCCACTGCTCTTGCTCACCAAGATCGTCGAGTCCCCAACCGTCCCTTGCGGTTTGACCAGTCCATAGATTCCGCATCCGCCGAGCAGCAGCACACCGATGAGCACACCGGCCAATAGCGCGTTGCGTTCGGCGCGCATCGGGTCGTGCAGCATCCGCACGTCTCGGCGCACCAGCGCGTGCTCTTGGCGCCGAAGCAGGAAGCGATACCCGTTGACCTGCGCCTTGGTCGTCAATTGCCGAACCATATCCGCACTCCCCCCGCTCGACTCGACGGAATCGGACACGCCGCCGAGCGATGTGGACTACCGTAGGCCACGTCGTCATCCGGCGGGTCGAATTCGCGCAAAACGCCCACGGCATACGGCACGGGGCACAAGGGGGCGACAATGAACGGACTCACGACACCTCGCCGACTTCCGCGGCGCACACGACTCGCGGTCGCCGGTGAACTCATGCTCGCCGCCGCGTTCGTCGGCTGGACGATCATCGGTGATCGACACGGCGCCTGGGTGCTGCTCGCATGTGTCGCCGCGGTCGCCGTCGCCGCCCTGCCACCCGTCCGAACACGATGCCGAAACCGTTGGCTCCGAACGCAATTCATCATGAGACGAGCGCGTCGCAATCCTGCCGACGTATTGACCGCGGCATTCGACGTCCCGGTGTCCGGGACCAGGGACGGCGAGCGCACCTCGGCCACTCGAATGGGAGCTCGCTGGGTCGACGACACACTGATCACCATGCTCGCCCTCGACACCGACCCCACCGCGCCGACGACGCTGACGCCACACGGCATCGTCGACCCCGGCGGCCACTGCGCAACGTTGCGTCAGATCGCCGCATGTCTCGACACCTTCGACATCACCGTCGATGCCGTCGACCTGATCAGCCACGGGCAGCGCACCACCGGGCCCGCGCATATCGCACAGGTCTACGACGCCACGCTCGGTCCGCTGCCTGCCGTGGCGAATCGGGCGACCTTCTTGGTCATCCGGCTTCGTCCGGCCGACTGCCCGGCCGCGGTGGCCCGGCGCGGCGGCGGCTCATCGGGCGCGATCCGCGCAGCCGTCGTGACCACCCGGCGAATCGCCGCCGCTCTGCACGACGCCGGGGTGCCCGCGCGGATCCTCACGGCACGTCAAATCACCGACGCGACAGTGTTTCTCGCCGACGGCGCACCGATCGCCGACGTCGCGGAGGCCTGGTCGGAGCTGACCTCCTCCGGCACCCGCATCCGCGGTTTCGCGGTAACCGCCGACGCCGCGTCGGCCGTAGCCGCGTCGACCGGATGGACGCACAGCGCACTGTCGACGACGCTCGGCGTCCGTATCCGACCGTCGGCCGCCGGCCACGAGTATGCGGCGGTACTGCGTGTCACCGAGCATCCGGCGTCGAATCGTGTTCTACGGCAACCGATCACCGGACTCGAACCGCTGTTCGGTGCGCAGTTCGAGGCATTGTGTGCAACCCTGCCGGTTGGCTCGTCGCCGTGGCTCGACCGCCGGCTCGCCTGGACGCCGATCACCGACGACGGCCCCCAGCCGGGCCTGGGCGGATGCGGTGCGCTCATCGGCGCCGACGCGGCCGGGCGCGGAGTCGCCGTCGCACTCACGTCCGCGGCGACGGTGGTCGTCGCCGGCGAGCAGTCATGGGTGTGGCAGTTGATCATTCGCGCTCTGGCGACCGGTGTGCGTATTCGTGTCGCGACCGATCGCGTCGACTACTGGCAGCCGCTGATTGCCGTCGTCGGTGACCCGACGGCGCTGCGCCTGGACGCCGCGGGATCGCGCGACGCGTCGGCCGCACTGCTAGTCGTCGACGGAACACGTTGCGCCCCAGAGCATCTCGTGCCGGAGTCGCCGGGCACTCGACTGATCGTCGTCGACGACGCCCGCGCGGCACCCGAGGGCGAGCTGCGACTCATCCAGGATCCGACGTCACCGGGCTTCGTCGACGTCGAGACACCCCGACGTCGGATGCGGGTGTCGATCGTGGCGACGCCACAGGAGTGGCGTTTGCTCGGCGGGATCGGCGGGCGCCCGCGGCCGCCGGACGAGCCGGTGACCAGCCCCCTCGACAGCCGGCAGACCACCCCCATCCTGGTGCCGAGGTAACCCGCTCCAACCGACGGCAGGCCCCACCCGCTGGTTGAGCCGAACTCACCGACGGCGCACCCACCCGCTGGTTGAGCCTCCCCACCCGCTGGTTGAACCTCCCCACCCGCTGGTTGAGCCGTGAGGAGCGTTAGCGACGAACGTGTCGAACCCCATCCTCAACCGCGCCCGACGCACACCGCGTCATCCCCGTGCGTGGTGGGGCACCGGGACCAGCGCACGGAAGAAGGTCACCTTCGCCGACGCCGCCCGCACCACTACATCGGGGTCGTCGTCGGAGATCCAAATCGCTTGCCCCGCACGCACCGTCGTGGGTCCGCCGGTCGCCGAGCGCACCTCGACGATGCCGCGTAGCACCGCGAGGATCTGCGGGCCGGGCATGTCGAAGGAGATCGACGACGCGTGGTGCAGACCGGTGCCGTCCAATTCGATTCGGGACAACCGGAATTCACGCGCGGGCGTCAGATAGATCCGTTCGGCGTTGACCGTACGCACCGCCGGGGACAGATCGTCACGGGAGACCGGAGTGAAGTCGAGGACGCGCAGCAGCTCGGGGACGTCGATGTGCTTGGGCGTCAGCCCACCGCGCAGGACATTGTCCGAGTTGGCCATGATCTCCACGCCGGTGCCCTGCAGATAGGCATGCAGATTACCGGCCGACAGGAACAGCGCCTCGCCTGGTTCGAGGTGAATCCGGTTGAGCAGCAACGCAGCAAGAACCCCGGGATCACGCGGATACGCTTCGCCGAGTTCGAGGAGCGTCTGCAGCTCGGCGCGGAACTCACAGTCACCCGCCGCCAGGACACCGACGGCGGCGTCGAGCACGGCGGGCACCAGCGTCGCGATCACCGCCTCCGGCAGGGTGATCCAGGTGGTGAACAGTGCGCGCAATCCGTTGGAGTCCGGCTGTCCGGCCAGCATGCCCAGGTAGGGATCGAGTTCGGCGACCTGCAGTTCCCGAAGCAGGTCGACGGTCTGGCGCGGGTCCCGGAAACCGGCGAGCGCGTCGAACTCGGTGACGGCGACGATCACCTCCGGCTTATGCCAGCCGTCGCGATAGTTGCGCTCGGGCGCGTCGGCCGCGAGTCCGAGGGCGTTCTCGCGGGCATAGCCCTCCGCCGCCTGCTCGGCGCTCGGATGGGCCTGCAGTGACAGCGCTTCGTTCGCGGCCAGGATCTTCAGCAGGAAGGGCAGGCGCGGCCCGAACTCCCCCACCGCCGACTCACCGAGGGCGTCGGTCGGGTGCGCGTCGATCTCGGCGAGCAGCGTCGTCGCCTGTCCGGATCCGTCGACGCACGTCGACGGCCCCGCTGGATGCGCGCCGAACCACAGTTCAGCCTCTGGATGCGGAGAGGGCGTCGGGAGACCACGGATGGTGGCGATCGATGTCCGTGACCCCCAGGCGTACGGACGCACCACACCTTCGAGCAGTTTCATGCCCGTCGCGCTCCCAACAGTCGTAGATACACCGCCGCCATTTCGGTTCGCAGCATCAAAACAAGGTAGCCCATCATGTCGTCGTGTCCGGCCACCGCTGTCTCGTCGGGATCGACGAGATCGACGAGATCGACGAGGATGTCCGCGGCCACCGCCCCCAACCGCTGGCGTGTCTGCCACTGCCGCTGGACCGAACTCACCACCATCAGCTGCGGCGGTTGATCGAGCGGCGCATCGAACTGCGGGTCGAAGAAGATCGAGTCGACCGGAGCGGCTCCGGCAGCCGATCGCAGCTTCACCGCACCGAGGGCCGCGGGTAGCGTCAGAGGCGTTCCGGTGACCCCCGCGACAGTCGCGAAGACCACGCTGGCCCGATGAGCGAGCACGTCGGTCTGCGTGTCGTCACCGGACCAAATCGTTTCTCGCTCTTGCATTTTCGAGGCCAACAGTTTCGCCTGGTTGCGGAAGGCCTCACGCTCGGGATGATTCGCGGCGGCCTCGGCGTCGAGTGCGGAAGCGAGGTCGTCGAAGTCGACGACGGCGCCGGTGGTCCGCACCTGAACCAGCGCCGCACAGACGGCGAGGAGCCCCGCGACGAGCCCGCAGAACCGGAACTGCGGTGCGGTGTAGACGCGCGGTGACAGGTCGACGATCCGCCCCGCGACGGCGTCGCGCAACGGTCCTTCCAGTGGCGCCAAGGTGACCACTTCGGCGCGGCGGCGGGCACCGCGCGCCCCGGCGTCGATGAGAGCGAGATCACCGGCGTCGTCGCCCGCGAGAACGACGACGTCGAGGGGCCCGATCCAACTGGGCATGGTGGGGATCACGACGATGGGGACGTCGACTCGCGCGCCCATCGCGGCGACGACGAAGGCGACCGCGTCGGCGCCGACCGCGGACGAGCCGGTCACGATCACCAGGCTTCGCGGGCGCAGGTCGCCCAGCGGGTCCAGGACTCCCTCGCGGCGGGCCTCGGCGATCGCCCGGACCTGGGCGCCGGCGAGAGCAACCGACTGAAGCAGTCCGTCGCGGTCGGCGGACAGCAATGCCTCGACGTCGTCGAAGTCAGCGATGTCGGAGCGCATACGTGTCAGCGTATCGACTCGGACGGGGTTTCAGTCGATGGGATCGGGAAGAACACGCAGGTGTCCCCGACGACCGGGCCGCGGCTTGACCCCGGCCCGATGGCGCCCACCTTCGCCGGGACCCGAACGGTCGAATCGTCCGCCGACGCCGGGCGGGCCGGATCGCAACGGAAGGTCGTCGAGACCGTCGAACGGGACGCTCCCGACGGCCGCACCCGATTCGCGCACCGCCTCGGCGAGCGCGGTCAACTCGAGGTCCTCCGGCGGAGCACTGAAACCGCGCTCACTGCGCAGCATCTCCCAGCCGCGGGGCACGGTGATGTTCGCGGCGTGGTCGGCACACAGATCCCAGGCATGCGGCTCGGGATTGGTGGACAGCGGTCCGATCACGGCCGTCGACTCCGCGTAGACGAAGGTCAACGTCGCCACTGCGGCACGCGAGCAGCCCGGGCGGCGGCACTGACGAAGAGAACTCACCCGTCGAGGTTAGCCCGTTGAGCGCGTCAGTGGACACGAGACACACCGTCGGAGACCGCGAAGACCACCGATTTGCCGGAGTGCATCTATAGTCCATTCATGCCCAACCGACGCGACACCCGAGCGCAGCCGTCGATACGGGGGTCGACGCCGGCGCGCAGGCGCCGACGCCGCGACCGGCACGGCCGAGGTCTGCGCGGTCCCCTGCTGCCGCAGCAGGTACCGGCATGGCGTTCGCGCGCCGATGCGTTCGACGCCGTGGCGTTGGAGGCCTTCGCCGACATCGACCTGCGGTGGCGTGATCGCCTCGGCGGACTCGACGTCGCGGTCGACGACATTCCGCGCATGCTGCCGCGAGACGCCGAGGACGTCGAGTGGCCCGACGAGGTGACCGCCGACGGCAACGTACCGCTCGCGCGTTTGATCAACGCCGGGATCGACACCGAGGGCAACCCCACCCGGGCGCACATCATCCTGTTCCGGCGTCCGCTGGAAAGTCGCGCCAAACGCGGCGAGGATCTGCTCGACCTCGTCCACGAAGTGCTCGTGCAGCAGGTCGCGACCTACCTCGGCGTCGACGAGGAGACCATCGATCGCGGGCCGGAAGCCTAAGTCGCACAATCACTTTCCGGACAAGCACGTTCCGGACGGGCGTTGACCCGCGCACGCTTTCGCGCGCAGTATCGAACGGGTGCGCAAACGGCGAACTCCCGCCAGTGGCCGTCGGGGCCGGGCGGGAGTTTCACGCGTCATATCTCAGGTGAGCTAGATGATGCCGCGCTTGAGTCGGCGCCGCTCACGTTCGGACAGTCCACCCCAGATGCCGAAGCGTTCGTCGTTATGCAACGCGAACTCCAGGCACTCGGGCTTCACCTCGCACCCCTGACAGATGCGTTTGGCCTCCCGGGTGGACCCGCCCTTCTCGGGGAAAAACGCTTCGGGATCCGTCTGTGCGCAGAGCGCACGCTCTTGCCACTGCTCCTCGACCGCATCGAAAAGTTCGTCAAAGTCGTTGGGTACCAACGACAAATGCTTACGAGCCCCGGCGACGTCGACACCTGCGTCAGCGGAATGACCGGCGCCGGCTAGTTCGTAGGGACTGTAGTGCGGATCAAGTGCAGGGCCGATGTGGTTCTCAAAAGCCACCGTCGGCACCTCCTTGGATGAATCGTTCTCGTCAATCACAACTGGTCAATTCTGACACCCACCCGGCGTCGTTCCTTGCGCTCACAAAACATCTCCACTCGCACACTAGCGCCATCCGACCGACGTGAGATCAAGGTTCGAACATGTTGTCGATCGCGCTAAGAGATTGCGGAACTCACACAACATTTCCGATCTTGAATACCGGAATGACACTACTGTTATTAGATACCGTAACGTTTGCGGGGTCAAGTCGAACTATCAAAATCGTTACATACCAATGACATTCAGTTGATACCTGCCTATACCTCAGCCGATAGGACACCACCCGCCGATGCGCGCAGCACCGTCGCGAACTCCCCACACTACAGTGAATCTTCGTGAAGGTGACTGTTCTCGTCGGCGGCGTTGGTGGAGCTCGATTCCTGCTTGGAGTACGCGAGCTTCTCGGCGCGACGCCGTTCCCGACCGTCGGTGATTCGACCGACACCACCCATCAGATAACCGCGATCGTCAATGTCGGCGACGACGCCTGGATGCACGGTGTGCGGATCTGTCCCGATCTGGACACCTGCATGTACACGCTCGGCGGCGGCATCGACCCGGAACGGTCGTGGGGCCGCCGCGGCGAGACGTGGCACGCCAAAGAGGAGCTCGCCGCCTACGGCGCCGACCCCGATTGGTTCGGCCTCGGCGACCGCGACCTGGCGACGCATCTGATCCGCACCCAGATGTTGGAGGCGGGCTACAAGCTCGCCGACGTCACGGCCGCATTGTCCAAGCGGTGGCAGCCCGGTGTGCGGTTGCTGCCGGCCACCGAGGATCGCCACGAGACGCACGTCGTGGTCGACAAGCCCGGCGGCGCCGACGGCGAGCGCGTCGCCATCCACTTCCAGGAGTGGTGGGTCCGCTATCGCGCACAGATCCCGACCTTCGGCTTCGCGCAGGTCGGGTCCGACGCCAAACCCGGGCCCGGGGTGCTCGACGCCATCGCCGGCGCCGACCTGGTCATCTTCGCCCCGAGCAACCCGGTGGTATCCATCGGCGCCATCATGAGCGTGCCGGGATTGCGTGCGGCACTTCGTAATACGCCCGCACCGGTGGTCGGCATCTCGCCGGTCATCGACAACAAGCCGCTGCGCGGCATGGCCGACGAGTGCCTGTCGGTCATCGGCGTCGAGACCACCGCGCAGGCCATCGCGGCGCACTACGGCGCGCGCAGCGGCAACGGACTGCTCGACGGCTGGTTGATCGCCGACGGCGACGAGGCCGTCGTCGACGGAATCGCCATCGGGCAGGCTCCACTGCTGATGACCGATCCGCCGACCACCGCGGCGATGGTCGTCGCTGCCGCCGAGCTGGTCGGCGTGACGCTGCCTCGCGCAACGGGAGACGATGCATGATCGCCGACCATCGCGCCGTCGACGGACTGCAGATCCGACCGGTGCCCGGACTCGGCGAGTTCGGGCCCGGCTCCGACGTCGCGGCTGAGATCGTCGCGGCCGCCCCGTGGCTCGCCGACGGTGACGTGGTAGTGATCACCAGCAAGATCTTCTCCAAGGTCGAAGGCCGGATGGTCGACGCTCCGGCCGACCCGGACGAGCGAGATGCGTTGCGCCGCAAGCTCGTCGAGCAGGAATCGGTGCGCGTGCTGGCACGCAAGAACCGCACGCTGATCACCGAGAACGCCTACGGACTCGTGCAGGCCGCGGCCGGTGTCGACGGATCCAATGTGCCGTCGGATCAATTGGCGCTGCTCCCCATCGATCCCGACGCCAGCGCCGCACGTACCCGTGCGGCCTTCGCCGAGAAGGGCCTCGACGTCGCGGTGATCATCACCGACACGATGGGCCGGGCATGGCGCACCGGGCAGACCGACGTCGCCATCGGGGCGTCGGGCATCGCGGTCACCCACCCGTACGACGGCGGCGTCGACGACTACGGCAACCCCTTGGTCGTGACCGATATCGCCGTCGCCGACGAGATCGCGGCGGCCGCCGACCTCGTGAAGGGCAAACTAGCGGGGATTCCGGTTGCGGTCGTTCGGGGCCTGAATCCCCGTGACGACGGTTCGACGGCACGGTCGCTGGTCAGGCCCACCGAGGAGGATCTGTTCCGTCTTGGGACAGATGAGGCGGTTGTTAAGGGTCGTTGCGAGGCGCTGCTGACCCGTCGCTCGGTCCGGCAGTTCGCCGACGGCGCCGAGGGCACCGTCGGCGAGGACGTGATGAACGCGGCTTTCGCCGATGCGCTCACCGCCCCCGCACCACACCACACGCATCCGGTGCGGTTCGTCTGGGTGCGCGACGCCGAGCGACGCCGAGCCATGCTCGACGCCATGGCCGCGGCGTGGCGGACCGATCTGACCGGCGACGAGAAAACGCCCGAATCCATCGAGAAACGACTGCGGCGCGGTCAAATCCTTTACGATGCACCGGAACTCGTGGTTCCGTGCCTGGTACCCGACGGAGTCCACGACTATCCGGACGCCCGGCGTCGAGCGGCCGAGCACACGATGTTCACCGTCGCGACCGGGGCAGCGGTACAGGGCTTGTTGGTGGCCCTGTCGGTACGCGGGGTCGGCAGTTGCTGGGTGGGCTCCACGATCTTCGCGCCCGACGTCGTGCGCGCGGCCCTCGACCTAGCCGCAGACTGGGAACCGTTGGGCGCCATCGCAATCGGTTACCCGAGCGAGCCGCTGACCGCGCGGGCGCCCGCACCGATCGACGAGTGGGTGGTGCAACGATGAGCCTGCACTCCAGTGCCGTCGAACGACTCACGCGCTGGCGTGCGCCCGACGTCGAGCAGGACTCGCTGCGACACACCTACCTGGCCTTTCTCGCCGCGAATCCCGATGCGTGCCTGCGACGTTCGGCGTCGGGACACCTCACGGCGTCGGCCGTGGTGCTCGACGACCGCGGCACCCACACCCTGTTGACGCTGCATCCGCGGATCGGCCGCTGGGTCCAATTGGGCGGGCACATGGAACCCGACGACCCCTTGATCGACGCCGCCGCACTGCGCGAGGCGACCGAGGAGTCGGGATTGTCGGGGCTGCGATTGACCTCGATCGCACGGCTGCACACCCATCCGATCACCTGCTCGCTGGGCGTGCCGACGCGTCACCTCGACGTCCAATTCTGCGCGGTGGCCAGGCGCGATTCATCCGGGCGCCTTCCCGAGCCGGCGATCAGCGATGAGTCGACGGACCTCGCCTGGTGGCCGGTGGACGCGCTGCCGGAGAACGCGGATACGCCGACCCTGCGGCCGTTGATCGCCGCGGGCGTGAGGTTGATCTAGGGCGCGACGCCGCCGAGTGCCGAAGCGAGGAACGAGCTTCTGTGTAACCCGCTCCCCGAGTGCCGAAGCGAGGAACGAGCTTCTGTGCAACCCGCTCCCCGAGTGCCGAAGCGAGGAACGAGCTTCTGTGCAACCCGCTCCCCGAGTGCCGAAGCGAGGAACGAGCTTCTGTGCAACCCGCTCCCCGAGTGCCGAAGCGAGGAACGAGCTTCGGTGTAACCCGCTCCCCGAGTGCCGAAGCGAGGAACGAGCTTCGGTGTAACCCGCTCCCCGAGTGCCGAAGCGAGGAACGAGCTTCGGTGTAACGAGGGGCCCGCGACTTGAAATACATACGGGGGCAAGCCGTTTCGAAAGATCTCAGCGACGACGAGCCATCTCGACTCCTCGCGTCAGCGGCCCACTACGGTAGTCACCTCACGCCACGATGACCACGTCCGCGGGACACAACAGCGCAGCGGGAAGTTCATCACCGCAGCGCGGGCCCATTACCGCAATACGACGTGCGGCCCGCAACTATCGAAAACGCGACGCGGACAACCGAAGTCGCCCAACGGCGTCGTCATGTCATCCTGGTCTCAGGACCCAGGCGAGCAGCACCCCGAAATGCCTAGCAGCAGTTGGCATTTCGGGTCACCAACCCCTCGTTACATCGAAGCTCGTGCCTCGCTTCGACACTCGGGGAGCGGGGTGGCCGCTCACCCCCTCTACTTCGACACTCGGGGAGCGGTGTGGCCGCCCAACCCCACCACTTCGACACTCGGGGAGCGGGGTGGCTCGGGACGCGAGCCGGTCGATCACCTCTCGATTCGCACGCCCTTACCTACGGTGACGATGCCGCCGGGGCTTACCGCGTAATGCTGGCGGTCGTGTTCGAGATTCACGCCCAACTGCGCTCCGTCGCCGATCACGACGTTCTTGTCGAGGATCGCGTTGCGCACCACGGCTCCGGCGCCGATGCGCACACCTGGCATCAGGACGCTGCCCTGCACCACCGCTCCCTCGCCGACGACGATGTTGGAACTGAGCACAGAGTTGCTGACCGTGGCGGCCGAGACGATCGAGCCTGCTCCGACGACGGAGTCTTGGGCGAGGCCGCCGCGCACAAACTTGGCCGGCGGGAGGTTGTGCGTCTCGCCGCGGATCGGCCACCGTCGGTTGTAGAGGTTGAACACCGGGTGCACCGATACCAAGTCCATGTGCGCATCGTAGAAAGCGTCGAGGGTTCCGACGTCGCGCCAGTAGCCCTTGTCGCGTTCGGTCGCGCCGGGTACGTCGTTGTCCTTGAAGTCGTAGACGTTCGCTTCGCCGCGTGCGACGAATGCTGGGATGATGTCGCCGCCCATGTCGTGATCGGAGTCGGGATCGGCGGCGTCGGCCTTGATCGCATCGATCAGCGCCTCGGTGGTGAAGACGTAGTTGCCCATCGACGCAAACGTCGCCTCGGGGTCGTCGGGCGTGCCGGGCGGGTCACTCGGCTTCTCGAGGAACTGGGTGATGCGACCGCTGTCGTCGGCATCGATGCAACCGAAGGCGAATGCCTCCGATCGCGGGACGCGGATGCCTGCGACGGTGACGCCCGCACCGGAGGCGATATGTGCCTCCACCATCTGCGAGGGGTCCATGCGGTAGACGTGGTCGGCACCGAAGACGACGATGTACTCGGGCTGCTCGTCATAGACGAGGTTCATCGACTGGAAGATCGCGTCGGCACTGCCGGTGTACCACCGCGGACCGAGGCGCTGCTGTGCGGGCACCGACGTGATGTACTCGCCATGGAAGCCCGACGACCACCACGTCTGCGAGATGTGCCGGTCGAGCGAGTGCGACTTGTATTGCGTCAGAACGCAAATGCGCTCATAGCCCGCGTTGACCAGATTTGAGAGCACGAAGTCGATCAGGCGATACGCACCCCCGAACGGCACAGCGGGTTTGGCGCGGTCAGCGGTCAACGGATACAGCCTCTTGCCTTCGCCACCGGCAAGCACGATCCCCAGCACATTCGGTCCAGAACTCACTCGTTCAACTTATCCGGCCACTGCAGTGTGGGCTACCGCGCCGAGAAAACTGATCCAGAAAATTTTCGCCCGCCGCCGCACGCCGACGAGATGCCTCAACTGGCGGGCTTACCGGCGCGTTAGGCGATAGCGTCGTGGCATGACTTCCCCCGCCCCGGGCCGTTCCCCGAAAGTTGCCATCCTGACCCGCGAATACCCGCCGGAGGTCTACGGCGGCGCGGGCGTTCACGTCACCGAACTCGTCCGCCATCTGCGCGCGCTCACCGACGTCGACGTCCACGCAATGGGCGCCCCACGCGACACGGCGTTCATCTACCAACCCGATCCGGCGCTCGCCGACGCCAATGCCGCCATCGCGACCCTGTCCACCGACCTGCGCATGACGTCCGGAGTCGCCGGTGCCGACGTCGTGCATTCGCACACCTGGTACACCGGCCTCGCCGGTCACCTGTCCGGCCTGCTGTATTCGGTCCCCCACGTCGTGACCGCACACTCCCTCGAACCGTCGCGGCCGTGGAAAGTCGAGCAACTCGGCGGCGGCTACCACGTGTCGAGTTGGTCCGAACGCAACGCGATGGAGAACGCGGCTGCGGTAATCGCCGTCAGCGCGGGCATGCGCGAGGAGATCTGCGCCACCTACCCGCGCATCGATCCCGACCGAGTTCACGTGGTGCTCAACGGAATTGACACCGACCAGTGGTATCAGGTGGACGACCCGTTCACGCCGGAGTCGGCGCTGACCGCGCGTGGCGTCGACCCGAACCGACCCATCGTCGCCTTCGTCGGCCGGATCACCCGGCAGAAGGGCGTCGCACATCTCGTGCGTGCGGCAGCGCGGTTCGCCCCCGAAGTCCAGTTGGTGCTCTGCGCCGGCGCCCCCGACACTCCCGAGCTGGAGGCCGAGGTGACCGCCGAAGTGGCCAAGCTCAACGAGGACCGGTCCGGCGTGTACTGGATCCAGGAGATGCTGCCCGGCCCGCGTATCCGCGAGATATTGAGCGCCGCAACAGTATTCGTATGCCCGTCGGTGTACGAACCGCTCGGCATCGTCAACCTCGAGGCGATGGCCTGCGGCACCGCGGTGGTCGCTTCTGCTGTCGGCGGTATCCCGGAGGTCGTCGACGACGGCGTGACCGGCAAGCTCGTCGCATACGACGCCGCCGACCCGACCGGCTTCGAGTATGCCTTCGCCGACGCCGTCAACGCCGTCGTCGCGGACCCCGACGAGGCCGCCGCCATGGGTCAGCGGGGTCGCGCGCGTGCCCGGGACAAGTTCTCGTGGGCGACGATCGCCGAACAGACTCTCGACGTGTACCGGTCGGTGCTCTAGGCCCCAGTTCTTCAGGCCTCAGCGTCGGCGGAGTACGGTGGCCCGCACCGCGATGGTGACGGGCACCGTCGACGAACCCGCGAGACTTCTTGCGCGCGAACAGATCTCATCACTTGAAAGGTGAAAAGCGCTGGGGCCCATGCCGACTAGGTCGGCGATGGCCGACTCCCCGACGTCGGATCGGTAGGTGACGATCTGCGATGACACTTCGGCGAATGCGTGAGCCGTCGACGTCCGCAGGGCGTCGTATTTGTCCTCCCCCACTCGCAGCATGCCCATCGGCTCGATCAGCTCGCGTAGATGGCCGGTCTCCGGTGCGGCAACGACGAGGCGTCCGCCGCCGCGCAGCACGCGGGCGAAGTCGTCGACGTTGCGCGGTGAGAACACCGAGATCAGCGTGTCGACGGACTCGCCGGCCAACGGAAGCCGCGACCACGCGTCGGCGACGATCCCGGCCAGCCGCGGATGGGCACGAGCGGTCGACCGGGCACATACCTTCGACAGATCGATGCCGACGCCGTACGCGGCCGGCAGCCGATCGAGACAGGCCGCGGTGTACTGCCCGGTGCCCGACCCGACGTCGAGCAGCATTTCGGCATCGGGCGCGGATTCTTCGACGATCCCGGCGATCACCGAACGCAACGACGCGAACGGTCCGGCGTCGGCGAGTACTCGAGTCCGCGCCGCGACCATCTCCGCGGTGTCAGAGGCGAGTCCCCGCGTGCCGCCGCCGAGCAGTGTCACATAACCCTGCCGTGCGACGTCGAATCGATGCCCGCCCGAACATCCGAGAACTGCCGGCTGACCGTCGCGCTCTTGGACGACGGCCACTGCCTCGGCACAGACCGGGCAGGCCAGAATGTGCGCAACATGCGCGAGTGGGCCGGTCAGCCGGTGGCTCCGCGCAGTTCCTCACCGAGTGCCGCAGCCTCATCGGGCGTCAGTTCGACTACTAGGCGTCCGCCGCCTTCGATGGGGATACGGACGACGATGCCGCGTCCTTCCTTGGCCGCTTCCATCGGGCCGTCACCGGTGCGTGGCTTCATCGCCGCCATTGCCGAACTCCTCCTTCGACCGCCACCGGCGGCCATGTGATCTTCGGTAGTCGCCTTCTCGCGGATCCCCGCAGGCACACTTCGGTAATTATACTCGCAAGTCAGTTGTGGCTTTCGTCGGCCTGAGACGGTTTTACCGTCGACGTCTTCGCGGCGGCATCGGCAAGATCGCGTGCTTGAAGAGTCGCGGTGAGCTTGCGCAGTTCGTCGAGCTCGCGCGCCACCTTCTCCAGTGCCCAGTCGACCTCGGACTGCCGATACCCGCGCGCCGCGAGCCGGAAACGCACCGCGCGCACGTCGTCGCCGGTGACTCCTTCGCGCGGCAGCCGGGTCAACGTGGTCCCGGGATCGATCGGCGGCAGATCCTCGCCCCGTCCGAAGACGAACCAGACGACGACGAACAGCGTCGACACCACGATCGCCATGATCAGCAGGTACAACAGGAGAGTCGTCATGATTTCTATCGTGTCACGTGGGCGGGTTGAGGCCGGGGACGACCGGCCGCGCTCGGCATCACCGATGCCATCGGCGGACGGTCGGTGAGATCGACCTCGGTGTCAGATCGGACGAACTGCGGCACCGCCCGCGGTCGCCCGGCATCGTCGTCGTCGATTTCGACGAACTGCGTCAGCGCCGCCCGGGAGTCGACCACTCCGCACCGGCCCAGCAGTACGCCGACGATCTGCCGGCTCATCACGCCGAGCTCGGTCAACTTGCGGTTCCGGTGCTTGCGCACACCGAGATTCACCTGTGCGATCGCGTCGATGCCGCATCGGTCGTAGGCGTCGATCAGCAGGCCGATCTCCACCCCGTACCCGGGCGCGAACGGCACCGAACTGAGCAGTTCGCGGGTGCCGCCGTACTCGCCGCCGAGCGGTTGGATGATGGTGCTCAGTTCCGGCTTGAGCGACGAGAGCAGCGGCCGCGCAACGAGTTCCGTGACTCGGCCGCCGCCACCCTCGTCCCGGTTCTCGCCGATGCGCAGCGGCCTGCGGTAGTACGCCTTGACCAACGAGACCCCGCGATCGCGCAGCAACGGCCCGACGAGTCGGGGTACGAACATCGGGTCGGGGTCGATGAGGTCGGAGTCGACGAAGACGATGAGATCGCCGGTGGTCGCGGCGACCGAGCGCCACAGCACTTCGCCCTTGCCCGGCTTCGGCGGCACCGACGGCACCGCCTCCTCGCGGGTGACGACGCGCGCCCCCGCCGCGGTCGCCCGAGCGGCGGTGGCATCGGTGGATCCCGAATCCATGACGACCAGTTCGTCCACGAGCCCGCCCAGCAACGGGCGAATGGACGCCACGACGTCGCCGACGGTCGCTTCCTCGTTCAACGCAGGCAGCACCACCGACACGGTGCGGCCGTCCTTTGCCTCGACGAGCTCGGCCACCTCGGCCCAGTCGATGACGTGCACGCTGCTCACGCGAGACCCCGCACAGTCCGAACCGGTTGGCGCGCACCGGAAATCGCGGCGACCATGTCGACGACGCGACGCGTCTGCGCCACCTCGTGGACCCGGAACACTCGTGCCCCGTGCTCGGCGGCCAACGCGGTCGCCGCCAGCGTGCCCTCCACTCGTTCACGCAATTCGACGCCCAATGCCTCCCCCACGAAGTCCTTGTTGCTCAACGCCATCAACACCGGGCGGCCGGTCGCGACCAGCTTGTCGATGTGACGCAGCAGCGTCAGCCCGTGGTGGGTGTTCTTGCCGAAATCATGTGTCGGATCGATGAGGATGGAATCCGCGGGCACACCCGCCTCTTCGGCCCGATCGGCCGCCGCGGACAGCTCGGCGACCACTTGCCCGACGATGTCGGGATAGCGCACCCGATGCGGCCGGGTCCGCGGAATCGCTCCTCCGGTGTGCGAACATACGATGCCGACCTGGTGTGCCGCAGCGACTTTCACCAGATCCGGGTCCGCACCGGCCCACGTGTCGTTGATGAGATCGGCACCGGCCGCACACGCGGCGTCGGCCACCTCCGCCCGCCAGGTGTCGACGCTGATCAGCAGGTCGGGGAAGTTCTCCCGCACCCACGCGGTGAACGGAACCACCCGAGCGGCTTCCTCGGCGGCGTCGACGGTCTGCCCGGGGCCGGCCTTGACGCCGCCGATGTCGATGATGTCGGCACCCTCGGCAACCACCTGTGCCACCCGAGCCTGCGCGGCGTCGTCGGCGAAGCTGGCCCCGGCGTCGTAAAACGAATCCGGGGTGCGGTTGACGATGGCCATCACCAGCGCCCGATCCGATGCGACTGGCCGACCGCACAACGTCTGTGTCGTCGAACTGGTCATAGGCCCGAGGGTAGTGCAGCGGCGGATCGGGCGACGATTCCGCTGCTCACGCGTCAGCCCCGCGGCGCGCGGGCGTTGGTCACGTCGGCCACATAGTCGTCGTAGTCGTCGACGTAGCCGGCGGCGCGACCTGCGAGAACGTACAGCGGGTCGTCGCCGGTCGACGAGTAGCCCTCCTCGCGCAGTTCGACCTTGCGGCTCTTGAACGTCGAGGTGGTCTCCAACTCGTCGACGATGCGGATGAACAGCGGGACGGCATACGCCGGGAGTGTGTCGTAGAGGTGCGCCGCAACGCCGGCCGGATCGAACGACGCCCCGTCGCGCAGTTTCACCGCGGCCATGCCCGCCTTGCCGTCGGTATCGGGGATCGCGACGCCGTAGACGACCGATTGCTCGACGCAGTCGTGGCCGTCGAGTGCCCCCTCCACCTCGGTGGTCGCGACATTCTCACCCTTCCACCGGAAGGTGTCGCCGAGTCGGTCGACGAAGGCGATGTGCTTGAACCCCTGCTCGCGGACCAGGTCACCGGAGTTGAACCAGGCGTCGCCGTCGGCGAAGGCGTCGCGGATGATCTTCTTCTCGGTGGCCGACGAGTCGGTGTAACCGTCGACCGGAACGCGGTCGCTGATCTGCGCGATCAACAACCCGGGCGTGCCCTTGGGGCTTTCCTCCAAGCGGCCCTTGGCATTTCGCTTCGCCTCGCCGGTCTCGTCGTCGTACTGAACCACCTTGTAGGGCAGCGGGCAGAAGCCCGCGGTGCGCTTGACTCCGAATGCGTTGACGAAGGCGAGGTTCAACTCGCTGGCACCGTAGAATTCGACGATCCGTTCGATGCCGAACCGCTGGGCGAACTCGTCCCAGATCTCCGGGCGCATGCCGTTGCCGACGATCAGTCGCACCGAGTGGGTACGGTCGGTCGGCTTGGCGGGCTGCGCGAGCAGGTACCGGCACAATTCGCCGATGTAGCAGAATGCGGTGGCACGGTTGAGGATCACGTCGTCCCAGAACTTCGACGCCGAGAACTGCTTGCCGATGGCGATGCAGGCGCCCGCGGCGAGCACCGACGACAACGACACCGACAGCGCGTTGTTGTGGTAGAGCGGCAGCGGAACGTAGAGGGTGTCGCTGTGGCGCAGGCGAACGGCCATGCCGCCGATGCCCGACATGCTGGCCAGCCAGCGGTTGTGGCTCATCACGCTGGCCTTGGGCAAACCCGTTGTGCCCGAAGTGAAGATGTAGAAGGCCTTCGTCGAGGCGGGGAGCGTGGCGGTGATCGCCGGGTTGGCTTCGGAGCGGCCCGCGGATGCCTCGATGAAGCTGTCGAAGTCGAAGACATGTTGCGGCAGAGCATCTTGCGGAATCGAGTCGAACGCCTCCGCGGTGTCGGGATCCCAGACGAGCACCTTGGCACCGAGCAGCGTCATGCTGTGCTCGATCACCTTGCCGCGCTGGTTGTAGTTGACCATGCCGGCGACCGCACCGAGCTTCACCGTGGCCAGCATCAACAGCAGATCGGTCGCCGAGTTCTTGGCCAGGATCGCCACGACGTCGCCCTCGCCGACGCCGAGGTCGCTCAGCGTCGACGCGTAACGGTTGACCGTGCGGTTGGCTTCGCCGTACGTGGTGGACCGGCCCTCGAATCGAACGAACGGCCGGTCGGGGTGCGCGGCGGCTTCCTTCTGGAAGACATGCCCGATGGTGCGTTTGGCGTCGGCCGGTCGATGAATCAAGCCTGGTACGTGCTTGAGGATCAGCGGCACCGACGGCGCCATGTCGACGAGGCCTTTGGCGATATCGGCGATACCGACTTTGGTTGTTGACGCGGTGGTGGTCACTGTTGCTCCGTACGGGTGTTCGCGGACACGTTCCCGGTTATCTTACCGAGCAGTAGCAAGCTCCAGCGCTTCGGCTACCGTTGCAGCGATGAGCAGGCGGTTCAGCGCGCGATCGCTGACGAATCCGCGCTCGGCGAGGTCGTCGAGCCAGGCCAGTAGCGGCGCATAGAAGCCCCCGGCGTCGAGCAGTACCACCGGCTTGTCGTGCATGCCGAGGTAACCGCCGGTCCACGTCTCGAAGAGCTCTTCGAGCGTGCCGATGCCGCCGGGCAGCGTGATGAATCCGTCGGCGCGGTCGTCCATCAGCGCCTTGCGCTGCCGCATGGTGTCGGTGACGATCAGCTCGTCGGCCGCGGTGTCGGCGACTTCCCGGTCGACTAGCGCCTGCGGGATGACACCGACGGTCTGCCCGCCCGCCGCACGCGTGGCCCGGGCCACCGCACCCATCATCGACACGTTGCCGCCGCCGGAGACCAGGGTGTGCCCGCCGTCGCCGAGCGCGGTCCCGAGGTCGGCGGCCAGGCGCAGATAGGAGTCGCCGACCGGTCCCGAGGCGCAATAGACGCAGATCGCGCTCACCGAGGTGCCTGCTCGTCGAGCTCGCGGCGGGTACGGGCGATCGCCTCGACGACCTCCTCGGGTGTGTCGACGAGTTGCAGGAGGTCGACGTCGGCGGCGCCGACCATCTTCTCCGCGACCAGCACCTCCCGGATCCAATTCATCAGCCCCGACCAGAAGTCGCTTCCCACAAGGACTATCGGGAACCGGGTGATCTTCGTCGTCTGTACCAGGGTGAGCGCCTCGAAGAGTTCGTCGAGCGTGCCGAAGCCGCCGGGCAGGCACACGAACGCCTGCGCGTACTTGACGAACATCGTCTTGCGCGCGAAGAAATAGCGGAAGTTCAGGCCGATGTCGACCCATTCGTTGAGACGCTGTTCGAACGGCAGCTCGATACCGAGGCCGATCGACGGCACGCCGGCCTGAAACGCGCCTTTGTTCGCGGCTTCCATGGCGCCCGGGCCGCCACCGGTCATGACGGCGAATCCCGCGCGCCCCAACGCTTCTCCCACACCGACGCCGAGTTCGTAGGTATCGGTACCGCGCTGCGTGCGGGCGGAGCCGAACACCGTCACGGCCTCGCCCAGGTCGCGCAGGGCGTCGAATCCGGACACGAATTCCGATTGGATGCGCAATACCCGCCACGGATCCTTCTGGGCTCGCTGGGCACGCGCTTCGGAGGTGCGCTGCGAGGCGTCGAGCAGTCGGCGATCGGTGGTCATCGCAAGCTGGTCGGCGGAACGTCGTATCCGCATCGGGCCGACGTAACAGCCCTCGTCGGGCATCATCGCGTCGTCGGTGTCTCCTGTGGTCATGGCGGCCAGCGTAGTCGCGCGGGCGCATCGCACGGACCGGCCACGCCGGGGCGGCTACGCAAACGAGCCGAGTCGACGTGATCGGACCTACCGCAAGTAGTTTCGCAGCACCCGATGCACCTCGTGGATCTGCGCGACGGGGACGCGTTCGTCGACGCGGTGGGCGAGGTTGGGATCGCCGGGGCCGTAGTTGACGGCCGGGATGCCGAGTGCGGAGAAGCGCGAGACGTCGGTCCAGCCGTACTTGGCGCGGAAGTTGCCGTCGGCGGCGGCGACCAGTTCGGCGGCGGCGGGATTCGACAGCCCGGGCAGCGCACCCGCCGCGGCGTCGGTGACGGTCACCGTCAGTTGATCGCCGCTCGGCGACGACGTCACCACCTCGCGGACGTGGTCGGTCGCCTGTTCGATGCTGCGGTCGGGGGCGAAGCGGAAGTTGATGGTGACCGCGGCGTCGTCGGGGATGACGTTGCCCGCGACGCCGCCGCTGATCCCGACCGCGTTGAGCCCTTCGCGATACTCGCAGCCGTCGATGTCGACGCGTCGGGGCGCGTACCCGGACAGTGTTGTCAACAGCCCGCCGAGCTTGTGAATCGCGTTGTCCCCCATCCACGATCGTGCGGAGTGCGACCGTTGCCCCGACGCGGAGACGGACACTCGCAAGGTGCCCTGGCAACCCGCCTCGATGAGGCCGCCGGTCGGCTCGCCGAGGATGGCGACGTCGCCGTCGAGCCAGCCGGGCAGTTCCCGTTCGATGAAGCCCAGTCCGTTGTACTGGGCCGCGATCTCCTCGCAGTCGTAGAAGATCAGGGTGAGGTCGTGGCGGGGATCGTCGAGCGTCGCGGCGAGGTGCAGGAACACCGCGTCGCCGGATTTCATGTCGACGCTGCCGCAGCCATGGATCACCTCGCCCTCGGCGGCGGTGGTCTCGCGGCGGTGCGGGACGTTGTCGGCGATGGGCACGGTGTCGAGGTGCCCGGCGAGGATCACCCGGCTCGGCCGGCCCGCCGCGGTACGCGCGAGCACCCGGTTACCGTGTCGGACGATCTCGAAACCCGTTGTCTGCGTACGTAATGCGTGCTCCACGGCGTCGGCGATGGCCGCCTCGTCGTGCGATTCGCTGCGGATGTCGATCAAGTCGGCGGTGAGCTGCGCGGGATCGGCGGACAAGTCGAGGGACATGGCCTTCACCGTACCGGGCGCGAGTGGCCGAAACGTTCAAGACTCCTCGGGCGGCGCCCGCTACCGTACGTAGTCATGACTCCACGATTCAACGCGCTGTCCGTCCTGGTCGCCGACATGTCAGCCAGTGTCGACTTCTACCGCATCTGCGGGCTGACCTTCGGCGACGATCAATTCCCCGACGGCGTCGAGAAGGCGCAACACGTCGAGTCCCACGTCGACGGCTTCCGCATCATGTTCGACACGCACGCGGTGGCACAGTCGTTCCAGCCGGGATGGACGCCACCCGCCAGCCCCAACGAAGGCGTGTCGCTGGCATTCGACTGCGGCACACCGGCCGAGGTGGATCGCGTCTACGCCGAGCTCACCGGCGCGGGCCACCACGGCCACCTCGAGCCCTTCGACGCCTTCTGGGGCCAGCGATACGCGAGCGTCGCGGATCCGGACGGCAACAGCGTCGAACTGTATGCGGCACTGGAGGTGTGAGGGTCGCCGACCCGGCCCGGACTCACGGCGACGTGCCGCGAAGGTCAGCCGGCGACTCGCCCGTCAACGCCTTGAACTCCCGGTGCATGTGCGGATAGTCGGCGTATCCGCGACGGTGCGCGACGTCGGACAACGACAGTCCCGCTCGAAGGTCGGGCAGGGCGTCGGTGAGGCGTGAAATCCGCTGAAAGACCTTGGGACCGTATCCGATTCGCTGATTGACCTGGCGCTGAAAGGTGCGCGGGGACATTCCGGCGGCGCGGGCCGCGTCGGCGACGTCGACGCCGTCGCGCAGCATCGCGACGGTGGGCGTGACCCACTCGGGAACGTCGGCCAGCGCTTCGGCGCACATGTCGACCAGTGCCCCGGCGGGGTCGTCGGACAATGACATCCGGTCCAGCCAGCTGCGCGTACGACGATCACCCCACACGGCGCTGAGATCAATTCGACTGTCCCGCAACGCATCCGCCCGCTCACCGAGCACCGACGGCGCGACCCCCGGATCGAACCGCAACCCGACCATCCGATGCGGCCCTGCGCTCAGATACGACGCCGCGACGGTGTCGGGACCGGCGACCATCAGCGATTCCCCGGTCCAGATGATGTCCATGCAGCCGTCGGGCAGGATCGTCGCCGCGCCGCCGGCGTGCGTCGAGCACCACAGCACGCCGGGGACCCGCCCGGCCCTGCGTTCGCGATAAGCGCTGATGGTCACCACCCAAGACTATGCCCGGTAAACTCGTGCCTCGTGACTACGCATGGAGCATTCGCGATCGGAATCGCCACCCTGACCAACGGCACCGGCGCCGACACCCACACGGTGCTCGACGCTTGGTTCCCCGAACCCGAGCTCGCCACCATCGACATCACCGGGACCGTCGTCCTCGACGACGCCGACACCCCGGACTATTTGCGCGAGCTCGTCGGCGTCGACGACGTGCGCGGGGTCAAGACCGTCGCGATCCGCACCAACATCGCCGACCTGACCGAGCCGCCGACCGACGCCTACGACGTCTACCTGCGCCTGCACCTGCTCTCGCACCGTCTCGTCGCGCCGCACGGTGCCAACCTCGACGGCCAGTTCGGGCTGCTCGCCAACGTGGTGTGGACCAACCACGGCCCGTGCGCAGTCGACGGCTTCGAGCAGGTCCGCGCCCGCCTGCGCGCCGCGCGCGGACCGGTGATCGTCTCGCACATCGACAAGTTCCCGCGGATGGTCGACTACGTGACGCCCGCCGGCGTGCGCATCGGCGACGCCGACCGGGTGCGGCTGGGCGCACACCTCGCGTCGGGCACCACCGTCATGCACGAGGGCTTCGTCAACTTCAACGCGGGCACGCTGGGTGCCTCGATGGTCGAGGGCCGCATCTCGGCGGGAGTGGTCGTCGGCGACGGCTCCGACATCGGTGGCGGCGCGTCGACGATGGGCACCCTGTCCGGCGGCGGCAAGGAGATCATCAGCCTCGGAAAGCGCTGCCTGCTGGGCGCCAACTCTGGTTGCGGCATCCCGCTCGGCGACGACTGCGTCATCGAGGCGGGTCTCTACGTCACCGCGGGCACCAAGGTGACCGGGCCCGACGGCACGGTCATCAAGGCGCGCGAGCTGTCCGGGCACTCGAACATCCTGTTCCGCCGCAACTCCTCGACCGGCGCAGTCGAAGTGGTGCCGTGGAAGGGCGACGGCATCGCCCTGAACGCGGCGCTGCACAAGAACTAACCGCGTCGATTCCGAGGATGACGAAACTCAGCCGAAGCTCGCGGGCTGCGCGGGATCCAGTCGCAGCTGGTCGTCGTCGGCGTCGTAATCGTAGAGTTCCGCGTAGCGGCCCCAGTCGATCGCGGTGTGCAACTGGCGCTGAGCATCGTCGGCGGCGAAACCGCGGCGCAGCAGATCCTCGAAGAAGCCGAGTCGCAGACTGCGATTCGCGCTCGAAGTCAGCGCCCGCACGATCGTGCGCACCAGCGGCGCCCGGTCGCCGGCCTGCCGGGCGAAGACCTGTTTGGCTTCGACGATGCTGGCGGTGACGAACTGTTCGCCGATGTCGGTGAGCGAGATGTCGTTGTCGTCGACGGACACAAAGCCCAGCATCGCCGCGGCGTCGACGAGCGGCAACATATCGTCGATCTCGAAGTTGAGCTCCGCGGCGAGGTCGGGCAGGTCGACGGTTCCATTTCGAGCGGCGACCATCTCCACCAGACCAGCGAGCCCGCCCACGGTCGCGTCGGGCAGTGGGCGGGTGACCGGAGTGGCCTCACCGACCGGGGTATCTACCTGCAGCTGAGTATCGCGACCGGTCAGCGCTCCGTACAGTTCATCGACCAGCGCCTCGAATTCGGTGCTCTGCCGATCACGTGGCCGTTCCATCCGGACCCGGGCTTCGTGGATGATTCGGCCGGGCTTGCTGCCGAGTACGACGACGCGGTCGGCGAGCAGTACCGCCTCTTCGATGTTGTGAGTGACGATGCACACGCTCTTGGTCGGGAAGTCGTCCTGCGTCCACAGCTCGACGAGCTCATTTCGCAGGTTCTCCGCGGTCAGTACGTCGAGCGCCGAGAACGGCTCGTCCATCAGCAGCAGGTCGGGCTGCAGGACCAGCGCGCGGGCGAAGCCGACACGCTGGCGCATGCCGCCGGAGAGCTCGCGCGGATAGGCTGACTCGAAACCGTCCAGACCGATGATGTCGATGGCTTGCAGGGCACGTTCACGCCGTTCGTCGCGGCCCACTCCCCGTGCCGCCAAACCCAGCTCGACATTGTCCTGCACGGTGAGCCACGGCATCAGCGCGAAGGACTGAAAGACCATGGCCGTCGCCGGATTGGCCCCGACCAACGGAGCTCCGCCTGCGTCGACCTTCCCCGACGACGCCGGGATCAAGCCGGCGATGATACGCAACAGCGTCGACTTTCCCGACCCCGACCGGCCCAGTAGTGCGACGATCTCACCACTGTCGATACGCAGATCGATACCGTCGAGAACGGTGAACGTATCACCTTGCGGCCCTTCGAAACTCTTCGTCAGATCGGCGATGTCGATCAGCGGTGCCTTGGCGATGGCGGTCATGGGACGTCCTTGTCGGTAGAGGGGGTGGCAGCAGCCGTCAGAGTGTGTAGCGGCGTTCGGCGAGTGCGTAGAGCCTGCGCCAGAAGACGGCGTTGGTCGCCACCACGAAGGCACACATCACACAGATCCCGAGTAGCAGGTGCGCCCAGTGATCGGGTGCCGTCGACGCCGTCCATTGCGCGATGTAGTTGCCGAGGCCGTGCGCGTTGTAGGTCTGACCGTTGTAGGTGATGATCTCGGCGACGATGGAGGCGTTCCACGCACCGCCCGCAGCGGTGATACCACCGGTCACGTAGCTCGCGAAGATGGCCGGCAGCAACACTTTTCGCCAGCGCAGGGACCGGGACAACCGCATATCGGCGGATGCCTCCAACAGATCGTTGGGTATCGCCGACGCCCCCGCGATCACGTTGAACAGGATGTACCACTGCGTACCGAGTGCCATCAGCACGATGCCGCCGACGTCGAGGCCGATGTGTAGCGCGAGGAACACGGCGGTCACGATCGGGAACAGGAAGTTGGCCGGAAAACTCGCGCACACTTGGATGACCGGCTGCAGCATCCGGGACAGCTTGGGGTTGAGCCCGATCAGAACTCCGATCGGCACCCAGATCGCGGTGCAGACGATCATCACCACGACGATGCGGGCCATCGTCGCGCAGCCGAGCAGGACCGTGTAGCCCACTTCATGAAGTCCGACGTCGCCGAGAATCACCTCGACGATCCGGTAGAGCGTATAGCCGAGCAATGCGGCCACAGCGAGAGCGAACAGGACGTCGGCGATTCGTCGGCGCTGTGCGTGCACAACCGGCGGCGGGCCGGTACGACCGCCGAGCACCCCGAACGCCCGGTCACAGACATCGGTGACCGGATCGAGCAGTCGATTCGCCAAACCTGCGGCGTGCGATCGTCGTAATAGGTTGAGTACCAACGACTTCGGCTCGCGCCCCGACGCCGAGTTCTCGACGCGGAAGCGCTCGGCCCAAGCCGTCAGCGGACTCCAGAAGGCGAAGTTCACGACCACCACCACGATGATCATCGTGATGATCGCCCACCAGACATCACCGAGATCGCCTTCGCTCGACGCCGAGGCCACGTAGGCACCGATTCCCGGCAGGGCAAACGACTTGCCCGACACCGACACCGCTTCCGACGCCGTCAGGAAGAACCACGCGCCGCCGAAGCTCATCATCGAATTCCAGACCAGCGGAATCATGCCGCTCGGTACGTCCAATCGCCAAAACCGTTGCCAGCGCGACAATCTGAGGTTCACGGCAGCCTCGGTGAGATCGCGGGGCTGCGACGTGAGGCTCTGGTAGAAGGCGAAGGTCATGTTCCACGCCTGCGAGGTGAAGATGGCGAAGATCGCCGCTGATTCCAGTCCCAGCTCCGAGCCGGGAAACAGCGCGATGAACATGGTCACCGTGATCGACAGAAAGCCGAGGATCGGCACCGACTGCAGAATGTCGAGGACGGGCAACAACACGATTCGTGCTCGGCGGGACCGTGCGGCGATCGTTGCGTAGACGAACGTGAAAATCAGCGACAGCCCGAGGCCGATGAACATGCGCAGCAACGACCGCGCCGCGTAGTACGGGAGCTTGGCCGGGTTGGTGTCGATCGACGTCGGCGCGTTCGACAGGTTCACCGAGGCGTTCATCCCCTGCGAAATCCGCACGATCACCCAGATCAACGCGATCGCGCCGACGAGGATCAAGATGTCGGCGGCCACGCCGCCGCTTCGTTCGCGGACGGCCTCGGGGCTGGTCAACCGGCGGCGGGTATCGACGACTGTCATGGTGGGTCTTCCTCGCGATGCCTCTCGCGCCCGGACCATAACCGCCCGCGCTGGTACGCCGAAAACCCTAGCGCCTGACGAGAATTGCAGCGGCGTGCAAATCCGGTGCCGCACCGGAGTTTTCGTCTGGAAACCGTCACGAACATGAACAGCGGGTGAACCGAGTACCGAACTCTTTCAGCGGCCTTTAAGAAAATTGGGACACCGCGGCACAAAGCTGGCATCGCGATCGACGCCGAAATGAGATCTAACTCACATTCATTTCGGCGTCGTCAGTGGATCGAATACCACGCCCCCGGCGCACCAAACACCGGAGACGGTCACTTGTTCTACTGAGTGCGCATCAGCCGCGCAGCCGGCGGGCGGCGGCTTCGATCCGTTCGTCGGTGGCGGTCAGTGCGATGCGCACATGATTCACACCCGCCGGACCGTAGAAGTCGCCCGGCGCGGCCAGAATGCCGCGCTGCGCGAGCCACTCGATGCTGTCGCGCCCCGACTCCCGGCGCGTCGACCACAGGTACAGCCCGGCCTGCGAATGGTCCACGGTGAATCCGGCGGCTTCGACGGCTGGCTTCAGAATGTCGCGGCGTGCCCGGTAGCGCGCCGCCTGCTCGTCGACGTGCCGGTCGTCGTCGAGCGCGGCGACCATCGCCGCCTGGATCGGGAAAGGCACGATGAAGCCGGAATGCTTTCGGACAGCGAGCAATTCGGCGATCAGTTCGGCGTCGCCGGCGAGGAAACCCGCCCGGTAGGACGCCAGGTTGGACACCTTGGACAGCGAATGCACGGCAAGCAATCCGGTGTGGTCGCCCCCGGAGACGCGCGGGTCGAGTACCGACACCGGCTCGGCCTCCCACGCCAGGCCGAGGTAGCACTCGTCGGACACGACGACGGCGTTGCGGTCACGCGCCCACGCCACGATGCGTCGAAGCGTGTCGACGTCCATCACCGCACCGGTCGGGTTCGACGGTGAATTGACGAAAACGATTGCGGCGGAATCGACGTCGGCGATGCCCGACGCGTCGGCACGAATCGGCGTGGCACCGGCCAGAATCGCGCTCACCTCGTAGGTCGGGTAGGCGACCTGGGGGATGATCACATTCTCCCCGGGCTCGACGCCGAGCGCGCTGACTAGCCCGGCGATCGCTTCCTTGGTGCCGATCACCGGCAGGATCGCCGAGTCGTCGAGTTGCGCCGTCGAATAGCGTCGCGTCAGCGCCGACGTTGCGGCACAACGTAATTCGCGGGTGCCGACCGTCGTCGGATAGCCCGGGAAATCCGACGCCGCCGCCAGCGCGGCACGGATCACCGGATCGACCGGATCGACCGGCGTACCGACCGACAGATCGACGATTCCATCCGGGTGCGCGGCAGCGGTGCGTTTGACCGCAGCAATGGTGTCCCAGGGGAAGTCGGGAAGCGCGGTGCTGACGCGTTTCACTGGGGCTAGTCTTCTTCGGTGTTCATCGGGGGCAGGCTCTTGATGAACGGCGCATCCGACTCGACCTTGCCGACCTTGCTCGCCCCGCCCGGCGAACCGAGCTCGTCGAAGAAGTCGACGTTGGCGCCCACGTAAGGCTCCCACTCGTCAGGCACGTCGTCCTCGTAGAAGATGGCCTCGACGGGGCAGACCGGCTCGCACGCACCGCAGTCGACGCACTCGTCGGGCTGGATGTAGAGCATCCGCTCGCCCTCGTAGATGCAGTCGACCGGACACTCCTCGACACACGCCTTATCCAAGACGTCGACGCAGGGCTCGGCGATGATGTACGTCACCAGGTTCTCCTTACCGCAATCCTCTTCAACACCGGACGAATGACAGGCCTGTCAAACCGGTCGGCGCAGGGGGCTGTCCCGCACCGAAGACCTCGATCAAGAGTATCCGCCACCAGGTCGCCGCCCGAAAACCAGGTCCCACTGACCAGGGGACAGATCACACCAATGCGCAGGTCGGCGAACGGGGCGCCTAAAAATCAGCAGAGCGCAAAACCTCGACCGTTCCTCCCGGCCCGACGACACTGGGCACGTGACTTTCGACTCGATGACCCGGCGCATGCGCAAGCTCTGTTGTCGCTGACCCGTTCTAACTCAACGTCGGCGCACGCAGAGCGCCCCGTCCATCGACCTCGATCACCGAAAGCCATTCACATGACCTCCACGCTGGCTCGCCCACGATCCACCTCGACACCGACCGGCCCGGCAACGCACCTCCCGACGCGGCTGCGACCCGCCGACCTGTTGCGCATCACCGACCAAGGCGCCGCCGACGTCCTCGACGGCCGCTACAACCACCTGCTGCCCACCGAGTGGGACACCGTCAACCGCTGGGCGACCCGCCTCGAAGCCGACGACGATCTCGACGTCTGGCTGATCAGCTGGACGCCCAACGAGCACACCGAGCTGCACGATCACGCCGGATCGCTCGGCGCGTTGACCGTCCTGTCCGGGTCGCTGCTGGAGTACCGCTGGAACGGTGCGGCGCTGCGGCGTCGAACGCTCGACGCAGGCGATCAGGCATCGTTTCCCCTGGGCTGGGTGCACGACGTCGTAGCCAACCCCCACGCCGCTCCCCTGCGGCCGGTGGCCGCCACGAGCTCGACGCCGCCGGCCGTGTCGTTGAGTGTGCATGCCTACTCGCCGCCGCTGACGGCGATGTCGTATTACGAGGTGACCGAACACCAGACGTTGCGGCGCACCCGCACCACGCTGACAGATCAGCCGGAATGACGACCATCGACGACATCCTGGCCCGGGCGCGGCGTCGTTTGCGTCGGGTGACGGCAGCCGACGTCCCCGCGGAACTCGCCGCCGGAGCCGTGCTCGTCGACATCCGGCCGCAGGCACAGCGCGACGCCGAGGGCGAATTCCCCGGGCGCGCTGATCATCGAGCGCAACGTGCTGGAATGGCGCGCCGATCCGGCGAGCGACGCCCGTATCCCCGCCGCCGTCGACCACGACGTCCGCTGGATCATCTTGTGCCAGCAGGGATATACGTCGTCGTTGGCCGCGGCGTCGTTGCAGGACCTGGGACTGCACCGGGCGACCGACGTCGTCGGCGGCTACGAGGCACTCGCCGCCGCGGGGGTAGTGGGGGTCAGCGCAGACCCCGACAAGCATTAAGCTGTCACGCTCCCCCGACCTGATCACCATCCGACTTCGCCTCACCGCATCTCGATACACCAGACTCGTCGCAAGCTCCTCATCTGGCACTCGATGAGCGAGCGGGGCCGCACAACGACGCCGAGTGCCGAAGCCACTCAAACCCTCCGCTCCCCGAGTGCCGAAGCGAGGCACGAGCTTCGGTGTATCGAGGGGGCCGCACGACAACACACCCAAGGAACACCCCGACAAACGTTGGAAACGCTAGACTTTCACACTCCCCCGACCTGATCACCATCCGACTTCGCCTCACCACATCTCGATACACCAGACTCGTCGCAAGCTCCTCGTCTGGCACTCGATGAGCGAGGGGGGACGCACCGCAAGCTCCTCATCTGGCACTCTATGAGCGAGGGGGGCCCCACAACGACGCCGAGTGCCGAAGCCACTCAAACCCTCCGCTCCCCGAGTGCCGAAGCGAGGCACGAGCTTCGGTGTATCGAGGGGCCCCGCGACAACACACCCACAACGCACACCCCGACAAACGTTGGGAGCGTGAGGCTTTCACGATCGCCGACCTGATCACCATCCGACTTCATCTCGCCGCATCTCGATACACCAGACTCGTCGCAAGCTCCTCGTCTGGCACTCGACGAGCGAGGCTCCCGACGCTCCCCACTCCACGAGCACGAAGCCACGCCCTAGGTCGCGATCGGCAGCTCCCGGCGCTCGGGCGCCCGGCCGTAGGTGGTGGTGCGCTCACGCGCCGGACGTCCGATTCCGTCGGCCATCGCGCGCAACTCGGCGATGGTCTTCTCGGAGCCGTGCATCGAGCCGGCCATGCGGGAGATGGTCTCCTCCATCAGCGTGCCGCCGAGGTCATTAGCGCCGCCGTTGAGCATCACCTGGGTGCCCTCGACACCGAGCTTGACCCAGCTGGTCTGGATGTTGTGAATCCGACCGTGCAGCATCACCCTTGCCAGCGCGTGTGCGGCGCGGTTGTCGCGGTGGGTCGGGCCCGGCCTCGACGCCCCGGCCAGGTACAGCGGCGACGACTGATGCACGAACGGCAGCAGCACGAATTCAGTGAATCCGCCTGTGCGGTCCTGAATTCCACGCAACGTGTTGAGATGACCGACCCAGTGTTTGGGGGTGTCGACGTGGCCGTACATCATCGTCGAACTCGACGGCAGACCCACCTCGTGCGCGGTCGTCACCACTTCGATCCACATCGCGGTCGGGAGTTTGCCCTTGGTGAGCACCCAGCGGACCTCGTCGTCGAGGATCTCCGCCGCGGTACCCGGAATGGAACCCAGGCCGGCTTCCTTCAGTGCGACGAGCCAATCGCGGATCGACTCGCCGCCACGCGATGCGCCGTTGACGATCTCCATCGGCGAGAACGCATGCACATGCATCGACGGCACCCGCGCCTTCACCGCGCGTACCAGGTCGGCGTAGCCGGTGACCGGTAGTTCGGGGTCGATGCCGCCCTGCATGCAGACCTCGGTGGCTCCGGCGACGTGGGCTTCCCACGCGCGATCGGCCACCTCCGACGTCGAGAGCGTGAACGCGTCGGCGTCGCCCTTACGCTGCGCGAATGCGCAGAACCGGCAGCCGGTATAGCAGATGTTGGTGAAGTTGATATTGCGGTTGACGACATAGGTCACCTCGTCCCCGACGACGTCGCGGCGCAGTGAATCGGCAAGGGCCACAAAGGCTTCCAAGCCGTCCCCCTCGGCTGTCGCCAGCGCGAGGTAGTCGTCGTCGGACAGACCCGCGGGATCGGCTTCGGCCCGGCGCAGGGCGGCCACGACATCGGCGTCGACGCGGGCGGGTGCCGAATGCGCGGCGATCTCCAGCACCTGCTCGCGCACGGTCTCCCAGTCACCGAAGGCGCTTGCGAGGTCGCTGCGCGTCTCGGTGTTGCGTCCTTGCGTGTCGATCTCGGTGTTCAGGTCGATGCGACCCGCCGATTGCCAGTCCTCGTCCGGCTCCTGCCACGGCAGGCCTACCGGCGTGACGTCGGCGGCCAGGCCGGTGCCGGGATCGGCCAGCGCGCGCACATGGCTGCTGACCCGCGGATCGATCCACGGCGAACCGGCGAGAACGTACTGCGGCTGCGCTGTCAGGCGCTCGGTGAGGACGTAGCCGCCCTCGGCGGTGATCTCTTGCAGCGCATCGAGATTCGGCCACGGGCGTTCTGGGTTGACATGGTCGGGGGTCAACGGCGAGACGCCGCCCCAATCGTCGATTCCGGCGTCGACGAGCATCCGGCACTCGTCGGCCGACACCAGATTCGGCGGCGCCTGGATCCGCATCGACGGTCCGAGCAACAATCGCGCGACAGCGATCGCGGCCCGATATTCATCGAGTCCGGCGTCGGGCGTCGCGCGCATCGCGGTGTCGGGTTTGGCCCGGAAGTTCTGCACGATGACTTCCTGGATGTGCCCGAACGCTTTGTGCGTCTTGCGGATCTCCATCAGCGAATCGGCGCGCTCGTAGCGAGTCTCACCGATGCCGACGAGAATGCCGGTGGTGAACGGCACCGACAGTCGCCCGGCGTCGACGAGTACGCGCTTGCGCACCTCGGGATCTTTGTCGGGGCTGCCGTAGTGGGCCTGCCCCTTCTCGGTGAACAACCGCGACGACGTGGTCTCCAGCATCATGCCCATAGACGGCGCAACCGGCTTGAGGCGGGAGATCTCCTCCCAACTCATCACGCCGGGATTGAGGTGTGGCAGCAGCCCGGTCTCCTCGAGGACTCGGATCGCGGCTGCGCGCACATATTGCAGCGTCGAATCGTAGCCACGTTCGTCGAGCCATTGAGCCGCCTCGGGCCACCGGTCCTCCGGCCGGTCTCCGAGAGTGAACAATGCCTCTTTACAACCCAATTCGGCGCCGCGGCGGGCGACGTCGAGGACCTCGTCGATCTCCATGAAGGCGCCCTTGCCCTCGCGGGCCAGCTTGCCGGGCACCGTGACGAAGGTGCAGTAGTGGCAGCGATCGCGGCACAGATGTGTCAGCGGGATGAACACTTTTCGCGAATAGGTGATCTGTCGATCACGTCCCGCGGCGACGAGTCCGGCATCGCGGACACGTGCGGCGCTGAGACACAGATCGTCGAGGTCGTCGCCGCTAGCCGCCAACAGGACTGCCGCCTCATCGACGTTGATCGTCGCGCCGTCACGTGCCCGACGCAGCGCGCGTCGGATCGCCGCCGGCGTGGGTAACGGCTCGTCCACGGGTTCGGCTGCGCTGGGTTGTACCGATTCGTGCGCCGGCATCGAAGGCTCGGGCAGCGGTGTACTACTCACCATTCCGATAGTAACCACGCCCACCCCGGCCAAAATTCCGGTACCGGCGTCCGAAATCGAGGTGCGGTGTGTCGGCCCTACCGCGCCAGTGCCCCGCGCCACCCCAGCACCGCGGGCCCCGCCACGCCTGCCAGCAACAGCGCGATAGCGCGCCAGTCCGTCACCAGCACCACATCTCCGCCGGGACCGGTGAACCCGGCCGCCAGCAAGACGACCATCCAGGCGAGCAGCGGACCCCAGCGCCATGACGACTCGGTGAACCTCGACGCCAACAACACGAGCGCGGTGTTGCCCACCAGCGCGATCGCGATGCCGATCGGCGCGACGGCGTCACCGATGCGCACGTAGGTCAGAAATACCGACAGCAGGCCGACGATGAAGCCGTCGACGATCAGCAACGCGACTAACGCGGCGTCGAGCGTTCTAGCGAACTTCTCCTCCGAAAACCCTTGCGTCACTGGGTGAATCCACCGTGCGGTCATCACGACAGTCCGGCGAAGAGGTCGGTTTCGCGATCGGTGGACTCCGCGGCGTCGACGCCGAACCATCCGGTGCGGATGAAATGCTCGACTCGTCCGATCGGCTGCAAGATGTTGTTGGACAAGGCATATTCGGTGCCCGACGGCGCTACGGTCACCTGCGTGGCATGCGCCGCCAACGCCGCGACTTTGCGGTCGTAGACCGCGCTCACGTCGACCTCGGCGGTGATCGCGTCGTCCGGGTAGCTCGGCAATTCGCCCTCGTGGGGCATCCGCCAACCGTCCGGGACACGGTCGACGGCCGCCGACAGTCCCCCGGCCAGCGCCGACTCCTCGGTCACTGACTCGTATACTTTCAGTTGTGCGCCAAGCATTTTCGCGGCGATGGGCAGCGCTGCCGCCGACGCCGAGTGCACCGTCTGATGGTCCGGATGACCGTACGTGCCCGCCGGGTCATAGGTCACCACGACCTGCGGCGCGAAATCCACGAGTTCGGCCACCAGCGTCGCGACGACGTCGTCGAAGTTCGCGCCCGCCAACGCCCGCGGATGCGACGCCGACGGTGACCCGGCCATCCCCGAGTCACGCCAACGCCCGGCGCCACCGAGGAATCGCGGCGCCACCGCTTGCTGTCCGGCTGGAGTCAGCGCCGCCAGCGCGGCGGTCAGCTCACCGATGCGAAAGCCGCCGAGCTGATCCGCGCCACCGTCGGCGACCAGCTGCGCCCACTGCTCACCGATCACCTCACCCTCCTCACCGAGAGTGAAAGTCAGCACACGCACGTCAACGCCATCAGCGAGGTACCGGGCGATGGTGCCGCCGGTCATCAACGTCTCGTCGTCGGGGTGCGCATGAAGAAGGAGAAGACGTTTGCGCATATTTCCCGTCGCTTCGCTCGCCCCGGTCACATTTCCCGTCGCTTCGCTCGCCCCGGTCACTTGCTCAATCCCCATCGCACCGAATCGCCGAAAATACCTACCTGTACCGGCCCGGTCAGCGGCACACCGAACACCGCGGGCGTGACACCGGTCAACATCGCGTCCTGATAGAACGGCAGATACACGGCCTTCTGCGCCAGCAGCGTCTCGGCCTGCGCCAGCAGCGGCGTCGGATCGTCCGAGCTCAGCGCCCGGCGAGCCAGATCGATCAGCGTGGCGTCGCACAATCCCGAGACGTTCGACGCGAAGTTCGCGGTGCTGCTGCTGTCCTCGTTCACCTGACCCGGCGCGACGCTGGTCGGCGTCGGCGGCGTCGACAACGACGGCGCCGTACGGGCCTTCGGCTGATCGCAGTCCACCTGCGACGCCAACGACGTCGCGGGCGGGACACCGAGACCGGTCCAGCCGACGACCACCTCGACACGCGAATTGGTAAGCGCCACACCGTAAAGCTCGCTGTTGGACAGCGGGACCACCTTGGCGCGCACACCGGCGCGACGCAACTGGTCGACGATGCTCGCCGCCGCCGACGTCGAGCGCGGATCACTGGCTACCGCACCCACCCGCACGACCAGCGGCTTACCGTCCAACACCCACGGCGCGACACCGGTCGGCACATCGGGCACGGTGGAGAGATCCTCGTCGGACGGCGTCGTCGTGTCCGACGTCGTGTCCGACGTCGTGGGCGACGCGGTACTCGGCGTCGACGTCTCCGAGGTGGTCGGTGCCGAGGTCGACGTCGGCGAGGACGTCGGTGACGGCGCACCCGACGTCGGATCGGGTGACACCGGAGCCTGCGCCGCGGGTTCGCCGCGGACGTACCCCGCCGCGGTCATCAGCTGGGCGACCGCGGCCGCCGTCGGCCGGCTGCGCGACGTCGGGGCGTAGTTGGGGTCCGACGGCGCGTAGACGGTGTTGGAGTACTGGGTGACGATGTCGTCGCCGGCGCTGGCCAGCGTCACCAACCCGCCGTCGATCATGCCGAGCAGCGCGGTGCGCAAGGCTTCTGAACGCATCGCGGGTGAGCGAGTGTTCACATTGAGTGTCAGCGCACGTGACGTCAGATCGCGCTGAGAGGTCAAGCCGGGCACGGTCTCCAGTTGCGAGGTGGTCGCCGGGCCGGTGCTCAGCGCGGTGATCGCCGAGTCGCCCGAGCGCACCGACTCCACCATCTGCGGCGCGGTCCCGGCGCGACGCAGGACGATCTGGTCGAGCTTGGGCGGCGTCACCCAGTAGCGATCGTTGCGGGCGAGGCGAACCTCGTCGCGAGACTGGTCGATGCCGACGATCGCGAACGGCCCACCCGACACCGGCTTACCCGTGTCCATTCCGGTTTGGAAACCGGCGGGGGCACCCTTGAGGACGTGGCTGGGCAACAACGATCGGAACAACTCCCGCCACGCGGGGTAGGCCTGCGCGAAGCTGACCGCGACCGTCTTGCCGCCGCCGCTGGTCTGCACGTCGTCGATCAGCCGATAACCCGCGGGCGCAACGGCATTGGGCTGCCGGGACATCTGCTGCCACAGGTAGGCGAAGTCGTCGCCGGTGATCGGCAGACCGTCGGACCACTGCGCGTCATTGTGAATCCGGTAGGTGACGGTGAACGGCTTGTTGCTGGTCACCTCGGCCGAGGTGAGCAGGGCCGCCGACCGCGTCCAGACAACGGTGCCGTCGGGTCCCAGGCTGGGATCGAACGCACTGGGCAGGGTCATCGCGCCGATCGCGGTGGTGATCGGCGATTGGTCGGCTCCTATGTGCGGGTTGAAACCCGCCCCGATCGAATTCGTCGCGATGTACACCGTCTTCTCGGTCGGGTACTCGGCCTGCGGAGGCGTGGCCGCGGTCGGCTGTACCGCGGCAGGCGGCGACGCCATGCACGCGCTGGTCACCACCGCGCAGACCGCGACGACGAGCGCGGCGAGCCCCCGCTTGGGGGCACGGCGCGCATGCGGAGCTGACGTCACCGTGTCGCCCCCACCTGGATTAACCTGCGTTCTGGTCGCGGGACTTGGCCCGGGACCGCTCGCGTGCTCGAGTCGATGCATCGAGATGCACCTTACGCACTCGCACGATCGACGGGGTGACCTCGACGCATTCGTCGGCCGCGCAGAACTCCATCGCACCTTCGAGGTCGAGGGTCATCGGCTTGGCCAAGGTCTCCATGACGTCGGCCGACGACTGACGCATGTTGGTCAGCTTCTTCTCGCGGGTGACGTTGATGTCGAGATCTTCCTGGCGCGGGTTGATGCCCACCACGTGACCCTCGTAGGAGTCGTCGCCCGGATTGACGAAGAAGGTTCCGCGGTCGGCGAGCTGGATCATCGCGAAGGGGGTCACGCTGCCCTGGCGGTCGCTGACCAGCGATCCGGTGTGGCGCGCGCGGATCTCACCGGCCCACGGCCCGTAGCCGTCGAAGACGGCGTTGGCGATACCGGTGCCGCGAGTCTCGGTGAGGAAGTCGGTGCGGAAACCGATCAAGCCGCGCGACGGCACCACGAATTCCATCCGGACCCAACCATGTCCGTGATTGTTCATCTGGTCCATCCGGCCCTTGCGGGCGGCGAGCAGCTGAGTGACGGCGCCGAGGTGCTCTTCGGGAACGTCGATGGTCAGGTGCTCGAACGGCTCGTGAGTCTTGCCGTCGACCTGGCGGGTCACCACCTGCGGCTTGCCGACGGTCAGTTCGAAGCCTTCGCGGCGCATCTGCTCGACGAGGATCGCGAGCGCCAGTTCACCGCGGCCCTGCACCTCCCAGGCGTCGGGGCGGCCGATGTCGAGGACGCGCAACGACACGTTGCCGACGAGTTCGGAGTCCAGACGTGACTTGACCATGCGCGCGGTCAGTTTGCTGCCCTTCTCGCGGCCGGCCAACGGCGACGAGTTGGTGCCGATGGTGACCGAGATGGCGGGCTCGTCGACGGTGATGCGCGGCAGCGGCCGCGGGTTCTCCAGGTCGGCGAGGGTGTCGCCGATCATGATCTCCGGCATGCCTGCGACGGCGACGATGTCGCCCGCCACAGCGGACTCGGCGGGCTGACGGTCGACGCCGACGGTGGCGAGGAGTTCGGTGATCTTGGCGCGCTCGACGACCGGCTCGCCGTTGACCTCGCGACACCACGCCACCTGCTGCCCCTTGCGCAAGGTGCCGTTGTGGATGCGGACCAGCGCCAGGCGGCCGAGGAAGGCCGAGGCGTCGAGGTTGGTCACGTGAGCTTGCAGCGGCGCGTCCTGATCACCCTTGGGGGCGGGAACGTACTCGAGCAGGACGTCGAAGAACGGATCGAGGTTCTCGCCCTCGGGCACTTCGCCATTCGCGGGTGCAACGGTGCTGGCGACGCCCGCGCGGCCGGATGCGTAGAGAACCGGCAGGTCGAGCGCGAGTTCGGCGGCCGCGGCGGCCTCCGCGTCGTCGAGGTCGGAGGCGAGGTCGAGAAGCAGGTCCTGACTCTCGGTGACAACCTCTTCGATGCGGGCGTCGGGGCGGTCGGTCTTGTTCACGACGAGGATGACCGGCAGCGACGCCGACAGTGCCTTGCGCATGACGAAGCGCGTCTGCGGCAGCGGTCCCTCGGAGGCGTCGACGAGGAGCACCACGCCGTCGACCATCGACAGGCCACGCTCAACCTCGCCGCCGAAGTCGGCGTGACCGGGGGTGTCGATGACGTTGATGACGACTTCGGTACCGTCGGGTTGGGTTCGATGCACCGCGGTGTTCTTGGCGAGAATGGTGATGCCCTTCTCGCGTTCGAGGTCACCGGAGTCCATGACTCGGTCGACCAGCTCTGCGCGCTCAGCGAACGCACCGGACTGGCGCAGCATGGCGTCGACCAAGGTGGTCTTGCCGTGGTCGACGTGCGCGACGATCGCGACGTTGCGGAAGTTAGGAGCGGCGCTCACTGGCTCTCTTTCGTATGGCGGTCAACCCTCACAGAGTATCTGCAACCCGACTGAGACGCGGATCACACGTCTGTTAGGGCGTGCTAAGTTCAGTTGATGAGCAAGATCTCGCCCGCGAAGTTCCGCAGCATCAAGCCGAAGAAAAAGTGCTGCCGGTCGCGGAAGCGCTGCAGCAAGTGCCCGGTGGTGCTGCACCGGCTGAGCAAACAGCACGCCGAGAAGATGTCACCCAAGGAATTCGCGAAGGCGTACAAGAAGGCGCGCGCGGCATAAGGGCCACCGAGGGAGTCGCAGACACATCGCGCAGGCAGACCCAATGAGAATCACGTCGAACGGACCCACATCGTGCAATCGGATCGGTGGCCGCCGGAGACTCGCGGCGCGTACCGCCATGGCACTCGCCGCCGCCGCAACAGCCTGCGCGACCGGGGGTCCGGCGCAGGCAGCTCCGGTGGCCGTCCAACAGACCCCGGCGTTCGCCTTCGCCGACGCCGGCTTACAGCTGTTCAAGACGTATCAGCCGACGGTTCGCATCGACACCGCCGGGCCCGGCGCGGTGTGGTTCAGCGCACCGGCCAATCCCACGGTCTGCTTCACTCGCGCGGGTGAGTCGTGGGTGACATTGCGTTACACCAACGTGACGACGGGCCGCGCGGGCGTCACGTCCGTCCGAGCATGTTCCACAACGATTGCAGGCCCGCGGCGGGTCAAGATCGCGCCCGGGCCCGGACTGGTGATCGGTACCTTCGATGCCGTCGGAACCGGCATCCTCGCACCGACCGCGCCTGGGACTGCAGTCTTTCGGGTCGGGTAGCGGAGAAATGGGAACTAGTTGGCGCGTCGCGCCTAATGATATTGATATCTTGCGCGCACTCTGGCTCGCCGCAACCTGCTGGTTGAGCGAGGCGAAGCCGAGTCGAAACCACTGTGACGCTGCGGGTTTCCTCATTACCCGGCCGGCGGGTTTCGACTCGCTCCGCTCGCTCATCCGGCAGAGGAACGCAACGTCATACAACTTTTTAAGTGCGACACCCTACTAGTGACATGTCGTCTTTAATATATTCGGTATTTGTGGTGGGCTGATTCTGGTTGATAATCGATCAGAGGAGTTGATGGAGTTGCCGCGTCCCAAGCAGTTCACGGTGTCGTTGACCGAGGCCGATCGTGTCGAGTTGACCGGGGTGGTTCGGTCGGGGACTCATCCGGCGCGGATGATCACCCGGGCGCGGATTCTGCTGGCGTTGGATGAGACTCAGGGCCCGTCACCTGATCGGCGGGTGGTCGCCGAGCGGGTCGGGGTGTCGGAGGCGACGGTGTATTTGGTGGCCAAGCGGTTCGATGCGGCCGGCGGAAACGTCGAGGACGTAATCACCCGCAAGAAGCGCCTCACCCCGCCGAACGAGCCGAAGATCACCGGCGATGTGCAGGCCCGGCTGATCGCGTTGGCATGCACCGAGCCCCCGCAGGGGCATTCGCGGTGGACGCTGCGGTTGTTGGAGAAACACGTCGCGCTGACCGAGGGGATGCCGACGATGGATCACTCGACGATCGGGCGGGTCTTACAAAGGGGGCTCTCAGACCGCACCTGAAGGCGTGCTGGACCATCCCGCCCACGGCGAATGCGGCGTTCATCGCTGCCATGGAAGACATTCTGGCCGTGTACGCCCGCCCGTATGATCGCGCCCCGCGTCGCCGCATCCTGCTGGTTGAGCGAGGCGAAGCCGAGTCGAAACCACTGTGACGCTGCAGGTTTCGCCACTATCCGGCCGGTGGGGTTTCGACTTCGCTCGCTCAACCGGCAGAGAAACGCAACGCCATACAACACTCTACGTGCGACACCCCAACTAGGTCCTGACGCGACCGACCATGCAACCGTTCAGAACGGCGGATCTCCGTCGGCATCGTTGCGTTGCCGCCTCCGCTTCTTGTTGCGGGCACGTTCAGCCCGACGTCGTCGATGCTTGTACTCCAGACGTGTCTTCTTACGTTGCGGCTCCTCCATATCGGCCGGCGTCTCGGGTGCGGCGGTGGTGGCGGGTCGGTGGGCAGGCTCCTGGAATCTGATGGTCGTCAAGCCGGGGAACAGGTCGATGCCCAGCCCCGGATGGCCACGGATCTCATCACCTTCGGGTGTGTAGAACACCGGATGTGCCCGACCGTCGTCGTCGATGTCGAGGTCATCGAGCCAGTCCCCGTGCGTTTTGAGGTTGTGGAAGTAGCGGTTCTTGGCGTCCATCCCGTCCGGGTGCGTCTGTCCGCCTGACGCGGGGTCGGTGAAGGAGTATTCGTCGACATGGTCGAGGTCACAGTCCCACGCCGCAGTGTGGGAACCGGGGACGACGCTGTGCCCATCCCGTATCCGTAGATAGGTGTCCAACAGTCTCGTCGGCCGGTACGGGTCGGCGGGTTGCGCCGGCGCTTGAGGTGACGGGTCGGGATTCACCGGCCGGACCGTCGCATCCGGTCGGGCGGCCATGTCTCGTACGTGATCGGCCGACACCGTGCCGTAGCCATCCACCCAGCCCGGTTCGTCATCGTCGCCACACATGGTGCTGTGATTGGCGACGACGTGCACGACGACCTTCGGGTCGACGTGGACCGGGAACGGCGCATCTGCCAGATCGGGGATGACTGAGGTGCATGACGTCGCAGCGTCACAGAGGCATTCGAACGGCGTCTGGGTGAGCAGCGCGTACATCGCATCCGACGTCCGGGCGGCGAAGCTACGCGGGTCGTTCTTGCAGACGGCGTTGGCGAGCGCTTTCACATGTGCGGCGGCGATCCGCACGTCTTCGGCGGTCATCGTGGCGCCGATGGTGGCCATGCCGTCGGAGCCGGGTTGGGTGAACATGCCGCGCTGGTCTTTTGCGACGTCTCGTCGAGCGCGCACCGCATCCGGGTCTTTCCGGAAGATCAGTCGGTCGACGCGATGCCGGAGTTGATCCATCGAATACGGAATGCCGCGGCCGCCGCGGATCATCGCGGCGATCTCCGTGTCCAACTCCGCCATGTACGGCTGCCCGTCCGCCAGGTCGGTCCAGGCGACCATCTTGTGGAACTGCGACTCGGTGACGAGTCCGTCGCGCAAACAGAGGACCGTGGCGGGAAGACGATCTCGCGCCGCGACTGCGTCGCCTATCCGACTCATCAGGGTGTCGGCGGATTGGCCGCGCGTCATCCCGACTCGCTGCCCCAACTGCAGGTAGGCGTCATCAGCGCGGTAGTCGTCGTACTCGACCGGAACGACCAAACGGGTGTGCAACTCGGCGAGGACCCTCAGCCGGTACCAGGCCAGGAACGCATCCCCCTTGTCGGCGTGACCATACAATCCCAGCAGGTCTCCGACAGCGAGACCAGGGTCGGCCAGGACAGGGTCGAGTCTGAGAGACGCGAGATCCAGAGTCGGCCATACCGACGGCGAATCATGGGCGAGCACAGCCACGACGAGTCCTTCGCGAGACGAAAAGACGGATAGGGAGGAGCAGTCCCTCATCATTTGTCGTGGCGGGACCATTCCCGCCGGTGAAGCCCTCGTAGTATTGCTGCTCGTACACTCATCATATCACAGAATCGAACACACTTGCGAGAGATGTTTCGCTGGCGCTGCGAGTACTAAACCCAACGAGGAGCGCCGACCGCTACCCCAACAACCCCACCAGGTCCTCCAACCACACGGCGTCGGCGGGCACCAAATCGACTGCCATCGCCCGCAATTGCTCCCCGGTCACCCACATCACCGCCGAATGTTCCGCCGCGACCGGCTCGCCATCGACCAGCCATGCATGCAGAGCGACCAGAATCACGTTGTCGCCCAACGTAACCGGTTCACCCACCGGTTCGCCGACCTCGATCCGAACCGTCAGTTCTTCGGCGATCTCCCGTTGCAGCGCCGACGCAATCGACTCACCGTCCTCGACCTTTCCACCCGGCAACTCCCATAGTCCAGCGACCTCCTCCGGGTAGCTTCGCTGCGCCAGCAGCAACCGTCCCTCGCGCACGATGGCCGCTGCCACAACGGTTTTCATCGCCTTGCTCATCGTGATCCGATCAGCGCAACCCGCGACGCGATCAACCTGATCCCGACCTCATCGCCGACCCGAACCCCACCGAGTGAATCGTCGGCGTCAGCGTCGAGGTGGATGCCGTCGACGACTACCCGCAAGCGCAGTCGGCCGGGCAGCGGCGTCACTCGCGTCACACTTCCCGACACCGAACTCCCCGACGTCGCGCAGGCCGCCACCGAATCCGGCCGCAGCCCAACGCTTATCGACGTCGACGCAAACGCGCGGCCGCTCACATCGACGTCGCCGAGCTCGGTCGACGCCGTGGCTCCGCTGATCTGCCCGGAGATGATCGTTGTGCATCCCAGAAACTGTGCCGTCGACTGATCGACCGGGTAGCGCCACAGGTCTGCTGGCGAATCAGTCTGGGCCACAACACCGCCCGCGATGATGGAGATCTGGTCGGCCAGCACCGCAGCCTCCGTGTGGTCGTGGGTGACCATGATCGTCGGAGTGCCGGTGGTCCGCACGATGTCGGAGATCTCGCCAACCAATTCCTCGCGCAGCTGCCGGTCCAGCGCGGCTAACGGTTCGTCGAGCAAGAGCAACCTCGGGCTCGGCGCCAACGCCCGCGCAAGCGCGACCCGTTGCGCCTGTCCACCGGATAGCTGATCGACCGAAACATGCTGGTAGTCAGTGAGTTTCACCAGCGACAACATCTCCGCCACCCGTCCCCGAGCAGCTGCCTTCGACCATCCGCGCATCCGCAGCCCGTAGGCCACATTCGATTCGACGCTGCGCCCGGTGAACAACTGACCGTCCTGGAACACGACACCGAAGTCCCGACGATGCGGCGGCGTATCGGCGAGGTCGACGCCGTCGAACGTTATCGCGCCGGACACCACGGGCTCCAGGCCGGCGATGGCCCGCAACAGCGTCGACTTCCCGCAGCCCGACGGCCCGAGTGCGACGGTGACCAATCGGCCGTGATCGCCGGCCCGCCAATCAAGTTCGTCGATGACGCGCTTGCGGCCATATGCGACAACGAGTTTCGAGATCTCTAACATCGGTCAACGCCTCCGAGTGTCAGTTGGGGAAGTGTACGGGGGCTCGTCCCGGAGTCATCGGTCGCTCCGGGGTGAACCGCTCCATCCGCTGGTTGAGCGAGGCGAAGCCGAGTCGAAACCACTGTGATCGCCTCGGGTTTCGCGCAACCGCCCGGCACGACTTCCGACCGTGGCGATCCGCTGTCTCGTGCACCTAGCAGGTCCGGTCGACGGTTCGGCTGATGTCGCGTCGCCGGCAACCACGGACTCGCCGAAACCTGTTGTGCCAGCATGGTTTCGACACGCCCGCCGCTAGCGCTCCTCACGGCTCAACCAGCGGTGACGGCTTAACCAGTGGAGATGGGGGCGCATTCGTCGAATCCCGCTCAACCATCTCCCTTGCTCCGACGACTTCGATCAGCAGCACCGCTGCGGTGGTGGCGAACACCAGCAGCATCGAACACGACATCGCGGTCGCGAGTTGGTCGGCGCCCGGCTTGTTGAGCGCCGATCCGATGAGAACGGGCAGCGTCGTGGTGTCGGGCAGTGCGAGAAAACCGGTGGCCCCGAACTCGCCGAGCGCCATCACGAAGGCGAATCCCGCTGCGGCGCCCAAGGATCGCGCGACAGCGGGAAGCTCGACGGTCCACCACACCCGCCACGGCGGCGCGCCGAGGGTCGCGGCGGCCTGCCGCACCCGCAACCCGACGGCGTCGAGCGCGGGCACGACGATGCGCACCACGACTGGAATCGCGATCAGCGACTGCACCGCGGGAATGATCAGCGGCGACATGCGAACCTCCCGCGGCATCGCGGCGAGCAGAATCAGATAGCCGAAACCCAGTGTCACGGCACTGATTCCAAGTGGCAACGTCGAGACGACGTTCCCGATGCCTCCCAGCACTCGCCCGCCACGGGCGATCACATAGGCGCCGAGCGTTCCGATCACCACCGCGACGACAGCGGCCACGACAGCACTGAATGCGCTGTAGCCCAACGTTTCCAGCGGAGTGACGCCATTGACCGTCCGCCCCAGACTGCGATAGCCCGCCAGCGTCCACGGCCCGCCCGACTGCGGCCGCACCGACCAGATCGCGAGCACGAGCAGCGGCGCCACCAACCACAACCCCACCCAGGCGCAGATGGCCACGACGACGCCCCGCGCCGCGCCGGTCACCCGGCGACGACGCCCCCGGCGCTGCGGGGCCATCGGTCCGTCGGCCGCACCGGAACCGCTTGCGCCGCAGAGCCGTACGAGTCCCAGCGCCGCCAGCACGACGACGATCTGCAAGATCGAGAGCACCACGGCGTCGGAGATCTGAAAATAGCCGATCGCCCGGGTGTAGATCTCGGTCTCCAGCGTCTGCAGATCACCGTTGCCGAGGATGATGATCACGCCGAAACTGGTGGAGCAGAACAGAAATACCAGCGCGGCGGCTCCCGCCAGCGCGGGCAGCAACCGCGGCAGCGTCACCGTGATGAACGCCCGGAAGGGAGTCGCGCCCAACGTCCGCGCCGCCTCACTCGCCCGCTCGTCGATGCCCTGCCACGCCGCGGCGACCACCCGCACCACCACCGCGACGTTGAGAAAGACGTGCGCGGCCAGGATCGGCGACAACCCCGACGTCGCGTGCAGGAAAAGCAGCGGCCCGTCGAACACGGTCCGGAAGGCGATGCCGACGACCACCGTCGGCAACACGAACGGCACCGTCACCGCCACCAGCACGACCCGCGAACCGGCGAAGTCGACCCGCGCCACCAGCCAACTGATCGGTGCCGCAACGACAATCGTGAGCAGCGTCGACGCCGCGGCCTGCCCGAGTGTGAACCCCAACAGGTGCCACGCGTGGGTCCGCTCGAGCGTGTCACTCAGCGAGCCGCCCGCGGCGTCGTGCCGGGCCCGGTTGATCAGCGCGACGATCGGCCAGATGAAGAAGACCCCCAGAAAGACGGTCGGGAGGACCGCCAGGGCACCGAGCCGCAGGCGCAAGAGCTATCGGCCCATCACCGTGCGCCATTGCGCGAGCCACTGCTCGCGATTGTCCGCGATGTACTTGGGAGGCATGTTCACCGTCCACTCGGGGATGGGAGCGCGCGCCTGCCAGCCGTCGGGCAGTGGGGTGTCCTTGCGCACCGGATAGACGTACATCGATGATGGAAGTGCCTTCTGCACAGCAGGCTTCAGCATGAAGTCGACGAGCTTCTGCGCGCCGGGCTCGTTGGCCGCGCCCTTGAGCACGCCGACGTATTCGACCTGCCGGAAGCAACTCTTGAGCAGTGCCGACGTCCCCGGCGTCGCGGCCGGCGACGATGCGTAGGACACCACGATCGGCTTGTCCCCCTTGCCCGTTCCGGCACTGAACAATTGGTTGTAGGCGGTCTCCCACCCGGACACCACGGTCACGCCATTGCCCTTGAGCGAACGCCAGTAGTCCTGCCAGGTCCGCGGATAGACGCCGATCGTGGTGAGCAGGAACGAGACTCCCGGCGACGACGTCGCCGGGTCGAGGACGACCGCCTGATTCTTGTATTCCGGTTTGATCAGATCTTCCAGCGACGCCGGCGGCTGCAGACCTTTGCTGTCGTACCACTTTTCGTCGACGTTGAGGCAGACGTCGCCGCGGTCGACGGCCGTCAGCAGCCCCTTGGCGTCGGGCAGCGCATAGTCGTCGGGGCCGTGAACCGCCTCGGGAGAGTTGTACGACGCCAGGGCGCCGGCGTTGATCGGCCGCGACGCGAACGTGTTGTCGATGCCGTAGACCGCGTCGCCCTTCGGAGCGCCCGGGGTGAGCGAGACCGTCGATGCGAGTTGGCCCGCGTCGCCCGACTTCACGATCTTCAGCTGCATGCCGGTGTCGGTCTTGAACTGCGCTATCACGTCGTCGGGCAGCGCAAACGAGTCGTGTGTGAGCAATACCACTTGCGCGGTGGCGTCGTCGGAGCTGCACGACGCGAGACCCAGCGTCGACGCGGTGGCCGCGAGCATCACCACCGAGGCGATCCCCCACCGATGCATCCGTCTATCCATGCGATTGACCATGTCCCGCCTCTCGGAGATTCCTACACAGCCTGGATTGCTACCGCAGCCTGCCCGGCCGATCGTCGGCGACCAGCGCACCCAATGATAGGAGCCCACCGCCCGTCGCAAGTGACTGAGTCGGATGCACGCGCCGGTCAATCACACGAGTCACACACGTAACAATTGAATCACCGGGCGCACAGAACATTCACCCGATCCGTTAGGCTCCCTCTCAGGCTGACTCCGTTGTACACGGAGTGCGTTGGACCCTTTACACTTGCTCCGGCCCTGCGGCCAGATTTGACCGACAACCGTTAGGACATCGTGACAGTGCGTCTCACACGAGTGCGGAACTCTACCCCGGCCCGACTCGGCCGTCGTGTCATCGCCGCCGGCGCCATCGCCGCAGCGGCATCGCTGACCGTCTCGGGCGTCGCGACCGCCGCACCGGCGCCGTCGACGCCGAAGGTCAACGAGCACGCGCTGAAGTCGCTCGGCGCCTTCGCCCCCGCGATCATCGGTTCCGCCGCAACTCCTGACGCAAACGGCAAGATCAACGCGGGTCTGCTCAGCGAGGCCCGCACGCTGTCGTCGACGCCGGGCCTGCCGGTCGAGGTGAAGGCCATGTGGGACAAGGTGATCGACTTCCTCGGCGCTCCCGGCGAACGACAGGTCACCGAGATGCTGCGCTCCGAGGCGGCCGCCAAGGCAGGCGATCCGACCATCCCCAAGGGCCCCAACAAGCCACGCATCCAAGAGTTCCTCTACCCGACCCTCGGCTTCGGCTGCATGGCGGGCAACGGCTCGTCCACCGGTGGCAACTCGATGGGTCGCGCCCTGGTGACCGCGGGTCCGCAGCAGGCGCCCGCCCCCGGCCCCAAGCTCGGCCAGGCCGGCTACGTCTACACCAGCCTCGGCACCGGCCCCGCGCTCAACAATGCGGGCAACCCGCTGCAGGTCAGCTGGGTCAACATCGACAACGGCCGCACCGGACAGTTCGCGCTCAAGCGCAACCCGAAGATCAACGCCACCGACGGCCCCGGCACCTTCACCGGCATCGCCACCACCGGGCGCGGTCGCGTCATCTCGACCATCTACGGTTCGGTCACCACGCGCAACACCACCACCAATCGGCCGACCACCTGCTCGATCATCCCGACGGTGGGCATCGCGATCGTCTAGCACCGCTTTTCCTCTCAACCCCGACATCTCAACCCCGGCATCGACACCGATGCCGGGGTTGAGTGCTTCCGGGCACCCCAAGCGCCGAACCGACGGCAGAAATAGCCGCAGTCCCGGCGGCGCGCTGTGTCACGCCGACGTCGCGCCTAAGTCACGGCTCGGACTCGCGAGTTGCCACCGGACTCACATGCATGTTGTTCTTTAACACAAGCATCATCAGTCACATCTGTCACAGTTCTGTGCGTGTGCCAGACAGCCTTGCAGGAGGGGCCATGTTCACCACCACCACTCGACGCGTCGGCGCAGCACTGGTCAGCGTCGCGGCTGTATCCGCCCTCGCATTAGGAGCGCCGGCCGTCGCAACCGCAGCCCCGGCAGTACCCGCCGCCCCGGCGAAACCCGCAGTCCCGACCGCTGTCTCCCCGAACACGGTGCCCATCCCGAACATCCCGTTCGACGGCGAACTGGCCGCCGGTCTGCGCATGATCAAACAGGCCGGAATCGACAAGATCGCCATCGAGGCGGCCAAGGCCATCATCGGCACCGTGGGGCAACTGTCGGTAAGTCAGGCGACGGCCAGCCCCGTCGCAGCGACCACCGACCCGCTCGCGATCCTCAAGGCCCTCGGCATCACGCCGCTGTCGCCGTCGATCGCCCCGATGTGCACCACCCCGACCGCCGACAATCCGTTCGGCCTCGTCGCCGCGGGTGCGGGCGCGGCTAAGGGCCCCTGGCCGCTGCGGATCACCACGCCCATCCTTCCGCTGAACCTCCCGACCGCGAAGATCGACCCGAACCTCGTCAAGGACGGGTCGACGGCCTACGCGTTCCTGCCCGCGGGTGCCGGCGGCACCGGGGGCAAGATGCAGGTCGCTTGGTTCAACACCACCACGTTGAAGGGCGGCTTCGCCGACCTCACCTCGGTCGCTGCCAACAACCCTCTGCTCGCCCTCATTCCCGGCGTCTCCGGACTACGCCTGGCACCGGTCGAGACCGGCAAGGGCACCGTACTCTCCGCCGTGTACGGCACCGCGCAGGTCGGTTCGCGGTCCTGCTACTTCCTTCCCGCGGTCGGGGTCGTATAGGACACAATGACGGGATGAGTCTGCTCTCCCGTCTGTCCGAGAATCACAAAGCGCGCCAACGACTCTGGTGGGCGGCCTACGGCACGGCGTCGGCCGCCGCGACCGTCACCGGTGCACTCGGCAACCGTTCGGCGGCCGCCGCCACCAAACCGATTCCGTTGGTGCTGTTGGGAATCCGGGTCATCGAGCATCCGTATCTGACCAAGCTCGACCGTGTCCTCATCGGGGGTGCGGTGGTCGCTTCGGCCATCGGCGACGTGTGGATGTACCGCGAGGAGTTCGCCGTCGATCCCGCCGCCAAAGACCGGAACCTTCAGCTCGGTGCCGCGAGTTTCGGTGTGGCACAAGGCTTCTATTCGGCGTCGATGATCCGGCGGGGCGGTCGTTTCACGGTGGCCTCGCTCGCTCCGCGGCTCGCGGTGATGGGTGAGCCCGCCGCGGTCCTGACGAAATTCAGTCCACGCGTGCTGCCGGTGCTGAGTCCCTACGGATCGGCGCTCGCGACGATGTCGGCGTTGGCGTCGACCACCGGATCCAGGCGACTCACCATGGGCGGCATCGCCTTTCAAGCCTCCGACATCGCCATCATCAACCGTCGCCATCTGCTGTCCGACGTCCCGCGAAATGCGTTGGCACGCAAGGTTGCCGAAGGCTGGGTGCTGGGCAGCTACTTCGCCGCGCAGTTGCTGCTGGTCGACGGTCTGCTGCGGCCCGACCCGAAGGCCGACTACTGAGCCGACCGGCTCACGCCGTCGCCACCCCGGAACAGGACGACGACTGCGGATTGACCATCGGCACGAACGCCATCGCACCGACCTTCTGGTGAATGGTGAACGCCACCCGGCCCGGTCCCGGATGAATGTTCACCTCCCAGGTGTTCGCCCGCGCACGAGTCGGCACCACCACCCGTCCGGTGCGGCCGTTCGTCAGGTTGCGCCAGGTGACCGTGGTCTGCGAGGTGTACTCCAGAAATCCCTGCGTGCCGCCCTGCAGTCGCGGATTGGTGGCGATCAGGTCGATGACCGGCCCGGGCAGACCGTCCGACGGGTAGGCGACCTGATTGAACACGTCGACGTAGGTGCGCATCGGCGGGCCCGGCCACGGATCGGGGACATCGCAGCGCAGGGTCGTGACGAGATTCGGTTCGACGCTGCGTGGCACCGCCGACGCCGCACCCATCCCACTGCACCCCAGTCCGAGAGCAACCACCCCGGCGATCGTCACCTTCAACGGCATTCGCATGGGGTCATAGTAGTGGCAACTACTATGACCTAATGGCGAAGTTGCAGATAGCCCAAGAACCCGCAGCCGACGAACTCCTGTCCACCGACCCGTTCGCCCTGTTGACGGGAATGTTGCTCGACCAGCAGTTCCCGATGGAACGAGCATTCGCCGGACCAGCCAAGATCCGTGACCGCTTCGGCACCATGGACCCCGCCGCGATCGCCGCAACCGAACCCGAGGCCTTCGCCGACCTCTGCTCCACTCCTCCCGCGATCCACCGCTACGGCCGATCCATGGCCGGGCGCGTCCAACAACTCGCCCAGGCCATCGTCGACGACTACGACGGCGACACGGCCAGCCTGTGGAACACCGCCAAGACCGGAGACGAACTGTTCGCGCGGCTGCGTGCGCTGCCCGGGTTCGGCGAGCAGAAGGCGAAGATCTTCGTGGCATTGCTGGCCAAGCAGCTCGAGGTCAAACCGCCGGGGTGGACCAAGGTCAGCGGTGACTACAGCAAGAAGGGCTTCCGCTCGGTCGCCGACGTCGTCGACGGCGATTCGCTGCAGCAGGTCCGCGACTTCAAGAAGGCCGCCAAGGCGCGGGCCAAGGCCGAAGCGGCCGGAAGCTGACAACTGACCGCTCAGTAGCTTAGGGTTCTGAGCTATGGATACCCCCAAGGTCGATGCCCGAATGATCGTCGGGCTGCCTTTCCGCGTGGGCTTCGCCATCACCGGCGTGGCCCTGACCACTGTCGAATCAGCCATCTCCATCGCCCGCGTCACCGCCGACGGTGTACAGAACGAAGTCAACGACCTGCTCGGCGTCGAAGAGGACAACCTGTCGGCCGCGCGGACTCCGCTCGCTCTGTTGTCGCAGTTGTCCGAACTGCTCGGACCCGATCGGCCCGGCGGCCGGGTACTCGCCAACGGCGGGCCGGTCGACCGGCTGTTGCGACCGGGCGGCGTGGTCGATCGGCTCACCGCCGACGACGGAATTCTGGAGAAGCTCACCGAGCCCGGCGGACTGCTCGACCAGATGACCGAGGACGGCGGCATCCTGGTGCGGCTGACCGCCAAGGGCGGCCCGCTCGACCGGCTGACCCGCACCGGCGGCGTCGTCGATCAATTCACCGAGAGCGAGGGCATCCTCGAACGCCTGACCTCCGAGAACGGGATCGTCGACAAACTCACCGCACCCGACGGCGTGTTGGAGAAGATCGCCGAGCAGGGCGGCATCATCGACCGGATGGCCGACGACGGCGGACTCCTCGATCAGTTGGTCGGCGAGAACGGCGCCATCGAACGGGCGATCGCACCCGGCGGCCCGCTCGACCGCGTCACCGAGCTGACCGAGACGATCAGCCTCCTGGCGCCCAGCCTCATCGCGATGCAGGAAACGGTGAAGGACCTGCGCGAGACTGTCGACCTGCTGACGGCGTCGGTTGCTCCGCTGGGCAACCTCGCCGATCGACTGCCCAAACGCCTCACGCGAGGCACCCCCACGCCCGGCAGCCGCAGCCTCAACGCGGGCGGAGCGGGGACCAGCCACACCGACTACACCGACGAATAGGCTTCGGCGCGCGCCCTCGCGTCGTCGCTGACGGGTGCGAACAGGTTGACGAGGTTGCCGTCGGGGTCGCGGATCAACAGCGATCGGTTGCCCCACGGCATCGTCGTGGGCTCCTGCACGACGTCGGGTGCGATGGAAAGTGTTGCCAGCCTGCGGTATTCGGCGTCGACGTCGTCGACGAGGAATTCCAGGATCACCGTGTGATTTGCTCGCGGGATCGCCGCACCCGCACTGAAGAGGTTCATCGTGTCGACGTGGCCGATCGCGAGTGTCGCTGTGCGAGTGGTTATTTCAGCGAAGACCGGTGCGGGTCGACTCGCGGGGGCGTCGAGTACCTGCTCGTAGAAGTCGGTCAGCGCGGTGACGTCGTCGGTGATGATGCGGGCCGAGGCGAACTGCATGATGTTCCTTTCGCGGTGGACTTGTCGGACACCACGAGGTTACGAATCATTCCGGTCAGTTTCGGTCCGCAGCAATCGCAGCGACGTCGTCGGTCTCCGCAGCCGGCGCCGGCGTGTTCAGCCGTTGTCCGGGATCGGGATGTTTCAGCTGAAGCAGCACCTGTATCTCTACCGGAGCACCGGCCAAGGCGTCGGCGAGCGCATCTGTCGCCCTCGAGCAGACTTTCGCCAGATCCGCATACGACCTCGTCGAATGAGCCTGGACGGTGAGGCGGATGATCTGGTGGCCCCGATCATTGATGGCGCGGCCCGAAGCCGCGAGGACCATCGGATCGCGGGCGAGGTCGTTGGCGGCCGCGGTGGCGAGAAGTCCGGGCGCAACGGTCAATTCTCCGTTGGGTGTGCTGGCCGGGAGCAACACGCGCTGCGCTTTCATCGGGCGGATCACCGTCACGAGCAACACCGCTGCGACGACGACGGCGAGCACCGCGATGCCCACGAGCACCGCCGTCCACCAGGTACCGTCGGCGAACCGTACGGCGGCGCCGGTGTCGATACGCTCGATCCAGTCGTCGACGGGATCGATCGTCAATCGCCACGCGAGCGCACCCACTCCGACGACGACCGCGCACACTCCGAGTACCAAGACCACCAATCGGTGCACCGTGGCCGGCAGGTGATTCATGTGGACTCCTTCACGGTCTCCTCGCGCGGCCCGTCGGCGGACACCGTGGGCGTCGCGCGACGCCTGACTCGCACCGACACTCGCTGCTGGGTACCCGCTTGTGCCAGTTCGGCTTTCACGGCTCGCTCGACCGCGATGACGTCCACCGGGCCGCCGGATCCCACCGTCACCCGTACCTTCCGCCTGCCCACCACGGTCGACGCCGTCGCGACGCCCGGCTGGGTGCGGGCGACGCTGCTGCAGCGTCGAGCGATGTCGGCGGGGCGCGTCCACAGTCCCGCGGCGGCGGGAACGGCGTCGTACTCCTTTCGCCGCGGCCGTATCGACAACCACACCATGGCGAGCCCGACGACGATCAAGCCGATCGCGGCCGGCCACATCCAGGCCTGCCAGGTCAGTCGGTCGGTCCATCGCGGCACCGTCCTGAGCCACTCCGATCCGGTGACCCATCCGGCCCGAACCGTCAAGTCGCGCAGCGCGATCGCCGCCACGCCGAGCAGGCCCAACCCGATCAGCGCACCGGCGAGAATGGCCGACGGGTTTGCCGCGGGCGCACGTCGGTTCCCCGTCCCGTGATCGTTCATGAGCCGATCGCCTCAACCTCGTCGACGCTGTCGCCGACCGGCGGCAAGTCGATGAATCCGGCCCGGCGCCGCACCGGCCTGGGACGCGTGCTCGTCGACGCGGATTCCTTCGCAGACCCTGAAACCAGTTGCGCTACATCGACATCCACTCGCTCCGGACGACTACCGGTGAACCGCAGGACGTCGTCGGACACTACGTCGCGCACCATCGCACACACGTCGTTCACCCTCGTCGGCCAGCGCAGCGCGACCGTCAGGGTGATCGCGGCGCCGTCCTCGCGCGCCATCGCGTGCGGCAGACTTCGAAACAGCGCGGCGCTGGTTGCCGTCTGGTCGTCGAACGCGGCGGTCAGTCCGGTCGACTGCGCCACCACGTCGTCGACCGACAGCGCGGCGTGCTGCGCCAACCGTTCGTAGACCCGGCGCCGGATCGTCAGAGTTCCGCGATCGTCAGCCACGATTGCGGCTCCGCAGCAACGCCGTCAGGTCGATGACCCCGTCGCGACTGAGTCCGATCACGAGTCCGATGCCGCCGAGGAGTAGTGCGAGTACCAAACCGCCGAACCCTCCCGTCGCCGTCGCAACCGCGATCAACAGGCCGGCCAATAGTCCCAATGCTGCGTTGTTCATCCGAATTCCTGCTTTCTAATCGCGTCCGGTCGCGACGATATCCTCGACGGTGACGGTGATGGGCACGCCGGCAATCTCCTGTGCAACTGCGCGGACGTTCTCCGCGGTAGCGAGCAGATCGAGGCTGCGCGCGAGTTCGTCGGTCGCCGGCCAGGCCACCACGATGTGCACCTCGCCGCTCTCGTCGTCCAGCGAGACCCCGGTGACCCGTCGCCCGGGCAGGTACGTCGCGACCTCGCCGAACCGCCCGCCGTCGAGTCTGACTACGCCCAGCACCGACAACACCGCGTGGGCGATGCGCTCGGCCCGTTCCGCCGAATCCATCTCGCGAGCCACGTCGTCGGGCGCCACGTCTTCGGGGGGCACCGTCACTGCACTCGCGGTTGTGCCGGCGCGGAGTCGTCCTCGTCGCCGAAGTTGATGTCGTGGATGGTGACATTCACCTCCGTCACCGAGAGCCCGGTCATCTGCTCGATCGCGGAAATCACGTTTCGCCGGATGGCGGCCGCGAGTTGGTGCAGAGCCACCCCGTAGTCGGCGACGATGGCCACCTCGACGATGGCTTCACGTTCGCCGACCTCGACGCTGATGCCCTGCGCGGTGCTCGTCGAGGTTCCCGGGAGGACCTCGCGGACCTTGCCGACGACCCGCTCGGCGCTGCCGCCGAGGTCGTACACCCCGTCGATCTCGCGGGTGGCGATGCCGGCGATCTTAGCGACCACCACATCGGCGATGGAGGTGCGTCCGCGATCACCGACGAGCGGCGACTGACCCTTCGCGGCGGATGACGTTTCAACGGCTTGCGACATTGCGATCTCCCTGCTCTTCAACTGTGGCGCCGATGCCATCTGCGTTTCCGCATCGGCGTGCTATATGGTCAGTCGCAGTGGAGCACGAAACTGCACGATTCAATTCAAGTGATCTAGATCACGCCAATTCCAGTGATCTCGATCACTGCCCCAGTTTCGCCTTCGACGAGTTGTCCGACGACGAGTTGGCGGGGGCCGCCGCGGCAGGTGATCGCGCAGCCTTCGACGTTCTGATCACCCGCTTGACACCGGTACTGTTGCGCTATCTGCGGCGGATGGTGGCCGATCCCCACGTCGCCGAGGATCTTGCCCAGGAGACGCTGCTGCACACCTGGAAAGGATTGCCGGACTTCGCTTTCCGGAGTTCGTTTCGCACGTGGATGTTCTCCATCGGACATCGCAAGGCGGTGGATCACTACCGTCGCCGACGCGATGTGCCGACCGAGACCGACGACTTCGCCGCGCTGGCTTCGGCGGATCCGGAGCCCGCCGACGCGGTGGAGCACACGTCGCTGCGCGAAGCCCTGACCTTCGAATTGTCGAGGCTGAGTCCGGCGGCGCGGGCATGCTGGTGGCTGCGTGAGGTGGAAGGGCTGTCCCATGACGAGATCGCGGGTGTCCTGCGGCTGTCCCCGGGATCGGTTCGCGGCCATCTGCAACGCAGCCGCAAGCAGTTGGCCGACCGGCTGGCCATGTGGCGGCCCGACTATGTGTCACAATCCCAGCGGAACCACCCGCACGATCAGACATCGGGAGGTGAATCACGATGACCCTGCAGTTCGACGACGCCGACGCGACCGACGGCTGGCTGATCGCCGCGGCGCGTGATCTCGACCCGCCGTCCGGTGAGGTCGAACGGTTGATCGCGTCGATCACCACGACGGTGACCAGAGCGGTCCGTCCGGCGCACACACTGAACACCGACGTCGACGGGGTCAAGATGTCCGACCGGGTCGTCAAAGCGTTGCTCGCCACCGCGATCCGCGCGGCGATCGGCAGGCTCGTGGTGTATGCGCAGTTGGTCGACGACGCCGGGCAGGTGACCGCCGTACGAATCGGCTTGGTGGCGCGCTATCGCGACGACCTGCAGGAGATGTCCGACCGCGCGCGCGACGCGGTCCGCGATGTGCTGGCGGCAACGCTGGGCGAACACACGTCGTCGGCGGCCGCCGCCGACATCCATGTGCGATGGCAGGACGTGTACAGCCGCGACTGGCTCAACTGAGCTCCCGCCGCAGGTGCGCGACGTACGCGTCGACGTCGGACACCACCGATCTGCTGGTCGTCACCGAGATCGCCACCGACGATCCGATGCCGTGGACGCCGTGCGTCATTCCCTGCATCGACGAGAGCGCCGGGAATCCGGTCGTGAAACGCACGCGCCCACCCCCGAGCACGAGGTCGGCACCACCGCGGTTCACCGACGACACCACGGTGTGGCCGGTCACCGTTCCCGTCCGTGCCGTCGCATCGAAAAATGATGTGCCCCAACGCATCAGAACGGCCGGCGTCGACGCCGCCGCGTGTCTCGACGCGACTGCGCCGGGCGAGCCGTCGCGACGTCGCGCATCGTCGATGGATGCGGCGACGGCCGCCGCGCGGAGTGCGGGGTCGGCGATGCCGGGATGGGTGTCGACCGCCGCGGTGAAGAAGTTGTTGCGTGTGCCTGGGTTCGGATCGCGGGAGATGGTCAGCTCGACGACCAAAGGGTCGTCCGCGCCGACGATGCCCGCACCGACCAGGGCACGGCCGATCACCACGATCGCCCCGGCCGTAACGCTGTGTCCGCCGATGCGTAGCGCTGCGGCGTCGACGACCACCACTCGCAGCAAACGGTCGACGCCGGGGGCGGTGTTGAGCGGTCCCGGCGCGGCCGGAGCGGGCCCGGGACCGTCGAGTGCGGTGAGTCGGTACGCCCGACGACCGCGGACGACGATGCCGCCGAGTTGGCCGGGAACTCGCAGCAGCCCGGTGGCCGCGGCGGTCATCGATTCCTCGCGGCGTCCTCGGATGTTCGACGCCGCCGGCAGATCGTCGATGCCGAAGAGCTCGCGGGCGATCGCCGCCGAGCGCCGACCGTCGGCGAGCGCGTGCGAGATCTGAAGTACCGCAACCGAACACGGTCCGCGGTCGTCGGGCGCACCGAGGATGTGGGGATACAGATGAATCCGCCACGCCTGCACTCGAGCGTCGACCTGATCGGCGATGAGGCCGGCGACGTCGTCGAGACACGCCCGCCAGTCCGATATCCCGCCACGCACGACGATTTGGTCGCGCCGCGCCCGCACCCGCTTCCAGTACGGATAGTCGAGTGCCGCGAACGTCTCGCGCACAACGAGATTCAGATCGCCGATGCGGGCAGCCCGGTCGAGGAGATGATCGACCACGGCGTCGACGTCGGAGCCTACCGGGCTGAAGGCGTACAGCAGAAACTGGTCGCTGCGCGTCTTCGGCGCCAGCCAGAACGCCCGGGCGTCGTCGGGATGCAAGCGTGACACGAAGACACGATAGCCGCCGCGGACGCCCGCGAGACTACCGTGCGCCCGCGCTCCACGCGTAGGGCAGCTCCGCGCCGTTGAGGATTCGGTTGCCCACCGACTGCAGCTTGTAAATCAGCGGGTTGTGCACCGAAATGGTGCGGGCGTTGCGCCAGTGACGGTCGAGGCGTAGCCGCTCGGAGGTGATCGACGCGCCGCCGACCTCGAACAGATGCGTGGTCGCATCGAGCACAGCGGGGATCACCGCGGCCTGCGCCCGCGCGACGTCGAACTCGGCGGCGTCGAGCAGGTCCGGGTCACTCGCGCCCTGATCGAGGACCGCATCGAGGGTGTCCGCGACGTCGAGGACCGCGGCGCGAGCGCTGAACGCGGCCGACGACAGTCGGCCGATCACCTGCTGCACCAACGGATCTTCACGCGGGAGGTCGGCGACGGCGTGAGTGTAGGTACGGGTTCGCTCGCGTACCCATGCGGCCGTGTCGTCGGTGGCGCGCTGCGCGATACCGGCCAGCACCGCGAGCTGCACCAGCTGCAGATATGACGTCCCGTATGTCCGGCCCGCGACACCGTAACCGGGGCCGAGCAACCGGTCCCCCGCCACCTTGACCTCGGTGAATTCTGTTGTGCCGCTGGCCGTCAGCCGCTGACCGAAGCCGTCCCAGTCGTCGTGCTGGACGACGCCGGGTGCGTCGGCGTCGACGAGAACGCCCACCCGCTCGCCGTCGCGGTCACCGGCAATCAGAATGTAGTCGGAATAGAGGCTGCCGGTGCTGTAGTACTTGGTGCCGTTGACGACGAGCGCGTCGTCGGGGCCGGTGACGGTGGTGCGGTATCGATCGACTGCTCCGACGCCGGGTTCGGTGATGGCGTTACCCACCAGCTTGCCCTCGGCCACCGCGGTGAGCCAGGTGGCCCGTGCCTGCTCGTCGGTCGACAACAGTTGGTCCTCGACGAACGACCAATGCACCCGAAGTGCCTGCGGCAGATTGGATTCCGCTGCGGCGAGCTTGATGAGCTGACGGAACAGCTGACGGACCGTCGCGCCGTATCCGCCGAACTCGACTGGTACGCGCAGCGCCCCGAACTTGGCATCGCGCAACCAGCCGACCTCGTCGTAGGCGAGGCGACGATCCACCTCGCGCGCGACGGCGCCGTCGGCGATACGCGCATAGATTGGGTCGAAGATCTCGTCGAGCTGGACGTCGGTGTAGCCGGCGGTCGAGGTGGTCATCGTCAGTCGCTTTCATCACGGGAACGGATCGGCGACCAGTCTGTCCCGCACGGCGCCCAGCCGACCACAGTTGCGCTCGGCGTGAATCGAAACCCGACGCACGACAAAGCCGACGGCGACCGCTGTACGGATGAGGCGGCTCGTTCGCGACGCCTAGGCGGCGTTGGTCTTGTTGGGAAGGTAGGGGTCGTGGTCGGCGATGAGGCGTTCGACGCGGGCTTCGTCGAGTCGGGCCATCACCGCGGCCTGTTCCTGGCGGTCGCGAACCACTTTGGCGAGGGTGAAGGTACTCGAGGTGAGGAACAGCATCGTGATCCCGATGAAGCCTCGCTGCCAGGGATCCATTGGCAGGTACAACATTCCGATGACTGCGGCGGCCAGGCTCGCGCCGAAGGCGATAACCGACTGGAGGAAGAAAGCGGCCGTGTTCGACTGGGGAATCGTTCGGGTATCCATGGGTAGAAGCATGACCCCGACGCCGTAGCCGACGGCTGCGTAATGTTACTCAATTCCGTCGGGCAGTTCCGCGCAGGTAGCCCGACTCGGCCCGTAGCGTGAGTGCCATGCCGAGCACCCAGGATACCGAACTGACGACACCAGCCGCCCTGCTGCCCACCGCCCGCGAGCGCATCGCGGACCTCGACCTCGCCGCGAAGGCCGCACTCACCACCGGCGCATCGTTCTGGTTCACCACGTCCGACGACGCCGCCGGAATCCCGGCGGTCATGCTCACCGACGGCCCACACGGCATCCGCAAACAGATCGGTGACGGCGACGCCTTGGGGCTCAACAATTCCGTTGTCGCCATTTGCTTTCCGCCCGCCGTCGCAATGGCGTCGTCGTTCGACGCCGGTCTGATAGCCCGCGTGGGCGATGCGCTCGGCGCACAATGTGTTGCCGAGTCGATCGGCGTACTGCTGGGGCCGGGCATCAACATCAAACGCTCACTGCTCGGCGGCCGCAACTTCGAGTACATGTCGGAGGACCCTTACCTCACCGGGCGATTGGCGGCGAGTCTCGTGGCGGCGGTCCAGGCGCACGGTGTCGGCACGTCGTTGAAGCATTTCGCCGCGAACAACCAAGAGACGGAACGACTTCGAGTCAGCGCCGACATCGACCCGCGCCCACTGCACGAGATCTATCTGCGTGCCTTCGAGCACGTCGTACGCACCGCCGCTCCGTGGACGATCATGGCGTCCTACAACAAGATCAACGGCGAATACGCGACCCAGAGTCGTTGGCTGCTGACCGAAACCTTGCGCGACCGTTGGGGATTCGACGGACTGGTGGTCTCCGACTGGGCCGCCGTCGACGACCGCGTCGCGGCACTCGCCGCGGGCCTCGACCTCGAGATGCCTGCCAACCCGGCCAGTCCGGCCGCGGTGGTGCGGGCCGTCGAAGCCGGGCAGGTCCCGTACGACGCTCTCGACGATGCGGCGGCGCGGGTGGCCGCGCTCGGTCTGGCGGCGTCGGCGAACGCCCGTTCGGGCGCCGACTACGACCGCGCGTCCCATCACGCGCTGGCACGCGAGGTGGCCGCCCGGTGTGCGGTGCTGCTGCGCAACGACGGCGCGGTACTGCCGCTGACGTCGGGCACCCGCGTCGCGGTGATCGGCGAGTTCGCACGCACGCCGCGATTCCAAGGTGGCGGCAGTTCCAAGGTCAACCCGTTCCAGGTCGACGCCGCACTCGATGCCATCGTCGAATATGCCGACGGTCCAGTCACTTTCGCACCCGGCTTCGTGATCGGTGAAACGGCGTCGACGCCGGAGCTCATCGACGAAGCGGCGACGCAGGCCGGTGCCGCCGACGTCGCGGTGGTGTTCGTCGGCCTCGGTGAGCGCGACGAGTCCGAAGGCTTCGATCGCACCGGCTGGACGTTGCCCGCCGCGCAGATCGAACTGCTCGACGCGGTGACGGCCGCCAATCCACGCACCGTCGTCGTGGTGTCCAACGGTAGCGTCGTGGATCTGGCGCCCACCGAGAATGCCGCCGCCGTGGTTGAGGCGTGGCTGCTCGGTGAGGCGAGCGGCGCCGCCCTCGCCGATGTGCTGTACGGCCTCGTCGATCCGTCCGGCCGGCTCGCCGAAACCATTCCGCTGCGCATCGAGGACTCGCCCGCGTTCCTCGACTTTCCCGGCGAGCACCTGCACGTCCGCTACGGCGAGGGAGTGTTCGTGGGGTACCGGTGGTATGACGCCCGCAACCTGCCCGTGCGGTACCCGTTCGGACATGGATTATCTTATACGACAATGACTTTCGACCACGTCGCGGCAAGCCTGACCGACGACGGGATCGCTGTCGACGTGCGTGTCACCAACACCGGATCGCGGACCGGGCGGGCGGTGGTGCAGGTGTACGTCGGGGTGGAGCGCTCTGCCGTGGCCCGTGCGCCGCGCGAGCTCAAAGGCATCGAGACACTCGAGCTCGCGGCCGGTGCGTCGATGTCGGTTCGGATCGACGTGCCGCGCAGTGAGCTCGCGTATTGGAATCGCGACGTCGACGACTGGTTCGTCGAGGACGCCGACTACCGCGTCGACGTCGGATCGTCGAGCCGAGACATCAAGGCGTCCAGCGTGATTCACGTCGACGGCGACGCCGCCGACACGGCGATCGGACTCGGCTCGACGATCCTGGAAGTACTCGACCACCCCGTCATCGGGCCGAGGCTGGGCGAGATGTTCGGCGCCCTGAGCGGCGACGGAACGGCACCGGATCCGACGCTGCTGGAGTTGGCGGGGTCGTTCCCGATCGGTCGGGTAGCTCCGATTCTGGGCATGACGCGGGAGCAGATGTCGGAGTTGTTGCAGGGGTAGCCGCTCGTCGGACCCGCTAAGCAGCCCACCCTCGGCTCTCGATGAGCCGAGGGTGGGGCTGCCGCGCACCTTGCCGACTAGGTTGTCAGCTTGTACACCGTGGTGCCACCGACGGTGGTTGCGGTGAAGTGCTCCTGGACCCAGCTGGAGATGTCGCTCGACCGTTGCGGTCCGCCGCCGCCTCCGGCGATGTAGTAGGTGATCTTTCCTTCTGCGACAAGCTTTTTGAACTGGGTGAGCGTTGGCGACGGGTCACCGGTGAAGCCGCCGATGGCCATCACCGCCTTGCCCGAGTTCAGCTGTAGCGGAGCCGCCGACTGCGCACCTTCGGTTGCCGCCGCCCACGTGGTGCTGGTCGACTTCAGCAACGACACCACCTGGGTGTTGGCCGATCCGCCACCGGGGCCGCCTTGACCGCGGACGTGGTTTCGCTGGCCATCGGCAGTCGAGGTTCGACCGGTGAAGCCGGTCGGCGCCCCGTTCTGCCCACCGGGAGTGCCCTGGCCGCCCGCGCCGGGAGTGCCCTGGCCGCCGGTACCGGGAGTGCCCTGGCCGCCCGCGCCGGGACCGCCGCCCTGTCCCATGCCGCCCATGCCACCGAAGCCCGACGACCCCTTGGAAGTCACGACCGCGGTCGGGATGGAGCCGGTGTGCGTGGTGTTCGCGGTGGCGACGCCGAACGTTGCTGTGGCGGTGCCGCCTGCGATGAGCAGAGCCGCCGCAAGGCCTGCCGCCTGCTTGCCGGTCCACCCGCGCCCGACCACCAGTCCGGCGACGGCGATCACGGCGAGCGCACCCAGAACCCAGCCGAGTACGGGCCACCCGAAGCCCGCCTGGTAGGCACGGATCGCACCCCACCCGGTGGCCGCGACTACCAGTGCCCCGAGAAACGCTGTGCCGTACCAGGATTCACGGTTGCGCCAGCCGATGACGGCCCCGATGCCGACGAGCGCGGCGATGGCCGGAGCGAGTGCGACGGTGTAGTAGGGATGGACGGTGCCGCTCATGTAGGAGAACACGACGCCGGTGATGACCAGCCAGGTGCCGAAGACGGTCAGGCCAATCGCGATGTCGCGGTCGAGGCGGCGTCGAATGGCGAGCGCGATTCCGGCGACCAGCACCAGTAGCGCGGCCGGCAGCAGCCAGGAGATCTCATTGCCGAATTCGTTGCTGAACAACCGATTCAGACCGGTCGAGCCACCGAATGACGTTCCCGACGCCCCGTTGCCACCCGGACCGCCATGACCGCCGCCACCGCCGGAACCGGAGTTGCCGAGAATGCGGGCCACGCCGTTGTAGCCGAAGACCAGGTCGAGGAACGAGTTATTGGTCGAACCGCCGATGTACGGGCGCGAGCCGGCCGGCCACAGTTCCACCAGCAGGACATACCATCCCGCCGAAACTACAAGGGAGACAGTAGCTATGGCGAGATCACGAGCCCGCGTGAGCCACGACGCCCGGGCGAACAGCAGGTAGGCGAGACCGAATCCGGGCAGTACCAGCAGTCCCTGCAGCATCTTGGTGAGGAAGGCGAACCCCAATGCGACACCGCACAACGCCAGCCACTTCCACGACGCCGCCTGGCACGCACGAACCGTGAAGTATGCGGCTGCGGTCATCAGCAGGACCAGCAGGGCGTCGGGGTTGTTGAACCGGAAGATCAGTACGGCGGCCGGGGTGAGCGCCAGGACGCCACCCGCGATCAGAGCGCCCGCGGTCGCGGTCTGCTCGGTGCCCGCTTTCAGCAGGATTCGACGGACCGTCGCGTAGACGAGTGCGACCGCTCCGATACCCATCAGAGCCTGAGGCACCAGGATCGACCACGACGACAGCCCGAAGATGCGGACCGACAGACCGGAAACCCAGGTCGCGGCCGGCGGCTTGTCCACGGTGATCGAGTTGGCCGGGTCGAGCGAGCCGAAGAGCAGCGCTTTCCAACTCATTCCGCCCGACTGCGATGCCGCGGCGTAGAAGTCATTGCCCCAGCCGTTGCGGGACAGATTCCAGAGGTAAAGCACCGCGGTCAGAATCAGCAGCGAGGCGAGAGCCCAGTGTCGGGGTTCGGGGCGCCGGCGTCGGGCGACGGACGTCGGCTCCGCGGAGTCGTCGAGTGCGTGTCGCCCGCCACCTGCGGGCTGAGATCGCGTCATCAATGTGGTCATGGTGAACACACTGACAGCGCTGTCTGGCCGCCCGGTCCCACGAGTCTGGGAGCTTGCTGTGCGGGTGCCGAGAGAGTAGGCGCCGGTCGGCGCGCCTCAATCGTCAGGTGCGCTCAATGTCGAATTGGCTCAGTCGTCGAGTGCGCTCACCGCGATGCCGTACGGGAGGAACCGGACCTTGCGACCGGAATCGATGTTGTGCTGGTTGGCGCGCAGCGCGTCGAGTTCGGAGGCGAAGACCTGCTCGACGCGCGCGCCGCCGTCGTCGTCGAGTACGAACACCGCCCACACGCCGCTGCCCGCGGAGCCAGTGGTTTCGGGTTGCGGTGCGGGACGCGGGCGACGTGCGGAGTCGTCGAACATCGACATCCAGGCCTCGCGGCCGCCCTGGCCGGCGACGAACTTGCCCAGCATCGCGCGCAGGCTCTCAGTCGCCTCCCGCGCGAAGTCGTCGAATTCGCCGGGCCCGAACCCGAATTTGTCGTTGTCTGCCATGACCTGCTCCTTTGCAGCGATATGCGGCACTGGTGACCAGTGTCCACGTAATCGGACACGTTGGCCACCGAGGCGTGGCTCAGCCGATGGCCGCCCGCAGCTCCTTCAACGCGCCGACGAACAGTTCCGCAAAGGTCGGGAACGGCTGGATGGTGTCGACGAGCACCTCCAGCGGGACGCGCGCGCGAATCGCCACGGTGGCTTGCTGGAGCCACTCCCCCGCTTCGGGGCCGACCGCATATGCCCCCACCAGCCGCTCGCCGTCGGACAGCAGGGTCAGAAACCCGACGGCGTCGGCGTAGTTGCGGGAGTAGGTGGCCATCTTGGCGATCCCGGTGATCGGCACCGACGCCGAGAACGGCGCCTCGATCGCGCCGACGGAGGCGGCCTGCGGGTCGGTGTAGACAACCCGCGGCACCGCCGAGTAGTCCGCTTCGCGGTGGCGCCCGAGGATATTCGACGCCACCACCTCGCCTTGGTATTTGCCGACGTGGGTCAACAGCCACTGGCCTGTCACGTCCCCGACGGCCCACAGTCCCGGCCCGACATTGCCGCGCGCGTCGGTCGGGATTCCGCGGCGATCGGCGTCGACGCCCACCGTGTCGAGCCCGATGTCGTCGACGCGCAGTCTGCGGCCGGCCGCGATGAGGAGTCTGTCGCCACGGAACTGTCTGCCGTCGGCCAGGGTGAGGACGTAGTCATTCTCGTCGCGGGCGACTTCGGTTGCGCGCGAACCGAACACGAGTTCTACGCCGTCGCGCGCCAATGCTTCGCCGAGCGCCTGCCCGACGGCTGCCGGTTCCTTCGGCAACAGGTGATCACCGGAGCCGACAAGGGTGACGGCGCCGCCGAGGCGTCGTACCGCCTGCGCCATCTCGACGCCCACAGCGCCGCCGCCCAGGATCAGGAGGTGCCGCGGCACCGTCGTCATCGACGTCGCCTCGCGATTGGTCCAGACACCGTCGAGTCCGGCCAGTCCCGCGATCGGCGGCAGCAGCGGGTCGGAGCCGGTGGCGATGACGATATCTGTTGCGGTATAGCGCCTTTCGCCCACGACGACCGCACCCGGACCGTCGAGCCGGCCATGTCCACGCAGCAGCGACACGCCCTGATCGGTGAGCCACTGCGCGGCCGAGGTGTCGTCGTGGTCGGAGACCATGTAGTCACGCCAGGCGAGCGCGGCGGCGACGTCGACCTCGGCGGTCGCCAGCGCCGCCCGCGCCCCGTGGACCGCCTCACCGGGGCGTAGCAGCGTCTTCGACGGGATGCACGCGTAGTACGAGCATTCGCCGCCGACGAGCCGTTGCTCGACGACGGCGATCCGCAGGCCGTGGCCGACGAGGTCACCGACGCAGTGTTCGCCGGGCGCCCCACCACCGATCACGATGACGTCGAAATCTGTTGCCATGCCAGGATCCCTTCGATGCGGCGCGTCACCTTGCGTCCTCGACGCTAGTGCACGGGTCAAGGTGATCGCTCGGCTCGCGGGGTTTCGATACGCCGCGTCTCGCTGCGCTCGTCGAGGCTACTCAACCGGCGGTGGGGATACGCCGATCACCGTCGGATTTCGCGATGGCCGGCGTCGAGTCGTTTCGTCCAGCCGCGCGCATCGAGGTGTTCGAGCAGGGGAATCGCGGTTCGTCGGGTGATGCCCAGGGCCTGGCGGGCCGCGCTGGTGGTGAATGGCTGATCGAGAGTCGCGAGTGTACGCATCGCGAGAGCCGGGGCTGTCGGCGCCAGAACGATTCCGTCGCGCAGCCTGATGACGCGGCCCGCGCGTGCCGCGGCGGCGAGTTCGCGGTCGCCGAGTCGCAGCGCGGCGAGGTCGGCTGCCTCCGGGGCCGCGAAAGGCTCAGCACGCCAGCGTGTTTCGAGTTCGGTCAGCGATGCCTCGATCGGCGTCACGTCGGTCCGGTGGCCGGGGCGGGCGAGCTGACCGTCGGTCGTTTCCAGCCCGACGTGTCGGGCGAGGACGTCGAGCACGGCCGCGTCGGGCAGGCCGAGACGGTCGCGGGCGGCACCGCGGGACATGCCTGCGGCGAGCGGGTCACGTCGGTGGATGTCGTCGACGGCGTCGGCGAGTGTGGCGGCCCAGGCGTCGAACGTGCTCTGCGCGATCCACCAACCGTCGACCGCGCGGATGCCGCTGGGCGGCTGTTCGCCGGTGCCGATCAAGCCGAGTTCTCGCAACCGGTCCGCCGCGACATAGCCGCGCCGCTCGACCTCGCGCACCAGGTCCGGCGCGCCGGACTGCTCACCGAGTTCCGCGGCTCGCCGCTTCGCGTCGCCGCGCCTGCGCAGTGGCGGCGGATCGGCGTCGAGGACACGCACGCCACCGATGATTCGGCGAGTTCCGGGGTCGCGCAACACGATCCGGTCGCCGCGGATGAGCATCGCCGGCGCGGCGAGTGCCAGCCTGAGGCGCTCGTCGTCGAGGGGACGTACCCGCACGGGTATCGACGCGCTGCCGATGTGAGCGGTGAGATGGTGCGGCATGTCCGCGAAGTCGCCGGACACTCGCCCGACGTCGACGTTCGACGTCGGGCGCCACGCACGCGGCGTCAGCAGCACATCGCCGCGCTCGACGCCGGTTGCCGCGATGCCACGCAGGTTGACCGCGACGCGCGACGTCGGGCCGACGGTATCGCGGTCGGCACCTTCGGTCTGCAGGCCACGAATCATCAAGGTACGCAGCGTATTCGCGTGGAAGAGCTCGACGGTGTCGCCGACTGCGAGAGTTCCCTCGGTCAGCGTCCCGGTGACGATGGTGCCCGCACCGCCGATGGTGAAGGAGCGATCGACCCACAGCCGGACGCGACCCGTCGTGTCCGGCGCGGGAACCGTCGCGAGAACTCGATCGAGGGCTACGGTGAGTGCGTCGAGTCCCTCGCCGGTGCGCGCGGAGACGGCGACCGCGGGCGCTTCGGCCAACCCGGTGTGCCGCAACTCGTTTCGCGCCGCGACCATGGTGGCCGCACCCCCGTCGTCGACGCGGTCGATCTTGGTCACGACGATGAGCCCGTGGTCGATTCCCAACGCCGCCAGTGCGTCTCGATGATCGCTCGACTGCGCCGACCATCCCTCGTCCGCGGCGACGATGAAACAGACGACGGGTGCCGGTCCGAGCCCGGCGAGCATGTTGCCGAGGAATCGTTCGTGGCCGGGAACGTCGACGAACGCGACGTCGGCGCCGGAAGGCATTGTGGTCCAGGCGAATCCCAGGTCGATGGTGAGTCCGCGCCGACGTTCCTCGGCCCAGCGGTCGGGTTCGATTCCGGTCAGGGCACGGACCAGGGTGCTCTTCCCGTGGTCGACGTGTCCTGCGGTGGCGACGACGAATCGGGCCTGCGGTCCGCTCATCGATGCGCGGCGACGGCGCGGGACACCGCGGCGGCGACGTCGGCGTCGGCGGACTCCGGAATGCACCGCAGGTCGATGAGGCACGCCGCGTCGTGGACGCGCGGCAGGATGGCGGGCGTACCGAGACGCAGCGTCGACGCGACCGCCTCGGGCAGACGAAGAGCCCAGCCCTGCAACGGAACTCCGGGCGCTCCTCCCCCACCGACGCGACCGTCGTGCTCGACGACGTCGCCGCCCACGCTCTCCGCCAGGCGCTCGGTGCGTTCGCGCAGATGCGCCGGGTCGGCGTGCAACGCGTCGACGACGGGTACCTGCCCCGCGGTGACCGTGGCTTCGAGCGCCGCGAGCGTGAGCTTGTCGACGCGAACCGCCCGCGCCAGTGGATGTTTCGCAAGCTTCTCGATGATCTGCTTGCGGCCCAACATGATTCCCGCCTGAGGGCCACCGAGGAGTTTGTCACCGCTGGCCGTGGTGAGGTCGGCGCCCGCGCTCAGCGCAGTCGTGGCGTCGGGTTCGTCGGGCAGCGCCGAATCGGGGGCGAGCAGACCACTGCCGAGGTCGACGATGAGGGGTACTCCGCGTTCCGCGGCGAGCGGGGCGAGCTGCGCGACGTCGACGCCGGCGGTGAAGCCCTCGACGCGGTAGTTGCTCGGGTGAACCTTGAGGATGCAGCCGGTGCGGTCGCCGAGTGCGTCGGCGTAGTCGTGCAGGTGGGTGCGGTTGGTGGTGCCGACCTCGCGCAGCACGGCACCCGTGGATGCGATCAAGTCGGTCAGGCGGAACCCCGCGCCGATCTCGATCATCTCGCCGCGGCTGATGATCACTTCCCGGCCCGCGGCGAATGCCGTCGTCGCGAGCACCAGCGCCGCGGCCCCATTGTTGACGACCAGCGCATCCTCGGCGGCCGGACACGCGGCGAGCAGCGCCCGCCGGGTCGTGACGCCACGTTTGGAACGGGTTCCGGAGGTGAGGTCCAACTCCACGTCGACGTAGTCGGCGGCGTCGGCGACCGCCGCTTTGGCCGCCGCCGACAGCGGCGCGCGGCCCAGGTTGGTGTGGACGACGACGCCAGTCGCGTTGAACACCGGGGTCATCGAATGTGGCCGGCGGGTCCGCAAGGCCTCGGTGAAGGCCGCTTCGATCGCTTCCGGCGCGAGGTCGCCGCGTCGGGCCGAGTGCAGCACGGCGTCGAGCTGATGGCGAATCACATGTTCGCTCAACCGATTTCGAGCCTCGTTGACCGCGGGCAGCGACAGCAGCGTATCGGTCCTCGGTATGTTGCGCCGCGGATCGCCGCTGCCCATGTACGCTCCTCGCCGACGTCGGGTATGGCGGAGGCGGACGGGAATCGAACCCGCCAGGCCGAGATGCTCGGTCTCACCGGTTTTGAAGACCGGGGGGCCCACCAGGAACCCAAACGCCTCCAGCCGCTTCAACGTACTCCAGGGTCGGCGCACTACTCTCGACCAGGTGACCTCCAACACACTCGACGACGCCGCCACGCCCCTGCGCTTGACCGGATACGCTCACGGCGGCGGATGCGCCTGCAAGATTCCGCCGGGCGAACTCGAGCGAGCCGTCGCCGGATTGACCGGGCAGGTCGACGCGAACGTGATCGTCGGGCTCGACGACGGCGACGACGCCGCCGCGGTACGCGTCGACGTCGGCGGGACGGGCCTTGCGGTGTTGTCGACCGCGGACTTCTTCACACCGGTCGTCGACGACGCGTATGACTGGGGCCGCATCGCCGCGGCGAACGCGCTGTCGGACATCTATGCGATGGGCGGTCGACCGGTTGTCGCGATCAACCTCGTCGGCTGGCCGCGCGACGTGCTCCCGATGGAACTGCTGACCGAGGTGCTGCGCGGCGGACTCGACGTCGGGGCGCAGGCGCAGTGCCCGGTGATCGGCGGGCACACCATCGACGATCCCGAACCCAAATACGGAATGGCAGTGACCGGAGTCGCATCCGCGGATCGATTGTTACGCAACGACTCCGCACAGGCGGGCCTGCCGTTGACACTGACCAAGCCGATCGGTGTCGGGCTGCTCAACAACCGGCACAAGCGGACCGGTGAGGTGTTCGAGGCGGCGATCGCGTCGATGACGTCGCTCAATCGGGACGCCGCGCAGGCGGCGCTCGACGCGGGCGCGCGGGCGGCGACCGACGTGACCGGGTTCGGGCTGCTCGGCCACCTCTACAAGTTGTGCCGGGCGTCGGGGGTGCGGGCGGTGATCGATCGTGCCTCGGTGCCCCTCATCGACGGTGCGCTGGACGCGTTGCGTGCCGGGTATGTATCCGGCGGGACCCGGCGGAACCTGGATTGGGTTGCACCACATATCGATTCGGCGTCGGATGTGTCGGAGGACGACTTACTGCTGTTGGCCGACGCACAGACGTCGGGGGGATTGCTGGTCGCGGGCGAGGTGCCGGGATATCCGGTGATCGGGCACCTGGTGGAGGGGTCGGGGATCGAGGTGCGATAGCTCGGCACCCCTCGTTACACCGAAGCTCGTTCCTCGCTTCGGCACTCGGGGAGCGGGTGGTTACACCGAAGCTTGTTCCTCGCTTTGGCACTCGGGGAGCGGGTGGTCACTCATTGAAACCAGTGGACGGGGCCTGCCGCCCCTGCACCGTCGTGACTATTGAATCGTCGGTCACACCGGCCGCTCGTCGCGCCGCCAGTCTCCGCTTCTGCGGTTCGATGGTGTAGCGCGGGTCCTTCGCCGAATGCAGGCCGGCCTCGAAGACGCCGAAGCGGGTGAGTGCGGACGCCGTCATCAACGACAGCCCCGACGCCGCCGCGACCACCCGGTTGCGTCCGCCAAGCAGCGCACCCAGGCCGCCGACCACCGCGAGCCGCTCGCTCCAGCGGAGCAGTGTACCCGGCAGTCCATGGTGAAGTGGTTCTGCCGCAACGGGATCCATCCGGGACTCCATGTACTTCATTGCCGCGAGATCGCCGACCACCCCCAGCACCGCCAACGTCCGGGCGGGTCCGGTCTCGTCGACCGGGGTGGTGATCATCGCCAGGCCCCCGGATGCCAGGCTGGCCGAACTGACGAACACGAATGGCAGGTCGCGGTGCATCGCGTTCCAGGTCGGCACGGCCGTATCACCAAGCAGCACAGCGGTATACACCGCGAGCGGCGGACCGAGCACCGCCGCGGCCAGACCGGCGGGCGCTTCGGCGAAGCGCAGCACCGGCCGCAGCGGACCGAACGGCAACCGTTCGCCGGTGAGGCGGTCGATCTCCGCGACCGCGGCCACTCCGAGACCGCCGCTGAACGCCGAGAGGATCCACGATCCGACGCTCATCGGCGAGGTGACCTTGAACGTGCGCAGCATGTTGTAGAACCGGTCCGGCCGACCGAGGTCGATGACCAGTGCCACGCCGCCCAGACTCACGGCGGTCAGCGAACCCAGCCGCGCATTGCGTCGCAGCGTCGGGCGCCCCGACAATTGCGCGCCGGCGGCGAGTACACCCGACCCGCCGGCGATGCCGCCGAGGAACAGGTAGGCGGCCACCGGCCATTCCCACGGTGGCGGCTTGACCACCGGGCGTCCGTAGTACGAGACGAACTCGGGTTCGGGGACCATCGACATCTCGACGCGGCCGCCGCCCCGACGGCCCGGCCGATCCTTCGGAGGATCCTTGCGCCACTTGCGTTTACGCGGTGACTCGGGCGGGCGCACGGCGTCGTAATCGGAATGTGTCACCGGGTCACCGCTTCCGTCCGGTCAGGAACGAAACCGCCACTGCCGCAACCATTCCCAGCGCCGCTGCGCCCGCCCGCCGATACATCGTCGGCAGATCCGCGGTGCAGACCCGGGGGTCCGGCGGCAGACCGTAGACTTCGGGTTCGTCGAGCAGCAGGAACACCGACCCGGTTCCGCCGACGCCGTCGAGTTCGTTGGCGCCGTAGAGCCGCGCCTCGGTCATGCCCCGAGCATGCAGTTCTGCCACGCGCTCGTGGGCTTTGGCGACCATGTCGTCGTGGTCGCCGAATTTGATCGACGTCGTCGGGCAGGTCTTGGCGCAGGCCGGGGTCTCGTCGTCGAGCAGCCGGTCGTAACAGAGTGTGCATTTCTGTGCGACACCGCGTTTGGGCACCGGCGGCTGTTCGCCCTTGCGATATCCCTCGCGCGTCGTCGGTGCCGCGGTGCCGTCGGCCCGACGTTCGACGACGCCGAACGGGCAGCCCGCGACACAGGTTCCGCAACCGTTGCAGACGTCGTCCTGCACGACGACGGTGCCGAACTCGGTGCGAAACAGCGCTCCCGTCGGGCAGACGTCGAGGCAGCCGGCGTGCGTACAGTGTTTGCACACGTCCGAGGACATCAGCCAGCGGAACTCCGGGGTGTCCGGCGGCGCGGTATCCGGTGGCGCGTTATCCAGTGACACAGTGTCGACGACCGAATCCTCTTGCGGTGCACCGATACTCGGCATTCCGAGCCCGACCAGCGCCCGGCCCGACGTCCGCGCCGAGGAAATCTGTTCGGCGTCCTGTTCGATGAACGCGACATGCCGCCAGGTGCTGGCGCCCAGTGCGACGGTGTTGTCATAGGACATGCCGGTCAGTTCGAGATCACCGTCGCGGGGGTTGCGGTTCCACTCCTTGCAGGCGACCTCGCACGCCTTGCAGCCGATGCATATCGAGGTGTCGGTGAAGAAGCCCTTGCGATCCCGATGGACGTGCCACGCGGCGTCGGCGCTTGGATCACTCGGCCCGGACAGCTGACCCATCAGTCATCCTCCTGATCTGAATCCGTGCGTTTCGTCAATCGAACATTATCGGTTTCCGTCGTCACGCCCGCGCGCTGCTGGTACTCGGCCACCAGGGCGAGCAACGCCTCACCGGTCGGTCGACGTCCGGCGATCACATCGCACGACCCCGCCTTGGACTCCTGTATCTGGGTGTTGGGGTCGAGCGTCACACCGATCAGGTCGTTCGCGGCGTCGCCGCTGACCACGGCGTCCGAACCGACACCCCAGTGATACGGGAGTCCCACCTGCTCGACGTCGCGGCCGTTGATACGCAACGACTTGACCCGGTCGGTCACCAACACGCGCGCCTCGATGGCGGCGCGCGGCGAGATGATCGTCGCCCAGCCTTCGTTTTCGAGCCCGCGTGCGGCGGCCAATTCCGGCGAGATCTCGCAGAACATCTCCGGCTGCAGTTCGGCGAGATACGGCGACCAGCGGCTCATGCCACCGGCCGTGTGGTGTTCGGTGAGTCGGTAGGTGGTGAAGACATACGGGTAGACGTCGGAGCCGGGGGTACCCGCGCTCGGTGCATCCATGTTGTCCGAGCGAGGGAACATCACTCGCGCGGGCGCCTGCTGCTGGGTGTACAACGAGTTGGCGACCGGCGATTCCTGCGGCTCGTAGTGCGCGGGCAGCGGGCCGTCGACCATGCCGGTCGGCGCGAACAGCCATGCCTTGCCATCGGGCTGCATGATGAACGCGTCGTCGCCGGCCAGTGCGTCGGCACCACCGCGCTCGGGGTCACCGGGCGCGTGCGGGGCGCGGTCGACCGGAAAGTCGGGTACATCGGGGCCGGCCCATCGCCCGGCGTCGGCGTCCCACCACATGTACTTCTTGCGTTCGCTCCACGGTTTGCCGTCGGGGTCGGCCGACGCGCGGTTGTACAGGATCCGGCGATCGGCGGGCCACACCCACCCCCACTCGGACTGGGTCAGTCCCGGACCTCCGTGCGGGGTGCGCCGCGCGGCGTGGTTGGTCGCGTCCGCATACACCCCGGTGTAGATCCAGCACCCGCCCGCTGTCGAACCGTCGGCACGCATCTGCGTGAACGACGTCAGGTTCTTGCCCGCGTCGGGGCCGTCGATCCACGACCCGTTGATCTCCGACAACACCGCTTCCGGATCGGGGTCGCCGTGCTCGTCGAGCGGGTAGTCCCAGGTCATCGCCAACAGCGGGCGGTCGCGTTCGTCGGTGGAGCCGGCGAGCTTACGCCGGATCGCGGCACCGAGCTCGTAGAAGAAATCCAACTCGCTCTGCGCTTGCCCGGGCGGTTGGACCGCTTGGTGACGCCACTGCACCATCCGCTGGGTCTGAGTGAACGATCCGGCCTTCTCCACATGCGTGGCAGCAGGCATGAAGAACACCTCGGTGCCGATGTCCTCGGTACGTAGTTCACCGGAGGTGATCTCGGGGCCCTCCTTCCACCAGGTCGCGGATTCGATCATGTTGAGGTCGCGCACGACGAGCCATTTGAGCTGTGCCATCGCGAGTCGCTGCTGGCGACCGTTCGCCGAACCGACGGCGGGATTCTGGCCGAGGATGAAGTACCCGTCGACTTCGCCGTCGAGCATCTTCACCGTCGTCTGGTAGGTACCCAACGGTCCGTCGAGCCGCGGCAGATAGTCGTAGGCCCAGTCGTTGTCGGCCGTGGCGGCGTCGCCGAACCACGCCTTGAGCAGACTGACCAGATAGGCGTCCGCATAAGCCCAGTAGCCTTTCTCGTCCTTGGGCCCGACGGCGGCGATGTAGTCGGCGAAGGTGTCGTGCTTGCCCACCGACGGCATCGGCAGGTAGCCGGGCAGCAGGTTGAACAGCGTGGGGATGTCGGTGGACCCCTGGATGCTCGCGTGTCCGCGCAACGCCATGATGCCGCTGCCGGGACGGCCGATGTTCCCCAGCAGCATCTGCAGGATCGCCGCCGACCGGATGAACTGCGCTCCGAGGGTGTGCTGGGTCCAGCCCGTCGCGTATCCGAAGCAGGTGGTACGTTCGCGGCCCGAATTGTCGGTGATCGACGTTGCGAGATAAGCGAATTCGTCCGGCGAGATACCGCACATGTCGCGCACCATCTCCGGGGTGTATCGCGCGAAGTGACGACGGAGGATCTGGAAGACGGTGTGCTCGTCGGTCAGTGTCTCGTCGCGTTCACCGGTGTACTGCCACGACGACTGGTCGTAAGTCCCCGACTCCGGGTCGAAACCGGAGAACAGTCCGTCGAGGTCGTCGGTGTCGCGGAAGTCGGCGCTGATCTTCGACGCCGCGTTGGTGTACGCGACGACGTAGTCGTGGAAGTACAGGTCCTCGGTGAGCACATGGTTGATCAGCGCACCGAGCAGCACGACGTCGGAGCCGGCGCGAATCGCGATGTGCCGGTCGGCGTTCGCCGACGTCCGGGTGAACCGCGGATCGACGTGGATGACCCGCGCACCGCGCGAGCGTGCTTCAACCACCCATTGGAAGCCCACCGGGTGAGCTTCGGCCATGTTGCCGCCCATCAAGACGATGCAGTCGGCGTTGGCCATGTCTTGCAGTGATTGCGTTGCGCCGCCGCGACCATACGAGGCTCCCAGACTGGGAACCGTTGCGGAGTGTCAAATACGGGCTTGGTTCTCGATCTGTATCGCGCCCGCCGCGGTGAAGAGCTTCTTGATGAGGTAGTTCTCTTCGTTGTCGAGGGTCGCGCCGCCGAGCGAGGCGATGCCGAGCGTGCGTCGCAGTTGCCTACCGTCGGCGTCGTGATCCTGCCAGCCGTTGCGGCGCGCTTCGATGAACCGGTCGGCGATCATATCGACCGCGGTATGCAGATCGAGGTCCTGCCAATCGGTCGCGTACGGGGCGCGGTACCGAATCTTGGTCTGTCGCAACGGATTATTGACGAGCTGCTCGCTCGACGACCCCTTGGGGCAGAGTCGGCCGCGCGAGATCGGCGAGTCCGGGTCGCCCTCGATCTGCACGACGCGCTCGTCTTTGACGTACACCTTCTGCCCACATCCGACAGCGCAGAACGGGCAGACGCTCTGTACCACGCGATCGGCGGTCACCGTTCGCGGCGTCAACGCTTTGGTGTGCGCGGACTGCACAGCGGGACCGCGCCCGAACACGTCGCCGGTGCGGACCTGACGGAACACGGGCCATTGCAGGGGGCTGAACCTGGCCATGGTCAAAAGCGTAGTCGCTTGCGTCGGCCGGTGTCCGGCGATATCGGAGGTGTCGAGTCGGGGGCGGTGAGGAGCGGATCGTGTCTGGGTGAACCCGAACGAAATGTCTCAACCCGGACGGACACTCCGTTCGGGTTGATGCGATGGTGTCGGGTCCGCGGGGCCGCGTCGACGTGCCTTCCGAAATGCTTCCCCCAGTTGGCATTTCGGCTCACCGACCCCTCGTTACACCGAAACTCGCAAGCTCGTTTCGGCACCCGGGGAACGGGGAGTAACTCCGGCACACACGCACGCTTCCGCACCCGGGGAACGGGGACCAACTCCGGCACACACGCACGCTTCCGCACCCGGGGAACGGGGACCAACTCCGGCACACACGCACGTTTCGGCACTCGGGGAACGGAGAGTAACTCCGGCACACACGCACGCTGCCGCACCCGGGGAACGGGGCTAATTCAGCACCGGCGACCGAGCGATCACGATGACCACACCGGCGTCCGCTTCGCCAGGAACGCCGACATCCCCTCTTGCGCATCGCGAGTCATCGCATTGGTGGCCATCGTCTGCGTCATCAGCGTGTACGCGTCGGGTTCGGTGGCGTCGATCTGCTGGTAGAAGGCACGTTTGCCGATCGCGAGAGTGTCGCCGCTCGACGCCGCGATGCGAGTCGCGAGATCGATGACGGTTCGTTCAAGGTCGTCGGCCGGTACCGCGGTGTTGATCAATCCCCAGTCGACGGCGGTGGCGGCGTCGATCATGTCACCGGTCAGCAACATGTGCATGGCGCGTTTGCGTCCGACCGCCCGGCTCAGCGCGACCATCGGCGTCGAGCAGAACAATCCGATCTTGACGCCCGGCGTGCTGAAGCGGGCCGATTCGTCGGCGATGGCGAGATCACAGGTGGCGACGAGTTGGCATCCGGCGGCCAGCGCCGTGCCCTGGACCTGCGCGATCACCGGTTGCCGCACCTCGTGCACCGTCGTCATGAGTTCGGTGCACGCCTCGAAGATCTCCCGCTCGTCGTCGAGCGTGCGATCGACCATTTCGGCGAGGTCGTGGCCGGCGGAGAATGCGGGACCGCGCGCGGCGATGACGATTACCTTGACGGCCGGGTCGTCGTGGAGTTCGCGGAGAATTCTGGTCGTCTCCCGCATTGTGCGCAACGACAACGGATTTCGACGTACCGACTCTTCGAGTAACACGACGGCGAGTGGGGCTTCGACGGTGACCGACACGGGAGCGTTCATGTTTTCGATGGTAAGCAGAGTTCGGGTGCCTCCTTCGACATTCACACAAGATGGCGACACCACCCGCCGCACACCTGATCTCGAATCACCTATCACCCGGAGTCGAAGTCCCAGGGGTTGATCACGGGCACCGACAGTGATTCGAAATCAGCGACGTTGCGGGTGACCACGGTCAACCCGAACTCGCGTGCGGTCGCAGCGATGTAGCCGTCGCGTTCTGGGCGAGGATCCGGAACGTGCAGTCGTGCCGCGCGACGCGCCACCGCGACATCGACAGGAAGGATGCGTCCGCGGAATTCGTCGAGGACATCGTGCTCGAGCCATCGAGTCAGAACCGCGGCCTGCCGCGAGTCCCTACGTGCCAGACGAGCGATCCCGAACTCGATCTCCATCACGGTGATGACGCTTACGTAGAGATCGGCGCGAAGCTGCGACTCCGACCAGGCAAGCACTTCGGGAGCTATGACTCCGGGCCGCTTGCGCAGCTCACTGACGACATTCGTATCGAGGAGCAAAGTCACAGTTCGGCTGCTCGTGGAAGAGAACCGATCCGGCCGGGTTCGAATTCGATGTCCACGTCGAGACGCAGCCGCTCGGCGATTCCGCCGCGGGCTGCGGTCAACCGGCGATACTCATCGATCGTGAGCAATACGAACGCCGGCTCCCCGCGATCGGTGATCACCACCGGACCGTCGGACGCCGCTCGCTTCGCGGCGCTCACGTCGCGGTTGAAGTCCCGAGAAGTCAGAGTCGCCACGGCACTCCCCCTTTGGTAGGTACGTACCTACTTTAGTCCTCGGCGCAGCACTTGCCAAGCACTTTGCAGCTCAGCTGCGCGACCTCAGGAGGCCTGCTGCTTGTCTGTGGTCGGCGTGCCGCCGACCATGTCGTCCCAGCGTCGGCGCGTCGGCGTCCAGCGCTGGTCGAACTTGGCGGCGCGGCGGGCCGCGGCGGCGCGTTTGTCGTCGTCGTAGCGGTGGCGTGCCCACGGCGACGTCGGGCGGGCCAGCCGTATCGCACCGATCCACACCACCGGCGGCAGAAAGAATCCGATCAGGGCCATCGGATACTTGCCCTTGAGTGCCGTCCCGGCCACCAGCACCAGGTGCACCATCAACACCACCAGGACGATCCACCGCGCGACGGCCGCAGCCTGGGCGAGTCCCCCGACGTAGACCGGCGATACCCCGACGGCCGCCAGCCCGACGCACGCCGCGGCGATCGTGACGACGTTGACCGACAGCTGACCCTCCTGCGACCAGTAGACGTCCTGCAGGCGGAAGATCATCGCGAACTCGTCCAAGACCAGCGCGGATCCGACTCCGACGACGATTCCTGACGAATACGTCCACGCCGAGAGCGGTGGCGAACCGAGCGCGACGAAAGCGCCGACGATGAGCAACAGCAGCCCGGGCGTGGAATGGTGCATGTGGACGCCGCCCGCGCTGACGTTCTTGAACGGCCCGCGTCCGGCCCGAATGAGCCGGGTGATCACCCGCACGACGCCGAACGTGATCACGAAAGCCGCGAAGCTCAGCAGCAGCGGCCCCTTGTACCCGTCGACGACCTCGACGTTCCACCAGGTCTGCAGCCAACGCATCCTCCGATGGTAGGACGCGTGCGGCAGCCCACTCCCCGCTCCAGCCGATGGACAGCGACCTCACAGCCGGGCTGCTACATCCCCACCGCCAGGACCGCATCCATCGCGGCGACTGCGGCGGGGTCGCCGCCGACGCTGACCTCGCCGCCTCGACCCCACGCCCAGCGCGCCAGGTCGTCGACGGTTCCGGTGACCGTCGCGGTCGCCTCGGCGCCCGTCGACCGCACGCCACGCGCGCCCGCCGAATCGCCGGCTCGCCACTGCCCGACTTCGACGAACCATCGCTGTCCGGTGTCGGCGGCACGGAGTTCGACGACGGCCCGCGCCTCGTACACCGCGGCGTCGGGCATCCATGCCCACATCACGTCGACGGCGTGGTCGATCACTCCCGTCGCGAGGTCGGGGGCGATGGGCATGACGTCGATTCCCGCGGTCAGTTCTGCGTCGATGCGGTGCATGGTCGCCTCGTAGGTCTGCATCCGCCGGGTGAAACCGACGGTCTGCTCGGCGGGCCACCACGACCACAGCGGTTGCTCGTCGTCGTGCGCGGCGAGCTGTTCGACGAGGCGTCGCGTCGCCGCGTCACGGAGCGCGAGCAGTTCTCCGACCGTCGGCGGACGCTGCGGCTTGCTGGCCTCGATGTCGGGTATGTCGTTGTCGCTCAAGGTGTTTCGCGCGAGAATTTCGGCCCAGAAGTGTTGCACGTGAACTATGTGCCAGAGCAGGTCGGCGGCCGACCAGTCGGGGCAGGTGGGGCACCGGCGTTGCGGGTCGACGTCGGCGACTGCGTCGGCCAGGCGTTGCGATTGCGCGGAGATCACGGCGAGGCGGTCCATGATCCCACCCTGCCACGACGGCCCGGCGATGCCTACCCTAGGAGAACTCGGCCTCGACCTGAGCGCGGTCGAGTTGCGGGTCGGTGCCGGGAACGTAGGTCGGGACGGTATGCGGGACCGTCGTGCCGTTCGCGACGCGGCGTCGGGCGGCGGCGAACTCCGGGGCCTCCCCCATACTCGCGCGCAGACCGTTGATGGCTGTCCAGACCGCGGCGCGTCGGGCCCGACGTTCGATGGGGTTCGGCGGCCGATACATCACCAGCTGGGCGGCCCATGTCGGCATGGTGTCGCGGATCGCCCAGTCCACGGCGGCCTGCGCGGGGTTGGTGACATTGGCGCCGGTGGCCATCGCGCTGCCGTAGGTCAGCGCCAGCCGCGGCAGGTACGACTTGAGGCATTCGAGGGTGTCGGCCTTGGTGGCCGGGAGGTCGGTGCCGCCGAGCGCCTGACCGACCCGGACGAACTCCCCGTAGTAGCCGTCGAGCTTCTTGCCGCGCAACGGGTTCGGATGGTAGATCTCGTGCGCCGTCGCGATACCCCAGACCACCGTCGCGTAGTTCCAGCGCAGCCAGTCGGGATCGTCGGCGTCGTAGGCGAGGCCGTCGGGACGAGTTCCCTTGATCGTGTGATGCATCGCCCGCACCGTGCGGGCAAGCCGCTGCGCGGTGTCGGTGGAGCCGTAGGCGGTTCCCATGAAGAAGGCCAGCGAATGACCGAGCCGGATGTTCGCGCCCTCGGGATCGATTGTCGCAGTGGGCATGTGCGACGACGGTTTGGCCAGCCGCGAGTGCTGCATGCCCATCCAGAAGATGCTGGGGTCGAGGCGCTCGAGGTACGCGGCGCACTGCAGCCCGAAGATCAGTGCGGGCGTATGCGAGTGGACGTGCCAGGTCGCGCTGCCCGGGCCGAACCAGCCTGGATCGCCGAGCGGGGCGTCGAACTCCATGCCGCGGAAGAACTTCGACTTGACCGTGTCGTCGAAGCGTTCGTTGAGCCAGTTCCCGATGTATTGGTGCGGTAGCGGCGGAAGGTCGGCGTCGAGCAGGTCGGCGACGACCGGGATCCGCGGCACGCCGGGAATCCGCACGGTCGGCATGGAGATCACCATCGTCACACTCCCACTATTTGGCAACGGGTGTACCCAGAATAGCTCGCGGCGCGGCAGTCGGCCAGCGCCGCGCGCCCCGGGTCGACGTATGCTTGGGCGATGTCCAGCCCCACGAGGTGGGCCGGTGTGCCACTGGCCGATCGCCGCGCCGAACGACGATCACAACTGGTCGCGGCGGCATTCGAGATCTTCGGAACACAGGGCGAGTCGGGATTGTCGGTCCGATCAGTCTGTCGCGCATGCGAATTCAACTCCCGCTACTTCTACGAGAGTTTCGCCGACACCGACGAACTGCTCGGCGCGGTCTACGACGAGGCGGCCGAGGAGATGTCGGCCGTTCTCGAGGCCGCGATCGCCGCCGCCGGTGACTCGGCGGCCGAGCGGACCCGGGCGGGCATCCGCACCGTGCTGGGATTCGGATCCGCCGATCCACGGCGCGGTCGGGTTCTGTTCACCGAGGCGCGTACCAACCCCGTCCTCATCGTCCGCCGCGCCGCGACCCAGGATCTACTGCTGAGGACGACATTGGCCGGCGGAGCTTCGCACGACCACCCGACGTCGAGCCGGGTGCGCGCGGCGATGTTCACCGGCGCCATGGTCGAACTCGCGTTGCAATGGTTGTCCGGCAATCTGGGCGACGACCTCGACGCCGTCGTGGATCAGGCGGTCGCGTCGTTGGCGCGACGGTAACTGCCGGCTACACGCGGAGAGATCACAACGATCGCTTCAGGCCAACATGATTGGTCTCGTATCCCAGCCTCGAGTAGAAGGCGCGCGCCCGATCCCGGATCTCATCGGTCGTCACCTGAGCGAGCGTCGCGCCGCGGGCCCGCCCGTGATCGTGCGCCCAGGCCAGCATCGCCGAACCCAGGCCCGACGAACGCTCCGGCGCCGCCACCCGCAGTCCCTCGATCTGCAATCGCGTCGTGCCGCCCCGAGACAGCCCGGGAATCACCGTCAGCTGCATCGTCGCGACAATTCGGTCGGCTTCGTCGCGGACCACCGCGAGGTAGTGCGATCCGTCGCGGGCCACGACGTCGTAGGCGGCCTCGTAGACCGCGTCGTCGTCGATCTCCCTGGTTCCGCCGACCTCGTCGGCGGACAGCAGCGCGACCACATCGCCGACGTCGCCGCGCTGCGCACGTTGCACGCGATAGATGCGATCGCCGAGTCTGAGCAGTCCGCCGACCGACGACCGCGCACCGGACTGCAGACGGTCGACCAGCAGGTCCAGCCAGCCGCCGACGTTGCGACGCGCCTGCGGCGTGTCGGGGTAGCGACATCGCAGGTGCAGACCGGACTCGTCGAGGATGAACCACAGCATCACGCCGTCGGTGCGGATGGCGGCACTGACGTACTGGGCTTGCAGGCTGACGCTGTCGACGCGCACCGGCAGCCGACGCAGGTCGAGCCAGGAGATCGCGAACATCCCGGGCACCTCCGGCATCTCGCCGCCCCACGGTTCCAGCACGTCCTTGAGTGGCCAAGAGCCAAGGCGCACAGCCTCTCTCACCGCAGCCGCGGAAGCCGCGGGATCGGCGTCGGCCGACTCCAGGACGGAGTTGGTGATGAACCAGCCGACCGAGTCGTGCCAGGTGGGCTCGTATCGGCTGTGCACGGGGAACACCGCGCGCAGCGGTGATCCGGCCAATTCCCGCGTGACCGCTGTCATCGCGGACACGGCGAGGGTCAGCGTGGACACCCCGTCGCCGCGGGCTTGCGCGGAGAACGCGGCGCTGTCGTCGACGTCGAAGACATCACGTACTTCCACCCGCTCCGGCTGCAGCTCCGAATCACCCAGCGGCAGCGGGAATTTCGGCATCACACCACCGCTGTCGGTGAGGATCTCGGCCCAGCGGCGGCGAACGTCGTCGGGCGCGGCGGGCCGTTCCAACAGGGCCCGGGTGTGTGCGACGAACGGTGGCGCGGGTGGCAGGTGAGGTTCCCGGCCGGCGCGCGTATCCCCCAGTGCCGCAAGGAGATCACGCGCGATGACAAGCATCGACCACATGTCGACGTGGGAGTGGTCGGCGGCGACGACGACGGTCGGCCCGGCCGCTGTCTCCAAGACGCACAGCCGATGCGACGGCCGGTTGTACGGCGAACAGGCGACGTCGAGGACATCGCGCAGGGCGTCGTTGACCGCCTCGCCGGGAGCGATGTCGTGCTCGGTCCAGCCGCCGGGCCGCACCTCGATCTCGTTGAGTTGCGGGCCGTCGGGGCCCGGGCTGAACGCCGTGCGCAGCGTTCCGTGTCGCGCGATCACCGCCAGCCAAGCCGCTGCCAACGCGTCGCGGGAGACGTTCTCGCGCAACCGGAAGGACAACGCCATCCACGATCCGGGCCGCGCGCCCGCGCCGACGTGACGCCGCTGGTCGAACGAGACCGGCAGACCGACCCCAACCTGGGATACCGTCACGTCGTAACCCCACAGTCGTCCGAATGGCAGGCGAAGGTGTCCAACGTTGGTGAGCCGCATGGCGGTACCCTAACCGCTGCGGGTTGCAGCCACCCGAGTTAAGGAGCTGACATGGCGAAATTCGACGTCCCGGGGGCTGTTCTCGACGTGGAGCTGAGCGACGAAGGCGGCCATCCGGTGGTTCAGTTGCACGGGCTGACGTCGAGCCGGTCGCGCGACCGAGTACTCGACCTGGACCTGGGGCGGGGTCTGTCGGGGACCCGGCTGCTGCGCTACGACGCCCGGGGGCACGGCCGGTCGACCGGGCGCCAGGTGCCCGACGACTACCGCTGGTCGAATCTCGCCGACGACCTGCTGCTGCTGCTCGACCACTACTTTCCCGGCGAGCGCGTACACGGCGTCGGACCGTCGATGGGCACGGCGACGCTGCTGCACGCCGCGGTGAAAGATCCTGATCGGTTCAGTGGTTTGACGCTGATGGTTCCGGCGACCGCGTGGGAGACGCGCATCGCCAAATCCGACGAATACCGGCGTGCGGCCACGATCGTCGAAGAACACGGCCTGGAGGCATTCGTCGCCGCCGGACGCGACGCTCCCCGACCTCCCGCCGCGGTGCCGCACGTCACCGGCCCCGACGTCACCGAGGACCTCTTGCCGTCGCTGTTTCGCGGGGCCGCGCTCAGTGACCTGCCCAACGTCGTGGAGATCGTCCAGATCGATGTTCCGACAACGATTCTGGCGTGGATCGACGACCCGGCGCATCCGATCTCGACGGCGGTGTCGTTGGTGACGCTGTTGCACAACTCGTCGCTGCGGGTGGCGCGGACACCCGACGACGTCGCCCGCTGGCCGTCGATCTTGAGCGAGGATGTCGCGCGCAACGGCGAGATGCGCGCGCAATGCGGCAAGAACCGGAAATAGTTAGCAATGCGGAGTATTCTCGCAAACGGGCCGAAACCGTCTACCGCGAGGTGCACAGACCGATGAAACGCATCGCACTAGTCATCGCCGGCATCGCTGCCGCCGTATTTCTCGCGATCCCGGGATCTCTCGCCATCCCGGGCACCGCGTCGGCGTCGACGCGCATTCCGTTCCAGCTGAATCCCGCGCCGTTCGGCAACCCCAACGGGAGCTTCGACGTCCCGCCGATTCACTGTGCCGTCGAGGTCGGCTCAGTGCGCGGCGTCGCCGTTGTGACCGGGACGCAGCGTGGCCGGTGGGGATGCATGTCCTACAGCTGGGTGCACTGGCGGAACCTGACGAACGGATGGTCGGGGACGGCGAAGATGTCGTCGGGGCTCAACGGATTTCCGCCCGAGACGACGATGCGCACCGGCGTCGGACAAGTGGTACTGATGCTCGACGCCAAACCGCCGGTATCACCGGGATTGGCCAGTGTATGGGTGCCGTAGCCGACTGGCCTCTCGCCGCACCGTCGGCCGTCATTTCCGATTGAGGGTTGCGCCGGTATAGACGTCGCCGCCCTTCTTCGGCGAATAGAAGATGGTGTACATGGCCAAGGAGCCATCCGGGTTCACGCTCAGCTCGGCTGTGGCGTCGGTACACGAGCCGGAGGTGCTGTGTTCGGTGATATTGATCCTCGTGTCGGTCCGGTCGCGTTCTGTCCACGTCGCGACACATCCGCGGTCCTTGTAGTTCACGGTCGCTTTGAGGGGTTTGGCCGCGGTGATGGTGAGGACCGCATCGCCATAACTCGTGTCGCCTTCCTTGACCTCACCGCTCCATGTACCGACTATGTCGGCGAGCGTGGGGGTAGTCGGCGTAGCGGCCGTGGATGTGCCTGTAGTCGACGTATCCGTGGTCGATGTATCGGTGGTCTCGGTTGTCGTTGCCGTCGTCGCGACCGGCGGCGTCGTCGTGGCTGCGGTGTCGTCGCCGGAACGCTTCGGCCAGAGCAGGACTGCCGCGAGTACGACGGCCACCACTATCGCCGCTACGACTCCTGCGATGATCGGCGTCCGTTTACGTGACTTGTTCGCGGGTGCCACGGGCTGCCCTCCTGCGGGCGGCCCGGCCCAGCCGGGCGGTTGCTGTGGAGGATACTGCGGCCCCGACGGTGGGCCACCGAACAGCGTCGGGTTGACCGCGCGTTGCTCGTTTGGCGGTTGTTGGTTGGGCGGTTGCTGGTAGGGCGGTTGCTGGTAGGGCGAGGGCGCGGGGCCGTGCTCGACGGTGGACCGGTCCTGCCCGTGCCACACGGTGGACTGATCGCCTACCGCAGGAACGGCCGTCGGGTCGTGCGGCCGGCGAACCGTCGTCTGGTCGGCGCCGCCCGGAGATGTCGTCTGGCCGCCGCGGTCGGGTACGACGGTCGGTCCCGGTCCGCCCTTGGTGAATCGCACCTGTCCGGCGGTGTCGGCCGGACCGCCCGAGCGCGCCGCCGCCACAGTCGCAGCCGCGACGAAGTCCTGAGAGCTCGGATAGCGATCAGCGGGGTTCTTCGCGAGTGCGCGAGCGATGACGTCATCGAGGTCGCGAGGCAGATCGGGGCGGCCGTCGGATACCCGTGGGACGGCATCGTTGGCGTGCGCGTGCATGATCGCGAGCTGAGTGGTTCGCGGGAACACGACCGATCCCACGAGAAGTTCGTACAGCGTGCAGCCGAGAGCATACTGATCGACGGCCGGCGTCAACCGCTCGCTGGTGAGCATCTCCGGCGCCGCGTAGGCGAGGGTTCCGATCATCGTGCCGGTACTGGTCAGTCCCGACGATTCGGCCAGTGACCGGGCGATCCCGAAGTCGCCGATCAGAACACGCTGGCGGCCGGTCCGCTCCCACCCCGGTGCGACGAGGATGTTGGCCGGTTTGACGTCACGGTGCAGCATTCCGTGCTCGTGCGCGTAGTCGAGGCCCGCGGCGACCTGCCTGGCGATGTCGAGCGCCCGATCGGTCGACATCGGCCCCTCGTCGCGGATCAGCGCGGAAGCGTCGGTGCCCTCGACGTACTGCATCGCGATCCACATGACATCGTGTTCAACGCCCGCGTCCTGAACCGCCACGATGTTCGGGTGATCGAGCTGCGCGGCGAGGTCTGCCTCGCGCCGGAACCGCTGCCGGAACGCGGGGTCGTTGCCCAACGTCGCGGCCAGTACCTTCAGGGCTTGATTGCGCGGTAGGCGCGGATGCCGTGCCAGGTAGACCGTGCCCATTCCACCCGCGCCGAGTGGTCGGATCACCTCGTATCCGGCCAGCACATCCCCCGGTGCCAAGCGCCGTTCTGCCATGTGCCTGCCTCCAGCTCGCGCGTGCTTTGCGGTATTGAGAATTGAAGCACGTCACCGCCGACGTCGGCCGAATGAACTACGCAACCGGGTCGATGAGGTCTGCGCCGATCCAACGGCCCGACGGCGCCGCGTCACGAGGGCTCGCGCATCACTCCGATATGCCGCACCCGTCCGGACAGGCTCGACAGTTCCTTCGGCGTCGACCAAGTTTTCAGGCCGTCGGCGCTGTCGGAATACAGGTAGCGGCCCTTCGTGTAGGCGTCGAGGTAGAGCCGCCACTTTCCATTCGGCAGTTGCACCACCGCGGGCCCCTCTACCAGCCGGCCCCACTTTCCCGGCGTCACGAATCTGTACGGTCCGGCCAACGACGACGCCACCGCATGCTGGATGATCTTCTTCGTCTCGTTCTTCGTGAACGCGTGGTAGGTCGATCCGACTTTGACGATCGTGGTGTCGATATGGTCGGTGCCGATGCTGAGAATCGGTGACGGCCAACTCCAGCGTTGAAAAGAAGAATCGAGCGCGGTCATCAGATACGGCATGAATCCGCCGCCGGTCGACATCGACAGAATGATGCTGACTCGCCCGTCTTCGACGAACCAGTCCGGCGCCCACGCCTTGGTGGTGAACGGCGACAGCGACGGGCCGTCTTGGAATCCGGCCGATCCGGAGGATCCGAACGGGTTGATCGGGCCCTTCCCATCGCCCGTTCCGGGCAGGAATGCGCAACAGAACGGGACCGGATAGTCGGTGATGTGAGTCCACGTGGCGAGATCGGTACTGCGCGCGAAGCCGATATTCGCGCCGTTGGCGGTCGTGTAGGTGACGTAGTACGTTCCGTCGCTGTTTCGGAAGATACTCGGGTCACGCACATATCCGTCCGGAGGCCGATACGCCCCGAGGTGGACAGCCGCGTAATCGGTGCCGTCGCCGGATTGGTAGACGTCCATGTCGCGGGCGCTGGTATTGCTGAAGCCCACGACGGTGTAACGCCACGGCGATGTCGGAGCGGCCCCAGCGCTTGCGGGAGATCCCAGGAGCAGTCCGGCGATGGTGAGCAGCGCTGCGGTTACGACAGGATAGGCTGATCGCCTGACAATCGTCACCGCTGAAGTATGGGCCGCAACATGCGCACCATCAATAACTTGAGCACCAGGGGTACCAGATCGTTATGGTCGACGCGTGAGGGCAGCGACGCGGATCGCGGCGGGCCGTCGACACTCGGTCGCTTGCCGCGACGACGGAACCGCACTGGCAATCGGCAACAACGGCGCGGGCGAGTGTGACGTCGACACCTGGACCGACGTCGTCGCGGTTGCCGCGGGCAATGTGCACACCGCGCGTAATACCGGACGCTCACACAGCGTCGGACTGCACGACGACGGAACCGTCGTCGCGTCGGGCTGGCACGGTGACGGGCAGACCGACGTCGCAGCGTGGCGCGGCGTCGTCGACGTCGCTGCCGGGTGGCGCACGACGCTGGGTGTTCGGCGGGACGGGACGGTGCTGGCGACCGGCCGCGGCCGGGAAGGCCAGCTCGACGTCGGGGCCTGGCGGGGAATCGTCGCGGCGAGTTGCGGCGATTGGCACAGTGTCGGGCTGCGCGACGACGGGAGCGTCGTCGCGACCGGAAGCAACCGGCGCGGGCAATGCGACGTCGAAGGGTGGCGCGACGTCGTAGCGATCTCCGCCGGGTACCTGACAACCGTCGGATTACGTAGCGACGGAACGGTGCTGGTCACCGGGTATGGCGGGTGGGATGTCGCCGGCTGGCGCGACGGCGTCGCGGTGGCCGTGGGGAGCTACCACCTGTTGGCGCTGTTCGACGACGGGACGGTGCGCGCCGTCGGCGACGACACGTTTGGGCAGTGCGACGTAGCGGGGTGGGCCGGCGTCGTCGCGATCGACGCCGGATCGACGCACTCACTCGGGCTGCTCGACGACGGCAGCGTCGTCGGCGCGGGCCGCAACGACGACCGGCAGTGCGACGTCGGCGACTGGCGGCTGCGTTAGCGACCCGCTCGCACATCTGACAGCCCGAGCTCAGGCCGTCAGATCACTTCGACCTTCCGCAGGTGCCGGTCGAAGAAGCCGGTGTCCAGGCGACCGTCGGCGGGCACCTTGCGGTGGCTGCCCGGGAACGCCAGCATCACCTTCTCCTCGGATCCGAACGCGTCGAACAGCCGCAGTTGCTCGTCGCGGGTGATCTCCTCGTCGTCGAGCGGACTGAGGAACTCGATGGGAATGGTGACCTGCGCCGCCGCGTCGACGAGGAAGTCGTAGGCGAAGCCCCCGCCGAACGTGGCAGCGGTGATCCGTGAGTCGGCTACCGCCAACGGGACGCCGATCGACATCGCGACATTCATTCCGGCGTAGCCGACCGGGCCGTCGGCGACCTCGGGGAGCGCCGCGACGGCGTCGAGCATGGCCCGCCACTCGGGGACGGCGCGCTGCGCGAGCGATTCGTTGAACTCGGCGAGGATCCCGACGTACGGTCGTCCGGCGCGCCGCTCCCGCTGGAAGGACTCGGTCCACTCGGTGTCTTGGGCGGTTTTCGGTCGGCCGCCGTGGCCGGGCGCGTTGATCGCGGCGACGTGGAAGCCCGACCGTGCCCAGTTGCGGGCGCGGGCGACGAAACCGGGTACCCGAATGTGCATGCCGCCGGGATGACCCGCCAGCAGGAGCGGAGCGGGAGCGTCGTCGGGACCCGACGTCGGGGACCAGAGGACGCCGGGAACGTCGTCGCAGGTGAAGGAGCGTTCGATGATGCCGTCGTCGACGGCAGAGGTGGTGAAGTACATGGCTGGAGCCTTTCGGAGTATGCGTTTTCCGTGGGGCTCCGGCGACTCATCGCGCCGTGGTGACCGTGCCTTCGAAATGGAGCACCCACATTCTCATTGCGTTCACGGGGCACCTCCAATCGGCCGGGACGGACGACGACAACTGTAGCGGCCCGGTAGGCGCGCGGTCATCTCATTTATTCCGCGTGCGACGCTGTGCGGGTGAGTTTCACCCCGCGCGAAGATGCGAACCGGCGTCTGCTGCGTGCCCGCGACGCGATGGACCGGCACTACGCACAGCCGGTCGACGTCGCCGCACTGGCGCGGATCGCGCTCATGTCACCTGCGCATTTCAGTCGCGAGTTCAAAGCCACCTTCGGTGAGACTCCGCACCGCTACCTGCAGCGACGTCGGATCGAACGGGCGATGGCCCGTCTACGCGACACCGACGAGTCGATCACCGACGTCGGGCTGGCGGTCGGGTTCGGTTCCACCGGGACATTCAGCAGAACGTTTCGGGAGATCGTGGGCCGATCGCCGTCGGAATACCGACGACAGACTGCGCCGCTGCCCGCGCCCGGCTGCGTGGTCCGCGCATGGACCCGCCCGTACATGTAATCGATTGAGCAGTTTCGGATAAGCGTCATGTCGTAGGGCCTCCGTAGGGTCGACGGCATGTTCACATCAATCGCCATCACATCCGTATTCGTCCTCGATCAGAACGAGGCTCTCGATTTCTATGTCGGCAAGCTCGGGTTCGAGGTGCACGACGACGTCGACATGGGCTTCATGCGCTGGCTCACCATCGCGCTGCCGTCCGAGCCGCAGCGCCAGGTGCTCCTCGAAGTGCCGGGCGTACACGGCGCTGCACCCGAAACCGTTGCGGCACAACGTGATCTACTCACCAAGGGCGCACTCGGCATGGCCTTCATCCTCAATACCGACGACTGTCGCGGCACCTACGACGCGCTGCGTGCCAAGGGCGTGGAGTTCACCGAAGAGCCCGTCGAGCAGCCGTACGGCATCGACTGTGCCCTACGCGATCCCTTCGGCAACCCCATCCGAATCACCCAGCCCAAGCTGGGTCCGGTGGAGATCACCGACGACGACGTCGCGCGGTGGGGCGGCGAGAAGGTCGACGGATAGTCGGGCGCAACCGTCGGATTCCGGCGCGACGTCGGGCGTACACTCCGCCTCATGGCGACCCACGAGCCTCCCCGCCAGACTGTATTCGCGCAGTTGAAGTACGTGAGCCCGGGAGCGATGAGTCGCTTCCTCGCCGACGCGTTCGGATTCGCGACGCACTTCGCCGTCGAAGGCGCCGACGGCGAGCTGGAACATGCGCAACTGCGAGTCGGCTCGTCGCTGATCTTCTTGAGTCGGCATCGCGACGACGATCAGTACGGGCTGTCCAGTCCGCAGGTTCTCGGCGGCGCCTCCGGGAATCTGTGCGTTTGGGTGGCCGACGACCAGCTCGACGCCCATAGCCGCAGGGCCGTCGACGCCGGCGCGACCATTCTGAATCCGATTCACGATTCACTCGCGGGGGTGCGAGAGTATTCCTGCACCGATCCGGAAGGGCACGTGTGGACGTTCAGCAGCTACGCCGGTGAATGACTGGCGACCACGAACCTGGTGGAACCTTCGTTCGCCACAATAATCAGTCGGCTACCGTGTCCGATATGACGTCTTGGCGCAGAATCCGGGGGCTTACCTACAGCACGATCGATCGGCCGTACGCTTCGAGCTCGAGTTCACGGCAGCGATGGAAGTGAGAGTCTGGTCTGGTTCGACCCGCCGGGTTTGTGGCGAGTCGAAAATGTCGACGGCACACCACGATTGGTGGAAAACGACAGCGACGAGTACCGCTTCGGCGACGACGGCGTCGTCCATCGTCACAAGTCGCCGAACCAACTCGTCGCGACAATCGGCCTCAGTCCGACACAACTCTTCATGATGTACCGATGGTGGCCGGAACCTGGTCCGGCGACGATTTCGCGAGTCGGTGACCCGAGCCCACCAGTCGCAGCCACTGTTCGCGGGCGGACCGGCTGGCAGGTCGTGTTCGATGACCCACAGGGTGGACCATCCATCACCGTGGTCATCGACGGCGAGCTCGGAGTCACCCTCGCCTGGAAGCAGGGTGAGCGTCACCTGGAGATGTCGGACCCGGTACTCGACGACGATTTCGACCCGCAGCTCTTCCGCTTCGACGGCCCCGCCATCGAAGCGGAAGAACAACGTGAAGCGCAACGTGACCACGAACGGCACATGCATGACCTCACGGCTATGCCGCCGACCCGAATCGCTTGGCTGCCAACCACGATCAATGTGTCGCCCACCGGTGGCGATCCGCTCACGGGTGCGCTCGACGTGACGGCGAGCCTCGACACACCCCTGTTCGGCGTCCGACGCTGGCTCACCGGACTCGAAGAACCACCAGTGGATTTTGCCCTTGAGTACTACACACCGCAGGGACGGGCCGAGGTGGGTCCGTGGACCGTCGAACTGCGTGCCTACTCGGCCGAAATCGTCCCCGCCGACGTCGAGCGCGTGTTCAAGCAACTGACCCTGCCCGATCCGCCTGGCACAATCGATGACGTTCGGGCACACGCGCAAGCGCGCCGATCCATGGACGAGGAACGCGAAGTGTCAGAGTTTCTCGGAACCGGACGCGATCTGAACGATTACCTCCACGCCGATTATTGGGCCGCGTTGTTCATCCGGACCGACTTCAGCGACGATGACCGGTGGCGGCGGATCGCATTGGCCGCCGCGGCTCCGGTAGAGAGCGGACACGCCGAGTATCCGACCTTCCAAGCCGCTCTGACCTGCATCGACAACCCAGAAAACGAGGGGCTCGCACCCGATCAGCTGCTCGCGCGCATCGGCGACGGCCCGCCGATGTTCGCCTTCATCGTCGACGCAGTCACTATCTCCGATCCTGAGATGCCCATCCTCGCTCTCGACTGTGGTGATTCCGAATATCGCGAACCCGGGCGCACGTTTCGGGTGATCCCGTCGGAGGTGTGCGGCATCGAGAACAACCTGTCGATCGCCAACATGGACTTCCGCGATTTTGCCGACGCGGCCGACGACGACGGCACATTCCGCGGCTTCCCGCCTCCGCCGCGCTACGTCGGGACATTGGAGCGCGCCGAGCTACTGGCGTTGAGCGAGACCAACCGCTCGACAGCCGCCCTTGCGCGGTTCGGCGACGAACTGCTCGGTCTCGTCTACCCGTCGGCGGTCCTCAGCGAACGGTCCCGGAATGATCTGCACACGGCGATCACCGAGCTGGACCCGAGTCCCGATGAGGTTCGAGACGGCGTCGACGACTACCTCGCCGCAACGTCGCGCGCCGGTCTGTGTCATTCGGGGTCTGTGCAGATTGTCGGCGGTCACTGGAGCCTGGTCATCGACCCCGATACCGGCCGGCTCGAAGCGGCGATGCTGCGCCAGAACCGCCCCGCTTCGACAGCCGATGCCGAATGAGCATGGGCTCCGCGGCCTCAGCAGTTCGATGACGCCGGACCGGTGACGTGGTCATCCCCGATCCGGCGTCATACTCAAGCTGCAGCCAGGACTCCTCACTCGGACACGAGTCGGTCGACGAGCAGCTGCACCCGGGCGTCGACGCCGTCCCTCGGTAGTCGTCCCGCCCTGGTCAGGGTCGCCAGGCCGTGCAGCGCCGCCCAGAACACCTCGGTGTAGAGACCGGGTGCGACGCCGTCGCCGGCCACGTCGCCCAGGTTCTCCTGCAACGCGGCGAACGCATCCTTCAAGGGCTCGGCAGTGTCGTCCTGAGCGAAGGCGAGGCCGCCGTCGAGCTGGAAGATCGCGTCGTAGACAGCGGGGTTGGCGCGAGCGAAGTCGAGATAGGCACGCGCCGGCGCGACGATCCGTTCGCGCGGCGTCGAAGCGCCCGCCGATGCGGCCCGTACCGCTTGCGCCAACTCGCTCGAGCCTTGCAACGCGACAGCGCCGACGATCTCCCGCTTGCCCCGGAAATGGCTGTAGAGCACCGGCTGGCTGTACTCGATGCGATCAGCGAGTCTGCGTGTGGTCACGGCATCCCACCCCTGCTGCTCGGCGATTTCACGAGCCGTCGCCACGATGAGCCGCTCGCGGTCCGCCCGCTCACGCTGCTTGCGATTGTGCACCGACATGAGCTGATCCTAGCACTGCTAGACAAGGGAGCGTCGACACTGTTAGCGTCGACACTGAATCTAGCAATACTAGATCCCAGTAGCACTAGTTCCTTGAAGGGAAGACTGATGACAAGCACACTCGAGGTCGTGACGATCGTGGTCGTCGGCATCCTGGTCGGCGTGGAGTTCTCCGTCGCCTTCATCGTCAACCGGATCCTCAGCGCGCTGCCCGAGGACAGCAACCAACTCGGACGCGCGCACGGCGGCCGTATGCTCGGCGCGCTCATGCCCTTTTGGTACGTCGGCTCGGTCGCATTGAGCGTGGCCTGGGCGATCGCCACCTGGGGTCGGTCGAGCACCGGGCTGATCCTCGCCGCAGCGGCGTTGCTGCTGGTCAGCGTGGTCATGTCGATCGTGTTGCTCGTCCCGATCAACAACCGAGGCAAGGCCTGGACACCGGAGAACCGACCCGCTGACTGGAAGGAGCAGATGCAGCGCTGGGATCGCTACCACTACGTCCGCGTCGCCGTGCTCATCGCAGCCTTCGCCCTGCTGGCGGCAGCGGCCTGAGCCGTCCTGATCGTGGGAGGAAACCTACGACGACACTCAGCGTCGCCGTGCGTACCGCTCCGCGAAGCGTTTCAGGATCCCACTCGGATGGACGACATCGAAGCGTCGTGCGTCACTCTTGAGTTCGTCGGCGGCCTCCGGTGCGACATAGCCGTGGTTGCGATAGGCGCCGATGCGGGTGCGCAAGCCGTCGAGGTCGAGTTCCGGATGGAATTGAGTCACATACACATTCACGCCGACCCGGAACGCCTGGATCGGGCAGTCGGGCGAGCTCGCAAGGCTGACAGCGTCGGGCGGCAGCGCGGTCGCCGCTGCTTGATGGCCGCCGTAGGCGTCGAATTCGGTCGGCATCGGCTCGAACAACGGATCGCGCATTCCTTCGTCGGTGAGCGTGACGGTCAGCCCGCCGAACGGCTCGCTGTGCGCGCGGTCGATCGTGGCACCGATGATCGCCCCCAGAAGACCCACGCTGTAACCGAAACCGATGAATGGAAAGTCGATGTCGACGATCCGGGTGAGTAGTTCGAACAGTTCTGCCTCGGCACGCTTCTGCGTGTCGGATTTCGACTCATCCGGATCGCTGACGTCGAACGATCCGCCACCGAGAACGATGCCCGACCAGTCGCCCAGATCTATCTTTCCGAGCGGCTCGTGACTGACGTTGATCCGCCGCAGACTCGAATCATCGAGCCCGGCCAACCGTTTCACGGACTGGAACTCGTCGTCGGCCGCATCGCTCTCACGGCGGATCGACAACAGCAGGAAGGGTGCATCGGCCACGGTAGTCGAGCGTAACGGGCGCCACATTCGCGCGCTCGCCCGGAACGGATGCGGGCCGACGTCGGTGGCGCGGTCGGCAGCGCGATACGCCCCTCGGTAACCTCGATCCATGCCTGCACCACTGCCCGTCAGGGACGGCGTCGGGCCGACACGTCTGCGCGTCCCGACGTCGGGTCCGTGGACGACGATCGCAGAGTTCGTCGTCACGACGTTCGATCACCTCGCCGTCGACGCCCTGCACGAGCGATTCGACGCGGGCGAATTCGTCGACGGTGCCGGAGTTCCGATCGACCGCGACACACCACTGGGCGCGCATCGATTCATCTGGTATTACCGGCAACTGCCGGCCGAACAGCCGGTCCCGTTCCGCGAGGAAGTACTGCACGTCGACGACGACCTGGTGGTCGTCGACAAACCTCACTTCCTCCCGACGACGCCCGGCGGACGCTACCTGCAGGAGTCCGCGCTGGTTCGGCTGCGGATCCGACTCGACAACCCCGACCTGACACCGATTCATCGACTGGATCGACCGACGGCCGGCCTGGTGATGTTCTCCGCCCGGCCGGCTACCCGCGGCGCCTACCAGTCGTTGTTCGAGAAGCGGAAAGTCACCAAGACGTACGAGGCGATTTCGGCCCGGCCCGCCGGATGGAGTTGCTCGGAGGTCCCGCCGCGTTTCGCGGATCCGATCACCTACCGCAACCACATCCGCGCCGTCCGCGGAGAGCTGCGGGTCCACGTCGACAATTCGCAGGAGCCCAATTCGGAGACCCTGATCGAGGTCCGCGATGTGGGAACGAGCGCAGCGGGACGCACGGTGGTGCATTCGATCCTGAGTCCGCGGTCTGGACGGATGCACCAGCTTCGTGTTCATCTCGCCGCGGTGGACCTGGGAATTCTCGGCGACAGGTGGTATCCGAACCTGCTCCCCGAGCAACCCGACGACCACGCGCTCCCCCTCCAACTGCTCGCGCGCGAGCTGGCTTTCACCGATCCGTTGTCGGGTCGTCCTCGACGGTTCGTCACACGACGCACGCTGAGTGAGGCGATCGTCGCGCACGCGTGAACACAGGGGTCCCGCGGATCAGCGTCGACGCTGGTCCGCACTCACCGCGGAGTCGAGCGCGGCCGACCCGGTAGTCGGCGGCGCGGGCTCAGTCTTCTTGGTAGGCAGCGCGAAACAGATGGCGATCGCGACGACGGTGAAGCCGACCGCCCACCAGAACGCGGCGTCGAAGGCGTGGGCGCGATCGGCGAGAGTGTGTGCGTCGTTCATCGTCGACTCGAGGATGACCGCGAGGAGTGCGGTGCCGAACGCCCCGCCTACCTGTTGGGCCAACCGCGTGATGATGCTCGCGTGCGGAATCTCGTCGCGAGCCAGCCCGACGAAGGCCACCGACATCACCGGAATCATCACCGCACCCATCCCGAATCCTCGTACGAAGAGGACCACCATCAGCCACCAACTCGTGGTGTCGGCGTCGGCCATCGCGAACGGGATCGTCGCCAAGCCCATCAGAACGAATCCCGCTACTGCGACGACGCGCGCACCGACCGTGTCGGTGTACCTGCCTGCGACGGTCCGGCTCGCCAGGGCTCCGACGCCCTGGGGAATGAGCAACAGTGCCGCTGACAGCACGCTGTCGCCGCGCACGATCTGGAAGAACAACGGCAGCAACAACATCGAGCCGTAGAGGGAGGCTCCGGAGAGGAACATCACCGCGAACGACGATCCGACCGAGCGTTTGGCGAGAAGTCGGACATCGACGAGCGCGGCCACCGGTCGACGCAGCGCCCACCCCACGAATGCGACGACCAGGACGACGCCGATCAGCAGCGGCACCCATACGTCGGTGCGCGAGAATCCGCCGTGTTTGTTGACGTTCGAGAGACCGTACAGAATGCCGACGAGACCGGGCGACGCCAGCGCCAGCCCGACGGCGTCGAGCCTGGGTCGACCCGTGGGTGCATCGTCGGGCAGGAAATGCCACGCCAGTGCGAAACCGATGACGCAGAAGGGCACATTGACCCAGAAGAGCCACGGCCAGTCACCCCAGTTGAGGATGATGCCGCCGATGACGGGTCCGAGGATCGGCCCGAGAGCGGCGGGCAGGCTCACCATCGCCATCAGTCGGCCCAGGTTGGCGGCGCCGGGCACCTGCTGAACCGCGAGTGTCGCCATGAGCGGCATCATCACGCCACCGCCGACACCTTGGATTACCCGGAAGGCGATCAGGCTCGAGGCGTTCCACGCCAGGCTGCAGGCAATCGACGCGAGCATGAAGACGACGAGCCCGGTCAACCACAACCGTTTGCCGCCGAATCGTGCTTGAGCCCAGCCGACGACCGGGATGGTGACGCCGAGGGCCAGAAGGTATCCGGTGCTGACCCATTGGATCGTCGAGACGCTGACGTGCAGGTCTCGGGCGAGTGTGTTCAGCGCGATGCTGACGATCGTCGAGTCGAAGATGACGGCCATGCCACCGACGATGAGGACGAGCGCGGTGATGATGGCCTCCCGGGGGACGGCGGGGGCCTCGACAGTGTCCGACATATCCATTTCCTCCGTAAGATACGGTTGTGTATCTATCTATGGAAGAACGCTACCCCCGACAGTTAAGGTACACAAGTGGATCTTGAGAAGGAGCGTCCGCGGCGACGACACGGACAAGAACTGGAGGACGCAATTCTCGACGCTGCGTGGTCCCAACTCGCGGAGACGGGATACGCGGGCCTGACGTTCGAAGGGGTCGCCGAGCGCGCGAACACCAGCCGGCCGGTGATCTATCGTCGATGGCGCGATCGCGACGAGTTGGCCTCGGCTGCGATCACGCGCTTCTTCGCACGTCAGTCGGTCCCGGAGCTGCCCGACACCGGCTCGCTCCGAAGCGACCTGCTCGAGTTGATGCGCCGCGCGAACGACAACCGTGCGGCGATGATCCCGCTGCTCGTGACCGTCATCAGTTCGTATCATGCCGAGACGGGCCATTCGTTCGCCGAACTGCGCGAGCGCGCATTCGGGGAACGGTCGCGCAATTCGATCTCCGAGATCTTCGATCGTGCGGTCGCTCGGGGCGAGGTCGACCCGAAGCGGCTGACTCCGCGGGTTCGCGACGTCGCGTTCGATCTCTTCCGGCATGACCTCCTGATGACGTTGCGCCCGCTCAGCGAAGCGAACATGGTCGCCATCATCGACGAGGTGGTACTCCCGCTGGTGCGCTGAGGGTCGTGGGCAACGATTCCAGTCGTTGAGCAAGCGCGCGCTGCGCACGCTCGACCAGCAGAAGTAGGTCCGCGCCGAAGGGCCTCCACCGCT
>NZ_JABBNB010000110.1 GCF_012933505.1 Gordonia asplenii
GCGGCGGTGACCGTGATGTGGTCTACGGCGGTGTTGGCGCCAGCGTTGCCCGGCCGCAGCAGGGTCGCCAGGGGTTCGCCGGTGCCCTGGCTGCCGTGGTCGACGAACGCGCACAACGGGTGAAATCCGAAGCCATGCTTGTAGGTTGGTGCCGCGTCCTGCTTCTCAGAGTGTGCGGTCACCAAGGTGGCGTCGAGGTCGATGATCAGCGGTGCAGCAACGCTGGCGTCATGATCGGGAGCAACGCTATCGGCGAGCGACCAGCACGCGGCTCGGGCTGCGGCGCGGGCCGTGTTGATCGCCGTCAAGGCCGCCGGGGCATCAGCGGCCAACGCCGAGATCAGTCGCGACACCGTCGGATCTGAGGCCACCGACCCGAATACCGTT
>NZ_JABBNB010000111.1 GCF_012933505.1 Gordonia asplenii
CGGGATCTTGCGCATCGTCTTGACGATCACATCTACATGCGTCCGCGAGATCTGGCCGCGGCGTAACGCTTGCGCGGTATCCGGCAGCAGCGGGCCGACCAATTCACCGGACGGAGTCAGGCCCGGCGCGAGTTTGTCGGCGTGCTCGCGGCGACGTTTGAGCTCCCCGCGGCCGACGTTCAACGACTGCTCATAAAACGCCCACACCGACCCCGCCGACTCGATCATCGGTGTCGGGCCGCGGCGCAGATTGTCCGCATACCTCAGCACCGTCAAGGCTTCGACCCGCCGCGACAACTCCTCATGCAGCCGGGTCACCTCCACCAGCTCGGCATCCGAACACAACTCCGTCGACGCATCCGCCAGGGCGGTGACCGAG
>NZ_JABBNB010000112.1 GCF_012933505.1 Gordonia asplenii
TTCGGTCACCGCCCTGGCGGATGCGTCGACGGAGTTGTGTTCGGATGCCGAGCTGGTGGAGGCGACCCGGCTGCATGAGGAGTTGTCGCGGCGGGTCGAAGCCTTGACGGTGCTGAGGTATGCGGACAATCTGCGCCGCGGCCCGACACCGATGATCGAGTCGGCGGGGTCGGTGTGGGCGTTTTATGAACAGTCGTTGAACGTCGGCCGCGGGGAGCTCAAACGTCGCCGCGAGCACGCCGACAAACTCGCACCGAGCCTGACTCCGTCCGGTGAACCGGTCGCCCCGCTGCTGCCGGATACCGCGCAAGCGTTACGCCGCGGCCAGATCTCGCGGACGCATGTAGATGTGATCGTCAAGACGATGCGCAAGATCCCA
>NZ_JABBNB010000113.1 GCF_012933505.1 Gordonia asplenii
GGTGTTGCGGTGGTGGACGGGGTGCGGGTGGTGTCTCGTCGGGAGTTTGCGGCGCGGGTGAATTGTTTTGCGCGGGAGTTGATTTCGGTTGGGGTGGGGCCGGAGTCGGCGGTTGCGGTGAGTGTTGAGCGTGGCGTGGATATGTTGGTGGCGGTTCATGCGGTGATTGTTGCGGGTGGGCAGTATGTGCCGGTGGCGGTGGATGCGCCGGTGGAGCGGGCGGGGTATCAGGTGGAGTCCGCGGGTGTGCGGGTGGTGGTGGTGTCTGCGGGGGATGTTGTGCCGCAGTGGGTTTCGGCAGTCTCTGGTGTGCGGGTGGTGGTGGTCGATTCGTCGG
>NZ_JABBNB010000114.1 GCF_012933505.1 Gordonia asplenii
CGTTGGGGCGGGCCGACTCGCCGACACCGTCGGAGTCGGTGGGATCGCCGACTTCGTCGCAATCGAGATCGTTGGGGCGGGCCGACTCGCCGACACCGTCGAGATCATCGGAGTCGGTGGACCCGTCGGGGTCGCCGATATCGTCGAGGTTGTTGAGGGTGGTGAGGAAGACGGCGAGTTCGTCGTCGGGGCCCAGCGGGCGTATGACGGTGGTCGGGTCGTCGAGCAAGTCGTGGATGTGGTCGCCGGACACCACACCGTGCCCGTCCATGAACCCCGGGTGGGCTGCGCGTCGGTCGACGGTGGCCTTATCGGCCACCACATG
>NZ_JABBNB010000115.1 GCF_012933505.1 Gordonia asplenii
TCGACTCCGGGTCCGACAACCCCAACAAGGTCGGGTCCATGCCAGGCCACGCCGACGGCGTCGACAACACCCACCGGTACTCCCGGCGGATACGGCGACGACTCCCTGCTCCCATAACCAGAACCTACAACACAGGTATGACAACCCATTGTGCAAGCGATTCGGCAGCCGGATGAGCGGCCGTCAGCGAACCGTGGACGTGGTCAGTTACGTTGTGCTGCAACAGTTATAGTGGCTGAGTTGGATTCTTCATCTCACCGGCCCCTGTAAGGAAGATGCCATGTCTCCGCAGTTCAGAGGTTTGACTGGACATGGCATCTTG
>NZ_JABBNB010000116.1 GCF_012933505.1 Gordonia asplenii
GGCACGTCGGGAGGCGTCGAAATCCGAACGTCGTGTCTGGACGGCCAACAAGGGCGACGATATGGGGTTGATCGCGGCGACGATGACCGGGGAGCGGATCCGGATCTCGATGGCGTCGGTGCTGTCGTTGGCCAAGGCGGTCTGTGACCGCGATCCGCGTACCGCGGCGCAACGCAATTCTGATGCGGTGTTCGCGCTGCTCAACCAGGTGCCGTTCGACTGTGCCTGCGATGATCCGCGCACCTGTACCGCACCGGTGGCCACCACTGCAGGGGTGCCCGGGACTGCGGTGGTGCCGGTCAAGACACAGACGGTGGTG
>NZ_JABBNB010000117.1 GCF_012933505.1 Gordonia asplenii
TGCGCGTCGGGAGGCGTCGAAATCCGAGCGCCGTGTCTGGACGGCCAACAAGGGCGACGATATGGGGTTGATCGCGGCGACGATGACCGGGGAGCGGATCCGGATCTCGATGGCATCGGTGCTGTCGCTGGCCAAGGCGGTCTGCGACCGCGACCCGCGTACCGCGGCGCAACGCAACTCTGATGCGGTGTTCGCGCTGCTCAACCAGTTGCCGTTCGACTGTGCCTGCGATGATCCGCGCACCTGCACCGCACCAGTCGCCGCCACCGCAGGCGTGCCCGGGACTGCGGTGGTGCCGGTCAAGACACAGACGGTGGTA
>NZ_JABBNB010000118.1 GCF_012933505.1 Gordonia asplenii
GTTGGCCAGCCACGATCCGGGCAAGATCATCGCCGACCTGGCCGTGGCGGTGGCGATCGGCGGCGACTGTCTGGCCGATATCAACCAATTGCGGTCGGCCCCAACGGTATTCGGGTCGGTGGCCTCCGATCCGACGGTGTCGCGACTGATCTCGGCGTTGGCCGCTGATGCCCCGGCAGCCTTGACGGCGATCAACACGGCCCGCGCCGCAGCCCGAGCAACGTGCTGGTCGCACGCCGGTGCCGCTGCTCCCGATCATGACGCCAGCATCGCTGCACCGCTGATCATCGACCTCGACGCCACCTTGGTG
>NZ_JABBNB010000119.1 GCF_012933505.1 Gordonia asplenii
CCTACATCCGCGCCCGGGATTTGGCGTGCGGTGCGCCCGGGTGTGACCGGCCCGCCTTCGCCGCACAGTTGGATCACTGCCAGGAATACAACCACGACCACCCGGCAGCGGGTGGACAGACCGACGCCGCCAACGTGCACGCCCTGTGCATCTCTCACCACCTGCTCAAGACCGGCGACCACGGCTGGCTCGACGACATGACCCTCGACCCGACTGGGCGGGTGCAGTACCGGGTCCGTACCCCGGAGGGACTGTGGATCGACGGCCCCGACCTGTCCGGCACCG
>NZ_JABBNB010000012.1 GCF_012933505.1 Gordonia asplenii
ACGAAAGCTCAACAGGGGAACGGAATTTGGAGGAGCAGCTTGCTCCCTGAGTACCGTCGTCGTCGGCTGGTGCCGCAACCGTCTGCTCCCCGAGTGCCGAAGCGAGGTACGAGCTTCGGTGTAACGAGGGGTCTGGTGAGGTTGCCGACTGAGTCGGGACCGCGAGTCTCGGTAGCGCGCAACGATTCGTTGTGACTCATGGTGAGGTTGATGTTCGCGGTGAAGGCGAGCGACTGCCGTCCCGCGGGTGGTCGAGTGCCTGGCGAGGCGCTAGCCGAGCCGGGCGCGTCTCGAGGCCGCTCACCCCTGTGGGGTGAACTGTGCCGCAGCACTTTTGGCCGTCTTCGGGAGGCTCGCGGTGCTGGGGTCATGGCCAGGCTATGGGTGGGCCGAGTGGGCTGTCGCGGTCGGTTTGAGCGCCGCATGTGTCTGGTTTAGAAGGGTGGTGGGGTGTCGTCGTATTGCGGTAACGGTTCGTTGTCACGGGTGTGACTGGTGGGACTCGGATGGCGGGAGCGGATGCGCCAGTACTTGCAGGGTTCACCGGTGATGCGGTCGTGTTCGACGGCGGCCGCGTGCACGGCCTCGGCGGTTTCGCGTTCGGCTCGATTGGCGTCGCGTTCGCGTTGACGGCGGCGTTGTTTGTCGACCGTCGACGCCGACCGCCGCCGCCGCTTGTTTGTGCTGCTGCTGGTGGTGATGGGTGAGCCCGACGCCGAAGCCCTCAATGTCCCGAAACTCGTTCCCCGGTCAGCTTTTCGTCTCACCAGTCCCCTCGTTGCACCGAAGCTCGTCCCGCGCTTCGGCGCTCGGGGAGCGGGGTTGCGATGCGACCGACAACAACAGCACTCGGGGAGCGGAGGGTTGCGGCGCGACCGACAACGTGGACGGCACTTTGGGGAACGATGCACGTCGCCGAATCCCCGTTCCCCTGTGGGTTTTGCGTCTCACCAGCCCCTCGTTACACCGAAGCTCGTTCCTCGCTTCGGCACTCGGGCAGCAGAGGGATGCGACGCGGGTCGTCGACGGCGACACGGCGCGCAGAAACGCTCTCCGTCCCCGAAAGCCCGTCCCTCGTATAGCTTTGCGGGTCACCTGCCCCCTCTACTTCGTTACAACCGCTCGTTCCTCGCGGTCACTCAGCACGGCGGTTACACCGAAGCTCGTGCCTCGCTTCGGCACTCGGGGAGCAGAGGGGTGCGGCGTGAACGACAACGTGGACGCCACTTGGGGCGCGGAGGGTTGCGGCGCGAGCCACGTCGACAGCATTCGGGGAACGATGCACGTCCCCGAATCCCCGTTCCCCGGTCAGCCTTTTCGGGTCACCAGCCCCTCGTTACACCGAAGCTCGTTCCTCGCTTCGGCACTCGGGGAGCAGGGAAGGCATGCGACGCGGGTCGTCGACGGCAACACGGCGCGCAGAAACGCTCGCCGTCCCCGAAGTCCCGTCCCCCGGTCTGCTTTTCGTCTCACCAACCCCTCTACTTCGATACAACCGCTCGTTCCTCGCGGTCACTCAGCACGGCGGTTACACCGAAGCTCGTGCCTCGCTTCGGCACTCGGGGAGCAGGGAAGGCATGCGACGCGGGTCGTCGACGGCAATGCGGCGCGCAGAAACGCTCTCCGTCCCCGAAAGCCCGTTTCCCGGTCTGCTTTGCGGCTCACCAACCCCTCTACTTCGATACAACCGCTCGTTCCTCGCGGTCACTCAGCACGGCGGTTACACCGAAGCTCGTTCCTCGCTTCGGCACTCGGGAAGCGGACGGGGTTGCAGCGTGAGCAACGTCAACGGCACTCCGGGAGCGCACGACCGCATTGCGGAACTGCTCACCTTGCAGCATCGCCTAACCCCTCAACGCCGCACCCAGCGCTGCCAAGATCGCCGGATCTGCTTGATAGGGCGTATTGAATCCGATCCGATCGACCACCCCGTCGAATCGCCGCCGCAATTCCGTCGCACCCGATTCCACGTCTTCAACGGTCACCGCGACCGCGTCGACCAACTCGTCGTCGACGACGTCGGCCATCTCGATCCACTTGCCCTGCTTCGACATTTCCCTCAGCCGCGGTCCGATGGCGGCACGGTCGTGCAGTTCGAGAATCGGCCAGTATGCCGGTGTCGAGGCGTAGAACGCGATCTGCTTGCGGATCGCCTCTCGCGCCGCAACACGATCGTTCGGGCCCGCCCCGACGATCACCATCGCCGAGTGGTGCACCGCGAGAGTCTCGGCGTCGCGCCCGCGACTCGCCGCGCCCAGGCCCAACGTCGGCACGGTCACCTCGCGCAGGTAGTCGTCCGTCGCCAGCGGGTGCGACAGAAATCCGTCGGCGACGGCCCCGGCAGTATGTGTCATCTGCTCTCCGATACCAGCCAACCAGATTGGGGGAGGCCCGCTTTCGGCGACGACATTGGGGTCGGGCATGAACAACGGTGTCATCAACGTGTGCTGATAGAACTCGCCGCGGTGATCCAGCCGCCCACCGGTCAGCCAACTTTCCCAGATGGCCCGCACGGCGTCGATCAGGTCGGCCATCCGCGCCGCCGGACGACTCCACGGCATCGAGTAGCGCCGCGTGATGTGCGGCTTGATCTGCGTACCGAGCCCGAGGATGAACCGCCCACCCGAATACGCCTGCAGATCCCAGCCGAGCGTCGCCAACAGCATCGGATTTCGCGCGAACGCCACCGCGATCGACGTCCCGACCGTCACGCCACGGGTGTGCTCCGCCGCGAGCAACAGTGGCAAGAACGGATCATGCGCTCCCTCGAAGGTCCAAATCCCTTGGTACCCGGCGGCTTCGGCGTCGGTCGCCGCCGCGGCCATGTCCCGCAGATCGCACGTCAGAGTGACGTCGACCTTCACTCTTCGACCTTCACTCTTCGACGCCGAACACGCCGGCGGCGTTGTCGTACAACACGCCGCGCAGCCAGTCGTCGCCGAAGCTCAAGCGTGTCAATGCATCTAGAGCATGTCGGTAGCCGTACGGGATGTTGGGGTAGTCACTGCCGAGCAGGATCCGATCACCGAGGTCGATCAGGCGCGGATAGGCGTCGCGCGGATAGGGCGCCGACTCTTCGCTGAAGTCCGTGAACGACATAGTCGTGTCCAGCATGACCGACGGATATCGATCGGCCAGATCGAGGAACTCGACGTACTCCGGGGTACCCATATGCGCGATGATCAGCCGCAGAGACGGAAACCGGTGCAGCACTTCGGCGATCGGGCCCGGTCCGGTGAATCGCCCTGGCGCAGGGCCTGATCCGCAATGAATGACCACCGGAATCTGCGCGTCGGCCAGCTGTGCCCACACCCCGTCGAGCAGTGGATCGGTTGGCGAGTACTCGCCGACCTGAATGTGCGACTTGAAGATTCGTGCGCCGGCCTCGATCGCGCCGCCCACGTATGCCGGTGCTGACTCCTCCGGGTAGAACGTCGCGGTGTGCAGGCAGTCGGGTTGGCGCGCGGCGAAGTCGGCGCCCCAGCCGTTGAGCCACTCGGCCATGTCGGGTTTGTGTGGATAGATCATCGACGTGAAGCGACGCACCCCGAAAGCCTTCAGCCCGTCGACCCGAACTTCTTCGTCGGCGCGATAGTTGATCGGCCAATCGCGGCCCAGCATCGGCCCGGCCGAATCGAAGTAGGCCCACACCTTGTCCATCACGTTGCGCGGCATGAAGTGCGTGTGCACGTCGATCAGTCCCGGCAGGCTGAGGCCTCGCCAGACCTCGGTGACCGAGCGGGCCTCGTCGGCGCTGAACGGTTCTGGAGTCGTCACTCTGGTCACCCTACGCCCGGCGGTGATCGGAACCGATGCGCCCGGTGAACAGTGACGCCCGTCACTCGCAATGGCAGTCCAAAGTAGAACATGTTCTAATAGCTAGGTAGAACACGTTCCAATTAGCTCTGGACCTGCGGACACGCTGGGAGGCGACGCCATGACGACCGACACGATCGACCACGCGGTGCGCGACGAAACCTGGGTCAAACGTGTACTGCCGGTGCTGCGGGCGGTCGCCAAAACCTACTTCCGCTCGGAGGTTCGGGGCATGGACAAGGTCCCCGACGGTGGGGTCCTGTTGGTCTCCAACCACTCCGGCGGACTGATGGCCTTCGACGTCCCCGTCATCGCCGTCGCCTTCGCCGAGCAGTTCGGCGCGTCCCGTCCGCTCTACACCCTCGCCCACGACCTCCTCTTCACCGGTTTCGGCAAAGAGATCTTCGGCAAGACCGGCTTCCTCCCGGCACGCCCGCGCACTGCGGTCCGCGCACTGCGCGACGGCGCCGCCACCATCGTGTTCCCCGGCGGCGACTGGGAAGCCATGCGCCCGACGTCGCAGAGCGCGACCATCGACTTCCGCGGGCGCACGGGCTATATCCGCACGGCGCTCGAAGCGGGCGTCCCCATCGTTCCGATCGTCACCATCGGCGGCCAGGAGACGCAGCTGTTCCTCAATCGCGGCGACGGCCTCGCCAGGCTCCTCCGCGTCGACAAGCTGTTCCGAATCCAAAGCGCCCCCTTCGGTTTCGGCTTCCCGTTCGGACTCACCCCGGGCTTCCCGCCGAATATCCCACTGCCGTCGAAGCTGGTCACCGAGGTCCTCGACCCGATCGACCTCACCGCCGAATTCGGCACCGACCCGTCCATCGACGAGATCGACGACGTGATTCGCAAACGCATGCAGCACGCACTCGACGACCTCGCCCGCAACCGCCGCTTTCCCGTCCTGGGCTGACCGGAGGATCTCATGCCGAACACCATCCGCACTCGCGCAACACAATTGACCTGGCTCACTCGCACACTCGTGCGCAGCGGCTTCCTCGGAACCGTCCGCCTCGACCGCTACGCACGCATGGGAGTCAACCTCCGGAGGCACGGCGGGCCATCACCGGTGAGCGGCATCGGCCTCGCCGCGGCTCGCGCCCCACGCGCCACCGCCATCATCGACGACGCCGGACGGCTCACCTGGTCGCAGCTCGACGCCCGCTGCGACGCATTGGCCGCAGCCATCGCCGCGATGCCGGGCCCGCCGGTCAAGACCGTGGCGATCATGTGCCGCAATCATCGCGGCCTCATCGAATCTCTCGCCGCCACTTCACGTCTCGGTCTCGACGCCGTGCTGCTCAACACCGGTTTCGCCGGACCTCAGTTCACCGACGTGGTCGTCGGCGAACGGGTGGACCTGCTCATCGTCGACGACGAGTTCGACGCTCTGACGGCCGGTGCGCTCGCCGCGAGCCCCGGCCTCCGCGTCGTCCGCGCCTGGATCGACGACGCCGCGGGCTCCGATTCCGTCGACGGCCTCATCGAATCCCATCTCGGACACCGACCCGTGCGCCCGCGCCGGGCCGGCCGCATCGTCCTGCTGACGTCGGGTACCACCGGAACCCCGAAAGGCGCTCGCCGCGGCGGGTCTACCGATATCGCGTCCCTCGCCGCCATGTTGGACCGAATCCCTTGGCGCGCAGGGGAATCCACCGTCATCGCCGCACCGATCTTCCATGCGTGGGGATTCGGTCAGGTCGCCGTCGCGGCCACCATGACCTGCACCATGGTCATGACCCGCCGATTCGACCCGCGGACCACCCTCGACCTGGCGCGCACGCACCGGGCCGCGGGCATCGCCGTGGTGCCGGTGATGCTCGAACGCATCATGGACCTCCCTACCGAGGTCCTCGACCAATACCGCTTGCCCGCACTGCGTTTCGTCACCGCGAGCGGCTCGCGCATGCGTCCCGAAGCCGTGTCGGCCTTCATGGATCGCTTCGGCGACGTCGTTTACAACAGCTACAACGCCACCGAGGCCGGCTTGATCAGCACCGCCACTCCAGCCGACCTGCGTGCCGCGCCGGAAACCGCCGGCCGGCCCCTCGTCGGGACCAGTGTCCGCATCCTCGACGACGCCGACCGGCCCGTCGCGATCGGAGACATCGGACGGATCGTCGTCGCCAGCTCATCTGGCTTCGACGGCTACACGTCCGGCAGCACAAAGGATTTCGCCGACGGACACATGATCTCGGGTGACGTCGGGCGCATCGACGAGCGCGGACTGTTGTTCGTCGTCGGCCGCGACGACGAGATGATCGTCTCCGGTGGTGAGAACGTCTACCCGCTCGAAGTCGAGCAGGTGCTCGGCACCCATCCCGCCGTCGGCGAGGTCGCCGTGATCGGCGTCGACGACGACCGATTCGGACAGCGCCTCGCCGCATTCGTCGTCCGCCGACACACCGCGAGTGTCGCGTCCCTCGACGCCGAGGCAGACCGGTTGCGGCGACACGTCAAAGACCACCTCGCCGGCTTCAAGGTTCCCCGTGACGTCCATTTCATCGACGAATTGCCGCGCAACGCAACGGGTAAAGTCCTCAAGCGCTCACTCGTCGCCGTCGGTGACGACCGGAAGGTCGGCTGACATGACTCGCGCACCAGAACGGATGTCGGGTCCAGACGCTCTCATGCTGAACATGGAGACGCCGTCGACGCCGATGCACACGCTCAAGATCGCCGTCCTCGACCCTTCGCGGCGAGGCATGTCGATCACACTCGCCGAGCTGCTCGACACCCTGCCGCACTATCTCGGCATGTTTCCCCGCGCGACGCAGCGCGTGGCGCAGGTTCCGGGTCATGCCGCTCGGCCGTACTGGGTGACCGACGAATCCTTCGACATCGCACACCATCTCGACGAGGTATGGGTGAAAGCGCCCGGCGGCCGTGCGCAACTCGACGCAATAGCCTCGGATCTCGCTGTGCGACAGCTCGATCGGAGCCGACCCCTCTGGGCGCTGACCTTGGTCAACGGTCTCGCCGAGGGGCGCCAGGCGGTCATCGTGCGGATTCACCACGCCGTAGCCGACGGCCTCGCCGCGCTCAACACTTTCATGGCATCGACCGGCCTGCACGGCGACGTCCTCGCAGCGTCGCCGGTGAATACCGATGCGGCGCAGGTCGATATGCGTGGTCTCACCCTGGCGGCGCACGACGACTCCGGTCGTCTGCTCCGCGGCGTGCCCGCGCTCGTCGGCGATTTCGCCCGGGCCGCGGGCATCAAACGGCGAGCCGATCGACATGCCGTGCCACGGCCACTGACGGTGCGCCGCACCAGTTTCAACACGCGCAGCGGCGCGGCCCGGCACTGCGCCAGCGGTGACATCCCGCTCGCCGCGGTCCAGCGCATCGCAGTCGCGACCGGTACCACCGTCAACGGTGCGCTGCACGGCGTCATCGCGGGTGCGATGCGTGCGGAACTACTCGCTCGCGGCGAAGCCCCGGGCGCATCGGTGACGGTGTTCGGTGTGTGCCGCGATCTGTCATCGACACGCACCGAGGGAAACGACATCGCGACGGCGCTCGCCTACCTGCGCTCCGACCTAGCCGATCCCATTGCGCGCGTTCAGGAAACCGCAGTCAGTTGCGCCGCGGCGGTGAAGTACCGACGCGACGCCGGATTCGATCTGACGGCCAAGGTGGCCACCTACACCGGGCGTCTCGGCCCGATCTTCCGATCACTCGCGGCGCATCGGATGCCGAGGGTCATGAACAACATCACCACGGCCAACATGCCGGGGCCGCGTCAAACGCGATGGATCGGCGACGTCGAGGTCGTCGACTGGATCTCCTTCGCGCTTGCGATCGCCCCCGCCGACGTCAACCTCACCGCCTACAGCTACGCGGGCCGATTGACGATGGGCCTGATCAGTACCCCCGAGTCGATGCCCAACCCGGCGAGATTCCTTGCGCGGGTCCGTGATTCACTGATCGAGGTGAGCGAGGCGCTGGGGCTCGACGTCGAAGCCGGAGTCCGCCGGTGACCGACTGGGAGACGAATCGTGCACGCCTGGAGCTGTTCACATCGGTGCTGCCCCGCGCCGTCGGCGGCGCGCGTGCGGCTCGCCGAGGCGATCCACCGCGAGGCGTGCCGCCGTCGGCCGCAGGAGCGAGGGTGGTCGGCGAGTCGGCGATCGACGAGCTCTTCATCGCGATCAATTCGGTGACACGAAAGATCCCCGACGTCGCCACGATCGCGGCGCGCATCGACAGCTGCGCGGCCGTCGCCCATGAGCTGTCTGCGCTGGGTGTCGCCGGCGCCAACCCGCGACCACCGACTGCGACGATCACCCGGATGACGTCCAAGGTGTTCGGTACCAACAAGTTCCAGTTGGTCGACTATCGCGCTGACATTGCGCTACCCGATCCGGTCGCCGGTGCGGATCAGTATTCCGGACAGCCGGCGTCGATGCGGATGATGCGTGCCGGGGGAGCGGGCAAACGCTGGATCGTCTGGGTGCACGGCGCGGCGCAGGGCCGACCGGATGATCTGTACGCGTTCCGCGCCGCTGCGCTGCATCAGATCCTCGGTTACGAGGTGGTGCTGCCGGTGTTGCCGGCGCACGGTCGACGCCGGATCACCGGTGTGAGCTATCCCGGCATAGATCCGCTGACCAATGTCGCGGTGAGTCTGCGGGCGATCGCCGAGATCCGTTCGCTGATCCGGTGGATCGCCACTCAGGATCCGAGTGAAATCGTCGTCGCCGGTACATCATTGGGCGGCCCGCTCGCCGCGATGGTCGCGTCGCTGGCGCCCGAGGTCGGTTCGGTGCTCGCGGTAGTACCGATGCTCGACATGCATGCGACGTTGGCGCACCACATGGATCGCGGCGGAAGGCGGGGCCGAGAACTCGCGGGGCTGATGCGCGATCCCGCGGTGGGCGCCGTGTCGTCGGTGGTGGATCCCCTTGCCGTCGAACCGATCCCGGTCAACGGCCGCCGAATGGTGGTGGCGGCGTTGAACGATCGAGTGACCTCGGTTCGCTCGGCTCAGCGGCTACACGACCATTGGGATGGCCGGGTGCACTGGTTCCGCGGAAGCCATGTGGGACATGCGTTTTCCCCGAACGTACGCACAGTCGTGGACGGGTTCCTGGCGTAGTGCCTACCCGGACACCAACTCCGGGTGCGCATCCGCCATCAGCTCGTCCCGATCCGCCTCCAGCGCAAAACCTTCCGCGATCGCCTCGTCGACTGCGGCACGGTAGTGATCGAGATACGACTCGACCGAGCCGTAGCGCTTCATCAGCACCGCCGGCTCGATCTGCGCAGTCGCGCCGAACAACAGATGTATCCGCGACACCGGATTTTCCACGACGCCGGTCAGTACCTGCGTGGGTGCGTCGACGCACGGCGCCCGCACACCACCTCGCACATTCCCGATCTCGTCGGTCACGAAGGCAGCGTCGTCGCCGTCTCCGGACAGTTCCAGCGCCGGAGCGGTAGGCGGCTCGACGCCGTCGGCCACCCAGGCCCGCGCATGGGCCAGCGCCGCGCGCAACGCGAAACGCTGTTGCCCGCGGTTCACCGGCTCGGGGCTACCCAGATAGTCCTCAAAGGGCCCGATCTGAAAGAGATCCGCGTGCGCGGTGCCGGCTAGTTCCCAGGTCCTCCGCCGCGACGAATCATCTTGTCGTGCACGGTGAAACTGGAAATTCGTCAGCACATCGGTCTCCGTCTCAATGGTGAACACCGGCTTGGCGAAATCGTCCGGAATCGTGACCGTCGCGCCGCCGAACGTCTCGCCGACGTCGATTCCGGCGCCGACGGTCCCCAGCGGCAAACGCGCGGCGGCCCGACTGTGGATGAAGTATCCGTCGAATACCTCGTCGGCGTCGAACGCCGTCACATAGGTCGTCAAAGCCATCGCCGACTGCGACTCGCCGATGGCCAGGACGTGCGAGATGTCCAGCCCGGCGAGCGGATGCGACGCGTCGTGGACCGACCGCAGCGCCGAGCCGACCGACCGGAAGATGTCGTAGCAGTAGGCATCTCCCGGATGATGCAGTGCCCCATAGCGTTCGGGGTCTTTGCCGGCCAGTGATTGTGGCCTGTCGTCGGCCAGGCCGACCGACCCCGCACCGCCTTCGACGCCGATGTATTGCGCCGACACTCCCGCCCACGCGTATCCGCCGCGCACCAGTTCCTCGGCGAGATAACTGTATTCGGGTGCGGCGTCGGTTCCACTGCTGACATTGAGCCATTCGACTACGAGGATGCCGTTGAAGCCGTCGGTGGACGCGGGGCGCCGAACGATGACCCGCGTGGTGAACTCCGCCGCGTCGACCGGGCCCGAATCGGTAACGCCCGCAACCGAACCGCTGACCGCGAACTCGGCGTCGGAGTATCCGGCAGCGGCCAGGTCGGGGGCTGGTGCGGCCGATAGCACCGAACACCCGTTGCCGCCGTTCAGCGGAGTGAACACCACACGTGACGTCATCGCTCTAGGACTCTTTCTGTTGCTGCTTCTTGTACTTCTTGCTTACACCGCCGAACATCATCGTCAACTTACTGCCCAGCGGCCAGCCGATGTAATAACAGAGGAACAAGCCGATTTCATCGAGTTCCTCCGGCGTCAGTTCGCCGTTGCCGAGAGCCGCGCCCGCCTGGATCTCGGCGACGTCGATCTGGTTGGTGGCGGCGAGCGCTCCCAGGAGCAGCAGGCGCCGGTCGCGGATCGACAGTCCCTCCCGCGACCACACTTCGCCGAAGACTTGATCGGCGGTGTGCGCGAAGAAGTCGCCGGGTCCGTCGGCCATCTCCCAGCCGTACACCTTCGACATCATGTCGAGGCCCTTGCGGCGCTGCGGGGTCATCTCTTCGGTCATCAGTTGTCTGCCTCCTGATCAGTTCTCGGAACACCGAGCCACGCGCCGAGATTCGCGAGGGCGATATCGCCGAGCCGCAGTTCGACGCCGACCTGCGACGCCAGTTCCGATGCCAGCGACAGGTCCTTCTCGCCGAGATCGCGGACGTGGCTGAAGATTCCGTACCAGAAATCGTCCGGGGCGATCGGTGCGGTGGTGTCGCGCAACATGATTGCGCCCGCCCCGCCGGTGATGGCGTCGGTGTGCCGTACGACTCGTCCCAGCTTGGACAGGTCGATGCCGGCCGCTTCGGCCAGTCGCGATGCCTCGGCGCTCGCCGCGAACGAAATGAAATGCAAGAGGTTGCGCGCCAGCTTCATTCGCGTGCCCGCGCCGACGTCGCCGGCATGCACGAGCAGGTCGGACACCGGCGCGAACGCGGGCTTGATCCGCTCGTACGCCTCGCGCGGTCCGCCGACCATGACGGCCAGTCGTCCCTGCGCCGCCCCCTGCGCCCCACCGGAAATCGGCGCGTCAACCACGACGACCCCGCTCGCCGACGCGGCTTGCGCCAGTTCGACGGCGGTCGCCGGATTGATGGTCGAGTGAATTGCGATGATCGTCCCCGACGGTGCGGCCGTCAGCAGACCGTTCACCACCGTCCGCACCTGTGCGTCGTCGACCACACAGATGGAAATGATGTCGGCGTCGGTTCCCAACTGCGCCAACGAGGTTGCCGCCGACGCCCCCGCGTCGACCAGTTTCGCCACGGCCGTCTCATCGAGGTCGTAGACCGTCAGCGGACTGTCACCACGCGCCAGCTTCTCGGCCATCGGCCCGCCGATATTGCCGAGGCCAACATAGCCGAGGCGCAGGGGTGCGGTGGGGGTCACGAGCGGATCACCTGTCCGCCGTCGACGTTGAAGATCTGACCGGTGATCCACTGCGCGTCGTCGGACAGCAGGAACAGGCACATGCCGACGAGGTCCTCCGGGGTGCCCATCCGCTTGAGCGGCAGGCCCTTGACGATGTCGGCGACCATGTTCGACGGGGTGGTGGTACGGGTGGCCTCGGTGTCGATCGGGCCCGGAGCGATGGCGTTGACGCGGATGTTCGCTCCGCCCAGCTCGACGGCGAGCTGCTGCGTGAGACCGTTGATACCGACCTTGGCGAGACCGTAGAACCCGCTGTACAGCCATGCGGCAGTAGAGGATTGGTTGACGATCGCGCCGCCGGAGTTCATCTGTCCGTATGCCGCGCGGGTAACGTTGAGCGCGCCGTCGAGGTTGACGCTCATGAACTTCTTGTAGTAGTCCCACGGCACGGTGATCAGGAAGTCGAGCTTCATGCCGCCGTAGATCGCGGCGTTGTTGATCAGGTAGTCGATCTTGCCGAATGATTCGACGGTCTGTGCGACAAGGCTTTTCGCCGATTCCTCGTCGGCGACGTCGGTGTGGACGTACTTTCCGCCGATGTCGGCGGCGACCTTCTCGCCGAGTTCGTCGTTGACGTCGGCGACGACGACCCGCGCTCCTTCGGCGGCGAGTGCACGGGCGTAGGCTTCACCGATGCCGCCCGCGGCGCCGGTGACGATGGCTGTCTTGTTCTCGAATCGCATTGTGCGGGTTCCTTTTTCGTGGGAGTTGTTAGGCGGGGTATGCAATGGCTTTGGTTTCGAGGTATTCCTCGAAACCCGCGACGCCCATCTCTCGGCCGATGCCGGAGGCCTTGTATCCGCCGAACGGGACATCGGCGGAGTACCAGATGCCGCCGTTGACGCCGAGGGTGCCGGTGCGGATTCCGTTGACCACCTTGTCGATTCGTGCTTCGTCGGTTCCGTAGACGGCGCCCGACAGGCCATACGGCGAATCGTTGGCGATCGCGATCGCATCGTCGTCGCCGTCATAGGGGAGGATGACCAGAACCGGACCGAACACCTCCTCCTGGGCGATTGCGGCTGAATTGTCGACACCTGAGATCAGCGTCGGCTCGACGAAGAAGCCCGGCCGGTCGACGGCCTCGCCGCCGATCTCTATCGTCGCGCCGTCGGCGCGGGCCGCGTCGATGTAGCCGAGCACTCGGTCCCGCTGGCGCGCGGATGCGACGGGGCCGCAGATGGTTCCCGGCTTCGTCGGATCGTCGGCGCGCAGTCCGGCCATCGCGTTTCGCGTCAAGGTGATCGCCTCGTCGAGCTGATCACGCGACACGAGCAGGCGAGTGGTGATCGCACACCCCTGCCCGGCATGAGTGAGAACGCTGAACGCCGCCATGTTGCATGCCCCGGCGAGGTCGGCGTCGTCGAGGACCACGAACGCCGACTTTCCGCCGAGTTCCAGGAAGACCTTCTTCAAGGTCTCCGACGCGGCGGCCATCACCTTTCGGCCGGTTGCGGTGGATCCGGTGAAGGACACCAGATCCACGCGCGGATCGGTGGTCAACTGCGTGCCCAGCGCGTGATCGGTCGAGGTGACGATGTTGATGACGCCCGGCGGGACGTCGGTCTCCTCGGCGATCACCTTGCCGACCAGCGCCGCGCACCACGGTGTGTCGGGGGCCGGCTTGAGCACCACCGTGCATCCGGCGGCGAGCGCGGGGCCGATCTTGGCGAAGTTGATCTGATGCGGAAAGTTCCACGGGGTGATCGCGCCGACCACACCGATCGCCTCGGCGCGCAACTCGCGGCGGGTCTTGATACCCATTGGTGCGGCCTGACCGAGATCGGTTGTCCAGGAATAGGATTCGGCGATCTCGGCGAAGTAGCCGAGATCGTTGATCGGTCCCTCGAGCTGTGGTCCGTGCGTGAGGAATATCGGGCAGCCCACTTCGGCGACTGTCAGCTCACGCAGTTCATCGGTGTGCGCCGCGAGGGCATCGCGCAACTGCCGCAGGCACTTTGCGCGGAATGCGTGATCGTGCGACCAGTCGGTCGTGTCGAATGCGTTGCGCGCGGCCGCGATCGCCGCGTCCATGTCGGCCGCGGTCGCGTCGGCGGCTCGCCCGATGACCTCCTCGGTTGCCGGATTGACGACGTCGAATGTCCCACCGGATCCCGGCACGAGTTTGCCGTCGATCAGTAGCTCCGAACTGTCGGTCGGACGTAGAACGCTCACTGGACCTCCATCTGGACAGGTGTCTGGACTCAGGTTCAAACGTAGTGTAGCGTCGCTGATATGTCCAGCACGGAACAGGCGCCGACGAGCGTCGCGCAGGAGTCCACCCGCCGTCGACTGTCTGTTCAGCAGGCCGAAACGGTGGCTAAGTTGACCGACGCGGCCGTCGTCGTTCTCAACGAGGTCGGCTTCGACGGACTGACCGTGCGGACCGTCGCCAAACGTGCGGGGGTTGCGCCCGCGACGGCTTACACCTACTTCTCGTCGAAGAGTCATCTCGTCGCCGAGGTGTTCTGGCGACGCCTCGCCGACGGTGTGCCAGAACCGGATTCGACGCGCAGTCGTACCGATCGGGTGACCGAGGTGCTGCGTGCCGTGGCACTCGTCGCGGCGGGACAGGGTCAGCTCAGCGGCGCGGTTACCGTCGCGCTGCTCGGCTCAGACCCAGACGTCGAACATCTGCGACTGCGTATCGGCGGCTTCATTCGGGTGCGCCTCGCTCAGGCGCTCGACGTCGACCCGGATGATCCCGGGCCCGTCGTCGACACTCTCGAATTGCTGTACGCCGGTGCTCTGGTGCACGCCGGCATGGGCCACCTCAGCTATGAGGCCACCGCTGAACGACTGGTTGCTGCCGCGTTGCGCGTGCTCGACCACTGATCTCGACCCAGCCGACCACGAAGGAGCCCGGCGTGTCCGACACCGCCATCACCCACGGCATGGAGCATCTCGTTCCGTTCGATCCGTACGCCTACGACCTGCACGAGGATCCGTATCCCACCTACCGGCGACTACGTGAGGAGGCGCCGGTCTATCACAATGCGGCGATGAACTTCTGGGCGCTCTCGCGTCATGAGGACGTCCGCACCGCATTCCGCGACGCGCCACGGCTTTCCAACGGCTGGGGTGTTTCGATGGACCCGTCGGCGTTCGGCCCCGATGCGCACAAGTCGATGTCGTTTCTGGCCATGGACGATCCCAAACACCTGCGCATCCGCAAACTCGTGTCGAAAGGCTTCACCCCGCGTCGGGTCAATGAACTCGCCGGCCGTATTTCCGCACTGACACAACAACATTGGGGCAAATGCCTCGACGCGGGCGAATTCGATTTCATCGCAGACTTCGCCGGGCTGCTGCCGATGGACGTCGTCAGCGAATTGCTGGGCGTGCCCGGCGACGACCGCGCGTTCCTGCGCGAGCAGTCCGACTTGCTGATCCACCGCGAAGACGGCGTGCTCGACATCCCGGAGGCCGCGATCCATGCGTATCTAGGCCTCTACCAATACTATTCGGATCTGGTCGGCGGCCGCCGCAGGCAGCCCGGGGAAGACCTGGTCTCCGCGTTGCTGGGCGCGGAGGTCGCCGGCGACGACGGTGAGCTGACCCGCCTCAGAGACGACGAGATCATCGGCTTCATGATGCTCATGGTGGTCGCGGGCAACGAGACCACCACCAAACTGTTGTCCAATTCGGTCTATTGGGGTTGGCGATTTCCCGATCAACTGGCGAAAGTGCTCGCCGCACCGGATGAGGTGGTTCCGGACTGGACCGAGGAGACACTCCGCTACGACACGTCGACGCAGATCCTGGTTCGACGCGTACTCGACGACGTCGAGTACGGCGGATTCACCATCGGGGCGGGCGAACGGGTCTTGCTGCTCGTCGGATCGGCCAACCGTGACGAGGCCGTGTTCGGGCCCACCGCAGACCAATACGTGGTCGGTCGGCACGCGGAGAGCTCCGTCGGGCAGGCCCTGATGAGCTTCGGGCTCGGTACTCACTTCTGCCTCGGCGCGCACCTGGCCCGCCTGGAAACCAACGTGGGGCTGACCGAGGTGGCCCGCTCCATCCGGGCCATCGACATCGACATCGACCGGGCGGAACGCGTGCACTCGGTGAATGTACGTGGATTCGCTTCCCTCCCGGTGAAAGTGACGGTGCGCTGATGCCGAGGTTTCAACCGCATCCGGCTCGTCGCCCGGTGCTGATCGCCGGCGCGTCGTCCGGCATCGGCGCGTCGACGGCCGAATTGCTCGGTGCCGCAGGCTATCCCGTCGCGCTCGGCGCTCGTCGCGTCGAGAAATGCCAGGAAGCCGCGGAGAAGATCATCGCCGCCGGTGGCGAAGCGATCGCCGTGCCGCTCGATGTCACCGACACCGCGTCGGTCACCGACGCGGTCGCGAAAGCCCAAGCGGCGCTAGGCCCCTTGGAAGTCGTGATCTCCGGTGCGGGTGATCTCGCGGTGGGCCGAGCTCACGAGATGAGCTCGTCGGCATGGGCGTCGCAGATCGACATCCACCTCGTCGGGGCCCACCGGTTGTACCGGGCGGTCGTGCCGGACATGATCACCCGACGTCGGGGCGACTTCGTCTTCATCGGCTCCGACGTCGCCATTCGCCCGCGCCCGTGGTCGTCGGCGTATGTCGCCGCGAAGACCGGCATCGAAGGCCTGGTCGCCACCGCACAGATGGAGTTGGAGGGAACGGGCGTGCGCGCCAGCGTGATTCGGCCCGGACAGACGCTGACCGGAATGGGAATGAACCTCGACCAGGCCGACACCGAGGGCATGCTCAACGACTGGATCAAGTTCGGCCTCGCCCGCCACGGAAACTTCATGACTCCCGACAACGTCGCGCAGGCGATCAGCTCGGTCATCGCGATGCCGCCCGGCGCGCACATCCGGGTTCTCGAAGTGGAGGCCGAAGGCAAACTGACGAAACTCGAGGAGGAGACCAAATGACCTCATATGCAGGGGCGAGCGCAGCGACGGGGGAGTCGACGCCGCGGCGGGTGTCCGGTGGCGGCGGTCAACACGGTCACCTCGACGAGCTGGCGAGCGATCCGATCGGTCTGTTCGAGCGGGTCCGCGACGAATGCGGTGACGTCGGTCGGTTTCAGCTCGCGGATCGCGAAGTGGTGCTGGTCTCCGGTGCCGCGGCCAACGAGGAGTTCTTCCGGGCGCCCGACGAGGTGCTCGACCAGGCTGCCGCATACCCGTTCATGACACCGGTGTTCGGGGAGGGCGTCGTCTTCGACACCAGCCCCGAGCGTCGCTCGGAGATGCTGCACAATCAGGCACTCAAGGGTGCCCATATGAAGCAGCACGCGATCACCATCCCTGACGAGGTGGAGCGAATGATCGCCGAGTGGGGCGATGCCGGCGAGATCGATCTGCTGGAGTTCTTCGGGGAGCTGACGCTGTACACGTCGTCGTCGTGCTTGATCGGACGCAAGTTCCGCGACGAGCTGTCCAAACACGTCTCCGAGCTCTACCACGATCTGGAGAAGGGCACCGACCCGCTGGCCTACGTCGACTACCACGCCGACATCGAGAGCTTCCGGCGTCGCGACGCCGCTCGCGCCGAACTGGTCGAGTTCATCGCCGGTGTCCTGCAGCGGCGAGTCGCGAATCCGCCGGAGAAGAAGGAGGATCGGGATCTGCTCGACGTCCTGGTGTCGCTGAAGAACGACGACGGCTCGGCCATGTTCAGCGCCGACACCGTCACCGGCATCTTCATCTCGATGATGTTCGCCGGACATCACACGACGCAGGGCACCGCGGCGTGGACGCTGCTGGAATTGCTGCGCAACCCCGACTACCTGGCTCAGGTGGTGGCGGAGCTCGACGACATCTACGCCGACAAGGGAGATGGCAAGCCCGCGTACAGCTTTGCGGCGATGCGCCAGATTCCGCGGCTGGAATCGTCGTTGAAGGAGGCGCTGCGCCTGCATCCGCCGCTGATCATCCTGATGCGAGTCGTCCAGGAGGACTTCCACATTCATGGCATCGGAACCGACGGTGGCGCTGTCGAATACCTGGTGCGGGCGGGCCAGTCGATCGCGGTGTCGCCCGCCGTCTCCAACCGGCTGGCGGAGGATTTCCCGAATCCGGACGTCTTCGACCCGGACCGATATTTCGAGCCGCGCCAAGAAGATCTGGTCAACCGGTGGACGTGGATCCCGTTCGGCGCGGGCCGGCACCGTTGTGTCGGAGCGCAATTCGCGATCATGCAGCTCAAGGCGATCTTCTCGGTGTTGCTGCAGAACTACGAGTTCGAGATGGCTCAGCCGGCTGATTCCTATCACAACGACCACTCGAAGATGGTCGTGCAGCTGGCCCAGCCGTGTCGGGTCCGGTACCGTCGGCGGGCCCGCTGATGCGAGTCGTCGTCGACCTCGATCTGTGCCAGGGGCACGGCATGTGTGAGCTGGAAGCACCGGATGTGTTCTCTTCCGGCCGCGATCACGTCGACGTGTTGCAGGAGAAGCCCGACGATTCTGTCCGCGCGGAAGTTCTTGCCGCCGTGCGGTATTGCCCAACCCAAGCACTCAAGATCGTCGATGACTGACGGTCGGAACCACTTATGCGAGGAGCTCAGATGTCGTTTGATCGTGCGGAACTGGAAGAGATGAAGGACCGTTGGCTCGCCGCCAACATCGAGTGTGAGAAGGCGGGCGATTGGAGGCCGCTGGCGGTCTTCTATGCGCGCGACGCCACCTACGGCTGGAACTACGGCCCGACGAAGGACTTCATGGCCGTGGGCCGCGACGAGATCCGCGACCTGGCGCTGGGGCAGGAGATGGAGGGCCTCGACGGATGGACCTACCCGTACCAGCAGTGGGTGATCGACGAGAAGTCCGGCGACATGTTGGGGCTGTGGAAGCAGGTTTACGAGCGAACTCGCCCGGACGGTTCCCATTACGCCCTCGACGGGATTCAGGGGAGTTGGTTCAAATACGGCGGCAACTTCGAATTCTCTTGGCAGCGTGACTTTTTCGATTTCGGCAACGTGTCGGCGCTGTTCCTGGAGATGCTCACCGACAAGGTGTGCAGCGACGGCATGCTCAAGCGCATCGAGCGCTCGGCGCCGGGAAATCTGCCGGGGTGGTATCCCTACGGTCAGGCGCCGGTGAAGATCTGGTGAGCATCCCGACGTCGGCGCGGAACGTGTCGGCCCGCGAGTCATATGCCGACCTGTCGAAGGACCAGCTGGCGACGATCATCCCCGAACTACTGCTGTCCGGGCAGTTGATCGATCGCAGCGGAATGGCCCACTTGATCGGTGCGTTCGGGCGAGAGGTCATGGCGCAGATCGCGATTGAAGAATGGATGGCCGCGAGTCCGGTGTACACCCACCGGATGCGGTCCGCGCTGGGCATCGACGGCGACGGCGTCGCAGACATGTTCAAATGTCTGCAACTCGACATCGGTGCGCCACCGCAGTTCATGGACTTTCGCTATCAGATCACCGACGAGTACCACGGATCGTTCGTGCTCGCGCACTGCGGAGCGCTGATGGACGTCGAGCCGATGGGCGACGACTATGTCACCGCGATGTGCCACGACATCGAGGATCCCACGTTCGACGCGACTGCGATCGCGACGAATCGTCGGGCGCGGATCAGGCCGGTGCATCGGCCACCGCGCACGCCGGCCGACCGATCACCGCACTGCGAGTGGACAGTGACCATCGAACCCGACCGCGACGAGCTGCCCCTGCCGGCCGACGCCGAGTGGATGTTCGGAATGGGTGTCGCGGCAATGGAATTGACGCCGATAGATGCCGAGTCCACCGACGGCGTCGTCGACTATCGCGGGCCGCTGGTCGCCGATCTCCAGTTCCGGCAGTGGTCACGCAGTGCCCTCATCCGGATCGCTCAGGAGGTCGCGCTGCAACATCAGTTGCTGGCGTTGGGATTTGAGCGGGCATTGTCGCGGCGGGCCGTCGATGCTGCGCAGCGGGACGACATCTTTCGAAAGCAGTTCACCGGCATCGCGGGAATGACGTCGGAGCGGCTGCGCGCGGCCCTCGGGTCGTCGGGCGACGCCGACGGTTTGGCTGCTGTACTCAACCTCAATCCGGTGTTCGGTCCGGTGCAGTACACGGGTGTCGTCGCCGACGTCGTGGATGATCGAGTGCGGGTCCGTATTCCGCAGAATTCGGCGGCGATGCGCGACGGTGGTTGGGTCACCCTGCTCACGGCCGAACATCTGGAACCGTTGCAGGCTGCGGCTACCGCGGTCGAGCGGCACTGGTCGATCGGAGCCGCGGAGGTTCACGATGGTGCATTGGAAGTTGTTATCGCCCAAGGGGATTCGCAGGCGGAATCGGGCGAGGTAGCGATCGTCCGATTCAGTTCGGGCGCGACTTTCGAGTTCGCCGATCGCGGTATTCCGTTGTCGATCACGCCGGTGAACGGGTAGCCGATGACACTCGCGGGCAAGGTCGCCGTGGTTGCCGGAGCGAGCCGGGGCATCGGCTTGGCGGTGACGTATGCGCTGGCGGGACGCGGTGTGTCCGTCGTGGTGAACGGTCGCGACCCAGACGCCGTGGCGGAGACGGTCACCGAGATCACCGGCGGGGGCGGATTCGCGGTCGGTGTCGTCGGCTCGGCGGCCGACGACGGCGTCGCGGAGACGATGGTAACGGCTGCGCTGGACCACTTCGGCGCACTCGACATCGCCGTCAACTGCGCGGGGATCGCCGAGCCGGACTCGTCGACGGTACTGACCATCACGCCCACCCAGTTTCGTGAGCAGATCGAAGCGCATCTGGTGTCGTCGTATCAGTTGCTACACAGTGCCGGAAAGCATTTCGCGGACCAGCGGTCGGGGGCGATCGTGCTGACCGGGTCGGCGGCGTCGACCGGAATCTTCGGCGGCAGCGGATATCCGGCGGGTAAGGGCGGGGTCAACGCGCTCGCACTCGCCGCCGGCGCCGATCTGCGGGAGTTCGGCGTGCGGGTGAATGTCGTGATGCCGGGCGCCCGTTCGCGGTTGTCCACCGGTGCCGAATACATCAGCCACATCGAGGAATTGCATCGTCGGGGACTCCTCGACGCGGCGATCCGCGACGCCGCCCTCGACCCGGCCCCGGCGGAATACGTTGCAGCACTGTATGTCTACCTGGCCAGTGATCGAGCGGCGTCGACCACCGGCCAGATCTACACCGCGAGTGGAGGTTTCATCGGCCGCTACGATGCGGCGACGCCGAAGTTGGTAGCGTACCGGGATCATCGGAGCTCGCCGCCGTATACCCAGGACGAGCTGGCCGAGGTCCTCGACGTTTCTTGAGGTTTTGGACAACTACGCCGCGCGGTGCGAAAGCCCTCTGTGGTATCGGTCTCACCCGCCCGGCCAGGCTGGATTCGCACGCGTCTTCCCTGATACGACGGATGTATGGACACTCCGCGCAACCCGTTCGACGCATTCGGGATCGGCCTCGTCGACGACGGCACCACGTTGGGCCAGCAGCTCAGCGACAAGGTCGCCGACCACCGCGGACTCATTGAATTGTCGGCCCTGGCAGTCCTGTTCGACACCATCGGCGGACGCCCCTTCTACGAACTCGACACCTCGGCGGCGTCGTTGCAGGCTCGCGTGATCATGTCCGCGCTGCACCGCCCGACGGTCACCGACCGTGTCATCTGCACCGGGCAGGTCCGGATGCACGACGACGGCTACGGCACGTCCACCACCGACATCACCACTACCGGCGGCACGCTGGTCACGACGGGTCTCACCCGCAATGTTCGAGTCGGCCGCGCCGCGAAGACTCGCGACGAGATCGGTGGACTTCCGGCTCCCACCCCCACGGGTCCGCTGCCCACCACCGATCCCCACCTCCCGGGGCACAAGATCATCGAGGCCATCGCCCATGGCGACCATCCGCTCGGACCCATCGCCGATCTCGTGAACGGTTCGGTCGCCATCCACGACGGCGCCACCCGGTTCACCGCGATCACCGCAACGTGGATGGCGAACATGATGGGCACGATGCACGGCGGCATGATCGGTACTATCGGCGCACTCGCGTGTTCGTTTGGCGCACAAGCACATACGCAGCCGGAGACCGACTACCAAATCCTGGACTTCGACATCGGCTTCTACCGTTCACCCGCCGTCGACGGCACACCGGTCCACGTCGACGTGACGCCGATCAAGGTCGGCCGGCGCATCGGGTCGTTTGAGGCGAGCATGCGTACCGAGGATCGCACCCTGCTCGCGCGCGCCACCGCCGACGTTCGGTTCCTGCCTCGGTAGTCTCGGCCCGTGCCGTCGAATGAAGAATTGACCCGCAGCGGATACGACGCCGGGGCAGCCGGTTTCGCCGAACTGTTCGAGACCGTCTTCGACACGCGTCCACTCGACCGCGCGATCATCGGCGCATTCGGTGAGATGGTCGACGGACCCATCGCCGACGTCGGGTGCGGCACCGGTGTGGTCACCGGAATGCTGTGCGACGCCGAGAACGATGCATTCGGTGTCGACCTCTCGCCGGAACTGATCGCTCTCGCCCGGCGCCGGCGCGCCGACATCGACTTCCGTATCGGATCAATGCTGGCTCTCGATCTGCCCGACGAATCACTGGGCGGGGTACTGGCCTGGTATTCGACGATCCACATGCCAGACGCCGACCTGCCCGCCGTTTGCAGCGAATTCCATCGGGTCCTCAAACCGAACGGTGTTGTGCTGCTTGGTTTTCAAGTCGGCGACGAGCCGTTCGTCGTCGACGAGGCATTCGGCAGCCGAATGCATCTGGTATTTCGGCGACGCCAGCCCGATGACATCGTCCGGTTGTTGGCAGACACCGGATTCGTCGAGTATTCGACGACGGTGCGCGCCCCGATCGGCGAGCGCACTCCGCAAGCGTTCGTGATCGCGAGGAAAGAGCCGTCTATAGTCGGTAGCCGATGAGCCCGATACCCGGGGAGGCGAGGAATGGCGCACTGTCGTAGCAATCCGGCGATATCCGTCGTCGTCTATTGGCTGTGTATCGCTGCTCCCATGCTGCTCGTCCTCGGCCCGCAACAGCCGGCAGAGGTATTCGTACTCGTCGTAGTCGCGCTAGTCGGTGCTTGTGCCGTCGGCGTCGACAGGCGGCGGTTTGCATGGATCATCGGGGTCCTCACGTGCAGGCCTGTTCATGGACATCTCCCCGTGCTCTCGGACCTCCGCGGAGCCCGCCGTAGTCCACCGATCGACCTCATCGACGCACATATCGACGCGGGCGTAGGCCCGCGAGCTCCGACGTCAGCGCTGTTCGCCGCCTGAGCCTGTCAGGTGGCGCTGCGTCCTGCCACCGAAATCCTTGGAGCTGATCAAAAGTGCTGCAAATTCTCGACGCCCGCCGCGCGCTGGGCGACAAAGTGTTGTTCGATTCACTATTTCTCTCGGTCAGACCCGGCGAATGTGCTGCCGTCGTCGGCCCCAATGGCGCCGGCAAGTCGACCCTCTTGCGATGTGTCATCGGCGACGAGATCCTCGACGCCGGAACAGTGCGGGTCGACGAGCGGGTGCCCGACGACACCAGCCCACATTTCCGCTCCGCGGTGGCATTCGATCTGGGCGATGACGCGACGTTCTTCGACCTGACGGTCGCCGAGCATCTCCGTCTCGTTCTCCGACTTCACCGATGCGCGGAGCGTTCCGCGACCGTGGATTGGATCCTTGCGGACGCGGGTCTGGCGGAAGTTGCCGACAGATACCCACACACCCTGTCTACTGGGCAACGTCAACGCTTTTCACTCGCGGTAGTGTTCATGCGCTCCGCCCGGCTCATCGTTCTCGATGAGCCTGAACAGGGACTCGACGTCGACGGGCGCGGATGGCTCATCGGAAAGATGGCAGAATCGCGCGCCGCGATCCTGGTTGCGACGCACAGTGCCGAGATCCAGAAATCGGCCGATATCGTAGTGCGGATCGGTGAACGATGAGGCACGATTCCCGGTACCTTGTCGTGCTCTCCGCAGTCATGGGACTTGTCTATTTCATCGGCTTTTCGCGGAGTGCGGTCATTCACCGCGCGGTCGAGCTATCCGTAACGGGACGGCTCGCGGACATCGTCGTCGCCGGTGTCATCGTGGTGGCCGGCGTGCTGATCGGCTATGCGTTGAGACTCTGGGGGCCAGTTCGAGTCAGCGGCGCAACCGGTCGGTTCCATGCCCAAAGCCCGATGTCGCGAACGCGCATCGTCCGGCGTCCGGTGATTGCTGTCGCCACATGTGTCGTCGTCGTGGCGGTCCTGATCGATGTGCCCCTGATCGGGCTGTACCCACCCGCGGTTGCCGTGGTCATCGCGGTCACGGTTGTGGTTCTGCCGCTTGCCGTACTCAGTTCGTATGTCGCGCAACAGATTCGATCGGCCGCTCGCACCGCCAGTCGGCCGACGCTCAGAGTCGGGAGTCTGCATCGGCGGGAACTCGCGCCCGCAGACGGGCTCACCGAAGCGGCTGCCGTCGGCGCGATCATGATGGACACCACCTGGCTCGACGGTGCTCGACAACGGCTATGGGCGTTACAGCACAACGTGATTCGTTCAGTCAAGCCGCCTTCGCCCGGATGGCTCGCGATGGTGCGGATGGACGTAGCCCGGACCGGGAGACATCCGGCGGCGACCGTGCGGTGGGTATGTTGCACCGTCGTCGGGATTGTGCTGGGCCTTACGTTTACCTTCCATGTCGGATCGATGCTCGTGGTGACGGTTCTCCTGTATTCCGCGGGCAACTGCATGACACCGGGGTTGCGTCAACTCGCGCAGCAGCCCGCGTTACGAGCCGCGCTCGGCCGTAGCGACAGGGTTCTCTTTTCGGCGCTGTCAGTGATTCCGGTTGTCGCCGTCGTGCTCGCGGGTCTTGCCGTGATGCCGTGCTGGACGACTGACCTGCCGGCCGCGATCGTGGTGGTTGCCGGTGCCGCCTGCGCGGTGCTGCGCCGCGCCACGCGGCCGCCCATCTACCACGACGGTCTGGTGATCTTCGATCCGTTGACCGGCGGGGCTGTCGCGCCGACCTTGATGCTGCAGCTGTTACGCGGCCTCGCGTTGGCCGTGGTGACGGGCGTGTTCGCATCGATCATCTAGCGCGTCGTTCTACCTCGGCCACCAGGGTGTGACGCGACGCTCCACCAGAGCGTGTCTCCCCAGTCTGCGCGCATTGCGCACCGGCGACTTAGAACACGTTCTACCATAGGTGCATGGCCGATACCGTCACCCAGCTTCTGCAGGCCCGTTCCGACGACGACACCACCGCCGTCGCGTTCGGCGACAAGACCTGGACCTGGCGTGAACACATCGCGTCCGCAACCCGTCAGGCATCGGCGGTCATCGCCCTCGCCGACACCGCGCGCCCGATGCACGTCGGAGTCTTGCTGCCCAATTCGCCTGCGCTGCTGACGTCTCTGGCGGCAAGCGCGCTCGGCGGATACATCACGGTCGGCATCAACAACACTCGCCGCGGCGACGCGCTCGCCGCCGACATCCTGCGCGCCGACTGCCAGATCCTGCTGACCGACGCCACCGCGAAACCGTTGCTCGACGGACTCGACCTGCCCGGCGTCCGCATCGTCGACGTCGAGTCCGACGAGTGGGCACATCTCGTCGCGAATGCGGGAGAGCTTGTCCCGCACAGTGTTCCGACGGCGATGGACACGTTCATGCTCATCTTCACCTCCGGTACCAGCGGCAATCCCAAACCAGTCCAGTTGGCGCACATGATGGTGCCCTTCGCCGGACCGGTGCTCGTCGACAAGTACCAGGTCACCACCGACGACGTCTGCTACCTCTCGATGCCGCTGTTCCACTCGGCGGCCATCATGGGCGGCTACTGTGTCGCCCTCTGCAGCGGCGCGGCGATGGTGCCTGCGACATTCTCCGCCACCCGGTTCCTCGACGACGTCCGCAGCTACGGGATCACGTACATGAATTACGTCGGACGCCCACTGTCGTACATCCTTGCGACACCCGAACTCCCCGACGACGCCGACAACCCGCTGCGGGTGGCATTCGGAAACGAGGCCACCGACCGCGACATAGACGAGTTCAGCCGTCGTTTCGGCTGCACCGTCTGGGACGCCTTCGGGTCGACGGAACTGGCCATCATCATCACCCGCGAGCCCGGTACGCCCGCCGGATCCATCGGCAAGGGCTACCCGGGTGTCGCGATCTACGACTCCGAGACCGGAAAAGAGTGTGCGCCAGCGCAATTCGACGAGAACGGCGCTCTGGCCAACCCGGACGAGGCGATCGGCGAGATCGTCAACACCCACGGCGCCGGACTCTTCGTCGGCTACTACAACGACGCCGACTCCACCGCCGAACGCATTCGCGACGGCAAATACTGGTCCGGCGACCTCGGGTACCGCGACGCCGACGAGTGGATCTATCTCGCCGGGCGCACCGGCGATTGGATGCGCGTCGACGGTGAGAACATCGCCGCCGGTCCCGTGGAACGAATCCTCATGCGCGAAACCAAGATCAGCCGCGTCGCCGTGTACGGCGTGCCCGACGAGCACGTCGGCGACGCCGTGATGGCCGCAATCGTCTTGCGCGACAACGTGACCCTGACGCCCGAGGAGCTCGTCGAATTTCTCGCCACGCAATCCGACCTCTCTCCGAAGGCGTGGCCGACCTATATCCGCATCGACGCCGACCTACCGTCGACCGCCACCAACAAGATCGTCAAACGGGAACTGAAGGCGCAGGGCGTTGCGGGTACCAGGCTGTGGCGCAGGGAACCACGGTCGTCGGACTATCAGGTGGTTGGCGGCAACAGTCCGGTCCCACGGTAGCGGAATTCTGCTGGCTGGCCGCTGTGAGCAAGGGCTGGTCGTAGTGCCCCTGCCGAGATGATGGCATTGACGAGGTCGGGGTCGGCGCTCATCGGGTCACGCCCGCTCCATCGATCATCCGCGCGATCGACGTGACCGCCTCGCCGACGCCGTCCTCGGCGGCGAGCCGACCGGCGATCTCGGTGCAGCGCGCCGTGTGTCGATCGGAGAGGCTGTCGATCGCCGCGGCCAGTGCATCGGCCGAGATCGAATGCCGCGGAACAGGACTGGCCGCCGCACCCAGCGCGTGCACCCGAGCGGCCCAGAACGGTTGATCCATGATGCCGGGAACCGGCACGCTGGGGATGCCGGCGTGGAGAGCGGCGGCGGTAGTTCCCGCGCCGCAATGATGGACAGCCGCGCCGACTTTTCCGAACAGCCAATCGTGCGGAACATCGTCGACGGTGATCACGTCGGCGTCGGAGCCGACGTCGAGGCGGGCCCACCCGCGCTGCACGACGCCGCGCCGACCCGACTTGCGCAGTGCCTCAATGATTGTCGTGCTCAACTCGGCACCATGCGCGGTCGCAGTGCTGCCCAGCCCGACGAATACGGGGGCGTCGCCGGCGTCGAGGAAGTCGACCAACTCGCGTGGCGGGGTGAAATGCGCCGGTGCCGGTCGCCAGTAGCCGCAGACGTGCGCATTCGATGGCCAGTCGGCAGGCCGAGGCACGACGATCCCGCTGAATCCGTACAGCGTCGGCCACTCATTTCGATTGCGCTGCACATCTTTCCGTGACCGTGGTGACAGCCCGAGCGATGTCCGCAGCGCGTCGGTGAGCGGCGCGAATACCTTCTCGCCCGAAGCTCCGAGCCGCCACACCATCCGATTGCCGATCCGGCCGAAGGATCGCGTGCCCAACGCCGGCGGCGCGAAATCGCCGGTCGCAGACGCAGGTTGAAGGTGTACCAATCCCGCGCGCACGCCAAGCGCCTGCGCCACATGTGGTCCGAGCAGCGACCCGACGGGGCCTTCGAACAACACCAGATCGGCGTCTTCGCTCGCCGATGCCATCGCCTCGCCGACGCCGGACAGCTGCTCGCGCATCTCGGCGAGCGCTTCCTTCGACGGCCGCATCTTTGCACCGTCCACCAGCCCCTGTCCGAATTCAGAGGAGCGCGTTTCGATTTCGGTGTCGTGGGGGAGACCGCGATAGGCGAGTCCGGCGTCGACGATCATCTGCTCGTAGGGCTGTTGGGCAGCGATGGCGACCTGGGCGCCGAGGCGGTCGCGCAGTCCGGTGCCCAGTCCCACGAGTGGTGCGACGTCGCCGCGTGTTCCGAAGGCGGCAATGGTGATGGCGGTCATCTCGGTGCTCCAATCGCGTTGAGGTACAGCACTTTCAAAGTCTCGGTGAAGGCGTGGATGTCGTAGTCGGGGTTGCGGAACATGTCGCTGACGGCACCGTCGAGCGATCCGCGGATCGCGTTGCGCACCATTGCCGGGTCGAGATCGGCGCGGAATTCTCCGGTGCTGATGCCCAATTCCACGATGGCTTGCGGATCGAGGAGGGCGAACTCCGGTGGAATTCCTTGTGCTTCAACGGTTTTCTGAGCTTGTTGATCCAGTCTCAGCCCGTCGGACGAGCGATAGCTGTTGGAGATCTCGAACAACGCGACGGCCTCTCGTCGATGCGTGGCGAGGAACTGTCCGTTCGCGTCGATGTACGCGGTGAGCTTCTCGGTCGCATTCGGCGCCGCGGCGATCGCGGGCACCATGATCGCGGCTGCCTTCGTGAAGACCGTATTGACGATCTCGGTGACCAAGTCGTCCTTGTTGGCGAAGTGGTACAGCACCACGCTCTTGGCGATACCCGCTCGCTCAGCGATCTTTGCCTGCGAAGCCTGCGGATAGCCGACGTCGGCGATCAGTTCGATCGCGCAGTCGACGATCTGCCGGCGTCGAGCATCCTCGGTGAAAGTGCGTGAAGGGGTAGACCGCATGGACTAACTCTAGACCGATCGGTCGAGACCTGCAAATGGCGCAAGTCAACCGCCAGCCTGAGTGAAAACAATCATGCACGCTTGCTTTTTCTGGATCCCTATGTGACGCTGATCGCATGGCGGTAGTGGACTCCCTCGTACTAGACCTCGCAGCTGAATCCGATGCACTTGACGACGTCGTGGCCAACCTGGACGCCGCCGCCTGGGCGACGCCCACACCGGCGCCCGGCTGGACCATCGCCCATCAGATCGGTCACCTGCTGTGGACCGACACCGTGTCGCTGCTGGCGATCACCGACGCCGACGGCTTCGCAAAGTTGCTCGAAACCGCGATGCAGAATCCGGGCGGCTTCGTCGACGACGCCGCGGAGGAACAAGCCAGGCGCCCACCGGCGGAGATGCTCGCCGACTGGCGTGCCACCCGAAGCAAACTGGGCGGCGCACTGATCGCGGTGCCGCAAGGCAGAAAGCTTCCGTGGTTCGGCCCCCCGATGTCGGCGGCGTCGATGGCCAGCGCCCGCATGATGGAAACCTGGGCGCACAGCCTCGACGTGTTCGATGCTCTCGGGATGACGCGGACCGAAGGCGACCGCATCAAGGCGGTCGTCAACATCGGCGTGCGTACGCGTGATTTCTCCTATCTGGTCAACGGGAAAACTGCTCCGGCACAACCATTTCGCTATGAGATCATCGCTCCGTCGGGGGAGCTGTGGACGTGGGGCCCCGACGACGCGTCGGACATCGTGCGCGGCCCGGCCGTCGACTTCGCCGAACTCGTCACACAACGCCGCAACGTCGCCGACCTCGACCTCGAATTGATCGGCGACGACGCCGCCGAATGGTCAACCATCGCACAGGCTTTCGCGGGCGCCCCGGGCGTCGGACGTGAACCGAAGGGACGCTGACATGCCCATCGACAAATCGGTCGTCCGGATCGGCAACGCCTCGGGCTTCTACGGCGACCGCTTCAACGCGGTCTCCGAGATGCTCACCGGCGGCGATCTCGACTACCTGACCGGTGACTACCTTGCCGAACTGACCATGCTCATCCTGGGCCGCGACCGTCTGAAAGACCCGAAGACGGGGTACGCCAAGACATTTCTGCGGCAGATGGAAGGCAGCCTAGGGCTGGCGATGGACAACGGGGTGCAGATCGTCGTCAACGCGGGCGGTTTGAATCCCCACGGTCTCGCCGTCGCGCTGCGCGAGCTCGCCGACAAACTCGGCCTCGACACCCAGGTGGCCTTCGTCGACGGCGACGATTTGATCTCTCGCGCAGACGAACTCGGCTTCGGCGCTCCGCTGACCGCCAACGCCTATCTCGGCGGATTCGGCATCAAGGCGGCACTCGACCGGGGCGCCGACGTGGTAGTCACCGGGCGCGTCACCGACGCATCGCTGACCGTCGGGCCCGCAGCGGCGGCGTTCGGCTGGTGCCACCGCGACCTCGACGCACTCGCCGGCGCCGTGGTCGCCGGGCACGTCATCGAATGCGGCGCGCAGGCCACCGGCGGCAACTATGCCTTCTTCACCGAGCTGAAGAGCATGGGGCACTTGGGATTTCCCATCGCGGAGTTGAGTGCCGACGGGTCGTCGGTGATCACCAAGCATGCGGGGACCGGAGGCGCGGTCACCGTCGGCACCGTCACCGCGCAGCTGCTGTACGAGATCGGCGGCCCGCGCTATCTCGGCCCCGACGTCACCACCCGACTCGACACCATCAGGCTGTCACAGGTCGGCGACGATCGCGTATCGATCACCGGCGTCCGCGGCGAGAACCCGCCGTCGACTCTGAAGGTGTCGCTCAACCACCTCGCCGGCATCCGCAACGAGGTCGACGTCGTGCTCACCGGCCTCGACATCGAGGCGAAAGCCGCTCTGTTCCAAGAACAATTCATGGCCGCACTCCCGGTCGAGCCCGAGCAGCTGGAGTGGGAGCTCGCGCGCCTGGACCGTCCCGACTCCGACACCGAAGAGGGTGCCAGCGCCCTGTTGCGTTGTGTCGCACGCGATTCCGACCCCAAGAAGGTCGGGCGTCCGTTCTCGGCGACCGCCGTCGAGCTCGGCCTCGCGACCTATCCCGGCTTCACCCTCACCGCCCCGCCCGGGAACGGCACGCCGTTCGGCGTCTTCACGCCCGGCTACGTCGACGCCGCGCTCGTCGAGCACCGGGTCACCCAGCCCGACGGCGTGTCCGTACGGATCGACCCGTCACCGCTGCGGGGCGAGGTCGTCGCAGACACGAGCGAGCCGACTGCGTCAACCCATACCGATTGGGGCACAACACGACGCGCACCGCTCGGCGAGATCGCCGGTGCGCGCAGCGGAGACAAGGGCGGCACCGCCAACATCGGCCTCTGGGTCCGCTCCGACGACGAATTCACCTGGCTCGACGAGACTCTCACCGTCGAGAAGGTGAAGGAACTGCTCCCCGAGGTCGCCGACCTGGTGGTGCACCGCTACCGGCTGCCCAACCTGCGCGCGATCAACTTCGTCATCGAGGAAGTCCTCGGGCGCGGCGTCGCCGACAACGTGCGCTTCGACCCGCAAGCCAAGGGCATGGGCGAATGGCTGCGTTCACGCCATGTCGACATCCCGACCCGCTTCAACAGGAAGGTTTAGTCCGTGCCGATCGCCAGTCCGATCTGGGATTCGCCCGAACGCACCGAATTGCGTTCCACCATTCAAGGATTCGTCAAACGGCACATCCTGCCGTATCAGGATCAGTGGGAGGCCGACGGCCTCATTCCGCGCGAACTGCACAAAGAGGCGGCGCAGCTGGGGCTGTTCGGCCTCGGCGTCGACGAAGCCGTCGGCGGCAGCGGCGGTGACCTCATCGACGCGTCGATCCTCGGTGAAGAACTCCACTACAGCGGCGCGGCCGGCGGCATCTTCGCGTCGTTGTTCACCCACGGAATCGCGTTGCCGCACATGATCGCGGCCGGCGACCCGGCACAGATCGACAAATGGGTCCGTCCCACGCTCGCCGGAGAGAAGATCGGCTCGCTCGCCATCACCGAACCGGGCGGCGGCAGCGACGTCGGGCACCTGCGCACCACGGCGATGCGCGACGGTGACGAGTACGTCGTCAACGGTGCCAAGACCTTCATCACCTCGGCCTACCGCGCTGACTTCGTGGTGACCGCGGTGCGTACCGGTGGGCCCGGCGCGGGCGGCGTCTCGCTGCTGGTGATCGAAAAGGACACACCGGGATTCACCATCACCCGCAAACTCGACAAGATGGGGTGGCTCTGCTCGGATACCGCGGAACTGTCCTTCGTCGACGTGCGAGTGCCGGTTGGGAACCTCGTCGGCGTCGAGAACTCCGGATTCGCCCAGATCGCACAGGCTTTCGTCACCGAGCGGTCGTCGCTGGCCATTCAAGCCTATGCGAGCGCCCAGCGTTGTCTGGATCTCACGCTGGACTGGGTACGCGACCGCGAGACCTTCGGAAAACCCCTCATCGCGCGACAAACGGTGCAGGACACCGTGACTGAGATGGCTCGCCGCATCGACGTCGCACGGACCTACACCCGGGCCGTCGTCGAGCGGAAGGTCGGCAGCGGCGACGATCTGATCGCCGAAGTCTGCTTCGCTAAGAACACCGCCGTCGAAGCGGGAGAATGGGTGGCCAACAAGGCCGTTCAGCTGTTCGGCGGGATGGGATACATGCGCGGAACCGAGGTGGAACGGCAGTACCGCGACATGCGGATCATCGGCATCGGCGGCGGAACCAACGAGATTCTGCTGGGCCTGGCCGCAAAACGATTGGGGTATCAGTCATGACCGTCCTGCGCTCCACCGTCGACCCGACGAGTGAGGACTTCATCGCGAACAGCGGTGCGATGAACACCAAACTCGACGAGCTGCAAGTCGAGTTCGACAAGGCGCTGGCCGGCGGCGGCCCGGACAAGGTCGCCCGACATCGCAAGCGCGGCAAGATGACTGCCCGCGAACGGATCGAGCTGCTCGTCGACCGCGACAGTCCGTTCCTCGAACTGTGTGCCCTGGCCGCCTACGGCTCGGCCTTCCAGGTCGGAGCGTCGGTCATCATCGGCATCGGCGTCGTCGAAGGCGTCGAGTGCATGATCGTCGCCAACGACCCGACCGTCAAAGGCGGTACGTCCAACCCGTGGACCCTTAAGAAAGTATTGCGGGCCAACGCTATTGCCCGCGAGAACCGGCTTCCGTGCATCGCCCTCGTCGAGTCCGGCGGTGCCGACCTGCCGACGCAGAAGGATGTCTTCGTTCCGGGCGGTCAGATGTTCCGCGATCTCACCCGCCTGTCGGCGGCCGGAATCCCCACCATCGCACTGGTTTTCGGCAACTCGACGGCCGGAGGCGCGTACATCCCCGGCATGAGCGATCACACCGTGATGATCGAGAACCAGTCGAAAGTGTTCCTCGGTGGCCCGCCCCTGGTGAAGATGGCCACCGGTGAGGAGAGCGACGACGAATCGCTCGGCGGGGCGTCGATGCATGCCCGCCGATCCGGCCTCGCCGACTACTACGCGCAGGACGAGCAAGACGCGGTGCGGATCGGCCGCCGCATCGTCGCGCGTCTCAACTGGCGCAAGCGCGGACCCGGCCCCGTCGCGAAATCCATCGCGCCGCAATTCGATTCCGAAGAGCTGCTCGGGATCGTGCCGCCGGATCTGAAGATCCCGTTCAACCCGCGAGAGGTGATCGCCCGGATCGTCGACGACAGTGATTTCGACGAGTTCAAACCCGAGTACGGCAACTCGCTGTGCACCGGCTGGGCCCGGATCAACGGCTACCCGATCGGAATCCTGGCCAACGCGCAAGGCGTGCTGTTCAGCGCCGAATCGCAGAAGGCCACCCAGTTCATTCAGCTCGCCAACCGATCCAACACCCCATTGCTGTTCTTGCACAACACAACCGGCTACATGGTCGGCAAGGAGTATGAACAGAACGGCATCATCAAGCACGGAGCGATGATGATCAACGCGGTGTCGAACTCGACGGTTCCGCACATCTCCGTGCTGATCGGAGCGAGCTACGGCGCGGGCCACTACGGAATGTGCGGGCGCGCATACGATCCGCGGTTCCTATTCGCCTGGCCGAGCGCGAAGTCCGCCGTCATGGGCGGCGCGCAACTCGCCGGAGTCATCTCGATCGTCAGCCGCGCGGCCACCGAGGCGCGTGGCGGCACCGTCGACGAAGAGGCCGACGCCGGCATCCGAGCCATGATCGAGGCTCAGATCGAGAAGGAATCACTGCCCGCGTTTATGAGCGGCATGCTCTACGACGACGGCGTGATCGACCCGCGTGACACCAGAACCATTCTGGGACTGTGCCTTTCGGCCATCGACAACAACACCGTCGAAGGTACCGACAACTTCGGCGTCTTCCGGATGTGACGATATGACTACAGAGAGCGCAACCACAATGACCTTCGGCCCGCTCGCTCCGCTCCCGACGCCGGTGATCACCTCCGTACTCGTCGCCAACCGCGGCGAGATCGCCAGGCGAGTGTTCCGTACCTGCAAAGACATGGGCATCGCCACCGTCGCGGTCTTCTCCGACCCCGACGCGGACGCGCCGCACGTCCGTGAGGCCGATGCAGCCGTCCGGCTGCCCGGCGCGACGTCGGCCGACACCTACCTGCGTGGTGACCTCGTCATCGCCGCGGCCAAGGCAGCGGGTGCCGATGCGATTCACCCCGGCTACGGGTTCCTTTCGGAGAACGCCGAATTCGCACAGGCGGTCATCGACGCGGGGCTCACCTGGATCGGTCCGCCGCCGTCGGCGATCACCGCGATGGGCTCGAAGGTCAACGCCAAGGAACTGATGGCCGCGGCCGGTGTTCCGGTGCTCGGTGACATCGACCCGGCGTCGGTGACCGCGGCCGATCTGCCGTTGCTCATCAAGGCGTCCGCCGGTGGCGGCGGCCGCGGCATGCGTATCGTTCGGGACGTCGCAGACCTTGCCGACCAGGTCGCCGGTGCCGCCCGCGAAGCCGAGTCGGCGTTCGGTGATCCGACGATCTTCTGCGAACCGTACGTCGAGCGCGGACACCACATCGAAGTCCAGGTGATGGCCGATCAATACGGCGCGATCTGGGCTGTCGGAGAACGGGAGTGCTCCATCCAGCGCCGCCACCAGAAGGTCATCGAGGAGGCGCCGTCGCCACTGGTCGAGTCGCTCGGCGGCGACCTGCGGGCGCGACTGTTCGACGCCGCGCGAAAAGCCGTGCAGGCCATCGACTACACCGGCGCGGGTACCGTCGAGTTCCTCGCCGACGGCAGCGGCCGCTTCTATTTCCTGGAGACCAATACCCGCCTGCAGGTGGAACATCCGGTGACCGAGCAGACGACGGGCCTCGATCTGGTGGAATGGCAGTTGCGCGTCGCCATGGGCCAGCACCTCGACGGCGGTGCCCCGCCCACCCTCGGCCATTCGATCGAGGTGCGGCTGTACGCCGAGGATCCGGCCGCCGGGTGGCAGCCGCAGTCGGGGACCGTGCACCGCTTCTCGGTGCCGCAGCGCCTGGAGATCCGCGTCGATTCGGGCATCGCCGACGGTTCGGAGATCTCGACGTTCTACGACCCGATGCTGGCCAAGGTCATCGGTACCGCCGACACTCGTGAGCGCGCTGCGCGTCGACTTGCGGCGGCGCTGGCCGACACCGTGCTGCACGGACCTGTGACCAACCGCGACATGTTGGTGAACACGTTGCGCAGCAAGGAATTCCTCTCCGGCGACACCGACACCGGATTCATCGACGAGGTGGGCCTCGACGTGCTGGCCGCGCCCCTGGCCGACGAGGCTGATGTCCGCCTGGCCGCAGTCGCGGCGACCCTCGCCGACGCCAGTCGACAGCGCGCCGAGGCGACGACACTCGCGGACCTACCGTCCGGATGGCGCAACTTGGCGTCGGGATTCGCGACGCGCAGCTACTGGCCGGGTGCGGCGTCGGGCGCTGCCGACAGTATCGAGGTCCGCTATCGCAACGGGCGACGCGGCGTCGAATTGCCGGATGATGCAACGACTTTCGTTCGCGAGGCCAGGCCGGACGGTGTCGACGTCGAGCAAGACGGAGTGCGTCGATCGCTGGCGGTCAGTCGGTACGGTGATCGGGTCTACGTCGATTGGCCGGGCAGATCCGTTGTGCTGACGGATGTTCCGCGGTTCATCGATCCGTCCGCGGTACAGCGGCCCGGTTCGCTGCTCGCACCGATGCCCGGTTCGGTCATCCGAGTGGCCGTCGCCGAAGGTGATCGAGTGACCGCGGGGCAGCCGCTGCTCTGGCTCGAAGCGATGAAGATGGAACACACCATCACCGCGCCTGCCGACGGCGTCGTGGCCACCCTGGCCGTCGCGGCGGGACAGCAGCTGGCCGTCGGCGAAGTACTCGCCGTCATCGTCGACGACTCTGAAATATCTGACACCACAAGCGAAGAAGGACTCGAAGCATGACCTATCTCCCGGAATCCGAAGAGCGTGTGGCGCTGCGCGAGTCGGTCGCCGCATTCGCCGCGAAATACGGCCGCGACTATTTCGCCGAGTGTGCGCGAACAGGTCGCAAGACCGAGGAAATGTGGCTGGAGGCAGGCAAACTCGGCTTCATCGGCGTCAACCTGCCCGAGGAATACGGTGGCGGCGGCGCGGGCATGTACGAGCTCGCGATCGTGATGGAAGAGATCGCGGCGGCCGGCACCGGACTGCTGATGCTCGTGGTCTCACCGGCCATCTGCGGCAACGTGATTGCTCGCTTCGGTACCGACGAACAGAAGCAGGCTTGGCTGCCGGGATTGGCCGACGGCACCAAGACGATGGCCTTCGGCATCACCGAGCCCGACGCCGGATCGAACTCACACCAGATCACCACCACTGCTCGCCGTGATGGATCGGACTGGATTCTCAACGGGCGCAAGGTCTTCATCTCCGGCGTCGACCAGGCCGACGCCGTGCTGATCGTCGGGCGTACCGAGGACGCCAAGACCGGCAAGCTCAAGCCCGCGCTGTTCATCGTGCCGACCGACGCCGAGAACTTCGAGTACAAGCAGATCGAGATGGAACTGCTCAATCCGGAGAAGCAGTTTCAGCTGTTCCTCGACGATGTGCGGCTGCCTGCCGAAGCGCTCGTCGGGTCCGAGGACGCGGCGCTCTCGCAACTGTTCGCCGGACTCAACCCGGAACGAATCATGGCCGCCGCGTCGGCGGTGGGCATGGCGCGGTACGCGCTGGGCAAGGGCGTCGAGTATGTGTCGGATCGCACCGTGTGGAAGGTGCCGATCGGTGCCCACCAAGCAATCGCACATCCTTTCGCGCAGGGCAAGATTCAGCTGGAGATGGCGAAACTGATGATGCAGAAGGCGGCGTCGCTCTACGACGCCGGCGACGACTGGGGCGCCGCGGAACCGGCGAACATGGCGAAGTACGCGGCGGCCGAAGCTGCCGTGGCGATCGTCGATCACGCTGTACATTCGTTGGGCGGCAACGGATTGACCACCGAATACGGGCTGGCTCCGCTGCTGAGCCTGGCGCGGATCGCGCGGGTGGCGCCGGTCAGCAAGGAGATGATCCTCAACTTCGTGTCGCAGACCAGCCTCGGCCTGCCGAAGTCGTACTGAGGGTGATCGATGTCTGACGAATTGGTGCACACCGAGATCGACGCTGGTATCGCGACGCTGACCCTGGATTCGCCGTCGAATCGCAACGCGCTGAGCGGGGCGCTGGTGAGCCAGCTGATCGCGGCGCTGACCGCCGCTCGCGACGACGCGGATGTGCGCGCGGTGAAGCTCACCCATACCGGTGGAACCTTCTGTGCCGGTGCGGATTTGAGTGAGGCACTCACGCGCGGCCTCAGTCCGGAAGAGGCGACGGCCGAGGGCGCGTCGGCGATGAACGCGATGATGCGCACGATTCTCGAGTCGCCCAAGCCGGTGATCGTCGTCGTCAACGGGCATGTGCGCGCGGGTGGCTTCGGGCTGCTCGGTGCGGCCGACATGGTGGTCGCGGGCCCGGCGTCGACCTTCGCGTTGACCGAGGCGAGGCTCGGGCTGGCGCCTTCGATGATCTCAATCGTCTTGCTACCCAAGATGACCGCGCGTTCGGTAGGACGCTACTTCCTCACCGGCGAGAAGTTCGGCGCGACGGAAGCGGAACGCATGGGTCTTATCACGGTGGCGGCGGGGACCGCCGACGAGGTGGGACCCATCACCGCGGAGATTCTCGACGGGATCCGCAAGGCGTCGCCACAGGGGCTGGCGGTGTCGAAGTCGCTGACGACGGCGGCGATTCTCGCCGACTTCGACCGGCAGGCCGCCGAGCGTGCGGCCGAGTCGGCGGGCCTGTTCGGCACCGACGAGGCACGCGAAGGCATGACCGCATTCTTCGAAAAGCGCAGGCCCCGTTGGGATGTCAGCGCATGAGTGCGGTCCAACTGGTTGAGGCTCGGTTGGGATGTCGGCGGGAGGGTTCGGTCCAGCCGGTTGAGGTTCCGTTGGGATGTCAGCGCGAGGGTTCGGTCCAGCCGGTTGAGGCTCCGTTGGGATGTCGGCGGGAGGATTCGGTCCCGCTGGTTGAGCCGGGCGGAGCGCTAGCGAAGTCCGTGTCGAAACCCCACAACCCGACGAGCGCAGACTCGCCATCGGCTGCCGGACGCCGCAAATGACCGCCACTCGTGAACCTCAGCAGGACCGCTCGCGTGTGACGCGTGAGCGCCTGCTGGCGTCGACGATCGAGATGCTCGCCGGAAAGGGTTGGGCCGCAACGACGGTCGCTGCGGTGGCCGAGGCGGCGGGCGTATCTCGCGGTGCAGCCCAGCATCATTTCCCGACCCGGGAATCGTTGATCACCGCAGCGCTCGACGCGCTCTTCGAGCAATTGACTGTCAGTATCGGGGCGTCGATGGAGGAGTTGCCCCCCGGACCCGACCGCATCGATGCGGTCGTGAATCGCGCGGTGGACATCTACACCGGTGTGCAGTTCAAGGCAGCGCTGCAGGTGTGGGCCGCGGCGGCGTCGGATCCCGTTCTGCGCGAACTGATTCTGCCGCGCGAGTTCAAGTTCGCGAGGGCGGCGCACCGACTGACCGTGGCCGGGTTGGACCCGACCGGCACGAATCAGAAGGCCTACAACCTGGCCCAGGCGACACTTGACCTCGCACGCGGGCTCGGGCTGGCCGACACACTGTCGGACGATTCGCGGCGTCGAGCGCAGGTGGTGGCGACGTGGTGTGAGCAGGTGAAGTTGGGGCTGGGGGAGTAGGTGGTCGGAATGTGGCCCGAACTATCTGCGCCGCAACACGATCAAGCTGTCCGTCCGGTCCACGACCTGGCCTTCGGGCCGGCCGATCGTGATGTCGATCAGGTCTTTGCGCTCCAGGCTCCAGTCGTCACCGAGGTTCAACTCGGCGAGCACCTCGTCGACCGACGGGAACGTGAAGTCGTCGGGTGCTTCGGAATTCCAGTGCGGCACACCGTCGTGGCCTATGACGATCAGCGCGCCGCCCGGGTTGACGGCCGCGGCCGCCTTGCTCAGAATGCTCGCACGACCGAGTTCGACCGGTGAGTGCAAGTAGCTACTGGCGATGAGATCCCAACTGCCACTGGGGAAGTCGTCGTCGAGGTTGATCTGCGTCCAGGTGATCTGCCCGTCGACGCCTGCGGCCTGGGCCGCGTCGCGGCCGTGTGCGAGAGCCGCCGCGGAGATGTCGACGGCTGTCACCGTCAGGCCTTGCTGCGCGAGGTAGACGGCGTCGGCGCCTGACCCGCACCCGAGGTCGGCGGCGGTGGTACCGGTGAAGTCGCTCAGCGACGACAATGCGTTGACCAACACCTCGTTCGGGTTGCCCGTCCACGGATGGGTGTCGGTGGAGTAGAAGTCCTCCCAGAATTCCGACGGAGTCGCGTCACCCGGGTCGTGCGGATTGGGCGCTGCGTGTTGGTGCTGATGGTGGCGGTGCTCGGATGACACGGCTTCACTCCTGTTAGCGACATGACTGGACACCTTCTATTGAACCGATGTCGAGCGTGATGCGCAATTATGTTTGCGTAATTGGCAAGAATCGTTCATGTGACGTTGCCGCGTCGGCGGCGTCGACCAAGTTCGCGATTCCGGCGTTAGAAGGTGCGCACTCAAGAGGTCCGTGCCGCAGCCGTTAGAATTTTCGACGCTCGACTGTCGATAGGGGTGCTCAGACAATGTTTCCGACTATTGGTTCGCCGAACGGCGCCGACACCGCATGGATGTTGGCCGCGTTCGCGCTGGTGCTGCTGATGACTCCTGCGCTGGCTCTCTTCTACGGCGGCATGGTGCGCTCGAAGAGCGTGCTGAACATGATGATGATGTGCTTGTCCGCCATTCCGATCGTGTGGATCGTGTGGTTGGTATTCGGCTACTCGCTGGCCTTCGGCGCCGACGAGGGCGGCCTGATCGGCAATCCGCTCACGTTTGCCGGCCTGCACGGCCTGTTCGGTGACTATGGTGCGGCCGGGGCCGACACCTTCCACATGCCGTTGGTCGGCACGATCCCCGCACTGCTCTTCGTCGCGTTCCAGGGTGCATTCGCGATGGTCACCGTCGCGCTGATCGCGGGCGCCGTCGCCGACCGCATGCGATTCATCTCGTGGCTGCTCTTCGCCGGCCTGTGGGCCACGCTGGTCTACATCCCGGTGGCGCACTGGGTGTTCAGTGCGCCCGGGGTCACCAGCCAGAACGGCGGCTGGATCGTGTCGCATCTCAAGGCCATCGACTTCGCGGGCGGTACCGTCGTCGAAATCAACTCGGGTGCTTCGGCATTGGTGGTGGCGCTGCTGATCGGGCGGCGTGCGGGCTGGCCGAAGGATCCGATGCGACCGCACAATCTGCCCTTCGTCATGCTCGGCGCCGGCCTGCTGTGGTTCGGTTGGTTCGGATTCAACGCCGGCTCGACGCTGGCGGCCAACGGGGCAGCCGCGCTGATCACGGTGAATACCCTTGGCGCAGGGGCGATGTCGATGGTGGCGTGGCTCGTCGTCGAGAAGGTTCGGCACGGACGACCGACGTCGTTCGGTGCGGCGTCCGGTGTGGTCGCGGGTCTGGTGGCCATCACGCCGTCGTGTTCGTCGGTGACTCCGATCGGCGCGCTCGCGGTCGGCGCGGCAGCTGGCGCGCTGAGCTCGTACGCCATCGAACTGAAATACCGCTGGCGCTACGACGATTCGCTCGACGTCGTGGGTGTGCACTTCGTCAGCGGCGTCGTCGGGACGCTGATGATCGGACTGGTCGCGAGCTCGTCGGCACCGGCAGGCGTCGACGGCCTGTTCTACGGCGGTGGTTTCGATCAGCTATGGCGCCAGGCCATCGCCGTGATCGTCGTGATGGCCTACGCGGCCGGCGTCACCGCAATCATCGGGCTGGCGCTCAAGTACACGATCGGACTGCGAGCCGACCGTCAACACGAGATGGACGGCATCGACGACGGGCAGCACGCCGAGACCGCCTACGACTTCCACACCCCGCGCGGCGGTCGCGTCGACGTTCGCTGATAAGTCAGCATCGCGTCGTACTCGGGGGACGTAGGGCGCGGGGCAGATTGCAGTCGGGTACGTCGGGCGCGGCGGGGGGAATGTCACCTCGGTCGGCGTCAGATGGCAGATTGCAATCGGCCAGTGCGCGGGGCAGATTGCAGTCGGGTACGTCAGGTGCGCCGAGGGGAATGTCACCTCGGGTGGCGTCAGATGGCAGATTGCAGTCGGCCACGTGAGGCGCGGCGGGGGACCGGCTCGGGCGTCGACGACGGTGCAGATTGCATTCAGCCATGTCAGGCGCGGCGGGGGAAATGTCACCTCGGGTGGCGCTAGATGGCAGATTGCAATCGGCCACGTCAGTGCGGCGAGGGGAGCGGCTCCGGCGTCGACGATGGTGCAGATTGCATTCGGCCACGTCAGGCGTCGCGAGGGGAATGTCACCTCGGTCGGCGTCAGATTGCATTCGGCCACCTCACGCGTGCCGAGGGAAATGTCACCTCGGGCGGCAACCACACAGCAGATTGCAATCGACCTACCGGCCCGACGATCTCAGCGCATCCGACGGAATGCGTTTCGCCGACGGCCCGTCGGGTCGCGATGAGTTTCGGCGACGACGCCGGTCAGTACCGGTGATCAGCAGCCGTCGGAAGGAAACATCATGTCCCGCAAAGTCACCGCCCACCTCTTCAACTCGATCAACGGCGTCGTCGAATCGCCCGACCAATGGCAGTTCGACCGGTTCGGCGCCGAGGAGGGTGCGCTGATGGGCGCGTCCATCGCCGGGGTGACGGACGTCGTCATCGGCCGCAAACTGTGGGACGAGTGGTCGCAGTACTGGCCCGGCAACGACGATCCGTTCGCCGCGTTCATCAACCCGGTTCGCAAGCATGTCGTGTCGTCGACGCTGCGCGGAGAGCTGGACTGGAACAGCGTCGGCATCGACGGCGACCCGGTGGACTACGTGAAAGCCTTGCGCGACAACGGATCCGACGGCGACATTGCCGTCACCGGCGGCATCGACACGGTGCGGAGTCTGTTCCTCGGCGGGGTCGTCGACGCGCTTACGCTGACGACGCACCCGGTGGTCGGCGTCGGACGCCGGCTGTTCGACGAAACGGTACCCATCACACGCCTGAACCTCATCGATTCGACGGTGACGTCGTCGGGAAATGCGGTGCTCACGTACTCGTTACGCGACTGAGCACCGCGACGACGAGATGCCTCCGCATAGCGTGCGGGTAGAGCCCCGCGGATCCAGGGAGCGGGGGTCTCCTGGATCCGCGGGAGAATGGGGCCGTCGAGGCGCAGTGCCATCATTACCTCGACGGCTCACCCGGCGCGAGAAGGACGGCTGCCTTCGTCGTCGTTCTGTGCCAGTGAAATCGGTTGTGCGAGTGAGCGATTACAGTGCGATGTTGACCGACTTGACCTGTGTGTACAGATCGACGGCCGAGTTGCCGAGTTCGCGGCCCCAACCGGACTGCTTGAATCCGCCGAATGGCAGCGCCGTATCGAAGCCGTTGTACTGATTGACCCACACCGACCCCGCCTTCACGGCGCGCGCCGTGCGATGAGCCTTCGAGATGTCCTTGGTCCAAATGCCTGCTGCCAGACCGTAAATCGAGTTGTTGGCCGCCTTGGTGACGTCCTCTTCACCGTCGAAGGGAAGCGCCGCGACCACGGGACCGAAGATCTCCTCTTCGACGATGGAGAACTCCGGCCTCACGTCGACGAACACCGTCGGCTCGACGAAGAATCCCTCACTGCCCCAACGAGTTCCGCCGGTAAGTGCGCGAGCACCGTCGGCCAGGCCCTGCTGGATGTAGCTGTTCACGCGATCGAACTGCTCCTGCGAGACCAGCGGACCCAGTTCCGTCGCCGGGTCGAGGCCCGGTCCCATCTTCGCCTTCGACGCCGCGTCGGCGACGGCAGCGGTGAACTCCTCGAAAATCGGGCGCTCGACGAACAGTCGGGTGCCGGCGACGCAGCACTGGCCGTGGTTGAACATCCACGCGGCGACCGAACCGGCGACGGCCGATTCGATATCGGCGTCGGCGTAGACGATATTGGGGCTCTTGCCGCCCAATTCCAGCGACACCTTCTTCAAGTTGCCCTTCGCGGCGTCCACGATGAGCTTGCCGACCTCGGTCGACCCGGTGAACGCAACTTTGTCGACATCCAGGTGCGACGCCAACGCCGCGCCCGCGTCGCCGAAGCCGGGAACGATGTTCACCACACCCGGCGGGAAGCCGGCCTCCTCGAACAACTCACCGAGCATCAGAGCCGAAAGTGGTGTCTGCTCAGCAGGTTTCAGCACGACGGTATTACCGGCGGCCAACGCGGGAGCGATCTTCCAGGTCGCCATCAGGATCGGGAAGTTCCACGGCACGATCTGTCCGCAGACACCGACCGGTTCCCGCAGGGTGTACGCGTGGAACTGTCCACCCGGCGCAAACGGCATCGATACGTTGACGCTGTCGCCGTTGATCTTGGTCGCCAGTCCGGCGTTGTACCGGAACACATCCGCCGACCAGCCGACGTCGACTGCAGTCGCGATCGTGGCAGCCTTACCGTTGTCCAGCGCTTCCAGCTGGCCGAACACCTCAGCTCGCTCACTGAGCAGATCGCCGATCTTCCAGATCAGCCGCTCCCGCTCATTCGGCTTCATCCGTGCCCACGGGCCGTCCTCGAACGCGATCCGAGCAGCCCGCACCGCCTTGTCGATGTCCGCCGCCTCGCCGTGCGCGACGCCGGTGATGCGCTGCCCGTTCGACGGGTCATACGTATCGAAGGTACGGCCCGACTCGGCATCGACCCAGGCACCGCCGATCAACATCTTGCGATCGCGAGAAATGAAGTCACGTACAGCGGGAAGCAGAACCGCGTCGGCGGTAACAGTCATGATGCCCTCCAAGCAGGTCGATGGTTACTGACGAATGTGAGGTGGGCCACAATGTGGCTCACCTCATTTCTTCCATGCGTGGGTGGGCGCGCGCTGTACAGAATCTGAACAGTGTTGATCGCCTCGCCTGCGCGGCAAGACGGCGTCGCACCATCAGCCCCACTGGTGACGACGGATCGGTGATGGCAGTCGACGCACGTTGCTGATTCCGACGTCGCCCACCCGGCATAATCGACTCATGTCCACACGCGCGCCCGATGACGTCGTCGTGCATCTGCGACGCGCCCGCGACCATGCCGACCGACACTTCGAGGAACGGCTCACCCTCGAGCAGCTCGCGGCTGTCGCCGGGATCAGCAAGTATCACTTCCAGCGGTTGTTCACCGCGACGTATGGACTCTCACCGGCAGAGTATCTGTCGCAGCGGCGCGTCGAACGGGCTCAGGATCTGCTCCGCGCGACGAACCTCACCGTCACGGAAATCTGTGTGGCAGTGGGATTTTCGAGTCTAGGTTCGTTCAGTTCGCGGTTCCGCGACCTCGTCGGCGAGTCGCCGACGCAGTTCCGGCAACGCTACGCCGACGGTGCGCCGCGCATCCCAGGCTGCTACCTGTTCATGGCCGGACTCGCCGAACGCTACCCGCCGCGACCTCCGCAATCTGGGAGAAGCGCACCGCCCGACGCCCCTCCTACGCTTGAGCCATGATCACAAACATTTCGCTCATGTCCGTGTTCGTCAAAGATATCGACGACTCCAAGAAGTTCTACACCGAAATCCTCGGCTTCAAGGTCAAGGACGACCTCATGCTCGGCGAAGACTTCCGCTGGTGCACCGTCGTCCACCCTTCACAGCCGGAACTTCAGATTCACCTCACCACTCCCAGCAGGCCGCTCTCCGACGACCTCATCGCCGCCATGCAACGGGCCCAGAACGAGGGCGGCCTCCCCGGGCTGGGGCTCGCCGTCGACGATTGCCAAGCTACCTATGAAGAACTGTCCGCCAAGGGGGTCGAGTTCCTGCAGAAGCCCGAGCAGCGGCCCTACGGCGTCGAAGCCCTGATGCGCGACAACTCCGGCAACTGGATGGTGCTCGTCGAAGCCCGCGAATACACACCCGAAGACTTCGATGGGGCCGACTTGGGCTGACAGCCCGGGTCAGCCAGTTGTGCCCCGCGCCCGTGCGTGCGCCGTCGCCAACAATTCGCGAACGACGTCGGTGCTGTGCGCGGGATTGATCACCGACACCCACCCGGCGCGCGCGTACGTCGGGTGGGGAACCACCTCGTCAGCCGCGGCGAATGGCTGCGCGCTTTGGGCGGCCCGACTCGGCTCGACCCCGGTGCGGCGAGCGAATTCCGCCCGCCCCACGCCGATGTTCACTCGGAACGCTCCGTCGGCGTCGAGGTCCGACGTGGGTTCACCCGGATAGGCTTTCGTCACAATCGTCGCGAAAGGCTGACTGCGGGAACGGATCTCGCCATCGGGGCAGTAGTGAAAGAAGGTGTCGCCCCACGCGATCTCCGGGACGTCGGGGTCGTCGGAGGTGGGGCGCTGCGTGAGGACGCAGCCGAGTGACTCGGTGAACGCGATGATCTCATCTACTGTCATGGGTGAACTATGACATTGAAGTCCTCGTGGAGGGTTTAGCGACGATTACCGCAGGTGACGATGCGCAATCCCGACAATCGGTCCTCAGTACGAGTGAGGTGGCCGCCCACGCGGGCTGTTCGGTGCAGCACGTCCGTGACCTCGAAGCACGTGGTGTTCTGCCGCCGGTGAGACGGGCCGCCAACAACTATCGTCGCTACGACCGCACGCATGTGCTCAGCGTCCGCGCGTACCGTGGCTTCGCTGCGGGCGCGGGCTTCGGCACCGCGCGAGCGATCCTGCAGTCGATTCACGGCGGGGACGTCGCGGCGGCGCTCGCTATGCTCGACGCCGCTCATGCCGACGTCCACGCGGAGCGGGACAGGATTCTGCGTGCGCAGAGCGCGGCGGATTCGATTGCGGCAGAACCGATTATCGAGCCGTCACCGGATGATTCGATGACCATCGGGGAGCTCTCGCGGGCATTGGGACTGCCGACGTCGACGCTGCGCTTCTGGGAGAGTCAGCGACTGATCGACGCCGACCGGTCCGATGGCGCGCGGGTGTTCGGTCCCGCGCAGATTCGTGACGTCCGCATCGTCGCACAGCTGCGGGCTGCGGGATACGGCATAGGACTGCTACGAGAACTGTTGCCGCAGTTGACTTCTGGATCCTCGAATGAACTCGGTGAGATCCTCGATCGGCGGCGTCGGTGCGTGGATGCGCGGTCGCAGGCGCTGGTCGCCGGCGCGGCGTCTCTACACGCGTTGATCGCCGGCGTCGAGTGATAGGAGCGGGTGGGTTGGTCTTTTCGGGTCGCGGTGCCCCTCGTTACACCGAAGGCACTCGGGGAGCGGGGGGAAGCGTTCGTCGTGCGTCGTTTCGGCGCTCGGGGAGCGGGGGGGTGGGTTGGTTCGTTCGGGTCGCCGTGCCCCTCGTTACACCGAAGCTCGTTCCTCGCTTCGGCACTCGGGGAGCGGGGGAGGCGTTCGTCGTGCGTCGTTTCGGCGCTCGGGAGCGGGGGAAGCGCTTTTCGTGCGTCGCTTCGGCGCTCGGGGAGCGGGGGAAGCGCTTTTCGTTCCTCGCTTCGGTACTCGGGGAGCGGGGGGAGCGTTCGTCGTGCGTCGTTCGGCGCTCGGGGAGCGGGGGGGTGGGTTGGTTCGTTTGGGTCGCCGTGCCCCTGTAAGGAAGATGCCATGTCTGTAAGGAAGATGCCATGTCTCCGCAGTTCAGAGGTTTGACTGGACATGGCATCTTGCATTATCGCGTCCACCAGCGAAGCGGTGTCGAGGCTCGTTACACCGAAGCTCGTTCCTCGCTTCGGTACTCGGGGAGCGGGGGGAAGCGTTCGTCGTGCGCCGTTTCGGCACTCGGGAGCGGGGGTTGGGTTGGTTCGTTCGGGTCGCCGTGCCCCTCGTTACACCGAAGCTCGTTCCTCGCTTCGGCACTCGGGGAGCGGGGGAAGCGTTCGTCGTGCGTCGTTTCGGCGCTCGGGGAGCGGGGGAGGCGCTTTTCGTTCCTCGTTTCGGCGCTCGGGGAGCGGGGGAGGCGCTTTTCGTTCCTCGCTTCGGTACTCGGGGAGCGGGGGGAGCGTTCGTCGTTTCTCGCTTCGGTACTCGGGGAGCGGGGGAGCGCTTTTCGTTTCTCGCTTCGGTACTCGGGGAGCGGGGGAAGCTCGGGCAGCATTTGCTAGCTGCGGATACCCAGGGCCCTGATCCGGGCGTATAGCGTGGTGCGACTGACTCCGAGGGCCTTCGCGGCGTGCACCTTGTTGTGGTTCGCGGCGTCGAGCGCGTCTATGATCGCCTGCCGCTCGGCCTGCTCGCGCCCGGTGAGTCGCGACGCGCGGGTGACGGTGCGGTACTGCGCGGGCAGGTCGTCGACGTCGACGTGGCGGGCCGCGCGACCCAGGGTCGACGTCGCGGCGTGGTCGACGACGACCCGCAGCTCGCTGAGGTTGCCCGGCCACTCCGCCGACACCAGGGCGTCGGCGGCCTCGGTGGACAGGTCGAGGCGATCGTCGATGCCGGTCAACATCTGCTGGGCCAACGACACGATTTCGCCGGACCGCTGTCGAAGCGGCGGATGGTCGATCCGGGTGCGGCACACCGACATCAGTGCCGTCACGGTCGGCCGCGCGGTGGTGGGCGGTCCGGTCACGACGACGATCGGCGGACCGCTGCGCGCGGGCTGGGTGATCACCTTGTGCAGCAACTGAATCGAGCGGTCGTCGAGCATGTCGGCGTCGTCGACGACGAGGGGCTGGCCGAGTTCACGGGCCGCGGAGACCACCGCCGGGATGTCGATCCGTCTGCCGGTGATGAGACTCCCGGCGACATCGACGTAGAGGTGGTCGGTTCCGGTGTGCGCCAACGCCGTTGCCGACCGGCCGGTACCGGATTCACCGGTGATCGCTGTCGAATCGACCGAGGCGGGCGTCGTGGGGCCGATCGTCGTCGACGAGAATGTCAGTGGCGCGGGCGATTCCACCGGCCGTAGCCGGAAGAGCGCGGCGTCGCGCACGCCGGGAACGCGCTCGATGACCACTTCGGCGGTGCTGCCGGTGCTCAGGGTCAGCACGATGCGATCCGACGTCGTGGGCGCCTCCGCCGCGAGCATCCGCAGCGTCCCGAAGTCGGCGGGGCTGAGTAGTTGCGCGGCAAGGGAATTGGTGAGCTGCAGGTCGTCGCCGATCGCCGCGACGGCGATGTCGCGGCGCGGTGCCGCCCGGCCGAACGCGTCGATCAGGGCGCGTTGCTCCGCGCGGGAACGGTCGAGCAGCCGGTCCTGGATATCGGTGACCAGGCCGTTGATGAACGGCGCCGACAACGGGTTGGACCGCGGGCTGACTTCCGTCATGCAGATGGTGCCGACGAGTCGTCGGGTCGCCGGGTGCACGATCGGCTGACCGAAACAACTGAGGTTCTTGAACTGCTCCAGATAATGCTCAGCACCGTTGATGGTGATGCCGTCACGGGTCTCGGTCGGCGTGCCGAGCGCGGTGGTGCCCATCACCTCCTCGGCGAACATGGCGCCGGTCGTCGCGCCCAACCCGTCGAGGGCACGCTCGACGGCGATGCCGGACACGACCCGCGACACCAGCTGGCAATCGTGGTCGACGAGCAGAAGTGCGGTCGCGGTGTCGGCGAGTTCGTCGCCCGCCTTGCGCAGGATGGGCCGGGCGGCGTCGAGCAACGGATCGGCCGAGGCGATGTCGGCGATCACCGGCGTCGGCCGGGCGTCGGGCGACAGACCCCACATCTCCGATCGTCGCCATGACGCGGCGATTACCGTCCGTCGGGGCATTGCTTCGGACACCCAACCACCTCCACCTACACTGTGGCATAGGTCACCGCGCAGCAGCGAGGCCGTCCTCCAGATACCGCGGCTTGCATGCGACGTACGCGCCGCCGACGAGCACACAGGTAGTGGCCAGCAGGAATGCGAACGGTGCGGTCCAGCCGCCGGTCCAGGTGTGCAGAAGTCCGAAGAACACCGGTCCGGCGCACGCGAAAAGGTAACCGACGCCCTGCGTGAAACCCGACAGGGACGCCGATCCGGCGGAGGTTCGGGTACGCAGGTTGATCAGGGTCAACGCCATCGGAAACGTCGTCGGGCCCAAGCCGAGCAGTCCGACCCACAGTACGGTCCCGTGCATCGGTGCCCACAGCAGTCCGGCGAACCCGATGAGCAGACAGGTCACGAAGGCCAGCACCCAACCGAATGGATTGGCCCAGCGCGCCGTCAGCGTCGGCGCGAACAGCGTCGCGATGAAGCCGGTCGCCGAGAACAGCGCGACCATGGTGCCGCCGGTGGCCTCCGACGCTCCGGCGTCGGTCAGGATCCGCGGGATCCACGCGAACATCGAATACGTGGCCAGCGAGGTCATGCCGAACATCAGCGACATGCCCCACGCCAGCGGCGATCGCCAGACCGGCAGCGCGGGCTCGGTGGCCTCCGCCGTGTGATCGGCGACGTCGTGGCCGCGTCGAGCGCGAACCACCCACACCCATGGCATCAGCGCCAGCAGCGGCACGATCGCCCACACCGCCAGCGACGTCCGCCATCCGTGGGCGTCGGCGAGCGGGACCGTGACGGCCGCGGGAATGGCCGTACCGAGCTGCACACACGTGATGTAGGCGGTGCTCAGCATTGCCACACGGTCACCGAAATAGCGTTTGACCAGCGGCGGGATGATGATGTTTCCGATACCCATGCCGGCCAGCGCGAGCCCGGACAGCGCCAGCAGCGCCCAGGTGCTCGACACCGCCGAGCGGGCGCCGATGCCCAGGATGGTCGCGACTACGGCAACCAGCGTCAACCGTTCCAGACCGAAGCGGCGGCCCAACGCGGGGGAGACGATACCGGCCAGGCCGAACATCGCGGTGGGCATCATGCCGAACACGCCGATCATCGCGTCGCCGAAGCCGATCTCGCCCGAGATACGCGTCATCAACGGCGTCATCGAGGTGACCGCGGTACGCAGGCTGAGCGAGAAAATCAGAATGGCGATGAGTACGACCGCCCGGCCCGCGAACAGCGAACGCGTCGTCGTGACGTCCGACGTCGGCGCAGTGGCGGTGGACATCGTTTCTTTAGTCGCCGTAACCATTGATAAATCGTAGGATGAATGGCTGTATGGGCGCAACGTGATTAACTGCATAGGTGCAGACGGTGAAGAAACAGAGCCTCATTGCGCAGGTCACCGACCAGTTGCGCGCCGAGATCGCGGCGGGCCGCTGGAGCGTCGGCGACCGGATTCCGACCGAACCCGAACTCTGTGAGATGACCGGAACCGCCCGCAACACCGTCCGCGAGGCGGTTCAGTCGCTGGTGCACGCCGGACTGCTGGAACGACGCCAGGGGTCGGGGACCTACGTCATCGCGACCGACGAACAGGAAGTGCTGCTCGGTGAGTACTTCAGCGCGGCCCGGCGCCGCGACCTGATGGAGCTGCGCGAGGCGCTCGACGTCACCGCGGCGGTGCTGGCCGCCCGACGCCGCGACGACGCCGACGTCGCCTCTCTGCGTGAACTGCTGGACCGTCGCAATCGGCTGTGGCGGCGCGAGGGCGTCGACGATCCCGCCGAGCGCTCCGAACTGATCTCCGCCGACCTCGCGGTGCATCGTGCGATCGTCGTCGCCAGTCACAACCAGGTGTACCTCGCGTTCTACGACTCGCTGTTACCCGCGCTGCGCGCCTTCGTCGACGAGAGCGGCGTCGGGCCCGACGGTTCGTACGAGGCGGGCCACACCGATCTCGTATCAGCGGTGATCGCGGGCGACGACGCCGCGGCGGGCGAGGCCGCGCGCCGGTTGCTCCGGTGTCTCGCAGCGCACCCGGCCGCCGGGTAGCGGCGTCGTCGGCGACTACGGTTGTCGCCATGCGCATCGCCACCTGGAACGTGAATTCGGTGACGCCGCGGGTGCCCCGGCTGCTCCCCTGGCTCGACCAACGACAGCCCGACGTCGTGTGTCTGCAGGAGACCAAACTGTCCGCCGAAGCCTTCGGTGAACTACTCGGTGACGAATTGGCTTCGCGCGGTTACGAATTCGCGCACAACGGGCAGGGTCAGTGGAACGGCGTCGCGCTGCTGAGCAAGGTCGGGCTCGACGATGTGCGGCACGGACTGCTCGACGGCCCCGGCTACCCGCAGGCCGACGGCCCGCAGGAGGCGCGAGCGATCTCCGCGCTGTGCGGCAGCGGCGACGAGCAGGTGCGCGTCTATTCGATATATGTGCCGAACGGTCGGGAAGTGGAGTCCGACCACTATCACTACAAGCTCGCGTGGCTGGCGAAGTTGCGCGCCGACGTCGAACCGCACGTGGCGACGTCGCTGATCTGCGGCGACGTCAACATCGCGCCGACCGACGCCGACGTCTTCGACCCGGCGTCGTATGTGGGGCACACGCACGTGACCGCGCCCGAGCGCGAGGCGCTCGGCGCCATCGAGGCGCAGGGCATGGCCGACGTCGTGCGCAGGCGCTGGCCTGACCAGCGCGTCTTCAGCTACTGGGATTACCGCGCGGGCATGTTCCACAAAGACCTCGGGATGCGGATCGACCTGATTCTCGCGGGGGAGTCGGTGACACCGCGCGTTCGGGCGGCGTGGGTCGACCGGCAGTCGCGCAAGGGAACCAAGCCCAGTGATCATGCCGCCGTGGTCGTCGACCTCGACGTCGCACCCGACGGCGACGTCGGGCCGATGGTGCCTCCGCCGTCGAACCCGGCCCGACGTGGCGCAGGCAAGGTGAAGCTGCCACAGGCCGCGGACTGAGTCCGGTGGCGGTGCGCCAATCGGAGTCGATTGCGGCCCGCTGTCTCGTTTGCGTAATTTCTCGATCCTCATTGTGTTCGAATCGAACTGACAACGCAGAACCGCTGCGGTGTCGGAGGGAGGAATCATGAGGTTTGTGACGTCGACGCTGGGGGTCGTCGCGGCAGTTGCTGTCGCGTTGCTCGTCGTGCCCATGGGAACAGCCGGAGCGGCACCGCTTCGGTCGGTCGCCACACCGGGTGCGACGGTGGCGGTGGCCGCGGACGGGGGGAGTTTCACCGTCACCCTGCGAGACGGGAGGTTTGTGCCGAGCCCGGCGTCGAATGAGGTGAAGGTCGTCGACTCGCGGGGCAAGCTGGTCGAGACGGTGCCGCTTGCGCCGGTGTCGCAGGGCAAGGTCGTGCGGATCGGTTCGGTGTTGTCGGCCGATCACAAGACCGCGACGTTCAGTTCGTCCGCCCGGCAGGTGGCCGCCAAGACGCCGGTCGCCAAGCGGATGACCAAGGATCAGGCGTACATGAAGATGATGTACCAGCTCAACAAGGACTGGCCGTGCGCGGCGCCGTACATCATCGGCGGGCTGATCATCGGCTTCTTCTTCATCGTCGGCTGGATCATCGGCGGACTGATCGGGGCGTACATCGGTTACACCACCTGCAATCACGGGGCGGCGTGGAATGCGGCCGTCAACTGGTGGAATACGCCCTAGGGTGACGCGTGGTTGGCCGGGCGTTCACGTCGTGTTCGCCCTGCCAGGCACGGATTTTGACCTGTGCATTGAGGGTCGGTAGAGTGGTTCGGCGGTGCCTGGCTTTTGCCGGGCCAGTCTGCATGCTTTTCGCAAGGTTTGGAATCAGTGCGATTCCCAATCTAGATGAGACCGGCATGCAACAGACTGACCTGCGCTACCGGCGTTGGGCGTGCGACACGCCCGACCCCGGGGGAGCAATAGATGTACTGACCAGGGCGAAAGCCGTGGTGGGGCGAGTTGTAGAGGTAGCCGAAAACACCGTTTTGGTGCGCGTCGACTATTTGCCCGGAGCAACAACTGCAACACCTGAGAAGTTCGAACCGAGGAAGAAAGAACTCAGTGCCAACAATTAACCAGCTAGTCCGTAAGGGCCGTCAGGACAAGGCGTCGATCAAGAAGACCGCCGCCCTGAAAGGCAGCCCCCAGCGTCGTGGAGTGTGCACCCGCGTGTACACCACCACCCCGAAGAAGCCGAACTCCGCTCTGCGCAAGGTCGCCCGTGTGCGCCTGACCAGTGGCGTCGAGGTCACCGCCTACATCCCGGGTGAGGGTCACAACCTGCAGGAGCACTCGATGGTGCTCGTGCGCGGTGGTCGTGTGAAGGACCTCCCCGGTGTTCGTTACCGCATCATCCGCGGCTCGCTCGACACCCAGGGTGTCAAGGACCGCAAGCAGGCTCGCAGCCGCTACGGCGCCAAGAAGGGGAACTAAGTCATGCCACGTAAAGGACCCGCTCCCAAGCGCCCGCTGATCAACGACCCGGTCTACGGTTCGCCGCTGGTCACCCAGCTCGTCAACAAGATCCTGCTCGACGGCAAGAAGTCGACCGCAGAGCGCATCGTGTACCAGGCTCTCGAGCAGGCGCGCGAGAAGACCGGCACCGATCCTGTGCTGACCCTCAAGAAGGCGCTGGACAACGTCAAGCCCACCCTCGAGGTCAAGAGCCGCCGCGTCGGTGGCGCCACCTACCAGGTGCCGATTGAGGTCAAGCCGGGCCGTGCGAACACCCTCGCACTGCGTTGGTTGGTCACGTTCAGCCGTCAGCGTCGTGAGAAGACCATGACCGAGCGCCTGGCCAACGAGCTGCTCGACGCCAGCAACGGCCTCGGTGCATCGGTCAAGCGTCGTGAAGACACGCACAAGATGGCCGAAGCCAACCGTGCGTTCGCCCACTACCGCTGGTGACGCGAGACTTGTTTTCGCGTTGCGGCGGAGCCGCGATGTTAGAAAAGACAGCCTTTAGTCTTCCTCGGATCGTCAGATCCGGAATCTTCCCGAAGGGAATTTGATGGCACAGGAAGTGCTCAGCGACCTCAACAAGGTTCGCAACATCGGCATCATGGCGCACATCGATGCCGGCAAGACCACCACGACCGAGCGAATTCTGTTCTACACCGGTGTGAACTACAAGATCGGTGAAACCCACGACGGTGCATCCACCACCGACTGGATGGAGCAGGAGAAAGAGCGCGGCATCACCATCACCTCCGCCGCGGTGACCTGTTTCTGGAACAAGAACCAGATCAACATCATCGACACCCCCGGTCACGTCGACTTCACCGTCGAGGTGGAGCGCAGCCTCCGCGTCCTCGACGGCGCTGTTGCCGTGTTCGACGGCAAAGAGGGCGTCGAGCCGCAGTCCGAGCAGGTGTGGCGGCAGGCCGAGAAGTACGAAGTTCCCCGTATCTGCTTCGTCAACAAGATGGACAAGCTCGGCGCGGACTTCTACTTCACCGTCCAGACCATCAAGGACCGCCTCGGCGCCAAGCCGTTGGTTCTGCAGCTGCCGATCGGTGCCGAGGACAACTTCGACGGCATCGTCGACCTGGTCGAGATGAACGCCAAGGTCTGGCGGGGCGACACCAAGATGGGTGCCGCCTACGAGACCGAGGAGATCCCGGCCGATCTCGCCGATCGCGCCGCGGAATACCGCGAGCAGCTCCTGGAGACCGTCGCCGAGAGCGACGAAGCACTCATGGAGAAGTACTTCGGTGGCGAAGAACTCACCATCGAAGAGATCAAGGCCGCGATCCGCAAGCTCACCGTGACCCGCGAGCTGTACCCGGTGCTGTGCGGTTCGGCGTTCAAGAACAAGGGCGTGCAGCCCATGCTCGACGCCGTGATCGACTACCTGCCCTCGCCGCTCGACGTCCCCTCGGTCGAGGGCCACGCCGTCGGCAACGAGGAGGAGATCCTCTCCCGCAAGCCTGCGGCCGACGAGCCGTTCTCGGCGCTCGCCTTCAAGATCGCGGCTCACCCGTTCTTCGGCAAGCTGACCTTCGTGCGCGTCTACTCGGGCCACATCACTGCGGGCACCCAGGTGCTCAACGCGACCAAGGGCAAGAAAGAGCGCATCGGCAAGCTCTTCCAGATGCATGCCAACAAGGAAATGCCGGTCGAGGATGCCACCGCCGGCCACATCTACGCGATGATCGGCCTGAAGGACACCACCACCGGTGACACCCTGTGCGACTCGTCGGCGCCGATCGTCCTGGAGTCGATGAGCTTCCCGGATCCGGTCATCAACGTCTCCATCGAGCCGAAGACCAAGTCGGACCAGGAGAAGCTGGGCACCGCGATCCAGAAGCTCGCCGAAGAGGATCCGACCTTCTCGGTCAAGCTCGACGACGAGACCGGCCAGACCGTCATCGGCGGTATGGGCGAGCTCCACCTCGACATCCTCGTCGACCGCATGAAGCGTGAGTTCAAGGTCGAGGCCAACGTCGGCAAGCCGCAGGTGGCCTACCGTGAGACCATCCGCAAGACGGTGGACAAGCACGAGTACACCCACAAGAAGCAGACCGGTGGTTCGGGTCAGTTCGCCAAGGTCATCATCAAGCTGGAGCCCCTCGTGGACGCCGAAGATGGAGCGACCTACGAATTCGACAATGCCGTCACCGGCGGTCGCGTCCCGCGTGAGTACATCCCTTCGGTGGATGCCGGCGCCCAGGATGCGATGCAGTACGGCGTGCTCGCCGGCTACCCGCTGGTCAACTTGAAGGTCACCCTGCTCGACGGTCAGTACCACGACGTCGACTCGTCGGAAATGGCCTTCAAGATCGCCGGTTCGCAGGCCCTCAAGGAGGCCGCGAAGATGGCCAGCCCGGTTATCCTCGAACCGATCATGGCCGTTGAGGTCACGACTCCCGAGGATTACATGGGTGACGTGATCGGCGACCTGAACTCCCGCCGTGGCCAGATCCAGGCCATGGAGGAGCGCAGTGGTGCACGTGTCGTCAAGGCACAGGTGCCGCTGTCGGAGATGTTCGGCTATATCGGCGACCTTCGGTCGAAGACCCAGGGCCGGGCAAACTACTCCATGGTCTTCGATTCGTACGCCGAGGTTCCGGCGAACGTGTCGAAGGAAATCATCGCAAAGGCGACGGGCGAATAGTTTCGTCCGGATGCGGTACCGTGCGCTGCGCGAGCGGTACCGCATGACACCGCCTGCGGGTCAGCGCCTCGGCGCACAAGCAAGTCAGATAATCACCCAACTGCCGGGAACCACTCGGCAGGGATAACAGTCCAGGAGGACATCAAGTGGGCAAGGCGAAGTTCGAGCGGACCAAGCCGCACGTGAACATCGGCACCATCGGTCACGTCGACCACGGCAAGACCACCCTCACCGCGGCAATCACCAAGGTGCTCGCCGACAAGTACCCGAATCTCAACGAGAGCTTCGCGTTCGACCAGATCGACAAGGCTCCTGAGGAGAAGGCTCGTGGTATCACGATCAACATCTCCCACGTCGAGTACCAGACCGAGAAGCGCCACTACGCGCACGTCGACGCTCCGGGTCACGCTGACTACATCAAGAACATGATCACCGGTGCTGCCCAGATGGACGGCGCGATCCTCGTGGTCGCCGCCACCGACGGCCCGATGCCGCAGACCCGCGAGCACGTGCTGCTGGCCCGCCAGGTGGGTGTGCCTTACATCCTCGTCGCGCTGAACAAGGCCGACATGGTCGACGACGAGGAAATCCTCGAGCTCGTCGAGATGGAGGTCCGCGAACTGTTGGCCGGCCAGGAGTTCGACGAGGACGCACCGGTCGTCAAGGTCTCGGCGCTCAAGGCGCTCGAGGGTGACGCCGAGTGGGTCAAGTCCGTCGAGGAACTGATGGCAGCTGTCGACGAGTCGATTCCGGACCCGGTCCGCGAGACCGACAAGCCGTTCCTGATGCCCGTCGAGGACGTCTTCACCATCACCGGTCGTGGCACCGTCGTCACCGGTCGTGTGGAGCGCGGCGAGATCAACGTCAACGCCGAGGTCGAGATCGTCGGTATCCGCGAGAAGTCGCAGAAGACCACCGTCACCGGCATCGAGATGTTCCACAAGCTCCTCGACTCGGCTCAGGCGGGCGACAACGCCGGTCTGCTGCTTCGTGGTCTGAAGCGTGAGGACGTCGAGCGCGGCCAGGTCATCGTGAAGCCGGGTACCACCACCCCGCACACCGAGTTCGAGGGCCAGGCGTACATCCTGTCGAAGGACGAGGGCGGCCGCCACACCCCGTTCTTCAACAACTACCGTCCGCAGTTCTACTTCCGTACCACCGACGTGACCGGCGTCGTGACCCTTCCCGAGGGCACCGAAATGGTCATGCCGGGCGACAACACCGAGATGAGCGTCAAGCTGATCCAGCCGGTCGCCATGGACGAGGGCCTGCGCTTCGCTATCCGCGAGGGTGGCCGCACCGTCGGTGCCGGCCGCGTCACCAAGATCATCGCCTGATCTTCGTTGAGCGCTGAAGGCGCCCAGCCGCGAAAGCGGTTGGGCGCCTTTTGTTTTGCGGCCTAGAGGGGATTCAGTATGCGCTCCAGGAATTGTCGTGTGCGTTCTTCCTTGGGGTCGTCGATCACCTCGGCGGGTGTGCCGCGTTCCAGAATGACGCCCCGATCGGTGAACAGCACCTGATCCGACACCTGCCTGGCGAACTGGATCTCGTGTGTCACGATGATCAGTGTCCAGCCCTCGACCGCGAGATCGCGGATGACCGACAGCACTTCGCCGACGAGTTCGGGATCCAACGCCGACGTCGGCTCGTCGAACAGCACGACCTTGGGCTGCAACGCGAGTGCGCGGGCGATGCCGACGCGCTGCTGCTGTCCGCCGGAGAGCTGACTCGGATACTGATCGTGCTTGTCGGCCAGCCCGACGCGGCCGAGCAGTTCGACGGCTTCGGCCCGCACCTGATCGGCGGGGCGTCGTTGCACGATCAGCGGCCCCTCGGTGACGTTCTCCAGCACGGTCTTGTGCGGAAACAGGTTGTGCGACTGGAACACCATCCCGCTCTGCGCACGGTAGTCGCGCAACTGGTCGCGGGGCACCTTGCCGCTGAAGTCCGCCTCGACGTCGCCGATCCGCACGACGCCGGCGTCGGGGATGTCGAGGGCGTTGAGCGATCGCAGCAGCGTCGTCTTGCCCGACCCCGACGGTCCGATGATCGTCGTCGCCGTGCCCCGTGGCACGGTGAATGAGATGCCTTTGAGAACGGTGTTGTCGCCGAATGACTTTCGGATGTCTCGCGCGTCGATGCGGTTGTCCGGTGCTGACGTCATAGCGCCACATGCCTTTCCAGTCGGGTCTCGAGTCTGCCCTGCGCGAAGGACAGCACCAGGCACACCACCCAGTAGTACGCCGCGGCCGTCGCGTAGAGGGCGAAGAACTCGTAGGTCGGTGCGGCCGCGATCTGGGCTGTCCGCAGCAGTTCGGTGACCAGGATCGTCGACGCCAACGAGGTGTCTTTCACCAGCGAGATCAACGTGTTGGACAGCGGCGGCACCGCGACCCGTGCGGCCTGCGGCAAGATGATTCGACGCAGGGTGGTCGCGTAGGACATGCCGATCGTCTCGGCGGCTTCCCATTGTCCCTTGGGGATCGAGGTGATCGCCGATCGAATGATCTCGGCACCGTATCCACCGACGTTGAGGCTGAACGCGATCACCGCGGCCGGGAAGGGGCTGATCTTGATCCCGATTTCGGGCAGCGCGAAGAACACGATGAACAACTGCACCAGCAGCGGGGTGCCGCGGATGATCGAGATGTAGAACCGGGTGACCGCCTGGGGGATGCGGTTGCGCGACATGCGGCCCAGTGCCACGACGAGTGAGATGACGAGTCCGATGATGAAGCTGATGATCGTCAGCGGGATCGTCATCGTGAGCGTGGCTTTGGCCAGCGGCCACAGATTGTCGGAGATGAGCTGCCAGGTCGACGGCGGCTCGGCTTTGGTGGTCTGCGGCGAGCCGGAGGCATCGGCCTTCAAGTATTTGTTGGAGATGCGGGTCAGGGTGCCGTCGGCGCTCAGTTGGTCGAGGGCGTGGTTGATGTCGGGCATCAGTCCGCTGTCTTTGCGGGCCGCGAATCCCTGCTCGGTCTTCTGACCGGTGCGGGCGGCGATCTTGACCGAGGTGTCGCCGGTCTCGGCGAGGTAGGCGTAGACGGCGATACTGTCGTTCACTACGACGTCGATGCGGCCCTGGTTGAGCAGCTTGATCGCCTGAGTGAAGTCGTTGACGCCGACCACCGTGGCGCCGTGCGCCTTGGCGACCTCACCCCATTCGCTCGTCACGTTCTGCCCGGCGGTTCGCCCGCGGATGTCGTCGAGGGAATGGACCGAGTTGTCGTCGGCGCGAGTGACGATGACGCCCTCGCTGACCGAATACGGTTGCGAGAGGTCGTACTTCGCCTGTCGCTCCGGGGTGATCGTCACCTGATTGGCGACGACGTCGAAGCGGTCGGCCTGCAGGGCCGCGAACATCGAATCCCATGGTGTCTCAACGAATTCGACCTTGCGGCCCAGCTTCTCGCCGACGGCTCGCGCGACGTCGACGTCGTAACCCTGGAGTTGGTTGGTCGCCGGATCGTGGTAGCTGAACGGTGCGTAGACCCCCTCGGTGCCCACTCGCAGGACCTTGGAGTCCGAGCCGCCGGAGTCGGAGCCGCCAGAACAGGCGACCAGCGATGCGAGGGCGAGGACCGCGAAAAGGATGAGCGGTATCCGCCGGAAGCGATGGGTCATCGCCCGAACTTAGCAACGCGGAGTGCGGGGGTGAAGAGTTATCTCGACCGCTGATTGCATCTCGTGATTAAGGGTAACCTAATACCGGATGGACGTCGGGTCGACCGCACGCCCGTCCCGCGGTGTCCACATCAACCGGTAGACCGAGCCTGCACACTCGCCGAGGAGTACCTCACCATGACCGACACGGCCAAGTTCGCCGACTCGCCGCTCGATCCACGCGCACGCGCCGTCGCCGACGAGCTGCATGCCCGTAGCCGTCGACAGATAGCGCGCGGCGCCCTACCGATGCTCGGCAAGATGATTCGAACGAGAGTCCGCGACGGGAGCTGGGACCCGACGGAGACCGACGACGGCAAGCGGTGGCTTGCCGACAAGCTCGTCGCGCTGGATCCTTCGAAAGCCGCGCTGTGCTATCTGCTGTGCCGTTCCCTCGGCGCGCGGCGTGTCGTCGAGGCGGGAACTTCGTTCGGCGTCTCCACGATCTATCTGGCGTCCGCGATTCGAGACAACCTCGCGGCGTCCGGCGGCAGCGGCGAAGTCATCGGAACCGAGCACGAACCGGCGAAAGTGGCCGCGGCTCGGCAGAACCTCGACTCAGCCGGACTCGGTGAGTTCGTCGACATCCGCGAGGGAGACCTGCGCGAAACTCTGCTCGCCCTAGACGAGCCGGTGGACTTCATGCTCATCGACATCTGGATACCGATGGCGCTGCCCGCCCTGGAGGTGGTTGCCGACCGGCTACGACCGGGCGCTCTCGTCGTGTGCGACAACGTCGTCAGCGGACGACGGGAATACCGCGACTACCTTCGGTATGTGCGAGATCCGCACGGTCTGTTTCAGTCGGTGACCGTACCCGGCCAGGGCGGCCTCGAAATCTCGATGCGACGTTAGAGCGGCGTCGACACGTGATCGGTAGGGCCCACGCGGTCATAGCCTTCAACGCATGACAACAATGTTCGGCGAGACCGGCGCCAAGGCAACCGGCAAAAGTGGTGGCAGTGGGTTCATCGGCTCGTTCGTCAAGAGCCTCGCGTTCGTGATGGTCTGCGGAATCGTCGGGCCGATCTTCCTGGTGATGTATTTCGTCATCGACGAGCCGTTCATCGAGTGGATGTTCTGGACCGGATTGGGGGTCACGATCCTCAACGTGGTGATCGCGTTCTTCATCGCCCGCGCTTCGGCGCGGTTCAAGGCGAAGATGGCGCGGATGCAGGTGTCGGGTCACATGGCGCTCGCCGACATCACCTCGCTCGCTCAGACCAACGTGGAAATCAACGATCAGCCGGTCATGAAGCTGGGCTTGCGTATCCACGGCGACGACGTCGGGACCTTCGACGTCGAGATCCGCAAGACCGTGCCGATCGTCGCACAGGCGATGCTGCATCGGCGGGTCCTGGCGGTGCTGGTCGACCCGGCCACCAAAGAGTTCGAGATCGATTGGCAGGCGACGGGAATGGTGACCGGGTCGGTGCCGGCCCAGTTCACGTCGACCGAGGACGGCCGGACCTACGATCTGACCGGGCAGCCCGAGCCGCTCATCCGCATTCTCGAAGTCCTCCGCAAGTACGGCGTCGCCAACAGTGGAACCATCGACCTGCGCGCCAATCCGCACGCGCGTGCGGAAGTGATGGGCATTGTGCGGCGCTACAGTGGCGGAGCGCCGGGACCGGTGTCGCCCTACGGCGCCCAATTCGGGACCCAGCAGTACGGGACTCCGGCTCCGGCTGGAAGTCCTTCCGGCGCAGCGTCGTTGATCAAGCCGGGCACGCCCAAGTCGCTGACCGACCGCCTCAACGAGCTCGACGCGCTGTTCTCCTCGGGCCGGATCGACGCCGCCGAGTATCAGCAGGCACGTCAACGAGTGCTCGGCGAATTCTGACGCACCGTCGACGACGCGTGACTGGCCCGGCCGGAAATCACCGGCCGGGCGTCCTTGGTTAGTAGTGAATCGACGTCGTCCCATTGATCTCATACATCACTTCAGTCACAATAGCCACTTTGGTAACCGGGTGGTATCGAAGCGATTCTCGTTGCGACACAAGCCTTGTACGCCGCGCAGCGGCCGAATAGGTTTCGTTCGTGCTCAGTCATTACCCCTCGCCGCTGCGCGCGCGGCGCCGCCGCTTGCTCGGCATCATCATCGCAGGTCTCGTTATCATTCTGTCCGCGGTGACCATCAGCGTCGCAGGAACCGGAACCGGCGACGCCGCCGTTCGGCAACGCTTCTGGGTCAATGGCTGCGGCATGCCCACCAGCCCCGTCGACATGTGGACCCGCGGCGGCAACTACAAGACGGTGATCGCACTCGACGGCATGCGCGCAACCGACGACATGAGCGGATGGCGCCACAACACCCGTATTCAGAACCTGGCCAACCACGGCGTGAATGTCATCGAGCCGGTCGGCGGTATGGGCAGTTTCTATACGAACTGGGACTCGCGCAGCAAGCTCAACAAGATCAAGTATCGCTACATGTGGACCTGTCGACTCGACACGATCGTCCGCGAACTCGACGCCCGCGGCCTCGCCGTCGGCAAATGGGGAAAGTACGCGATCATGGGAATCTCCATGGGCGGCAACTCCGCACTCATCTACGCGGTGAACCACCGCAAGCGATTCTCGCACGCGTTCTCGATGTCGGGATACCTGAACCTGTCCGCGCCGACGATGCGGGAAGGCATCCGGGCCGCACTCGTCGACGTCGGCGTCGAAGCGGGAGTGGGTCCGTTCGACGCCGATGCGATGTGGGGGCCGCCGTGGAGCACGCGCTGGCTCGACAATGATCCGTTCATCCAGGCACCGCGAATGAAGGGCATGAAACTGCGGATCGGCGCTTCCACCGGCATCTGGGGCGCGCACGACCGTCAGCCGGTCGCCGCGGTCAAGGGGACTCCGCTGGAATTGCTCGCCCTCGCTCAAACACGCGCCTTCGAGGTGTCCGCACTGCGCTCCGGTGTCGCAGTCTCCAGTGACTATCCCGCACAGGGAACTCATGACTGGGGTTACTGGAACGACATGGTCTGGCGCGCCAAGAACAGCGGCTGGTTCCGCGACCGTTAGATCGGAACCGGCCGCCGGCCGGGGAAGACGCACAGATACCGGGTTCTGACGCGAAAAGTCAACCACCCGTGGCTCATTCGACGACGAGCCCGGTATCTGAGCGTGGCCGGAGAGTGGAAATGCACTGTCGCTGCGAGCGGCGGTGCATTTCGTCGTCGTGGTGACGGATCAGGTTGCCGAGTGGAATCTATTGCCGCACAGTCGCTTCCGGGGCCATCGGCAACGGGTCGGCGACGACTTCGTCGGCCACCGCGGGCTCGCCGAGCTTCACGACGATCACACCGGCGAGAATCAGTGCGCCGCCGAGCAATTGGACGACAGTCGGGATCTCGCCGAGGAGCAGCCAGGCGAACACGATCGCGGCGATCACTTCCGACAACGCCACAAACGAGGCCAGCCGGGAACCGAGCCGGCGCGCTGCCGCGATGCCCGTCACGTACGACACGGCCGCGGTGATCACTCCCAGGCTCAGAACCGCCGCCCACCACGGCACCTGCCCGCCGGCAAGCGTCACCGCTTCGGTGCTGGCTGTCATCGGCAGCACGCCGACTGCCCCCAGCAGGGCCAGTCCGATTGCGCCGGCGGCGAGTCCTCCGCCCGCCAGGGTCACCGCGGGTATCGAGATCTTCATGCTCCCCGACATGATGAAGTAACTCGCCGCGCCCACCGTCGCGCCCAGCGCCCACGCGACGCCCACGGCGTCGAGGCGCACTCCACCGAAGATCTGCAGCACCAACGCCAGGCCCGCCGCCGCGACGATCGTTCCGACGCACGTACGCCACGTGGGTCGCTGTCCATGGCGCAGCCACATCCACCCCACGACCACCACCGGTGCGAGATATTCGATCAGCAATGCGACCCCGACCTGCAATGAGCCGACGGCGTAGAAGTAGCACAGCTGCGGCAGCGCGACGGCGAGCGCGCCGTACGCGGCGATCACGCCGAGCGTCGTCGGGCGCAGGAGTTCATGCATGCGGCCCCGCATCCCGACGAGGCACATCGGTGCCAGGATCAGCGCGCTGATGGCGATCCGGACCGTCACCGCGGCGCCTGCCGACCACCCGGCGTCGAGCAGCGACCGGGCGATCGGGCCCGACAGTCCGAACGACGACGCCGAGATCATTGCGAAGATCAATCCGGCCCGCATGCGCCCGATGGTGTCATTGGTCAAACTCGTCATGGTCATTACGCTAGGGTGTGGGTGTGTAAGGTGTCAACATGTTCAACGCCGATGACACCGTGCAGTCGCTGGAGTCTGCGGTCGCCTTCGTCAACGGTGCCGACGTCGACGCCGAGGACGACCCGCTGGAATCGGTCGACGCACTCGCCGAGCACTACGAGCGCTTCGGCTACACCGGCCGGCGAGACGGCACACTCGCCGAACTCGACGCCGTCCGTGCGTTGCGTCCACGCCTGCGTGAACTGCTCACCAGCAGCCGCGACGACGCCGCGCTGATCGTCAACGCCATCCTCGCCGAAGTGAACGCGGTGCCGCAGTTGGCACGGCACGGGACCGTCGACTGGCACCTGCATGCGTTGTCGACCGACGCGCCGCTGGCCGACCGGATCCTCGGTGAGACCGCGCTGGCGATGATGGACTTCATCCGCGCCGACGAGGTGTCCCGTCTGCGGGTCTGCGCCGCCGACGACTGCGACGGTCTGGTCCTCGACCTGTCCCGCAACCGATCGAAGAGATTCTGCTCGACGCGGTGTACCAATCGGGTAGCGGTGGCGGCATACCGGGCGCGGCAGGCCGCGTCAGACGAGTAGGGGCCGCGCGACGCCGACCGGCGGGCACTAACCTGGAGTGCGCAATCCGAGGTCTTCGAGGGGAAACATGCTGCAACCGGGCGCGCATTTCGCCGGATACACGATCGAACGCCGACTCGGGGTCGGCGGGATGGGTGAGGTCTACGTGGCCCGTCATCCACGACTACCGCGGTCGGACGCATTGAAGGTGCTTTCGGCGCAGTTCGGTGCCGACGATCAATTTCGACGCCGGTTCGAGCGCGAGGGCGACGTGGTCGCCGAATTCTTTCATCCGGGCATCGTGAAGGTGCTCGACCGCGGCGAAACCGACGGGCGGCTGTGGCTGGCGCTCGAACTCGTCGACGGCCACGACCTGGGGCAGCTGGCCCAACGGTGGCCGCACGGAATGGCGGCACCCGAGGTGGGGCGCATTGTCTCCTCCGTTGCCGACGCGCTGGACTACGCCGCGGCTCGCGGCCTGGTGCATCGCGATGTCAAACCGGCGAACGTCCTGGTCGACGCGGGCGGGCGAGTCATGCTCTCCGACTTCGGGATTGCCCGAACGATGGCCGAGGTGTCAGACCTCACCGGCACCGGAATGACGATCGGGACAGTCAGCTACGCCTCGCCCGAGCAACTCAACGGCGACCGGGTCGACGGACGATCCGATCAATATTCGCTGGCGGCCACGGCTTTTCACCTGCTGACCGGTCGCCCCCCGTTCGTCGACGCCAATATCGTGAAAGTCATCACCGCGCACATGAATCAGCCGGTGCCGTCGGTGCGGACGATGCGGCCCGACCTGTCGCCCGGCGTCGACGCCGTGCTGCGTCGGGCCCTGGCGAAGAATCCGGGCCAGCGGTTTGCGACGTCGACGGAGTTCGCACGTGCGCTCGGCACCGAACTGCGCGGGGACTCATTCGCTACCAGACCGGCGACCTCAGGGCCCCTACCCGCGGCGCCGGTGGCTATCCCTTCGCCTGCGCCGGCTGGTCCACTAGCGGCCACAACCGAGATCTTGAAGGGCCTGATCGGCGGAATCGTCGCGCTGTCGATCTGGGCGATCGTGGTGATCGGAGGGTACTTGCTGTCGTACGACCACAACTCGGTCATCGCAGTGGCGATCGCGCTGGCGCTCGGCGTCGTCGTCGGCGTGGCGAAGCCTCGCCGAAGAATTCCCGCGGCGTTGTCGGCGCTCGTGACGACCCTCGTGGCAGTGGGGTACGCGCTTAACGCGGGCTTTCCGCATTACCTCCAATATGGGCTGCTGGCGATGCTCGCCCTCGCCACCTGGGTGGTCGCCCGACGATCACCGGTGGTGCTGGTTGTGGCGCCTATCGCAGGCATCGTCGTCGGCGGCGCGATCTATCTGTTCCCGCACATCGGGACGCGTCTGGAAATGACGGTAGGTCAGGTGGCCATCGAGATCGCCGTGCTCGCCGTTGCCGCTTGGGTCGGGGTCGGGATCGATCGGCTCCTGGGCACGTCGGTGAGCACGCCTGTGCCGCAATCGAATTGGAGCGCCCGGTGATTCGCCTTCTGCGGCGTCCCGACGGTGCGGGCGCTCTGCGGCTCGCCGTTGCCTCGTCCGGCGACGTCACCGACCATCCAGTGGTACTCGTCCACGGAATGGGCGGTGATCACTCCACGTGGCGGTCGTTGCACCGGGAGTTGCAGACCGCCGGCCGGTCCGTCGTCTCGGTCGATCTGCGTGGCCACGGCCGCAGTGCGCATGCGAAGAGCTACGGACTCAACGATTTTCGCGACGACGTCGCCTTCGTCGTCGACGAGCTCGGCGTCGAGGAGTTCGATCTCGTCGGGCATTCGCTCGGCGCGCACACCGCGTTGCGACTCGCCATGACGATGCCGGGCCGGGTGAATCGCCTTGTGCTGGAGGAGTGTCCGCCGATGCCCCGCGATCAGGCCGACCTCGACGAACAGATCGCACCGGCGTCGAACTTGGGGGAGACGGTCCGGGGCATTCTGGCCGCGGCGTCGAATCCGTTGCCGCTGTTGCGTTTCGACCATTCGCTGCCGAAGAAGGTCGCACCGCAGTTCGAGGTAACCGACGTCGACTGGTGGCGGCGACTGTCGACCGTGACGACTCAGACGCTGGTCATCTCCGGCGGCGACGCCAGTTTTCTGCCACCCCGACATCTGCGCGCGTTGGCCGCGGCCCTGCCCGACAGCTCTTTTCAGCTGATCGACGCCGGACATAGCGTGCACCGCGACCGCGGGCAGGAGTTTTCGTCGGCGGTGCTGCGGTTCGTTTGATCGCCTGGCTGGTCGAGTGGGACGTCACCGCGTCGAGACCCCGCGACCCGAAAGCCCGACAGGTGCTCAGCCGTTGTGCAGCCGGCGCGGGTCGACGCCCATCGCGGTGAAGCCGTCGTAGGCCCACGGGGTGTAGAGCAGTTTCATCGGTAGCCGGTTGAACACCGGATTGGCGAAGCGCATGAACGCGGCGAACCGGTCGAACCGCTTCTGTAGCTTGTCATTCCATTCCAGCTCGCATACGTCGCGCATCTGCGGTGGAAGTGTCCCGACGAAGATCGTCCGTGTGAACGCGTTGAGCGGAGCACTGAGGATGCGCCACAACGGTTTTGGGATCCGGCGCGGACCGGGGATGCCCTTGCGCAGGTAGCCGGTCGCGTACACGATGGTCCGCGTCGGAACGAACTGGTCGAGCATGGCATCCCAGTACTCGAGGAATTCGGCATAGGTTTGCGGCTGATTGCGTGCACTCACGCCGTAGAGCTGATACCAGATCTTCGACTCTTCGAAGATCTGTTCCTTCTCCTCATCCGACAACCGGCGAATGAAGGTGTCGGTGATATAGAGGACCTGATCGACGAAAGTCGCGTGCGCCCAATAGAACAACTCGGGATTCAACGCGTGGTATCGCGAACCGTCGCTGATGGTGCCTTTGATGTCGCGATGGAAGTCGCGCACCTTGCGGCCCCAGTGATGCGGGTCTGTGCTGTAGACGGTCCGCATGATCGGCGGTCCGCTGCGCTGGGCTCGGCCGATGAAGTCGCTGAAGATCACCGAGTGATCTTCCACCGCCTTACCGAGCTGTTCGATGCAGTTCTCGGTACCGGCGAGCCGTTGAAATCCCAGTACACCGCGGACGTCGCCGTAGAACTTCCAGACGAGCGAGTCTGCGCCCAATCGCGGGGTGAGGTCGGCGACGTCGTCGTCGACGATCATGGGGATGGCCTCTGCCATACCTTCGCTGATGGTCATGAGTCGAGCGTAGCGCACATTGGAACGAATTTGAAGATTTGTTTCAAACTATTCGGTGGTGGCGGCCTAGGGTTGAACGATGCGAGATCTTCCCGACGTCGACGACCTGCTGCGCTCCACCCGCGTGTGTGCGCTGCCGATGCGGACGAAGTTCCGCGGCATCACCACCCGGGAAGTCGTCGTCTTCGAGGGGCCGGCCGGGTGGGGCGAGTTCTCGCCCTTCGTCGAGTACGACGACGTCGAAGCGTCGTCGTGGCTGGCCGCGGGTATCGAGGCGGCCTATCTCGGAGCGCCGACGCCGGTGCGCGACGTCGTCGAGATCAACGCGACGGTGCCCGCTGTGCCCGCCGATCAGGTGCGTGCGGTCTTGGCTTGCTACCCGGGCGCGACGACGGCGAAGGTGAAGGTCGCCGAACCGGGCCAGTCGCTGTCCGACGACGTCGACCGGGTTGCTGCGGCGCGCGAGCTGATTCCGCACGTGCGCATCGACGCGAACGCGAAGTGGACTGTGCCGCAAGCCATTGAGGCGATCGCTGCGATCGGCGACGTGCAGTACGTCGAGCAGCCGTGTGCGACTGTCGAGGAACTGGCGCTCGTGCGGCGCGCGGTGTCGTCGCCGATTGCGGCCGACGAATCGATCCGGCGGGCGAGTGATCCGATGCGTGTCGTCGCACATGATGCCGCCGACGTCGCGGTTCTGAAGGTCGCACCGCTTGGCGGGATGCGAGCCGTGCTGCGCCTCGCCGAGCAGATGAAGATGCCGATCGTCGTGTCCAGTGCGCTCGACTCGGCCGTCGGCATTTCGGCAGGCGTGGCCACAGCCGCAGCGCTCCCGACTCTCGATCTGGCATGCGGTCTGGGAACGGGTGCGCTCTTCGTCGACGACGTCGCGCCGTCGTTCATTCCGGACGGGGGTGTGGTCCTGCCGCGCGCGGTGACGCCGTTCGAAGCGCTGCCGTTGGCGTCGTCGGAACGCGCGGAGTGGTGGCGAGACAGGCTGCGTCGGTGTCACGGAATTCTCGCCACCCGATAGCGTTTGGAACAGACGTCGACTTTTGTTCCAAAGGGCGGTATAGTGAGCTGTGCCACTGGTGACGGTGGCGTGGCTGACTTCTCGTGAACTGGAGCTCATTCTCATGACCGCAGTCCTTGCTCAAGCGCCCGCAGACAGCGACCTTCGGTCCGTGCCGCAGTCCAATCGCAACGGGGTGCTGGAGGTCATGCGCATGCGGCGCGATCCGTTCGGCTATTCCGAACAGCGTCAAGTGCAGTACGGGCCGACGTCGGCGCTGACCGTGTTCGGGATCAATATGGTCACCGCCAGCGGTGCGCGCGCCGCCGAGCAGGTGCTGATGAATAAGGACAAGGCGTTCGAGAACGGTCCGGCGTGGAGCTATTTCATCGGGCCGTTCTTCAATCGCGGAGTCATGCTGTTGGATTTCGACGAGCACCGCCATCATCGACACATTCTGCAGCAAGCGTTCACGCCCAGGGCTCTCAAGGGCTACATGGACGAATTGCAACCGATGGTCGAGAAACGAATGCAGCGTTTCCCGACCGGTGACGTGAAGCTGTTCAGTGAGTTCAAGGAACTCACCCTCGACGTCGCATTGGAAGTCTTTCTGGGCCTGGAGCTTCCGAAGGCCGAAGCGGACAAGATCAACAAGGCCTTCATCGAGACGGTCCGCGCGGGCGTCGCGTATGTGCGCAAACCGCTGCCGGGTGGGCGATGGTGGAAGGGCCTGCGCTCGCGCAAGATCCTCGAGGAGTTCTTCTACGCCAACATCGCGGCCAAGCGGGCCACGCAGACGCCCGACCTGTTCTCGGTGCTCTGCCACGCGGAAAGTGAAGAGGGACATACCTTTACCGACGAAGACGTGGTCAACCATATGATCTTCGTGTTGATGGCGGCGCACGACACCTCGACGATCACCATGACGCAGATGGCCTACCGGATGGCGAAGTCGCCGCAGTGGCAGGACAAAGCGCGTGCACAGGCGCTGGAGTTCGACGCGCACCTCGCCTACGACGATCTTGCGAAACTCGACATCCTCGACTCGGTGTTGAAAGAGTCTTTGCGGATGTGTCCGCCGGTGCCGGCCCAGCCTCGAATGGCGGTGAAAGACACCGAGATTCAAGGTTATTTCATTCCCAAGGGTACTTTCGTCAATATTCCGCAGCTGACCAATCACCGCGACCCCGAGTTCTTCACCAACCCGGATTTCTTCGACCCGGAACGCTTCGGTCCCGACCGTGCCGAAGACAAGGCGCACCGGTTCGCCTGGACGCCATTCGGCGGTGGAGTGCACAAGTGCATCGGCTTGTACTTTGGACAGATGGAAATCAAGACGATCATGCATCACCTGCTACGCGGGTACGAATGGTCCGTGCCCGCCGACTACGAGATTCCGATGGACTACAGCGCGCTTCCGGTCCCGAAGGACAAGTTGCCGGTGATGGTGAGGCGGCGTTGATGGCGGCCAGTTCGACGTCGCGCAAGTCCCGCAGCACTGCTTCGCCGGAGGATCAGGAGGCGTCGATCCTCGACGCCGCGGCTGCCGAATTCGTGTCGGTGGGGGTGCGGCGCGCCAACATGGATGAGGTCGCCGTGAATGCCGGGGTGAGTCGCTCGACGCTGTATCGCCGGTTCCCCAACAAGGACAACCTGTTGGTGGCCGTCGCGAACCTGGCCTACGAGCGTGGCATGCGGCGGCTGGAAGCGGCGGTGACTGGACTGCCGCCGCGCGAGGCCGTCGTCGAGGCATTCGCCACCGGGGCGCAGATGGTCACCGAGGATCCGCTCCTGAACCGAATGGTCTTGGAGGACTACGAAATTCGAGGGATCACGGCGTCGATGAGCGGAATGTTCATCAACATCGTGACCGAGCGAGTCGTGCAGACCCTACGACGCGCGGGTGCCGAAATGCCCGACGCCGACCTACACCGCGCCGTCGAAGTGCACGTGCGACTCGTCACGTCGTATCTGGAAGTGCCCAGCGACGACGAGTCCCTGCGCACACCCGAGGGCGCGCGCGAACTGGCGTCGAAGTTCCTCGCGCCGATGATCTGGTAACACCGCCTCTTTCAGGAGTATTCATGGCATTACGTGACTTCCCGCGATCCCTGGCGCCGTCGGCGCGTGCGGACACCCGACTGCAGCAGGTGCGAGAAGCGCTGAGCGGCAAGGTGATCGCGGTCACCGGTGGTGCCCGGGGCATCGGCTTGCAGACTGCGGCGCAACTGCTCGACGTCGGGGCGCGGGTGGCCATCGGCGACGTCGACGTCGATGCGGTCGGCAAAGCCGCAGCCGACCTCGGCGTCGAGGGAATGCGTCTCGACGTCACCGACCCGGCGTCGTTCGACGAGTTCCTCGACCAGGTGGAAGCGACGCTCGGGCCCATCGACGTGCTGATCAACAACGCCGGCATCATGCCGGTGGGACCATTCCTCGACTACAGCGAAGCGCTCGTGCGGCGCACCTTCGACATCGACACGCTCGGTGTGATCTTCGGTGCGCAAGCCGCCGGGCGTCGAATGACCAAGCGCGGCACCGGACAGATCCTCAACGTGTCCTCGGTGGCCGGGCGACTGCCGATGCCCGGACTGTCGATCTACAACGCCGCCAAGGCCGCCGTGATCGAACTGACCGACGCGCTCGACGCCGAGCTGTCGCCCGCGGGAGTTCGGGTCAGCACCGTGATGCCGACGTTCACCAATACCGGTCTGATCACCGGCCTCGCAACCAATCGGTTCATCGCGACCGTCGAACCGGAAGACGTTGCGGCGCAGATCTTGTGGACGATCGCCAAACCGAAGGTGCGTGCGGCCGCTCCACGGTCGATGTCCTGGGTGCACGCGAATACACTGACGCCGCAACCGATCAAACGCGCGGTACGACGAATGACCAAGCTGGACACCATCTTCCTGAACTACGACGAGTCGGCACGCGGCGAGTATTCGAAGCGCATCGGCCAGTAGGGGTGAGGTCCTCTGCTCATCGGGCGTAACTTTCCGCTTCCCGAGCCTGGATCCACCCACAGTAGGCTCCGTCCGCTGGTTGAGCCTGGTTTCACCGGTCGGGGCACTGCATCCGCTGGTTGAGCCGCGAGGAGCGTAAGCGCGCCGTACTGAGCGAGGCGCTAGCCGAGTCGAAGTGACGAGCGTGTCGAAACCCCTGTACCACAATGCATTTGATGGTGGCGTACTTGTCGAGCTGTGATGGTATCGAACATCGAGGCGTGTGCACCCGTAGGGTGCACATGCGTCACTTGCCGGGTGACGTCGCCGATGTTGGCGCGCATCATCCGAAAGTCGTTGTGGCTGAGAGGTTTCGACACGGACCTCGGCTAGCGCTACTTCGACTCGGCTAGCGCCTCGCTCAGCACGGCGCTCGTCCGGCTCAACCAGCGGACGGGGTGCCATCGGTGGATCCGAGCCGAGTATTCAGAGTCGAGTGTTGCGCTGCGGTGTATCAACTCGTCGGACCCAGTCCCACCAGCCCCACCCGTGACAACGAATCGTTTGGGGCGCCCGACAGATCCACCACGCGATACCGCACTGTCGGCCGGGGGCGACTTCACTCGACTTCGCGAACTGGGCATTACGGTCCCATCCGGTTGGCTATGGTTGCTCGATGGTTCACATCCTGATGCCAGGATCGAACGTCGAGCTTCAGCAATTGGGGGAAGGCGTCGATGAGGGAGCTGTAGCGGTGCGAGTCGCGCAGGCCGACGGTGAGTGTCCCTTCGACGTGAGCGTTCTGATCCTGGATGACGACCGCAAGGTGCGGTCCAATGATGACTTCGTCTTCTATAACCAGCCGACCGCGCTTGACGGCGCGATTCAACTCTGTTCACAGGAACAGGGAGGATCGGGAATCGACCTCGACATACCCAAGGTTCCGAGTCATGCGAACCTGATCGTGGTGGCCGCGAGCGTATACGGCGAAGGGGCGACGTTCGGCGACCTGCCGGATATCACCCTGACACTTGGTCGGAGCGATGGCCAAGGGCCGTTGGCATCGTTTCAGATGTCAGGTCTGACTACCGAGAGCGCTGTGGTGCTGTGCGAGTTGTATCGACGCAACGACCGATGGAAGATCCGCGCGGTCGGTCAGGGGTACAACGACGGATTAGGGGCTCTTGCAACTGATTTCGGCGTCGAGGTCGATGAGTCGGGCGACGAGGACACGGACGCTCCAGCGAGTCCCACTGACGGTGCCGGTGAGGAACCGGTGCCGACTCCCGTAGTCGACGCCAGGCAGGCATCGGAGGAGTCCGCCGGAACGAAGATGGTCGTCGGCCGAAAGAAGCGGCCCGCGAAACTGCCGAATGATTGGTCGGACTTCACGACGCCGTTCTTGCGCGCCGGTTCGGATGCTCCGTTCCGACGAGCGCGGCTCTTCCCTGTCGTCGGAATCAAATCAGCAGCGGAACAGGAAATGAGGGCAACCTCAGTTCTCCTCTCCGTGATGGAGGTCGTGAAGGAATTCGGCCGGGCGGTCACCTCGAAATGGGGTGCGCCGGGAGGCAAGATCGAGACATTCACCGAGGTGCGGTTCTCGCATGGAGGTGACGATTTGCGCCCGGATGGAATGGTGCGGATATCACGCGGCGCACGAGTGTGGACCGCCCTGGTCGAGGTGAAGACCGGAAAGAACAACCTCAAGGCAGATCAGGTCGAGAAGTACCTCAAGCTCGCCAAGTCGAAGGACTTCGACGCGGTGGTCACCATCTCGTCCGATCTGCTCCCCGCGGCCGACGACGTCGCCGTCGAGATCGACGCTCGACATACCAAGAACATCGCGCTGCTTCATATTTCATGGGAAGAATTGATTGCCGAAGCGTCGATGCTCAATTCCCATATCGGAGTCTCCGAAGCCACGCGTGCGCGTGTATTAGCCGACTTCTTGACCTATGCTTTGGAGCCGGCGTCGGGGATGGCAGTGTTCGACGACATGGGCGCGACCTGGGTGAAGGTGCGAGAGGCCGTGAAAGACCGGACCCTGCGCGCGGACGGCGGGGCCGTCGAAGTTTGTAACGGCTACGATCGGCTCCTGCGGCATCTCGCCCTGCAGCTCAGTTCGCTGACTGGGCAGCGAGTTGTCGCGGTGGTTCCGGCTAACAGACCGGACGCGGTCAGTCGCGCGCGGCAATTGGCGGATTCCGGAGAATTGTTCGGCACCTTGCGTGTGTCTGGAGCAACCGGTGCCATCGTCGTGAATGCCGACCTTCGTACCGAACGGATCACCTGCTCGATGCCAGTGGGGGCGCCGCGGTCCGGGCGGCCCGCCACCAAGGTCAACTGGCTCGTCCGTCAACTGGGGAGCGCGCCCGACGCGGTTCGCCTGACCGCGCATCACAGTGGCAGTCGAACCGAGTCGACTGCGGTGATGCTGGGTGCGCTTCGCGGTGAACGAGGAAGCCTTGTACCGCCCGACGATAAGGATGTACGCGAGTTCACCGTCGCGATGGAAACCTCGATGGGAACGAAGCGTTCTGGTAGTTCTGGTGGGTTTGTTGCGGCGGCAGTCAAGCTGTTGAACGTCTTCTACGAGGAAGTGGTTCAGACGGTGCGCAGCGGTAACGACAGATAGATCCTCGGCGGACCTTGCTCCCGCGCATGCGGCTGCAGTGTCGTACGCCGCGTCGGGCACACTCTATGTAAGGCTGACTTGCAATGTAGAACGTGTTCTAGTTTGCTGTAGGTCAGCAGCGGGAAGAGAGCCATGACCGACGACCGTGCACTACTGAGCGCTTACCGATCGGCGCGCGCCGATCAAACGCGGGCAGAGCGTGCGCTGGTCGATGCGCAAGTACGGGCCGGGCACCGGCCGGCGCCTCGACGCTGGCCGCTCTGGGCAGTCGTGCCGGTCGCCGTCGTCGCGCTGGTATTCGCGAACGTCGGCACGGTCAGTTGGGTGCGCTCCGACGACGGCTACACCGACGCCGACTACATCGCCGCCGCAACCGCCCGCGTCGAGCAGCTGCTGAGCCCCGACTACCGTCAACCCGCGCAGGTCAAGCGGATCCTCGCGTCGGCCACCGGAGCCTTCTACGACGAGTTCGCGCAGTCAGCCGACGCCTACTCGACCTTCGTCAGCAAGGCCGGCACGGTCTCGACCGGGCGGGTGCTGGGGGCGGGCGTCTCGCGACGTCTGGGCGACGACGCCGAAGTGCTCGTCGCCGCCACCGTCGACCTCACAGCCCAAGCCGACGTTCCGGCATCGTCGCGCGAGTTCCGTCTGCGAACCGTGCTCACACCGGAAAGCGGGATGCTCAAACTGTCGATGGTTCAGTACCTGCCGTGACCGAATCAACCATTCTGAGATCAGCTCGCGCCGACGCTGCGCAGGCGACGTCGGACCGTCGACGCCTCATCGTCGCCCTCGCGCTACTGAGCGTCGTAGTGGTACTGGCTGGGCTCGTCGGCTGGCAAGCGATCCGGGCCGACGCCGCGCGCGCCGACGCCGACGCCGGCCCGCAGTTGAGGTCACAGGCGGGAAGCATTGTGGCGCAGGTCCTTTCCTGGAACGGCCACACGATGACGGCTGATCGCAACCGCGCGCGGTCGCTGGTCACCGACGCATATGCGCGGCGCAGCGGACTCGACGACCCGGTTCCGGCCGAAGTCACCGATCAGTCGCTCACGTTCACGCCCAGGACAGTTGGGGTGGGGTATGCGAACGCCACGTCGGGGACGGTGCTGATCGACGGCACCCTCACCCGAACCGCGCTGGGCAAGCGGACGCCGACGCCGCAGACCGTCACCGCCGCATTCGTGTCATCGGACGGCCGCTGGCTGGTCGACCGGATCGACGTGGTCCGATGACCTCGCAACCGGCGTCGCAGCGGCTGACCGCAGCCCGTTCCGAACTCGACAAGTCCACGCGCGCAACGCGATTGGCGGTGATCGCGGCTCGCGGCGCGCTGGCTCGTCGAGCTCACCGGCGGCGTCGGATTTTGCGTTGGACGACGATCACCATGATCGTCGTGGCCGTCGCACTGGCGATCACGTTAGCGGTACTGCCGTTCCAGACATCCGCGGCCCGTGACACCGTTCGGCGTGACGCGCAAGCGCTGAACGCGGCGTCGTCGGCGGTCACCACGATGCTGACGGCTGACCCGAAATATGCTCGGCGATATGCGGATTCAGTGATCGCGCTGAGCACCGGAGGCCAGCGCGATCGACTCGCCGCGGGCCGGTACGAACTGGTCGCCGAGATCGCGGGACAGCAGGCGGCCAGTACCGGCGTCGTGCTGTCAGCCGGCCTGATCACCGATCCGAGTGACGCCTCCGACGCCACCGCGGATGTCCTCATCGTCGCCGAAGCGACCAACCCCGCACTGATCGGCGGTGATCCCGCGCAAAAACGGATGCCGATCATCGTGACGATGCGCCTCGTCGACGGTTCGTGGAAGGTCGAGAAGGCGGGACTGCAATGACACCCCCGGTCCATCGACGGCGACTCGTGGTCGTCCTCGCTGTGCTGGCGATCGCGCTGGCGGTGATCGGTGCCGTGGGATTCGTTGAGGCACACCGTAATGACGTGAACCATCCGACCGAGTCCGAACGCGTCGCGGTACAGCAGGCAGCGGCCGACGCCGTCACCGCGGTGATGACCTTCGCACCGAACGACCCGCCCGCGCGGCCCGCGGTACTCGCCAGACTGACCGGTCGAATGAGCGTCGAATACCGAACGCAGGGACCGGATCTCATCCTGCCGAACGCCGTCGACTCGCGAACGACGATGTCGGCCACCGTGATCGGTGCGGCTACCGACTCCTATTCGTCGCAGGACGCGCGGATACTGGTCTTCATCGATCAAACGGTCAGCGTGCCCGGCCTGACCGCGGGAGCCGACGGCCAACGGGTGACCATCGCGCGATGGGCGCAGATGCGTCGCGTGAACGGCCGATGGCTGATGGCTGACCTCGACCTCGTCGACTCCGCAGGCCGAACATGAACCATCCCAACGACTTTCCAACCACACCACACAGCGCACCACGATCGAGGGGAACACAGTGAGCGACACCGAGCACGGCGTAGTCATCGTCGGAGCCGGCCTGGGCGGCATCCGCGTGGCCGAGAGCCTGCGCAGCGGAGGGTATTCCGGGCCGATCACCCTCGTCGGCGACGAGAACCATCCGCCCTACGACCGGCCGCCGCTGTCGAAGTCGGTGTTGCTCGGCAAGCAGGACCGGGTCGACCTGAAACCCGAAGAGTTCTACGGGGATTCGGCCATCACACTGCGCACCGGAACGCCGGTCACCGCGGTGACACCCGGCGAGCACACGGTGACCGTCGGCAGCGGCGGCGACGCCGAAGTTCTCGCCTACGACACCCTGGTACTGGCGACCGGGCTGCGTCCACGGCCGTTCCCGGGATCACCGGCCAAGGGCGTCCACGTGATTCGCAGCGTCGACGACGCGCTCGCGTTGCGCGCGGAGTCGGCATCGGCGTCGAACGCGGTTGTCATCGGTGCCGGGTTCATCGGCTGCGAGGCCGCGGCGAGCTTGCGGACCCGTGGGTTGACGGTGACGTTGGTCGAACCGGCGCCTACGCCGTTGGCGGTGGCGCTCGGTGAGAAGATCGGCGGTCTGGTGACTCGCCTGCACGTCGCGAACGGAGTCGAGGTTCGTAGCGGAGTCGGCGTGGAAATGCTTGTCTCACAGGATGATCAGGTGACGGCGGTGCGTCTGACCGACGGCACCGAGATTCCGGCCGACATCGTGGTCGTCGGCATCGGCTCGACCCCGGTCGTCGAGTTTCTTGACGGCTCCGGCATTGAATTGGCGCCGCGCGAGAGCGGTGGTGGCGTCGCGTGCGACGCCGTCGGGCGTACCAGCGCCGACGATGTGTACGCCGTCGGCGATGTCGCGAACTGGCTCACCGTCGACGGAGTCCCGACGCGCGTCGAACATTGGAATCACACCGTCGAGCAGGCCGCGATCGTCGCTCACCACATCCTGGGCAGCGATGACGACGTGGTGGCCGCGGTGCCGTACTTCTGGAGCGATCAATACGACGTCAAGGTTCAGGTTCTGGGCTGGCCCAAGGGAACTGACGATGTGCACGTCATCGACGACGACGGCAAGAAGTTCGTCGCCTACTTCAGCCGCGACGGTGTGTTGACGGCGGTCGCCGGCGGCGGGAAGGCCGGTGCCGTGATGAAGATGCGGGCTAAGCTGCAGGCGTCGACGCCGATCGCGGAACTGTTGTGACACAGGCGCTTACCGCCGCGGCGGTCCGAGAAGCGTTGGCCGAGTTGGCCGATCCCAAGCGGGCGGTGTCGTCGGCGGGATTCTTCAAGACCGGACCGGGCGAGTACGGCGAAGGCGACGAGTTCATCGGCATCTCGGTGCCCGCGCAGCGTAAGGCGGCCAAGCGATTTCGGGGGATCGACGCGGACGAGATCGACGTGCTGCTCGACAGCCCGGTCCACGAGCATCGACTGACCGCGCTGATCATCATGCGGACCGAGTTCGAGAAGGCGGCGACGTCGGACCGGGAGTTCTGGGTCCGGCGGTATTGCGCCGCCGTCGACCGAGGACGGGTCAACAACTGGGATCTGGTCGACTCATCGGCCGGGATCGTCGGCGATTGGGCTGTGGCACAGGAGAATTCGAAACTGCTGCTCGACTACGCCGAACAAGAGGATCTGTGGCGACGTCGGGTCGGGGTAGTCGGGACGTACTCGTATCTCACCGCCGGTGACGGGTCGGCGACCTTGGCGGTTGCGCCACTGGTCGTCGACGACCGTCGAGACCTGATTCAGAAAGCGCTGGGTTGGATGCTACGAGAGATGGGTAAACGAGTGGATAGGGAACTGCTCACCGGTTACCTCGACGTACACGCAGCGCAGCTGGGGCGGACCGCATTGAGTTATGCGACAGAGCATTTGAGCGTCGAGGAACGCAAGGCGTACCGGGCGATGAAGTAGCGGCAGATTGCATTCGGCCTTGTGGTGCGCGGCGGGGTGGATGTTCCCTCGGCGTCGACGACGGGGCAGATTGCAATCGGCCGGACGTCACTGTTCCTGCGGAGCGGATCCCCGGTACACCTTGATCGCCGCGACGACCATGGGGATCTGCAGCGGAAGCCGAGCCCACGCGAGGCTCTTGAGCCATGCCGGTTTGTTCTGCCACAGGCGAATGGTGTTGACATTCGCCGGGAAGACCGCGACGAACAGGGCGGCCGCAGCCGCCGCGGACCAACGTCGGGTACGCGGTACGAGAAGTCCGGCGCCGATCGTGAGCTCAGCCGCGCCCGACGCGTAGGTGAGCGTTCGCTTGTCGGCGGGGATCTCGTCGGGAATGATCGCGTCGAACGGTTTGGGCGCGACGAAATGCAGCACGCCCATCACGATCAGCGGGTAGGCCAGGATGCGGGAGAGTCGTTCGATGCTCACCCGTCGAAGCCTACGCGAGATCGCCGCGTGAGCGCGTCTGCCTCGTCAGAACTCGATCTTGAGGGTGTCCGACGTCGGGCGGGCCTGGCAGCCGAGGATGTAGCCGTCGGCGATGTCGTCGGGGTCGAGTGCGCCCGAGTTCGCCATCTCGACCGTGCCCTCGGTCAAAGTGCAAGCGCACGAACCACATTCGCCCTCCTGACAGGAGTACGGGGCGTCGAGGCCCGCGGCGAGCATGATGTCGATGAGCGTGCGGGTGCGCGGCCACGACAGGGAATGCGTCTCACCGTCGAGTTCCACTTCGACACTGGCGGCGTCGGCCTGTTCCTCGGCGGAGACCTCTTCGAGTTCGACCTCCGCGAACGGATCGCCGGACAGCGAGTTGTACACCTCCGAGTGGACGTTGTGGTGGTCGAACTTCGCCTTGGCAAGTGCATTGTGCACGGCGTCCATGAATGGGCCGGGTCCACAGATGTACGCGGTGTGGGTCTTGTTCATCGGCGCGAAGAACGTTGCGAGAGCTTTCTCCGACGGCAGGCCCTGCACCGACTCCAACCAGTGCACGATGGTGAGGCGGTTCGGATGGGCGTTGTGCAGCTCACGCAGTTCGGCGCCGAAGATGACGTCGTTCTCGCTGCGGTTGGCGTAGAAGAAGGTGATCGGGCCGACGCCGGTGCGCAGCGCGGTCTTGAGTATCGACATCACCGGGGTGACGCCCGACCCGGCCGCGATCAGCAGCAGCGGCGCGTGGATGTTGTGGGGGGTGAAGGTGCCCGACGGTGGCAGCACCTCGATCTGCGATCCGACAATCAGGTTGTCGCACACCCAGTTTGAACCGTACCCAGCGAGCGTGCGCTTGACGGTCACCTTCGGCAGGGCGTCGGAGCCGGGCGACGACGACAGCGAGTAGCAGCGGGCGACCGACCCCGTCTGATCGCTGGGGATGCGTAGGGTGAGGAACTGACCCGGGTGGTAATCGGTGAACTTCGCGGCCTGACTGCTCGGTACGTCGAAGATGATCGAGCGGGCGTCGGCGGTCTCGTCCACGACGTCGTTCACCGTCAAGATGACGCCGCGCGCGCTATGTGGGGTCAGGTCTGTCATCACACCGGCTTTCTGGCAAATGAGAACGTGTTCTAGTTTTCCCCTAGTGTACTCATCAGGTGTATCAAACCTGCCCGGGGTTCAGGAAGGCGGACGGTTCAACTGGTGCACCGCAGCGCGGCTCGGGGATCTAGCCCAACGCCGCGACCCCTTCGGTCAGGGTCCGGCTGCCCTCGATCAACAGCGCTTCGAGATCGCGGTCCGGCTCCGCCAACCATTGCTCGTAGGCGGCCAGCGCCGTGCCCAGCGTCATCCATGCGATGGTCTGGGGGACCGGAGCGCCTGCGTCGACGCCGAGTCGCCGCGCGCAGAACTCGGCGATGACCTGCCGCCACTCCGCGTACATCAACATCGAATGGGCTTGCAGCGCAGGGATTTCCAGCAGCAGCGACATTCGGCGCCGATGCCGTGGCAGCTCGGTTCCCGGGACGCTGTTGAACTCGATGAGTGCCCGCTGTAGGGCGTCCGCGATGGACAGGTCGTCGGGGATGGCGTCGAGCAGTAAGCGCAGTTCGTCGAGGTAGATGTCGAAATCGCCCCAGGCGATCGCGTTCTTGGACGGGTAGTAGCGAAAGACGGTCCGACGCGCGATGCCCGCGGCGGTGGCGATGTCGTCGACGCTGGTGTCGTCGAAGCCCTGCTTCGAGAACAGGTCGATGGCCACCTCGCTGATGTGCGTCATCGTCGTGATGCGCTTCCGGCCAACCGTACGGGTGTGCGGTTCGGCGGAAACATGCTGGTCAGTGCCCGGCACGGGATGTGTCCTTCCGCTTGTCGTCGAGCAATTATGACTCGGATCGCAATTGGGGCTAGCTTTTATGCACTCGGTGCCATTATAGTCCTTGGTGATCCACATCACTATAGAAACCAGGAGGTTGGATCATGGCAGATCACGCAGCGGCAGAGGTCGTTGAAACCGAACTCGTCGGAGAGTCCCTCGTTGAAGAGGTGTCGATCGACGGGATGTGCGGGGTCTACTGATGTCGACCGCGACATCGACCGTTCCCGGCGGGCGCGCTTCGGCGCCCGTCGGGGGCGCACCCGCCCGACCGGAGCCTTTCGACCCGACGCTCGCGTGGCAGCTCAACTCGAAGGTGGCGCTGCGGCCCGAACCGTTCGGCGCGCTGCTGTACCACTTCGGTACCCGCAAACTTTCGTTTCTCAAGAACTTGACGGTGGTCGGCATCGTCAAATCACTCGCCGATCACCCCAGCGCCGACGCAGCCCTGTCGGCAGCCGGGATCGACTCGGCGGCGCGGCCCCTCTATCTGCAAGCCCTTGGCGCGCTTGCTGATTCGGGAATGATCGTGCGCAATCACCACAACCACCCGCTGGTTGAGCCGGATGAGGCGTCAGCCGAGTCCGTGTCGAAACCTCGAAATCACCAGGAGGACGAACAGTGACGACTATCGAACGTCCGCGAGCACAGTCGACCACCCCGGCCGTCGGGCGCCGGGAGCGTGCCCATTCAGTCGGGCGTCTCGTCGATCAGTTCGAGAAGGGCCTTGACGCCCCGATCTGTCTGACCTGGGAATTGACCTATGCGTGCAACCTGTCGTGCGTGCACTGCCTGTCGTCGTCGGGCAAACGTGACCCCCGGGAACTGTCGACCGAGCAGTGCAAGGCGATCATCGACGAGCTGCAGCGCATGCAGGTGTTCTACGTGAACATCGGCGGCGGCGAACCGACGGTGCGCCCCGACTTCTGGGAACTCGTCGACTACGCCACCAGCCATCAGGTGGGAGTCAAGTTCTCCACCAACGGTTTACGGATCAACGCCGAGGTCGCGCAACGCCTCGCGGCGTCGGACTACGTGGACGTGCAGATCTCGCTCGACGGTGCGACCGCTGAAGTGAACGACGCCGTGCGCGGCGCCGGATCGTTCGACATGGCGGTGCGCGCACTGGAGAACCTGCGTGACGCCGGCTTCAAAGACGCCAAGATCAGCGTCGTGATGACGCGGCACAACGTCGATCAGCTCGACGAGTTCAAGGCCCTCGCCGATCGGTACAACGCGACCCTGCGGATCACCCGACTGCGGCCGTCGGGTCGGGGCGCCGACGTCTGGGACGACCTGCACCCGCGTCCGGAGCAGCAGCGCGCCCTGTACGAATGGCTTGTCGCACACGGCGATCGAGTGCTGACCGGTGACTCGTTCTTCCACCTGTCGGCGTTCTCCGGCGACAGCGGTGGCGGTGCGCTGCCGGGCCTGAACCTCTGCGGTGCCGGGCGCGTCGTGTGCCTCATCGACCCGGTCGGCGACGTCTATGCCTGCCCGTTTGCCATCCACGAGAACTTCCTGGCCGGAAACATCGTCTCCGACGGCGGGTTCCAGGAGATCTGGCAGCGCAGCGATCTGTTCACCGAGCTGCGCGAACCGCAGAGCGCCGGTGCGTGCACCAAATGCAACCACTTCGACGCCTGCCGCGGCGGCTGTATGGCGGCCAAGTTCTTCACCGGACTGCCGCTCGACGGCCCCGACCCGGAATGCGTGCAGGGCTTCGGCGAGCAGTTGCTGGCCGGGGAACGGTCGAAACCCACTGCGAACAAAGATCATTCGCGTGGCGTGCCGTTGACGCTGATGACGCGGCCGCCGTCGCGCGACTGCGATGAGAACCCGCTGGCGGGGTTCATGCCGACCGCCGCGACGGGGTGCTCGTCCACTAGCTGCAGCTGACAACTGCCGCCGCCGGCAAACGGGGCGGCCCGATACGAAAGATGATGCATGTCTAAGTTCTCCGAGCTCGCCGAGAAGAATCCCTGGCGTCGGAACCCCTGGTTCGAAACTGTCGGTGAGGCGCAGCGACGCGCCCGCAAACGGCTGCCCAAGACCGTCTACTCGTCGCTGGTCGCCGGCACGCAGGCGGGTATCACCGTCAACGACAACATGGAGGCGTTCACCGAGCTCGGCTTCGCGCCGCACGTCGTCGGGGTGACGCCGGAACGCGACCTGACCACCACCGTGATGGGGCAGGAGCTGCCGTTCCCGGTGATGATCAGCCCGACCGGCGTGCAGGCGGTCAATCCCGACGGTGAGGTCGCCGTCGCCCGCGCCGCCGCCAACCGCGGCACCGCGATGGGCCTGTCGAGCTTCGCGTCCAAGGCGGTCGAAGAAGTCACCGCGGTCAACGACAAGGTGTTCTTCCAGATCTACTGGCTCGGCAACAAAGAGGACATCCTGGCGCGCGCCAACCGCGCCCGCGAGGCAGGTTGCAAGGGCCTGATCGTCACCACTGACTGGGTGTTCAACGTCGGACGAGACTGGGGCAGCCCGGAGATTCCCGAGCAGGTGGACCTGCGCGCGGTCGCCAAGCTTGCGCCGGAGATGATCACCAAGCCGTCGTACGCGTTGAGCTGGTTCCGGGACGGCAAGCTGATCATCCCGGACCTGAGCGCCCCGAACATCGCCCACCGCGGTGAGCCCGGCCCGACGTTCTTCGACGTCTACGGCCAGTGGATGAACACCCCGCCGCCCACCTGGGAGGATCTGGAGTGGCTGCGCAAGGAGTGGGGCGGCCCCTTCATGGTCAAGGGCATCACCCGGCTCGACGACGCCAAGCGGGCCGTCGACATCGGCGCCACCGCCATCTCGGTGTCGAACCACGGGGGCAACAACCTCGACGGCACCCCGGCCACCATCCGCGTGCTCGGCCCGATCGCCGACGCCGTCGGCGGCGACCTCGATGTGCTGCTCGACGGCGGCATCCGCCGTGGCAGCGACGTGGTGAAGGCACTTGCGTTGGGCGCCAAGGCCGTAATGATCGGCCGCGCCTACCTGTGGGGTCTGGCGGCCAACGGCCAGACCGGCGTCGAAAACGTCCTGGATCTGATGCGCATGGGTATCGATTCGACGATGATGGGCCTTGGCCGGGCCAGTGTGCAGGAACTCTCGCGTAAGGATCTGATCATTCCGGAAGGCTTCGAGCGGACCTTCGGGGCGTAGCGCACCAGGGCGGAACGGCTTGCTCGTGAACCCCACATCAATCGCCGAACCCGAACGATTTCTTCGTTCGGGTTCGGCGATTCGGGTTGGGTCTGGGGGCGTCGCGTGGGCGCCTGATCCGCAGGCGTCCAGCCAGTGGGAACATGACCTGGACATCGACTAGAACGTGTTACAGTTTGCCCAAACGCATCGTGTTGGGAGAAGTGCATGGGAACGTTCGACGGCCAGGTCGTCTACATCACCGGAATCGCGCGCGGGCAGGGCCGCAATCATGCGATCCGATTCGCCGAGCAGGGCGCGGCGATCATCGGCATGGACATCGCCGGACCCGTCGTCGACCACACCACCTACCCGCCCGCGACGCCCGACGACTTCGCCGAGACCATCCGCCTCGTCGAAGAAGTCGGCGGCAAAATCCTTGCGCGCCAGGGTGATACGCGCGACCTTGCGTTCCAGCAGGAACTGATCGCCGACGGTGTGCACCAGTTCGGCCGGCTCGACCACGTGGTCGCCAACGCCGGCATCCTGTCGTGGGGACTCACCTGGGAATTGTCGGAGGAGCAGTTCACCGACGTCATCGATGTGAACTTGATCGGCACCTGGAAGACGCTGAAAGCGGCCATTCCGGCGATGCTCGAAGCAGGCAACGGCGGCTCGATCACCGTGATCTCGTCGGTCGCCGGGCTCAAGGCGATGCCCGTTCAGGCCGGATATGCGGCGTCGAAGTTCGGGTTGCGCGGGCTGGCGCAGACGGTCGCCAAAGAGCTGGGCGACGCGAGGATTCGCGTCAACACCGTCCATCCCTATGCGGTGAACACGGCGATGGGCGTGCAGGACACGACGGCCTTCAAGGTCTTCGAGACGCACAACCGACACTTCCCGTCGATGATGGACCACTACCCGGTGGCCAGCGTCGACGACCTGACCGACGCCGTGATCTACCTGGCGACGGCAAAAGCGGTCACCGGCGCGGAGTTCCAGATCGACATGGGAAGTTCGAAGGTGTAGTCGAGCGGCGAGAAACGACCCGCGACGTGGTGTCACGGGTCGTTTCGTGGTTGCCGACCCCTCGTTACACCGAAACTCGCGAGCTCGTTTCGGCACTCGGGGAGCGGGGTGGGTACGTTCGTGAGGTCGGGTCGCCGGCCCCTCGTTACACCGAAACTCGCGAGCTCGTTTCGGCACTCGGGGAGCGGGGGGTCGCCCCGGGTTTCGGTACTCGGGGAGCGGGGTGGGCGCCGCGATTTCGGTACTCGGGGAGCGGGGTGGTCGCCCCGGGTTTCGGCACTCGGGTGTGCGCTGAGACTTCAGTCCTGCCACACCGTCGCGGGGTCGGTCGCGGTGCGCGCCGGGCCGGTGGGGGTGTCGGTGGTCGACCGGGAGAAGCGCGGGGCGACCTGTGCCTGTGTCACGCCGTCGATCTCCACCAGGGTGCCGCGGGCGGCGAGGTGCGGATCGTTGGGGGCCTCGGTGAAGTCGAGGATGCCCGACGTACATGCGTCGGTGCCGTCGAAGATCGCCGACCATTCGTCGCGGGTCTTCGTCTTGAACGTGTCGATGAAGATCTGCTTGAGCTCGCCCCACCGCGCGACGTCGTTCTGCCCGGGGATGTCGGCGTCGGTGAGTTCGAGTCCCTTGAGCAGTTCGGCGTAGAACTGTGGCTCGATGGCGCCGACGGCCATGTACTTGCCGTCGGAGGTCTCGTACACCTCGTAGTACGGTGCGCCGGTATCGAGGAGGTTCACGCCGCGACGGTCCTGCCACAGTCCGGTGCCGCGGAAGGCCCACATCATCTGGCCGAGCACCGACGCGCCGTCGACCATCGCGGCGTCGACGACCTGCCCCTTGCCCGACGCCTGGCGTTCGATGATCGCGGCGAGGATGCCGAAGACCAGGAACATCGAGCCGCCGCCGAAGTCGCCGACGAAATTCAGTGGGGGAGTAGGCTTTTCGTCGCTACGACCGATCGCGTGCAGCATGCCGGTGAGCGAGATGTAGTTCATGTCGTGCCCGGCGAGAGTCGAGCGCGGCCCCTCCTGGCCCCAGCCGGTCATCCGGCCGTACACCAGGCCCGGGTTGACCTTCTCCAGGTCCTCCGGCCCGAAGCCCAGGCGCTCCATGACGCCCGGGCGGAAACCCTCGATGATGGCGTCGGCCTTCGAGATGAGGTTCAGAATGGTCTCGCGGTCGGCGGGGTTCTTCAGATTGGCTTCGACGACGCGGCGTCCGCGCAACAGCGCATCGGCGTTGTGCCCTTCGGCGGGCAGTGTCCCGGGGCGTTGGACGCGGATGACGTCGGCGCCGAGGTCGGCCAGCAGCATCGCCGCGTGCGGTCCCGGTCCGATGCCGGCGAACTCGATGACGCGGACATTGCGCAGCGGTCCATTGCGGCCGGAATCGGCGCGCTCACTCGAAGTGGTCATTCTTCTAGCCTCCTTGGTCCGGGGCGGCCCCGCGCAGAACGTGGCCGGATTCCCCGCGAACGGTGTGGGGAACAGGGTGAGAGCGTGGTCGCTGTCACAATCGACTCCCAGCATTACACAACCGATCGAGCGCTCGTACAACCGGCCCGACGAACGCGAGGAGATGGGGAGAAGACGGGCTGATCGCGACATTTCCCCAAGCGGCACTGCGGCATTCCCGCAGACGCAGATCATTTGCCGGGATTGGGGTTAACAGCATGCTGTGAACTGACTACAGTGGGGCAAATGACACGTTCGGCACAGCTGGGTCATCGGACCTGGCCTGAGCTCGACGGTGCAGGGGCGATCGTTCTGGTGCCCATCGGCGCCACCGAGCAGCACGGCGAACATCTGCCGCTGAGCACCGACACGCAGGTCGCGCAGGCCGTCGCCGACGCCGTGGCGGCCGATGCCCCGCTGGACTCGCTGTTCGTCGCCCCGTCGATCAACTACGGCGCCAGCGGCGAACATGAGGGCTTTCCCGGCACGGTGTCGATCGGTGCCGAAGCGCTGAAGCTGATGCTCATCGAATACGGCCGCAGTGTGTGCCGATGGGCCACGCGAGTGGTGTTCGTCAACGGCCACGGCGGAAATGTCCCGACGTTGATCGAGGCCGTCGGACGGCTGCGCTACGAAGGCCGCGACGTAGCCTGGTTTCCCTGCGCGCCCGCGCGCTGCGACGCGCATGCCGGACGTACCGAGACGTCGTTGCTGATGGCCATCTCGCCGACCCTGGTGGTTACCGAACGCGCCCGGCCCGGCAACTCGACGCCCATCGCAGAGTTGATGAAAGACATTGTGGAGCAGGGAGTCTCGGGGGTGAGTCCCAACGGTGTGCTCGGTGATCCGGCGGGTGCGAATGAGGCCGAGGGGCGGAGTCTGGTGGCTGCGATGTCCGCCGCGCTGAACCGGCGGGTGATCGCGTGGCGGGTCGACGATCGGGGCATGCTCGGATGACGGCCGTCACCGGGCCCGCCGACGACGTCGACGCGGGCGAGACGACGGACCTGCCCGACGGTTTCCAGGTCCAGATCGACATGGCCTGCGTCCGCGGCGGCGACCTGCGCTACCTGGTCGGCGGCTCGCCGACGCGGCTGATGCGCATGAGCGACCGGGCACTGGGGATGACGTCCGGCGACGGACGGATCGAGGTGTGCGACGCCGCCACGCGGTCGCTCGCCCGAACGCTCCTGGCGTCGGGCATCGCCAATCCGCGGCCGATGTTCGGGCCGTCGAGCGCCGAGGTCACCGTGGTGATCCCGGTGCGCGGCAATCAATCCGGCATCGACCGGCTCCTCAAGGCACTCCCGGCGGGGATCGCGGCGATCGTCGTCGACGACGGTTCCCATATCCCCATCACCGTTTCCGGAGACGGCGTCACCGTGCTGCGGCTGCCGGAGAACCGTGGGCCGGCCGCCGCGCGCAATGCGGGGGCGGCCGCGTCGACGACCGACTTCGTCGCCTTCCTCGACTCCGACGTGGTGCCGTCGGGGGACTGGCTGACCATGTTGATGGGGCATTTCTCCGACCCGCTGGTCGCCGTCGTCGCGCCGCGGATCGTCGGGCTGAACCGGACGACCAAATCCCCGGTGGAGCGTTACGAAAACGGCTTCTCCTCGCTCGACATGGGCCCGCATGAGGGCGCGGTGACGCCGGGAACCCGCATCCCATACGTACCGAGCGCGGCAATGATCGTGCGGCGCAGCGCTTTTGCAGGATTCGACGAGTCGCTTCGGGTAGCCGAGGACGTCGACCTGTGTTGGCGGACCCATCAGGCGGGTCGACTGATCCGTTACGACCCGGTCGCGACGGTGGCCCACGACCACCGCACGACGCTGCGCTCAGTCTTGGGGCGACGACGCTTCTACGGCACCGGGGCAGCATCGCTCGCCGACCGGCACCAGGGGCTCGCCGCCCCGGTGGTGATGCGGATACCGTTGGCTATCGCCGTGGTGGCCCTGTTGTCGCGGACCAGAGTCGGCCTGCTGATCGCCGTGTTCTGCATCGCCCAGATGAGTTGGCGGCTGCGTCGCCGACTCGGCGAACTGCCCTCCGGCACCGCGGTGACCGCGGAGATGATGAGCAAGGCGGTCGGCTTCGGTCTGTTGCAGGCGGCCGGAGCGGTCTGCCGACACTACTGGCCGGTGACCGTGCTCGGTGCGCTCGTGTCGGGCCGATTCAGACTCCTGGTCCTGCAGATCGCCGTCGTCGAGGCGCTGACGATGTGGTTCCGCGCGGCGATGGTCGAAGACCATGCTCCGACGGTCGGGCCGCTCACCTATTTCGTGCTGCACCGTCTCGACGATCTCGCCTACGGGGCCGGGCTGTGGCAGGGTGCACTGGCCGCGCGCGACTTGTCGGCACTGCGGCCGGAGTTGATTCCGTAACGCATGACAGCGTCGTCGAGGCACCGTGCCGACGTGGTGATCGTCGGCGCGGGCAGCGCCGGAAGCGTGCTGGCGGAACGTCTTTCGCGTGATCCGCGACGCCGGGTCGTGTTGCTGGAGGCCGGGCCCGCCGCCCCGCTGTCGGGGCCGCTCGACACCCTGCCGATCGGCCCGTCGTCGAGCTATGTGCGTGGGTACACGACGGTGGACCGGGGCCTGTCGATCGTGCGCGGCCGCGGGCTCGGCGGGTCGTCCGCGGTCAACGGGGGCTATTTCCTGCGCTGGCATCGGTCCGATCTGGCCGATCTCGTCGAACGGGGTCCGTGGTCGGCGCAGCGGATCGAGGCGGCCTACCGCGAACTCGACGACGCGATGTCGGTGAGTCCGTGGCACGACGACGAACTCAGCGATGCATCCGTGGCGTTCGAGAACTACTGGTCCGCGCGTGGTGATGTCCGCGACCCCGACGATCCCTGGCCGATCGTCGGGCTCAACCGGGTCCGCAGCAATCGGCGTGGGCGCCTGCGGTTCTCGGCATTCGACGGCTACCTCGGCGCAGCGATCTCGCGGCCGAATCTGACGGTCGTGTCGGGCGCCGACGTCGAGCGCGTCCGGGGCGGCGATACCGCGGTCAGCGGCGTGGACGTCGTCGTCGACGGCGGGCCGGTCCGCTTCGACGCCGGGCAGGTGATTGCGTGCGCGGGCACCATCGGGACGGGGGAGCTGCTGCTGCGGTCGGGGCTCGTCGCCGGTCCGCTGAAGCTCATCGAACATCGCGAGGTGCTGGTACGTTACCGGCGGCGGCACGTCGGCACCCTCCCGCCGACTGTTCTACAGAGCGTCGTCCACACCGCGGACGGTTGCGAAATTCGTTGTTATACCGATGATTTCGCTCGATTCATCGATGGCGTGCCCGGGTCGGGGCCGGCGGTCGGCGTGGCAGCGATGTCGCCGGGCGTGCCCGGCCGGCTGGGCTCGGCCGGCGGCGAGGTGACCGTCGACCTGGGCGGGCCGTCGGCACAGTGGAGCGCGGGTGCGGTCGACGACGCGGTGGGGTCGGTGGTGCAGATGCTGACGTCGGCGGAGTTCGCCGACATCGTCGAGCCGGATTCGGTTGCCGTGCAACAGGACCCGTCGACATCGCAACACGCGTGCGCGACGCTGCCGCTCGGCGCCGCAACCGACTGGACCGGCGCGGTCGACGGTGTCGACGGACTGCACGTCGTGGACGGCTCGATTCTTCCGTGCGCCGGGCGCAGCGGTCCGCACGCGACCATCATGCTGCTGGCGTGTTTGATCGGTGACGACCTGATCGGCTGAACCGGGTCACCGTGGTTTCGACACGCTCGTCGCTAACGCTCCTCACGGCTCAACCAGCGGAGAAGCCTGCCATCGGTGAATCCAGGCTCAACCAGCGGCTGGGGCCTGCCGTCGGCGGATCCAGGCTGAACCGGAGTGCCGTCTCGCCGCGAGGGGAGTTCTCCCCATTGTCGCAGGTCGGGTGCGGGTTTTGAATTGTGTTGTGGCCGTCCACGGACGGACCCGGGCCGTATTTCAGGAACAGGACTCGCACCATGAACACAGCATTCAAACGCGCGCTGGCCGGCGGACTGCTGGCCATGGCCGCGGTCGCCGTTGGCGGGCCGGCCGAGGCGTCGGCTCACGGTTACAGCTACCACTACTATTACTTCCGCCCGGACTACCCGACTCACCAGAACATCGTCGGACTGAGCACCCCGAATCCCTCGAAGGGCGACTGCAAACCCTTCTGCGGGGACATTCGGCTCAAGCCCGCTTTCTGAGCGGGCCCGGGCGCGGGTCGTCGAACATAGGGCAAGATCGGGGGATGGCTGTCGATATCTCCACCCTTGTCGCCGCGCTGCCCGCGGGTCGCGTCGTCACCGATCCGGATGTGCTGGGCGCATACCGATTCGACCGCGCCAACGACCCGGATGCCGGCACTCCGCTCGCGGTGGTGCGCCCGACGTCGACCGAGCAGGTCCAGGCGGCGGTCCGCTGGTGCTCGCAGCGCGCGGTGCCGATGGTGGTGCGCGGCGCGGGAACCAGCCTGTCCGGGGGATCGACAGCGGTCGACGGCGCGGTGACGATCTGCACCGAGCAGATGACCGACATCACCGTCGACGTGGCGACACGGACCGTCGTCGCTCAACCGGGAGCACTCAACGCCGATGTGAAAGCCGCTGCCGCGCAACATGGTCTGTGGTATCCGCCGGATCCGTCGTCGTTCGAGATCTGCTCGATCGGCGGCAACATCGCGACCAACGCGGGCGGGCTGTGCTGCGTGAAATACGGCGTCACCGTCGAGTATGTGCTCGGTCTGCAGGTGGTGCTGGCCGACGGTCGGGCGGTACGACTCGGTGGCCGTCAGCTCAAAGACTCGGCCGGGTTGCCGTTGACGAAACTGTTCGTCGGAAGCGAGGGCGTTCTCGGCATCGTCACCGAGGTGACCCTGCGGCTACTGCCGGCTCAGTCGACCCCGGCCACCGTCGTCGCGAGCTTTCCGTCCGTCGTCGAAGCCACTCGCGCTGTACTCGACATCACCGCGCAGATCCGCCCCGCGATGCTCGAGTTCATGGACAGCGTCGCGATCAACGCCGTCGAGGACATGCTGAAGATGGACCTCGACCGGTCGGCGGGCGCGATGCTGGTGGCGCAGTCCGACGCCGCCGGACCGGCCGTCGCCCACGAGGTGGCGATCATCGAGGCGGCATTCGCCGAACACGGTGCGACAGAGTGCTTTTCGACGACGGACCCGGAGGAAGGGGAGATGTTCACCGCGGCGCGGCGCGCTGCGATCCCCGCCGTGGAACGCTTGGGCCCGCTGCTCCTCGAGGACGTGGGCGTGCCGTTGCCGCAGTTGCCGGATCTGGTCGCCGGTGTCGCGGAAATCGCCACGACCAACGACGTGACGATCTCCGTCATCGCCCACGCGGGCGACGGAAACACGCACCCGCTGATCGTGCACGACCCCGACGACGCCGACGAAACCCGAAGAGCCAACAAGGCTTTCGGTCAGATAATGGACCTCGCCATCGAACTCGGCGGCACCATCACCGGCGAGCACGGGGTCGGGAGGTTGAAGAAAGGCTGGCTGCCCGATCAGGTCGGCCCCGACGTAATGGAGATGACCGCGATGATCAAGAAAGCGCTCGACCCGCAGGGCCTGCTCAACCCGGGAGTGGTGCTGTGAGCTATTCCTTCGACGATCCCGCCATTCAACAGTTCCTGACCGAGGGCACCAGGACCGGACACCTCGCTTACACCGCGTCCGACGGGCGGCCGCTGACGGTGCCGATCTGGTTCGTCGTCGACGGCGATCGGCTGGCCTTCAACACGGGCGCGAGCACCGCGAAAGCCCGTGCCATGCACCGGGATTCGCGCGTCTCACTCTGTGTGGACGTTCAACACCCGCCGTACGCGTTCGTCACCGTGCAGGGGACCGTCGAACTGTCCGACGACCTCCCCGAGGTGAAACGAATCGCCACGGCCTGCGGCGGCCGGTACATGGGAGCTGAACGCGCCGACGAGTTCGGCGAGCGCAACGGCGTGCCGGGCGAGCTGGTCATCTGGATCACTCCGGTGAAGGTGCTGGCGCAGCTGGACGCGACGGCATGAGGTGAGCGCGGCCGTTCGTCGGCCGAGCCGGCGGCGGCGGGGTTGATCTGTCGATGCGTCGAGTCGCGTGATCGCCGCGGCGGTATGGGCGATATTTGCCTTGCTAACCAACCTTCCGGCGGATGGGGGAACCATCTAGGGTCGGCGCATGGCAGCAGTGTGGAGTTCCGTGAAACGGTATGTGGTGACGTTACGAACACCGGAGTTCGGCGTCTCATCGCGCCGACGCGGTGAGACGGGTCGGCGGCCGCTGCTGACCGCGTGGTCGGTGGTGGTCACCGCGGTGGTGGCCTCGGTCGTGATCGGGTCGGCGCCGGCATCGGCCGCACCTCAGGGTTACGCGCCCGGTCCGGCATGTGCCTGGCAATTGATGTCCAACAGCACCGACCTGAACGTCGCGTTCCCCGACGCCAACGCCACCTACTGGGTGCTCCCGTACATGCTCGGCAGCGGTGACTCGATCAGCCTGTCGGGCACCTACCCGACGGCGCGGTACTTCTCCCTCAACACCTATGGGACCGACTTCAACACCGTCGACACGCTGCGCGACAACCAGATTCGTCCACTCGCCGGAGGCAATCCCTATGCGTCGACGGCGGCGGCGTCGCAGTTGGGCCGCGGCAAGTGGCAGGCCACGGTGGTCAACCGACCCGCGGACCACGCCCGCAACGAGATTCGCGGACTGCCCGCACCGGGCAAACAGCGAATCCCGTTGGGATTCCTGATCATCCGGGTGTACGTCCCGAACAATCCGGCATCGGCGAACGGCGGGGTGACGCTGCCTGACGTCACGATGCATCTCGGTGGCACGTCGGTGTCGTTGCCGCCGTGCGCGATTCCGTTCAATCCGCGCAACTACAGCGGTCCGATCGCGGCCGCGATGACCACGGTGTTCGATCAAGCCATCGGCAAGGCGGCCGCCAACTCGTTCCCCGCGAATTCGCCGGAGGCCGTGTTCGTGAACCCCGCCAGCACCGCCGGACTGTTTCCCAACGGGGACAACAAGTACATCGGTGCCGCGCTGACCTACCGGCCGGGCCGGGTGGCGGTGGTGCGGGCGAAGGCCCCGAGCTTCCCGAACACGCGCAGCGGTGCCTCGCCCGCGCAACCCGGCGTCGACCTTCGCTACTGGTCGATGTGTCAGAACGACAAGGTGAGTCCGTATCCCGTGGTGGCGTGCAAGTCGGACTTTCAGACGCGCATCGATTCCGCCGGCTACTACGCGTATGTCGTCGCTGCGCCGCAGGATATGGCGTCGTCGTCGGATCCGGCGCTGACCGTGATCCCGTGGGGCTCGACGTCGGTGCCCAAGAAGGTGGTGTTCCTGCGGTACATGCTGCCGTCGTCGGCGTTCTATCCGATGACGGTGCAGGCCGAGCAGGCCCAGCACACCGACCCGGCGTCGACGATGGGCGCGTACTACCCGCGGGCGACCTACTGCGACGTCACGGTGCTACGCAGTCGTGGCTGGCAGGGGTGCTTCGGATAGTCGGAGTTACTTCGGCGTCACCCACGTGGTGATGTCGCAGTGCACCACCTCGACACCTTTGGTGTCGCGGATCTCGACGTTGACCACGACGTCGGCGCCGGTGGTGATGGCGTCGAAGTCGATGGTCGACAGTCGGGCCTCGGCGGTGAGCCGGGTGGTGGCCTTCGCGAGGTAGGCGGTGTTCATCGCCTTGGGGATCCAGCGGTGCGTCGAGGGTGTGGTGGCCTCCATCAGCATGCCCATCGACGCCTCGGCGAGGTTGCAGGCCGCGATGGCGTGGAAGGTGCCGATGTGATTGTGCACGCCGAACCAGTTGGGTGCGGTGACCTTGCAGTAGCCGGGCTCCATCTCGGTGACCAGCGGTAGGACGGTGCCGAAGTAGGGGACCTTCGCCACCATGCCGAGTGAGAACAAGGTGTTGCCGAAGGCGTTGTTGGGGAGCCTCTTGCGCAGGGCGTAGGTCGCGCTGCTGCCGTGGGTGTCAGACATGCCCCTACCTTACCGCTAAGTAAGATAGGGGCGCCGACGTCGGGCTCAGCGATGGGTCACGTGCCGGACGCAGTGCTCGTCGTACCACCGGTCGGCCTGCGCCGGCGGGGTGTAACGGGAGAACGTGAAGGCCCGCCAACTCCGGGCGGCGTCGTGGTCGCGCGCGAACCGCCAGTCGACGCAGGCGCGCAAATCGGCTGGGAGACGGTCGAATTCGCCCGACGCATCCGCCGAGAGCCCACCCAGATAAAAGGTATCGAGCTTGCCCGCCGTCTCGAAGCGGTCGATGTTGTACGACGCGATGCGTTGGTCGGGGTTGATCGCGGCGAAACCCACCGTCGCGAACAGCCCGGCGACGACGATCGATTTGGTCAGCCACACCGTGCTCATCCGTGCACCGGCGATCAAGAAGCCCACGATCACGATGCCCACCAGCAGTTCGACGAAGATCCCGAAGATGCGCTCCTCGGTCATGCCGTAGGAATGGATGTAGCCGGTCATCCGATGAATCGCCGACGCCCCGACCGCCAGCGTCGCGATGCACAACCCACCGAGCAGAATCCGGGCCGCCCGACGGGAGCGTGCGTCGTCGGCGTCGACGAAATGCCACGCGCTCACGGTGACTCCGATGACCAGTACCCCGACGATCAGCAACTGCCAGAAGCCTTGGACGGCGTACTGCGAATAGGTGAGATCAGCTGTGCGTCTGACGAAGTCGTCGCCGCCGAACCAGGCGGTCGCCTGCACGCCGAGAAACAACAGGAACATCGCGAACAACGCGCCGACCGGGGTGGCCCACGCCCAGATCGGCGTCGTCGGGCGTGGGCGGTCGGGATAGTCGGTGCCCTGGGAGACGAGCGCGATGCCGCCGAGAGTGACGACCGCGACGAATATTCCGCTGAACAATGCGGCGGCTATCGTCGGTCCGGCGTCGGTGGAGATCTGGATCTTGAACAGTGAACCGAAGGTGGCGTCGGCGCTGGCGAACAGTGCGCCGAAGACGACGAGCAGGACGATCGTCGTCGTGGCGACCACCGCTATCAATGTGATCGACGGCCGGGTGCCGGTGCGCGCGACCCGCGGTGGTCGGCGCACCGCGGTCACGGCGGCCAGGAACGGTGCGAGGAACGGGCTCAACGAGGCGAGCCACAGGCCCCGGATGCCACGTGCTTCGACGAACAGCGCCGCCGACGCCACGACCGCGGCGAAGAGACAGAAGACGGTGACCCATCCGGCGGCGCGAAACGTCGGGACGAGGAGAAGGGCGACGACGCCGACCATGACGGCGATCCAATAGGGCGACAGCCGCCGGCGAAAGTCGTCGGGGGCCGACCACATCACCGTCGCAACCGCTGCGATTCCGGTGATGGTCAGGCCGATGCCGAGATCGGCCGGCCGCCAGCAGAGTGCGCCGAGGACGCCGACCGCGAGGGCCGACAGCAGCGTCGAACGGGGAAAGACCACGTCGGTGTGACGCGAGACCCACCATGCGACGTGGGGTGTGCGTCGCGGGGGCGGTGCCGCGCGGGTCGGCGAATCCGACGGTGGTGGATCGGTCGTCAACGTCGGGGACGTCGGCGCGGCGTCGGACGGTTCGTCGGGACGTGGCGTCGAGGTCGGGTCGGATGCATCCGTTGACGAGTTACCCGGCGTCGATGAGTCGGGTTCAGAGTTCTCGGGCATAACGGGCGGACCTTTCTGGTGCCGAAAACGGTGAAGTCCGACAACGAGTGGTAGGTCACAAAGGTTCCCGGGGCCGGCTCGCGCTCAGAGCTCGTAATCTGACTTTGTCGACCGCGCGCTCACTCGGGAGGGAGTCGACGATGCGCCAGCAGCTCGATCGACACCGCGTTGATGGGCACCTTGGAGTGGCGGTATCGCCTTGCGCTCGAGGGCTCGGCGACCCGGGTGACCGAGTCTTACGTCGTTCTGAAGCCGGTCACCGCGATCGGCTGGTTTCTCCTCGGCACGGTCCTGCGCGATCGCGACCGCAGAGCGACGTTGCGCGCCGGTATGCGCCATACCTTGTCTCAGATCAAGGCGGCGGCGGAATCGGAATCCGGCTGAGCCCGACGCGGCCGCCGACCGAACTTGTCCCGTCGGTCCTCATGGTGCATACTTGTCGGGTTGCCTTGATCAAGGCGTCGGTATTTCGCGGCCTCGATCAGGTAGGTGACTGCCAGCCCCGAGACGTTCGGAGCGAGCGTGAAACGCGCTGAACCAGGTTCAGCGGCCCGACACGCCCGACCGCGTGGACCGGAGCCAGCCGGGCAAACCCGGCAACGTACAACGACAGATGAACAGCGTAGATCTTCGCCGGTTGCAGCGAGGCTCATGTGCACCACCCGAGTGTGTTCGGGTCAGGTCACGCGGTGTTTGTCTGTCGAGAACAATTCTGACGGAAGAGGACACAGCGTGGCGGGACAGAAGATCCGCATCAGGCTCAAGGCCTACGACCACGAAGCGATCGACGCCTCGGCGCGCAAGATCGTGGAAACCGTGACCCGTACGGGTGCACGGATCGTCGGCCCGGTGCCGTTGCCCACTGAAAAGAACGTGTACTGCGTCATCCGCTCGCCGCACAAGTACAAAGACAGCCGCGAGCACTTCGAGATGCGCACTCACAAGCGACTCATCGACATTCTCGACCCCACGCCGAAGACGGTCGACGCGCTCATGCGCATCGATCTGCCGGCAAGCGTCGACGTCAACATCCAGTAGGCGAGGGTTGCAGCTATGACACAGAATGCTACGAAGGGCATCTTGGGTACCAAACTCGGTATGACCCAGGTGTTCGACGAGAACAACCGCGTTGTCCCGGTCACCGTCATCAAGGCGGGCCCCAACGTGATCACCCAGATCCGCACCGCAGAGCGCGACGGCTACACCGCCGTCCAGCTGGCTTACGGCGCCATCGATCCCCGCAAGGTGATCAAGCCCGTCGCCGGACAGTTCGCCAAGGCGGGCGTCACCCCGCGTCGTCACGTCGCGGAGATCCGCGTCAACGACACCGCGGAGTTCGAGGTCGGCCAGGAGCTGACCGCCGAGATCTTCGCCGACGGCGCGCTCGTCGACGTGACCGGCACCTCCAAGGGCAAGGGCTACGCCGGCGTCATGAAGCGCCACGGCTTCGCCGGCCTGGGCGCCAGCCACGGCGCGCACCGCGTTCACCGCGCACCCGGTTCGATCGGTGGCTGTGCCACCCCGGGCCGCGTGTTCAAGGGCATGCGCATGGCGGGTCGCATGGGTAACGACAAAGTGACCACGCAGAACCTCACCGTCCACAAGGTGGATGCCGAAGCAGGTCTGCTGTTGATCAAGGGCGCGATCCCCGGCCGCAAGGGCGGCATCGTGGTCGTGCGTGATGCAGTGAAGGGTGGTGCCCAGAAATGAGTGATGCAGTGAGCACCGATCTCACCAAGGCCAAAACAAACCTGAAGCTGGACGTCAAGACCGCCGACGGCAAGACCAACGGTTCCGTTGAGCTGCCCGCCGAGATCTTCGACGTGCCGGCGAACATTCCGCTGATGCACCAGGTCGTCATCGCCCAGCAGGCGGCGGCCCGGCAGGGTACCCACGCGACCAAGACTCGCGGCCAGGTTTCCGGTGGTGGCGCAAAGCCGTACCGCCAGAAGGGAACCGGTCGTGCACGTCAGGGTTCGACCCGCGCACCTCAGTTCACCGGCGGTGGCGTCGTGCACGGTCCGCAGCCGCGCGACTACAGCCAGCGCACCCCCAAGAAGATGAAGGCCGCTGCGCTGCGCAGCGCGCTGAGCGACCGTGCCCGCAACGATCGCATCCACGTCATCGACGAGCTGGTCGCCGGTCAGGTGCCCTCGACCAAGGTCGCACGCAAGTTCCTCGAACTGCTCTCCGAGCGTCGCAAGTTCCTCGTGGTCCTCGGCCGCGAAGACCTGACCGCGTGGAAGAGCGTTGCGAACCTGCCGTTCGTTGCGCCGATCGCTCCCGATCAGCTGAACACCTACGACGTCCTCGACTCGGATGAGGTCGTGTTCAGCGTCGAGACGCTGAACGCCTTCATCGGCGCGAACACCAAGCCGTCGACTGAGCCGCAGGCTCCCGTCGCAGACGAATCGAAGGAGGCCTAGAGATGGCTACCCACGCCGACCCGCGTGACATCATCCTGGCGCCGGTGATCTCCGAGAAGTCCTACGGACTGATCGAAGACAACGTCTACACCTTCGTGGTGGCGCCCGACTCGAACAAGACCGAGATCAAGATCGCGATCGAGAAGATCTTCGACGTCAAGGTCACCAGCGTGAACACCGCCAACCGCCAGGGCAAGCGCAAGCGCACCCGCACCGGTTACGGCCGACGCAAGTCGACCAAGCGTGCCATCGTGACGCTGGCCCCTGATTCCAAGTCCATCGAGATCTTCGGAGGATCGGTCGGCTGACGCCGAGCGAGCCTTCAGATAAGGAACAAGACTCATGGCTATTCGTAAGTACAAGCCGACGACCCCGGGTCGTCGTGGCAGCAGCGGCTCGGACTTCTCCGAGGTCACCCGTAACCATCCGGAGAAGTCGCTGGTCCGTCCGCTGCACGGTCGCGGTGGACGCAATGCGCACGGCCGCATCACCACTCGTCACAAGGGTGGCGGTCACAAGCGTGCCTACCGTCTGATCGACTTCCGTCGTAACGACAAGGACGGCATCAACGCCAAGGTCGCCCACATCGAGTACGACCCCAACCGCACCGCACGCATCGCACTGCTGCACTACCTCGACGGCGAGAAGCGCTACATCATCGCGCCGAAGAACCTCAACCAGGGCGACATCGTCGAGAGCGGACCGACCGCCGACATCAAGCCGGGCAACAACCTGCCACTGCGCAACATCCCGACCGGTACCACCGTGCACGCGGTGGAGCTGCGTCCGGGCGGCGGCGCCAAGATGGCCCGCAGTGCGGGTGCAGGCATCCAGCTGCTGGGCAAGGAAGGCACCTACGCCACCCTGCGTATGCCGTCGGGCGAAATCCGTCGCGTCGACGTGCGCTGCCGCGCAACCGTCGGCGAGGTGGGCAACGCCGAGCAGAGCAACATCAACTGGGGCAAGGCCGGCCGTATGCGCTGGAAGGGTAAGCGTCCTACCGTCCGCGGTGTCGTGATGAACCCGGTCGACCACCCGCACGGTGGTGGTGAGGGCAAGACCTCCGGTGGTCGCCACCCGGTCAGCCCGTGGGGTCAGCCAGAAGGCCGCACCCGCAAGAACAAGCCGAGTGACAAGCTCATCGTCCGGCGCCGTCGCACCGGCAAGAACAAGCGATAACAAGGAGGGAGTTAGAGAATGCCACGCAGCCTCAAGAAAGGCCCGTTCGTCGACGACCACCTCCTTGCGAAGGTGGACGCCCAGAACGAAAAGGGCACCAAGCAGGTCATCAAGACCTGGTCACGCCGTTCGACCATCATCCCCGACTTCATCGGACACACCTTCGCGGTGCACGACGGGCGCAAGCACGTCCCGGTGTTCATCTCGGACAACATGGTCGGCCACAAGCTGGGCGAGTTCGCCCCGACCCGTACCTTCAAAGGTCACATCAAGGATGACCGGAAAGCGAAGCGTCGGTAATGAGCAACACAACCGTGAATCCGCCGGTTTCTAATCCGCAAGCAAGGGCGACCGCGAAGCATGTTCGCGTGACCCCGATGAAGGCGCGTCGCGTGCTCGCACTCGTGCGCGGCAAGAACGTCGACGAGGCCCTGGACATCCTGCGGTTCGCACCGCAGTCGGCCAGCGAGCCCGTCTACAAGGTGCTCGCCAGTGCCGTCGCCAACGCCGAGAACAACCTGGGTCTGGATCGCCGCACCCTGGTCGTCGGCGAGGCGTTCGCAGACGAAGGCCCCACGCTCAAGCGGTTCCAGCCGCGTGCGCAGGGTCGTGCGTTCCGTATCCGTAAGCGCACCAGCCACATCACCGTGATCGTGGAAAGTGTCGCCAAGGCCGAGGGAGGACGCGCTCGCTCGCGTCAGCCCAAGAAGGGAGCCTAGTAGTGGGCCAGAAAATCAACCCGCACGGCTTCCGTCTGGGCATCTCATCCGACTGGAAGTCGCGGTGGTACGCAGACAAGCAGTACGCGGACTACGTGAAAGAGGATGTCGCCATCCGCAAGCTCCTGGCCACCGGCCTCGAGCGCGCGGGTATCGCGAATGTGGAGATCGAGCGCACGCGTGACCGCGTCCGCGTCGACATCCACACCGCCCGTCCGGGCATCGTCATCGGCCGCCGTGGCGCCGAAGCCGATCGCATCCGTGGCGACCTGGAGAAGCTGACCGGCAAGCAGGTCCAGCTGAACATCCTCGAGGTGAAGAACGCGGAATCCGACGCCCAGCTCGTCGCACAGGGTGTGGCCGAGCAGCTGAGCAACCGCGTGGCGTTCCGTCGCGCGATGCGCAAGGCGCTGCAGTCGGCGATGCGTCAGCCGAACGTCAAGGGCATCCGAGTCCAGTGCTCGGGTCGCCTGGGTGGCGCAGAAATGAGCCGCAGTGAGACCTACCGTGATGGCCGCGTGCCGCTGCACACGCTGCGCGCCGACATCGACTACGGCCTCTACGAAGCCAAGACCACCTTCGGCCGCATCGGCGTGAAGGTCTGGATCTACAAGGGCGACATCGTCGGCGGAAAGCGTGAACTGGCTGCGGCCGCTGCACCTTCCGACGACCGTCGCTCGCGTCGCCCCAGCCGGCCGCGTCGCAGTGGTGCCTCGGGTACCACCGCGACCAGCACCGAGGCAGGCCGTGCTGCTGAAGCACCTGCCGCGGTCGCGACCGACGCCGGTGCCACCGCGCCCGGAGCGGAGCGAGCGGGCGGCTCGTCACCGACCGAAGCGAATCAGGAGAGCTAGCCATGTTGATCCCACGTCGGGTTAAACACCGCAAGCAGCACCACCCGAGCCTCAAGGGCCAGTCGTCGGGCGGCACCAAGGTGACGTTCGGTGACTACGGCATCCAGGCTCTGGAGAGCGCCTACATCACCAACCGTCAGATCGAGTCGGCCCGTATCGCCATCAACCGCCACATCAAGCGTGGTGGCAAGGTGTGGATCAACATCTTCCCGGACCGCCCGCTGACCAAGAAGCCCGCCGAAACCCGCATGGGTTCCGGTAAGGGCTCACCCGAGTGGTGGGTGTCGCCGGTCAAGCCGGGACGCGTGCTGTTCGAGATGAGCTACCCGGATGAGGCAATCGCTCGCGAGGCCCTGCGCCGCGCACAGCACAAACTGCCCATCAAGACCCGTATCGTGACGCGAGAGGAGAAGTTCTGATGGCATTGGGAACTGCTGCCGCTGAGCTCCGCGAGCTCGGCGATACCGATCTCGTCGCTCGTCTCAAGGAGTCGAAGGAAGAGCTGTTCAACCTTCGTTTCCAGATGGCCACCGGCCAGCTTGACAACAACCGTCGTCTGCGGACCGTGCGTCGTGAGATCGCCCGGATCTACACCGTCATGCGCGAGCGCGAGCTCGGGTTGGCTGCCGGACCGGAGGCTGACGCATGAGTGAGGACCAGAAGGTGACTGAAAACACGACTGCGCGTGCGAGCCGCAAAGAGCGGATCGGCTACGTCGTCAGCGACAAGATGCAGAAGACCATCGTGGTCGAACTGGAAGATCGTAAGAGCCACCCGCTCTACGGCAAGATCATCCGCACCACGACCAAGGTCAAGGCGCACGACGAGAACGGTGACGCCGGTATCGGCGACCGTGTTCGTCTGATGGAGACCCGGCCGACCAGCGCCACCAAGCGCTGGCGTCTGGTCGAGGTGCTGGAGAAGGCCAAGTAGGTCTGAATCTGCATTCCTCTGCACTGGAACGCTGAAAGTGGCCCCGTCCCTGCCAGGGACGGGGCCACTTTTCTGTATGCGGGATCCCCTACCCCAACATTGAATTTATAAACATAAATTTGCTGTTGAATATCATTTAGTTCTCGTTAGGGTTGGTAAGGAAGCAGGAGATGGTCGTCTCTTGCTACCGGCCCGAAAGGGCGATCCAATGAGGAGGGTTTATGACTGGCAACAAGAATTTCGATTCGGTGCTCGCGTCGACGGTGTACGACAAGGGCGGGGACAAGGTCGGCAAGGTCGAGCAGATCTACATCTCGGAGCAGACCGACGAGCCCCGCTGGGTGTCGGTGAGGACCGGATTTCTGGGTACGTCCAAGTCGCTGGTCCCGCTCGCCGGGGCATCGCACTCCGGTGACCGTCTCGACGTGGCCGTGACCAAGGACTCGATCAAAGATGCGCCGCACCTGGATTCTGACGGTGGTACCTCCGAGGAGGAAGAGCGCGCACTGCTTCGTCACTACGGGTTCACCGAACACAAGGCGGGTTGGCAGCAGTACGGCAAACATGCAGGACACGCGGGAACGCCGCAGGCAGATGCCGGGGCAGCGCAGCGGCCCGCCGGCGGGGCGGATCGTGAGCACGTGGCGGCCACCGGTGCCGGCGCCGACCGACAAGACGATCTGGTGCGCTCTGAAGAGCGCCTGAACGTCGGAACGCAGCGTGAGGTGAGCGGTCGCGCGCGGTTGCGGAAGTACGTGGTGACCGAAGAGCAGACCGTGACCGTCCCGGTGACACACGAGGAAGTCAAGGTCGTTCGTCAACCGATCAAGGACGGTAAGGCCGTCGATGGCAGTGCGATCGGAGAAGAGGTCGCCGAGGTGACACTGCACGCCGATCGTGTCGTCGCTTCGAAGGAGACGGTGCCTGTGGAACGAGTCGGTCTGCAGGTCAACGAAGTGACCGACAACGAGAAGGTCTCCGACACCGTGCGCAAGGAGCGCATCGAAACCGATGGTCTGGAGGCGGATCCCGCGAAGACGTCGAAGAAGTAGCGACTACTTACGACGCGATGAACCCGATCATCATCAGAATCGACCAGAGCAGTCCGATGACTCCGATGATCACGCCCGCGATCGCCAGTCCGCGGCCATTCGAAACTCCGGCCGGCGATTGACCGGCCTTCTTGAGTGACATCGTCCCCAGCACGAGCGCTGCGATCGCCAGCAGGATTCCACCGATCCCGAACAGGCACGAGCCGGGAATCGAGAGCAGCGCTATGACGAACGACCAAGTTCCTTGTGTCCGTGCGGATTTGCCCGGATCAGCTGCCGTTGACGGCGTCGCACTGGGATAACTGGGAGCCGAACCGCCGCCGCCGACCGGCAGAGCGCTGAATCCGGCGGCGGTTGCGGCGTAACTCGGGTTGGAAGGATTCGACGGGTAACCCGGGTTAGACGGAACTCCGGGGTTGGCCTTGTAGCCGGGGCCGGACGGATAGCCGGGATTCGACGGATAGCCGGGCTGTGATGGGTAACCCGGCTGTGATCCGACGCCGGGTTGTGGATGACTGGGATTCGACGGGTAATTGGGATTCGACGGATAACCGGAATTCGACGGATGACTGGGATTCGACGGATAACCGGGGCTCGACGGGTAACCCGGCCCCGACGTCGGGTAGCTCGGATTCGACGGATAGGTGGCGGGCGGCGTCGGCTTGACCAGGTCGGGTCGAGCGGGGCCGGCATTCAATGCGGACTTGAGGTCCTCGGCGAAGTCGGCACACGTCGGATAGCGACGGTTCGGGTCCTTCTCCAGCGCTCGCCCCAGGACACGATCGACCTGCGGCGGGAGCCCCTGGCGACGATGCGTCACCGGCTCGGGAATGTCGGACAGTTGGCGATGGATCAGGATCGCCGCATTGGTGTTCTCGAAAGGTGTTGTGCCGCTGAGCAGTTGGTAGGCGGTGCAGGCCAACGAGTACTGATCGGCACGACCGTCGACGGACTGACCGGCGATCTGTTCGGGCGACGAATACGCGAACGACCCGACCGTGAGGTTCGTCGCGGTCATCCGCGCGTCGTCGAGCATCGGGCGCGCGATGCCGAAGTCGGCGAGCAACACCCGGCGTTTGCCGGGCTGACCGGGGACGTCGGCGAGCAGGATGTTGGCGGGCTTGACGTCGCGGTGCAACAGATTCTGGGCGTGGGCGTAATCGAGCGCCTCGGCGACGGAGGTGATGATCTGTTCGACCTGCGCGGCAGACAGGCCGTGCGGATACGACTTGAGCGCTGCCGCGGCGTCGTCGCCTTCGATATAGCGCATAGTGATCCACAGTTGATCCTCGAACTCGCCGCGGTCGTAGACGCTGACGATGTTCGGATGATCGAGGCCCGCAGCCAAGTCGGCTTCGCGGATGAAGCGGCGTCGAAAACCATCGTCGGCGGACATACTCGCCGGCATCACCTTCATCGCGTCCTGACGCGGCAGACGAGGATGCGCCGTCAGATACACCTCGCCCATACCGCCCTGGCCGAGTTTGCGCACGATGCGGTAACCCGCGAATTCCTGTCCAACCGTCAATGCCACGAAGTGAGCTTAGTCGCCCGGGACGACCGGCGACGAATGAAGACGACGAAAGCGGCCGAGCGGTCATTCGATGTTGATACATTCGCCGAGTGCGGACGGTAGACGATCGATGATCGCTTGGGGGAATTCTCACTACCTCCGACGTCGGCTGGGAGCGTGCCTGCTCGCCGTCGTCGGTCTCAGCGGATGCGCTGCGGGACAGCCGGATTCGACGAGCCCGTCGTCGCTCGCCGCGCAGGTGCCCGCCGAGCTCCGCAATTCGGGAACGCTGCGGGTGGCGACCAGCGCGCCCTTCGGGCCGATCGTGTTCACCGATGCCGCCGGTCGCCTCGCCGGATTCGACGTCGACGTGATCACCGAGGTGGCGCACACGCTCGGACTGCGGCCGGAGTATCGGCAGATGCCCTTCCAGACGATTCTGCCCGACGTCGCCGCGGGCAGCGTCGACGTCGGGGCGCGGGGAATCTTCGATACATTCGCGCGCGAGCGTCGCGTCGACATGGTCACCTACTTCAATGCGGGCACCCAGTGGGCGCAGCGGGCCGGGAGCAATGTCGATCCCAACAACGCCTGCGGATTGCGGGTGGCCGTCGACGACGCCACCACCCAGCACAAGGTCGAGCTGCCGACGAAGAGTAGGGCCTGTACGACGGTGGGGGACAAGGCGATCACCGCGGTGCCCTTCGCGACGCAGGCCGAGGCGACCGCGGCACTCGAGCGCGGCGATGTGGACGCGATGTCGGCGGACTCGCCGGTCACCGCGAACGAGATCAAGAATTCGGCGCAGCGCCTCATCGTGGCGGGTGACATCTTCGACGCCGAGCCGTACGGACTCGCCGTCAAGAAAGGGTCTGCGTTGGGACCCGTTCTGGCACAGGTGATCACCGAACTGATCAGAACCGGGCGGTTGGCGAAGATCGCAGCCGCCTGGGGGCTCGGCGCAGGCATGATCGACGAGTCGAAGCTCAACGGGGCGACCAATTGACGCGCCCGCTACGCGCATGGCTCGCCGTGGCGTGCTCGACGCTGATCACGTTGGCTGCATGTTCGCCGTCGGTGCGCGACGATGCGCAACCGGCGGCACAGCCCGTGCTCGCGGGTGAGGGCCAACGGGTGCTCGACAACGTCAACGCGGCGTCGCGCGTCAAAGTGCAACGCTTCCTCTATCCCACGACGACCGGCACGCGCGACGATCGGCAGAACTGGGCCGACGTCTACCTTCCGCCCGGCACGCATGCCGCATCGTCGGTGCCGCTGGTCGTCTTGATCCACGGCGGATCATGGCGGTCGTCGACCGGAGCCGACAGTTTCGTCGCGTTCTCCCGGCGTCTCGCCGAGCGCGGGCTGGCCGTGTACAACGTCGAATATCGCCGGGTCGGATCCGGCGGAGGGTGGCCGACGACGTTCAAAGATGTTGCGGCAGCTCTGGATTACGTGCCGGTCATTCGTAAGCGGTTGCCGCAGATCTCCGATCACAACGCCGTCGTCGTCGGGCATTCGGCCGGAGGACAACTCGCCATGTGGGCGGGCACCCGACACAATCTGCACGCCGACGAGATCGGGTCGAATCCGAAGTTCCGGCCGCAGAGCGTCGTGTCGCTGGCCGGTCCGCTGGACATGCGCCTGGCGGTGAAACTCGGCGACAATCGCATCGTCGCGGTGCTCGGCGGCATGCCTGGGCAGGTGCCGGATCGGTACGCCTCGGTCGACCCGATACAGAATGTCGACGCATCCGTGCCGATTCTCGCGATGGTCGGGACGAACGATCACGTGGTGCCGCCGATTCTGTCGGAGAACTACGTCAAAGCGGTCGTCAAGCAGGGCGGATGGGGCCGAATGGTGCTGCTGCCGGCGACCGATCACAGCTCGATCGTGGAGCCGTCGGCGGAGTCGTTCCCGCTGGTCGTCGAAACGATCAGTCGGGCGGCTCACAACGCGTATCGGCAGTGAGCGTCGTGCCGGTGATCTGGTGCCTTTCCGCAATGGGTGATAGATTTACGATCGTTCGTTAATCAAGTTGGAACGATCGAGCCTCTTCGACGAACTCGATGAAACCTCGCGCATCCCGCCTGACAAGGAGAATCACCATATGACCACCAACGGCAAGCCGAACGTCCTGATCATCGGGGCGGGGTCGGCCGGTATCAACACAGCGTTGCGCGCCGCGGAGTTGGGCGCCACCGACGTCACCGTCCTCGAGCGCGACTACCCGGCGTCGGGCTCGTCGGGGCTCTCGGCCGGAGTGTTCAACATCAACGGCGTCGACCGTGGCTCGGTCGAGCTGCGGGTCCTGACCACCCGGCAGATCGATCGGTTCGAGCGCGAGAACGGATTGACTGTCACCCGCAACGGTCACCTGCGGCTCGGCCGCAACGAGTCTTCGGCGAAAGCCCTCGAAGACGCCATCGGCTGGCAGCGGGAATTCGGCGCCGACGTCCCGTCGACGCTGCTCACGCCCGCTGAGATTCTTCGGCTGGTCCCCGACTTGAAGGTCGACGACGTGATCGTCGGGTTGTGGAGTCCGATCAGCGGGCACCTCGACGGCCCGGAACTGGTCGGCGTGATCGCCGAGCGAGCCAAGTCCCTCGGCGTGAAGGTCTTGCCGAAACATCCCGTGCTCGACTACCGCAAGGAGAACGGACAGCACGTCGTCACCACGCCGAAGGGCGAGTTCCGCGCCGACGTCGTCGTCAACGCCGCCGGCCCCTGGGCGCAGCGGGTCGGCGAACTGCTCGGTGCGCCGCTGCCCCTGGTCAATCAGGTGCACGACGTGGTCATGGTTGCCGTGCCCGAGCGGATCACCTATCCGATTCCGATGGTCCAGGAATACATTCCGGGCGACGAGGTCGCGATCTATTTCCGACACGACAGTCCGCACCGCCTGATCTGCGGTGAGCACACCTACGCGGTGGAGGAGAAGTTCGAGACCGTCGACCCCGACAACTACCGCAAGACGATTCCGGCCGACATCTGGGAAGGGGTCGCTGGTCGAGTCGTCGAGCGGCTGCGCATCGACGACCTGGGGTTCGAGCCCGGGTGGACCGGCATTTATCCCATCAGCGCCGACGGCGTCTCGGTCTTCGGCCCATACGAGCACGACGCGTCGATCATCGCCGCGGGAGGCATGGGCGGCTTCGGCCTCGGAACCGGTATGGCGCTCGGGCCGCTCGCCGCGGAATGGGCGGTGCTGGGCAAGCCCGAGTCGGTCACCGTCGACCCTGAGCGCTTTCTGCCCGATCGCCCCAGCCTCGGCTGACTGTCGCAGGGCGCGATCTCCGGCCCGTCGTTCGCAGAGCGTTCCGCGCTGCGACGGCGGGCCGTTCTCGTCCTCGGCGGTTATGAAATGTGGGCCTTGACACATTGACGAACGTTCGTTAATTTAGAGACATGGCAAGCACAGACATCACGATCGCCGTCGTCGGCGCAGGTGAAATGGGGCGCTCGGCCCTCGCTCACCTCGCCCGCAGACTGCCCGACGCGCGGTTCCGGGTCATCGACCTCAACGCGAACAACCTCGCGAAGGCGGTGGCGCTCGATCCGCGCAGGATCACCGCCGAGCAGATCAACTACCGCGAGACGACCCCGGACCTCCGCGGCGTGGCACTCGTTGCGAATTTCGCCGGCCCGTTCTATCTCGGGTCGAACGCACTCGCCCGGATCGCCATCGCGGCTGGTTGCGACTACTTCGACATCTGCGACGACACCGAAGGAATCCATCCCATCCTCGACCTCGACCTCGACGCGAAGGCGGCCGACGTCACCCTCGTCACCGGCGGTGGAAACTCGCCCGGTACGTCGAATCTGATGGCCAAGCGCCTGCTGGAGCTGAACCCCGACGCCGACGGCATCCGGATCGTGTGGGTCGCCGACGACGTCGACCCGGGCGGCCTCGCCCCGCTGCGCCATATGCTCCACATGACGGTCGCGTCCTGCCCGATCTGGCAGGACGGCAGGTTCGTCGACGCCCCGGGGTTCGTCCCCTGCACGGCGCGCACTCATCGGCTGCCGGTCCTGGGCGACGTCGAGGCCTACAACACCGCGCACTCGGAGACGATCACTCTCGCTCGCGCCTTCCCGCATCTGCGCCACATCTCGGTGCAGGGCGCCTTGCATCCGGCCTGGGCCAGTGAAGCGTTCAGCACGCTGGGACGCATCGGCTTCGGTTTCTCCGACCTCAGCGTGCAGGTGGGCGAGCACACCGTCGACCCGGTCGAAGTGCTGTGGAAGGTGCTCTGGGCGCGCCACGACATCCGGCCGAACGTCCGCAGCGGCCTGTCGTTGCAGCAGGTGCAGGCGCTCGCCGGCGACGACATCGTCGCGACGATGACCTACTGGGACCGCGCCAACATGGCGCGGACCACCGGATTGTCGGCCGCGTCGCAGATCATCGCCATGCTCGACGGCAACCCGCCGTCGGGCGCATGGGGGACCGAGGTGTTGCCCGCACAGCCGACACTCGCCCTGTTCGAAGAGATCTCCGCAGAGATCGGTGCCGTCCCCGACGGAATTCTGCTCGACACGCCCGTTGCGGCCTGAGAACTGAAGTAAGGATCAATCATGAACAGCAATCTTCAAGACCGCACCGTGGCGCGGCCGTGGGGTGCCGACGGCGCCGACGTCACCTTCGGCGCCGACGTACCCAGCAAGGATCAGGGCATCATCGCCGACGTCCTGGCAGCATGCGCGGCGTCGACCTTCACCGGCCTGACCGTCCACGTCGACGTACTCACCGGCGGCGCGAACAACCGCAACTACGTCGCCTACGGGGTCACCGGCAAGGTCGCCATCCGGGTATCCGCGCAGGACGCACAGCGCTTCCAGGTCGATCGGCCCAGCGCGGCGGATGCTCAAAATGATGCTGCCGCAGTCGATCTCGCGCCCAAGCGGCTGGCCCAGCTGCCCGGCGGCAATGCGGCGGCGACCTTCCTCGATGGGCCGACGCTGTGGTTCGACACGATCAAGGAACCCGACGTCCTAGCTAAGATCGCGGTATCGCTGCGGGAGTTGCACTCCGCGCCGACCACCTGCACCAAACGATTCGACCCCTTCGAGTCGGTCGCCGACTGGCTGCGGCTGGCCGAGCGGGAGGGCACCGAACTGCCCGCCCAAATGCCGGAACTCATCGTGCTGGCCAAGCGGATCCGCGCGGTACTGACCGAACTGTCGTTGCCGCAGGTGCTCACCCACAACGACGTCGTGCCGCCCAATTTCATCGTCGGGCCCGACGGCAGGGTGCGGATGGTCGATTGGGATTATGCCGCGCTGGGAACCGTGGCCTTCGAGCTCGCCTCCTTCTGTGCCACAGCCGAATTGAGCCCCGAACTGCGCGACGGATTCTTGCGCGCGTACAACGACGGTGCGCCTGTCTCGGCTGCACAACTGGCCACACTCGACCTGTTGTCGTTCATCGGCGTGATGCGCGAACTGGCTTGGGTGTTGCAGGGGACAGCGATGCTCAAGGGCGAGACGACGATGGCACATGGGTTGACCTACGAGAGCTACCGGGACTCCGTGCTGAATGCGGCGCTGGCATTCGCCGCGCGCGACGACGTCGACGCGCTGCTCACCGCGGCGGCCACGCCGGAGGAACGGGCATGGTAGCGGCGGACGCGCCTCCCGCTGGTTGAGCCCGCAGACCACGCGTCCTGCTTCGCGCCTCTCGCCTACAGCCTCCCGCTGGTTGAGCCCGCAGCCCACGCATCCCGCTGGTTGAGCCCGCAGCCTACGCGTCCTGCCTCGCGCCTCGCGCCACCCCGCTGGTTGAGCCGGGACGGAGCGCCAGCGGAGTCCCGTGTCGAAACCCCGCAACCCAAAAACCAACCGAACCCAGAAACCACACAGGAGTCAACGATGGATAAGCGATTCGAGGGCCAGACCGCGATCGTCACCGGCGGCAGCCTCGGCCTCGGCCGGGCCATCGCCGAGCGCTACTCGGCCGACGGCGCCCAGGTAGTCATCATCGGGCGCGACGCCGGACGCGTCGAGGCGGCCGCGGCGGAGATCACCGCGCTCGGCGGAGCCACGGTGGTCGGCCTCGCCGGCGACGTCGCACAACCCGAAACAGCAAGTCGCGCAGTGCAAGCGGCGCGTGAACTCGGCGGTTCGATCGACATTCTGGTCAACAGTGCCGGCTTCTACGACGCCACGCCGTTCCTCGAGCAGAGCGTGCAGGAGTGGAACTCCGTCATCGGTGTGCTGCTCACCGGACCGTTCCTGATGTCGCAGGCCGTCTGCAACGCCATGATCGCCGACGGCACGCGCGGCGCCATCATCAACATCTCCTCGGCCGACGCCTACGTCGCCGAGGGTGGGGCGTATCCCGCGTACGGCAGCGCCAAGGGCGGTCTGCTGACACTCACCAAGTACGTCGCCGTCGAGATGGCGCAGCACGGAATCCGTTGCAATTCAATAAGTCCCGGCTACTGCGACACCCCCATGGTGAAGTCGCTCGGACCGATCTACGACGCGATGAAGACCAATTTCGACCGGGTGCCGATGAAACGATTGATCGAACCCTCCGAAATCGCTTCTGTCGCGGCGTTTCTCGCGAGCAACGAAGCGTCGGCGATCACCGGTGCCGACATGCTGGTCGACGCCGGAACTCTGGCGGACGGTTACATCGCTCCCACCCTCGATCTCCCGGACTCCGCGTCATGACCACGTCCGCGCAGGTCCTGGTCACCAACGACGACGGCAATCAGGCAGCAGGCATTCGGTCGTTGACCGCCGCGCTCGTCGCGTCCGGGCTTTCCGTCGTCGTCGTATCGCCGCGAGAGAATCAAAGCGGCACATCACATTTCGCGAAGTTCAACGCGCCGGTGCAGGTCGCGAAGATGCCCGACCGCGACGGCGCGCAGCTCTACGTCTGCGACGGCACGCCGGTCGACTGCGTCAGATCCGCGGTGATCGGCGACATCGCCCCCGACGTCGAGGTGGTGGTGTCCGGCATCAACCACGGCTGCAATTTCGGCGACGACACCCTGGGGTCGGGAACTTTCGGCGGCGCCGCGCAGGGCGCGCTGCTCGGGCTGCCCGCGATCGCGTTCTCGCAACAGAGCTACCGGGGGCAGTTCTCCATCTTCGACGTCGTCGACCACAGCACCCTCGATTTCGGTGACGCGGCCCGGGCAGCGGCGATGTTCGTCCACGCGCTGCTCGACTACGGCGCGCCGGACCGTGCGGTGCTGAACGTGAATCTTCCTGCGGTGCTGTCGGATCCACGTGCCGAGGTGACCGTCGGCGGCCGACGGCACTGGGCGCGCAACGCCATCGCACCCGTCGAACGCGACGGCGTCACCGGCTACCTGACTTTCGGTAGCCGCGAGCAGCCCGACGCGCCCTGGCAGACTCTCAAGTTCGAACCGGGTAGCGACATGGCGGCGGTCGCCGCGGGGCGCGTCTCGGCGTCGCCGCTCAGCTTCGCCTGGGAAGATCAGGCACCCGGATTGTCGTTGATCCCGTGGGCGACGAAGATCGCCGACGCCGTCAACCAACAGCTCGCAAACCCGCGCCGCGGTGAACCGGGATCGGCGACGCCATGACCAATCCCGTCGAAACGCTGACCGGAGTGACCCACCCGAGCGTTCCCGAGCTGTTCAGCGCGCGTGTGCGACAGACGCCAGACGCGTTGTTCCTGCGCCACGAGGGACGCACCTGGTCGTATACGGACGCCCTCGCCGAGATACAGTCCGTCGCCGGCTGGCTGCCGAGCGTCGGGGACTCGCCCGCCCGGGTCGCCGGATTTCTGCCCAATCGACCTGAAGCCGTCTGGGCGTGGCTGGGCACCCTGTACGCCGGAGCCGCCTATGTATCGCTGCATCGCGCGCACCGCGGCGCGGTACTGCACGACATGATCACCCGGTCGAAGGCCGAAGTGCTCGTCACCGACGCCGAGGGCCTGGCCGACCTTCCCGACCTCGCCGGGACCGCCGTGCACACTGTCGTCGTGGCCGGCGACTGGTCGGGAGAACACCGCCTGCAGTCCGTGGTCGTCGGTTGGGACCGAGCCGCAGCGGACGCGACCCCTGGGCATACGAGCGAACCCGTCCGCGACGGCGCCGCAATCGCCGGCATCATCTACACTTCCGGCACCACCGGGCGATCGAAAGCCGTTCCGCTGCAACACAGTCATCTGACACGGGGAGCCGGCTGGGTGTGCGACACCCTGGGTCTCACCGGAGCGGACGTCCTGCACATGTGGATGCCGCTCTACCACATCGCGGGCCAACTCGACGCGCTGCTCGCGATCGTGGTGGCGGGTGGCTCGGTCGCGCAGTATCCGACCTTCTCGGCGTCGAAGTTCTGGGATCAGGTCGCAGAGAGCGGCGCAACCGTTTTCGGTGGCTTCACCAACGTGCTGGAGATACTCAGTTCCAGCGATGCGCCGCCCGACGGCGCGACGTTGCGTGTCGGCGTCGCCGGCGGCATCCCACCGGCTCTGCATCGTCCGCTCGAAGAACGACTCGGTGTCCGGCTGTACGACGTCTACGGGATGACCGAGGCCGAGCCGATCCTGCTGCCCCCGAGCGGGGAGCGAGTGCCGCCTGGTTCCTGCGGCCGGCCGAATCCCGATTTGACGGTCGCCCTGCTCGACGCGGATGGAAACCGTTGTCCCACAGGAACTGTCGGTGAGATCTCGGTGCGAGCGAACATCCCCGGCGTGATGACCCCCGGGTACGACGGCGACGACGCCGCGTGGCGCGCGGCGACCACCGACGGATGGTTCCGTACCGGTGACTTCGCCCGACAGGACTCCGACGGCTACTTCTTCTTCGTCGACCGCGTGAAACATGCCATCCGACGTCGTGGCGAGAACGTGTCGTCCTGGGAGCTCGAACAGATCGTCGGCGGGCACCCCGGCGTCGAGGAATGTTGTGCGGTCGGAGTTCCCGCCGCACTGGGCGGCCATGACATCAAGCTGGTCGTGGCACCGACGTACGGCATCGACCTCGATCCCGCGGAGCTGTCGCGGTGGTGCACCGAGCACATGGCCGCGTTCATGCGGCCGCGCTACATCGAGATCGTCACCGACCTCCCGCGCAACGACGTCGGGAAGGTCCTCAAGACCGAACTGTCCGGCCTTGGCGCAACGGTCTGGGACTCCGACGCCGAATCAGAACATCAGACAACGAGATTGCGAGTCGAATCATGAGTCAATACGCGATAACCAACCCCGCGACCGGAATCGTGGAGGCGCGGTATCCGGCCGCGTCCGACGCTGACGTCGATCACGCCCTGGCGGCTACTGCTGCGGCCTACCGACGCTGGCGCACAACGACTTTGACAGATCGTGCGGCCGCACTGAACCGGGTGATGGATCTCCTCGAGGAGCGCAAACAGTCACTCGCCGAGACCGTCAGTCGGGAGATGGGCAAACGGATCGGCGATGCCGTGGCCGAACTCGACATCTGCATCGCGATCGCCGGCTACTACGCCGACAACGCCGAACAGTTGCTCGCCGACTCGACACTGGATACCAGCTCGGGCGGCCGTGCCTTCGTCCGAAAGACGCCGGTCGGTCCGTTGCTCGGGGTCATGCCGTGGAATTATCCGTACTATCAGGTGTTCCGGTTCGTCGCGCCGAATCTGATGGCCGGCAACACCGTCGTGATCAAACATGCGAGCCAGTGCCCGGCGTCGGCCGCCGCGATGGCCGAATTGTTCGCCGACGCGGGGCTTCCCGACGGCGCGTACGTCAACCTGTTCGCCACCCACGAGCAGATCGAGCGGATCGTCGCCGACGACCGAATCGTGGGCGTGTCCCTGACCGGCAGCGAGCGGGCCGGGGCGCGGATCGCCGCACTCGCCGGCCGGCATCTCAAGAAGGTCGTGCTGGAGCTCGGTGGTTCGGACCCGTACCTCATCCTCGACGTCGCCGACATGGCCGACACCGTCGTGCAGGCCACCAAGGCGCGGCTGGGCAACGCGGGCCAATCCTGCAACGGCGGAAAGCGTTTCATCGTTCTGGACCATCTCTACGATCAGTTCGTCGAACAACTCACCGAGTCGTTCGCCGGCCATCGGGCCGGTGACCCGTTCGATCCCGCCTGCACCTACGGGCCGCTGTCGAGTGCGGGCGCGCTCGACGAGCTCGACGAGCAAGTCGTCGACGCACTGCAGGCGGGGGCGAAAGCGACTGTGGGAGCACGTCGTTCCCAGTCGCCGGGCGGATATGAGCCGACCGTGCTGATCGACGTGCCGACGTCGGCGCGCGCCTACTACGAGGAGCTGTTCGGGCCCGTCGCCGTCGTCCACGTGGTCGACAGCATCGATGCGGCCGTCGACCTCGCCAACGACACTCCGTTCGGGCTTGGCGCCGCGGTGTTCCACCGCGACGAGGCGCTCGCCCTGGAGATAGCGGACCGCCTCGACGCGGGAATGGTCTTCATCAACACGCGCGAAGGCGGTGGCGCCGATCTTCCCTTCGGTGGCACCAAGAAGTCCGGTTTCGGTCGCGAACTCGGTCCCGCGGGTATCGACGAGTTCGTCAACAAGAAGCTGATCCACCTTCCGCCCGCCGACTGATCCTCCGCCCCTGACCCGCTGGTTGAGCCGGGCCGAAGCGCTAGGGCAAGCGCCCTGACCCGCTGGTTGAGCCGGGCCGAAGCGCTAGCGCAGGCCCGTGTCGAAACCGCGTAAGCCGACCACTCGAACACTCGAAACACCTTGTAACAGTTGCGAACTGGCGCCTGCCATCGAAGCCGGCGACTTCACCACCGACCAAGCAACCTTGAGCGTTTTTCTCCGCGTCGGCAAAATCTGGCGCGACGAGATGATCACCGCAGGTCAGCGTGCCAACCTGAGGACCGCCAACCTGCACAACCTGGAGATCGCCGATGCTGCCGGGCACAGACCGTGCTCGATCCTCGCGCAGTTTCAGAGCAACCGGGCCGCAGCTGCACGCTGAGCCACCTCGGCGATCGCATTTCCAGCGGCGCACCCCAGCCAACGGTGCGTCGACTCATTTCATCCCCTCTCCCGAAAGAATCAGCCATGTCCAGTCCGTCTTCTGCGCATGCCGCCGACGATCACCTCGAAACCGGGCACCTATCCCGGCGTTCACTGGTCGCCCTGTCCCTCTCTTCGTTCATCCCCGCAGTCGGCATGGGCCTGTTGCCCGTGTTGATGCTGTCACTCGCCGGACCGACCGCCTGGCTGTCGGCAGTCGTCGCCGCAGCGCTGGTAGTGGCGGTCGGTCGATGTGTCATCACCTTCGCGCGCCGATATGTCGGCAGCGGGTCCATGTACTCCTACATCAGTGAAGTCTTCGGTCCATGGGCCCGATACCTCACCGCCGCCGCGATGATCGTCGGCTATGTCATCCAGGTCGGTGCCGTCGCCGCGACGGTCGGCATCTTCTCCGGCAGCTTTCTGGAGGGGCGCGGGGTGCACTCGGCGCTGGCGCCGGGAATCCAGAGCGTCATCATCGGCGGCGCGATCTTGATCGCGGGCTTCGTCGCTTACCGCGGCGTCGACATGTCGGTCAAGATCGCGGTCACACTGGCCGCGGTATCCGTACCCGTCATGGTCGTGATCTCGATCGCCAGCGCCGTCCATACCGGGCTTGACCTGAGCACTCAGTTCGATGTGCAGCAGTTCTCCGCCAGTGGTGCGCTCAAGGGCGTCGCCGCAGGTTCGGCGTGGCTGATCGGCTTCGAAAGCTGCGCTGCGATGGCGGCCGAGACCAAGGACCCCAAACGCAGCGTTCCGATTGCGATCATGAGTGTCCCGGTCGTCTTGGGCGCCGGCTACATCGTCGCGACGATTCTGCAGGTGCCCGGGCTGATCGCGGCGCAGGATCAGCTCGCCGCCGGAATGTCGGCGCCCGCTGTGCTCGCGCTGCAAGGCGGACTCGGCTCGTCGGTCGCCGCCGCGACCGACCTGTTGCTCGCCGTCGCTTGCTTCGCGGCGCTGATCGGATTCACCAACTACGGTGCCCGAATCGCGGTCGCCATGAGCGACGATGGGCTGTTGCCCGCCTGGGCCGGCCGGATACACCCGCGATTCCACAGCCCGTACCTGGCGATCATCGCCGAACAAGTCCTGGGATTCCTCTCGATCATGATCGCTGTGCTGTACACCGGCAACATCACGTCGACCTACACGATGATCGCTCAGCTGATCGTCTACTGCTGGATCGCCCCGTACGTGTTGGTGGCGGTGGGGTCGGTCGTACTGTCGCGGCGAGTCGGGGAGCTCAGCGTCGGCCTGGTCGTCGCGGCCGTCTTCGGCACTGTCGGCATCGGCTGGATCTACGTGAACGCCTGGATCAATCCGCCCGCCGCACCGGCCGACAAGATGGTGTGGTTCGCCGTCGGACTGATCGCCGTGATGACCGCGCTGATCGGCGGTCGACGTCGTCGGCTCGGCTCGCGCTCGGATGGATCACCGGACGCATCGCCCGTCGGGCCGCAGGAGCTCGTGGCAGATCCCGGCGCCTGAACGCCGCAACCGGTTGCTGCCGCTGGTGGTTGAGCCACTCCACTGCTCAGCAGGAACGCGGCGCCAGCGGAGTTCCGTGTCGACCCCCGTAACACCACCGTCGCCAGACCACACCCTCACCCAGAAAGGAACCCCATGGTCAGCCAAGCGGTTCGAGCCACGATCTCCGCGAAGTGGATTGTGCTCGTCGTCGTCATCCTCATCGAGCTGATCGCCACCATGGCGCTGCGTGCGTCCATCGGCAATGCCGAATGGATTCCGGTGGCGGTCGTCGGATACGTCGCGGCATTCGTCGGGCTGGGGATGACCCTGCGGTTGGGTATGCCGGTCGGGGTCGCCTATGGCATCTGGGGCGGCGCCGGCGTGGCCTTGACCGCGGTCTTCGGTGCGCTCATCTTCAATGAGACGCTCAGCGGCACGGGCAAGTTCGGGTTGGCGCTGATCATCGTCGGCGTCGTGCTGATCGAGATGTCGCCGGAGCCGCACGACGACGCCGCCGCCGATGGCGTCCCCGCATGACGTGGGTCTGGCTGATCGCCGCGATCGTCGCCGAACTCGTTGCGACACTGTGTCTACGGGCATCCGACGGATACCGGCGTCGACGATGGCTGATCGGAACGATCGTGGGGTACCCGCTGGCGTTCGTGTTGGTGGCCCGCGCGCTGCGCGCGGGACTGCCGATCGGTGTGGCCTACGGCATCTGGGTGGCGGCCGGCGTCGCACTGGTCGCCATCGCGGCGCACCTGATCTGGCGGGATCCGTTGACCCCACGAATGCTCGGCGGCGTCGCGGTTGTCGCAGCCGGTGTCATCCTCGTCGAAATGGGTTGATGGACAACGTGTTACAGACCCAGCATCTGTTTGACGAACTGCCAGTAGGTGTCTGCCACCTGCTCCGGGTCGAGCCGGCCGCCGGGGCGGTACCAGACCGTGACCTCGTCGCACATTCCGATCACCGCGAATGCGGCGATCGCGATGTCGACCGTCGAGTCGGGCCCGAGGGCCGCGGAGATGCCGGACCGGACCAACTCGTAGTAGGCGCGCTGGCTGCGGACCAACAGGTCGTACTCGGCGGCGGGCAGGAAGTCTCCGATCGACTCGCTGTTCATCAGCATGTCGTTCGCCCGGGCGAGGTCGCGACGTTCGGTCTGGATGCGCACATGGCGTTTGACCATCTCCTCCAGCCGTTCCAGCGGCGACGTCGCGGTCGACTCGGCGGTCACGTACTCCAGGAACTCGCCCAGCGTCCGCAGCATCGCTTCGGCGAGGATCGCCTCTTTGGAGGAGAAGTGACTGTAGAGCCCGGGCGCCTTGATGCCGACCGCGACGGCTAGATCTCGGACACTGCACGCTTCGAATCCGCGGCGGGCGAACATCTCGATCGCGGTGTCCAGGATGCGGTCGCGGGTTCCCGATCGGTCGATCGCGGGACGAGCCTGCGCAGCGCGTTCCCTCGCCTCGGTGAGAGCACGCGCCAGCAGCTCGTCGGGTTGGTCGGTGTCGAGCATGGCGAGCTCCTCCATTAACGAACGATCACTTGTAGATCCAGCATATCGGTAAGCCGTGCAAGTCCGGCATTGACATCGAGCTTGCGCACAATCAAACTTAACGAACAGTCGTTAATTAATCAACTCGAAGGGACGACAATCATGAATCGTCAATGGGACGTCGCGGTCATCGGCGCCGGCGGGTCACAGGCGCAAGCGATGTTGGCGGGAGCTGCCCGCGCCCAGTCGCTGGACCGGTGGATCGCCGTCGATCGTGCGTGGACTGACAAGACCGCCGCGGTCGTGGATTCGCTCGGGATGGCGCGGCACACGCTCGACCTGTTCGACGAGCCGGAACGTCTCGCGGCGTTGTTCGCCGAGACGCGAGTGGTGGCGAATCTCGCCGGTCCGTACTACCGCACCGGGGAGGTTGTACTGGATGCCGCGATCCGCGCGGGGGCGAACTACCTCGACATCTGCGACGACGCCGACGCGGTCCTGAAGCTGCTCACCTACGACGATGCCGCGCAGGCGGCCGGTGTCACCGCTCTCATCGGCATGGGGTCGTCGCCGGGGACGACCAACGTGCTCATCCGCGCGGCCGTCGACGAACTCGGATCGGCGGAGAACGTCGACATCTACTGGACCGTCGACGTCAGCGACTCCACCCCGGCCGCGGCTCGACACTTCTGGCATTGTTTCAACCTCGTCGACGCCGACGGCGCCGCACACCCGGTGCCGACCTGGGATGAGATCGAGCGGGTTACCGTGGACTTCCCGGAGCCCGTCGGTCCCCGCGAGCTGGTGCGGTTGGCGCATCCGGAGCCGGTCACGGTGCCGCGATACCTGCCGGTCGACAAGAGCAACAATTTCGGCGCGGTCACCCCCGTCGACGCCCTGCAGGTGTGCTGGGCAATGGCGTACGCGACCGACCCACTGCGCGACCGATCCGGTCACGACGTCGCCGACATCACTGACAAGGCCGTCGATGTCTTTGCCGCATACCGCGATTCGCGTCCGGGGAGCCCTCGGGTCGGTAGCGGCATGGTCATCGACGTCCACACCGCCGGCACCGGACTGCGATTCTCCTCGGGAGCGGAGACCGAGATGGCCGAGGCGACGGGTGTGCCGGCGGCCGCCGGTTTGATGCTGATGCTGGCCGGGCAGGTGCCCGGTCCCGGGGTGCTGCCGCCCGAGTTGCTGCGCCCGGCCGACTTCTTCGCGAGTCTTCAGCGCGTCAGCCGTGGCGGCGGTGGCCTACAGGTGCATCGGCTCGTCGACGGCAAACCGACCGAGCGGATGCGCATCCGTGATCTCTTCGCCGCGACGCGGGCGGACCGCCGTGACGTGGTGGACGCGCGAGCATGAGCCGGCAGTGCGCCATCGACGACGAGTCAGCCGCCAGGCGTGGTCATCACCGACAAGAAGGAAGTCATATGAGGAGAATTCAGAATATGCGGCGCGGGCTGGTAGTCGCCGCGGTTGTGGGGGCATTCGCCGCCGGGCAGGTCTGCATGGATGCCGGTTCGGCAGATGCGTTGACGCTGCCGAACGGCTACAAACGTGTCGTCGGAGTCGACGGGACGGTCGTGCAGATGTGGCGGATCGGTGAGAAGGCGACGCCGATCAGCTCGGTCGCGGCCAACGGTGCGGGACGGTCGGCATTGATCTCGGGCAAGTACAAGGTACGTGTGAGTCGTGGCGGCGGGAACGTACAACTCGGTTACCTGGTGGGCTGCCAGGTTCAGCTGGGCGATCTCACCGCGGGCGCGTCGATGACGCTGACGCCCGCCCCGTCGGCGACGGCCACGATCTCCCTGCCGTTGGCTCCGGGCCAAGTGGTCGACGTCGCGAACATCTTCAACAAGGACCTGAGCGGACCGACCGTGTCGTTGGAGACACAGGCTCAACAGATCGACGTTCAGGGCTGCGGCGGATATGCGCAGGCGAAGAGCTACGTCCGCGTGACCGCCACCAGCGACTACAACTCCGACGGCGTCGGCGGGGTGAAGGGCGGCACGGTCACCGGATCCGGCGACTTCGTCCAGGCCACGCTGTTCGGTGCTCCGTTCAGTCTCAACTAGGGCTGCCAGGCATGTCCCCACACTTCGTCTTAAGGAATTCGATGACTAGAAAATCGCTGCTCGCCCGTGCGGGACTGCTGGGTGCGGCGTTGCTGATGACCGTCGGGGCGGGCACCGGTGCCGCGCTTGCCCAGCCGCTCGCGGGTGGATCGGTCTCGCGCACGCTCGACGACGGCACGGTGGTATCGGTGCGACTGTTCGGTGAGTCGGTTTCACTGCGCGGCAGCAGTGTCGCGGGTGTGCCGACCACGCGGGAAGGCTGGGTGTCCGGCAAGGTTGCGGTGACTGTTCGCGGCAAGTCGGTGCAGTACACCGCGGTCTCACCCGGCTACGACGTCGGCTGCCAAGTCAACTTCAGCGGCGGCGGAGTAGATGCCGGCGTCGCACAGGACACCACGCCGTCGACCACGACGAGCGTCGGTGGCGCGCTGACCCTAGGACCGGGCCGGGCGAGCTGGGTGCCGGTCATCACGACGACGTCGGGCGACTCGACCGCATACAAGTACTACGCGGTGAACTCCTACACCTTCACCGGTAGCCAGGGAGCGGTCACCTACAGCCAACAGCCGTTCCGGCTCAACGGATGTGCCGGCTACGCCTCCGCCCGGGCCCGCGTGATCGTCGAGGTGGAGACCGCGGCCGCGAAGACGTGGGTCGTGCTCATCGGTAAGGCGTTCTCGCTGAACTGACCCCGCCTCGCATGGAAAGTTGCCCGGCCACCGCAAAAGGTGACCGGGCAACTTAAGCGCTCGATCAAGTCGGCTACGGTAGGGGCATCGGAGCAGAGGAGGAGCGGTGGCGCACAAGAAGGCCGACGACCGACGGCGCGAGTTCATCGACACCGCGGCCCGCGTGATCGCCGCCGACGGTGTGGCCAAGGCGACGACTCGACGTATCACCGAAGAAGCCGGCGCACCGACCGCGAGTCTGCACTACGTGTTCGACGGCAAAGACGCACTGCTGCAGGCCGTCCTCGAGCAGGGGCCGATCGACGGCCAAGCGGCCGGTGCGCGTTTCGTGACGCCGGGGATGGGACTGGCCGCAGGAGTGGCGGCATTGATGCGCGGCTACGCCGGGTGGGTGGTCGACGATGTGTCCTGGCAGCAGGCCCAGTACGAACTGGTCCTGTGGGCCGCGCGCACACCCAGTGCGAAACACCTGCCGGGACGCGTCTACCGCAGCTATCTGGACCACACCGCGCAGCTGCTGCGCGAGGCCACCCGACCCGACGATCCGGTGATCGACTATCAACTGCTGGCGACGCATATGCTCGCCGTACTGGACGGCCTGACACTTCAAGCGATCGCCGGGCAGGTACGGGATCTGTTGGCGCAGACCGAAATTGCGAGCGCGAATCTCGTCGCGTGGGTGGAGCGCGCGGCCCACCCCGCTGGTTGATCCGGGGGTTGTCCGGCAGGGCCCTATCCGCTCGTTGAGCTTGGATTCGCCGGCGACAGGCCTCTTCCGCTGGTTGAGCCGTGAGGAGTGTTAGCGACGAGCGTGTCGAAACCCTGGCGCGCCTCTTCCGTTGGTCGAGCGTGTCGAAACCATGGTGAGACGAATCGCCAACTGTCACTATGCGTTTGGTGCGTTGACAGCGACGGGTCGCGTGGTTTCGACACGGGCCTGCGCTAGCGCTTCGGCCCGGCTCAACCGGCAGTGAGGCCTGCGCTAGCTGTAGCGCTTCGGCCCGGCTCGACCGGAAGTGGGGCCTTCGCTAGCGCTTCGGCCCGGCTCAACCGACCGGTGAACCTGCGCTTGCGCTGCGGCTCAGTCGACCTGTACCTCGAACACCAGTCTGCCGTCGCTCTCGTCGACCTGCACCGTGTGACCCGCCCCGACGCCGCCGTCGGCGATCAGCCGCGAGATCTCCGCGATCACCTGTCGCCGAATCGTGCGAGCCAACTGCCGGGCGCTGCCGGAGTCGTCGAAAGCATTGTCCGACAGCCACCTTCGTGCACCATCGGCCACCGAGAGTCCGATGCGTCGCTCGGCCAGACGCTCAGCGGCGACGCAGATCTGTATATCGACCAGCCGCTCGACGTCCGCGCCGGACAGCGGCGCGAATTCGACCACATCGTCGAGGCGGCCGATGAAGTCGGCGCGGAACTGTGCGCGTACCGCGGCCACATCGGTCAGCCCCGTCGTCATGATCACCACCGCGTTGCGGAAGCTGACCAGTCGACCCCGACCGTCGGTCATCGCGCCCTGATCGATGGCCTGCCGCAACAGCCCGACGATCTCGGGATGCGCCTGATCGATGTCGTCGAGCAGCACCACGGCGTACGGCCGACGTCGTACCGCCTCGGTGAGCTGGCCGCCCTCCTCGTATCCGACATACCCGGGCGGTGCGCCCAGAAGTCTTGTCGCCGACTGCTTCTCGGCATACTCCGACATATCGAGATGCACTATGGCGTCGGGGCTGTCGAGCATCACCTCGGCAACCGTCTGCGCGAGATGCGTCTTGCCGACGCCGCTGGGACCGCAGAAGAGCAACGACGCGATCGGTCGATGCGGATCCGCAAGTCCGGTGCGCGCGTTGCGCAATGCCGCCGCAACGTGAGCGATGGCGCGCTCTTGTCCCACGACTCGCTCACCGATGCTGTCCTCCAACCGGGCGAGCTTGGCGAGTTCCTCCTCACGCAGCCGGGCGGCCGGTATGCCGGTCCACTGTGCCACGACCGCGGCGACGTCGCTCTCGTCGACCGTGCCGGCGGCCGCGATACCCGACGTGTCGAGCCGGATCCGCCGCTGGGCACACGCCTCGTCGATCAGGTCGATTGCCTTGTCCGGGAGAAATCGATCCGCGATGTATCGTTTACTCAGTGCCACAGCGGATTTCAGTGCCCCATCGGTGATGGTCACACCGTGGTATCCCTCGTAGCTGCCGCGCAGACCGACAAGCATGTCCAGGGCGCGTTCGGCCGACGGTTCCTCGACGAACACCGGCTGGAACCGGCGTTCGAGGGCTCCGTCGGACTCGATGTGCAGTCGGTACTCGTCGAGCGTCGTCGCGCCGATAGTGCGCAACTCGCCGCGCGCCAGCATCGGCTTGAGCAGGTTCCCGGCGTCGACGGCACCTTCGGCGGCCCCCGCGCCGACGATCGTGTGCAGCTCGTCGATGAACAGGATGATGCCGCCCTCGCTCGCCGAGATGTCTTTCAGGATGCCCTTGAGCCGGTCCTCGAATTCGCCGCGATAGCTGGCTCCCGCGACCAGGCTGCCCACATCGAGTGCGATGAGCCGTCGATCAGCCAGTGCCGCAGGCACTTTCCCGGCGACGATCCGTTGCGCAATCCCCTCGGCGATGGCGGTTTTGCCGACGCCGGGGTCGCCGATCAACACCGGGTTGTTCTTGCGCCGTCGCGAGAGCACTTGGATGACGCGATCGATCTCGGTGTCGCGTCCGAGCACGGGGTCGAGGCGACCGTGCAGAGCGAGCTGGGTGACGTCCTTGCTGTACCGCAGGATCTGGCTGGATAGCGCGGGCGGATGCCAGTCGACGCGGAGATAAAGCCGCTCGGGTTCGTCGTCGGTGACGCGGGCGGCACCGCGAACCAGAGCGACGGTGTCGACGACGCAATCACGTGATGCGCCAACCGATCTGAGGGTCTCTCCGACGACATCGAGTCGACCGGCAAGCGCGATCAGCAGATGCTCGACGGACACGTAGTCGTCGTCGAGCTGCCGCGCCTCGTGCTCCGCGGCCCGCAGGGTCGACGCCGTGGGAGCGACGCGAGCGCCGACGGCGGGTCGATCGTCCCCGGTGCCGGCAGCACCGGCGATCGCAGCCCGCAGCGTCTCTTGTTCGACGCCGAGTTCCGCGAGCACCAGCCCGACAAGAGTTTCCCGCTGCGCCAGCACGGCGGCGGCCAGATGCTCGGGCCCCGTCGGCGTGGCGGACGCACGCGCCAGCCGGTCCGCTTCGTCCAGCGCGTCTAGAGCGCGCCGGGTATACCGGCCGTTGATCCCCGACCGCGTCGAATCCGCCACGCCGACAGGTTGATTCATCGCGCCGCGCTCACCGGTGCGCCGGCGCTCGAGGCGTGAGCCCGGACCGCAACCTCGATTGCGTCACGTGTCATCTGCCGCGCAGCATCGACCGCGGCCTTCTTGCCGCTGTCGACGGCGCCTTCGATCCAGCCGTTGAACGACGTCGCGATATCAGAGGTGGCGAAGAAGAGCTTGCCCTCGGGACGGCCGAGTTCGGAATGGGTCTGGCTGATCCGCCCCGGCTGGAAGGCGACGTATCCGCCGTTGCCCGACCACTCGTCGGTCACCCAGCGATGCAGGTCGAAGGCGACCAGTTCGGCGCCGGGATACAGCGTCTGGATGAACTGCTCGACGCCGGCGAAGTCGGTGCCGAAACTGGGCCGATCGGGATGGTCGATGAAGAAGCCGACGATCACTTGGCCGTCGTCGCCGAGGTCGTGCTGGGTGAATGCGATGAACGCGCCGTTGGACGAGTCCGCGTCGGCGATGGTGGCGACCGGCTTGGGCGCGCCTTTCACCTGGGCCCAGAACTTGATCGGATAGGAGACGTGCCGCTCGGCTGACATCGCGGTCTTCACCGGGCTCAGCACCGGGCTGAAAACGATGTCCGACCAGCACACCAGGGGTGTCGCGATGACGGCGGTCTTCGCGGTGAAACTGTCGCCGGCACGAGTGGTGACGGTGACCCCGTCGTCGTTCTGTTCGACCCGGGCCACTGGAGTCTCGTAGCGGATGTCGGCTCCGGAGTCGTCGGCCATCGCGTTGACCAGGGCGCCGGTACCCTCCTTGAGGTACTCGTCGACCACGCCCCAGGTGCGCAGCAGGCTGTGGTCGAGGCCGGCGACGAAGGCCAGCAGCGGCAGTGCCGACGTCTCGTCGGGATAGCGTGCCGCGTTGTTGGCGCCGATGAACGAGAAGAACGCGCGAGTCTTCGGGCCGACGCCGAGATTGTCGAGGTACTCGCCCCACGGGATGTCCAGGTCGGAGAGGTTCTGTTTGTCCAGCGGCACGCCGCGAGTGATGCGGTGTACGTCGGTCATGATGCGGAAGTAGGCCTTCTCGAAGTCGTAGATCTCTTCGAGTGGAACCGGCAACGGACCGGGATTGTGTTCACCGTGGGCAAGGGTCGGAAAGTAATCCGGGAAAGGCGAGTGCTCGACGGTGATGCCGTACCGCGCCACCTCGGCGACCATGTTGATCTGGCGGTCCGACCAGATCCACTGGCCGCCGTGTTCGACGACGCCCTCGAAATCGCCGACCTTCTTGGTCTCCGACCAGGTGCGGCCACCGAGGCGATTGCGTGCCTCCAGTAGCAGGACGTGGTATCCCTGGTCGGCGAGGTCGCGGACCGCGCTGACGCCGGCGAAGCCGCCGCCGATGACGATGGTGTCGTAGTCGAAGTTGTGCGTGGACATCTGAATTCTCCTTTGTTCCAGGATATTTGGGGTTGTTGAGGGTCAGCGCGGCACGGCGGTGGCAGCCGAGGAGGCGTGTGCCCGCACGGACACCTCGATCGCTTCCCGCGTCATCTGCCGCGCGGCGTCGACGGCGGCCTTCTTGCCCATGTCGACCGCACCCTCGATCCAGCCCAGGAAGGCGATCGCGATATCCGACGTCGCGAAGAACAACTTGCCCTCCGGAGTGCTCAGCCGGGAATGCGACTTGCTGATCCGGCCCGGCTTGTAGGCGACCCAGCCGGATCCCGCGAACTCGTCGGTCGCCCAGCGGTGCGCGTCGTAGGCGACGAGTTCGGCGCCCGGGTACAGCGTGTGGATGAACTGCTCGACGCCGGCGAAGTCGGTGCCGAAACTGGGGCGATCGGGATGATCGATGAAGAAGCCGATCAGCACCTGACCGTCGTCGCCGAGATCGTGCTGGGTGAACGCGGTGATCGCACCATTGGAGGTCAACGCATCGGCCATGCTGGCGACGGGCTTCGGTGCGTTCTTGACCTGCGCCCAGATCTTGATCGGGTACGCGACGTGGCGCTCGCGGGTGGTCTCGGCCTTGTCGGCGGACAGCGGGGGAGTGAACTCGATGTCGTTCCAGCAGGCCAGTGGCGTTGCGACGACGGCGGTCTTCGCCGTGAAGCTGTCGCCGCCGCGGGTGGTGACCGTGACGCCGTCGGCGTCCTGGCTGACGCTCGCGACGGGAGTCTCGTAGCGGATGTCGGCGTCGGTGTCGTCGGCCATCGCGTTGATCAGGGCGCCGGTGCCCTCGGTCAGGTAGTCCTCGAAGATGCCCCACGTCTTGATCAGGCTGTGGTCCATGTTCGCGATGAACGAGACTGGCGGCAGGGCCGATACCTCGTCGGGATAACGGCAGGTGTCGTTGTAGCAGAGGAACGACAGGTAGGCGCGCGTCTTGGGGCCGACGTCGAGCTTGTCGAGGTACTCGCTGAACGGAATGTCGAGGTCGGCGACGTTCTGCTTGTCCAGCGGTACGCCGCGGGTCATCCGCGCGGCGTCGGTCATGATCTGGAAGTAGGCGCGCTCGAAGTCGTAGATCTCCTCGAGCGGCACCGGCAGCGGACCCGGGTTGTGCTCACCGTGTGACAGCGTCGGGTAATGGTCGGGGAACGGCGACTGCTGCAGCGTCATCCCGTAGCGCTGCACTTCGGCCATCATGTTGACCTGACGGTCGGGCCACAGCCACTGGCCACCGTGTTCGACGACGCCTTCGAAGTCGCCGATCTTCTTGGTCTCCGACCAGGTCCGCCCGCCGAGGCGATCGCGGGCCTCGAGCAAGAGCACCCGGTAGCCCTGATCGCACAGGTCGCGCACAGCGCTGACGCCGGCGAAGCCGCCGCCGATGACGATCGTGTCGTAGTCGAGGTTGGTGGACATGTGGAGACTCCCATTCGTGAGGCGATAGGTTCAGTCGAGTAAGTCGCTCAACTTGAACGGTTGCTTAAGTCGTACGGTTAAGTATTCTGAAACGCGCGTCGGTGTGTGTCAAGCGCCACATCGACCACCTGTCGAGAGCTGCCGCATCCGCGTAGCTTCGCCGATCCGAGAGGAAGATTCGAAATGCCTGATCCGATCATCACCGGCTCCGCCGACGAGACCGCACTTGTGCCGATGTCACCAGAAGAGGGCGGGTGGGAGCCGGTGGAGGGAGACCCTGCCGCGATCGCCCACGACTACGTCAAGAACGAGGGCATGTGGTCCGGGCTGATTGTCTATCAGCCCTGTTCAGTGCGGGAAACGGTGGCGAACTACTCCTCGATCCAGGTCTTGTCGGGGCAACTGATCCTGACCGATGAGAACGGTGTGACCGAACTGGGCGCGGGTGATCTCGCGTTCTTCAGCCCGGGCCAGAACGTGACCTTCACCGCCAAGACCGAGGTGCGTGAGATCTACACCGTCTGCGGACCCTTCGAAGCCTGATCCAGCCGACCGGCGCATCGCGCGGGCGTGGTGCGCCGGTTCGTCGTGTCGGCTCTGTCCGTTATCTACCAATTAGGCGCTCGGTCAACTTTCTGCCGCGTCGCGACCCAGGGGAGGCGGGTGTGAATGGCGCACATGAGAGCGGACGATCGGCGGCGGCTGTTCATCGACGCGGCGGCGAAAGTCGTCGCCGAGGAAGGTGTCGCCCGGGCGACCACCCGTCGGATCACCGAAGTCGCCGGCGCTCCGACGGCGAGTCTGCACTATGTATTCGAGGGCAAGGACGCCCTGCTGCGGGCCGTGCTGGAGCAGGGGCCCATCGATGGTCGCTTGGCCGGCGCCAGGTTCGTGCCACCGGGGATCGGACTATCGGCCGGCGTCGAGGCGCTCATGCGGGGTTACCTCGCCTGGATCGTCGACGACATCGGTTGGCAGCAAGCGCAGTTCGAGCTCATGCTCTGGGCCACGCGCACTCCGAGCGCTCGTCACCTGCCGGGGCAGGTGTATCGGAGCTACCTCGATCACACCGTGGAGTTGCTGAGCGCTGCCGCGGGGGAGCAGCGGCATGCTGTCGACCTTTCGACGCTGGCGAGTCAGATGCTGGCTGCCCTCGACGGCCTGACCTTGCAGGCGATCGCGGGTCAGCGGTCGGATCTGCCGACGATGGTCGATCGGGCCATCGAGAACCTGTGCTGTTGGTTGGCGAGTTCGGAGCGAGAGTCGATCGGGTAGGTCGTTGAAACATGTTGTCCGGCAAAGGTTTTAGGAGAGAGTGTGACTCTTGACACGTCTGGATCGAGAAGTCACACTGGGTGAGCCAAGCGACTAAGGCAAATGGCCAAGTCGAGTGGTCAACTCAATTCGGGCGACTTGCGCGAAGTCGGATCCCGCGGCGCCCACCACCTCTGACAGGAGTCCAGACCCATGTCATCCCCAACACAGATCGTGACCGACCAGACCCGCCGCGAGCTCGCCGACAACGGCGCGACCGTTCTCCGTGGCTTCTTCTCGCCGGATCAATTGCGACGAGCACGCGAGTGCTTCGACTACGGCGTCGCCCATCCCGCGAATCCGCGAAAGGTGTTCGAGGGCACCAGCGACGAGCACTACAACGATTACGGGAACGTCGCCAATGTCGAGAAGTATCTGGAGTTCATTCGGGAAGTCGGTCTGCACGATGTCGTTGCGTCCCTGTGGGATTCGGAGCATGTGTGGTTCATCTCCGAGGAACTGTTCATCAAATCCGGGGGCCGGGCCGGACGGTCGCCGTGGCACCAGGACACCTGCATCATGTCGACCAACGGGCCGGACCTGATCAATGTCTGGATCAGCTTCGAGACCCTGCCGAAGAAGAATTCACTGGAGGTCGTGCGCGCGTCGCACCTGGGACCGCAGTTCGACGGACCCGCCTACGTCGATCCGCTCGATCCCACCGCGCCCGCTTGGGGAGCAGAGTACTTCCCGCGACTCCCTGACATCGAAGCCGAACGCAAGCAGGACCCGGCGTCGTGGGACATCGTTTCGTGGGATATCGAGCCCGGCGATGTGCTCCTGTTCCATCCGCACGCGCTGCATGGCGGGGCGCCGGTGACCCCCGACTGCCCGACACGTCACACGTTGACCCTGCGCTTCTGTGGCGACAAGCAGTACTACCGGCCGTTGCCGCAGATCGACGGTGACTATCAAATGGAGTTCATCGGCCCCAACGAGCCGTCGTTGAAGCCGGGAGATCCGTACCGCAGCAGCGCATTCCACCAGATGCGCTGAGGTCGTCGGGGCTGATTTCAATCTGTCCCGTGGTCGACGTTGGGGGAGCGGGCCCCTCGGCGGGGGTGAGATGGCTGATTGCAGTCTGTCCCGTGGTCGGCGTCGGGGGAGCGGGTCCCTCGGCGGGGGTGAGATGGCTGATTGCAGTCTGTCCCGTGGTCGGCGTCGAGGGAGCGGGCCCCTCGCCGGGCGTGAGATGGCTGATTGCATTCGGTCCCGTGGTCGACGTCGGGGGAGCCGGCCCCTCGCCGGGCGTGACCGGGCAGATTGCATTCGGTCCCGTCCTCGACGCTGGGGGAGCCGGCCCCTCGGCGGGGGTGAGATGGCTGATTGCAGTCTGTCCCGTGGTCGACGTCGGGGGAGCGGGCACCTCGCCGCGCCTCACCAGACAGATTGCAGTCTGTCCCGTGGTCGGCGTTGGGGGGAGCGGGTCCCTCGGCGGGTGACCGGGCAGGTTGCAGTCTGTCCCGTGGTCGACGCCGAGGGAGCGGGCCCCTCGCCGCCCCTCATCAGACAGATTGCAATCAGCCGCCGACCCTATGCGGCCGAAATCTCCAGTCCGACATTGTTTTTCATTCCGCCACGGGCCTTGCTCACCAGGTTGAAGACCTTTCCGACGATGCCGTAACGCTTGCCGATGGCGTCGTAGACCTCGGCGTTACGAGACTTGTCGAGGAGTTTTGCGGTGGCCTCTACCGCGTCGCTCTTGACGTTGCCACGCATATCGCACACGGCGATGGTCACGCGCGCGGTGTTGCGGATGCGCTTGACCTTCCACGCGGACTCCTCGGAGATGACCAGCAGCTTGTCGCCGCTGGGCGCCGCCCAGACAGCGGTCGGCTTGGCGCGGCCGTCCTTGGTGAAGGTGGTCAGGGAGATGTATCGGGCTTTCGCGACGTCGGCGAAGGTGATCGACATGGCCTCTACCGTAGTCGGGCGGCACCGTCCCCGCACCCGACGCTCAGTCGCCCACCCGCAGCCCGTGAGCGATTGCGAACTCCATCGCGTGATGCGCATCCACCCGGGCACCCTCGACCTTCGCCTGGCGCCAGAACACTGGATCGATGCGGGCCCCGAGCAGCGTCGCATTGCGCAGTATCGCGCCGATCGCGCGCACCGACGTCAGGTCGGCACCCGACAGATCGCAACCGGTCAGATCCGACTCGCCGAGATTCGCCTCCCGCAACCGGCAGCCGGTGAGATCGGCGTTGACCAGTGCGAGCCCGGCCAGCGACACCAGCGTGAGGTCGCAGTCGACGAGCTTCCACCGTTGCGTCCGTGATTCGGTGATCACCGACCCGACCAGCGAGCAGTCGGTCATCGTCAACCCGGGCAGCTGGGCACGACGAAACGTGCAATTGCGGAACGCGCTCGACCGGTGCGTCGAATCCGCGAGGTTGGCGCCTGTGAAATCGCATCCGTCGAACACCACCGACCGGGTGGACAGATCGGTCAGGTCGGCGTCGACGAAGGTGCAGTCGGTGTAGGTCCGCTCCGACCACGTCTCGCCGGCGAAATACGCTTCGGCGAAACTCTCACCGTCGAACTCCGGCCCGGCGACGTCGTCGACTATGACTGCAACCAGGTGAGCACTTCGTCGGTGACGGGGTGCGACGCGTCGGCGTACTCGGGATGGTTCTTCAGAAACGATGCGACGAGCGGGCACACACCGACGATGAATTTGTTCTCGGCACGCGTGGCGTCGAGCGCCTCCTTGACGAGGATGGTCGCCAGGCCGCGTCCGCCGAACGCCTCGCCGACCTCGGTGTGGTAGAAGATCCGCTCGGCCGAATCGTCGTGCCTGCGGTCACGATAGACGGTGTAACCGGCCAATTCGCCGTCGGCGAAGACGTCGTAGCGATGGTGTGCGAGGTTCTCCGAGACGGTAACTTCCGCGCCGGTCTTGTCAGTGGTCACGTCGGGAAGTCTAACGGTGATCGGGGGTTCGGTGCTGCCCAGACGCGTCGGAATGTCCGCATTTAGTGAGCAATGCTTAGTATCCACCCAGGTCACAGCCACTTCCCAGTAACGCATCGGTACGGGATTGCGAATACTAACTAGTAACCCCGTGACCCGGGGATGCGTCAGATCCAACTTCGCCGCCCACCGGCGGCGACGCCGGCGCCGAGGAGCGCTAGGGAGGAAATTAGCTCGAACGGCCGATGTTCCACTACGGGGTTTCCGCGTTGAATGTCACCGACCACGTCGATCCACGACATGACGGTGTTTGAGGACAGGAGTAGATCCGCCGGCTCGGAATGGCGGATTGCAGAGGAGTGGTGTTGGCCAGAGGTCATGTCCCGACGACCGATCGCGCGGACGCGCCTCGGCTGCCGCTGACTGCTGCCCAACGGGGCATGTGGTTCGCCGAGAACCTGTCTCCGGGGTACTCGGTGAACATCGCGCAGTACGTCGACCTCGGCTACGCCCCGGGAACACTCGATCATCGACTACTGGCACAGTGCCACGAATCCGCTTGTCGTGCACTCGAATCACCATTCTTGCGGATTTCCCTCGATGACGGCGACCCACGCCAGCGCGTCGACCTCGACTATCAGACGGTCGACGTCATCGACCTGCGCGCCGAAGCGGACCCCGAGGCGGCGGCCCACGCGTGGATGCGGGGCGACTACCAGCGGACGCTCGATCTGCTGACCGACCAGCTGGTGGTGTCGGCGCTGCTTCGGATCGCCGACGACCGCACGCTGTGGTACATGCGCGGTCATCACATCGTCATCGACGGCTACTCGGCCCTGACCATGCTGCGGATGACCGCTGAGCGTTACAACGCCGCACTGCGCGGCACGGACATCATCGAACCGCCACGAGCCACGGTCGCCGAGATCGTCGACGACGAGCATCGCTACGGCGCAAGCACCCGCCGCGAGGCCGATCGCGCGTATTGGCGTGATCGTGCCGTCGACCTGCCGCAGCGCGTGACGCTGTCCAAAGTCACCGCGCCGGCATCGCTGTCGGCGCAGAACGCAGTCGCCCATGCGACGCTCGACGCCGACGTGACCGCCCGGCTGGAGGAGATCGCGCGGACTCTTTCGACGTCGCCGGCGGTCGTCCTCGCCGCCGCGACGGCGGTGCTCTTCGCCCGGATGACCGACAGCTCCGACATCGTGTTGTCGCTGCCGGTGACCGGCCGCGCGAGCGCACGTATCAAGAATGCGGGTGGGATGCTCGCGAACATCGTGCCGATCCGAGTCGGGGTGGAGTCGACCGAGCGCCTCGCCGACGTCGTCGCGCACGTGCGCACCGAGCTGACCGGCGCACTGCGTCATCAGCGTTATCGGTCCGAGGACATCCGGCGTGAGGCTGGATTATCCAGCGACGCAACCAGTTTCGGCCCGATCGTCAACGTGATGTTCTTCGACCGGCCGATCGCGATCGACGGCACCTCGGCGTCGTATCACATCCTCAGTTCGGGGGTGCTCGAAGATCTGCGCGTCAATCTGTACCGGGCCGGTCCGGGTGAGCCCGTCGTCGTCGACCTGCATGGAAACCGAAACCTGTATTCGCAGCGCGAGATCGAGCGCCATCATGCGCGGTTGATGAGCGTGATCGCGCAGTTGGCCACTGACCCGAACCGGCAGGTGGGCCACGTCTCGGTGCTCACCGAGACCGATCGCACCGAGATATCCCGATGGGAACGCGGGCGGCGGGTCGACTACCAGATCACCTCGCGCACCCACTTGCTCGACGCATTCGATCGGACGGTCGCGACGAGCCCCGATGCCCCCGCGGTGCGCTACGCGGGAGTGACGCACAGCTACGCGCAGTTCGACGCCCTGGTGGACCTCATCGCGGCCCGACTCCGCGGTGACGGGATCGTCTCGGGTGCCCGGGTGGCGATCGCCGTCCCGCGCGGACCGCGGCAGGTCGCAGCGGTGTACGCGACCCTCCGGCTGGGCGCGACGTACGTCCCGATCGGGGACACCGACCCGCAGGATCGCCGCCGACTCGTCCTCGACGCCGCAGCGCCCGCGGTGATCGTCGACGACTCCTACCTCTCCGGCATACCCGACGACCCGGTCGATCGATCCGGCACACCACGCGTCGCGCGGCCCGCTCAACCACCGGCGAGCGCGTACATCATCTTCACCTCGGGATCGACGGGGTTGCCCAAGGGCGTCGAGGTGGGGCACGCCGCAGTCGCGAACCGGCTCGCCTGGATGCAGGAGCACTACCCGCTCGACAACTCCGACGCGGTGCTCTACAAGACCCCCATCACCTTCGACGTTTCCGTCTGGGAACTGTTGTGGCCGTTGGCAATCGGCGCCCGCATGGTCATCGCCGCACCCGGCGGACACCGCGATCCGCGGTATCTGGTCACGCTGATCGACGACGAGTCGGTCTCGACGCTGCACTTCGTGCCGTCGATGCTCGACGTCTTCGTCGACGTCATCGGAGCCGACGAGGACGCCGGTCGGCTGGCGCAGACCACATCCGTCCGGCAACTGTTCACTTCCGGCGAAGCATTGCCGCACAGCCTCGCGGCACGCGTGATGTCCCGGTTGCCCGACCTCGACGTGATCAACCTGTACGGCCCCACCGAGGCGGCGGTCGACGTCACCGAGCACCGCGTCGCCATCACCGACCAGCCGGTGCCGATCGGCACTCCGGTCCCGAATACGACTGTGCACGTGCTGGATTCGCATCTCACTCCGACGCCGGCAGGTGTCTCCGGCGAGCTGTACCTGGCCGGTGTGCAACTCGCCGACGGCTACGTCGGCCGGATGGCGCTGAGTGCGGAGCGGTTCGTCGCCGACCCGTTCGCGATCGGGCAACGCATGTACCGGACCGGCGATCTCGTCCGCTGGAATCATCTCGGTCAGCTGGAGTACTTGGGGCGCAGTGACTTTCAGCGCAAGATTCGCGGCCAGCGAGTCGAGCTCGGTGATATCGAGGCGCAGATCGCGGCCGAGCCGACGGTCGACGCCGTCGCGGTCGTTGTGCGCGAGGACCGCGGCCGCCCGGAACTGGTCGCCTACATCAAGCCGGTCACCGCGTCACCGTCGCACGACGACGTCGCCCCCTATGAGCGATTCTGCCGCCGTCGCCTGGCGTCGCACATGGTGCCGTCGGTGATCGTCCTCGTCGAGTCGTTCGTGTTGAACTCGTCCGGCAAGCTCGACCGGTCGGCACTGCCCGTGCCCGACTACGAGCGCCGGACCCCGCGGGTGTTCGTGCCGCCGACGTCGGCGACCGAACTCGCGGTCGCCGATCTGCTCCGCGAACTGCTGGCCGTCGAGCGAATCAGCATGCGCGACAGCATCTTCAGACTGGGTGGCGATTCGCTGCTGGCCGCGCGGCTGGTTGCGCGGCTGCATACCGACCACGGGATGGACCTGACGCTCACCGCCGTCTTCGACGCCGCCGACGTGGGCGAACTCGCAGCGGCGGCGACACCCGCGGCATCGATCGCGGCGGGGCCGGTGCCCGCGCGGCCCGAGGTGCTCGAGTTGTCGCCGATGCAGAGTCGACTGTGGTTCGTTCACCACATCGAGCCGAGCTCTGCGACCTACAACATGCCCGGAGCGGTGTGGATCAGCGACTTCCACGCCGGGGCCATGGCGGCGGCGGTCGCCGATGTCGTCGAGCGGCACGAAGTACTGCGCACGCGCTATCCCGCCGTCGGGGGCGAGCCGCGCCAGGAGATCCTGCCGGCCGCGCCACCTGCCGACGGGCTGTTCACCGTGCTCGCCGAGACCGGCCCGGGCATCGTCGCCGCGGCACGCCGTTATGCGGCAACGGGATTCGACATCACCGCGGCACCGCCGCTGCGGGTACTCGCCGTCACCGACGCCGATCGTGCGGCCGCCGACGCCCTGCTGGTCGTCGTCCTGCATCACATCGCGGCCGACGGTGCGTCGCTGCCGATCCTCCTCTCCGAACTACTCGCCGCCTACTCGGCGCGCCGGGCAGGCGCCGCGCCACGGTGGGCCCCGTTGGCCACCCACTACGCCGACGTCGCGCTCACGACGCAGGCCGCACTCGGCGACATCGACGATCCCACCTCCGAGATGTACCGGCAGGCGCAGTTCTGGGCCCGCGAATTGTCCGGTGCCACATCCGAGTTGGCGCTGCCGACGGATCATCCGCGACCCGCCCTGGCGACCGGGCGGGGCGGATATGTCGATGTGGAACTCGATGCCGCGTCGCTGGCGCCGCTCACCGAACTGGCGGCCGCCGCGGGCGTCACGTTGTTCACCGTCTTGCACGCGGCGGTGGCGCTGGTGCTGAGCCGGGTCGGCGGCACCGACGACGTATCGATCGGAACCGCGGTGGCGGGCCGTCGACATCCCGGCGCCGAAGCGTTGATCGGGATGTTCGTCAACACTGTCGTGCTGCGGACCCGGGTCGAACCCGGCATGCGTGTGATCGATTTCCTCGCCGAGGCGCAGCGGGTCCGCGGACGTGCGCTGTCGCATGCCGACATCCCGTTCCAGCAGATCGTCGATGCCGCGGCCCCCGGACACCCGCCGTCGCCGTCACCGCTGTTCGCAGTGATGATCACGATGCTCACCGACGTCGTCGAGGACGCGCTGATCGACGCCGGACTGCAGCAGGTCGACGTCCGGCCGCCGGTGGCGAAATACGATCTGACGATCAGCTTCGCGCGCCGCCGCGGTGTCGAGGGTGACCGCCTCGCCATCGAATTCTCTTATGCCACCGACATTTTCGCTCAATCGACGGTGCTGCGCGTCGCCGACTGGATGTTCGCGGTACTCACCGAGATGGCACATTCACCGACGGGGCGGCTCGCGCACCTCGACCTCTTCGACGTCCGTCGGGCCCTCGATTCGGCGCAGCCGCGGACCCGAGTCCGGCCGACGACCATGCGCGCGTTGATCGCCGAGGGCATCGCATCGGCCCAACCGCATGCCGTCGCGATATCCGGTGAGTCCGAGGTGACCTACTCGGTGCTCGCATCCCGGGTCAATCAGACTGCGCGCGAATTGATTTCGCGGGGCATCGGCCCGGGCGACGTGGTGGCGGTCCTGGCCCGGCGGTCCGCGACGTCGGTCTGTGCCGCCTTGGCGATCAACGCCGCGGGCGCGGCCTTCGTGACGATCGACCCCACCCATCCCGCCGACCGCCGCGCCGCACTGCTCGCCGACAGCGGGGCGGTGCTCGCGCTCACCATCGGCGAGTTCGCCGACGATGAGCCGGTCGAGAACGGATCGAGCGTCGCGCTGCTGATACTCGACGATCCCGCCACCGAATGGCAGCTCGCCGGACACCGGGCCACCACGGTCACCGACGACGAATTGTGCCGCCGCACTTCGGTCGACGACCTGGCGTACCTGATCTACACCTCCGGATCGACCGGCACTCCCAAGGCAGTCGCGGTGACCAACCGGGGGTTGGCGAACTTCACCGACAATCTGCAGCGCAAGTTCGGCGCCACCGCGAGTTCGCGGGTTCTGCATGTCGCCTCGCCGACGTTCGACGCGTCGATCCTCGAGCTGATGACGGCCTTCGCGGTCGGCGGGCGCCTGGTCGTGGCGCCGCCGGAGGTGTTCGCCGGCCGTGAGCTCGAACAACTGATCGCCGCCCACAAGGTCACCCACCTGCTGCTCACGCCGTCGGCGCTGGCCACCATAGACCCCGCCACGACGGGCTCATTGCGCGTGGTCATCAGCGCCGGGGAGGCCTGCCCGGGTGAGCTCGTCCGGCGCTGGGGCGGGCGGCGCGGCTGCGGGTTCTACAACCTCTACGGGCCAACCGAGGTGACCGTGTGGTCCACCACCGACGGCCCCCTCGGCGCCGACGACGCCGTCACCGTCGGCGATCCGATCGACGGCATCGGCGCGGTGATCCTCGACGCCGCACTGCGCCCGACGCCCGACGGCGTCGCGGGCGAGCTGTACCTCGCCGGCGACCAGCTGGCCCGCGGCTACCTGGGGCGGCCCGATCTGTCGTCGACCCGATTCGTCGCGAACCCGTTCACCCCCGGCACCCGGATGTACCGCACCGGCGACCGCGTCACCCGGGGCGCCGACGGACGGCTGATCTATCACGGCCGCAACGATTTCCAACTCAAGATCCGTGGTCTGCGGATCGAGCCCGGCGAGATCGACGCCGTGCTGTCGCGGCACCGGGAGGTCGCCAACTCGGTCACCCTAGGTGTCCCCGGACCGGCTGGCGCGACGGTACTGGTGTCGTATGTGGTGCTCGTCGGCGGTGCCGACGTCACCGCGGCTCAGTTGCAGGCCCACGCGGCACATGCGTTGCCCGCCTACATGATTCCCGACCACATCTCGATCATCGACGAGTTTCCGGTGACGTCGGTCGGCAAGATCGACCGGGGCCGACTGCCGGCGATCGATTTCGCGGTCACCGCGGACTTCGTCGCCCCGCGCACCGAGCTGGAGTCGGTCATCGGCGACGTCGTCGGGCAGATCCTCGGTCTCGCGCGGGTGAGCGTGACCGACAGCTTCTTCGAGCTCGGCGGCAATTCGCTGTCGGCGACGCGCGTCGCGGCGAAGCTCTCCGACATCACCGCCCAACCGGTCAGCGTCCGTGAAATCTTCGACAACCCAACGGTTTCCGCGTTGGCCGGACTCGTCGAGGGGGTCCTGGCGGGTCGGCCGTCGACGCCGATGACCGCACGCAGGCACACCGAGATCGTGCCGTTGTCGGCCCTGCAGCGCGGCATGTGGCTGGCCAATCAGGTCGACCCGGACTCCGCCGCCTACAACGTCGCACTGGCGCTGCGGCTGACCGGAGTGATCGACATCGCGGCGCTCGCCGCGGCCGTCGACGACGTCATCGACCGGCACGAGGCACTGCGCACCCGATACCCGTACATCGACGGTGCGCCGGTGCAGGTCATCGCGCCGGTCTCGGCGGCCCGTCACGGCGCGCTGCGAGTCATCGAGGTCGACGGCGACGAAGCCACGGCGATCGCCGAACTGACCAACCGCGGCTTCGACCTGGCCGCCGAACCGCCGGTGCGTGCTGCGCTGCTCGAGGTCGCGCCCGGAGTACACGTGATCGTCGTCGTCGTGCATCACATCAGCGCGGACGGGGCGTCGATGGTGCCGCTCGCCGCGGACCTGGGTCATGCCTACCAACAGCGGCTGGCCGGCTCGGCGCCCTCGTGGCGACCGCTGGCGGTGCAGTACGCGGACTTCACCGAATGGCACCACGACCGCCTCGCCGAACCGGTCGCCGACGGCGGCACCGAGCGCGATCGCCAACTCGACTACTGGCGCGAGCGGTTGGACGGCGCGCCCGGGCTCCTCGAAATCATCGCCGACCGTCCCCGGCCCGCGACGCCGACGTACGCCGGTGGGCGGGTCACCGCCACCGTGGCACCGCATACGGTCGCCGCACTGGAAGCGCTGGCCCGCGTCGGCGGCACCACCCTGTTCCTCGTCGCCCACGCCGCTTTCGCGGTGCTGCTGCGCCGGCTGTCAGGGCAACGCGACATCGTCGTCGGCACGCCCTATGCGGGCCGGGGGCGCGGCGAACTCGACGGCGTGGTCGGGATGTTCGTCAACACCCTTGCGCTGCGGACCGTCGTCGCCGACGATGAGCCGTTCGTCGATCTGCTCGGCCGCGTTCGCGGGGGCGATCTCACCGACATGGCCCACGCGGACGTCGCGTTCGACGACATCGTCGCCGCCGTGCTGGACTCGCCGCCGGTCAATTACAACCCGATCTATCAGGTACTGTTCGTCTTCCAGAACATCACCCTCCCGACGTTGCACCTCGATGCGCTGACGGTCGAGCCGGTGTCCGAGGGACTGGTGTCGGCGAAGGTCGATCTCACCCTGACGCTGTTCCCAGACCCGCGCACCGGCGAGCTGAGGGCCGAATTCGACTATGCGACAGATCTTTTCGATCAATCGACGATCGAGGTCGTCGCGCACGGCTACCTCGCGCTGCTCGAAGCGATCGTGGCAGATCCGCACCTGCCGGTCGGCGACCTGAGCTACAGCTCGGCGCCGCTGCACCTCGCTCCGGCGGGCGCCGAGGCGTCGACCGATCCACTGCCGACCCTGCTCTCCGCCGCCGCCGTCATCGATCCGACCGGGGTCGCGGTGGCCCTCGACGGCGTCGACGTGACGTTCGGCGACCTCGCGGAGACGACGACCGCGATGGCGATCGGAGCGGGAACCGACCTCGACTCCAGCCTCACCATGGCGCTCATGGGTCTGCTGCCCGACCTCGCCCTAGCCGGTGCCGCCGAACTCGACGCGGTGCTGGTGGCGTTGCGCACCAATGCGCGGACGGTCGTCGACGCAGCCACGAGTCACCCGACGGACAGCCACCAGACGGACAGCCACCAGACGGACAGCCACAAGGCGGGGCGCCACACGACGGAAAAGGGAGTCAACCCGACGTGACGGCATCGCAGTCACCGGGACCCGGGGACGCGGTGTGGTGGGCCGCCAGTCCGGATCCGGTCGAGTTGATCGCGGCCACCGCTGCCGCGCACCCCGACACGCCCGCCATGACCGCGCCGCAGGTCACCTTCGCCGAGCTCGACCGGCGGATGGCCCCGCTGGTAAAGGTGTTCGCGGCGCGGGGCATCGGCGCCGACGGAGTGATCACCACGGTGCTGACCGGGTTACTGCGCGCGGACGCACCGGCTGGAGCGACGCCTGATCCGGCGGCGTTGGCCGCACGTGCCAAAGCGGCAGCGAAGGAGGTACTTCGCACCGCCCAGACATTGCGGTCGGCCGGCGCACACACCCTCGCCACAGTCTTCGTCGAGACGGCACGGCTGCACGCCGATGCGGTGGCGGTCGTCGACCCTACCGGCCAGCGGCTGACGTATCGGGAGCTCGCCGCGGCGTCGGCGGTGGTTGCCGATCGGCTCGCCGGAGGTGGCATCGGTCCGGAATCCCTTGTCGCGCTGGCTATGCCGCGCACGATCGAGCTCATCATCGCGATCCTCGGCGTGCTGCGGGCGGGATCGGCGTATCTGCCGCTGGACACCGCACACCCGCCCGCGCGGCTGCGGGGCATCGTCGCCGATGCCGCGCCCGCTCTGCTGATCAGCGGCGACGGCGTCGAGCCGATCGAGGGCTTGGCCGTCGACGCCGTCCGGTTGCGATCGCTTCTCGACGGTCCGGTACCAGCCGACGTCCCGGCAGAACCCATTGCGTCTCAACCGGATTCGGCCGCGTACGTCATCTACACCTCGGGTTCGACGGGGCGGCCGAAAGGCGTGGTGGTCACACACGCCAATGCCCTCGCGATGATGTCCGCGGTGCGGCGCAGCATGGCCTTCGACGAGCGCGACGTATGGACGATGTTCCATTCCTACGCATTCGACTTCTCGGTCTTCGAGATCTGGGGACCGCTGCTGTTCGGCGGCCGACTGGTGATCGTCGACCATCTCACCTCGCGCTCACCCGACGAGTTCGCCGCGCTGCTCGACGCCGAGCGAGTGAGCGTGCTGTCGCAGACGCCGTCGGCGTTCTATCAGTTGGCAGCAGCACTGCGGGCGAAGCCCGACGGGCCGCCGTTGGCGTTGCGGCACATCGTCTTCGGTGGCGAAGCCCTCGACTACGCCGCGGTGGCGCGTTGGTACTCCGACCGTGCGCAGGATCGTCGGGCCGACCCGGCACTCGTCAACATGTACGGCATCACCGAGACGACCGTACACGTCACTTACGTGGAACTGAGCGCCGAAGCCACCGCCGGCGGACCGGCATCCGACGTCGGGGCGGCACTGCCCGGGCTGACGGTGCACCTGCTCGACGAGCGGCTCAACGCCGTCTCAGAAGGCGTCCCCGGCGAGATCTACGTCGCGGGCGGTCAGGTCAGCCGAGGCTACCTTGCACGGCCCGGACTGACGGCGGCACGCTTCGTCGCCGACCCGTTTGCGGCCGACGGCTCGGTCATGTACCGCAGCGGTGATCTCGCGGTGCGCCGCCGCGGCGCGCTGAACTATCTCGGGCGCGGCGACGCGCAGGTCCAGTTGCGCGGATTCCGCATCGAACTCGGCGAGGTCGAGGCCGCATTGGCCTCCCAGCCCGGCGTCGGCGCAGCCGGTGCGGCTATCAAGTCGACGACGGGCCGCGACCTCCTCGTCGGCTACGTGGTGGCCGAAGAAGCTGCGGCACTGGACAACTCAGCCATCCGCGCGGCCCTTGCGGTCACACTGCCCGCGCATATGGTGCCCGACGCCGTCGTCGACGTGGCGAGGCTCCCGCTCACCGTCAACGGCAAACTCGACCGCGCCGCGCTGCCCGACCCGAGCTTCGTCGTCGATGCCGGCCACGTGGCGCCGGCAACCGATCTCGAAGCGGCCATCCTCGAGATCATCGAGTCCGTCGTCGCGGTAGGCGATCTCGGGGTGACCGCGTCCATCTTCGACACCGGCGGCAATTCGCTTGTGGCCGTGGAGATCGCCTCCCGGATAGCGGCCGAACTCGGTGTCGTGCTCAGCGTGCGCGACGTCTTCGCGGCACCCACCGCACGTGGCCTGGCCGACCTCGTCGGTACGCGCGGCCCCGCCGAGACGCAGACGGCGCCCGGTCCGACAGCAGATCTCACCCTCGTCCCGCGGCCACGGCCGCAACGCATTCCGCTGTCGCACGCCCAGCAACGCCTCTGGTTCATCGCGCAACTCGACCCGGACAGCGCCGCCTACCACATTCCATTCGTTCTGCGTTTTCGTCAGCAGGCGGGGACACCGTCGCAGTCGCCGGTCGACGTCGACGCACTGGCCGGGGCCGTCGCCGACGTCGTGGACCGCCACGAGGCGCTACGGACCCGCTTCGTCATGACCGACGGCGTCGCTGAACAGGACGTCGTCGAGTCGGCGGAGCATCGGCCCGACGTCGAGACGGTCGACGCCGATGAAGGCACCGACCCCGCGCAATTGATCGCGGAGGCAGTGAGCGAGCCGTTCGATCTCTCGGCCGCACCGCCGATGCGCGCGCGGATCATCCGTACCAGCGCGGGAGAATGCCTGCTGGTGCTCGTTCTGCATCACGTCATCGCCGACGGTGCCTCACTACTGCCGCTAACGCGTGACCTGCTGACCGCATACACCGCCCGACGCGGTGACGGGCCGGGCCTCGCAGCGCGCCCCGAGGTGCAGTACCGGGACTACACACTGTGGCACCGGGACCGACTCGGCGCGGCCGACGACGTCGATTCGCTTGCCGCCCAACAGCTCTCCTACTGGGCACGATCCCTAGAGGGCATCCCCGACGTATTGTCCCTGCCCACCGATCGTCCGCGCCCACCGGTGCAGTCGCGTGCCGCGGCGGTGCTGCGATTCGACGTCGCGCCGCAGCTGCACGCGACGTTGGCGCAGTACGTGCGCCACAGCGGGTCGTCGATGTTCATGACCCTGCACGCGATCTGGGTCGTCGTGCTGTCCCGGCTCGCCGGGGAGACCGACGTCGTCGTCGGCACCCCGTACGCCGGACGCGGTGTGCGCGGACTGGACGACCTCGTCGGCATGTTCGTCAACACGCTCGCTTTGCGGACCACCGTCGACGGTGCGGAATCCTTTGCCGCCCTGAGCAATCGGGTCCGCGACGCCGATCTCGAGGCGATGACCAACGCCGACGTCCCCTTCGACATGGTCACCGATCTCGTCGCTCCGCCCCGGAGCACCGCGTTCGCCCCGATCTTCCAGGTCGCGTTGCTGTTCCACGAGGCGAACTCCGTCATACCCGACCAGGCGGGCCTGCACGTCGAGATCGTCGAACAGTTCCGCGATCTTACCGACAACGATCTGGCGATCACCTTCGTCAGCGGGCTCGCCCGCGCCGCCGACGGCTCGCCGTCGCTGTCCGGCGTCGTCGAATATGCCGCGGATCTGTTCGACGAGCCGACGATCCGCAGATTCGTCGACGTGTTCGAAACCGTTGCGCGGCAGGTGCTGACTACGCCGCAGATTCCGGTCGGCGACGTGAATCTGACGGAGTCGGGTGACCCGCTCGCCGCGGCCCGGCCGTCGACGCCGGCCGTGCGACCGGCGCCCCTCGCGCAGCTGTGGCGGGGCTTCCCGGGACGGCCGGACCGTCCTGCGCTCATCTCCGGCGACCGGCAGCTGACCTACGCCGAATTCCGCGAGCGGGTGAACAGGATTGCGAGCCAACTCATTTCCCGCGGCGTCGGCCCCGGCGACGTGGTCGCGGTCGGGCTGCCCCGGTCGGTCGGTGCCGTCGTCGCGGTGTGGGGTGTCGTGGCGTCGGGTGCCGTGTTCCTATCCGTCGACCCCGCGCTACCCGGCGAGCGGATCGCCTATCTGCTCGCCGACTCCGGTGCACGTTGCGGCATCACCGAGCCGGAACACCGTGCCGCACTCGGGGATTCGTCCTGCGAATGGATGCTGCTCGGCGACCTGCTCGATGCGCCCGACCCGGCCGACACCGCTGCCGACGAGATCGCCCGCGTCACCCCCGAACTCGACCACCTCGCCTACCTCGTCTACACCTCGGGCTCCACCGGGCGGCCCAAGCAGGTGGCGGTGAGCAACCGCGGCATCGCCGAACTCGTTGCGGCGCAACGGCAGTTACTCGACGCCGACGCCCGTACCCGGGTACTCCACGTCGCGGCGCCCAGCTTCGACGCCGCATTCTTCGAGATGCTCTGGGCTTTCGGCAGCGGTGTACCGCTGGTGATCGCCCCCGCCGACGTCTACGCCGGTGAGCGGCTCGACGCCGTGATCGCCGACGGTGCGGTCACCGCGATGGTCGTCACGCCCTCGGTGCTTGCCACCCTCGACCCGGCTGCCCCGTCGGTGCGGCTGGTGGCCGCCGCGGGTGAGGCGCTGCCGGCAGAGCTGGTGGCGCGCTGGGCGATCGGCAGCCGCCGCATCGCGAATCTGTACGGCCCGGCAGAGGCCACGGTGTGGGCGAGCGCCGCCACGGTGGACGGCGACGAGCCGGTGACCATCGGTCTCGGCGTCGCCGGATACGCCACGCGAGTGTTGGACACCCGGCTGCATCCGGTGCCGCTGGGTGTGGTCGGTGAGCTGTATCTGTCCGGTCCGGGCCTGGCGCACGGGTACGGCGGACGGTCGGCGCTGACCGCCACACGCTTCGTTGCGGACCCCCATGGGAGTCCCGGCGCCCGCATGTACGCCACCGGCGACCTGGTGCGGGTGATCCAGACGAGTTCCGGTGTCGCGCTGGCGTTCGCGGGGCGAGCCGACCACCAGATCAAGATCAACGGACAACGCATCGAGCTCGGCGAACTGGAGTCGGTGCTGGCCGAACTCGACGGCGTCAGCGCCGCTGCGGCACTCGCGATCGGCACGCCGCCGACACACCTCGTCGCCGTGGTGAGCGCGGCCGACGGATTCGATGTGACTGACTTCGACGTGGCCGCGGCGACCGCCGCCGTCGCCCGGCGGGTCCCCGCCTACCTGGTGCCGCAGTCGATCACGGTCCTCGACGTGCTGCCGCGGACGTCGAACGGCAAGCTCGACACCAGAGCTCTCGCCGAACTGGTCGGCCGGCCGATCGGCGGTGGACCGTTCATCGCTCCGGACGGTGGTACCGAAAGCGTTGTGGCGGAGGTCTTCTCCGCCGTCCTCGACGTGTCGCCGATCGCCGCCGACGCCTCGTTCTTCGCACTCGGCGGCAACTCGTTGTCCGCCACGCGAGTAGTGGCGCGCGTCGGCGCCGCACTGCACCGCGACATCGGGGTGCGGATGTTGTTCGACGCCCCGACGGTGCGAGAGTTCGCGGCCGCTATCGATGCGGTCGCCGCACCTCGTTACACCGAAGCTCGCGAGCTCGCTTCGGCACTCGGTGAGCGGGGTGGTGACACCGAAGCTCGCGAGCTCGCTTCGGCACTCGGTGAGCGGGGTGGTGACACCGAGGCTCGCGAGCTCGCTTCGGCGCTCGGTGAGCGGGGTGGTTACACCGAGGCTCGCGAGCTCGCTTCGGCGCTCGGTGAGCGGGGTGGTTACACCGAGGCTCGCGAGCTCGCTTCGGCATTCGGTGAGCGGGGTGGTGACACCGAGGCTCGCGAGCTCGCTTCGGCACTCGGTGAGCGGGGCGGCGCGACTATCGGACCAGACTGGGACGCCACCACGGTGCGGCCCGCCGTGCTGGAACTGTCCGCCGCGCAGCGTCGGATGTGGTTCCTGAACCGATTCGACGCCGACTCCGACGCCTACCACATCCCCATGCTGTTCGCGCTCGACGGCGACGTGAATCCCGACGCGCTGCGTGCGGCGGTCGCCGATGTCGTTGCGCGCCACGAGATTCTGCGCACGGTCTACCCCGCCGACGGCGACTCGGTCCCGCACCAGGAGATCATCGAGCCGACCACGGCGACCGCACGCCTGGAGTGGACCGCCGAGACGGTCGCCGACCCCCTCGCCGCGGCGACGGCCCTCATCGCGAGACCGTTCGATGTGACCACCGATCTGCCGATCCGCGCCGCGCTGTTCACCGCGAAAAGATCGTTGTGCGCCATCGTGATTCATCACATCGCCGTCGACGGCGAGTCGGCGCCGGTGCTCGCCGCCGATCTGATGGCGGCCTACGCCGCACGCTGCGCCGGCCGCCCACCGGAATTCGCCGCCCCCGCACCGCAATACGCCGACTACGCACTGTGGCAGACCGCATACCTGGCGAATCACTCCGAACAGCAAGCGGATTACTGGCGGGCACAGCTCGCTGGATCACCCGAAGTCGTGCGGCTGCCGTTCGACCGTCCGCGCAGCATCGATCCGGGCCAACCGCGATCGAAGGACTTCGCCCTCGATGCCGCCACATGGAACGCGTTGCGCGAGTGGAGCAGCGGTCACGGTGCAACCGACTTCATGACCGTCCACGCGGTGCTGGCGACGTTGCTCGCGCGCGTCGGCGCGACCGACGACGTCACCATCGCGACACCGGTCGCCAACCGCGGCACCGAACGCTTCGACGCGCTGATCGGGCTGACGGTGAACACCCTGATCCTGCGGACCCGCATCGAACCGGGGGAGCGATTCGCCGACGTCGTCGCCGCGGTACGCGACGTCGATCTCGCGGCCCTCGACCATGCAGACCTCCCCTTCGAGCGTGTGGTCGAGATCCTCGACCCGGTCCGCTCCGAGCTCGTCGAGCCGCTCGCCCAGGTGATGCTCGTCGTCGACCGTGACCGTAACCAGACGATCACCGTGGCCGGAGCCCGGCTGACGCCGATCGAGCCACCCGTCACCGCGACGAAGTTCGATCTCACGGTCGGGGTCTCGATCACCGACGACGCCGGGCTGCGGATCCAATTCGTCTACCCGGCAGGTCTTTTCGCCGACGAAACGATCGACTGGCTCGGAAGCGCATTCGTCACGCTGTTGCGGGCGGCGGCCCGCTCCGACGTGTCCGAGCGCGCCGGGCGACTGGGCGACGTCGCGCTGCTGTCGGAGCACGCGCGCAGCCGGGTGATGGACTGGTCGGTCGGGCGTCACGTCGAGATACCCGGCCAGTCGCTGTCCGCCGCGATCGATGAGGCGCTGCGTCGTCGGGCCGGCGACGTCGTTCTCGTCGCCGACGACGTCGAGTGGACCGGTGCCGTGTTCGCCGCACACGTCAACCGGTTGGCGCGGCAGCTGATCGCCCGCGGCGTGGGACCGGAGACTCCCGTCGCGGTATGCATGCCGCGGTCGGCGGCGCTGGTGGTCGCCATCCACGCCGTGATCGCGGCGGGCGCGCAGTACGTGCCGGTCGGCGTCGACACGCCGCGCGAGCGGATGGCCCACATCCTCGGATTGAGCGGCGCCACAACAATTCTGATCGACGACGGCCCGCTCCCCGCTGGCGTCGCCGTGCACTCCTGCGTGCGGATCGACGTCGGCGCCGCACCCGACGCCGCGGACGGCGCACAGTTGACCGACGCCGAGCGTCGCGGACCGACGCACCCGGATTCGGCTGCCTACACCATCTTCACGTCCGGTTCGACCGGGCTGCCCAAGGGCGTGACGGTGTCGCATCGGTCGGTCCTCAACCGTCTCCGGTGGGGGATCGACGCGTTCGGCCTCGGCCCGCGGGACTCGGTGCTGCTCAAGACGCCCGCGACCTTCGATGTATCAGTGCCGGAGCTGTGCGGCGCGCTGCTGGCCGGTGCCCGCCTGGTGGTGGCCCGCGCCGACGGCCACACCGACCCCGACTACTTGACGGAAATCGTTGCGGCGCAGTCCATCACCTCGATTCACTTCGTGCCGTCGATGTTGGCGGTCTATCTCGACGTGGTCGAGCCGGCGCGGGTGCGCGCGTTGACGTCGCTGCGCAATGTGTTCTGCTCCGGTGAGGCACTGTCACCCGCACTGGCCGCGCGGGTCCGCGGTGTCTGGCCGGATGCCGCACTCCACGACCTGTTCGGTCCGACCGAGGCGGCCGTCGAGGTGACCGCGCATACCGTGGACCGGGTCGGTGCGCAGCTACCCATCGGGTCACCGGTCTGGAATACCTCGACCTACGTCCTCGACGCCCGGCTCAACCCCGTCCCGGCCGGGGTGCCCGGTGAACTGTATCTCGGCGGCGTCCAGATCGCGCGCGGTTATGCGGCGGCGCCGGCGCTCACCGCCGGACGATTCGTCGCCGACCCGGTCGGGACGGCGGGCGGTCGTCTCTACCGCACCGGCGACCTCGTCTGCTGGACCGGTGACGGCGAACTGATCTATCTGGGGCGCAACGACTTCCAGGTCAAGGTGCGCGGACGGCGCATCGAACTCGGCGAGATCGAATCTGTTCTGCTCGGCGCGCCGGGCATCGTGCACGCCGCGGTGTCGGTGGCCGCCGACGACAACGGAGCCGAACATCTCGTCGGCTACCTCGGCGGAACCGTCGACCTCGACGCCGTGCAGCGAGCAGTGGCGGCCGCGCTGCCGGAATACATGTGGCCCACTCGCTGGGTCGAGCTGGCGCGGGTGCCCCTCAACAGTGCGGGCAAACTCGATCGGCGTGCGCTGCCCGCAGCCCCCTCCGCCTGGGTGTCCGTCGACGCGCGGGTCGACGCGGACGGCGCCGCCGAAACACGCGTGGCCGAGATCGTCGCGGGCCTCCTCGGTGTGCCGAGCGTCGGGGTCACCGAGTCGTTCTTCGCACTCGGCGGCGACTCGATTCTGTCGATTCAGCTGTCGGCGATGTTGCGCCGCAACGGATTCCCGCTGAGCCCCCGGGACATCTTCGAACACAAGACGGTACGTGCGCTGGTCGCCGCGGCGTCGGCGTCGACCGTCGAAGCGGTGCCAGAACTGCCCGGCGGGCCGCGGGGTGCGTTGCCCGCACCGCCCGCGGTGGGCTGGATGCGTGAGATGGCCACGACCGCGGTCGACTACCGGGACTTCTCCCAGGCGATGGTGCTCACCCTGCCGTCGGACGTCTCCGACGCCGACCTGCGCACTCTGCTCACCGCCGTCGTGAAACACCACCCGATGCTGTCCGCGCTGCTCGTCGACGACGAACCGACAGCGACGATGATCGCGGGGGAACCGTTCGACGCCGACGCGGCGCTGCGCGTCGCGCACGCGGATCCCGCTGCGCCGCAATCGATCATCGACGCGCATCGACAGGCATTGGCGGCGTTGGAACCGCACCGGGCACGAATGGTCGCCGCAGTCGCGGTGCGCGGCGTCGACACCGACGGCCGACTTGTTCTCGCCATTCATCACGCGGCGGTCGACGCCGTGTCGTGGGGCGTGATCATCGGCGACCTCGCCACGGCGTGGGCGCAGATGCGCCGCGACGAGCCGATCGCGCTGGAGCCCACCGGCACCTCGATGCGTGCCTGGACCACCGCACTCGCCCGTCGGGCGACCGACGGCGTCGAGCCGCAACGGCAGCCGCCGGAGGATCAGCGTAGTGGTGTCGCGCTGGCCGCGGACTTCTCACCGCGACGCGATCGGATGGCCACCGCGCGGTCGGTCACGCGGACCGTCGGCGAGCAACTTACCGGGGAGATCCTGACGTCGGTCAGTACGGCGTTCCGTGCCGGTGTCGACGATATTCTGTTGGCGGCGTTGATGATCGCGGTTCATCGCGTGCAACCCGACGCACCGGACGGCGTGGCGGTGCTGGTCGAAGGCCACGGGCGCGACGAATCGGCGGTCGGCGGGGCGGATCTGTCGCGCACCGTCGGGTGGTTCACCAGCGTCACCCCGCGCCGGGTGCCCGCGGCGGTACTGGCCGCCGGCGGCGACGCGGGACTCGTCCGAATCATCAAGGCGGTCAAGGAGACTCGGGCGGGCGCGACCGAGCCGGAGCTGACCTTCGGGCTGCATCGCTGGCTGTCGGGGACCCTGGAGCCGGACCCGACCGCGCTACCACCCATCGCTTTCAACTATCTCGGCGCGGGCGGGCGCGGCAGTGTCGATCCGCTCGAATCGGCGGCCTTTGCGCCGGTGGCCGACGCGCCGCGGTTGCCGTCGACGATCGACGCCACCATGGCGGCGCCGGGGGCGTTGTCGGTCACCGTCAATACCGTCGCGTCCGGTGGTGAGCGCCGATTCGTCGTCGACTTCCTCGCTCCGACGGCCAGTCTGAGCGATCGCCGACTGCACAGTGTCGCAACGGGATTTGTCGATGCGCTCGATGAGCTGGTGCGCATCGTGCGACGTATCGGTGATCCGGGACCGAGCCCCTCCGACGTCGCCGGCCGACCGGTCACTCAGGACACCCTCGACGACGTGACGTCGCGGTACCGCGACGCCGAGGTCTGGTCGTTGACGCCGTTGCAGCGCGGCCTGCAATTCCAGGCGGAACTCGCCGCCGCGGACCCGAGCGCCGTCGACGTCTATGTGACTCAGGCCCGGCTGACCTTCGCCGCCGACACCGACACCGAGCGTCTCCGTCGGGCGGCCGAACAACTGGTCAATCACCACGCCACTCTTCGATCCGGCTTCATCCGCAGCGCCACCGGCGAAGTGGTCGCGGTGATTCCCGACCACGTCGACGTACCCTGGCAAAGCACGCGACTGCCCGACGACGTGACCGCGCGCCACGAGCGCGCGAGCGTGGACGCGCTCGCCGACGCCCAGCGCACCGAACCCTTCGACCTGGAACGCCCACCGCTGGTCCGATTCCAATGCGTGCGCGGACCAGACGGGGTGGCGCTCATCGTCACCAACCACCACCTGCTGTTCGACGGGTGGTCGGCCCCGCTCGTCGTCGCCGATCTGCTGTCGTTCTACGCGGCGGGCACTCCGGCCACACCGGCATCCGGCGCCGGGTTCGCCGGACATCTGCGCCGGCTCGCCGCACTCGACGACGCCGCCGCGCTGCGTGCCTGGGCCGACGTCGTCGCCGATCTGCCGGGTCCCACCCTGGTCGCTCCCGGCAGCCGGGCATCCGTCGACGCCCTGCCTGCCGAGCGCGTCGCCGAGCTCGCCGGCCCGAGCGTCGCCGCACTTACCGAAGCGGGCCGCGCGACCGGTGCAACCACCGCGACGATCCTCCAATTCGCCTGGGCGGTACTACTTTCCGCACTCACCGACACTCGAGTGGTCGCCTTCGGAGAGACCGTCTCGGGCCGCCCCGCCGAACTGGACGGCGTCGAGACGATGGTCGGACTCTTCATCAACACGCTGCCGGTGGTGGTCGACGTCGACCCGGCGGCGACCGTCGCGGCGGCGCTGCAGCAACTGCAGCAGCGCAAGGTGTCGGTGCTCGAGCATTCGCACGTCGGTCTGCCCGAGATCACCGCGACGACGCGATTTCCGGCGCTCTTCGACACCCTGACCGTCTACGAGTCGTATCCGGTCGACACCGAAGCCGTTGCGTCCCAAGGGAAACAGGGCGCGAACCTGATCGACGCCACCACCCGCGACAGCACCCACTATCCGCTGAGTCTGATCGCGGCTCCCATCGGAGACGGGTTGCGCCTGTCACTCAAGTTCCTGCCGAGCGCGTTCGACGCTGCCCTCGTCGACGAACTCCTCGACAGCTACCTCACCATCCTCACCGGACTGACCGACGGAACCGACCGTCGCATCGCGTCGCTCGCGCTGACCTCGCCGCGTTCGGCGGAGCGCGCCCTCGCCCTGGCGCGCGGCCCGCGCATCGACCTCGACGCCGCGTCGGTGCCCGCGCAAGTCTTCGCGGCGGCGGCCGCGCACCCCGACGCGATCGCGGTGACCTTCGGGGACGTCGCGGTGACATACGCGGACTTCGCCGCGCGCGTCGCCCGGCTCGCCTACCGGCTGATCGACCTCGGAGTGAACGCGGACGACACCGTCGCGGTCAGCATCGCCCGATCGGTCGAGATGCTGGTCGCGATCCACGCGGTGGGCGCGGCCGGGGCGGGCCATCTGCCCATCGACGTCGACACGCCGACGCCTCGCGCGGAACAGATGCTGGCGGCCGGCGGTGCCCGCATCGTCATCGTGTCGGGTGCGGGACCGGCGACCGTCGCGGCGGCGGTCGTGCTGGCCGGCGGTCTGCTCGTCGACGCCGCGGCCGACTCATTCGTCACGGGACCCGAAGTGGCGCAACGGATCGCGGTCCGACGCCCGGACTCGCTCGCCTACACGTTGTTCACCTCCGGTTCGACCGGCCGCCCCAAGGGCGTCGCGGTGTCGTCGCAGGCCATCGTCAACCGACTCGACTGGATGCAGCGCGATCATCCGATCGGCATCGGCGACGTCGTCGTGCAGAAGACCCCGGTCACCTTCGACGTCTCGGTGTGGGAGCTGTTCTGGCCGCTGACCCGGGGCGCCACCGTGGCGATCGCCGAACCGGGGCGCCACGGCGACCCGGCGTATCTCGCCGAACTCATCACTGCGCGACGAGTATCGGTGATCCACTTCGTGCCGTCGATGCTCGCCGCATTCGCCGACGTCGTCGGAGTCGGCGGACTGTCGCGGCTGTCGACTTTACGGCTCATGTTCACCTCCGGTGAGGCGCTGACACCGGCGACCGCACAGTCGGTCGCCACCGCGATGCCCGGCCTCGCGCTGCACAATCTGTACGGCCCGACCGAGGCGGCGGTGGACGTGACGCAGGCGCGTGTGCGCGCGGGAGACGCCGGAGTACCGATCGGACGCCCCGTGGCGAACGTCTTCGCGGTGGTGCTCGATCGGTCCCTGCGCCCGGTTCCGGCCGGAGTGCCCGGTGAGCTGTACCTGGGCGGCGTGCAGCTCGCTCGCGGCTACGCGGCGGCGCCGGCACTGACCGCGGAACGCTTCGTCGCCGACCCGTTCACCGGTGGAGAGCGGCTCTACCGCACCGGCGACGTCGTGGTGCGCGACGCGACCGGGACGCTGAACTATCTGGGCCGCAGCGACTTTCAGGTGAAGCTCGCCGGGCAGCGGCTGGAACTCGGCGAGATCGAAACGGTCCTGGCGGGCGCGCCCGGCGTGGTCACCGCGGCCGCCGCGGTGGTGGCCGGGCCCGGCGGTGACGTGCTCGTCGGGTATGCGAGCCCGGCGTCGGTATCGCTCGATGAGCTCAATTCGGTTGTGTCCGAGCATCTCCCGGCCTTCATGCGTCCGACGCGGTGGGTGCTCCTCGACGAGCTGCCGTTGGGCTCGGCGGGAAAGATCGACCGAAAGGCCCTGCCCGCACCCACTTTCGGTGACACCGACGAGTTCGTCGAACCGGCGACGGCCACCGAGACCGCGCTGGCCGACATCGTGGCCGAGGTTCTCGGTCAGCAAAGAGTCGGTGTCACCGAGTCGTTCTTCGCACTCGGCGGCAACTCGCTGTCGGCGACGCGGGTCGCCGCGCAGGCGACGTCGAGGCTCGGCGTCGAAACCACCGTGCGCGATGTACTCCTTGCGCCGACGGTGCGCGGCCTCGCCGATCGACTGGCCACCGCGCGCCCGGCGCTGCCACCGGTGACCGCGGGCGACCGTCCGCAGGAGCTGCCGCTCGGGTTCGCGCAGCAGCGGATGTGGTTCATCAACCAGTACGACACTGCACCGGCGACCTACAACATCCCGCTGCTGCTGGAACTCGGTGGTCACGTCGACCTCGGCGCACTGCGCGCGGCGCTGGCCGCGGTGGTCGTCCGCCACGAGGTGCTGCGAACCGTCTTCCCCGCCACCGACGGGGTACCGCGGCAGGAGATCATCGCGCCGGATACGGCTGCGGCACAACTCGATTGGGCGCTCGTACCGGACGAGGCCGCGCTGTACGACTCGGTGCGGACCGGATTCGACGTGACGGTCGCACCTCCGCTGCGGGCCCGCATCGCGACGCGCGAGGACGGCGGCCACCTGTTCGTCCTGACAATGCACCACATCATCGTCGACGGGCAGTCGCTGCCGATTCTCGCCGCCGAACTGCTCGCGGACTACGCGTCTCTCGTCGACGCGGACCTCCCGGCCGCGGCGGGGATGTCAGAGGCGGGGATGATCGAGGTCGAGACGCCCGGCTACGCCGACTTCGCGCTGTGGCAGCACCGAGTGCTCGGCGGCGCGGAGGAGAGCTCATCGATCGCCGCTGCGCAATTGTCTTACTGGGCAACCCAACTCGCCGGTGTGCCCGACCTGCTGCGGCTGCCGGCCGACCGGCCGCGGCCCGTGGTCGCATCGGGACGCGGCGCCGTCGCCCGATTCGAAATCGACGCGTCGACGGCCGGGGCAGTCGCCGCCTACGCGCGTGCACACGCCGTCACCGAGTTCATGGTGTTGCACGCAGCGCTCACCGTGGTGCTCGCCCGGCTGTCGGGGACCGACGACATCGCCGTCGCGACGCCGATCAGCGGCCGGGACCGCGCCGGCATGAGCGGCGTCATCGGAATGTTCGTCAACACGCTCATCCTGCGGGCGGGCTACCGGGCCGAGGCGACCTTCGATGCGATGGTGCAGGCCTGCCGACGCGTCGACGCCGACGCCTTCGCACATGCCGACGTGCCGTTCGAGGTCGTCGTCGACGCGGTGTCACCGACGAGGTCGTCCGCGTTCGCACCGCTGGCGCAGGTCATGCTCAGCGTCGAGCGGGAATCGGATGGCTCACCGTGGCACCGTGACTCGACGATCGAGCAGGCCGGCATGACCGTCGCGCCCGTGATGCGCACCGATGTTCCCGCCCAATTCGATCTTAGCCTGGGCGTCACCGTCGAGGCACCCGGGCGGCCGTGGACCGCGGAGGTCGTCTACGCCACCGACCTGTTCGACGAGATCACCGTCGCCGAATTCGGGCGGCGATTAACGCAGATCCTCGCTGCGGGCGTGATCGACGACGCTCAACCGGTGGGCGCTCTTCGGTTGGTGTCCCCGGCAGAGCTGGCCCGGGTCGACGAATTCGCCCGCGGGCCGCGCCGCGCGGCCACCGGAGTCCGCTTCGCCGACACCGTCGCATCCGGTTATGCCCGCTTCCCGGACGCCGTCGCAATGATCGGCGACGAGATACTGACCTTCGCCGAATTCGGCGCCCGGGTGTTCCGGCTCGGCCGACGATTGATCGGCCTCGGTGTCGGTCCGAATGTCGCTGTGGGCGTGTGTATCCCGCGATCGATCGACCTGGTGACCGCGATCCACGCGATTGTCGCCGCGGGCGGGCAGTACGTGCCGTTCGATCCGGCTACGCCGCCCGCGCGCGCCGGGGCGATGATGTCGGCGGTCGATCTTGCGGTGGTGCTGACCGTCGATGCGACGGCGTCGAGTGCCACCGCCGAGACCGCGTCGTCGTCCGGCCGTCTCGTGGTGAATGTGGCCGACGGGATGCACGCCGATCTCGCGAGCCACCCGATCGCCGATGGTGAGCGGCTGCGACCACTGCGCACCGACGACGCGGCCTACACGTTGTTCACCTCCGGTTCCACCGGAATCCCCAAGGGCGTCACCGTCACCGGGCGCGCGATCGGCAACCGGCTGGACTGGATGCAGCACGACTATCCGTTGACGCCCGACGACGCCGTGCTGCAGAAGACGCCGGTCACCTTCGACGTATCCGTGTGGGAGTTGTTCTGGCCGGCCGTCGTCGGCGCCCGCACCGTCGTCGCCGCGGACGGGCGGCACGGTGATCCGCAGTACCTCGCCGGGCTCATCGAGGCCGAGCGGGTGAGCGTGATGCACTTCGTGCCATCGATGCTGGCGGCGTTCGTCGATGTGCTGCCGGTCGCGCGGCTCGCCGAACTCGTCAGCCTCCGTACCGTTTTCGCCTCCGGGGAAGCACTCGTCGCGGGACCGGTCCGGGCGTTGCGGGCCGCGCTGCCCGACCTGCGCGTGGTCAACCTGTATGGACCGACCGAGGCGGCCGTCGACGTCACCGCCTACGACGTGATCGGCAGCGAAACGGACATACCGATCGGGATGCCGGTCGCCAACACCGACGTAGCCGTGCTCGACGCGCGGCTGCAGCGGGTACCCGTCGGGGTACCCGGCGAGCTGTATCTCGCCGGCGTGCAGCTCGCGCGCGGCTACGCGGGTGCGCCCGCGCTCACGTCGGAGCGGTTCGTCGCCGACCCGTACGGACGGGGCGCCCGCCTCTACCGCACCGGGGACCTGGTGCGGTTCACCCGTTCCGGTCAGCTGGAGTACCTGGGCCGCACCGACTTTCAAGTCAAACTCCGCGGACAGCGACTGGAACTGGGGGAGATCGAAGCGGTACTCGCATCGGTACCCGGCGTCGTTCATGTGGCTGCGGCGCTGGCGGGCTCCGGCGGCGCGGCGCGGCTGGTGGCCTACGTCAGCCCTCGCGACGTCGACCCGCGCGCACTGGACGCCGCGGCCCGTGCGGCGCTGTCGGAGTATCAACGGCCGACCCAATGGATCCTGCTCGACGCCCTCGCCCTGAACTCGGCGGGCAAGATCGACCGCCGGGCGCTGCCGACCGCCGAGCCGGCGGGGCCCGCACCAATTACGTTGGCGCGCAACGAGACCGAGCGACACATCGCGGACGTCTTCGCGGCGGTGCTGGGCGTCGACGACGTGTCGGTGACGGAATCCTTCTTCGATCTCGGCGGCAATTCGTTGTCCGCGACCCGGGTCGCGGCCCGCGTGAGCGAGCGCCTCGGCAGACATATCGGCATTCGCGACGTCTTCGCGGCGCCGTCGGTGCGTGCCCTCGCGCTCGTCGGCGGCGGCGCGGCGCGCGGCCGGTTGACGCGAATGTCACCTCGCCCGGGGCATATTCCGCTGTCGTTGGCGCAGCAACGCATCTGGTTCCTGAACCGCTTCGAGCCGGCGTCGGGCGCGTACAACATCCCCGTCCTGCTCCGGATACGCCGCCGGATCGACGTCGGCGCACTGCGGGCCGCGCTACTCGACGTCGTCGGGCGGCACGAGATCCTGCGCACCACCATCAGCGAGATCGACGGTGTCGCAGCGCAAGTCGTGCATGGCGTCGATGCGGTGGACGATCGCCTGGACTGGCTGCCGGTCACCGACGCCGACGGTGTGCACGACGCGGTGGCCGCCGGTTTCGATCTCAGCGCGGACCTGCCGATCCGGGTGCGGTTGTGGTCGTCGGAGTCGAGCGAGCATCTGCTGGCGATCGTCGTGCATCACGCGGCGGCGGATGGCCAGTCGGTGCCGATCTTGGTCGGCGAGCTGCTCGCGGCGTATGACGCCCGCCGCGCCGGACAGGTCCCGCAGTGGTCACCGCTAGAGATTCAGTTCGCCGACTTCGCCCTATGGCAGGCCGCCGAATTGGGCTCCGTCACCGACGAGACCTCCGAGCTGGGCAGGCAGAAGAGTTACTGGACAAGGCAATTGGCCGGTCTGCCGGCCGTGTTGGAGCTGCCCGCGGATCGCCGTCGGCCGACGATCGCGTCCGGTGCGGCGGACCTCGTCCGCTTCGAGATCCCGGCCGATGTGGCGCAGGCGGTGTCGTCGCTGGCCGTCGAGGCGGGCGTGACGGTGTTCATGGTGCTGCACACCGCGCTGGCGGCGTTGCTCGCGCGGTTGTCCGGGACCTCGGACATCGCGGTGGCGACGCCGGTCGGCGGCCGCGACGCGGTCGCGGTCGAGGCACTCGTGGGCATGTTCGTCAACACTGTGGTGCTGCGCGTGCCGGTCGACGCCGCGGCGAGCTTCCGCGAGCTGCTCGACACCGTCGCGAGAATCGACGTCGACGCGTTCGCCCACGCCGACATCCCGTTCGAAATGATCGTCGAAGCGCTCGCACCCGTGCGGTCGGAGGCCTTCGCGCCGCTCGCGCAGGTGATGCTCACCGTCGACGATGTGCGCGACCAGCCGTCGTACGGAACCGATTTCACGCCGGTGGAGCCGGCGGAGCACTACGCCAAGGTGGACCTGACCGTGGGTGTCACCGTCGGTCCGGCGGGCGAAGCCTGGAGTGTGTCGCTCCTCTACGCGACGGACCTGTTCGATCGGGCGCGGGCGCGGCGCACCGCCGAGCAGTTCGTGCGCGTGCTCGCCGCCGTTGACCGCGCGCGTCCGCTCGGTGACGTCACGATCCTCAGTGAAGTTGAGCGCCAACGGATCACCGATGTGTCGTGGGGTGAGCCGCTGGCGATCGAAGGTACGGTCGCCGACGCCGTCACGCGGCAGGCGGTGGCGACGCCGTCGGCGATCGCGGTCATCGTGGGCGATTTGTCATGGACGTACCGGGAGTTCGCCGCGCGGGTGGCGAGCCTGGCCCGCACGCTCATCGTCGCCGGCGTCGGACCGGAAGTGGTTGTGGCGGTGTGCATGCCGCGCTCGGCCGAACTGGTGCTGGCGGTGCACGCGGTGGTCGCCGCGGGGGGCCAGTACGTACCCGTCGACGTCACGGCGCCCCCGCAGCGGGCCGCGCACATCCTCGACACCGCTCGCCCCGCATTGATCCTCGTCGCATCCGACGCCGACGCATCAGTGTGGGCGAACAGTGTTGCGGGGCAGAGGATTACAGTCCTGACCGTCACCGCCGGCGATCCGGTCGAGCCCGACGAACCCCCGATCACCGATGCCGAACGGATCGCTCCGTTGCGACCCGATCACGCGATGTACACGCTGTTCACCTCCGGGTCGACGGGTCTGCCGAAGGGCGTGACGGTCAGCCACCGCGCCGTGCGCAACCGCCTCGCCTGGGCGCAGACCGCGTATCCGTGGACCCCGAACGACCGGGTGATCTTCAAGACGCCGCACACCTTCGACGTGTCCGTGCCCGAGTTGTTCGGGGTGCTCGGCAGCGGCGCCCGGCTGATCGTCGCCGAACCCGACGGCCACCGCGATCCGGTGTACCTGGCCGAACTCGTCGGTTCGACTGGTGCGACATCCATCCACTTCGTTCCATCGATGCTGTCGGCGTTCGGCGACGTCGTCGGCGAGTCGGGCGAGGCGGTCCGGGCGCGGTTGGCCACGCTGCGTTACCTGTTCGCCTCGGGCGAAGCGCTGCCGGAAGCCGTTGTCGCACAGGCGCGGGAGTTGTTGCCGAGCGCGCGGATCGTCAACCTGTACGGACCGACCGAAGCGGCGGTGGAGGTCGCACACGCCGACGTCACCGACACCGTCGGCACGGTGCCGATCGGAACGCCCACCGCCAACACCGGCCTGGTCATCCTCGATGCCCGGCTGCATGCCGTCCCCGACGGTGTTCCCGGCGAACTCTATTTGGCCGGAACGCAATTGGCGCGCGGTTACCTCAATGCCGCTCGTCTGACCGCCGAGCGGTTCGTCGCCGACCCGTTCGGCGGCGGTCGGCGGCTCTACCGCACCGGCGACCTCGTCCGGCGCCGGTCCGACGGTGCGGTCGACTACCTCGGCCGGACCGACTTCCAGATCAAGATCGGCGGGCAGCGGATCGAACTCGGCGAGATCGAAGCGGTGCTCGCCGGTGTACCCGGCGTCGTGCACGCGGCCGTGACCGCCCATGAGGATGCCGGTGGCGCAACGCGGCTGGCCGCCTACGTGGCGCCGGCATCGGTGCACCGCGATGTCCTCGCCTCGGCCGTCGCGTCGGCATTGCCGCCGTATATGCGCCCGACGGTGTGGATGGCGCTGGACGATCTACCACGCAACTCGGCGGGCAAGCTGGACCGGAACGCGCTGCCGCAACCGGTACCGACGGCAACCGAGCACATCGCACCCGCGACCGACGACGAGCGGGCGATCGCAGCGATCGTCGCGGACATCCTCGGTGCCGGCGACGTCGGCGTGACCGACGACTTCTTCGACGTCGGCGGCACCTCGCTGTCGGCGATGCGGGTGGCCGCCCGGGTGTCGTCGGCGACCGGCCGGCGAGTGACGGTCCGCGACGTCTTCACCCGCCCGACGATCCGGGAACTCGCCGCCGGGCTGAGCGCGACACCGTGGCTGCCGATGAGGCGGAGAATGCCACGGCCGCAACGTATTCCGCTGTCCGGAGCGCAGCGGCGGATCTGGTTCATCAACCAGTTCGACGTGACCGCGGCGGCATACAACATCGCGCTCCGGCTGCGAATGAGCGGCGCCGTCGACGTTGCGGCGCTGCGTGCGGCGTTGAGCGACGTCGTCGAGCGACACGAGGTACTGCGGACCATCTATCCCGCCGACGGGCAGGGCCCGCGGCAGGAGATCCTCGACACGACCGCGGTGCCTTGGTACGACGCCAACGGTCCGCAAGCGCTCGCGGCCGGTGCGTCGACCGGCTTCGACCTCACCGTCGACGTGCCCCTTCGGGCCCACTGGTACGCCGGCGACGGCACCACCGAGCTCGCAATCATCCTGCACCACATCGCATTCGACGGTCAGTCGGCGCGACCGTTCCTCGCCGACCTGATCGACGCTTATGCGGCGCGGTCGGCGGGGCGTGCACCGACTCCGCCGGAGTTGCCGGTGGGTTACGCCGATTACGCCATCTGGCAGGCCGAGACCGGGGGCGTCGACGCCGACCTCGACTACTGGACGACGCAGCTGCGGGCACTGCCTGAGCTCACCGAATTGCCCGCCGACCGGCCCCGCGCGGCCGTCGCGAGCCCCGAGTCGGCCAGGTACCGGATATCGCTCGACGCCGAATCAGCCGGCGCGGTAGCGCAATTCGCGCGGGCCCGAGCGGCGACGCCGTTCATGATCCACCACGCCGCCCTCGCCGTCGTGATCGCCCGGCTCGCGGTCACCGACGACGTCGTGATCGGAACGCCGATCGCGGGACGCAGCGACGCCCAGCTCGACGGGTTGGTCGGCATGTTCGTGAACACACTCGTCCTGCGGGTCGCGGTGCCGGGCGCGTTGTCGATCGCCGGATTGGTCGACGCCGTGCGCCGAACGGACCTCGACGCGTTCGCGCACGCCGGCGTCGAATTCGGCGAGCTGGTCGATGCGCTTGCGCCACAACGTGATCCGGGACATGCTCCGCTGTTCCAGATCGCCTTGACCTACGACGAGGCGGCCCCCGGGGCGTCGGCGACGGTGCAGTCGGTCGGCGGGGTAACCATCGAAGTCCTCGACACCGACGTCGCGCAGGCCAAGGTCGATCTGACCGTGTCCGTCGTGGACGCCGGGGCGGCTGGTGGTGCTGTCGTCGACTTCACTTATGCGACAGCACTTTTCGACGAGTCGACGATCGTCGCGCTCGCTTCGGTCTATCGCCGGGTGTTGGCGGCGATCGTCGACGACGACTCCCGCGCGGTTGGAGATATCGACCTGCTCGGCGCCGCGGCGGCCGATGACGAGTTGTCCGCGGCTCCCGCGACTCCGGCGACGCTGCCGCAGATCCTGCGGGCGCGGCGGGCAGAGCCCGATCGACCGGCGTTGGTCGGACCGACCGGTGCGATCAGCTACCGCGACTTCGAGGATCGGACCGCCACGATCGCCCGCGCCCTCACCGCCCGGGGGCTGGGCCCCGGCGACATCGTCGCCGTCTGCATCGAGCGGTCCGTCGACGCCGTGCTGGCCTGGTGGGGCGTCGTCACATCGGGCGCGGGATATCTGGCGATCGACCCGGCGCACCCCGCCGAACGTATCGCCTACCTGCTCAGCGAATCCGGTGCGCGCGTGGCGATCTCATCGACCGGCGGGCCGGCGGCCGATCATCCGGCGGTGAGCTGGGTGGACCTGCGCGACCTCGATACCGGCAGCAGTGCCGTCGTCGGAACCGGTGAGCGCGCGCGGGCGCCGCGCCTGGACGACGTCGCATACCTGATCTATACGTCGGGTTCCACCGGACGGCCCAAACCGGTCGCGGTGACCCATCGCGGAATCGCCGATCTCGTTGCCGCTCAACGTGTGCTGACGTCGGGGACCGGGGCCGCCACGATCCTGCACGTCGCGTCGCCGAGCTTCGACGCGGCGTTCTTCGAGACCCTGTGGGCGATCGGCGGTGGCCATACCCTCGCCGTCGCCCCGCCCGACGCGTACGCGGGCGACGCGCTCGAGGCGGTCATCGCATCGACCGGCGTGACCCACCTCGTCCTCACGCCGTCGGTGCTGGCCACCATCGATCCTGCCGCGGTGCCGTCGGTGCGGCTGGTCGCCACCGCCGGCGAAGCGTGCCCGCCGGAACTGGTGACTCGATGGGCGGCGCCGGGCCGACGGATGCGCAATCTCTACGGACCGTCGGAGACGACCGTGTGGGCCAGCAGCGGTGAGCTGATGGCCGGGCGGCCGGTGACCATCGGCCGCCCGATCGCCGGCGTCACCGCGCACGTTCTCGACGCGCGCCTGCATCGGGTGCCGCCGGGCGTGGTCGGCGAACTGTACCTCGCCGGCGCCGGCGTCGCGCTCGGCTACCTGAACCGCCCCGCAATGTCAGCGACGAGTTTCGTCGCGGATCCATTCGCCGGCTCCGGCGCTCGGATGTATCGGACCGGTGATCTGGTGCGGTCGTCGGCCGACGGCGAGCTGATCTTCGCGGGACGCTCGGACTTCCAGGTCAAGATCCGCGGGCAGCGCGTCGAACTCGACGAGATCGCGGCCGCGTTCACCGCACAGCCGGAGATCGAGCAGGCGGTGGTGGTGGGCGACACCGACACCGCGGGTCGGACACGACTGGTGGCATACCTGGTCGGCGGCGAACTCGACGTCGACGCCGTCACGTCGCGGGTGGAGCGGATCCTCCCGGCACACATGATTCCGCAGCGGTTGATCGTCATCGAGGAGTTGCCGCTGACATCCGTCGGCAAACTCGACCGCGCGGCGCTGCCCGCCCCGCCCGACGAGCCGATGGTCGTCGTCGCGCCCGCGACGGTTGTCGAACAACGCCTGGCCGACATCGTCTCGGCGCTGCTGGGGGTGGCGTCGGTCAGTGTGGTCGAGTCGTTCTTCGCCCTCGGCGGTGACTCGATCATGGCGATCGGCATGTCGTCGGCGGCACGCGCCGCGGGACTGCCGATCCGGCCGCGAGACATCTTCGAGCACAAGACGATTCGCGCCCTCGCCCGAGTCGCGGCCGACCTCACCGATACCGCCGCACTCGCCGAGCCGCCCGGTGGCGCGATCGGCCGGATCCCGGTGCCGCCGATCCTGCGGTGGTTGCGCGAGCACAGCGCAGGCGCATCGGATTACGCCGACTTCTCCCAGTCGACGGTGCTCGACGTGCCCGCCTCGCTGACCGGCGATGTTCTCGCGGTCCTGCTCGAAGCGCTGACGCTGGCCCACCCGATGCTCACGGCGCAGGTGGTCGACGCCGACGGCGACGTGGCGGTGCGGACCACCGGACAGACACCGGCCGGGTCACTCCTATCGCCGCAGTTGGACATCGAATCATCGGTCGGTACAACCGAATTCGACGACGCCGTGGTGCGCATGCACGCTCAGCTGCTGGCCGGCCTCGATCCCGCGGCCGGGATCCTGCTACGGGCCGGGCTGGTCGTCGGCGCCGACGGGCAGCGCGTCGTACTCGCCGTGCACCATCTGGCCGTCGACGTGGTCTCCTGGCCGACCATCGTCGAAGACCTGGCCACCGCATGGGATGCGTTGGCGCACAATCGATCACTGTCATTGCGCCCGGAGGTGACGTCGGCGCGGGCATGGTTCTCGGCGGTGCGCGCCGATGCCGGGGAGCGCGAGTTCTGGCTGGCCCGACTGCCGCAGCGGCGCGACCGCCTCGCCGCCGGTTTCGATCCGCGCCGCGACGTGCTGTCGACGTCGCAGTCCGTGGTTCACCGGATCACCACCCGGACGGCCGAGGTGGTGCTGTCGCGGGCCGCGGATGCGTTCGGCGGCAACATCAACGACGTGCTGCTCGGCGCGCTGGCCCGGGCCCTGCACGGGTCCCGCGATGCGGGCGGCGATGTCGCGGACCGCCCGGTGGCGATCATGGTCGAGACACACGGCCGCGACGACGAGGCGGTGCCGGACGGAGCGCGCGCCGACCTGTCGCGCACGGTCGGCTGGTTCACCGCGATCATGCCGCTGGCGATCGACCCGGGCGCCGACGTCGTGCACGCGGTCAAAGCGGCGAAGGAAGAGCGGCTCGCGCTGCCGCGCAAGGGAACGGGCTTCGCGGCGCTGCGCTACGGCGTCGACGGTACCGGACTGGACGAGACGATCGCGGCGCGGCCGCTGCCCGCCGTCGGCTTCAACTATCTGGGCCGGGTGGGAGCGGGGCCGCCACGCCGGCGCATGGCTGACGACGACGGGCTGATGGTCGCGGCCGACGCGCCCCGCCTGTCGAGTTCGGTGCGCGGCTCGATGGCATTGCCGAATGCGGTGAGCGTCAACGTCGCCGCGATCCACGACGGCGATCGGCGGACCCTCACGGCTGACTTCACCTTCGCCGGCCGCGTCGTCGACCCGCGCACCGTGGCGAGTATCGCGCGACGCTGGGAAGTCGAGCTCGACGCCGTGGCCGCCGCCGTAGAGGCGGGCGGAGTCGGGGCGTCGCCGTCGGATCTGCCCGGAACCGACGTCACGCAAGCGGACCTGGACCGGCTCGCGGTGCGTTTCCCCGGCGCGGATCTGTGGCCGGTGACACCTCTGCAGCGGGGGCTGATGTTCCTGGCCGAGCTGGCCCGCGACGGCGACGCGCTGGACACCTATGTGACCCAGGCGATCATCGAATTCGCGTCGGTCGATTCAACGCGGTTGCGTTGGGCCGCAGCACAATTGCTGGCGACTCACCGGGTGCTGCGGTCGGCTTATGTCCGGGTGGCCGCGGGTGGAGTCGTCGGTGTCGTCCCCGCCGACGTCGACCTGCCGTGGACCGAGATCGACCTCGACTCGATGGGCGACGCGGCCGGCCGTGCCGCCATCGACCGGATCGCCGCCGAGGAGTCGGCGCGCCCATTCGTCCTGGACCGGCCACCGCTCGTGCGATTCATCCTTGTGCGGCACGAGGATTCGGCGACGCTCATCGTCACCAACCACCACATCCTGTTCGACGGGTGGTCGGGGCCGGTGGTGCTCGCGGATCTGCTGGCGCTGTACGCAACCGGTTCGGGCTATCCGCGGCAAGAGAGTTCCCTCGATTTCGGCGATCACGTCCGGGCGCTCGCACAGGCGGACGGAAACGGCGCGCTCGACGCGTGGCGGCCGGTGCTCGCACCGCTGAGCGGGCCGACATTGGTGGCACCCGGTGTGCAACCGCGCGCCGACGCGCGACCCCGCGACTTCGTCACGCGGGTGCCCGGCGAGCTCGTCGCCACGCTCACCGCGGTTGCGCGGCGCACCGACGTCACCCTCGCCGTCATCGTTCAATTCGCCTGGGCCGCATTGCTTTCCAAGATCACCGGGAACCGGGTGGTCGCCTTCGGCGAAACCGTCTCCGGGCGTCCGCACGACCTGCCCGGGGCGGATCACCTGGTGGGCCTGTTCATCAACACCCTGCCGGTGGTCGTCGATCTCGACGCGGCCGCACGCGTCGACGAAGTACTGCGCCGGATCCAGGCCGACCACACGCGCGTGATGACCCACCAGCACGTCGCGCTGCCCGAGTTGGCGCGGCTGGCCGGAATGCCTGCGATATTCGACACCCTGACCGTGCACGAGTCATACCCGATCAACACCGAGTCGCTGACCGTCGTCGGCGCCGACGCGGGCGGCTTGCGGGTCACCGGCGTCCGCGCGTCCGACGCGACCCACTACCCGCTCAACCTGAGTACCGCGCCGATGGGCGACGAGCTCGGACTGACCCTGAAGTACCTGCCGAATGCGTTCGGCGACACACAGATCGAGGTATTCGCCGAGATCTTGACGGCACTGCTCGAACAGGTCGCCGCGAACCCGGAGGGCCGCGTCGAAGACCTGGACCCGCTGCCGCCGGCGCGGCGAACCGACGTCGAGGCGTGGTCCACCGGAGACGTCGTCGACGGTCGACTCGACCTCGTCGCCGATGCGATGGCCCGCGCCGCGGCGTCGAATCCGACGGCACCGGCGTTGATCGCCGACGGGGAAACCATCACCTACCGGCAGTTCAGTGCGCGCGTCGAGGCGCTCGCCGACCGGCTGGCTCGTCTCGGGGTCGGCCCCGACGTCGCGGTGGCGCTGTGCCTGCCCCGCTCGGCGGACATGGTCGTCGCAGTTCACGCCGTCCTCGCCGCCGGCGGTCAGTACGTGCCCATCGACCCTGCCGCCCCGGTCGACCGAGTGGACTACATGCTGGCCACCGTCGACGCGAAAATCGTTGTCGCCTCACCGGATTCGGCAGTCGCGGCGACCGTCGCCGGCCGGGGACGCACCGTCGTCGGCGTCGTCGGCGACGATGCGCCACCGCGTCCCCGCCCGCGGATCAGGCCACAGCACGCCGCTTACACCATCTTCACCTCCGGATCCACCGGACGGCCGAAGGGAGTGACCGTCTCGCACGGTGCGATCGCGAATCGGCTGGCCTGGATGCAGGCCGACCATCCGATCTCGACGGCCGACGTGATCATGCAGAAGACGCCGTACACCTTCGATGTCTCCGTGTGGGAACTGCTGTGGCCGTTGATGATCGGCGCCCGACTGGTCGTCGCCGAGGCGGACCGGCACGGCGATCCGGACTACCTGGCCGATCTGATCGACGCCGAACGGGTGTCGGTGGTGCACTTCGTGCCGTCGATGCTGGCGACCTTCGCCGACGTCGTCGGGCAACGGCTGGCGAGTCTGGACTCGCTGCGGCTGATGTTCACCTCGGGCGAGGCACTGGTGCCCGCCGTCGCGGCGACCGTCCTCGGCGACGACCATGCGCCCGAACTGCATAATCTGTACGGGCCAACCGAGGCGGCCGTCGACGTCACCGCCTACCGCGTGAATCGGGGAGACACCGCGGTGCCGATCGGCGCACCGGTGCGCAACACTCGCGCGGTGATACTCGACGAGCGGCTGCGCAGGCTGCCCGCCGGGCTCCCGGGCGAGCTGTATCTCGGTGGCGTTCAAGTCGCGCGCGGCTACGCCGGGCAGCCGAGGTTGACTGCCGAGAGATTCGTACCCGATCCCGTCACCGGTGAACGCCTGTACCGGACCGGTGATCTGGTGCGGTGGCGGGCCGACGGGCAGATCGAGTACCTGGGGCGGACCGACTTCCAGGTGAAGCTGCGTGGTCAGCGGCTGGAATTGGGCGAAATCGAAGCGGCGATCGCCGCGGTGCCCGGCGTCGTGTCGGCGGCCGTCGACGTCGTCGGTGCGGGTGCCGACGCACGGCTGGTCGGGTACCTGTCCCCGGGCAACGTCGACGTCGAGCGGGTGAACGCGGTTCTGGCGGCGAAGCTGCCGGAGTTCATGCGGCCGACGACGTGGGTCGTGCTCGACGAACTGCCCGCGGGATCGTCGGGCAAGGTGGATCGCAAGGCACTTCCCGCACCGCAGCGCGCCGAGTCGACGTCGTCGGCGCAGCCGATCACCGCGGTCGAGCGACTGCTCGTCGAGGTCTTCGGCGAGGTGCTCGGCGTCGACGCAGGGGTCGAGGAGTCGTTCTTCGCGCTCGGCGGCAATTCGCTGTCGGCGGCGCGGGTCGTCGCCGCACTGCGCGCGCGCCACGTGAGTGTGCAGTTGCCGTGGCTGTTCGCCGACCCGACACCGCGCGGACTCGGCAGGCGGATCTCGGCCGACGCCGCCGTCGCCGATGCGGTGGTGATCACGCTGCGGTCCGACGGTTCGCGCAGTCCGCTGTGGTGCGTTCACCCCGCCGCGGGCCTCGCATGGTTCTACGGCGGGCTGGCGCCGCACGTCACCGACCGGCCGATCTACGGCCTGCAGGATCCATACGTGGTTCGCGGGGAGGATCGGCCCGGTTCGATCCACGCGGTGGCCGCCCGCTACATCGATGAGATGCGCGCCATCCAGCCCGACGGCCCGTACAACGTCCTCGGATGGTCGATCGGCGGCGTGATCGCGCAGGAGATCGCCGTGCAATTGCAGGCCGACGGCGAGGACGTCGGATACGTCGGCGTGCTGGACGCACCCGCAGTGCCGATCGACGCACCCGTCGAACGCGACTCGCGGCAACTCCTCGGCGGGCTGCGGGAACTCTTCAACTTGAGCGGCGACGTGCTCGATGATCGGCGCGACGTCGTCGCGGCGGTCGAGCGGCACATCGTCGAACTCGGTCTCGTCGGGGCCGCGCAGGCGAGACGAATCGTCGAGAATCTGACGACCGTGCCGCGCGGCGTGCGCGAACATCGTCCGTTGGTGTTCGACGGCGCCCTGCAGGTCTTCACCGCCGTCGCCGGCAAAGACGACCCGACCGCGATCGCTCGCGGCTGGGAACCGTTCGCGGGAGTCGTGCGCAACGTCGACGTCGACTCGACGCACGATGGATTGGCCGATCCGGCGGCCCTCGCGGTGATCGGCGACGCGGTTCAGGCGGCGTTGCAGGGGTGACTCCGGTCGCCGGTTCGGTCAAACGATGTACATCACTACCGGTAACGATTGAAGTGGTCGCGAACGATATGGATACTCGAGTGAGACCTTAGGAAGAGGACCCAGCCAATGTTGCGAACCATGATGACGTCGAAGATCCACCGGGCCACAGTGACCCAGGCGGACCTGCACTACGTGGGTTCGGTGACCATCGACCAGGACCTACTCGACGCCGCTGACCTGCTGGAAGGCGAACAGGTCACCATCGTCGACATCACCAACGGCGCACGGTTGGAGACCTACGCCATCGCCGGCGACCGGGGCACCGGCGTCATCGGCATCAACGGCGCGGCCGCACATCTGGTGCACCCCGGCGATCTCGTGATCATCATCGCCTACGGCATGCTGAACGAAGCCGAACTGCGCGAGTACGCGCCGCACGTCGTATTCGTCGACGCCGACAATCGCGTGCTCACCGAGGGCACCGACCCGGCCGACGTTCCCGAGGGGTCGGGTCTGCTCGATCCCCGGCATCCGGCGGCTCTGATCAGCGCCTGAAAGGCGAGCTTTCTTTCTGTTGTTTCAGTTACCTGTTGGTTGAGTGAGGCGTAGCCATCCTGCTGGTTGAGCTCGGCGCAAGGCATCCTGCTGGTACTGGCGAGGCGCATGCCATCCTGCTGTTTGAGTTCGGCGCGCCCATCCTGCCGGTTGAGCGAGGCGTAGCCGAGTCGAAACCCCGTTGGTGTGGTCGGCTTGCGGGGTTTCGACTCGGGCCTGCGCTAGCGCTTCGGCCCGGCTCAACCGGCGGGTTGGGGGCCTGCGCTCGCGCTTCGGCCCGGCTCAACCGGCGGGGGTTTGAGGCTCGGCGCAGCCATCCTGCCGGTTGAGCGAGGCGTAGCCGAGTCGAAACCCCGTTGGTGTGGTCGGCGTGCGGGGTTTCGACTCGGGCCTGCGCTGGCGCTTCGGCCCGACTCAACCGGCGGGTTGGGGGCCTGCGCTGGCGCTTCGGCCCGGCTCAACCGGCGGGATGGTTGAGCCTGCTCTCGTGCTCTCGTCTGCCTCTGTTCCGTCGCATGTCGTTGTGGGGCAGGGGTTTTGTCGATTGTTCTCCCGACTTGCGGTTTGTCCGTTTGGTACTGAGCATTCGATCAGATCTTGGTACGCTTGCGATCGTCGGCTGCGGCTCGGCCTGTCCGGCGACCTGAAGTAGAATCCAGCTGGGCGGGTGGCCGCTTGGGCCATGCGACGTTGCGTAGAAAATTTCGAGAGTGTGAGTGCAGTTCAGTGAATTTTGTTCGGGCATCAGATGACGTGGCGCCGGCGAGTTCTCCGACGCCGGTGGCTGCGGGGATCGCCGACCGCAGACCGGTACGTTCGCGGTGAATGTCGATGCTGCGATGAGCCGGCGCCGGAGAGGTCCTGGTGACTGACAGCTCTCTCTGGGGGGTTGACAACACCAAACGCCGTTCGATCGTCGGCGACTTCGCCGAAGTGGCGGATGCCTTTGCACGGACGTGGGGAGCGACTCCCTCGACGATCGACCTGCTGCACCTGGCCGCGGTCATCGAGCCCACCGCGATCGCGGTCGAGGGCTACAACGGCGGAGTCGCCTTCGACGCGTTGCACGCTCGGGCATCATTGCTCGCCGGAGTCCTCGAGCGCCAAGGACTGGACCGCGATGCGGCGGTCGGAGCCGCGTTGGCGCCGACCATCCGTCCCGGCACTCCACCCGCAGAGGTCGCCGCGGGCACCCGCGCCGCCGCCGACCGGGCTCGGGCGAGCGCCGTCGAAATAGCCGGAACCGTCGACTTCGGCTCACTGCCGGGAATCTTCCGGGCGAGCGCGCGCCTGTTCGGAAACCGAATCGCACTCACCGACACCAGCGGCGTCGAGCTCACCTATGCGCAGCTCGACGAGCGGTCGGACGACCTCGCCGCGGGATTGATCGCGCTCGGCGCGGGCCCGGAACGACTCGTCGGCGTCGCACTCCCGCGCGGCGTCGAACTGATCGTCGCACTGCTGGCCGTCGTCAAGACCGGCGCGGCATACCTACCGCTCGACCAGTCACATCCGAAACAACGACTCGCCGCGATCATCGCCGACGCCGACCCGGTGCTGATCCTGACCGACCATGCCACGATCGCCGCGTGGGCTGACGAGCCCGCCGCAAAGTTGGACACCGCAAAGATGGACACCGTCGAGGGCGTCGTCGCCGCCGGTGATCCGACCGCGCGTGCCCTGATCCCGGCCGAAGTCCATGGCGCGCATCCCGCGTACGTCATGTACACCTCCGGCTCGACGGGCAAGCCGAAAGGCGTGTCGGTTACCCATGCGGCCGTCGTGAGCCTGCTGTCGGCGATGGCCCGCGAATACGACTTCAGCGCCGACGACGTCTGGACCATGTTCCAGTCCTATGCGTTCGACGTCTCGGTGGGCGAGATCTGGGTCGCGCTCGCGTTCGGTGGACGGCTGGTGGTGCTCGACTATCTGACCACCAGAACGCCGGAACGCTTCGTCGACGTCCTCGCCGATCAGTCGGTCACCGTCGTCAATCTGACGCCGTCCGCCTTCTATCAACTCGCCGGTGCGGTGCGCTCACCCGACGGACCGCCGATGCCACCGTCGGTGCGGACGATGATCTTCGTGGGCGAGGCACTCGATTTCGACCAAGTGCGACGCTGGTTCGGCGATCGGCGGCGCCGGGGCGAGACCAGTCCGCAGCTGAACAACATGTACGGGCCGACCGAGGCGACCGTGTATCTGACCCGCCGCGAGCTCAGCGAGGGCTTCGTCGGGCAGACCCTCGCCAGCGACGCCGGACTGGCCCTGCCGGGATCGCGCATGTATGTCCTCGATCCGCAGTTGCGCCATCGCCCCGACGGCGTGCCCGGGGATCTCTACCTAGCCGGTGATCAACTCGCGCGCGGGTATCGAGGCGTCGGGCAGACGGTGACCCGGTTCGTCTCCGACCCGTTCGGTGAGCCGGGTGACCGGATGTATCGCACCGGCGACGTCGCGTTGCTGCGCAACGGCTGCCTGGAGTTCTTGGGCCGTGCCGACGACCAGGTGAAGCTGCGCGGCTACCGGATCGAGCTCGGCGACGTCGAAGCCGCGCTAGCGTCGGCACCAGGTGTCAGCGCCGCCGCCGCGGCGATCAAATCCCCTGCCGACAGCCCCGACCGGCTGATCGGCTACGTCGTCGGAGTACCCGGTGACGCCGCCCTCGATCCCCTCGACGTTCGCCGATGGGCGGCCACGCGAGTTCCCGACTACATGGTTCCCGACTTCGTCGTCGTGCTCGATCGATTGCCGCTCAACGTCAACGGCAAACTCGACCGTTCGGCACTGCCGGATGCGGTCGCCACTGCCACCGCGCAAGCGGTCGCGCCCCGATCCGACGTCGAGGAGACTCTCGCGGCGATCTTCGCCGACGTCCTGGGCCTAGACGAGATCAGTGTGGTGGAGTCCGTGTTCGACGTCGGCGGCAACTCGCTGCTGGCAGCCCGCATCGTGGCCCGCGCCTGCGACGAACTGGGAGTCGACCTGAATCTTCGCGACCTCTTCGAGGCCCCGACCGCGCGGCTGCTCGCTGAACGTGCAGGCCATGTCGGTGCGGGAATCGAGCCGATCAGTGTCGTCGTGCCGAGGCCGCATCGTATTCCGTTGTCGTTCGCCCAGCAGCGGATGTGGTTCATCAACCAGTTCGATCCGGACGACGCAGCGTACAACCTGCCGGTCGTCGTGCGGCTGACCGGAGATGTCGACGTCGCGGCGCTACGGTCAGCGGTGGCCGACGTGGTGGCGCGCCACGAGATTCTGCGGACGACGTTCCCGGCCGACGACGGTGTGCCGCATCAGGTCGTCGGTGCCGCGGAAGATGCCGGGGCACAACTGGATTGGGCGATCGTCGACTCCGCGGCTGAGCTGTTCGCACAGGTGCGCCGCGGCTTCGACGTGGGGGCGCAGTGGCCGGTGCGCGCGCGCCTCACCGGAGTCGACGGTGATGCCTGGCTGTTGGCTGTGGTGCTGCACCACATCGGTGCCGACGGACTGTCGCTGCGACCGTTGGTCGCCGACGTCGTCGCCGCATACGCGGCGCGGGCGGCAGGCAAGGCCCCGCAGTTCGCGCCGCTGCCGGTGCAGTTCGCTGATTTCGCGATGTGGCAACATCGGGTACTCGGCTCGCCTGCCGACGATGATTCCGTTGCGGGCCAACAGCTTTCGTTCTGGCGCCAGCGTCTCGCCGGGCTGCCGGAGGTGTTGGACCTGCCCGCCGATCGGCCGCGGCCACTTCTGGCGTCGCATCGCGGTGCCGCAGTCGAGTTCGACGTTGCGGCCGAAGTCGGTGACCGCGTCGCCCGGGTGGCGTCGGCCCACGGGGTGACGCCGTTCATGGTGGTGCACGCCGCATTGGCGGTGCTGCTGTCGCGGTTGAGCGCGACACGCGACATCGTGGTGGCCTCGCCGGTGGCCGGACGTGGTCAGGCGGTGCTGGAGCCGCTGGTCGGGATGTTCGTCAACACGCTGGTCTTGCGGACCGCGGTGGACCCGTCCGCGTCGTTCGCCGAGTTGCTGTCGGTAGTGCGCGGCGTCGATCTGGATGCGTTCGCGCACGCGGACGTGCCCTTCGAGGCGGTGGTCGAGTCGGTGGATCCGGTTCGGTCGCAGGCATTTTCGCCGTTGGCCCAGGTGATGTTGTCCTTCGATCCGGCCGGCTCCGTCGAGGACGTTGCCGTACCGGTGGCAGGCGTGACCTTCGCCCATGAGCCGGCCCCCGTTGCCGCGTCGCAGTGGGACCTGTCGTTCGTGTTGACCACCTCCGAGGCCGCGGCGTGGTCGGGCTCGCTCATCTACGCGACCGACCTGTTCGACGAGAAGACCGCTCGAACCACCGTGGATCGATTCGTCCGACTCATCGACGCACTGACGTCGCAACCGACCGCCGCGGTGGGTGCCGCGCAGTGGTTGACTCCGTCGGAACTCGCACACGCCGGATCGACCGGGCCGGTGGTCGCGGTGCCTGCGGTGACGCTTGCTGATTTGATCGGTGGGGTGGGGCGTGGTGAT
>NZ_JABBNB010000120.1 GCF_012933505.1 Gordonia asplenii
ACTCGACTCACCCACGCTCGACTCGTCGTCGATTGGTTCACCCTCGCTCGGTTCGCTGTCGCTTGGTTCGTCGTCGTCGATCAGGTTGGTGCGTTCGAGGATCTTGCGGGCGATCTCCACACTGATCACACCGTCACGCAGTCGTTGAGCGACCCGCGGATGGCGGGTCATCAAATCGTCGGCCTCGGCCAGCATGCCCTCCGCGCGGCCCTGACTGACGCCCAGGGTGACGGCGATCCGGCGGGCGCAATCGACGAACGCCTTACGGGCCGCCGCGTGC
>NZ_JABBNB010000121.1 GCF_012933505.1 Gordonia asplenii
TGAGCACCAGAGGCAGTTTCAACACAAATCCAGAAGAGAAAACCCCAACCAAATCCAAAACAAAAACCAGCATCCAAAAACAACCCCACCCACAAACAGGTGGAGCCACAAAACTTCTCAGACACCAAAAACAAAAACAAAATTTGGCATCAAACAATCCATCACACACTATCGAGTTCTCAAAGAACACACACCCACCCGCTACTCCACCCACAACAGGCGTTTCACCAGCAGACCACCCCAAACCGCAGACTACCGCCCACGACCTTGTTCTCGGGGT
>NZ_JABBNB010000122.1 GCF_012933505.1 Gordonia asplenii
AGTGGGATGGTGCTGGTTAGTAGGGTGGGTCGCCGTCGTCGTCTGGGGTGAGGCGGCTGTAGATGCTGGTGGGGTCGGGGTGGGCGGCGTGGGCTAGTCGTGCGGCGCGGTTGCGGTCGCGTTCTGCTTTGCGGAGGTGGTGTTTGCGTAGTGTGCAGTGTCGGCGACTGCTGGTGGCGCGCGGGCGGGGCGGGGTGGCCGCAGCGGTCGGGGTGGTGGGGAGGAAGGTGTAGCGGGCCAGTCCGGGGAACAGGTCGAGGCCGGGTCCGGCGCGC
>NZ_JABBNB010000123.1 GCF_012933505.1 Gordonia asplenii
ACCGCACACTCTGAGAAGCAGGACGCGGCACCAACCTACAAGCACGGCTTCGGATTTCACCCCCTGTGCGCGTTCGTCGACCACGGCAGCCAGGGCACCGGCGAACCCCTAGCAACCCTGCTGCGGCCGGGCAACGCTGGCGCCAACACCGCAGCCGACCACATCACGGTCACCGCCGCAGCTCTCGCTCAGCTACCACGGGCATCGGGCTATCGGGTCGGCAAATCGGTATTGGTGCGTACCGACTCGGCCGGCGGCACCCACGAGTTCCTCC
>NZ_JABBNB010000124.1 GCF_012933505.1 Gordonia asplenii
TATTGTTGCACTCTAGTTTTGAGTGTTGGGGCAGTTACAACAAGTAAGGCACGCATTGACACGACCACCCCCTGTGGGTGGCGCATCCACTATACGATTCTGAAACAACACACCACGCGTCAGCGTGCGATGCTGTTTCATAGTGTTTCGGCGGCTATAGCGGCGGGGAAACGCCCGGACCCATTCCGAACCCGGAAGCTAAGCCCACCAGCGCCAATGGTACTGCACTCTAACCGGTGTGGGAGAGTAGGACACCGCCGAACAACAACAT
>NZ_JABBNB010000125.1 GCF_012933505.1 Gordonia asplenii
ACATGCGGCGGCCCGTAAGGCGTTCGTCGATTGCGCCCGCCGGATCGCTGTCACCCTGGGCGTCAGTCAGGGCCGCGCGGAGGGCATGCTGGCCGAGGCCGACGATTTGATGACCCGCCATCCGCGGGTCGCGCAACGACTGCGTGACGGTGTGATCAGTGTGGAGATCGCCCGCAAGATCCTCGAACGCACCAACCTGATCGACGACGAACCGAGCGAGGGCGAGGGCGAGTCGAGCGAGGGCGAGCCGAGCGTGGGTGAGTCGAGG
>NZ_JABBNB010000126.1 GCF_012933505.1 Gordonia asplenii
GGTTTACGCCACGGCGCCAACGCCTCCGACAACCGGCTGATCAGCCCCGTCTTCTCCGCGGCCCGCAGCATCACCGTAGCGCCGGCATGCGACACCACGCCGGTTCCGGTGCCATCTGCAGACAACAACGGGTACGGCGACGTAGACTTACTCACCTGAATGGTGCTCCTCGATCATAGGTAATTCGGACCTTCGCAAGTCGAATTATCCCAGGTCAGGGCACCATTCTTCGTCTACGACACGAAATCAGCGTGAAAGCCCGAGG
>NZ_JABBNB010000127.1 GCF_012933505.1 Gordonia asplenii
CCTTCGATGACGATTCGTTCGGGGGTGATGTAGATGGGGATGACGTGTCCGTCGTCGGTGGTGTGCAGGTCGTCGGTCCAGGTGCCGTGGGTTTTGCGGTTGTGTGCGTAGCGGTCTTTCGCGCCGAGGTTGGCCGGTTCGGTCTGCCCGCCGGCGGTGGGGGTGTGGTGGTTGTATTCGGTGGCGTGGTCGAGGTCGCAGCCGAACGCTGAGTGCGGGTTGCCGGGGAACAGGCTGTAGCAGTCGCGGATCCG
>NZ_JABBNB010000128.1 GCF_012933505.1 Gordonia asplenii
TAGTAGTACTTTGTTAGCTCGGCGTGTCGGCTTGACACTCGAGCGCGGTCTCGAGAACCTTTGAGAGTGAAGGACAGTGAACTCGCCGATGTCCAGTCCATGCTGGAATCCTTTGTGGCTGAAGTATTTTCATCGTTGCCTCGATCGGATCAACGGGTGAAGGCGCAGTTGTACGCGCGTGGGTTGCTGATGGACGGGCAACGCAAGTCGATGCAGCCGATGGCGCACCGACTTGACGTCGATCATCAACAGC
>NZ_JABBNB010000129.1 GCF_012933505.1 Gordonia asplenii
CTGGCATCGTCGGGTTGCGTGGTTTCGACACGGGCCTTCGCTAGCGCTTCGGCCCGGCTCAACCAGCGGAGTGGGTGGCCTTCGCTTGCGCTTCGGCCCGGCTCAACCTGGATTCACCGATGGGTCTGGTTTCCGGGTTTTTTGGTGTGGTGGGGGCGGGGTGTGGTGGGTGGGCGTGGTTGTGTGCCCGGCTCTGTGGTTCCGGTGTTGTTCGGTGGTGCTGTCGGGCCTTGGGGGCGTGGGTGGTTGGGG